>CBDULT010000004.1:0-216755 GCA_965368165.1 uncultured Thalassospiraceae bacterium | reverse complement strand
CAGAAAAATCGCTAGATGATATATTAGCAGGAAATTGTTAAGCTAAAACACTATATTTTGTCACAACGACATAAATAGAGAGGAACATCTATTTTAGAGTCCCCCTCATGAGCCTGTGTTTGCTGCTGACAGGCTGGGCAGACCATCTCGCGAACCGACTTGCGAATGATCCGGCTCCATTCCCCATAAAGTTTAGCGTCAATCTTACTGGATTTTGAAGCCATTTTGCGTCCCACCGTGTTAAAATTTTTCCCCAAAATGCGAACATATCGTCGCTCCCAAGACAGACACTACTAGGTTTAGTGTTTTAGGGGATGTGATTTATCTCACATTTTAAAAAGAAAAATCGTCTTTTATGAACGACTATTGACCTAATGAATAACACCTGCTTCCCTTAAACCCACAAATTTTAGGGGAATATGGGTGGAAAAAGAGCGGAAGTTTGGGGTGGGAGATGGCTTGATGCTGGCTTCGGTTGTGGCATGGGGAGTGAATTTTCCGGTCGCTAAAACCGTGCTTAACGAAATGCAGCCCATGGTTTTTTCTGCCACACGTTACCTCGCCGCATCAGCTTTCCTTTTCATGATCCTGATTATTCGCCGAGAGAGCATGGCTATCACCTTCAAAGAAGCGGTTCAACTGATGGGATTAGGCCTTTTAGGGATTACGCTTTTTCAGGGGTTTTGGGCCTTTGGCCTCTCCATGACCTTGGCTTCAAAGGCATCTATTTTCATCGCAACAACACCCATTTTCGGCGCGCTTGTAGCTGGTTTTACTGGACAATGGCCAAGTATTAAGGCCTGGATAGGCATTTTATTATCCATCTTTGGCATTGTCGTTTTGGTAAACAACAGCTTAACTCACATTGACCTGGGCGGTGGCACCTTAATAGGGGACATGCTCGTCCTTTTCGGGGCGATCATCTGGGCTATCTATACAGCCGCCTCCGGCCCTATGATCCTAAAACGAGGAGCATTTGTCGTCCTGGCCTGGGGCATGTTCTTTGGGTCTCTCTTCTTGATGATATTTGCCCTGCCTGGGATTATCGAGCATAACTGGAAAGCCATGAGCAGTACGGCATGGCTCTCCTGGTTTTTTTCTACCATCATTGGCTCGGCTTTTGCTTTTGTGTGGTATTATCAAGGCTTCGCCCGTCTCGGCATTACCCGAGCAATGGTTTACACTTACCTAATCCCGGTGGTAGCCGTCATAACCTCAGTTTCTTTCTTTGGTGAAACCCTGAGCATTATTCAATTCGGCGGTGCCGTTATCGTCCTTTTAGGTATTAGTTTAAGCCGGGCAAACTGACACCCTTCTAGATATCATCCTTATATTTCACATCAGTAATTGAAATATGATGAACAAACATATCGAAAAGATCATATTTCAATTCGATAATTTTCTTAACATTCTGGGCTTCAATAGCCGCCTTGTAGCCTACAAGTTTACGGGTAAAGACATTGTGCTCAGCTTGATGCATCACCAGATAATCATGGCCGCATTTTTCCATCATTTCTTCTTCTTGCTTAAAATGAGTCTCCGTCAGTTGCGTCAAACCTTCAAGGTCATAAGCCACTTTTTCCCAATCACTCGGTGATGGTGTTCTTTGACGAAATTCTTCCATCGTGCGTTGGAAACTGAAGAAAATACTCAGCAACCCCATATGGGCATCGTTCATGAGTTCCGAGCCAACATCAGGAATGGCATCAACTAAACGCTGACGAAAAGTTGAAATATCACCCGTTTGCATTTCTTCAAAGATTGTTTTTTCCATCGTCATATTCCTGATTCCCCGAACACGATTAAGCCTCATCAATCATAGACAAATCATCCAACAGCACAACTCTACTTTTAGCCACCTTTCTCATCTGTTAGAGTTCTCAAAACATAAAAGGGGCATACGACCATGCGCATCGAAACCGAAGTAAAGCTAGACTACAAAGATGTTTTAATCCGACCTAAAAGGTCTCGCTTGTCTTCACGGTCAAATGTTGATGTGTTTCGTGAGTTAAAGTTTCCCCACTCAGATCATGTGTGGCGTGGGGTGCCTATTATTGCCGCGAATATGGACACGGTTGGTACCTTCAACATGGCATCGGCCCTTTCTGAACATCACATGATGACGGCCCTCCATAAATTCTATCAACTTGAAGATTATAAATCTTTTGTCGCTTCTCCTATCAGTTCAGGTTTAGACAGATGGGATTCTGTTTTCTTCTCCTTTGGCATCACAGAGGCCGATTTAGAAAAAATGGACCAAGTGATGGAAATCGGGGACAAAGCTCTGAATACAAAGCCTAAATTTATTTGTCTTGATGTTGCTAATGGCTATAGCGAACCTTTTGCCGATATGGTCAAAAGGGTGCGTGAGAAGTACGATAATGTGGTCATCATGGCAGGCAATGTGGTCACTGGGGAAATGACGGAAGAACTCATTCTTTCCGGTGCCGATATAGTTAAAGTGGGTATTGGTCCTGGCTCAGTATGCACCACCCGTAAAATGACAGGCGTGGGATACCCTCAACTATCTGCCGTCATCGAATGCGCGGATGCGGCGCATGGTCTCAAAGGGTTGGTCTGTGCCGATGGGGGCTGTACCGTCCCTGGTGACATTGCCAAGGCCTTCGCAGCGGGTTCAGATTTCGTCATGCTGGGGGGGATGCTCGCCGGGCATGATGAAAGTGCTGGCGAAGTCATCACCCGCCGATTTGCCACTAATGAAATTGACAGCAACGACAAACCCGTCATTGAAGAACGCAAAGTTGTTGAATTCTACGGTATGTCCTCAGATGCCGCCATGGAGAAGCACTATGGAGGGGTTGCGACTTATCGAGCCAGCGAAGGAAAACGGATTGAACTCCCCTACCGTGGCCCGGTCAGCGAAACCGTCCTGGAAATTCTTGGCGGTTTACGTTCAACCTGCACTTATGTAGGTGCTCGCCACCTCAAAGAGCTGTCAAAACGCACAACCTTTGTCACAGTCAGCCAGCAACTGAATGAAGTGTTTGGTAAGGCTTAGAGTCTTCCTGGTTGAGATCGAACCAGAAAGACTCTAACGATTATATTTTTCCATAAACTCTTGATGCGCTTTATCTTGTCGTGTAAGTGAAACAAGGTGGAGAGAGCATGAAATCAAACCCATGATGGATATCAAGGCAACAATAGCAGCAAAAATGTTCATCATGCCTTCAATTAAATTCTTATCGGCTTGTTCCTGCTGTTGTTTCTCATCGCCATAGGCCGCGTTACCACAGTCAACATTACAGTCCGTGGTTACATATTCCCGCGCCGAATCTCGATCTGAAAACGTATAGGCAATATACGAAAGAGAAGAAAATAGAAGAACGATTGAGATTGCAATGAGATATTTAAAGGTCGTTCTCTCTTCACGAATATGCCCTTCTTCAATCTTAGAAAAAACCATTCGAAGGTTTTCATCTTTTACCGGGGGCTTCATTCTGTTCAATTTCCTGCTTAAATAATAATTTAGGGGAAATATAATAACGAATTAGCAGGCGAACAAACGAAAAAACGGGAGCGGCCTTATTCAGGCGCTCCCGTTTTAATTCTTCTGACTTCTTAACCTCAAAAGAGGTTAGCCGACGATTTCACATTGGCTGAAGAAGTAGGAAATTTCGATCGCAGCGTTTTCTGGGCTGTCTGATCCGTGGACGCTGTTTTCTTGAACGTCAACACCGAAATCTTTGCGGATGGTACCTGCATCAGCGTTAGCTGGGTTGGTAGCGCCCATGATTTCACGGTTGGCGAGGACGGCATTTTCGCCTTCCAGAATTTGAACCACAACGGGCTCAGAGATCATGTAATCGACCAGTTCACCGAAGAATGAACGTTCGGCGTGAACAGCGTAGAAACCTTCAGCTTGAGCGAGGGTCAGGTGGATGCGCTTAGAAGCGACTACACGGAGTCCCTTTTCTTCAAAGCGAGCAACAATTGCGCCGGTCAAATTGCGTTTGGTGGCGTCTGGCTTAATAATTGAAAGTGTGCGTTCTATAGCCATAGCGTTAAGAAACCTCGTGGCAAGACATAATGAAAAAGATAACATTCCCCCCCAGCCTTTACGGCGGGTGCGGCGCGTTATAGACGGAACAACCCGCGCTGGCAACTAGATATGTTATTTTCTCACCTGCCCGTTATGATACGAAGGCCTAATATGGCCTGAAATTAATCATAGGATCGCTTGAATGACTATAGAAACCTGGCTTTTGTACCTTATCGCTTCTATTGGGTTATCTCTCACCCCCGGACCAAATGGTTTACTGGCGCTTACCCATGGGACAATTTATGGGGCACGCCGCAGCACGTATACGATTTCGGGGGGTGTGTTAGGATTTGCTATTCTGATGGGAGTTTCAATGATTGGCTTGGGCACCTTGCTCATAGCTTCTCAACAAGGGTTTCTTTTGGCAAAATTGATTGGTGCTTTCTATCTGGTCTACTTAGGAGTCAAAACTTGGCGGTCCCCTCCTCCAAGTGTAAATTGCCCTCAGCAACAAAACACAAAATCCCTAACATCAAATAAAGCATTATTTTCTCACGGATTTTTAGTGGCTATATCAAACCCCAAAGCCATTATTTTCTTTGCTGCTTTTCTTCCCCAGTTCATCGACACCGCAGCACCACAATTCCTCCAATTCATTATTCTGGCCGGCACTTTTGCGACGACAGAATTTATGGTTGAGTTTCTCTTAGCCGGTTCCGCCAACAAGCTTATCCCCTGGCTCAGCAGAGGGAATGTAGGCAAATGGTTTAATAGAATTACCGGGGCCGCCTTTATTGGTCTCGGAGGATTCCTGGTCACTGTCCATCGAACCAGTTAAAGCCAATTGCTAGAAAACATGGCTATCGCTTTCCCAGGAAAGCCGTGGTATTACCCCGCCCCATGTTACATATTAATGATATTACATACCGGATTGCCGGGCGGGTCATCCTTGATCAGGCCACCGTTGTCCTTCCCAAAGGCCACAAGGCTGGTCTTATTGGGCGCAACGGCAGTGGCAAAACCACCTTGTTTAACCTCATTTCAGGCGATTTGGCTTTAGATGATGGGGAGATAAGGGTGCGAACAGGCATGAAGGTAGGGCGAGTTTCTCAAGAAACCCCCTCGGGAAACCATAGCCTGCTGCAAGAAGTGATGTCGGCCGACAAGGAAATGAATGACCTGTTAGCTGAAGCGGAAACCGCAACGGACCCTCACCGTATCGCCGATATCCATACAAGACTGAGCGATATTGATGCTCATTCGGCAGAATCAAGAGCGGGTTCCATCCTCGCGGGCCTGGGCTTTAATGCCGAAGCCCAGCAACGGGCCGTCAACGATTTTTCCGGTGGCTGGCGCATGCGTGTTGCTTTGGCTGCAACCCTGTTCCTGAAGCCAGATTTTCTCCTGCTCGATGAGCCGACCAACCACTTAGACCTGGAAGCAGCCCTGTGGCTGGAGAACTACCTGTCGACCTATCAAGGGACCATATTGGTCATCAGTCACGAACGCAGCTTCCTTAACAATGTGGTTAACGAAATTATCCACCTGGAACATGGCAAACTCACCCGTTACGGCGGCGGCTACGACTTTTTTGAAAAGACCCGACGGGAAAGACTGGAACTGCAATCAAAAATGTTCGCCAAGCAACAGGCTGAACGTCAACATATCCAAAGCTTCATTGATCGTTTTCGAGCCCAGGCTAACAAAGCCAGCCAAGCCCAAAGCCGTATTAAAGCTCTGGCCCGGATGGAACCTATAGCCTCAGTGATGGAAGACCGGACAACCACTTTCACTTTCCCAAACCCGACTTCCCTGGCACCTCCCCTTATCACCCTGGATGATACCCAGGTCGGATATGAAGAAGGCAAGCCGATTTTGTCGAACATGAATCTATATGTGGACATGGAAGACCGGATTGGGCTTTTGGGTGCCAACGGCAACGGTAAATCGACTTTAATCAAGCTACTTGGCGGGCGTTTGCAGCCTCAAAATGGGGAAGTTCGTAAATCCGGCAAACTTAAAACAGCTTATTTTGCCCAGCATCAAACCGATGAACTCCGGATTGATGAAACCCCTTTCTTCCATATGTCTCAAATGATGGAAGATGCCGCCCCCCCTAAAGTAAGGGCCCACCTTGGGCGGTTTGGCTTTGGGCAAGACAAGGCCGATATTGCCGTTGGCAAACTCTCCGGGGGGGAGAAGGCCCGCCTACTTTTTGCCCTGATGAGCCGTGAAAATCCACACATTATGCTGCTTGATGAGCCGACGAACCATTTGGACGTCGATTCACGCGAAGCCCTCATTCGGGCGCTGAATGATTATCAAGGCGCCGTGATTTTGGTGAGCCATGATCGACATTTACTAGAGTTGGTTTGTGATCGTCTTTGGGTAGTGAGAGATGGTACCTGCGAACAGTTCGACGGCGATATGAACGATTATACCAAGCAACTGCTTGAAAGACGAAAAGCCCGTGGAGGCAACTCAGACAAAGAAAAATCAGCTAAAAAAGAAGGCAAGGTCAACCGTAAAGAAGAGCGTAAAGAACGCGCTGCTGCCCGCGCCAGGCAAGCCCCCCTGAGAAAAGCTGTTCAACAGGCCGAAAAGCAAATGGAGATTTTGGGAGCTAAGCAGGTAAAGCTCAAAACGGCCCTAGCCGACCCCGCTCTCTATGAAGACGAAAGCGGCAAATTACCCAAGCTGCAAAAAGAGCTTGGTGTGGTGGAAAAACAAATTGAGGCTGCCGAAGAGACCTGGATTTCTGCGCAAGAAGAATTGGCATCAGCGAGCTAAATCCTATGGCAGCTTCCCCGCGCATTGTTTCCTTAGTCCCCAGCCTGACCGAAACACTTTTCGACATGGGTCTAGAAGAAAATTTGGTCGGATGTACAAACTTCTGTGTTCATCCCAAGGACAAGGTGTCTTCAATAACCTCAGTGGGGGGAACCAAAGCCATCAAAATGGAGCGGTTTAAATCTCTTAATCCAACCCATGTTTTGGTCAATATCGACGAAAACCCCAAATCCCTCGCCGATGAAATAGAAGCCCTTGGGATAGAAGTCGTGGTCACTCACCCCATTGAACCAGAAGATAACCTGGCCTTATTTCGGCAGTTAGGCACCCTGTTTGATCGTCAAGAGCCAGCAGAAACTCTTTGCCTCAAATTCAGCACCGCTTTCAAAGAGCTTAAAGAATATGCGGCTCATCTCACCCCGCAAAAGGTGCTTTACCTTATCTGGAAAGATCCTTGGATGACGGTTTCGCAAGACACATATATTTCAAAAATGCTGAATTTAATTAATTGGGTGACAATCGGGCACGACCCAAATGTTCGCTATCCAGAGATAAAATTAGACCCGGATACAATCGCTTCAATTGATCAAATACTCCTTAGCTCAGAACCCTATTCGTTCACAGAAACAAGTAAGAAACATCTTTCACAACAAATAGAATCGACAAACTTGAAAATATCATTAATTGATGGGGAGCTAACTTCTTGGTATGGAAGTCGATCTATTAAGGGTTTGAAATACCTTAAAACATTAGCTAACGTAACCTGACATCAGCCTAAGTAATTCTAAAAGAAAAAAATAGTAAAAATTTTGATCTTTCTTGAAATTTACGCTATTTTAACCTTAATGATTCAGATATGAATCTATAAAGCGGACTCTATAATAACCGCACCCGAGAAACAACAATTTCGCCTGTATTTGTTCCAACCTTTTTTTAGGACGGGGTCTAGGCGAAAGAAGAAGGCGTAGACAATGCATGGCTTTTTAATGCCTGTGCTGAAGCTTTTCGGTTTTACTGAACTTCAGACAGTAATTGCACTTTTATCAATGCTGTACTTCTTAGCGGCATTTTTCGGCGGACTTCTTTCAGGCATGCTTAAAGCCTATGGCTCCCCTCGTGCACCAATTCCCCTATCACAAAAAATTTCCTTCCGAGTTATATTACTCGGTGCCGTCTTGATGTTCTTCTTTATTCTCTATTACCACATTGCCGTTATTGAAAGCTTCAATTCTTCCCATGCTGTTTACTGGACCTCTACCATGGTGGCTGGTCCGCTTATCGGCATGTTGGGAAATGCAATTTGTGAAGCGACCTTTGCTGGAAAAATTGCCAAGAACAAAAAAATCTATGAGGCCTGGGCCGCTAAACAACGCGCTGCTGCTTTTGCAAAACGTCGCGCTGCTGTCCGCGGGAGCCTTGAAGAAGACAATGATGCAAAGAAAAACAAAGCTCGGCGAGAACGTCACCAAGGTGATCGTTTAGAAAATATTTCTCGCCGGAGGCCTGTAACTAAAAGTTAAAGCAATATACCGTCTGCTTTAAGCTTTCTTTTCCCACCCGCCCCGCTCGGTTTGCTGCCAGTATGTCAGGTTATGTCCGGCTTCTTTATAGCCTTTCCACCTTTCTCTGGCTGCCGTGACTTCTTCATCACTATTGCCATCAAACAGCTCAAAACAGCGTTCGAAATCAGCAACATGCTGTGATATGGCACCATCGGACAGAAAGAGGAAGGTTGCTCCATTTGGGGTTTCATCTTCTGTTGTCAACCAGACGGGCTGTTCTTCGGGTGAGCCATCTTTCACGGAGCCATGGGGTAACCAGCTATTGGGCTCATAGGCCCAAAGCAGGTTATTCAACGCATCAACTCTCTGGGGTGACCCCGC
The DNA here is from genome assembly GCA_965368165.1 of uncultured Thalassospiraceae bacterium. Taxonomy (GTDB): domain Bacteria; phylum Pseudomonadota; class Alphaproteobacteria; order Rhodospirillales; family JAPHRK01; genus JAPHRK01. The sequence goes on along the minus strand of CBDULT010000004.1, from coordinate 208,082 downwards.
CATAACCACCGCCCGCTTTCCCACCTCCAAAGTCTTCGCCAGCAGCTTTGGTAAAGCATTTTCCAGCGGCGACCTTTGAAGATGGTAGAAAGCGATATCAGTCATACTATTTACTTAAGCTTCGTAGTGATCAGCGACAAGGCGGTCTAATAAACGCACCCCGTAGCCCGTGCCACCCATAGGAACCGTTGGCTTAAGTTTAGAGGACCAGGTTACCCCGGCGATGTCCAGGTGAGCCCAGGGTGTTTTATTGACAAAACGTTGCAGGAATTGTGCGGCGGTAATACTGCCTCCAAATCGTCCCCCAATATTTTTCATATCGGCAATCTTTGACTTAATCATCGCATCATAGTTCTCGCCCATCGGCATGCGCCACACTTCTTCATCAACGGCCTTACCTGCGGCTGTTAAACGCTCTGACAATTGATCATTATTAGAGAACAAACCCGCCATCTCTTGACCTAAGGAAACCATAATGGCCCCAGTTAGGGTGGCTAAATCGATCATAAATTGAGGTTTGTAGGTTTCCTGGGTGTACCATAATGCATCAGCCAAAACCAAACGCCCTTCAGCATCGGTATTAATCACCTCAATGGTTTGACCAGACATGGATGTTACCACATCACCAGGACGTTGTGCCTCACCTGAGGGCATATTTTCCACAAGGCCAACAACCCCAATTACATGGGATTTTGCTTTACGCCCTGCTAGGGCCTTCATCAGGCCAATGACAACAGCAGCCCCCCCCATATCCCATTTCATATCTTCCATACCGGCACCGGGTTTAAGGGAGATACCACCGCTATCAAAAGTCACTCCTTTGCCGACGAAAGCAACTGGACCTTTTTCTTGTTTGGCTCCCTTCGGAAGGCCGTTCCATTCCATGACCACCATTTGGGACTCACGGCTTGACCCCTGCCCGACCCCCAACAAAGCCCCCATCTTGAGTTTCTTCATTTGCTTTTCACCCAATACGGTCACTTTCAGCCCCAAAGCTTCAAGCTCTTTTGCCTGTTTGGCTAAAGATTTTGGGTAAATAACATTGGCGGGTTCAGAAACAAGATTACGAGTCAGAAAAACCCCATCAGCGATCTTATCCAGGGTAGCGAATTGTTTCCGGGCTGTGGCAAACCCTTGGCATAGAACACGAACAGATTTAAGAGATGGTTTTGCTTCTGGTTTTTCATCGGTGCGGTATTTATCAAAACGATAAGAACGCAAGCGAAAACCATAAGCTAAATGCGCCCCGCTCTCGTCATCAGAAAGCGGACTGTCAACTATATGATCATAAAGAACAGAGAGACTATTTCCGGCTTTTAAGGTCGACCCATAAATTTTCCCGCCGAGGTTTTCCATTTTCAACGCATCAAGGTCGGAAGCTTTACCGGTGCCGACAATGAAAATTCGATCCAGGTTCACTCCTTGTGGCGCATAAAGCGAAACAAACTGACCATATTTACCTTTAAACTTCCCAACCTTGACGGCCCGACTTAAGGCCCCATCAGTCATTTCATCCAGGGTTTCCGCCGATGACAACAGCTTGCCACCAGGACCAGCAAAAACCACAAGAATGCCCTTGGCAGGCAAGGCATGTTTAGCAAAGGTAATTTTCATAAAAGCCTCTAAGTAATTATATTTAAGCTATAGATTTATATGGACTGTAATCTGGCAAACACCAGACCTCAAGGCATTAACGCCCGGATGCCTTCAACCTCACCGGACGGCGTTTTCTTCCCCAGTTTCCAGGCGGGCCGTCGAACACGCCGCCGCATTGAGTGCCACAGCTTTGACATTTGCCTTCACCGTCAAGTTTCCAAGTAGAAAGTTCGTACCAGTCGCGGCCTATCACCATGTCACCGCAGTTATGGCAGAAGGTGCTGTCGCCTTCTTTGTTATGGACATTGCCAACATAGGCATAGCGCACGCCATTCTTGATTGCGATTTGCCGGGCTTTGATCAGGGTTTCAGGCGGGGTGGGAGGATGTTCCATCATCTTCCAATCGGGATGAAAAGCACTGAAATGCATGGGAACATCTGGCCCTAGCTCTTGCACCACCCATTGAGTCATTTCTTCCAGTTCTTTTTCTGAATCATTTTCGCCAGGAATAATCAAGGTGGTGGTCTCAAACCAAACACCGGTTTCATGCTTCAGGTACTTTAGCGTTTCCAATACCTTATCCAAATGACCGCTGCATAGGCGATAATAGAAATCTTGGGTGAAGCATTTCAGGTCTACATTAGCCGCGTCCATGTGGTTATAAAACTCCACCCTCGGTTCTTCACAAATATACCCGGCTGTTACCGCGACAGTCTTAATCCCATGCCCATGGCAGGCTTTGGCCACATCCACCGCATATTCGAGGAAAATTACAGGGTCGTTATAGGTAAAAGCCACCGATTTGCAGCCGAGTTGCACGGCAGCCTGAGCTATCATTTCAGGGGAGGCCAGATCAGCCATTTTATCAAAACTCTTGGCCTTGCTGATATCGTAATTCTGGCAAAACTTACAGGTAAGGTTACAGCCTGCCGTGCCGAAGGAAAGGATAGGGGTTCCCGGCAAAAACTGGTTGAGAGGTTTTTTCTCAATAGGGTCGACACAAAACCCACTGGAACGCCCATAGGTGGTCAGTCCCATCTGGCCGCCAATATTGGCCCGGACAAAACACAACCCCCGTTGCCCATCTTTGATCTTACAGTAACGCGGACAGAGGTCGCATTGGATGCGTCCTTCCTCAATTTCGTGCCAGTAACGACCGAGAACAGCTTGGGGTTTATAAGCTTGTGTCATCTAATTTTGCCAAATAATCACTTCAATAGTTGAAAATTAAGCCTTTCCGGGTCAAGCTTCAACTAGAGACTTTCTCTCAGAAAGACTCTCGTGATTTGAAATCTCTGAACCAGAGGACCTAAAATGGCGACGGCAAGACCGGCAGCGGTGGCTGGGACATTTTACGACGATAACCCCCAGCGGTTAAACCAATCTGTTATCCACTACCTGTTGGAAGCAGAGAAAAAACCTGAATCCAAAGGCAAAGTACCCAAAGCAATTATCGTCCCTCACGCGGGATATGTTTATTCCGGCTCGGTGGCTGCCACGGCCTATGCTCGGCTAAAATCCGCAAAAGAAACCATCCAAAAGGTCATCCTCCTTGGCCCCTGCCACAAAGTGGCGGTGCAAGGTTTAGCCATGAGTAGTGCCGATTATTTCCTGACGCCCTTAGGTCGCATTGGTTTGGACAAAGAGCTCCAAAGCAAAATTGCAGCTCTTCCGCAAGTCACCACCATGGACGCCACCCACGCCCAGGAACATAGCCTGGAAGTTCACCTCCCCTTCCTGCAGACCATTCTCAGAAACTTCACCCTCGTGCCCCTGGTCGTTGGCAATGCCACCCCGGAACAAGTCTCAGAAGTACTTGATATCCTCTGGGGGGGACCGGAAACACTCATCATTATCAGCACCGACCTAAGCCATTATTTGAGTTACGAACAGGCCAACGAACTTGACGGAAAAACTAAACAAGCCATTGAAAATTTTAACATTAATGGCATTGGCAATGATCAGGCCTGTGGGCGTATCCCTGTTAAAGGGCTTCTTCACCTTGCCCAAAAAAAGGGGATGGAAATCTCTACTGTCGACTTCCGAAATTCAGGTGATACGGCAGGACCCAAAAACCGTGTTGTTGGCTATGGCTCCTGGGTGCTGATTGAAAGCGAGAAGGAAGCCTCCACTCTGTCCCCCGACTCCGACCCAATGGATGCCTTTGCCCAACAAACTCGGAGTATCCTGGACAAACACGGGGATATACTCCTCCAACTCGCTGCCGCTTCCATTGAATCTGGCTTGGCGAAAGATGCGCCGGCTTCTATTGACGCCTCAAAATTCTCTGCCGATCTTCAAGCTCCTGGTGCGGCCTTTGTTACCTTAGAAAAAAATGGTCAGTTAAGAGGCTGTATTGGCTCTCTTCAAGCCCACCAGCCCCTCGTCGAAGATGTGGTTCAAAATGCCTATAAAGCTGCCTTTAGTGACCCACGTTTTCCTAATCTGGGACGTGACGAATTGAGTGACCTCAATATCTCTATTTCAGTTTTAAGCCCGGCGGCCCCGATGACCCTTAAGGACGAAGCTGATTTACTACGCCAGCTGCGCCCTGGCATTGACGGCCTCATCATTCAGGACTTAGGCCGTCGGTCCCTCTTCCTGCCTCAAGTCTGGTCACAACTCCCAGACCCCCGGCGTTTCTTGGCTCATCTCAAACAAAAGGCGGGACTGCCAATAGATCATTGGTCTGACGGATTTAAGGGCTGGCGTTTTATAACCGAAGGTGTCAAACAGTCCGAACTTTCAGACCCTATATCCATATGGAACAACCCTTATTAAGTGGAGTTAATCTTTTGTCTTTGACCGTTACCCCTGAACTGATGGAAACCCTGCGCCTAACAGCGATTAAAGCTGGCGAAAAAATCATGGAAATTTATAACTCTGATTTTGAGGTTATCATGAAAGAGGATAACTCTCCCGTCACTCTTGCCGACCAAGCTGCCGAAGCAATCATCACCCCCGTTCTGAAAGAAATATGGCCTGATGTTCCCGTTGTCGCCGAAGAAGCAGCTTCAGCCGGAGAAATACCAGATGTAGGGGCGGGTCCCTTCTGGCTGGTCGATCCGGTTGATGGCACAAAACAGTTTGTTTCCAAAAAAGACGAATTCACCGTCAATATTGCCCTTATCGAAGACAAAACCCCTCTTCTAGGCGTTGTTTATGTGCCTGTCCTGGAACATATGTATCTGGGGAGTCCCCTAGGGGCTACGTTGTCGATCAAAGGGGGCGAAGCTCAGCCGATTCATGTACGAAAACGTCCTGAAAATCAGCTTGTGGCTGTTGCCAGTCGTTCACATCGCACCCCGGAGACCGATGAGTTTCTAGAAAAAATTGGCGCAACAGACACCACCTCAGCTGGAAGCTCCCTTAAGTTTTGCCTTGTCGCCAAAGGGGAAGCCGATGTTTACCCCCGCTTCGGTCCAACCATGGAATGGGATACTGGAGCCGGACACGCAGTCCTCCTCGCAGCCGGAGGAAAACTTGTAAATCCAGATGGTTCTGAGTTTCTTTATACTAAGCCTAATTTTCGTAATGGCAATTTCATTGCCTGGGGTGCTGAATAAAAAAATAAACTATATGCATTAAAATAAGAGGTTTTCATGTTTCTTATTTTGCTAGCTCACTAAATATAGATATTTTTCCTAGCGTTACCCTTGGTTTATTTACTACTATAGCGTAGAATATGGCATTCGTATGGGGGATTGTTTTCATCTTGAGGATGTAAAGAATTCACAAGAGAAACTTTTAAGTATTGGGGAATCATTTAAAGTGTCGGTCAACAAATGTTCAGCTTTTGCCGTGACTGGTAGAGGCAACCTAAAAATGCAACCATTAGAGAAAGGTGTTATACCACGCCTTTCAATGTTGTTTTTTGTTTTCCTGATGGCTCTGACCATCCTAGCCCCATCTCATGCGCTCGCCCAAGCCGCTGAAGCCATTGGCTCCGTCTTGAAGGTGAAAGGCACTGTCGATGCCATCCGCGATGGCAAAGGCCAAATCCTCAAAAAAGCGGACCCGGTTTTTAAAGGCGATGTTATTCAAACAAGCCTTGTGGGTTCTATTGTCTTGAAACTGGTCGATGACAGCTTGGTCTTCCTCGATGCTGAAAGCCAGATCGTACTTGATGAAATGGTCTACGACCCCCAAACTGGCTCCGGGCAGATTGCTATGAACGCGGTTCAGGGTATTTTCTCCTTTGTTTCCGGTAAGGTTTCCGCCAACACCTCTAGCGGAATGAATGTCCGCTCCCCCTCAATGACAATTGGTATCCGTGGTACTGTTGACCTGCTGGAAGCCAAACCCGCCGGATTAACCTCAACCATCATCACCAAGGAAGGTCGCTCAACAGCCCGTAACAATACGGGTTCCGTGAACCTCGTTGCAGGAGACAAGGCTCAAGCCAAGGGCCCTGACGAACCGATTTCCAAATCAAAATCCACTCCAGAAGACGAACAGAAATTCGAAACAGTCCAAGAAGAAGTTTCGGCAACAGAAGCTGATGATGAGGCCGAAGCCAACGATGACCGGCCCGTGTCGGCCTTAAGCGGCAGAAAAACAGATGGAATCGATACTTCATCAGACACAAGCGCAGAAAAAAATCAACCTGAGGCAAGCACAGCCCAAGCTATCAATAAGACACCCTACCGTCCTGTTGGAAAAGCGACCGGGCAAGTGACCTACGCAAGGACCACCTCTGGATCAACAATGGTCAGTTCAACATCCAGTGTGACGGAAGCTGGTTCGACTTCATCATCCGGTGGTTCATATCCAAGCTCCATCGTCTGTAACTACTGGGACGGATCTTATTATGTCTACTATTTCAAAATCTCAAGTGGCCCAACCCTTACGGCTGGATCACATGCGGATCATGACATGAAGTTCTCCTGCAATGGTAGCAGCAGCTATGCCTACGGCCCAGATGCAAACCCACAAAGCGGCAATGATGATACAGATGTTACCTTCAGCATTAATGGTGTCACCTTTACCATTAACTTCTCGGTATCTGGCAATAACGTAACCATTAACAAGTTTGAATAGGGGGAGTGGTTTTATGAAAGAGACAAAAATCAAATTCTGCTCCGCAGCCTTGTTAACCGCCATTATCGGCCTTGGAGCAATTTACTCAGTATCTTCCGACGCAAGGGAGTTTCGCAATCCTGATCCGATCTATACCCCAAGGGGTATGGCAGGAGGAGCCGGGTTTTCCATTGACCCCTCCAAGCAAATCAAGCTCACCAGCGAAAACTTACCAGGCATTCGTTTAGGGCAGGTTCCAAGAAGTGAAGTGACCGCCATTTTGCAAGATGTCATTGCGAAGTGGAACACGTCTCAGATGGCAAACACTTTCTCCGACAGGTTCCCGAACAAAACCTCCTATCTGTCAAATTTTACCGCAAATTCAGACAGCACCAGTAAGGGGCAACTTGTTTCTGTTCGCTCCATCCAAACCAAACGCCAAAGAGCAGAACGAGTTGGTACAGGTGGCCGGGATGAAATTGAATTAGTCAGTGATGTGATTGTTAATTTCAAATACAGAATTTTGAATTCAGGGTCGTCGTCCGAAGGGGAAGCCGACTACCAACTGGAAATCAGGCAGAGGTTTAGCCGATGAGTATCAAGAAAGAATATTTGATCGGCGGACTACTCGCCAGCTTAGTTGTTGGGGCCCAAACGGCTTCGGCTGCTGATAATGAGACCAACGACATTCTTATCGACCGGATTGTAAATGGCTGGACTCTTAATCCTGTAGAGGAAGCTTTCTCTAGAGATTACTTCAAGGATTTTAACGTTAGTTACAACAATACTCTGGCTACAAATTACTACCAGAGCAAAGGGGACCCAGGAACCCGGCTTTACTCAACAACAGGCTGGGAAACCTATAACGATTTCACCCTCTCCCTTTCCAGAAAATATGATGACTTGCGCTCCATGAGCGCAATGATTTCTGGCGTGGTGAATGCGTCAGACTATCGGTACGATGATCGCGGTTTTGTGCCGGAACGGATCAACGTTAAGTTTGAAAATGGGGCTTATGTTGTCCCGTACAGGGCGGAAGCGGGCGATACTTTCGCTGACTTTAGTCTGCGTACTGTTCAGACCTCCGTCAAAGGGGCCCAAATCGAGTTTCAGCCACAATCCATCAATCAGAAAGAGTTTAGTTCGGTCCAGTTGTTCACTGGCACAGCCAAATCTGATTGGTCTAAAGGCGACCCCATGCAAGATTACTACACGGGGGCTTCCTACTTAGTCGAAATGCCTGAGATGGGGTTGTTTAGCTTTAACTGGGTTAATCATATCATTGACGAAGATAATGCGACGGCAACAAAGCAGAAAATACAGAACGTCTATAGTGTTGCTGGCGAAACTGAATTTGTTATTCCCTTTGATAAGCATAAGTTTTTCCCAAGTTTCCTACCTGATCAAAATGTTATTCTTGAAGGTGAACTCGCTTATTTTAAAGGTGATCATTCTGAAACTGGCGTCGCCGCTTCCGACGAAGATAAATCAGACTTTGGAAACTTCCTCCAAATGAGTGGAACGGGGGCAAGCCCTCTTTCTTGGAGAATGCGCTATGAGAGCTATGGTAAAGACTATGCTCCTGCTGGCGCCGGTGTCGCAGCTCATCAACGTAATCTAGAATTCCATGGTGCCTGGCGTCATGAAAATGGCCTGCAAACCCGTGTACGTCGATTAAACTATATCACAAATTGGGAAAACGGCGACCCGACCATGAGTCGGACATGGGGGTTAAATTTCTCTGGCCCCTTCTTTAATGAATGGCTTCCTGAAAAAAATATAACGGGTACGGCTGACTTTTTCCAAGAGCGTAGCGAAACTGATTACAAGACATCTGTAAGCCAAACACGTGTTATGGATATCAACCTAGCAGCACCACTAGAAAATGATTGGAATGGTCGTGCAGGAATCGTCATAAAATCTCTCCGAGATATTGTAAATACGACAGGTAACTCTTTAACCAGAGAGCTATCCTTCGGGGGGGATCACCCCTTGATTTACAATAATTGGAAAGGGACAATTACGCCGACCTATCGCCTCACATTTATTAAAGAAAACGATGTCGTTTCACGTTCGCACAACCCGACCTTATCGCTTAATCTTATCGATGGTCAACATAGCGCGGGCATGGTGGCCTCCGTCACAAAAACCTATGATGCAGGAACGGCGGATGACTACGAGGAATATAGTTTTGATGCCAACTATGGTTATAATTTAGGTGCCCACAACTTCCGTGCTGAAACCAGTATTCTAAAACGAAATACTGTTTGGGCGGGAAGCAACAGAGATTTAAAATTTGGGGTGTCCTGGAATTATAACTACGACAAACCCTCAGGAAGCACCTCTTCTGACAAAGGGCTAGGGGTTATTACCCCCGCTTCAGTTGCGGAAAGTGATACTCTTGATGTCAGAACCCTGGTTCCAGGCCTGTCCCTTAAAGATACTCTCGCTCGTCTCAACCGTCTGAATATTAAAGACGGTGCCAAACAACCGGGTGAACAAATTTTTGAAACACGTCTGCTTGAAAATATTCAAGCCCGTCAACGGCTTGTCATCCAGCATAGCAATGGCAGCGTCACCAGAACGGGGTCAGTCATTGAGTTTGATGACACGACTAATGTTGCCAGCACGGAGAGAGCCTTTAAACAAGTTCGCAGTGCCCTCTTCTCTCGCTACGGTCAACCTAGCAATATTGTAGAGAAAGGCGATTTCTCCACATCAATCGCTTCTGAGCTTCGCTCTGGGGAGTTTGTCCGTATCTATGAATGGAATGCTCCTGGCGGGATCATTCGCTTTGGTATCCCAAGCCGCTTAGACAGTTCAGTGCGCATGGAGATTCAGCATGCAGGGTCACTCCCTCCAACAGCAAATTCCAACTGGAGTATGGAGACGGTTCGCTAAGAACTTCCTTCATAAACAAAATTAAATTGGGGGGCGTTCATCGCCCCCCTTGCTTTTTGTGCTCTCAGCCCGCTATTTTCTCGCTTTCAAAATTAACGGTCTCCCATGGAAACTTTACGGCTCAGCAACACAGAGAAGTCCATCAGGCAAGCGAGTTCCCTCCTCAACAAAGGAGAGCTTATCGCCTTTCCGACAGAAACCGTTTATGGACTAGGGGCTGATGCGCGAAGCGATCAGGCCGTCGCTAAGATATTTGAAGCTAAAAGTCGGCCGCAATTCAATCCTCTCATTGTCCATGGACAAAACAAAGAAACGCTTTCTCAATTTGTTCTGTTCACCCCCCTCGCTGATAAGTTAGCCAAAGCCTTTTGGCCCGGCTCCTTAACTCTTGTCCTTAAAAGAAAACCCGAGAGTTTGATCTCCCTTTTAGTGAGTGCTGGTCTTGACTCTATTGCCGTTCGAGTACCTGACCACCCCCTCGCCCAAAACTTATTAACTCAGTCAGGTTGCCCGATTGCTGCCCCAAGTGCCAATCGGTCTGGTGAAATAAGCCCAACCGCCGCAACGCATGTATTTAGCTCCTTAGAGGGGCGTATTTCGGCAGTTTTAGACGGAGGAGCCTGTCGTGTTGGCATTGAATCCACCGTGGTCGACCTCTCAACGGACAAACCAACGTTGCTTCGCCCCGGTGGCGTAGAAGCAGAAGAGATTGAAAAAGTCATTGGCCCCCTCGCCCGCCCTGCCGCCGACCCAACAGCCCCCAAATCACCCGGCATGTTGGCCCGCCACTATGCCCCCAACCGACCTGTACGATTGAATAGAACAGAGTTCATCGAAGGCGATGGTATATTGGGGTTTGGCCATCAGGCCCCAAAGGAATGTTTGAACCTGAGCCCTAAAGGTGATTTGGTGGAAGCTGCTGCAAATTTATTTGCCATGTTGCGACAATTAGACACTTCTGGAGTCCAGCAGATTGCCGTGATGCCCATCCCCATGGCAGGGTTAGGCGAAGCAATCAATGACCGCCTCAAACGAGCCGCAACGGTGGCATAAAAGGAAAAAAGATGGATCAAAAAACATCAAAACCGCCGACTGGTTTCGTCGAATTTCCAATTGATTACGGCTTTCCAGCCCTGATTGGGCCTCTCTATATAAAGCCAGGCGACCCACAAGCTGTCTTTGGCTTTCGGGTAGAGGAAAAACATCTTAACCCGGCGGGAATTTGCCATGGCGGCATGATGATGTCGGTCGCCGATATGGCGGTAGGTTTTGCCGCCTTAGCAGCAACTGATCTTAAAATTTTCCCACCTTCCATCAACAATACTTTTGATTTTCTTGCCCCTGCAATGCCGGATAACTGGTTGGAAACACGTGTAACTTTTATAAACCCAACGCGCAGCATGGCCTTTGCCGATGGGATTATTCATTGCAACGAAAAACCAATTCTCCGCTTTAATGGTATTTGCAAATTCCCTCGAGTTGACGACTCCCGGTTTGCCGGACAAGAGAAATTCAACAAACTCATCGACCTTTTCCGTTCTGGTTCAGGAGAATAATTTTGTCACCCCTTAACGATCAGCTTATTGAAAAATTCAAAAATATTGTCGGTGCAAACGGCGTTATTACTGACTCCACAGACCAAGAACCTTATATCACCGAAGAGCGCGGGCTCTATAGAGGGTCTTGTGAGGCCGTCATACGCCCCTCATCAACGGAACAAGTAGCCCAAGTGGTTAAGCTCTGTGCTGAAAATGAGATTGTGATCACCCCCCAAGGGGGAAACACCGGGTTATGTGGCGGTGCGGTTGCCCAGGGGGGGATTATTCTTTCTCTCCAAAAGATGAATCAAATAAGAAATATGGACCCCCTCAACCAGACCATGACCGTGGAAGCTGGAACGATCCTATCGACGGTACAAAACGCTGCTGAAAATGCAGGTTTACTTTTCCCCCTTAGCCTTGCCGCTGAGGGGAGTTGTCTCATTGGTGGTAATTTGGCGACCAATGCGGGGGGCGTCAATGTCCTGCGCTATGGCAACAGCCGAGACTTGGTTCTCGGCCTTGAAGTGGTTTTGGCTGATGGTCGCATTTGGAATGGGTTGCGTAGCCTGCGGAAGGATAATACGGGCTATGACCTGAAACACCTCTTTATGGGTTCTGAGGGGACTTTAGGAATCATTACAGCCGCCGTGCTTAAGCTTTTTCCTTATCCCAAAAGTAAAGAAACAGCTCTCCTTGCCCTCCCTGATCTTGCAAATGTCGCCAAGCTTTTTTCATTGGCGAAAGAGCGGATGGGGGACACCTTGAATGCCTTCGAACTGATTTCCCATACAGCATTGTCTTTGACCGTAAAAAATGTTGCCGGAATTACACCTCCTTTCACCGAAGCCTATGACCAATATGCCCTTGTAGAATTCACCTCCCCCCGTGAAGGGGGAGATTTACGAGAAGCTGTCGAAAGCCTGTTTGAAGAGGCCTTTGAGCGAGAGATTGCTGTTGATGGTGTGCTGGCTGAAAGCCAAACTCAATCATTAGACCTATGGCGTCTTCGTGAATCCATCCCGGAAGCCCAAAAAATGGAAGGAGGCAGCATTAAGCACGATGTCTCTGTGCCCGTCTCCTCTATCGTTGAGTTTTTGACCAAGGCTACGGATTTAGTCGAAACTGAAATGCTTGGCATTCGAGTTTGCGCTTTCGGACATTTTGGCGATGGTAATATCCATTACAACTTAAGCCAGCCTATTGACATGGACCGCCAGGCATTTATGGACCAATGGGGTCACTTCAACCGTCTTATCCACGATCTTGTCAATTCCATGGAAGGAAGCTTTAGTGCTGAACATGGGATAGGTCAGTTAAAGGTTGGGGAATTGGAAAAATATAAAGATTCGGTTGAGCTCGACCTGATGCAAACGGTGAAACAGTCTCTCGACCCGCAAAAAATTCTCAATCCAGGGAAAGTTCTTCGCTAAAACAGTGCTAATTTGCACCTAAACTCATATAGGGCCCTATCGCCTATTTAACCTATAGGTAATTTACATTCCCTTTAAGTTTTCTTTTTGGCTTTACGTGTACGACACAGTATAGTGCGTTTGCTATTGTTAAGCCTTCGGGGAGTAGGAAAACCGTGGCCGTTTTATGTGATTAAAAAACAGACAGGAAGTAAGATGAGCACTTATACCGCCCCTATCCAGGACATGCGTTTCACCCTTGATGAAATTGTCAAACTTGAGGAAGTGACCGCCCTTCCAAGTTTTGAAGATGCTACTCCCGATCTTATTGAAGCAATCCTTGAAGAAGCAGGTAAATTCGGTGCAGAAGTGTTAGCCCCCACCAACCAGATTGGTGATCAACAAGGCAATGTGCTGGAAAATGGTGTTGTCCGTACCGCTGACGGTTTTAAAGAGGCCTATAAGCAATATTGGGAAGGGGGCTGGAACAGCGTCATGTTCGACCCTGAATATGGCGGGCAAGGGCTTCCCTGGACATTGGCGACGGCAATTGATGAAATCTGGAATTCTGCCAACATGGCCTGGGGCCTCACCTCCATCCTCACAAAAGGCGCAACAGAAGCCATTTTAGCTCACGGGTCAGAAGAGCAAAAACGCACCTACTGTGAGAAAATGATTTCTGGTGAATGGACCGGCTCCATGAACTTAACCGAACCACAGGCAGGTTCTGATTTAGCCGCTATCCGGACCAAAGCAGTCAAAGAAGGTGACCACTACCGACTCTCAGGTCAGAAAATATTTATCACCAGTGGTGAACACGATATGGCTGAGAATATCGTCCATCTGGTTCTCGCCCGAACCCCCGATGCCCCTCCAGGGGTTAAAGGCATTTCTCTGTTTATCGCCCCTAAATTCATGGTCAATGAAGACGGTAGCCTAGGCGACCGTAACGATGCCCGCTGCACAGCCATTGAACACAAGCTTGGCATAAACGGCAGCCCAACCTGTGTTATGTCATTTGGTGACAATGATGGGGCCATTGGTTATCTGGTTGGCGAAGAAGGCATGGGCCTGATGTGCATGTTCACCATGATGAATAACGCCCGCCTCGCGGTTGGCCTTCAAGGTGTGGGGATTGCCGAACGTGCCTATCAGCAAGCGCGTGAATATGCCAAAGAACGGGTGCAATCAAAAGCAATCGGAAGCCCCGACTCTGGCCCCTCAAATATTATTCAACATGCCGATGTCAGACGTATGTTGCTGTCGATGAAGTCACAAGTGGAAGCTGGTCGAGCAATGTCCTATTACGCCGCCACCCACATTGACCGATCCCACAAGCATGAAGATGAAAAAACACGCATGGCCTCTCATGCCATTGTCGCCCTGTTAACCCCCATCGTTAAATCCTGGAACACGGACATGGGGATTGAGGTCGCAAGTATTGGTATTCAGGTTCATGGCGGCATGGGCTTCATTGAGGAAACCGGCGCGGCACAACATTACCGCGATGCTCGTATTAATGCCATTTATGAAGGTACAAACGGCATTCAAGCCAATGACTTGGTCGGGCGTAAAGTTGCCCGTGAAGGCGGCGTGACCATGAAAGCTTACATCGCCCAATTGAAAGAACTCGAAGGACCGCTTTCTACTGCTGGCGATGAATTTGCGGCGATCAGCAAGATTTTCACCCGAGGTATTAACGCCCTTGAAAAATCAACGGCGTGGCTACTTGAAACCAATGCCGACAACCCAAACCTGGTTGCTGGCGGGTCCGTACATTATCTCAATCTAGCAGCCTACCTGACAGGCGGATGGTTGTTGGCTAAAGGCGCATTGGCGGCCAAAAGCAAGCTAGCAGCAGGTGAAGGAAACGCTGATTTCCTCAAAGGTAAAATCATTACTGCCAAGTTCTTCTTTACCCAGTTCGTTTGTCAAGCAGAAGCCTTGGGCGAAGTGTTTATGGAAGGTGGCAACACCATTATGGAAATGCCTGAAGACCAATTCTAAGGCATTTTAATCAACGGAAAAGATCGAAGGGATTATCATCTAAGGCTATGAATGGAATAACGCGTTACATCATGCTGCAATTGGCAATCGGGATGATTTTTGTCACCTCAATTTTGACCTGCGTGATCTGGCTTGGCTGGTCTTTGAGGTTTGTCGAACTCATCGTCAACCGAGGCGTCTCCGCAGGAACTTTTGCCTATTTAACGGCGTTGATGCTCCCGAACTTCCTCCCTTTCGTCCTCCCTTTAGCGATTGCAATTGTTGTCACCTTCTTTTTCAACAAAATGACCACAGATCGAGAACTGGTGGTCATGCGTGCCTCCGGGATGAGCCAAGTAGACATCGCCAAACCTGCCTTATTTATTGCCGCCGTTGTTATGGTGGCAATCTATGCCATTAACTTTTATTTCCTGCCTAAATCTTACCAAAAATTCCGCGAATTCCAGTGGGAAATTAGGTACAACTATTCTAACGTCCTTCTACAGGAAGGCATGTTTAACTCCATGTCGAAAGACATTACGATCTATGTTCGGGAACGTAACCGTAACGGCGAACTTATGGGCATTCTGGTCCATGACAATCGCATCGTAGGAAGGCCAGCGACCCTTATGGCTGAGCGCGGTGCCTTGGTCGATGCAGAAAAAGGTGCCCGGGTCGTGATGTTTAGTGGAAATCGACAAGTGGTGGATAAAAAGACCAATAAAATGTCGATCCTCTACTTTGACCGCTATACTTTTGATATGGAATCTACGGGGGAGGAGGCCCCTTCTCGCTACCGGGAAGCCAGGGAGCGAATGGTTCCGGAACTCCTCAAGGCGATGAGTGACCCAACTATTTTAGATAAGGATAAAGGGAAGTTCCTGGTCGAAGGCCATAATCGTCTGGCAGGTCCTTTATTAAGTATTACCTTCACCATAGCCGCTCTGGCCTGCATGATCTCAGGCCCGTTCACACGGCGGGGACAAATAAAAAGGGTTATGACCGTCGGTGGCTTGGTCATTCTTCTGCAGGGATTGGTTCTAGGGGTAAATAACTATGTTGCCAAAAACATAGGCATGACCCCTTTAATTTACATTACGGCAATCACCCCTATGTTGATTTGCTGGTTTATCACGATAAAGCCCCATGTATTTAAGCGTTTGCTTCCTAAAAAACCAATTTTAGCTAAGGGGAATTAACAGTTATGCGTATTTCTCCGATCATGTCCATTTACGTTGGACGCCAATTCTTAGTGTCATTCATTACGCTTTTTTCTCTCCTGCTCATTTTAGTATTTCTCTTTGATGTTGTTGAACTTTTACGGAGAGCGGCATCAAGATCAGACGTTGGATTTGCTTTAATTATTGAGTTAGCTTTGCTCAAACTTCCAAAAATTGGCAATGAGATTTTTCCTTTTTCCGTCCTTTTTGCTGGCATGGCGACATTCTGGAAGTTAACCCGATCACACGAACTCGTGGTAACAAGGGCTGCAGGGGTCTCCGTTTGGCAATTTCTCGCCCCCTGCTTGGTGATTTCGTTTTTTATTGGCCTATTCCAGATTGGTGTTTTCAACCCAATGTCATCGGTTTTTCTTAATCGATTTGAACAACTCGAAGCAAAACACTTAGATCGACAATCAAATCTTTTAGCTATTTCACAGACCGGCCTTTGGTTACGCCAAGCGAACCTTACGGGGCAATCTGTGGTCCACTCAACTCATGTGTTGCAGCACGGGAACAGTATGGACCTGACCAATGTCAGTATTTTCGCCTATCGGGGAACTGATAAGTTTGTTCAACGAATTGAAGCCGACTCTGCCCGTTTATCTGATGGTTTTTGGCATCTTAAAAACGCCTGGGTTTTTGCACCAGAAAAGCCATCAATCTTCAATAAAGAGTACCTATTTGAAACCGATTTAACCCTCACAAAAATTCAAGATAGTTTTGCCCCCCCAGAAACCTTGTCTTTCTGGGACCTCCCTTTCTTTATCAAAACACTGGAAGATGCAGGGTTTTCAGCTATTCGCCACCGACTTCATTGGCATAGCTTATTGGCCGCCCCTCTCCTTCTTTGTGCCATGATCTTGATTGCCGCGACCTTTACTCTCAGACAAACCACCCGTGGCAGTATGCTTCCGATTATCACGGGGGGTGTACTCTCAGGCTTTTTGCTCTATTTTTTCTCTGATTTAGTATTTGCTCTTGGACTCTCCGACAGTGTTCCCGTTATCTTAGCGGCATGGACACCTTCTGGAGTTTCGACGCTTTTGGGGCTTGCCATGTTGCTCCATCTAGAAGATGGTTAGGCATGAATTTATTTTTTAATTTTATTGGGTAGATGGCTGCTTAAAGATGATGCTACGAGTTAAGAGAACCATCCTTATACTTTCCGTTATTATTCTCGGGATTACACCTGCCTTTGCCCAAAACCTGTCTCGTATTGCCGCTGTGGTAAATGACGACGTCATTTCTCTTTTTGATCTTGAGCAAAGAATAAGCTTGTCAATTTTTTCAAGTGGCATGGAAAGCCGTCCAGAGGTCTTTCAAAAACTCGCTCCCCAGGTTCTTCGCAACCTCATTGGAGAACGGTTAAAACTTCAGGAAGCCAAGAAAAATAAGATCGTTGTTGGTGACGATATTATTGATCGCGCCCTTAAAGATATTGCCCGCCGAAATAAAATTCCAAACGATGATATGGTTGCTTTTCTGGAAAGCAAAGGTATCGATAGCTCAACCCTCAAAGAGCAGTTAAGAACGTCTATTTCTTGGCAAGAAGTCATAAATATTCAGGTGCGCCGTCGCGTTAAAATTTCCGAAGATGATATCGATGAGGAAATAGCCCATATTGATGCAAATAAAGGCAAACCCGAACGTCTGGTTTCAGAAATTTTCTTCGCCATTGATGATAAAAAACGCGAAACAGATATCAAACAATCGGCCGACCGTCTCGTCCAGCAAATTAAAGGCGGCGTTGATTTTTCTGCTGCCGCACAACAGTTTTCTCAAAGCCCTACCGCGGCTGTCGGCGGTGATCTTGGCTGGGTTTTCCAAGGTCAGCTCGCAACGGAGCTTGAGTCCCAACTGGCTCATATGAATGCTGGGGATGTCTCAGACCCCATCAAAACTTTTTCCGGTTACCATATCTTGTTTGTGAGAGATAAAAGAATTTCCGGGGCGATATCAGAAAATGAAACTTCTGTTGCCTTGGAGCAAGTAATTATCAGTGTCCCTAAGGACCCGACAAAAGACATTCTAGACGCCAAAATTGCGGTCGCAAATCAAGTCGTTGCTAGCTCCAATGACTGTAAGTCATTCGCTGATATTGGCAAGCAAGTCGGGACCGAAACTTCTGGTAATCTTGGCACCCTAAAAATTGGTCAGTTGCCCCCTAAACTGAGAGAGAAAGTACTCCCCTTAAGGATTAATCAGGCAAGTGAACCCGTTTACACCCCTCAGGGCGTTGTTGTCCTGATGGTCTGTGATCGAAAAAATCCAAAAGAAGTTAATGAAATCACTCGGCGAAAACAAATTAAAGAACGTATCCTTATCCAAAAAGAAGAAATGATTGCCCGCCAACTATTGAGAGATTTAAATCGTTCTGCCTTTATCGAAATTCGACTCTAGGGCCATAAAGTGTCAACCTTAGCCGTAACCATGGGGGAGCCCGCTGGGATTGGTGGTGAAATCACGCTTAAGATTTGGCTTAATCGCCAGCAAAACAGAACGCCTCCTTTCTTCCTTATTGATGACCCCAAAAGGCTTGCCGAGCTTTCAAAAGATCTGGGGTATGATGTTCCCCTCAAAACAATAACCTCCCCCGCAGAAGCCCGGGACATATTTAGCCACTCTCTTCCTGTCCTCCCCTGTCCTTTAGCCGTTCCCTCTCTTCCTGGAAAACTAGATGGAAAGAATGCTCTAACCGTTCAAAAGTCCATAGAAACAGCCGTTTCTCTTGTACAGAACGGACAAGCTTCTGCCGTGGTAACAAACCCCATACAAAAGCAAGTTCTCAACGAAGCAGGGTTTCCTTTTCCGGGGCACACGGAGTTTTTAGCCGACCTTGCAGCTATTGAGACACCTCCCGTAATGATGCTTGCCTGCGACAGTTTGCGGGTGGTTCCTGTAACCATCCATATCAGCCTCGCAGAAGCCGCCAGAAGCCTGACAACAGAAATGATTGTGACAAAATCCATGATCACCGCAGCGGCCTTAAAGAGAGATTTCGGCATCAAACACCCTGCCCTTGCCATTGCGGGCCTTAACCCTCATGCGGGCGAAGGTGGGCAAATGGGGTTAGAGGATGAACAGATCGTTCGACCTGCTGTAGAGGCTTTAAAAGCCAAAGGGCTAAATGCTTTTGGCCCCCTTCCCGCCGACACCCTTTTCC
The DNA here is from genome assembly GCA_965368165.1 of uncultured Thalassospiraceae bacterium. Classification (GTDB taxonomy): domain Bacteria; phylum Pseudomonadota; class Alphaproteobacteria; order Rhodospirillales; family JAPHRK01; genus JAPHRK01. Next base: position 189,243 of record CBDULT010000004.1, on the reverse strand, counting down.
ATGAAAGGGCCAGGGCAGGATATGATGCAGCTATTTGCATGTACCACGACCAAGCTCTTATCCCGATCAAGACCATAGATTTTGATCAAGGGGTAAACATTACTCTCGGCCTCCCTTTCATCCGTACCTCACCAGACCATGGCACGGCTTTAGAACTGGCCGGCAAAGGTATCGCCAAAGAAAGCAGCCTTCTTGCAGCCCTAAAAATGGCGGCCTCCATGGCTGAAAGACGATTATGACGGATAAAAGCCCTCTTCCTCCTTTAAGAGATGTTATTGCCAAATATGGTTTGGGTGCGAAAAAATCGCTTGGCCAAAACTTCCTGCTCGACTTGAACCTAACCGGCCGGATCGCCCGTACCGGAGGGGATTTATCTCAGGGTACTGTCATTGAGATTGGCCCTGGCCCCGGTGGCTTAACCCGCGCCCTTCTCGAAAACGGAACCAAGCGTTTGATTGTGATTGAACGCGACAGGCGTTGTATGGATGTGTTGGCCGAAATCAATCAGGCCTATGATAACCGTATCGAAGTGATTGAAGGGGATGCCCTTCAAGTTGATGTGGCAAACCTTGGCGAGGCCCCCCGCAAGATCGTTGCCAACCTGCCTTATAATATCTCAACAGTTTTGTTGCTCAAATGGATCAGGGATATTCAGTCCTTTGAAAAACTGACCTTGATGTTTCAAAAGGAAGTGGCGGATCGTATTTGCGCCGAACCGGGAAGCAAAAGTTATGGGCGCCTCAGTATCCTTCCTCAATGGCTCTGCCACGTGAAGCCAGAGTTCAATGTGGACCGCAAGGCCTTCACCCCGCCGCCAAAAATTATGTCAACCATTGTCAGCTTTACCCCCCGAGACCAGCCTTTGGCTCCGGCACGCAGGGATATTTTGGAAAAGGTTGTGACAGCAGCTTTTGGCAAAAGACGCAAAATGCTGCGGGCCAGCTTAAAATCTGTCACCAGCGAGCCTGAAAAAATATTGGAAATGGCGGGCGTTGACCCCACAGCCAGGGCCGAAACCCTGAGTGTTGAGGAATTTTGTGCTTTAGCGCGGGCTTACGAGGAAGTTACTCCCCGCGCAGTTCCTTAACAAAGTCAGACAGGCCAACCTGGCGGTGCCGCTTTGCGCGTTCCACATGGAGAATATTCTGCACTTCCTTGATGGCGTCTTCCAGAACCGTATTGATCACCACATAGTCATATTCAGCCCAGTGGCTCATTTCATCGGAAGCTTTAGACATGCGCCGTTGAATAACGTCCTCTGGATCAAGAGCGCGGCCCCGCAGACGTTTCTCTAGCTCAACCACATCGGGTGGAAGGATGAAGACCCGGACTAAATCACTGAGGGCATTGTTAGAAACCTGTTGAGTCCCCTGCCAGTCAATATCAAACAACACATCCTTTTCAGCCTTCAAAGAGTCCATCACTGGCTGACGCGGGGTGCCATAGTAGTTGTCAAAAACCTTAGCACTTTCCAGAAATTCATTTTCAGATTCCATACGCTTATATTCATCGATGGAAATGAAGTGATAATCTTTGCCATCTACTTCCCCCTCACGCGGGAGACGGGTGGTGGCAGAAACAGACATGCGCAAATCTTGTTCACGAGCTAAAAGCTCCCGGGCAATACTGCTTTTTCCGGCCCCCGAGGGAGAGGAAAGAACCAGCATAAGGCCTCTACGGGCGATTTCTTTTTGCGCCATGATATTTCCCCCTACTCGATATTCTGAACTTGTTCGCGAAACTGTTCAATTGTGGCCTTTAAGGTCATACCAACGCGGGTTAGCTCCACATCAGACGACTTAGAACAAAGTGTATTGGCTTCCCGGTTAAATTCCTGACAAAGGAAATCTAAACGACGACCAACAGGTTCACCTGATCCCAATAATTCCTGGGCCGTTTCCCCATGTGCTTTCAAACGATCCAACTCTTCGCGAATATCCGCTTTTGTCATCAACAAAGCCGCTTCCTGGGCCAGACGGTCTTCCGACAGAGGTGGTACCGAGTTGAGCAATTCAGCAACCTGCCCTTTGAGCTTTTCTTTAAGGGTTTCCGGCTGCATCACCGACATTTTTTCTGCCTCACCACAGAGAGAAACAATGCTATCCAGTTGCCCTTGGAGCACTTTTCCCATTTGAGCCCCTTCAGCCTCACGCATTTTATCCAGGCTTTTCAAAGCTGTGCCCAAGCTATCAAGGATTTCTTTTTCTAAAGCTACCCGAAACGCTTCGTTTTCCTCAACTTCCTCAATCTCAACGGCCCCTTTGATATTAAGCAACCCGTCAAGGCTCGGCGGTGTGGCATCGGGCGCATTAGCCTTTAAGGTTTCCATCAAAGAGCCTAACTGATTGAGAAAATCCTGATTAATGCGAAGCTTACCCGCAGATTGTGATTGCTTAAGGTTCAAGCCAAGAGAGAAGTTGCCCCGTTTAAAAGCAGTAGAAACCGCCTTCCGAGTCGGCATATCCAGCCCATCAAATCCATGAGGAAAGCGACAACGCAAATCCAACGCTTTGCCATTAACGCTCTTAATTTCCCACGTCCAAGAACACTCTTCATACTGCCCCTGAGAACGGGCAAACCCAGTCATGCTTTTCAGCAAATCACCTCTCCTAAATGTTTACCCGTTTATACCCCTCCCCGATTGCAGCAACAAGCCCAAGCCATGACCAATTGAATACACTCTGAAGGAAAAGAACAAACCATAAAAACATACAATTGGCTCTGACCTGTAAATAGGTATGTATATCTTATAAATGTTTTTTAACTTATTCTGCGAGGTGTAACATGCCTTCTTCGATGATATTGGGACAGGTTTCAGCAATATGTTCAGCCTGTCGAGTCCCATGGGGTCTTCCTGGACTTTAAACCTTTGTTATTAGGTACAAAAAACCTTACACTAATAGCAGCTTATTAAGCCATATTTTTTGAACAAGGAGCTCATTAACATGCGTGTATTTTGGCTGGGTTTACTATGTCTACAATTACATATTTATTCACCCCCAGCCGCCGCAGAAGAAATACCAAACCTGTATTTCATTGATGCTCATAGTCAACTCCCTGCTAGGCAAGATGCATCTGAAATTATTGAGTTGATGGACCAAGCTAATGTCTATCGTACAATACTGTCAGCTAGAAATGATCGTAAACCAAAAGACGTTTCCATGTTGGCATCCCAACACCCTGAGCGGATAATCGCGGCAGTCCGGAGTAAAGGCAAGGCATTTAACAACGGCTCACCTAAGTTTAAAAAACTCATCAAAATGCAAGTTAACAATCCGCAATACCGTGCTATGGGTGAAGCAATTTTGTATCATGCTAAAAAGGGGAAAAAGGCACCCGAAATTGACGTTGCTGCGAATAGCCCACAAGCACAATTCCTACTTGATCTAGCCATCAAACGAAATTGGCCATTTATTGCTCATTATGAGTTCTCTGCTGCAGGTTGGAATAAATCCGATTATATAAAGGATTTTGAAGCTATGGCCAGCAGCCACCCTGAACATCCATTTGTACTTATACATATGGGACAGTTAGATGCAGATGAAGCAAAGCGGTTGATTGATACTCATCAAAATGTTTATTTCATAATGTCTCACAGCAACCCCGTAACTTTAGCCAAAAACTCTGGTCAACCCTGGGCCAACCTCTATAGCGGAAAAAGTTTAGCACCAGAATGGTTAAATATTATTTTGGCATCACCTGATCGATTTATTCTTGGGTTCGACAACGTGTGGCCAGAAGATTGGGGTCAAAGTTACTTGAAACAAGCCACATTATGGCGGAAAGCTTTAAGTGAGCTCCCCCTCCATATTGCTAAAGCCTTAGCACACGGAAATGCAGAGAGATTGTGGAAACTAGCCCCAAAACCATAAGTCCGCTTATGGTTGAGGCAGTTGAAAAGACCGTGGAATACCAGGGTGAATGACCGCTTTTCACTGGTTTTCTACACAACCCGCGCAAGCATTTGAGTATATTTCCTTCTATAAGCAAACAGGTTCAAAGGAATGAAATTCCTTTGCGGGTTTGGGCAGAGCCCATCGCTTTTATGGGAACGCCTTCCCTACTTCTTCTGGTTTCGCCTAAACTTCCGCCATTTGGCGACATTGCGGTTGTGTTCTTTTAGGGTTTGGGCGAAGGCGTGGCCTCCGGTGCCGTCGGCGACGAAGTAGAGGGCACTGGTTTTGGCGGGGTGGAGGACGGCTTCGATGCTGGCTTTGCCGGGGTTACAGATCGGTGTTGGAGGCAGACCTCGGTTTTTATAGGTATTATAGGGCGAGTCGATGGTGAGGTCTTTGCGGGTTAAGGCCCGGTCCATTTTCCCTGTGCCGTCGCTGATAACGTAGGCAACTGTGGGATCAGACTGTAAGCGCATTTTCTTTTTAAGGCGATTGATAAAGACACCTGCGACCAGGGTGCGTTCTCTGGCTATCCCTGTTTCTTTCTCAACGATAGACGCCAGGACTAAGGCTTCTTCTGGGCTGCGTAAGGGAAGTCCTTGCTCCCTGCCCTGCCATAGTTTTTCCAAAGCACTGCGGCTTTGAGCCTCCATACGGCCGATCAGTTCTTGACGGGAATCGCCGAAAGTGAAGTGGTAGGTTTCCGGCAGAAGAACCCCTTCCCCTGGGAAGTTTCGCACATCTCCCTCTAAGCCTTCGGCCTGTAGAACAAGCTCCATAACCTGATTGGTGGTCAATCCTTCGGCTATAGTGATGCGGCGAACAACGGTTTTTCCGGCTTCCAGGATTTCCAATACGTCTTTTTGACTGGACCTGGGGGGGAAGGAGAATTCCCCCGCTTTTAGCCGACGTCCAAGTTTGAGAACACGGGCCGCTACTCTGAAAACCAAAGGCTCAACGATGATGCCTTGGAAAGTTAAACGCTCAGCAATGGCATCGACACCGAGGCCGGGCTTAATAACGATTGTCGATTGAGCGATCAAAGGGCCGGGCTTAACATACTTACCATAGCCCCACATAAAAACGCCGCCCCCGGATACACCGAGAGCGACGATTAGAAAGACGAGAAGTGCGACAAGCCGCCGCATAATGCCTTAAGCGTACTTCTTAATGACAAGAGAAGCGTTGGTTCCACCAAAGCCAAAGGAGTTGGAAAGAATAGCATTCACTTCCCGTTCCTGAGCGGTTTTGGCAACCAGATTTATATCGCACCCTTCAGCTGGATTATCCAAATTCAAGGTGGGCGGGACAACACCGTACTTAATTGCCAAGGTAGAATAAATGGCTTCAACAGCACCAGCCGCCCCAAGAAGGTGACCAATGGACGATTTGGTTGAAGACATGCACAGATTGTTGACATCATCGCCAAACAGACGTTTGACAGAGCCTAGCTCAATCACGTCAGCCATGGTTGAGGTGCCGTGAGCATTGATGTAATCGATATCACCGGGGTTCATTCCAGCACGTTTTAAAGCGTTGCCCATGGAACGGAAAGCTCCCCGACCATCGGGATGAGGGGCCGTAATATGGTGGGCATCGCCCGACATACCATAGCCGACAACTTCACCATAAATGGTGGCACCGCGCTTTTTGGCATGCTCTAGTTCTTCAAGAACAACCACACCAGCCCCTTCGCCCATAACGAAACCATCACGGTCGCTATCCCACGGACGAGAAGCTTCTGTGGGGGTTTCATTTCTTTTGGTCGAAAGAGCTTTTGCCTGAGCGAAACCAGCCATGCCCACACGACAGCAAGCGGCTTCAGCACCACCAGCTACCATAACATCGGCATCTTCCCACATGATCAGACGCGCTGCGTCACCGATTGCGTGCGCACCGGTTGAACAAGCGGTAACAACCGCATGGTTTGGACCTTGGAAACCGTATTTGATTGAAACTTGACCGGAGACCAAGTTAATCAGGCTGGCCGGAATAAAAAAGGGCGAGAGGCGGCGGGTTTTGCCACCTTCCACCAAAAGAGAACCTTTTGAAATCTCTGGGAGACCCCCGATACCGGAGCCAATCATGACACCTGTACGTTGTTGATCTTCCTCACCTTCTGGTGTCCATCCCGCATCTTCAATCGCCATCTGTGCCGCAGCCATACCATAAATGATAAAGCTGTCGTTACGGCGTTGTTCTTTTGAATCGACATAATCATCAGCATTAAAATTGCCATCGGCTGTTTCCCCTACGGGAACTTGTCCGGCGATTTTTGCTGGTATGTCGTCAACATTGAAGGAGGTGATTTCATTGATACCGGACTCGCCATTGGTAAGGCGATCCCAGTTGTTTTTTATGCCAATCCCTAGGGGGGTGACAAGACCGATTCCGGTAATAACTACTCTTCTCATGATCCCTCGTAAATCCGGTTCGCGAAGAAGCTAAGCACAGCCCGTTAACGGGGCTGATCGGGCGCTGAAACCAGCGCCCGTTTCAAACCATTAGCCGTTTTGGCTATTGATAAAGTCGATAGCGTCTTTAACGGTCAAGATTTTTTCAGCAGCATCATCAGGGATTTCACAGCCGAATTCTTCTTCAAAAGCCATGACCAATTCTACGGTGTCCAAACTATCGGCACCCAAATCATCGATAAAGCTAGCGTTTTCAGTAACTTTGGCTTCTTCAACACCAAGGTGTTCTACCACAATTTTCTTTACGCGATCTGCGACGTCACTCATTCCCATATTCCTTTAGATGACTTGGACAAATAAAAAATTTCAATTCGGGATGTCTTAATCCCTTGTGTAACCCCCGGCAAGCTTTACTAAAACTCCCCCCAAGGGCCGAAATTAGGAGGTTAGTTAACATACTTTTTCTGCCATTACCAGCACCCGAAATTTGAAAATATTTCAGGCCTCATAAACGACAGTCTTTAGATCATCGCCATACCGCCATTAACATGCAAAGTCTGCCCGGTTATATAGGCCGCTTCGTCACTGGCTAAGTAGACAACACTGGCAGCAATATCTCTTGGGTCGCCAAGGCGCCCCGCCGGAATATTGCTTAATAATTTCTCATGCTGGGCTTCACCCAAATCATCGGTCATGGGCGTGGCAATAAAGCCTGGAGCGACACAATTGATCGTGATCCCTCGGGAAGCGACTTCCTGGGCCAAAGCCTTACTCATACCAATCATACCTGCTTTTGAGGCAGCATAATTGGCCTGACCTGGATTGCCTGTCACCCCTACGATTGAGGTAATGCCGATAACCCGACCAGAACGACGCTTCATCATGCCTTTAAGAAGAGCTCGAATAAGTTTGAAACCAGCAGTCAAGTTCACATCGATGACCGCTTGCCAATCTTCATCTTTCATCCGCATGGCTAAAGTATCACGGGTCAGACCAGCATTATTGACTAAGATATCAACAGCCCCCATAGCCGTTTCAGCATTTTTTGCTAAGGCAGCGACGGATTCGGGGTCTGAAAGATTGCAGGGAAGAACATGTGCCCGTTCGCCAAGTTCAGCCGCAAGCTCCTTCAAGACCTCTTCACGGGTACCAGAAAGACCAACTTCGGCCCCTTGAGTGTGAAGAGCAATCGCGATTTCACGACCAATCCCACCCGTTGCCCCGGTGACGAGAGCCTTTTTCCCTGTCAGATCAAACATATGCTACTTAACTCCTTACAAGGTACCTAAGAACGATTCGATATCGGCGGGTCCTTGAATGGATGTCCCGGTCATTTCCCGATTAATCCGACGGACCAATCCAGAGAGGACTTTACCTGAACCCAGCTCAACAAGACTATCCACCCCTTGTTCACCAAGGTAAAGAACACTTTCACGCCAGCGGACCATCCCGGTTACTTGCTCAACCAGTAACCGACGAATTTCTGTCGGGTCATCCGTCGCTGAAGCCGTCACATTAGCGACAAGGGTTGGGTTCGGTTGTCTGATTTGAACTTGGCTCAGAGCTTCAGCCATAACTTTTGCCGCCGGAGCCATCAAAGGACAATGGAAAGGCGCACTAACGGGCAGCAATACGGCTCTCTTTGCCCCTTTTTCCTTGGCAACACTCAAAGCCCGCTCAATCGCCGTTTTATGACCACTGACCACAACCTGACCCGGCGCATTGTCGTTAGCGGCGGCGCAGATATCTCCGTCACAAGAGGCGTCTGCCACTTCTTGCGCGGCCTCGAGATCAAGACCAAGCAAGGCCGCCATCGCGCCTTCGCCTACAGGCACAGCCTTTTGCATGGCCTGTCCACGGGTTTTTAGGAGACGAGCCGTATCTGAAAGCTCTAAAGCACCGGAGGCGGCAAGAGCTGAATATTCTCCCAGAGAATGCCCTGCGACAAATGAAGCTTTGTCCGCAAGCTTAAAGCCACCTTCACTTTCTAACACTCTCACCACAGCCATACTGACAGCCATAAGAGCAGGTTGGGCATTCTCAGTTAAGGTAAGTTTATCTTCCGGTCCTTCGAACATCAGAGCGGAGAGCTTTTGTTTAAGAGCTTCATCCACCTCTTGGTAAACTTCACGGGCAATAGGGAAGGCATCCGCCAACTCTTTACCCATTCCGACAGCCTGAGACCCTTGCCCAGGAAAAATAAATGCTCGCGTCATGAAGAACCCCTTCAACTATCCAACGTGGATGAATTGCACATTTTTATGCCTATTTGGACGTAGAAATAACGAGTCAGTAGCCCAAGTCAAGCATTTGCCTAGAAAAAAGGGAATATCTTGATCCATTTGAAGGGAAGGTGTAACCCATCGCCACAGAATTTATCGCAGGATTTAAAGTGGATAAGAATAAGGTGATCACCCCTCAAATACGACACGGCGGAAACTTGGCCCAAGCATCTAAACGCTTTGGTCCTCCTAAGGAAGGCTGGCTCGACCTTTCCACAGGGATTAACCCATCCCCCTACCCATCGGATAGAATCACCTTTAGCAATTTAGATCGGCTCCCTGATCCGACTGACCAAAGCAAGCTCCTTTCGGCGGCTCGGGAATATTTTTCCTGCCCGAAACAAACAGGAATCGTCGCGGCTCCTGGCACCCAGATGATTTTGCAATGGCTTCCCCGTCTATTTAACCAGTCGTCTATCGCGATTGTTGAACCAACCTATGGGGAACATCGGGCGACTTGGACTCTTGCAGGGCACGACATCGTTGGGTGCAAAAATATTGAGGAAGCTGAAAGCAAGGCTTCCATGGTTGTTGTGGTCAATCCCAACAATCCAGATGGCACTCAATATGCCAATGACCAACTCCTCGCCCTTGCCGGGCGGCTCCATGAGCGTGGCGGTTTGCTGGTGGTTGATGGTGCGTTCGAAGACGTTTTAGAGCAACAGCCAATGTCAACTCTATCCGGTCCGGAAGGTTTGGTGGTTTTGCGCTCCTTTGGAAAATTCTTTGGCCTCGCCGGAATCAGGTTAGGGTTTGCCCTTTGCCACCAAAATCTAGCGACTAAACTAGAAAGTTTTCTCGGCCCCTGGGCCGTTAGTCAGCCCGCAATTGCTGCTGGCTGTGCTGCTATGACAGATAAAATTTGGATCAAAGAAACCCAAGAGCACCTACAAAAAAGCACCAAAGAACTTGATCAACTCTTGGAATCCGTTTCCTTAAATATAATTGGTGGCACCACCTTATTTAGGTTAGTCGAAATGGCAAATGCTGATAAGCTATACCAACACCTTGGAAAAGCTGGTATTTTAGTTCGTCCATTTGATGAAAACCCAAATTGGCTACGATTTGGACTACCGGGAAATGTTAAGAATATTAAAAGACTCAGAGAAGCACTGGAAAGCTTCGCAAAATCAGTTTAAAACCCACCCAGCCGTGTATTTATGAGGGGGCTCAGAAAGCATCCATGTTTAAGAAAATTTTAATTGCCAACCGTGGCGAAATCGCTTGTCGGGTTATCAAATCTGCCAAGAAAATGGGCATCGCAACCGTTGCCGTCCATTCCGAAGCCGACAAAGACGCCGTTCATGTGGCCATGGCTGATGAAGCCGTCCATATTGGCCCTGCGGCCAGTGCGGAAAGCTACTTGGTCATCGACAAAATTATTAAGGCTATTAAAGACACAGGGGCAGATGCGGTTCACCCTGGCTACGGTTTTCTTTCAGAAAACTCTGTATTTGCCCAACGCTTAAAAGATGAAAATGTTGCTTTCATCGGCCCAGAGGAACTGGCGATTAATGCCATGGGCGACAAAATCGAATCTAAAAAGCTTGCAGAAGAAGCTAAAGTTAACACCATCCCCGGACATACGGCGGCCCTCAAAGATGCTGACGAAGCTGTTGCCGTTTCTGATGGCATTGGCTACCCCGTGATGATTAAAGCTTCTGCTGGCGGTGGCGGTAAAGGCATGCGGGTTGCCTGGAATTCTGACGAAGCCCGCGAAGGCTTCCGTCTCGCAACAAACGAAGCAGTGTCTTCCTTTGGCGATGATCGCGTTTTTATTGAAAAATATATCGAAGAACCGCGCCATATTGAAATTCAAATCCTGGCAGATGGTCAAGGTAACACGGTTTATTTAGGCGAACGGGAATGTTCCATTCAACGTCGCCACCAGAAAGTTATCGAAGAGGCCCCTAGCCCTTTCATCGACGAAAAAACCCGTAAAGACATGGGGGAGCAAGCCGTTAAGCTGGCTGAAGCTGTTAACTATAAGAGTGCTGGTACGGTTGAGTTTATCGTCGATAAAAACCGCAATTTTTATTTCCTGGAAATGAATACCCGCCTGCAAGTAGAACATCCCGTAACCGAATTCATTACGGGTCAGGACCTTGTTGAATGGATGATCAGAATTGCTTATGGCGAAAAACTTACCCTCAAGCAAACAGATATTAAGCTCAAAGGCTGGGCGATCGAATCTAGAATCTATGCAGAAGACCCCTTCCGGAACTTCCTGCCTTCAACAGGGCGGCTTGTCCACTACATGCCGCCTGAAGAAACAGATATTGTCCGTGTCGACACCGGTGTTGAAGAAGGTGGAGAAATCTCCATGTTCTACGACCCAATGATCGCCAAGTTGATCACCTATGGGACAACCCGGGAAGCTGCCATAAACCACATGCAACAAGCACTGGATGAATTTTACATTCGGGGTGTCGCCCACAACATCTCCTTCCTTGGGGCTGTTTTGGCACATCCTCGCTTCCATTCTGGTAAAATTTCCACCAACTTTATTGCGGAAGAATATGCCGACGGATTCCATTCTTCAGATGTCCCTCACGAAGACCCCGCTTTGTTTGCGGCAGTATCTGCTGCCATCCACTGGAAATACATGATCCGCAACGCTCACACCAGTGGGCGTATGACAAGTGCTTCAGCAAATATTTCAAATGAATTGGTTATCCTGATTAACCAGGAAGAAAAATTCAACGCCGTGGTTGAGCGTGTCGAGGGCGGATACGACGTTAAAGTAGACGACGCACCCTATGAAATTCGTACTGAATGGCGCTTTGGCGATCCACTTTATAAAGCCACCATCAATAACAAACACTACTGCTTACAAACTGATAAAAAAGGCGTGAACTATCAGATTACCCATGCCGGAACTTTTGTAAATGCGATGGCACTTTCAGCCCGTGCAGCCGAACTTAACGATTATATGCCGATAAAAGAAGCTCCGGATATGTCCAAGTTCTTGCTTTCACCAATGCCTGGGGTTTTGGTTTCTGTTTCCGTTGAAGAAGGCCAAGAAATCAAAGCCGGTGAAGAGCTTGCCGTGGTCGAAGCCATGAAGATGGAAAACGTGCTTAAAGCCGAAGTCGATGCAACAGTCTCGAAGGTCCCCGTGAAAGCCGGTGACAGCCTCGCCGTTGACCAGATTATTATCGAATTCGAATAATCAATAAGTCTTGGCTTAAAAAAGAATTGAAACCACCATGTTTTAATGCATGGTGGTTTTTTCTTTTCTAGGCATTGTGAATGACCAAAAACCAAAGCATCAAATCAGTACATCTACGAATTGAAGGTCGGGTCCAGGGGGTTTGGTATCGGGGGTGGGCTGTGGAAACAGCCAAAAGCATGGAATTAAATGGCTGGGTTCGAAATCGTCTTGATGGAACTGTCGAAGCCGTGTTTTCTGGCCCAGAAGAACTCGTCATTAATATGGTTGAAGCTTGTCACACAGGCCCGACAACCGCACGTGTGACCAATGTAAAAGCATCAGATTGCCCCCCGCCGGAAGCATCTGGCTTTATTCAGCTAAGTACGAATTAAAAAACCACCGTTACCTTATGGACATGAGAAAAATCGGCATTTTGCAGTTTCATATTCTACTGAAGTGCGATAAACGATAGGAACTTATATACAGTCACCTCACTGGTGTCTTGCTTTGCCGTATAAAAAGTTATCTGACAGGAGTACATCTTGAATAATTTGGATACCATTCTTTCTTCCTTTGAAGGAGGCACCAGCCAATTAGAGCTCCTTCCGACATTATTCAACTTTATTATTTGCATAGCCATGGGGTTTGTCGTTCGGGAATTTTATGTCCGTCGCTCATTCTCATTAACTGGTAAAAACCATATTGGCTCAATTTTACCCATACTTTCTGGCGTCATCTTCTTAGTAATTATTGTTGTTAAGTCTTCGCTAGCCTTGTCATTAGGCTTAGTTGGAGCCCTATCTATTGTTCGCTTTAGAACCCCCATTAAAGAGCCAGAAGAACTTGTCTATCTCTTTTTAGCTATCGCCTTAGGCTTGGGCTATGGAGCCGGACATACACTTCTAACTACCCTTTTTGTGATGATTATACTGCTGGTGATCTTTTTCTGGCTTTCTAACAGACAAATTGGGCGAACAACTGAATACAATATGGTTATTAATTGGAGCGGTTCAGATGTTCGCTTTGATGACTTGCTTCAAGATTTAGAGCCCAAACTACAAAGCTTAAAAGTCGTTCGCCTTGATTGGGGAGAGGATACGAATACGGCCGTCCTTCTTGTTGTGCCTGACCAATCCCAAAGCCTTGATGGACTTGTCGACAGCTTAAAGAACAAAGCAACTGGGTTAACCTGTTCCTTCTTTGAAGCCAAAACCAATTGGTAAAGAGATCCAAATGCTAATCAAAACCAGAAAAGGGCGCTGGCCACTTCTTGGAGGTATAGTAATCCTCTTTCTGGTTATCACCGTCACTTTCAATAAGAAGCATGCTATTGATGAAGCCTATGAAACCCTGGAGCATATTAATGCCCAAGATTGGGGATATTCTAGTCTTAAGGGGCTTTTCGGGCTTCCTACTTTAAGGGAGTTAGGCAAAAGTCCTAGCGCAGTCATTGTTGGGCTTATCAAAAGATTTCCTACATACGTGGCCCCTAGAGTCCCAGAAATTTTATCCACAAAAATACAAGACTTCCCCAGCCGCCCCAACCTGGAAAGAATCGATATTGATATCAAATTTAAAGATTATCAAACAATACTTTCCGACAGAGAGCGTGCCTTAAAAGAAACGATGCTGAACAATCCCCATTCAGTAAATGCCAAAATCAGCTATCAAGGTCGCAGAATAAAAGCCAAAATACGCCTTAAAGGAGATTTGCCAGACCACTGGCGATCTAAGATGCGTATGAGTTTTAGGGTAAACTTAAAAGGCAAAAGCACGATCAAAGGATTCAAGAGGTTTTCAATACACAGCCCCGGGTCACGCCAACATCCCTATGATCAAATTTTTCAAGATCTTGTCAGAAATGCAGGGGGACTATCGACTCGTCATGATTATGTTCGCGTTTTTGTCAACGGAGCCGATTGGGGGGTCATGAATATTGAAGAGCATATGTCCAAAGAGCTTCTCGAAAAACAACAGTCCAAAGAGTCAATTATTATTAAATTTGGCGATGAGCAGAGCTGGCGATACGAAAAAAATAGCAAACAAACCTATCCCAAATATCGATTGTCAGACTACAAACTCTATAACTCTGTGTACCAAGGGGAAAAGTATCTAGATAACCTTTTAGTACGCCAACGTTACAGCTATATAGTTGAAAATTTTCAAGCAGAAAATTTAGAAAAAATATCTGATGTGGAAAGCCTTTCTCGAACAGCAATGGTCGCTGGAATTTGGAATAATTTCCATTCGCTTCACGCCTTTAATACTCGGTATTATCTTAACCCTTATAATATAAAGCTAGAGCCCATCACATCAGATCAAGGCTTCTTCATACCCATCGAAAACACCAAGCCCATTCTTCAACAAGCCAAAATGCTTTTCAAGGCTGCCTTAGTTTCTGAAGAAGGTAAAATGCGTTTCAAAAAGGACCTGGATAACGCAATTAAAGCAAGCCAAAATTTAAAAGATTTAGCCGCTTATTACGAAAGCTTTTTCCCCTCCGATTACCCCGTTGATTACAGTATATTATACAATAATATCAAAACATTTCCCCAAAATGCTGTACAATTAAAAAGCAATCCACCAAGGGCAAAAATAAAACCCCAAAAACCAATATCCCCACCCGCCGAATCATTCATCCCCCCCAGTAAAACGCAAGCCGCACAAATGCCAGCATACGTTTCCACCAGGCATTATGATAATGGGAAGCTTATTATCTATAACCTTTTGCCCATTCCGCTCGCGCTAGAAGAGATACAATATAAGGGGCGGAAATTAGAACTCACCGATAAAACAATCCCCCCTCATGAAGTCGGAGCAGGACAACTCATTGTAGAGACTGGGGTTACAGGCGTCCAAGACAATGCCTTTGAAGTCACGACCAGTTATATGGGTATAAAAAAAACAATTAAAAACCAATTCACCCATGTAGCAAAAACTTATAATCCTCTAACGGATTTATCAAACCTTGACGACTTTCCTTTTATTAACGAAAGCCCTCACGGGTATAGAATCAATCAAGGTAAATGGACCATCTCAAAGCCGCTTATGCTTAAGGGAGATTTAAGCATTGAATTTGGCACGGAGATATCCTTTGCCCCCAATGCTTACATGATCGTTAAAGGTAATCTTACGGCCAAGGGCACAGCTGAGGCCCCTATTATTTTCAAGGCAACTGAGGATAGCTGGAAAGGTTTGTATATTATTGAGGGGAGAGAGCAATCTCATCTTGAGCACGTTTCGATTAAAAATACTATCGCCTTAAGTGATGGACTTCTGGAGCTTACAGGCGGGGTCACATTTTATAAATCACCCGTCAATCTGATACATACTGTCTTTGATGGAACCAAGGCTGAGGACGCCTTGAACATTGTAAAATCAGATTTCCTCATGCAAAATGTCACTGTTCGAAACACGCCGTCGGATGGCTTTGACAGTGATTTCTCTAAAGGAAAAATTTTATCATCCCACTTCGAAAATATAGGCGGCGATGCGGTAGATTTTTCCGGCAGCCAAGTCGAAATTGTCGATTTAAAAGCCAATGATATCCACGACAAAGCGGTTTCCGGTGGCGAGGGAAGCACCTTGGTGGTACGTGATAGCAATTTCATAAACGTTGGGGTTGGCATAGCCTCAAAGGACGGCAGCACTGTTACGGCTGAGAATATCAAAGTTAAAGACTATACCCTTAGTGCTATTATGACCTATGTGAAAAAAGATATGTTCGGGGCCCCTAAGCTCTTCATTAGCCAGTCAGAGCTAACCGGAGGCAAGACCGCTTCACGTCAGGCAGGAACTGAACTAACCATTGATGGCAATCAAATTGCTGAGGAAGCTATCGATGTTAAAGAACTTTATTCCGGCGAGGTCATGAAAAAATGAGTGCCTTTCGTTATGAGCTAAAATTTGTCCTTGATCAGGCGGGGCTTTCCCGCGCCCAGAGCTGGATGATGATGCACACTTCGGCCAAAAAAGCCCATCCCTCTCGGGTCGTCAATTCAGTTTATTTTGACGATCCGGGCTATAGTTCGGTAAGAGATAACCTCGCCGGAATCTCTGATCGTCGGAAGTTACGCCTGCGGTGGTATCATAATGGCGACCCCTCAGAAGTTCAGTCACCAACCTTTGAAGCAAAATTCAGACAAGGGCGTTTAGGCAGGAAAGACCGCTTTCCTCTCACCCATCTCCATGAAGATTTATTAGATACTGAATATCGCGACCTTTTCCAAAAAATTCATGCCGACCTCGGTGGCGATGATACCTTTTTAAACGATACCTATTTAAGCCCCACCCTCCATGTGAGCTATAAACGGGAATATTATGAAGGCCTGGGGCAAATTCGAATAACCTTCGATCAAGCCGTACAATTTTACAACCCTCTTCCCCATTCAAAACCATATAATAGCTCTGCCGTCTCTTATCCCCATATCATCATGGAGATAAAATTTTCTCAGGAGGAAAAAGACAGGCTTGCCAGTTCACTGCGTAAGTTCAACCTAACCCCGAAACGCCACTCAAAATATCTCGCAGGTTTGGCGGCCTTGGGAATGGCTGTATATATCTAAGGCTTACTTCTTTTTAGAGCCAAGAACCGCCTCTCGCCGCTCTTTAGCACTGAGTTTGCGGAGTTTTGAATAGTAGGCCAGGTTATGGCGCACTTCTTTTTCGCTCAACTCAATCCGCGCCACTTGAGCAGCCCTTACCATATCACCAGAAAGGCCATAAGCGAGGGCGAGGTTTAATCTATTTCGAACGGTCGATTCAGGGTCAGCCGCAACCTCTTCTAATACTTCAAGTGATTGATCGTATTTACCTTCTAAAGACATTGAAAGGCCTAGATTATTTAGAAACGACAACCGTTCGTTATCAAGCACAATCGCTTCACGATAAGCCTCTTGGGCTTCACCATGCTTGCCCATCAGATCAAGGGAGACCCCTTGCCCATTATAAAGGGCTGGATCTTCTTGGCTCACGTCAAGGGCCGCAACAAAAACATCATTGGCCTTTTGAGGAAGATCGAGAGCCAGCAACACATAAGCATGGCCTTTTAAAGCGGTGACATTGTTCTCATCCAACTTTCGGGCCTGTCCATAAATCTGTGCGGCTTCGCGGTAGCGTCCTAAAGCAGAAAGGGTTGCAGCCATTTCCAATTTTGGCACGGGGTCATCGGGTCTTATGGCGGCGGCTTGATTAAAGAAGCGAACCGAGGATTCAAGGTCGCCCCCTTCCCTAGTGGATATACCAATTCGGATCAACTGTTTGGCCTTCAAGCTCACCTCATCTTGACGCACCTCTTCAACCGTTGGCACAGCTCCGTTTGTCACACAGGCACTCAGGGCCAAGGAAAGGAGAAATGCCAATAAAATTGTTTTGTAGGGGCGCATAATAAACCTGTCTTTCAATCCATCTTTTTGAACAGACCATTGGTTTATCAAAAACTTTCATAAAGAATATGTGACAAAAGTCACTTACCGGGCGGAGATAATCGTAGAGAATAATTTTCATAAAAACCGAATCATCGGGACCCCTTAGAAAGAGAACCGCCATGAAAACAGAATATTTAGAACTCACAAGAATAGTAGAACGGCTGCACAGACGGTTCCTTGACGTTCTTCGCGCCGAATTAAATCGCTTAGGCGTTCGTAACGTCAATGCCGTCCAGGCCCTCCTCCTGACAAATATCGGTAAAGAAGAGATTGCCATCCGAGACCTGATTGAGCGAGGTTACTATCTCGGTTCAAACGTCTCCTACAATATCAAAAAACTTGTCGAATACGGCCTGCTGGAACAAAACCGTTCCCCTCATGACAAACGATCTGTCAACATCCGCCTCACCCCACGTGCCCTTGATCTGGTTGAACGTTTTAAAGAGCTGGAACAACGCCAAGTAGAAACCTTAGAAAACAACGACGTCGCCGCCGGAGACATCGAAACCGCCCTCAGTTCCCTCAAACAAGTTGAACGCACCTGGGCCGATTACGTCCACTTTGGTGTTGCATAACGACAAATCCCCCTCCTCCAAAACAACTAAGGCCGGGCTTTCCCCGGCCTTTTTTTTTATAGAACCTTCATCCACCCAACTCCGGCAACTTTTCTGGATTGATTCTTTACGTCATGCGCGGGCTTGACGATATTACCTGCATGTATAACGTTAAATAAACAGACGAAACGATCGAACCCTACAAAGCCTGCAAGTTCGGCAAAGCCCTTACCAAAGCTGGCCCTAACAATACAATAAACAGGGAGGGTAGAATGAAGGCGATCATGGGAACGGTTAGGGTGGCGGGGAGTTTAGCGGCTTTTTCTTCGGCTTTGAGCATGCGTTCGGTTCTGAATTCTTTCGTCAAAACCCGCAGACTATGGGCCAGGGGCGTGCCGTATTTTTCCGTTTGAATGAGGGTGTTGGCGACGCCTCTGATGGAGGGCATGTCGGTGCGATCGATAAAATTTTCCAGGGCTTCACGGCGGTTGGGTAAGAAACTTAATTCAACGGCGGTGAGAGCAAACTCGGCGGCAATTTCCGGGGAGGCTTGCATCATTTCTTTAGAAACCCGTTTCATCGCCGCATCAATACTTAACCCGGCTTCAGCGCAAATCACCAACAGGTCGAGTGTATCTGGCAGTCCTTTTTGCAAAGCAGCTTTACGTTTGACAATGGCATTCTTGAGCCAAAGCTCTGGGGCAAAGGCACCGATCAATACAGCCATCATTGCTAAAGAGGCTTTCATCAAAGACTGAACGGTGACCGCCTCCATCACATAAAGTAGCACCACACTGGCGGCCCCAAACCCAAAGGGCAGACAGATTTTTGCGACCAGATAAAGCACTAAGGAGTCTTCAGTGCGATATCCCGCCTGTGATAGTTTGATTTTGATTTTCTCTGACTCCCGCGTCTTTAACAGGTGTAATTTCTCAATGGTGCGATTGGCAAAACCCATGGCACTGACTTGGCGCTCTTTACGACGACGGGCTGCAATTAAACCCGCTTGCAGATCATCTTGGCGCTTGACGATTTGCCCGGCACGATGGCTCAAGGGTTTTTTGGCGAGCAAGCCATACCAAACCGCTAAGACGGTGAAAAAAGCGACAAGGCTGGAAACGCTGACAATAACATCATCAGGGGTCACGCCTGCAGGCAAGAGATTGACAAATGTAAAATCAAAAATCATATCTCGAACCTCGCCATTTTCATCATGATGCTAATGCCGGTAAGGATGCTAAACAGTGCCCCTCCTAACATGAGTTGACCGATATCGTCGGTAAACATGGGGGTTAAGTAACTGGGATTGATGAAGAAGAGAACCGCCAGGACAAAGAAGGGTAAGCCCCCTAAAATCATGGTACTGGCACGGGCTTCAGAAGCCATGGCCCGAATTTTCAACTTCATTTGCTGGCGTTGGCGCAGTATTTCACCCAAATTACCAAGGGTTTCGGCTAAATTACCGCCCGTTTCACTTTGCACCACCAAGCTGATAACAAAGAATTTAAACTCGGGGGTTTCCACACTTTCTACCGCATCCCACAGGGCTTCGTTCAAGGTGCGACCAAATTTCATGCTATCGGTAATCCCTCTAAAAACAGCCCCGACCGGATCAGGGATTTCATTCCCGACAATGGTGATGCCTTCAGAAACAGGCAAGCCTGATTTTACCCCGCGCACGATCAGGTCAATGGCATCGGGGAAAGATTTGGTAAAAGCGGCATCGCGCCTAGAAACCAGAAATTTGACCACTCCATGAGGCACACCAACGCCTATAAAAAGACCCGCAGCGACGCCAACGATAGGCTGTATATTCAGAATGAGAGTCAGCCCCCCCGCGACAACCACCAGCAGGGTGAAGCAAGAAACCGCATAGATACCTAGAGATAAGCCAATCCCTGCTTGCTTCAGTTGTTTGCTCAGGATTGAGGGGCGAGGAAGGTATTTAGTGGCGAACTTATCCAGACCAGGCGTGTGGCTTTCCATTTCTTTCTTCAAAGAAGCCGTCGCTTTATTGATCTCAGCTTTACTACCCAGACGATCGTGTAAATCTTGCGCCCGGGCTTTCATTATACGCCGAGAGCCCCCCGCAATATTTTGCAATGACAAAGCAAGAATCCCGAAGAAAGCCAATAGTCCACCAAAGATGACAAGGAGTTCCTGATCAATAATCATAACATCATGCCCCCATAGCTTCCATCAAGGCCCGTCCAAGACCAAAATATTCAGCTTTGTCCATAAACTTGGGCCGCAGACCACTGGATTTATAGTCCCCTGTTAAGTTGCCCGACGCATCTTCTCCCGTGAACTCAAAATTAAATAAGTCCTGGGTGGTAATGATTTCCCCTTCCATACCGACAACTTCGGTAATGGCTGTAATCCGGCGAACACCGTCGCGCATACGAGAGATTTGAACGATCATGTGCAAAGCCCCGGCAATCTGGCTGCGCACCGCATCATTGGGCAAGCGCACCCCAGACATAGCCACCATGTTTTCCAGCCGTACAAGGGCTTCACGAGGACGGTTAGCGTGAATGGTGCCTAAAGAGCCATCGTGGCCCGTATTCATCGCCTGAAGCATATCCAGGGCTTCCCCGGCGCGTATTTCACCCAGGATAATCCTGTCCGGGCGCATCCGCAGGGCGTTTTTAACCAGTTCAGTTTGGGTAATAGCCCCATCCCCTTCCAGGTTGGGCGGTCGGGTTTCCAGGCGCACAACATGGGGTTGCTGTAATTGCAATTCGGCAGCATCTTCAATGGTCACCACCCGCTCCCCATGATCAATCAGTTGCGACAAAGCATTGAGCAAGGTGGTTTTACCGGAGCCTGTCCCCCCGGAAATGAGAATATTCAAACGACTGCGGGAGGCAATTTTAAGCACTTGGGCCATGGCTGCTGACAAATTTTTGGTCTCAACCATACGGTCCAAAGTGATCTTCATCTTGGAAAATTTACGAATGGAGATGGTACAGCCATCAATCGACAAAGGCGGAATAATAATGTTCACCCGAGACCCATCTTCCAATCGGGCATCACACAAAGGCGAGGATTCATCAACCCGACGGCCAACCTTGGCGACAATACGCTGGGCAATATTAAGGGCATGGGCGTTATCACGGAAAGTCACATCGGTCATTTGCAGCTTACCGTTTTTTTCGACATAAACCTGTTTGGGGCCGTTGACCATAATATCAGTAACATCATCATCAGCTAATAAGGGTTCTAAAGGCCCAAGACCAAGCATATCGTGGAGCATCATGGTTATGAGGTCACGCTGCTCGTTGAGGTTTAGATTAATCTTCTGTTCCTGGAGAATTTCAGCAACAATCTCACCGATCTGTTCAGCCAGAGTTTCACGCGCCATTTCATTGGCACGGGAGACATCAATTTTTTTCAGCAAGGCCCCCTGAACCTGGTCCTTGACCGCCATCACATTGGGACTAATGACCACGTTGGTAGTCGCAACTTCGGTAACACTGTTTATTTGCTCAAGTTTTGGTGCCGCTTTAACTTTGGAGCCGGAAAGGGGAATGACCTTATCTGAATGACGCCGGGTTGGTTTGTTAACAGGTCGCCTGGGTTGGATATGACCTCGGTTTCCAAACATCACTCACCTACCCTTTCTTACCCATAAGCCGAGAGAAAAAACCTTTTTTCTTAATGGCAGTGTCCGCATCAGAGGCAAGGCTATTCACAAAGGTTCGAAGGGCCGATACTGCCTTTCCCTTTTTAGCGACTTCCACCATGGCCTTACCTATATTTTCAGCCGCAACAGAGGGCTTCAGGTCCCAAGGGATCAAGGCATCAATTTTGATTTCAATGCCTTTTTCAAAATCTTTACGATCCATTTCCCGTTGCGACACTTCGCCAACTTTGTTGGCCAGAATTTGCACCGTTGCTGAGGGGGCATAGTTTTTAAACAATTGCAGGAAGCGAAGACAATCACGCATCCCGGCTAAGGAAAGATCAGTGACAATAACCACGGTAGCATCATGATCCATATTCTGTACCAAAGCCGACACGGCAGAACGAGGGATATCCATGACCAGGCAGTCAAAGCTGCCATCTAGTGCATGAAGCAAAGCCTCAACCGCTTCCGGGTTCGGGACGAAAGGCTTATCCAACCCTTCCTCTGCCGCCAAGATACGTAAATTTTCACTTTGGCGAACAAAAGCCCGATCAATAAAAAGACTATCAATTCGGCTGGGGTCTTCCAAAGCATCTCTGAGCCCCCTGCCCGGCTCTAAATCAAAACCCAAGGCAGCGGTGCCAAATTGCAGATCAATATCAATCAACGCCGTTTTCTTTTGCCGTTCATGGGCGAGCATCCAGGCTGTATTCGCCGCCAGAGTGCTAACCCCCACACCGCCACGCACACCGACAAAAAACACCTGTTCCGTTTCACATTCTGACTTTGGTTTCGCTTCAGCTTCTGGTTCTGGCGTTTTGTTCGGAACCTCAATGGCATGGATAAGGTCTTGAGGGGCGACGGGTTTGACCAGATAATCAGTAACACCCAGTTCAACCAGGTTTCTAAACAGGCGCACATCGTTAATGCCTCCAATGGCAATAACACGGGTGCCAGCATCACAAACGTCTGCCAACTGGTTGATCGCGACAAGTGGGTCAGCTTCACCTGAGACATCAATGATCAAAACTTCAGGCGTGGGAGAGTTCGCCAGAACGGCAACCACTTTAGAAAAAGGCGTGACGACAACCCGGTTGGATTGCCAGCCCTTTTTGTTAGCAACAGCCCCAACAATTGCCTTGGTTTCTTTATCAGAGACAAAAGCAACAAACGGCTCTCGGTGGGCCGTATCAGTTTTTACGGCGGCAGCGACCATCATTCACCTCCCGTCGCGGCTTTAAGCAAATCTACGGTCGGAACATTTTCGGTGGCTCCGCTTTCACCCAATAAAGGCTTGGTTTTCCCGGCACGATAATTTTGAATGGAGATCGCCATATAATCCCCATCGGCTCCCCCCATCCGGCGTCCCTGAACTAAATCTTCAGGGCGTGCGACCATCAGGCCCAGGTTTGTTGCGGTGGCACAGCCAAAGTTACTGTAAGGCTGGTTGTTGCGTCCATCGGTCGGATCGTCGCTCATGTCGGGACAACTTGGTAAAGTCACCACAAAACGACTCACAACGACGCGCACTGTATCGCTGGTATCCTCTATGGTCATGAGACCTGAGGGGATATTGGTAGGGACATTACGCAACTCAAGAAAGGCACGCACAGTTGAGCGCCGCCGCTCAGACAAACGGCTTTCTTCTCCACCACCAACAACCAAAAAACGGTCTTTCTTTTCAACACCCGTTTTGGTCAGGAAGACATCTAACCTATCACGCTCTTCAACGCTTAAACGGGCATCCCCATTGGCGAACTCGACCCGGTGGGTATAATTGATTCGGCTGGCTGTGGCTTTGTATTCAGGGCGCACCCCCTCACGGTCAGTGAATAAATCTTGGTACCAAATATTTTTTTGTTCTGTGGCACAGCCCCCAAGGAAAAGGATGAAGAGTAAGTTGAAAGCTTTGGAAATCTTGTTTGTTTGGTCAGGCATTTTACGATCTCCTAATTCAGTTCAAAACCAACGGGGCCAATCAAACCGCGACCACTATCGCCAACCGTAAGGGGGGCTGGATGCCTGGCAGAACGACGATTGGTGCCACCACCGAACAGGCGTTGGGCGTCATGCGGGGCGATATATCCATCCGTGGGGGAAGCCATAGCCCGGTTGGAGACTGGGCGGACAATATAAGGGGTCACCATAATCACAAGTTCCGATTCATCACGTTGGAATCTGTCAGATTTAAACAAATTACCAAGCACAGGCACATCCCCCAGACCCGGGAACTTGCTGATATCATGGGTAGAATTGTTTTGCAGCAGCCCGGCAATAGCAAAGCTTTGCCCACTACCGACCTCTACCGTGGTTTCAGCCCGGCGGGTGGTGAGCGATGGCACAACAATGGTGCTGTCGTTTGACAAAGTCACGGAAACCGCATTGGTCGAGGTGATCGAACTCACTTCCGGTTTCACATGCAGGTTGACCCGGTCACCACTGAGGATGGTCGGGGTGAAAGCTAGGGAGATACCATATTCACGGAATTCAATGGTGACCGAAGACGTGCCTTGAGGCACAAGGATGGGGAACTCACCACCCGCTAAGAAACTCGCCGTTTCACCGCTCATCGCCGTGAGATTAGGTTCAGCAAGGATGGAGACCAAACCCTCTTGCTCCAAGGCATCGACAAAGGCATTAAGGTCACCGCCAATATTGGCTGAAATACTATGCCCACTGCCCGTCGTTGAACTCACAAGATTATCGGCAATGGTGCTGGTGAGAACGTTCCCTGTAGAGAGGCCGATGGAGCTGCCGCCGATGGTTTTCAAAAAAGTCCAGTTAAAGCCGAATTGTTTGTCAATATCCCGGGTGATTTCCGCAATGCGTACCCGTAAATTGACCTGAACAGGCTCGGTTACTTTCAAGCGATTGATAATGGCGTTTTCACCAGGCGCATAGCGCGTGGCAAGACGGCGAATTTCTTCTGCCTGGGCTGAGGTGGAAACATCCCCATTAAGCACCAGAGAACTGTTGACACTGGCGAGGTGGATATTCTCAGCAGGGAGCAATTCTGCCAAAGTATCCTTAAGTCCTTTGAGATTGTGGGTCACATGGATATCCATATTGGCCAGAACACGTTCCCGACCATTGACCGCATAAAGAGTTGTTGTTCCTGGCTTTTTACCCAGCATATAAACCAGACTTGGTGATTTGATTTGGATATCGGCAATTTCAGGATCAGCAATAAAGACTGTTGCCGCCGGGGCTTTAAGGCGGATGAGACGACCTTGGCCTATAGCAACATTCATGGACTTGGTGCTGGCGGTGACAACTTCCGCGCTCTTGGCTTCAAAATTAAAAATTGTCAACGCAATGACAACCGTCACCAAAATTAAAGCTAAGCTTGATAGGATGTTATAAAGCTCACGATGGAATTTTTTTCGATAATTTCTCATGGCCACACCTATCACTTAAACATGACTTGATTAGAATTGTTGCCGCGCACCACATCGACGAATTTTGCGACACGGGTTTTGCGCTGGGGAGCCACACGATCCAGCATGTAATAGACATCCCGGTCCATGGTATAGCTGCCACGGGCGACACTTTTCTCTTTCTCTTCACCCTCACGGGCGAGGCTGCGTAAACTAAGGGAGATCGACCCAATTTCACGTCCCAAAGCAACGATTTCAACCTGCTTTGGGGTGACCTCCAAAGTGGCTGTTTTGGCGACCTTGGCCTTGCCTTCTTGGTTGTGGGTATTTTGGTCAATGGCGAGGACTCTGATCTTCTCCAGCAAGGTTTCACTAAAATGGTTGGTTTGTTTTTTCGCCCCCCCCATGATCCCATCAGATTCACCCGTTTCGGTTTGCAACCGCGTGGTCAAAATCAGGTCTACATGGTCACCAGGGAAAACAAATCCGGCAATCCCTGAGGTGGCATTGAGAGAGACGGAAACAGCGCGGGAGCCGGGCTTTAGGACTGCGGCAAGGAAACCACGTTCACCGGGTTTGACAATCAAGCTCTCGGTGAAAGGCTGCCCGTCGGTGATTGACGTACGGACAACACCGCCAACAAAATCTTCAATCTTGCGGGTTTCTTTTTTGATATAGCCCTCAACGACACCGTCTTTGGGCCAAACCTGCCAGCGTAAATGCTCGGCTTTGATGAAGGTGCCTAAGGACAGATTTTCTGCCACCACTAGAACTTTCTGCTGATCTTCTTGCTGGCGCGCTGCTTCTCGGGGAGCTTGAGACATAATTTCAGCCCGCTCTTTATCCAGATAGTTCTTTGCAAACAGTCCGGTAGAACCTGCGGCACTTACGGCGGCGACGAGAAGAATAATACCTTTAGCGTTCATTGTTTCTCTCCTTTCCCCGTTAAACAGCGATCAAACATGCGGCCACAAAAAAACCCCCGGCGGCAATTGCCAGGCCATAGGGCATAACGTTACTAAGCAACATATCTCGGACACCCGTACTGCCCCATTGATCCAAGGTCATGGCAAGGCCAAAACGTGATCGTGAGGACATCAAAAGCCCCAAAAGACCACCAGCCAGGGCAACAATAATTAAGAAATCAATAGCCAGAGCAGGCCCCGCCCACAGCGCAATCACCGTCAAAAGTTTGACATCACCACCGCCCATGAACCCAAATGCAAACAAGGTCAATCCGCCAACAAAAAAAGCGAAGGCAACAGCCAGGGCACCCATCCAAGAAACGGAATGAGGGGTGGCAAGGACAAAAACGGGGTAAAGAGCCGCAATGGCGACTGAAATTTTATTGGGGATACGATATTGATCCACATCACACACGGCAGCTAAGCCAACGAGGACAACAAATATTGCAAGGGTAAAAATGGGAATTAAGCTCGTATCCATAACCAGGTTCTCCGGCAAAAGTTCTTTTCTGCTTTCACCTTATGGATGCGGCTAAAATAAGTATGTGATAAGAGTCACAAAACCAAAATGTCGAGAAAATTTTATTAAAATCAATTAGTTACTTAAAACGAAGAAACCTCCCCAAAGATTGGGAAGGCTTCTCGCATTATCTTTCTGAGGCCTCTGGAGGGGCCATTTATGGCTAAGCGATTAGTTGCCTGCGCCTTTTTGCAGTTCACCTGCGACGTTGGTAAAGGTACCTGAGAGGTTTCCACCAGCGCTTGTTAAAGCAGCAATAGCCATGACGGAAACGAGAGCGGCAATAAGACCATATTCAATTGCGGTGGCACCTGATTCGTCGTTCCAAATTTTTTTAAGTACTGACATTTTAGTCTCCTTGGGTTTTTAAGTTTTGCCCCGACCATCTAACTCAAAAGTTTGGGGCCTCAGTAAATTCAATAATTGGAGACTATCCCTCTCAAAAAATCTATTCTGTGATATTTGTCACAAACACAAAATTTTTATAAACAAATATTTTAATATAATTTTATTTAAATAATACACATATCCATATATTTCATTAATTACTTAGATATTAACTATGTGACAACTATCACATACTTCAAAATATACTTATAAGTACTATCCACATACAACACATTAATATTTAAACTGTGGTACATGCACATTATGAGCAACAAATACATCACTTTCTGTACCGACCTCTTGGCAAAGCTAAGCTCTTTTGGTCGCCATGAAGGAGGTGCTTTTGCTATTTACATGGGGTTCGCCATGATTCCTCTGGTCGGATTCATGGGTATTTCCACCGATGCCGCCCGCGCTTATCTGGTTAAATCTCGCCTCTCCTCGGCAATTGATGCCGCTGGCCTCGCCGGAGGTAAAGTGTATTACGCGCCCCATCGCGACGATGATATCCGCATGTATTTTAACGCCAACTTCCCGGCAAACTATATGGGGTCGACTTTAACAGGACCTGAAATTATTGCCAATGAAGACAAAGAAACTTTAACCCTACGAGCCTTTGCATCGGTTCCGATGATGTTCATGCATATGTTTGGCTTTGATAATGTTACTGTCACAGCCTCAAACGAAACCACCCGCAAGATGATTGCCCTGGACGCAGTTTTGGCAATTGATATGTCTGGCTCCATGGGCACCTCCCTCAACGACACAACGCGTATAGGTGCGGCCCGAGATGCCTCTAACGATTTAATTGAGATTTTGTTTGGGGATAATACAGAGAAAGATCTACTTAATTTTGGATTGGTGCCTTGGAATGGTAAGGTCAACGTGACCCTTAACGATACCGTTTTTGATCCAGACGCGACGACAGAAGATGCTGTTGCCCCTTTTACCAACCCCATAAATGCTCTCAATCAATCAGCTCTTTTCTATGCTGCCAACTCCCCTGCCCCTTTGCTCTCTCGCCCAGAACCCGACTGGAAAGGCTGTGTCTACAATCGCTTTATCAATGACGGCAATGAGTTCACCAACGCAGACGTACTGATGCCACCAGAGCCAACGCGGGATGCTGACTGGTATGGCTGGGAACCCATTGGCCCAGAAGGGGAACCTGCAAATGGCGACGGTTCAGCTCTCAAAATATTGCAAACTAAAAGCACCTCCAACTATGGCAACTCCCTAGCCGCAGCTTGGGATCAGACACCTAAAGACAGCAGTATTCTCATCGCCATTGGGTCACGTCGGGAAGGTGCGCAGTTTTACACTCCTGCCGGATGGACTTCGCTGGCTTCCATTAATGCCAACGATGGTATGGGGACGCGCCGCAGCCGAATTTTTGCCAAACGAGCCGGAGTTACTGAGGCTGGTATTGTCCTTACGGCGGGGAATTCTCGGCAACAGGCCATGACCATCCTTGAAGTTAACGGGCTGGCTTGGAACGGGATTATCGACAACATCCGCATCACCGATCACACCGAAAATCAAAACACCTCCGTTTCCCTAAACTCAGTATCGACCAACAATGATGGTGACCTGCTGTTAGCTGTTGCCGCCCTTGAAGATGACGACTTTGATGGTTTTGCCTGGAGCAACAACTTCACCCAACTCGGCAATGTCGAAGAGGTATCGGGTGATAGTGCCGACTTAACCCATGCCGTGGCCTATAAAATTGTGAGCAATGACGGTTCCTACAGCACCACTTTCAGCACAACGACAGGCGGAGCGGAGGAAACCTGGGGAGCCATCATTGCCTTGGAAGCTTCTCATACTTGCTCTGGCACAGTCTCGGGGGGGGAATGCACCCCTTGCTTGAGCCATGGCATCACCCCCTTACAAAATAGCAAAGCCGTTATTTCGGCAGCGGTTGATTCCCTGCAAACCCCAATAGGCACAACAAACATTACTCAAGGGCTGGGCTGGGCGTGGCGGGTGGTGAAACCCGGAATGCCTTTCTCTGAAGCTATTACCGACCCAGATTACACCCGTCAACAAGCTATTATATTGCTGACTGATGGTGAGAATTTTGCTGGCAATGGCGACGGATACAAAACCATTTTTGGCAACGGCAGCATCGGACGCCCCAACATGAACCTACGCCTTCAACAGATCGCTGCCAATATTAAAGCAGATGGGGTTACGCTCTACGTTATCCAGTTCGCCCACGACGGTACCGACCTGCAAGAACTGTTAAAGGGCGTTGCCAGTGGTCCCGGCTCCCCTTACTACCACTTCGCCCCGGACGCAGACGCCCTGAAAAAAGTATTCAAAGAAATCGCCAATCATCTTTCAGAATTGCGCTTGTCTAAATAAGGAAAGTTGTGAAACACCCAACGGCAAATACTATCAATACACTAAAAAGAAAAATACAGTCTCAGTGTCTAAAAACCTCACGCCAAACCCTATTCCAATTTCCTTCCACCTCCTTTATAGTTTCTGAAAATCACAAATCATTGAAACAATTCGACCATGAGAGAATAATTAATTGACAATATTGGGTAAGAAGGCAGATGACAGGCATTTATTTGCCTTCAAGTTGATGCAGAACCTGATTATTCCTACCTTTGTTTTGGATGCCGAGGGAAAGGTCATCATTTGGAACATTGCTTGTGAAAACCTCACCGGAATCAAGGCCAATGAACTAATAGGGACGAGAGACCACTGGCGGGCTTTTTATGACAAACCCCGTCATTGTCTTGCCGACACCTTGGTTTTTAATGAAATGGAAGAACTAGATAGCCTGTACGCCACCTATTCGGAACCAGGGAAAATTCATAAAGGGTTGCGGGCTGAAAATTGGTGTACGATGCCCGAGGCCTCCACCCGCCTGTACCTCGCGATCAATGCCGGGCCAATTTACGATGAGAATGGCGCACTCATGGCAGTTGTCGAAACACTTCGCGACATGACCGACCAAAAACAAGCCGAAGATGCCCTAAAAAACCTGGCCCACAAAGATGGCTTAACAGGCATAGCGAACCGCCGGGCTTTTGATTTATCACTTGCGTCCAACATTCAGTTGGCTGAGCAAGGCCAGACCCCTCTGTTTCTGATCTTAGGCGATATTGACCACTTTAAGCCTTATAACGACATCTACGGCCACCAAGGCGGCGACGACTGTCTTGTTGCCATAGCCAAAGCGATAGAGCGACAAGCCGGAAGACCAACAGATATGGCAGCCAGATATGGGGGAGAAGAATTTGCCGTTATCCTCCCTGGTATTGATTTGGAAGGGGCGATAAAGGTCGCCGAACGCATTCGAGAAATCATCTTCAATCTCAATATTCCCCACAAAGGCAGCGAAACGTCAGACCGCGTTACCATGAGCATGGGAGTTGCAGGGCTAATTCCTGATAATAATGTGGACGCCAAAAGAATGATCCAAATGGCCGATAAAGCCCTCTACGAAGCGAAAGAAAGTGGGCGCAACAGAGTTGTTGCTTATAAAAAATAGGCTAATTTATTTCAGTCAAATCAGCAAAGCGAGGCCGAAACAACGCACTGGCTTGAATGATTTTAGGCGAAAGCAAAAAATCAAAAAACAGGGGTTTATAAGTATAATAAGCCTCTGCAGCTATGGTGCTTTCGCCTTCACGGACGGAGAAGTCTGGGGGAAGTTGGGCAGTCTCCCCTTCGGCACCAAATTTGCTCCCCCCTTCCCCTCCGGCATTCCCTAAGGTCCTCTGCCACATGATAGTCGCTGCGCCACCGCCCTCACTGGCAATGGAACTGGCAACCATGTATCCGCTCCCAGCCATATCAAAGGGAGCCATAACATATAAAGAAGCTTCGAATAGCCCCGCAAGTTCTCCTTCGCTCACTGTGTAGGCCTGAGAAAGTAAATCAGCCATGGTCACGGCGGCTCGTTCGAGCTTTTGGTGGACAAAAACATAGCGGCTGATCTCGACCCCACCGAGAAGAAGGACAACAAGAATAGGAACGGAATAGGCCAGTTCTAAAAAAGCTAATCCACGCTCATCTTTGCGCAAGCGTAACATAAATTTGGGAAGCTTCCTCATCATGAGGCCCCCTCCCACGGTTCATTGCGCACAGCAATCGAAGCCCTTAAGGGGAAAATACCGCCTTCACCGACAATATGAGAAGCTAGGGGAGTAAAAAAATTCCATTCATAATCAATGGAATAGACAACAACATCACCAGACCCACCGGCACCGTCAGAACCGACATCACTATCATGCTGACCATTACCATTACCATCGGTGAAGGTTTCTCCTTCATCGTAAGTCCCGTTGGCATTTCCATCAACAAAAGCTTCGCCTTTGCCAATATCAGAAAAACTCGGATAGATTTTTACCTTAAGATCAGCGACATCAAGATCAACAAAGCCCAACGTGTTGTCCGAAACAATTTGAGTGATCAGTTCCATGCGGGAAGTACCGTCTTGCTCTTCGCCCGTAAGACCATAACGAGACGCTTGGCGAAGCCCCCCTTCAACCAGGGTGCCGACAAACAAAACCATCCCGAATTCAAGAATTCCCATCATCAGAAAGGTAAACAACGGCAAGCCCAATCCAAATTCAAGGGCGGTAACCCCTTGATCATTTAAGCGAACATTCCGTAGTAATTTGTTGAAACATTTCAACATTTGTTTCTTCCTTAATGGCAACTCAAAACAGTTTCCTAACCGCCTATACCTTAGCCATTAAGGAAAGAAAAAAATGTGATATCAGTCACATAAGGCATTGTTTTAATTTAGATATAAATAATTTATCTAAAATTATACCTAACGTGAAATAAGGTCGATGACGATGCGGTAAGGTTTGCCGTTTTCGGCGGCGATGCGGAAGGATTTGTTTACTTGAGCTGGTTTTTTTAGGAATAAAATAACCTGTGAAGCCTCCTCGCCTTGTCCAACGATCATGGCATGCTTAATCAAGCCATTGCCCCCTTTCGGAACCTTTCGGTCTTTGGCTAATTTGGTGTCAGGCAGGTCAATGACGATACGTTCGTCAGAAGCTTTTTCAGTAATTTTAAATTCTGTTTTGCCTGATAGGTCAATGACAAAGCGGGTCCCTTCGGTTCGAACTCCTATGCGGGCAGCAAGGATATCCGCAGCCCAAGACGAAGAGCTAAATGCTATTAAGATCAGAGCTACCGACAAAATTTTCATAAGGATATTATCTTTTTTCATACTGCTTTTTGCCAAACATATTTTCCCTTTGATCCCCTTCCCCAATATTGATGGGGTGGACCGCGTATTCCAGCCCAGTTTCTTCTAACATAATATGAACTTTCCACCCGTTAGGGGGCGGCCATGTATAGAGGTCAATCATGGGGTTTCTCACCTTTGCAATGAATCATAAGCACAAAGACGTTAACCGGGGGGACAGACAGTGCCAACTAAAAAGAGCGAGGGGACAGTCAATTAACCGTAATTTCTCGATACAGACCTAAAAGATCAGCAACCACACCAAAAAGTTTTTTATCGGCATCGGCAAGGTCTCGGGCCAGTTCCAATGTTTCTTTCGGGAGCATATGAACATCCAGTGTGTCGTCAAAACCTCCCTCAGTATCAACAAGCTCATAAAAATACGAAATTGGTACTTTCAAGGCGATAGACAACTCATAAAGGCGGCTGGCACTGATGCGGTTGGTGCCTTTTTCATATTTCTGAATTTGCTGGAACGTAATGCCAAGCTTATCGGCCAATTGGGTTTGGGTGAAGGCCAAAAAGATACGCCGTTGCCTTAAGGCCGCTCCAACCCGCAAATCTACCGGGTGTATATCTGAAGGCTTTTTTTTCTTGGATCTGGGCACAGCAATTTTCCAAAGAGGTTACGGCCCTCAGTCTTTACAATTTTAAGTAGGCCGTCAATAAAAAACTACATTTATGTAGCTTTTGGAATTTTTTTCTACGTTTTTACTACAATTTGCCAGATTTCGCAACAACAACCGCTAAAATTGACACCTGTTCACCATCAACGAAGAGAGGTTTACTTAACTTTTGATTAGTAGACCGCGCCACCAGATAAGGCTCTTCATATTGGCGAAGGACAGTGGATGTTTGACATACACCATCCTGGTGAATTTGGGCTAAAACCACATCGCCATCTTTAGCCTTTAAACTGAGGTCCGTGATGATCTGATCACCAGGCAAAATCCCCGCCAGGTTCATAGCTTCAGTTCCCACCGTCCAAAGGTCCGCATTAGGCCGCCCCGGATAAAGGGCATCAATCAAAGCACTTTTTTTCTCTTCGCCTTCTTCGCTGCCATGATCGAAAGGCACGGCATCTTCTGAAAACCCAAAAGTCTTATGATTATCAAAACCTTGTAGAAATAGCGGTGCATCTCCTCGCCCATAAAGAAGCCATTCAACCGTCAACCCTTCAAGGTGGCTAGAGAGCTTTTCAACATAGATTTCTGCCACAGGAGGCTTTATACCCCGCCCCCCATTTTCAGGCCCCCGCTCATGGGCACTGTAGGTTTGGTTGGCAACATGAATGGCATCGGCGAATTCTTTTGCACGCCGAAATCCTGCCGCCTCCCGTAGCACCTTTAATCTTTCACTTGCCGTTTCCATAGCAACAAGCATAAAGCCGATGGAGAATTCTGCAAGCAATTGGTGTAGGGACTACCCCAGGAGTTTTTTCTTCAAAAGACCATTCACAACGCCAGGGTTAGCTTTGCCCTGAGTGGCTTTCATCACTTGGCCAACGAACCAGCCGATTAGTTTATCTTTACCGGCCTGAATATCGGCAACCTTATCAGGATTGGCTGCAATAATTTCATCAATAGCGGTCTCAATGGCCCCCGTATCTGTGATCTGCTTAAGGCCCTTTTCTTCAACAATGGCATCCGGGTCTTTGCCCGTTTCCACCATGATTTCAAACACATCCTTGGCAATACGGCCCGAGATAGTATCATTTGAAATAAGGTCGATCAACTTACCCAGGCTATCTGCTGAAATAGGGCTTTCTGAAATAGGCCTGCTTTCCTTTTTCAGCAGGCCGAACAAGGTAGATATAATCCAGTTTGCCGCCAGTTTAGCGTCCCGGCCCTTAGCTACCTCTTCAAAATAAACCGCGTTATCTTTTTCAGCGACGAGAACCCCCGCATCATAATCCGTCAAGCCGTAGTCTTTAACATAACGTTCCCGGCGTTCATCAGGGAGTTCTGGCAAGGTTGAACGAATTTTCTCAACAAACTCATCCGTGAAAACCAAAGGCGGCAGGTCGGGGTCTGGGAAGTAGCGGTAATCGTGGGCTTCTTCTTTCGAACGCATAGACCGCGTGGTGCCATTGCTGGAGTCAAAAAGGCGAGTTTCTTGCTTGATCTCTCCGCCTTCGTCATAGATGTCAACATGGCGCTGGGCTTCATATTCAACCGCTTGCATGGCAAACCGTACAGAGTTGACATTCTTCATTTCACAGCGCGTGCGCAATTCATCGGACCCCACGGGGCGCACTGACACGTTGACATCACAACGCATGGAACCTTCGTCCATATTGCCATCACAGGTCCCGAGATACCTAACGATGGAACGAAGCTTGCGCAAGTAAGCACCGACTTCTTCCGGGCTACGCAGATCAGGCTTGGAGACAATCTCCATCAAGGCCACCCCTGCCCGGTTTAAATCAATAAAAGATTTTGTCGCATGTTGGTCATGCATGGATTTGCCCGCATCAGTTTCTAAATGCAGACGTTCAATGCCAACTTCTCTGGTTTTTCCTTCCCCAAGCTCCAGGAGAATGGTCCCTTCGCCAACAATCGGTTGATCAAACTGAGTAATTTGATAGCCAAAAGGCATATCGGCATAAAAATAGTTTTTCCGAGAGAAGACCGAAGTGGTATTGATTTGCGCCTTGAGGCCCAAGCCAGTCCGAACAGCTTGCTCAACACAAACCGCGTTGATCACGGGCAACATACCGGGAAGGCCCGCATCAAGAAGATCAACATGATCGTTCGGCTCGCCCCCAAAATCAGTTGGGGCACCAGAGAACAGTTTGGCCTTGGAAACCACCTGACAGTGAACCTCAAGCCCGATAACAACTTCCCAATCACAGGTTTCACCTTGCAGAATATAACTCATGATTATACTCCCTCAACAAAGGCGGGGATGGCAATAAAGTTTGCGGCTGATTCCAGCACCCCAGCCGCTCTAAACAGAGTTTCCTCATCAAAGGCACGGCCGATGATCTGAAGCCCTAAAGGCAAACCATCCGTCGACAATCCAGCCGGAACCGAAATACCCGGAAGGCCAGCCATCGAAGTCGGTACCGTAAAGACATCATTGAGATACATGGCGATCGGATCATCCATTTTCTCCCCAATGGGGAAAGCCGCAGATGGAGCTGTTGGCGTTAAAATGACATCACATTTGTCATAGGCATTCTTGAAATCTTGGGAAATCAAAGTACGAACCTGTTGGGCCTTTTTGTAATAGGCATCGTAGTACCCCGCTGAGAGCACATAAGCCCCCATGAGAACGCGACGCTGAACCTCTTTGCCAAAGCCTTCGCCACGGGTGTTCATATACATATCGTCAAGTGAGTCACCCTCAACCCGCAAGCCATACCTAACGCCGTCATATCGGGCCAAGTTGGCCGAGGCTTCCGCCGGGGCAACGATGTAGTAGGTTGCCAGGGCGTACTTGGTATGAGGCAATGAGATATCAACGATCTCAGCCCCCGCATCTTTAAGCCATTCTGTCCCTTGGTCCCACAGTTTGATAATTTCTTCCGGGGTGCCATCCATTTTGTATTCAGCCGGAATACCAACCCGCAGCCCCTTAACATCTCCGGTCAAAGCTGCTTCAAAGTTGGGCGTTGCTTTGGGTGACGAGGTGGAATCTTTTGGATCGTGACCCGCCATAGAGTTAAGCATAATCGCCGAATCTCTGACACTTTTAGTCATAGGGCCGGCCTGGTCAAGCGATGAAGCAAAAGCCACAATGCCCCAGCGAGAACAGCGCCCATAGGTGGGTTTCATCCCGACAATACCGCAGAAAGAAGCAGGTTGTCGGATAGAGCCTCCTGTGTCGGTTCCGGTGGCAGCAATACAGGCATGAGCGGCGACAGAAGCAGCCGAACCACCTGACGACCCCCCAGGAACGAGGTCTTTGCCATCCGCAGCTTTCCAGGGGTTAATTACATTGCCGTAGTAACTGGTGATATTAGCCGACCCCATGGCAAACTCATCTAGGTTAGCTTTGCCGAGCATCACCGCGCCACCTTGGCGCAGGTTGTTACTGACAGTAGATTCATAAACAGGCGTATAGCCATCAAGGATATGAGAACCCGCCGTGGTTAAAACGCCTTCCGTACAGAACAGGTCTTTCACCGCTATGGGAATCCCCTCCATACCGCTGGCAGCTCCTTCTTTAGCTCGACGATCATCCGAAGCTTTGGCACGCTGCAGAGCAAGCTCTGGCGTTTCCGTAATAAAAGCGTTTAATCCCTTGGCTTTTTCCATTGCCGCAAGACATGCCTGGGTGAGTTCAACCGAGGTAAAGTCGCCTTTTATCAGTCCGTCACGGGCGTCAGAGATAGTGAATTGGTTTAGTTTATCGCTCATTCTACCACCTTCGGGACCAGGAAGAAGTTGTTTTTAGATTCTGGAGCATTTGCCGTTACATCATCAGGCCGATTACCGCCTGTTACCGCATCTTCGCGCATCGGGAGGACAACATCGGATACGCTCGCCATGGGCGCGACACCGTCAGTATCGACTTCGCCGAGCTGTTCAACCCAGCCAATAATCTGGGAAAGTTCGCCTGCGAGATGATCCAGGTCTTCGTCTGGCACTTTTATACGTGCCAAGTAAGCGATTTTACGCACATCTGCCTTATCAAGCAACATGGCCTATAAACTCCAAATATCCTTTAAGGAAAAGCTATTCATGACGGGGATCAAAAACAGCCAAAAAACCGGGCGGAAAATAGCACCCCCCCCCCTGCTTCGCAAGAGCTAGGTGGATAAGCGGCGAACAGCTTCAACAAGACGGAAAATCTCTTCGGCAGTGTTGTAATAATGAACAGAAGCCCGGACCATTTCACCAAGTCCTCGGGCATTCATATCCAATAAGGTATGATTACGCACAGCAACCGTGGCATTCAGCAATCGCGCAATAGAACGATATACAGCCTCTTGGCCCTCTGCCCTCTGAATATGGGTTTCATAGTCTCCGATACGCCTTCCAGGTCAACATGCCCTTAACTGTATCAATGACAGGCTGGGTCACCAGAGCTGCGCCTGCATTGTTAAGATGGGTAACTGTTGCGCATCCTGCCGCCCTTACATCAATGGTCACGTTATAGCCTTTGACTTAAAATTAGAGAGGTTATTTCTTTTTCACTTCGTCCCAAAACTTATCATTCCAGCCACTAAAGGCAATTTTTATAGCTGCTTTAAGAGCCGCCGGAATATCATTTACCCCAATCACCTTTATAGGTGTTTTGGATTTGAATTCAGCCGGAGACACACTGTCAAAAAGAACAGATTTCTTTTTCAGGTGGTACATTATTGTGGCCGAAAGAGCTTTATCGTAGTCAACCCCCGTCTCGGCAATTTCAATTCCGATTTGGTAAATATCTTTTTTCTTTGATAGGTACGGCATTTCTGTCAGAAACATTAGGGCGGCAAAATCTAGTTTTTTCTTATTGTGGGTGCAGTTGAAAAGTGCCCAATAATCTGCGACAGACATGGTTTCACCTTCAATCTCAGTTTTACTATCAAAACGGATTGAATAGGTGCATGCCAGGTTATTTCCCCTCTTAACTTCGCCCGTTATTTCCTTCTCAAGTTTTCCATCAATAATTCGCAAAAGGACAGGCGCATAGACAAAACCCAGGTCTTCACCTTCCTTTTGAATTGCAAACCATTCACCACCTTTGGCCTTTCCAATGACCTGGACTCTTTCGCCTTTTGAAAGTTTGGTTAATTTTTTTCCATTGGTTGCGGGTTGGTCACGAACGTTGAGATTGTCCTGGGTGACAACGTAAAGACCGGTAACGGGCAGCAGTTCAATCTTACTAAACAAACCCTCAGCGTCAGCTCCATGAGCGAGGTTAGCAAGCGGAACCCCTCCGATGATCAAACCCAGAGTAAAAAAATATTTCTGAAAAATACGCAGCATTTAATTCAACAAACTTTCCCATAAAGACACTTTTAGATGTTACAAATAGTAGCTAACTGTTTAAAAAACGGCAAAATTCTTTTGAATCAAGGTTAATAGAGTAAACTTATGGCGGTTGTTGACGTATCAGAATTAATAAAAAATCTTAAGTTTGGCCAACGTATCCTTGGCTTAGATTTAGGCGGAAAGACAATTGGCCTCGCCTTAACCGACGTTATGCGAACCATTGCCTCGCCCCTGACAACAATTAGACGCACAAAATTCAAAATAGACGCACAAACACTGATCGACCTTATAGAAACCCATGAAGTTGGCGGCCTTGTCCTTGGCTTGCCCTTAAATATGGACGGAAGCGAAGGCCCCCGCTGTCAATCGACACGGACATTTGCCATCAACCTCTTGGAAAAAATAGATATCCCCATTGCTTTTTGGGATGAACGCCTCTCCTCTGCCGCCGTAGAACGCATCCTTATCGGGGAAGTTGATATGACCCGTAAACGCCGCAAAGAAGTTGTCGACAAAGCAGCAGCAGCTTATATCCTGCAAGGGGCACTTGACGCGAATCAAACACCTACCCCTTAGAATCATTGCAAATTGCCATAGACATAATGTAAAAATATAGAATACCCTATTGTATAACGACTAAACGAAAAAGGCACTTTTGATTAATGTATAAACGATTAGGGCTTTTTTTTCTTACTTGCCTCCTCTTCAGCTATGAAGGAGCAAATGCAAAAACCATTGTAAAAGTAAGCGGGTATACATTTCCGCCATATGTAAACATTGCCGATAATGGTGGTGTAACGGCAGATTTCATAGAACTGCTTAACCACCAGCAAAATGACTTTGAATTTGTCTTCAAAAAGACCTCTCCTAATAGACGCTACCGAGAAATCACAGAGAAAAAAGCCGACCTCATTCTTTTTGAAATGCCCGGTTGGGGGTGGGAAAAATATGCCGAACATATAAGCTCATCAAAAATATTTTTCATTGGGGGTGAGGTGTATATTGCCAAACCAAAAGAAGGACGTACCCAAAAATATTTTTCGACGATTGGCAGCAAAAGTATCGCAGGTGTATTTGGGTACCATTATGGGTTTGCTGGCTTTAGCAAAGACCCGGAATGGCTCCAAGAAAACTTCGAAATATCATTGAGCCACAATCCAGAAAACATCATCCGTCTTGTCGCAAATGGCAGAGTAGAAATTGGCGTCGTTACCCAATCATTTCTATCAGATTACCTCCAAAAAAAACCCGGAGAAAAATCAAAGCTCATGATTTCTGACCGCAAAGATCAAGGCTATGAAATGAGAGCGATTATTGGTAATCATTCCCCCATTACGGTTGAAACGTTTAATCAGCTTATTGATAATATTTTTTCTTCAGGTGCCCTACAGGCTTTTGCTAAAAGGAAGGGTTTAGAGGCGCACCTCCCTTAAGGTATTTTCTTAACATTGTTTCAAGTACCCCTTGCTCTTATCCCTATTTTCGCCCTGATCATTTTGGGCTATTATCTAAGAAAGCGAGAAGTTGCGCCACAAGCCTTTTGGAAAACGGCAGAAACCCTCACCTATTACGTTTTCTTCCCTGCATTGTTGGTAGTTAACTCGGCTAAAGCTGAGCTGGCTGGACTAAAAATATTGCCCATGGCCGCAGCTTTAGTCTTTGCCGTTCTTTTGGTCTCCGCCTTAAATCTCTGGCTCCAACCCCGCCTAAAAATGACGGGGGAAACTTTCACGTCTCTTTTCCAAGGAGCGATCAGACCCAACACCTATGTTGGTATTGCTGCTGCCGCGGCCTTGTTTGGCGAACCTGGGTTAACCCTCACTGCCGTTTGTATTGTCTTCATCGTCCCCTTGGTTAATTTTCTTGCCGTCACCACCATGGTGCGATTTGGTAATAATGACTTAGGCGGAGTCCCCAAGCGGAATGCCATTTTCCTGGAAGTGATTAAAAACCCGATCATACTCGCCTGTGCGGGAGGCGGATTGCTCAACATTTCTGGCCTGGGGCTTCCCTCCTTTGTCATTGGCCCTTTATTAGAAATCCTGGGACGTGCCGCCTTACCTATCGGCTTGCTGGCTGTTGGTGCAGGTCTTGATATCAAAGCCGCCAAAGAAAATGCCTCTGCCGTCGTTCTTTCAACGGTCCTTAAACTCGCCGTCCTTCCTTTAATAACTTACCTTGGCTGCAATGCTTTTGGCGTTGAAGGTTTAACTCGAACCATAGCCTTAATCTATGCCACTCTCCCCTGTTCGGCATCTTCATACGTGCTCGCCCGCCAAATGGGAGGAGATGCCACCACCATGGCAGGGATCATTACAGTCACCACCTTAGCCGCGATGGTTGCCATGCCTGTTACCCTTATGCTGCTCAGTTTCGCCCCTTAAAATTTGGGCTGTGAGCGAGTTTCTCGATAGATTGAGTAGAGCCCGCTTGCAACAATAATTGCAGCACCAAGAACAACGGCAAACCCAGGCAGTTCGTCCCAAAAAATAAAACCGATCAATGTCGCCCATATCAAAGAAGTGTATTCAAAGGGAGAGACCACGGAGGCTGGAGCATTGTTAAAAGCAAAGGTCAGCCCCAGATGTCCAAAAACTGCACAAACCGCCATCACGGCCAACTTCAAAAGTTGGAGGTTATCAAGAGGCACCCATCCAATTAAAAAAGTTGGCGTCGCCAACAGCGCAATGCCAATGTTATAGAAAAAAACCAATTTAAAGGTCGATTCTGTATTCGCTAAAAACCGTCCGGCAATCATCAATCCACTATAAGCAAAAGCCGCCGCGAGGGGATAAATTGCATCGGGATTAAACGTATTAACACCAGGCTGAAGCGCAATAGAAACGCCAACAAAACCCACAGCGATCGCCATCCAGCGACGAAAACCGACATGATCCCTAAAAACAAATACAGAAAGTGCCGTGACGATAAAGGGGGAGCAAAAAACCACGACCGTCACATCGGCAAAAGGCATTTTTGTCAGGGATAGGAAAAAGAAAAAAGGCGCGGCCCCACCAACAACCACCCTAAAAAGATGCCCTTTAAGGCGGGCCGTTCTAAGGGCCTTAAATCCCCCGGCACGGGGAACCCAAAAACTCATCAAAATGACGATGATCCACCCCCGTATGGCAATAATTTGCAAGACCGGAACCGTATCCCCAAGAGACTTGGCGAGACCATCCATCACGGTCAATATTCCAATCCCCGCAATCGTTGCCAAAATATACTTTAGGTAACTGTCTTTCTCTTCCATTATAAAATCATTCACATAGCTCTATTTAAATGCCACCATGGTGGAAACAGGGATTAATTTGAGGCGGAATTGATGATTCGTAAAATATTTACAGGACTATTACTTCTTATACTGGTAGTTGCCGGCGGGGGGTACCTTTATCTAGACAGTTCCCTTCAGGAGGTGGACGGCACCGTAAAGGTTTCAGGACTTGATGGCGAGATTGAAATTCTGCGGGACAAACAAGGTGTCCCCCATATTTCAGGCAAATCTCTAAAAGATGCCCTTTTTGGCCTTGGATATGCCCATGTACAAGACCGCCTCTGGCAGATGGAGATGAACCGACGCATTGGCGCTGGACGTCTTTCTGAAATTTTTGGCGACAAAGGTCTTGGGACCGATAAGTTCCTGCGTGCCCTTGATGTCTACGGCCATGCAGAACGCACTTTCGCCAACCTCAACGAAGAAACCCAGGAAAATCTGACCACATATGTTAAAGGGGTTAATGCCGCTCTGGAAAACTGGGAGGGTGCCCTACCTCCTGAATTTATCATCTTGGGGATCAAGCCTGAGCCTTGGAAAGTGGCGGATTCTCTAGTTTGGCTTAAAATGATGGCTTGGGACCTTGGGGATAACTGGACCAAAGAAATTTTCCGTTTCCAACTCCTGCAAAAATTGACCCCAACACAAGTTTCCCAAATCATGCCTCCTTACCCTGGTGAGGAAGCCGTCCCCCTTCCTGAATTAAAGAAACTTTTTGCGGGTTTCGATTTAGATTTAGACAAGCTGGTGGCCATGGCACCAGAAAACCTCCCTGATGGGGCCGGGTCTAACAATTGGGTTGTCAGTGGCAAGCTGAGCGAAACAGGAAAACCCCTCCTCGCTAATGACCCTCATCTTGGGTTAGCAGCCCCAGCGTTGTGGTATTACGCCCATATCAAAACACCGGATATTGACGCTATCGGCTCGACCCTGCCTGGGGTTCCAAGTATTGTTTTGGGTCGAAACAAGCATATGGCCTGGGGCTTCACCAATACCGCCCCGGATGTTCAAGACCTTTTCATTGAAAAATCCATCCCGGGGAAACCCGGTTTTTACATGGCCCCTGATGGCCCTATGGCCTTCACAACACGTGACGTGGAAATCAAAGTCAAAGATAGTGAGCCTGTAAAAGTGACCCTGCGCAGCAGTCGCCATGGGCCAATAATTTCCGATATATTAGAGTCGACAAACCAAGTTCTGCCGAAAGGATTCCATCTTGCTTTTGCCTGGACAACCCTGAGAGACGACGACCTTACCGCGCAAGCAGCAGCCAACATTATGCGCGCCACCAATGTCGATGAATTTAAAACGGCTCTTCAAGATTTCCATTCACCTGAACAGAATATCGTTTTTGCCGATACCAACGGGAATATTGGCTACTATGCCCCCGGACGGGTTCCGATCAGAAAACCGGAAAATAAAATCAGAGGCGTTATGCCTGTCCCGGGCTGGGATGCGACCTACGACTGGGATGGCTTTATCCCTTATGGTGAACTGCCCCAGACCGACAACCCGGCAAGTGGAATAATCCGTACCGCTAATCAAAAAATTGTTTCCGAGAGCTACCCCCACTTTATCACGCACGATTGGACCTTGCCCTATCGAGCAGATCGCATCGACCAGCTTCTGGCTGCCAAGGAAAAGCATTCGGTTGCCAGCTTTAAGGCTCTTCAGTCTGATATAAAATCTCTGATGGCAGAAGAACTTCTCCCTTTGATGCTTAAGGCTTTACCTGACTCCGAGGCCCAAAACCCAGCGGCCAAACTATTAGCCGCCTGGGATTATGAAATGAAACTAGATAAGCCTGAGCCCCTTATTTTTACCGCATGGTTCCGGGAAATGACCCGCAATATTTATGGCGATGAAATAGGAACCTTGCTGACCAAAAACTGGGATTATCGCCCTCTCTTTATGTCGAATATTCTCCGGGACAAAGACGGGCAAAGCCAATGGTGTGACGATATTAAAACCAACAACAAGGAAACTTGCCAACAACAAGTTGGACAAGCCCTTAAAACAGCTCTCACCGACTTGGAAAAGCGTTATGGCTCACCTGAAAAATGGCAATGGGGTATAGCCCACTTTGCCCACAGCGATCATCGTCCTTTTACGGAGGTTGGGGGTCTTAAAGAAATTTTTGACATCAAAGTCCCTTCGGGGGGGGGGACCTACACTGTGAATGTCGGAAGACACAGCTTTGAGGTAGAAAATCAACCCTTTGCCAACGAGCATGCCGCATCCTTACGAGCCATCTATGATCTTTCTGATTTAGATAAATCTCAGTTCATTTTTTCAACCGGACAGGCAGGGAGCCCTCTCTCACCATTTTATGACAACATGGCAACCCCTTGGAGCAAACTCGAATATTTTCCCCTGACAACAAAAAAAGAAGAGTACGAAAAAGGGGCTATAGGAAAGCTTAAATTGATTCCATTCTAGGTCGCAAGAAAAAACAAAAAGCACTCTCATTAATATAAAATCAAACGATTGAACGCACCGTAAAAAACGTTGGACATCAAATCGCTTTCTGCCACCATCCGCGCAAATAGTGCAACCCACAGCAAGCAGGTTGCTCTTAAAATAGGGGGCTGCGGTTGCGGACAATCCAACGTCTATTACAAAATGACACGATATCTACTGTTTCGTGTGAATTTAATTCGCCTGAACTGGAAGAATACTTCAGGCGTGCCAAATTTGACGTCTGGACCAAACGCCTTCAATTCGGCAGCATTTTAGGCCTGTTTATTTATGCCCTTCTCGGTATTTCCGACTTTATCTCTTTGGGTAATTCTCCCGAGTTCCAACAAGTTCTTTTAGCCCGCGCCATAATGGTCATCTCTGGTGGGGGGCTACTGATATTCGCGTCCCGCACAAAGACACCAACCAAAGCAGATAATTATGTTTTTATCGCAAGTATCGTGTTTGTCTTGGTTCAATCCTTCATCATTGATGTTAAGCAAATGGGGACAATCTATCATGCGCTGACGGTTCAAGTCACTGTTTTACATTTTTACTTTTTTGTCTCAAACCGTTTCATCTATAAAGTCCTGACAGGGCTAATTATTTCCATTTCTTATGTGAT
Organism: uncultured Thalassospiraceae bacterium; assembly: GCA_965368165.1. GTDB lineage: Bacteria > Pseudomonadota > Alphaproteobacteria > Rhodospirillales > JAPHRK01 > JAPHRK01. Next base: position 145,130 of record CBDULT010000004.1, on the reverse strand, counting down.
CCTCGCCAATTCATCTTTTCATCCAACAATTCATGAAAATATTTCTCTTATCTTGTTTGTCTTTTTATGCAGTAACCTCATTGGTGCCGTTAATACTTACAGGGAGCAGAAACTTGAACGTATTGAATTTGTCGACTCCCTGCGAATTCAAGAAGAAATTACGGTTAGAAATGAAGTAGAAGCCGCCCTCAAAGAAAGCGAAGAACGCTACGCTCTTGCAATGAGAGCCTCCGCAGATCACATTTATACTTGGGAAGTTGCAGAAGATAAATTAACCATCGCTCTGTTTAAGGGCAATGCCTTCGGCATTCGGGATAAGCCTGTCACCCCTGCTGAATGGATCGCCCGTATCCATCCTGATGATGTTGATGAATTCCGCAGCCAGATGGTTGATCATGTGAAAGGAAAGACCGAAACCTTTCATTTCGAATATCGCTTGAGAGACGATATGGATAAATACCATCACGTCCGTCAGCAAGCCATTGGCAAACGTGACGAAAATGGACGTGTAACCTGGATGGCAGGGGCTGCAATCGACATTACTGAACAAAAAGTAGCCCGCGAACAAGTCCGCAAAAGCGAAGAACTCTACCGGGCTATTTTCCGACATGCCGGCGCCGGTATCACCCTCTCAGATCGTTTCGGACGCATTTTTCAATGTAACGAAACCTGGTCAGAGATGATGGGGACTTCTCATAAAAATTGTCGCAACCGCAACAACTGCCCCACCATAGAAAAAATAACTCATCCAGACGACCTAACGGCCCTAAGGGAACAACTTGAAGCCTTAACCTCAGGAAAATCTGAAAACTGCCAATTGGAGAACCGTTTTGTTCGCAATGATGGTTCAGTTTGGTGGGGAGACTTAAGCCTAAGCCCCATCCATGAGGCCGATGGCAGCATCCAATCCTTCGTCGGGATCGCCCACGATATAACTGACCGCAAAGAATATGAAGAACAGTTACGTGTTTTTGCAACAATTGACGGCCTCACCGGGGCCGACAATCGCCGCAGTTTCATGGAAAAATGCGCCACCGAACTCCACCGGGCAAAACGCTACCAACGCCCATTTTCCCTCCTCATGCTCGACTTGGACCATTTTAAACAGATTAACGACACCCATGGCCATGCAGCAGGTGACGAAGCTTTGAAAGCCGTGTCAAAGTTCTGCAAAACGACCCTCCGTGATGAAGATAGTTTTGGTCGCCTTGGCGGGGAAGAATTCGCCATCATCCTCCCAGAAATTGACAAAGTCTCCGCTATGGAAGCAGCCGACCGTATCCGGGAGGGTATTTCGAACTTGACCATTCAATCAGAAGAACTTGAATTCAAACTAACAGCAAGTATTGGCGTTTCCTCAAGCTTAGCAGAAGGCGATACCCCCGATGCGTTGCTAAAACGCGCGGACAAAGCCCTCTACGCCGCCAAAAGCAGCGGTCGCAACTGTGTCGAAGCAGCCTAATCACCCTCGGGAGACAAAAAAGCAAACGAAGTTTTTGAAAACTGCCCCCGTTATCCCCATATTCCACAGGCGAATAAATTAAAGGAATATAGCATTTCTCTGATATCTAAATGGACATGGTTGAACCGATTAAACATCCTGCTCTTGAGCAGGCCGAAAATGAGAACAACGGGACTTCCGCTGCGAGCGGATTGCGTACCCCACCCCATAACTATGAGGCTGAAAAAGCATTGTTGGGTGCCATCTTTGCCAACAACAAAGCTTATGAAAAAGTCTCGGAATTTCTGCGCCCGACCCAGTTTGCTGACCCCATAAACGGTAAAATTTATGAAGCAGTCGCTCTGCTTATTGAGCGTGGACAAATTGCTAACCCAGTGACCTTAAACAACTATTTCCAACGGGATGAAACCCTGGCAGAAGTTGGTGGGGTGAAATACCTGGGTGAGCTAGCAGCCTCAGCAGTGACCATTATCAACGCCGGAGAATATGGGCGTATTATCCATGACCTCCACCTCAAACGTGAATTGATCAGCTTGGGCGAAGATGTGGTTAACGATGCTTTTGGCGGTGACCTCGAATCTCAAGCCATGAACCAGATCGAGTCGGCAGAGCAACGGCTCTACACCCTTGCCAGCACGGGCGAAACCGAAGGCGGCTTCAAACACTTTAAAGAATCTCTGGTCGAAACCATTCACATAGCCGAAGCGGCTCATAAACGCGATGGAGGCCTTGCGGGTTGCACCACGGGTCTCAGGGATTTGGATAAAACCTTGGGCGGCCTTCACCCTTCTGATCTTCTTATCCTCGCTGCTCGTCCCTCCATGGGGAAGACCGCGCTTTGCACCAACATTGCTTACAAAGCCGCCGCGGCCTATCAAGAATCTCACGGTGAAGAAGGCGGCGTGGTGGCCTTTTTCTCCTTGGAAATGTCCGCCGATCAGTTAGCCGGACGGATTTTATCTGAACGCACCAGCATTTCCTCTGACGGAATGCGTAAAGGCAATCTGACCGATGAAGAGTTCGACCGCTTGGTGGTAGAAAGCCAGCAACTTTATAAGTTGCCTCTTTATATTGATGACACCCCTGCTCTCACTGTTAGTGCCCTGCGTACCCGCGCCCGGCGGCTGCAACGGCAAAACGGACTCGGCATGATCATTGTCGATTACCTGCAACTTCTCAGCCCACCGACCCATGGCTCATCTCAAGGCAACCGAGTTCAGGAAGTTTCTGAAATGACCCGTGGTTTAAAGGGGCTCGCCAAAGAACTCCAAGTTCCTGTCGTTGCCCTGTCCCAGCTTTCCCGGGCCGTGGAAAGTCGCGAAGACAAACGTCCGCAACTCTCTGATCTACGTGAATCAGGTTCCATCGAGCAAGATGCTGATGTTGTGATGTTCATCTTCCGGGAAGAATATTATCTGCAACGGGCCGAACCCCTGCAACGGGCCGACGAATCTGCCGACAAATATGCAGAACGCTATGAACATTGGGCTCAGCGCTGCCAGGAAGTCGGCAACAAGGCCGAACTCCTCATCGCCAAACAACGCCATGGCCCCATCGGCACCGTCGGCCTCTTCTTCGACGGCCAATTCGCAAGGTTCGGTGATTTAGCAGAGGATGATCATATTCCTGATCATTAGGGGCTTTAGTTCTGCCCAAACTTCATAGAGCTTTATATATCAGCGGGTGATCTCTGTGGCTCAATACACCCTCTCAACATGACCGATTTTAGGCCGTCACGCACCAGGCGAAGAAAATCAGTTTTGCAGTGAAAAGTAAATTGCACCTCCTCCCCTCCTTCCCTACACTCTTTTCCTAACAACAATCTAACCGGGGACGGGGTTTCACAGGCTTATGCATCCTTCACCACGCGACACAGCGCTACTGACCATTGACCTTGATGCGATTACGGCAAATTATCGGCTGCTTTCTGCGACGGCAAAAGGGGCAGAATGTGCGGCAGTGGTAAAGGCGGATGCTTACGGGCTTGGTGTGGCAAAGGTGGCCCCTGCTTTGGAGGTGGTAGGCTGTAAAACCTTCTTTGTCGCCACCCTCGACGAAGGCATTGAGCTTAGGGGGATACTTCCCCAGGCCGATATCCATATTCTCAATGGTATCTTGCTTAACACTGAAGACGATTTCACCGCATACAACCTCATCCCGGTCCTGAATACTCTCACTCAAATTGAAGACTGGAAACGCCACTGTGGGCGGAAGGAACAGGTTTTTCCTGCCGATATCCACTTTGACACGGGTATGAACCGTCTCGGGCTCGCACCCGATGAACGCTTTGAGCTTTATGAACGTCCAGAGCTTTTAGCCGATATGGATATTCGTCTTTGCATGAGCCATTTAGCCTGTGCCGATGTCCTCGACCACCCCATGAACAACCGCCAACTTAACAATTTCACAGAAATCCGACGTATGATCCCTATTGGGCGAGAGTGCTTAGCTAATTCTTCCGGAATTTATCTCAGCCCCCTCTTTCATTTAGACATGGTTCGCCCTGGCTGCGCTCTTTATGGCATTAATCCCCGTCCGGAAATCCCCAACCCCATGGCCCAAGCCGTTCATTTACAAGGAAAAATTCTACAAACTCGTGACGTTGACAGCCCTATGACCGTTGGCTATGGTGCCTCTCATAAAGTGACCGAGAAGGGGAAAATAGCAACGGTAGCAGTGGGTTACGCAGACGGCTATTTACGATCTCTCAGCAGCAAAGCCAAAGTGGCTATTGGCGATTTCAAGGTAGATGTGGTAGGACGGGTTTCAATGGACTTAATCGCGGTAGATGTGACCAAAGTTCCTGAAAATTTAGCAAAGCCTGGAGGGTTTGTTGATGTCATCGGGCCCCACAACCCGGTAGATGTTGTTGCAAAGAATGCAGGCACTATTGGCTATGAAATTTTAACCAGTCTCGGCAATCGCTATCATCGGCTTTATGTCGGAGGAAAGACAAAAATACTATGAATTTTCTCCAACCTATTGGACGGACTTTTATTAAGTTCTTAGCGACCTGCGGACGATTAGCAATCTTTGCTGCCGTCGCCCTGTCCCATTGTTTTCGTCCCCCCTTCTATCCGCGCATGGTCCTGCGGCAAATGATTGAGATTGGATTTTATTCTCTCCCGGTGATTGGCTTAACCACCTTGTTCACGGGCATGGTTTTGGTTTTGCAGACTTACACAGGGGTTTCGCGTTTCTCAGCAGAAGGCGCCGTTGCCAATGTGGTGGTTCTCGCCATTACCCGCGAATTAGCCCCCGTTTTGGCAGGTTTGATGGTTGCCGGGCGCATTGGTGCCTCTATGGCGGCTGAGATTGGCACCATGCGGGTGACCGAACAAATCGACGCCTTGACCACCCTTTCGACCAACCCCATGAAGTATTTAGTGGCTCCACGTATTCTTGCCGGGCTAATCGTCTTGCCGCCGCTGGTTTTAATCGGAGATATCATTGGTATCTTTGGCGGCTATTTGGTCGCCACCTATAAATTAGGATTTGTTCCTGAGGTCTATCTTAAAAGCACCTATGACTTTATGGAATTTATGGATGTGGTTTCAGGTTTGGTTAAAGCCGGGGTCTTTGGCTTTTTGATCACCTTGATGGGCTGTTACCATGGCTACAATTCTAAAGGCGGTGCTCAAGGCGTAGGGGCAGCAACGACCAATGCGGTGGTGTCGGCCTCAATCCTCATTCTCTGCTTCGACTATATCCTCACCGAACTTTTCTTTGCTGGAAAGTAACCCATAGATATGACCGATAAGACACCAAAAATTAAAATGACTAATGTCCACAAGGCTTTTGGGTCCAAGGTGGTTCTTAACGGCTTAGATTTAGAGGTCGGGGTTGGTGAGTCGGTGGTGATCATCGGCGGGTCCGGCACAGGTAAATCGGTCACATTGAAATCTATTCTTGGCCTCCTTCACCCTGACCAAGGGACGGTTGAAGTCGATGGCGAGTCGGTGGTGAATATCAGCCAAAGAAACCGTGACCGTATTAACCGCAAGTTTGGCATGCTTTTCCAAGGGGGGGCTTTATTTGATAGCCTTCCTGTATGGGAGAACGTGGCGTTTGGTCTTTTGGCGGAAAAAAAATGTACCCGTGAAGAAGCCAAAGTAATTGCCCAGCAAAAGCTGGCGCAAGTTGGCATGCCCCCAGAAGTGGGCGACTTATCTCCTTCTGAACTTTCCGGTGGCATGCAAAAACGTGTCGGCTTGGCCCGTGCCATTGCAGGCGACCCTGAAATTATTTTCTTTGACGAACCCACCACCGGCCTAGACCCTATCATGGCCGATGTCATCAACGATCTGATTGTTAAATGTGTACGGGAAGTGGGTGCCACCGCCCTTTCCATCACCCACGACATGGCAAGTGCTCGCAAAATTGCCGACCGGATCGCCATGCTTTATGAAGGTAAAATTATCTGGCAAGGCCCAGCTTCTGAAATTGATAACAGCGGCAACCCTTATGTAGACCAGTTCATTAATGGTCACGCCGATGGCCCCATCGAAATGACAGTGAGAGCCTAACTTGGCAAAACCCACAACACGTTACGTCTGCCAGGAGTGCGGCACCAGCTACACTAAATGGGCAGGCAAGTGCGATAACTGCAACGCCTGGAATAGCCTCGCTGAAGAAGCCGCCCCGGAGGCCGTACCCAAAGGCATGGGGATTAAAAAAGGCAATAAGATTGACTTCGTTGGCTTGTCAGGTGAATCAAAACCCGTCCCCCGCCGAGTATCCAACATTCAAGAGTTCGATCGGGTTTGTGGGGGAGGACTGGTTCCTGGCTCTGCCATTCTAGTTGGCGGTGACCCTGGCATAGGCAAATCCACCTTGCTGCTCCAAGTGACGGGCCTCCTCTCAAAATCTAATAAATGCGCTTACGTCTCAGGTGAAGAGTCGATTGACCAGGTGCGCATGCGAGCCAAACGACTAGAATTAGAGAATGCCCCGGTCGAACTTGCTGCTGCAACCAACGTCCGGGACATTTGCGCGACATTAGAAGACAACGACGCCCCGGCTGTGGTGATTATCGATTCCATCCAAACAATGTACGTGGATAGCGTTGATTCAGCCCCCGGCTCAGTTTCTCAAGTCCGCACATCTGCCCAAGAATTAATCCGTCTCGCTAAACGCAAAGGCTTTACCCTGGTTTTGGTCGGACATGTGACCAAAGAAGGGCAAATCGCCGGCCCTCGAATCCTTGAACATATGGTCGATACGGTTCTCTATTTTGAAGGCGACCGAGGGCACCAATTCCGCATCCTGAGAGCCGTTAAAAATCGTTTTGGCCCCACCGATGAAATCGGCGTTTTTGAAATGACTGAAAAAGGGTTGGCAGAAATCGCTAATCCTTCGGCTCTGTTCCTTGCCGATCGGGAAGGCGAAGTCAGTGGAGCGGCTGTTTTTGCTGGCATGGAAGGCACCCGCCCTTTGTTAGTGGAAATCCAATCTTTGCTGGCACCATCGGCTCTTGCATCCCCACGCCGCTCGGTTGTTGGGTGGGATAACAATCGCCTCGCTATGATTATGGCCGTGCTGGAATCTCGTTGCGGAATCGCCCTCTCTGGTAACGATGTGTATCTAAATGTTGCCGGAGGGCTGCGGATTAATGAACCAGCGGCAGATTTAGCGGTCGCCTCCTCTCTCGTTTCAGCCCTTTATGATCTGCCTGTTCCTGCTGAAACGGTGATCTTCGGAGAGCTCGGATTATCAGGCGAAATCAGACCTGTAGGGCAAATGGATGCCCGTTTAAAAGAGGCCGAAAAACTCGGGTTCACCAAAGCAATTATCCCTCGAACCAAACGAAAGACAAAAGGAAGACGAAAACCGGGTAGCAGTGGAGGAATTGACGTGATAGAACTCAGCCACCTCCAGGATTTGGTGGAAATCTTCCAGGAACGGTCCCCGGAAGCCAAACCAGCAACACTTAATTAGACGAGCACAGAGCGTAAAATGGACAGCCTGCCCATTAACATTCTCGATCTAGGACTAATCGTCGTCCTCATCCTATCTGCCCTCATTGGACTGTCGTCAGGATTTGTCAAAAGCAGCCTGTACATTATTTCCTGGGCAGGGGCAGCTTTTGCCACTCTATATGGTTTTCCCTTTGCGCGCCCTTATGCACGCCAATATATCGAAGCCGAATGGATGGCAGATATAGCGGCTGGCGTTGTGGTTTTTATTATTGCTTTAACCGTCTTCACCCTCATGGGGTCCTTTATTGGCTCATGGGTCCGTAACAGTCGACTTAATGCTTTGGACCGATCTCTTGGTATGCTTGCGGGAATTGCTATCGCTGTTGTCGGTGTTTTCGGTGCCTATGGTGTCTTTGAAAAGATGGTCCCTTCGAACCAACAACCTGCCTGGGTTCAGGATGCCAAGGCCATGCCCATCCTGCGCGAAGGTGCCGGGGCCTTCATGTCCTTAATTCCTGAAGATGCCGCCGATAGTGGTATACAAGCCGCAAAAGATGCCCAGGAAAAAGCCTCACAAACCATTGACGCACAAAAAGTGCTCAAAGAATTCTTACAACCCTCCCCTCAAGCGAAAGGCACCAACCGCCCTGACGGCAGCTATAACAGCCGTGAACGTCAGGACATGGAACGCCTTATCGACGGAAGCCAATAGAAAACTATGCTCAACATGCCCCCTTTTAAAGCACACCCTTTTGATGATGATAAATTGCATGAAGAGTGTGGAATTTTTGGAATTTTTGGCCATGATGAAGCCTCAGCCAATACGGCTCTTGGGCTTCATGCCTTGCAACATCGCGGGCAAGAAGCCGCTGGTGTCGTCACGGTGGGAGACGGTCAATTCCACAGTCATAAGGCCTTGGGGCATGTGGGAGACAACTTCAACTCCGAAGGTGTGATCAGCGATTTATCTGGTCCCAATGCCATTGGGCACGTGCGCTATTCGACAACAGGCGGCACCCTGCTTCGCAACGTCCAGCCGATCTTTGCCGAATTTGATTTTGGCGGCCTGGCCATTGGCCACAACGGCAACCTCACCAATACTCAAACCCTGCGCAAAACATTGATTAAACGGGGCTGTATTTTCCAATCCACCATGGATACGGAAATCATTATTCATCTGGTTGCCATTAGCCTTTATTCATCTGTCGTCGACCGCCTTGTTGATGCCCTACGCCAAGTAGAAGGAGCTTATTCCCTTGTTGCTTTGACCGAAGATTCCGTCATTGGTGTTCGCGACCCTCACGGGGTTCGGCCGCTGGTTCTTGGCAAAGTCGGAGACTCATATATTCTGGCGTCTGAAACCTGTGCTCTTGATATTATTGGTGCCGATTTCATCCGTGATGTCGAACCCGGTGAAATTGTGGTGATCAATAAAGATGGCCTTCACAGCATCAAACCTTTCGCCCCCGTCCCCAGCCGCTTCTGTATTTTTGAATATATTTACTTCGCTCGTCCAGACAGCGTGCTTGAAGACAAAAATGTTTACAACGTGCGCAAAGCCATTGGCGAAGAACTCTCCCGCGAGAGCAAAATTGAAGCCGATATGGTGGTCCCGGTTCCTGATTCCGGCGTTCCTGCCGCTATTGGTTATGCAGAAGCTTCTGGGATTCCGTTCGAACTGGGCATCATTCGTAATCACTACGTGGGACGTACCTTTATTGAACCGGGTCAAGAAATCCGTAACTTTGGTGTGAAACTAAAACACAATGCCAACCGGGCCAAAATTGCTGGCAAACGAGTCATCCTGGTTGATGACTCCATTGTTCGCGGCACAACTTCAATGAAGATTGCCGATATGGTTCGTGCCGCAGGTGCCACCGAGGTTCACCTGTGTATCTCCAGTCCGCCAACAGCCTATTCCTGTTATTACGGTATTGATACCCCAGAGCGTGAAGACTTGATGGCAGCGCAGATGTCCATCCCTGAAATGGCGAAGCAAATCGGTGTTGATTCCCTCCAATATATCTCGATAGAAGGTCTCTATAGAGCTGTTGGAGAGCAAAAAAGGAATGCTGATTGCCCCCAATTTTGTGATGCCTGCTTCACGGGGGGATATCCCACCAACTTGACCGATAAAGAGGGTGGCAATAGCGCGACTCAACTTTCTCTTCTGTCAGAGCGGGATTAATCAGATGTCGACAATTAAGCGTCTAGAAGGCCGCATTGCTTTTGTTACGGGTGCCTCACGGGGTATGGGGGCAGCCATAGCCAAACGGTACGCCCAAGAAGGTGCCCACGTCATTCTGACCGCAAAAAGCCAAGCGGCCCTCGAAGAGGTTGATGATGAAATTCGGGCTGGCGGTGGTCAGGCAACCTTACTGCCCATGGATTTAACCGACTTCGATAAGATCGATCTCACCGGAGCCGCTATTTTCGAACGGTTTGGCAAGCTGGATATTCTGGTCGGTAATGCTGGGTTCTTAGGGGATATGACCCCCATCTCTCATCTTGAACCGCGCATTTGGGACAAGGTCATTGGCACCAACCTGACGGCAAACTATCGTCTGCTTCGCAGCATGGACCCTTTGCTCAAATTATCAGAGGCCGGACGGGCTATTTTCCTTAGTTCCGGCACGACCAAAGGCCCCCGCGCCTATTGGTCTGCTTACGCCGTCAGTAAAATGGCCCTGGAGCATATGGTGCAAATCTATGCGGCTGAAAATGCCAAAACCAAGATCAGAGCCAACTTGATTGACCCTGGGAAAACCAGAACCCGCATGCGCGAACTCGCCTATCCAGGTGAAGACCCCATGACCCTAAAAATGCCAGAAGAAAAAACCGATGCTTTCGTAGAAATGGCTGAAGCCAGCTATGACAAGCAAGGTGTTGTGGTTCGGTTAGAAAAATAAAAATGAGCCGATGAATAAGGTGGATAAATCATCGGCTCATATTGTTAATTCTGCTTGAGAATGGCTAGTAGACTGTCGTCCAAATTAGACATTCACCTATTTTGTGGAAATGGCAGATGCTTTAAAGCCGTAATTCGCAAGGATTTTTTGGCTGTCTTCCGACAGGATATAAAAAGCAAAATGCCAAGCATCAGCATTCTTATTATCAAGCACGATCAAACCGTAATCAGCACCAACACTTAAGTTTTCCGGAATTTGCACCACCTTGAGGGAGGGCACTTGTTTTTGTGCCAAGATTGCATTGGTGCAGTAGGTGAGGAAGACATCAGCTTTGTTGTTTTCCATGACCCAGCCATATTGATTTCGCCCTTTTGGGGCTTTTGCCGAAGTGGGGCCACCGGTTAGTTTTAGGGCTTTTGCCTCAAGCTTAGCACGTGAGCCTTTTAAAACAGCATCAGATTTAGCAAAAAGCTGCCAGGCATAATCACCCGATGGATCGGCCTTAGGCGTCGAGGTACCGAGTCTAATTGTTGGATCAAGCAATGTCTGCAGCAGGTTGCCCTCTGTAAGCGGGACCGCACCTTGCGACAAGGCACACAATTTATTGCGCGAAAATAAAGCAACAGGCCCCCCCTTACCGTTGGAAGCCAGCGTTTTGGGGTGCTTCATATTTGCGGAAGCAAATACTTGGGCTTTTTCACCTTTTTCAATCCGCTTTCTCAACAAACCTGAGGGACCAAAAGTTTTAGCGACAGGCTTGGCGTACTTAGCCTCATAAGAACCAACAACATCACTCAGGGCTGCTTTAAGACTACCAGCCGCATAAAGGCTTATTGGTTGGCTTGCCTGTGCGTGAGATGAAACAATAAGAGTTGCTGCCGCGAGGGCCAAATAGGTTTTTTTCGTCATTTTTGCTCCTGAATTTATAACGTCTATGTATTTCGCTATGCTATTATTATCATAACGAAATACATAGAGTATCTCACCCCCCTGTCAACGCCTTTACGTACGAGAGGTAATCTTCTTAATTTATCGGTTGTTTTTTTCAGAGCAGGTCATTTAACCCCTGCTTTCCGGCGAGCTTCTTGCAGTTCGGCGCGGGTCATTTTTTTCTCTAATTTTGCGCGCATTTTTTCTGGATCATATTTGAGATCAATCGCACGGGAGAGCTCAGGTTGTTTCATGGCGCGGGTATAATAAATGTACGCTTTGATGACGTCTTTTGGCACTCCCCAGCCATCTTCATACATCGCCGCAAGGAAAAACTCGGCCCCTGCATGGCCTTGCTTGGCTGATAGATTAAATAACCGATGTGCAAGGGAGAAATCATGCTCAACCCCCTGCCCTCTGAAATGCATAAGCCCTAAATAAAATTGGGCTTCAGGGTTTTTACCAAGCCTTGCCGCAACCCGATACCAGGCCGCAGCCTTGGCATAGGACCGTTTGACACCTAATCGGCTTTCATAGGCGTACCCGGTTTCTACTTGGCCTTTCACATGGCCCAGCTCTGCTGATTTTTTAAAATGTTTAAAGGCCGTATTATCATCTTTAAAGACACCATCGCCCTTCCGGTAGCGAACTGCGAGGTCGTAATGAGCCTGGGCGTCCCCTTGCTCAGCTTTTTTCTTTAAAGCTTGGATAATTTGGGAGCGTTCGGTTAGGAGGATAGATTCAATATCCGGTCCCCCGTCGTCCATAAAGCCGAACCAAAGGGTTCCGAAAGCAACAAGAAACGAGACAAATGTTGCGAGAATAAGACCCTTCATGAAAACTTAACGACGGATCATTGGGGCGGAGTTGTCTTCTAACAAAGTTGCGTCATCACGGGGGCGATCATAACAGGTCACCGCACCAATGGTTTTATAGCAATAAACCCGAGTTTCCCCTTTTGGCTCGTCTTCTTCACAATAATACAGCCCCCGTTCGGTTCGAACCGTAGAGCAGTTTTTACCACTGGCGATAGAGACAATGTGATCGGTAATTGTTTTATCAGTCACAATCGCCGAAGCCCCTTCAAGTGCCGCCAAAGGCGCCATTTGCCCGCCTCCAACGACAAGGGAATTTGGCGCTGTTGTACAGCCGACAAAAAATACCAAGCAAGCAAGAACAGAGAAGTTTTTGACTAAACTTAACATCTGAGTAAGACCAATCCAAAAAAAGACAATTGCACCATTTTCGGTTATTCTAAAAGCGAGTCCTTAAAGAAGGGTATAAAAGAGAAAGAATATGGCATTAAAAAAAACACCAATTTGTGACTTTGGATGGAAAGCGATTGATTTTGAGCTTTCCGGTGTTGATGGGGAAAGCTATCCCCTCAAAAAAGTCCTCAAGCCCAACGGCCTGCTTGTAATGTTTATCTGTAATCATTGCCCTTATGTAAAAGCAATTGCAGCGCGGCTTCCTCATATGGCGACGGCCTTACATAAAATGGATATTGGTGTAATCGCCATCAGCCCCAACGATCCAGAGCAATATCCGGCTGATTCATTTGAGAACATGAAACTGTTTGCCAAAGAACATGGCTTTAACTTCCCCTACACCATTGATAATACACAAAACACGGCGAAAGCCTATGAGGCGATCTGCACCCCAGATTTTTTCGGGTTCAATTCAGAACTTGAGCTTCAATATAGGGGAAGGCTGGATTCAGCAGGCATAAACGCACCTAATGAGGCCACGGTTCCTGACCTGTTAAATGCCATGAAAATGGTTGCTAAGACCGGGCAAGGACCGAAAGATCAAACTCCCAGCATGGGTTGTTCAATAAAATGGCAATAGCGGGTTTGCCATTGGCAATTGGGCAGTATATCTTACGCCCCCAAATGAGGGGATTCTCCTCGTATGTGAGTATATTTTAGTCTGGTAAGGGTGTAGGAGTTATCCGTGGCAACCGATAAGGAAGAAAACCAAGAAGGCGACCTGTTCATTAAAGAGGTAGAGGAAGACCTCCGTCATGAACGCCAAGTTGCGCTTTGGAAAAAATACGGCAATTATATCATCGGCACCGCCGTTGGTATTGTTTTAATTGTTGCAGGATACCAAGGTTACACCGCCTATGACCTCAATCAAAAAGAGACGCTTTCAGAAAAGCTCTCAATAGCAACAACTTTGGTTAAACAGAACAAGCTGGAAGATGCCCAGGTTGCTTTATCAAAGCTCGCTAACGAAGGCACCGCTGGATACAAAGTTCTCGCCAAACTTCAGCAAGCCGCCATTTTGGCCCGTAAAGGCGATGGAGCCGCCGCTTCAGCGGTCTATTGGGAACTCGCCGACGATAGTAGTGTCGCGAAAACCTATCGCGGCCTAGCAACGGTTTTAGGGGCAATGAACGGTGCTGATAGCGTTGATGGAGACCGGATTAAACAACGTCTTACTCCGCTTAATGATGGTAAAAGCCCTTGGCGTCACAGTGCGAAAGAGCTTTTAGCTGTCCTGGAAATGCAGGCTGGCGACAAAACCAAAGCGTTGGAAATGTTTAAACAACTCGCCGATGATGCAAGCACACCGCAAGGTGTTCGTTCTCGTGCTAACCAATTGGTAGCTATTTTAGGGCAATAAAGACCATAATAGATTATGGATCAGTCAGGATTGGGGGAATAAGCATGAAAGTACACACGGTGATAAAAGCAGCCTTTGCCGTCACACTTGTTTTAACAGCTTCAGCTTGTGACTCATGGTACGGTGAAAAAGAGAAGATCCTTCCCGGGGAGCGGATTTCGGTTTTGCTCAATGAGCGTACTTTGAACGCAGACCCGACCCTTGCCGGACACCGTATTCTCCTCCCACGTCCAACAAAGAACATTGCCTGGCCTCAAGAAGGGGGTTACCCCAACCACGCCATGCATCATGTGGAAGTCAGCGACAACATCAAAAAGATTTGGCGTACTGACATAGGTGAAGGCACCGATGATGAAGAACAGCTAATTGCCCAACCCGTCGTTGCCGATGGCATGGTCTTTACAATGGACGCTGCCAACAGAGTTACTGCCGTGAAAGCAGCGGATGGGAATAAAATTTGGTCCAAGGATTTAACCGTGGACGAGGAAGATGATGACTTCTTTGGGGGTGGTGTCGCCTATGACAAAGGCAACGTCTATATATCTACTGGCTTTGGCAATGTTTATGCCTTAAACGCCAAAACTGGCAAACAGATATGGCTGAAAGAAATTCAAGGCACGATGCGTGCGGCACCAACTGTGCGCGGCAACAGAGTTTTTGTCACCACAGCCGATAATAAGCTTTTCGCCTTGAGTGCTTTCACGGGGAAAGAACTCTGGAACTATGAAGGCATATTTGAAATGGCCGCCATGCTTGGCAGCGGCAGTCCTGCTGTCGATCAAGGCGTGGTTGTGGTTCCCTTCTCATCTGGTGAGCTAATCGCTCTTAAGGTCGAAAATGGTCGCCAAGTCTGGTCTGATTCCCTGGCAACCGTCCGTCGGTCTGATGGAGCCGCTAACTTAGCGGACATTCGCGGTCGTCCGGTCATTGACCGAGGACGGGTATTCGCTGTCAGCCAAAGCGGGTTAATGGTTGCCATTGATTTACGCACAGGTCGCCGTCTTTGGGCGAAAGATATTGCCAGCCTTGAAAGCCCTTGGGTGGTTGGTAATTACGTTTATGTCTTAACAACCGATTCAGAATTGGTCTGCCTTTCCCGTAAAGACGGCAAAATTTACTGGGTAAAAGGCCTCCCTCGCTACGAAGACATAGAAGACCAGGAAGATCGGATTATCTGGACCGGGCCAATCCTCACCAGTGATCGTCTTTTGGTTGGCGGGTCTCATGGGCGTGCCTTAGCGGTTTCCCCTTATACAGGACGCTTGCTAGGGTATGTCGAAATGCCTGATGGAGTGACTATTCCCCCAGTTGTCGCCGACAGAACGGTTTATTTCCTGGCAAACGACGCCTCCCTCGTCGCTTTCAAGTAAGCACAGGGCTTTACTTAAGGTCGCGAACGCAGTAAAAGCGCGGCCTTCACTATAACTAGGATTCATTCAATGGCCTTCACGGTGGCTATTCTCGGTCGACCAAACGTCGGGAAATCAACCTTATTCAACAGATTGGTGGGCAAGCGCCTTGCGATTGTTGATGATACCCCCGGCGTCACCCGTGACCGCCGCGAGGGCGAAGCGCACCTGGGCGATTTGGATTTTACCATTATCGACACGGCGGGCCTTGAAGACGCTTATGATGACAGCCTGGAAGGGCGCATGCGTGAACAGACCGATATGGCCCTTGAGATTGCTGACGTTGCCATGCTGGTCATTGATGCCCGTGCAGGTGTCATGCCTCTGGATCAACATTTTGCTAAGTGGCTCCGGGGTGTTGATATTCCGATTATATTGATCGCCAATAAGTGTGAAGGCTTTGCCGCAGAAGGGGGGCGCCTGGAAGGCTATAAGCTTGGCTTAGGCGACCCTCTGCCAATCTCTGCTGAACATGGCGAAGGCATGAGCGATCTTTATAGTGCCCTGCAACCTTACCATGACGAAATAAAAGCAGCAGACGAAAAGCTTCTAGAGGAAAATCTAGAAGCTGAGGATGAGAATGACGAAAACGCACCTCTTCAATTGGCTATTGTCGGACGCCCGAATGTAGGTAAATCCACATTGATCAACCGCCTTATTGGCGAAGAACGCATGCTTACAGGCCCAGAAGCCGGGGTAACGCGCGATGCCATCGGGGTGAATTGGGAGTACAAAAATCGTCCAATTAAGCTGATCGATACGGCAGGGTTGAGAAGAAAGTCCAAGATCACAACGAAACTTGAAAACCTGTCAGCAGCAGATACCATGCGCTCGATCCGCTATGCCCAAGTGGTCGTTTTATTGTTGGATGCCAACGACATGTTGGAAAAGCAAGACTTGACCATTGCGCGCAATGTGATCAACGAAGGCCGATCCTTGATTATTGCCGCGAATAAATGGGATGCAGTTGAAAACCGTGAAGAGGCCCTTGGCAAACTCAAAGACCGCCTCATGACATCCCTGCCCCAGGTTAAAGGCATTCCCATTGTTACTTTATCAGCTCTCACAGGGCGCAGCACAGACAAGCTCCTGCCTGCAGTCATGCGAGCTTACGATATATGGAATCAACGGATACCGACAGCCAAGCTTAACGATTGGCTCGAAATGATGACCGAAGCTCACCCGCCTCCCTTGGTCGCGGGTCGTCGCCTTAAAATTCGTTACATGACCCAAGCGAAAACTCGTCCCCCCACCTTCATCTTATTCGTCAGCAAACCTGTCGATATGCCGGATTCATATATTCGCTATTTGATGAATGCTTTGCGGGATGATTTCAAACTGCCGGGTGTCCCCTTGCGCCTTGAAATGCGCAAAAGGAAAAATCCCTACGTTGACGAATAATTTTGAAAGGCTCTAGCCGCCACCTTTTTGGAAGCCGCGCCGGATGAGGTGTATTTTTTCTTCATACTCGGCCTGGGAATAACCGGAAAAGGTAAAAACCACATCCACATTGGAAACCCCGACTAAGGGGGTTATTTGGCGGATCATAACCGCAGAAACATCTATTTGAATAGATTTTCCACCTTCAAGATTATGGGCTACCTTTAGCTTGTCCCCTACCGTAGTGACTGTGAAGTTTTCACTCCGTAATGCCTTTGGCAGAAGCCGTTTAAACTCGGGGTGAGTGAATCCCATGTTGATGGCGAGGGTAATATCTTCCAAATATTCACCCCCCCGCTACGGGAGGCCAGATTGCGAGATCATCCCCTTCGACAAGAACATGGGAGGCTCTTGCGCTCGGCTCTATATATGTCCCGTTAACCAAAACCAAATGACAGAATTCAAGGGGAAGGTTGTTAGCAGTAATGAGGTCCATGGGGGTAGACCCTTCATCAACGTCAAGATCAATTTGGTTTTTCTTTGCCCCTTCTGGGAGGTAGTCCCCCAGAAGAGCAAAAAGTTTAAAAGTTATTTTCATTCATCCATCCTTATAGGGCTAGCCCGCTCCCTTTGGCGACCCAAGCATCCATGATCTGATGGGGATCAGCCATCAGTTTATCTTTCCAGTCCCCTAAAGTGATTTCTGACTGGATCAAGCCCCGCAAAGCCCCAATATGGTCTGTGCGTCCAACGATAATGGCTCCCACCAACTTATCCTTATCAAACTGAAGCTTAATGTATTTGTAGTTTTCCTCATCAACGGCTGATGCACTCTCCCCACCATCGGCCCCTTGCCACTGCCCGAATGAGCAGGAGATTAAGCCAATGGTATCCAACACATTCATGCTCAAACTGCCATTGTATGGTGCTTGAACACCCGCCATGTTGAGAGCCGCAATGCGCCCATGGTCAGCAGAAGTAGGCTGGATAGCGTGAACAGAACGCCCCTTGGTTGAGAAGTCTGGACCTTGCGCTACATCGCCAGCAGCATAAATGCCTTCAATATTGGTACGCAGGTATTCATCAACAAGTATTCCCTGGTCAGTTTCAACACCGCTGCCTTCAAGGAAACTCATATTTGACTTTACACCTGTGGCGACGACCACCAAATGAGCCGGAATTTGTTGCCCATTTTCCAAGTCAACCAACAGGTTATCTTCATCTGAACGCCCAGAAGACTCCAGCTTGGTGACCCGTGTTCCTGTATGCACGGTAACCCCTTTGGTCTCACACCAGCGTTTAAGCATGCCGCCTGCGGTTTCGTCCATCATGCGCGGGACCATACGATCCCCCATTTCTACCACGGTCAGATTAACTTTCCGCAAGGCCAAGGCTTCAAGAATGATACATCCAATGAACCCGGCTCCCATCAAAACCACATCGGCCCCTTCATGGGCAAGTTCAATGATGTTTTTGGCATCTTCCAGGGTCCAGCAATGGTGAACCCCTTCTTGGTCCAACCCTTCTAAGGGGGGCTTGATTGGGTGGGAGCCTGTCGCAATGAGAAGCTTATCGTAAGAAACAGATGTTCCATTATCCAAGGAAACTGATTTATCGCCACTGGAAACTCTCGTTACTCTCGCCTGAACAACCTCAATCCCTTTATTGGCATAATGATTTTCGCTCTTGCGTAGATAAGTTCCTGCAGCATCAATATTCCCAATCAAATAGTAAGGAATAGCCATGCGGGAATAAGGCGCAAAACCTTCTTCGCCAATTAACGTTATTTTGCCATCAGGATCGGAGTTCCGTAGATTTTCAGCCGCAACGACACCCGCCGGTCCCGCACCAATAATCACATAATTCATAAGCTACACCCTCCCAGGAATAAGCCGATAAAGAAGGAAAGCCCCTCCCCACCCTGGATAAATAGGGAAAGAAGGGGCTTAATCCAAGAGTAGAAACTTCAATAAAATCCTAGAGAGCTAGATTATTGAGAGTCTCATTTGTTGGGACGCCTTCTGCTGTCCAGCCCCGAAGCTGATAGTATTCAGGCAGCATTTCACCCAGCTTAGCGACCATGCCCTTTGCCGGGCCGGTTTTTGCAGCTTCAGTAAGCAGACGTTTAGGGAGCCTGTCGTCTTTGGCAGTTAAACCAGCCGCCAGATTAAACTGACGTTCCAGGTTCCAAATCCGAGCACCGGTCACCATCATGTTATCCACAGACCAGTCACCTTCACAAGCCGCGTCCACTTGTGGGGCAATATCTTCCATGGACCAGGCAAAGGTGGTGAAGATGCAAAGACCCGCCGCATCAACTGCCGCAGTGGCATCTTGGAAGGCCATAACCAGACCCGCTTTTCCTTCGGTAGCCAACGGATCAGTCTTCTCAGGAACACCCAAGATTTCTGAACTCACCGTGTAGCTGCGAAGGTGACAAGCCCCCCGGTTGGAGGTGGCATAGGTCAAGCCCATGCCTTGAATACCCCGTGGGTCATAAGCCGGGAATTCCTGGCTTTTAACCGTCATCGACAGGTCAGGGTCGCCATACTTATCACAAAGACGACGAGAACCTTGGCCCACTTCTTTACCAAAACCTTGGCCCAAAGCGGTCAATTCGGTGATTTTCACCAAATCTTCAGCCGAACCAAAGCGCAAGGTGATGCCCTCAAGATCAGCCGCAGGAACCTTTCCATTGGCAACCAAGTCCATGGCGGCGCCAACGGTGGCTCCAAAGGAGATCGGGTCCATGCCTTGTTCGTTGCACAAGAAGCCACAGAAGGTCAAAGCTTCCAGGTCACCAACCCCAGTTGCAGCACCGAGAGCCCAGGCATTTTCATACTCAAGACCGCCAGAAGCACCTTGGTACTGTTCTTTGCCTTCGCCTTGAATGGAGAAGTGACCTCGGTCAATCTTGGAGACACGGCCACAAGCAATGGTGCAGCCAAAACAAGCCTGATTTGACACCAAGTTGGTGGAACCGTCCGCCCGTTTTTCGTGCATGGCTTCGCCGCCAATGTCGTTGGCGTTTTCAAACTGCACGTCATTGGCATTACGGGTTGGTAGCGCGCCAGACTCGTTGATCACGTTCATCAGAACCTGGGTACCATAGGTCGGCAAACCAGCACCCGTCACAGGGTTCTCAGCCAAAACAGCCTTACCAGCAGCAACCGCGCCGAAGAAAGCTTCTGGGTTCGCCACAGGAACACCTTTAGTGCCGCGAATAGCCACAGCTTTGAGGTTTTTAGACCCCATAACCGTACCAACGCCAGAACGCCCGGCTGCCCGGTGACGATCATTAACCACACACGCGTACAAGTTGCCAGTTTCACCAGCAACACCAATGCCAGCCACCCGCACTTGCGGGTCCTGCAAAGCTTCCTTGATCGCATCTTCCGTATGCCAGGTGGAGGTGCCCCACAAGTGGGACGCATCACAAAGTTCTGCCTGGTCGTTGTTCACACTCAGGTAAACCGGTTTGTCGGATTTACCTTCTAAAATAATCATATCCCAACCAGCGTTCTTCAACTCATTACCGAAATAACCGCCGGAGTTGGAGCAAGCAATTGCCCCGGTTAAAGGACTTTTGGTCACAACCATGTAACGACCTGCTGTCGAAGCAGCCGTTCCGGTCATAGGACCAGTGGTCATGATTAATTTGTTGTCTGCGCCCAAAGCATCGCACTTTGGATCAATCTCTTCAGACAAGTACTTACTGGCAAGCCCACGCCCACCAAGATACTTTGCGGCCCACTCCATGTTGAGCGGCTCACTCGTGCAGGAACCCGTGTTCAGGTTCACACGTAATACTTTTTTAGCCCATGCCATGTTCTAAAACTCCTTAGCTTATGCCTGCGCCTGAGCGCCGCTATCGGTTTTTGCTGCCCATGCCTCTGCTCGTGAGAGACCGGTTGCATCAGCGTCGGTATAGGTGATTGCCCCTGTTGGGCAGGCAGTTACACAAGCTGGGTTACCGCCACATAGGTCACACTTGGAGACCTTGCCAGTCGCTTGGTTGTAATTCACCGTGCCAAATGGACAGGCAATGGTACAAACTTTACAGCCAACGCATGTAGCAGCATTGACCACTTTTGCACCTGTATCGCCGTTAACGTTGATCGCATCTACCGGGCAAGCTTTTTGGCACCAAGCATCCGCACATTGGGTGCAGGTGTAAGGAACAAAGCGCGCCTGCTCATCAAAGACAAAAACTTTAATGCGCGATTTGGACGGATTGAAGGTTCCGCTTTCTGCATATGAACAGGCCATTTCACACTGCTTACAGGCGGTGCATTTGCCGGGATCGATATTAAGTGATTTTTGCATCGGTACTCCCCGTTTCACTATATCTCAAAATATTTTTTTCTACGAAGGTGTTGCGTTGGTAAATAAAAACACAGCTAGATTCTCTATAACTCTCAAGAAACAGCGATCAATTTTATTTAGTCGAAGAGCTTCCTATTTTGGGAACTTCCTCGATACCTCCCTTGCACAACCTCGGACGAGGTTACACCATTCGAAAGTCGAACCAACATTAAGCACCCTTTTGCAGGAGAAAAACAATAGTATTTTTAAAAAACTACCCGAAAGTGTAAACTTTTTCCAAAGTAGCGAACCTCCTTGATGCTGACAGTACACCAGAGTTACGTCATCAACCGGAGGCTGTTTGATTGCTGAAAAGAATAAAGGTGAAAGGGCTGTACCCGATAATACAGTGCTGATTAATCTCTAGTTCAGTGAGGTTTTTCAATCAATTACACGCTATAGGTTAATAAGTTGAGCTTATTTTTATATGACCTTGACCAAGCCCTCTCGCCTCTATCAATCTGCACCTTCGAATTTAAACAAAGGAAAACCCTAATGGACGCTGGTAAACTAGTTCAAATTATAATTGCACTCTTGCTCCCTCCCCTATCAGTCTTTCTCCGTATGGGGGTAGGCAAAGATTTGTTGATTAATATTGTCCTCTGCATCTTCTTTTGGGTGCCCGGCATTCTGCATGCCTTGTGGCTTAATTCTACGCTAAGACAAAAAAAGGGCCGCCCATGTGAGCGGCCCTTCCTTATTGGGTTTTGTAATTCTGGGTTAGAAGCTCAAGGCTTCCGCCCGAACAACCAAAGGCAGAGCCTTTACTTTTTCCAGAACTTCGGCACTAACGGCTTCATCAACCTGAATGAGGGCTAATGCTTCACCGCCTTCACGAGAACGGCCCAAATGGAAGGTGGCAATATTAACACCATTCTCACCAAGAGTTTGCCCCAATTGACCTATAAGACCGGGCTTATCTTCATTGGTGAGGAAAAGCATATGGGCCCCGATTTCTACTTCAACGGCAATACCGTTGAGTTCGACAATCCGAGGCTTACCAGCGAAAAGCGTTCCTGAAACACTACGCGTTTGCGCTTCTGTGGTCACAGTGAGCTTGATTAAGGTGTGGTACTCTTCACTTTTTTCACGGGTTACTTCTGAAATATCAATATCCCGCTCTTTGGCAACAGCCGGAGCACTCACCATATTTACCCCCTCCATCATCGGGCTTAGCAACCCTTTGAGGACGATGGCAGAAAGAGGCTTGGTATTAACTTCGGCAACATCACCTTGGTATTCAATTTCAACTTTCTTGATACCAGATTGCGTAATTTGCCCCGCGAGGCTACCAACTTGCTCAGCCAGTAGCATATAAGGTGCCAGCTTAGGGGCATCCTCTGCACTTACGGAAGGCATGTTCAAAGCATTAGTTACGGCACCGTCCAACAAGTAATCTGAAATTTGTTCAGCAACCTGAATGGCAACATTAACCTGAGCTTCAGAAGTTGACGCCCCTAAGTGAGGCGTTGCGATAACATTTGGATGACCGAAAAGGATGTTCTCTTTAGCCGGTTCCTGAGCAAACACATCAAGAGCCGCTCCAGCTACCTTGCCACTGTCGAGAGCTTCTTTAAGGGCCTCTTCGTCAACCAAACCGCCTCGCGCACAGTTAACAATACGCACACCGTCTTTCAGTTTATCCATCGCGTCAGCACCAATGATATTTTTGGTACTGTCGGTCAGTGGCGTATGGAGGGTAATCACATCGGCACGGGCAAAGAGTTCGTCTAGTTCGACTTTCTCAACACCAATATCCTGAGCGCGTTCAGGAGAGAGGAACGGGTCAAAAGCAATTACCCGCATTTTCAAACCTTGAGCCCGTTCACAAACGGCAGCCCCAATGTTACCAGCACCAATAACGCCAAGGGTCTTGCCCATGATTTCCATGCCCATAAATTTGGACTTTTCCCATTTGCCGGCATGGGTTGATTCGCTGGCTTGGGGAATTTGACGGCAGAGAGCCATCATCATGGATATTGCATGTTCAGCCGTGGTGATAGAGTTACCAAATGGGGTATTCATAACCACAACGCCACGGGCAGTGGCGGCTGTTTTGTCAATGTTGTCGGTGCCGATACCAGCGCGACCAATTACTTTTAAATTGTCAGCGGCTGCAAAAATTTCGGCGGTTGCCTTTGTGGCGGAGCGAATGGCAAGGCCATCATACTCGCCGATGCAGGCTTTAAGTTCTTCCGGGCTCATGCCGGGTTTATAATCTACTTCGAGGCCACGGGCTTTGAATACTTCTTCAGCCTTGGGGCTCATTTTATCTGAAATCAATACTTTAGGCATAGGTCTATCTCTCCCTAGGAGAAGGAGGAGCTCTTAGGCTATCAATTAATAATAGCCCAAGAGTCTTCCTTACATTTTTTGGATTAAGCGTTTTCGGCTTCGAGTTCCGCAGCGGCCCAATCGAGCCAGGGGAACAGAGCTTCAAGGTCAGATTGCTCTACAGTCGCACCAGCCCAAATCCGCAAGCCCGCAGGGGCATCCCGGTAAGCGCCAATATCGTAAGCAACACCTTCGCCATCAAGCAAAGTAACCATCTTCTTGGCGGCTGCAGCTTGGTCATCAGCCGACAGCTTGGTAAACCAAGGCGCCGTGACAACAAGGCAAACAGAGGTGCAAGAACGGGTGGCAACCTCTTGAGCGAGGAAGTCAACCCAATCAGTTTTTTCAACCCAAGCAGAGATGGCTGCCATATTACCTTCAGAACGCATTTGAAGAGCTTTTTGGCCGCCAATGCTTTCAGCCCACTTAAGGCCATCAAGAGCGTCTTCAACAGCAATCATAGAAGGCGTGTTGATGGTTGCTCCTGTGAAAATACCGCTGATCAATTTACCAGCCTTTGTCAGGCGGAAAATTTTCGGCATTGGCCAGGGTGGGTTGTAGCTTTCCAACCGTTGAACAGCGCGCGGGCTGAGAACGATCATGCCATGAGCGGCTTCACCGCCCATTACCTTTTGCCAAGACCAGGTAACCACATCCAGTTTATCCCAAGCCAAATCCATGGCGAAGGCGGCTGAGGTTGCGTCACAAATGGTCAATCCTTGGCGGTCTGCATCGATCCAGTCACCGTTCGGGACACAAACACCGGATGTGGTGCCGTTCCAGGTGAAAACAACGTCGCGATTGAAATCAACTTTGGACAGGTCGGGGAGTTGACCGTAGTCAGCTTTATGGGACCGAACGTCATCGATTTTAAGCTGCTTAAGCACATCGGAAACCCAGCCTGAGCCGAAGCTTTCCCATGCCAGCATATCGACGCCACGGGCACCCAGAAGCGACCATAAAGCCATTTCTACAGCACCGGTATCAGAACCGGGCACGATGCCCACAAGGTAGTCATCGGGAATACCGAGGATGGCCTTAGAGCGATCGATAACGTCTTTGAGTTTTGCCTTACCGGGTTTGGCCCGGTGAGAACGACCTAAGCAAGCATCATTAAGAGCCTCGATTGAAAAACCGGGACGTTTGGCGCAAGGCCCAGATGAAAAATTAGGATTGTTTGGCCGAACAGTCGGCTTTTGATTTGCGGATGTCATAATATATTTTCCTCCCATCCTCACAGATGAGCGCAACCCGTTGGGGGGCTGTGGCCCGCCGATGTTTCTAGGGGGAGTTAAAGAAAGAGTCAATCAAGATGTGTGGAAAGGCTATATTTTACGGCATGTCCCAACAAGACGTAAAACAAATTTAGCTCAAAGTTTTAGGTCCCTGCTGACTTTTTCATAGGAAAAATACCAAACAATAAAAAGAGTTGCAGCCAAAGCGGGGCCATCAAGAGCAAAAGCAGTAAACATGATATCGCTCTCTGTTTCTGACACCTGCTCTATTGTCTCTGATGTGTTTAAGAGCAACGGCTTTAAGCTAAAAAGGGCTCCGACAATATAGCCAACGGTGAGATACTGCCCCAAACTCTCCCATTTCACCATACAGAGACCAATTTGGGTGAGGACTGCCTTCAAAAACAAGGGGAAAGCATACCAGATTCCGTAAAGAAAAAGAGCGACCTCAGCGGCTTGTTCAATGGTTTCTTGAAAGGCTTCAACAAGGGCCTCATCCACCCCTTCAAAATAGATGTAGTCAAACCAATTCCCCATCTCCAGCAACACCATCTTGGCGACTTCAGATGTTGTGAAAATAGCATAACCCATAACAGAAACGACAAGGGCTGAGACTATAGCCGCCCCGCCCATGGCCCAAAAAACACTCCGTAGAACAAAAGCATTTTTGCGCACAATCATAAGCCATAATACCATGGCGCAAAGAAACTAAAGACGATCCAGAGCCAAATCACAAGGGGGGTTCCCGCCTTGATAAAATCAGCAAACTTGTAATCACCCGGTCCCATGACCAAGAGGCTCGTTTGATAAGCAATCGGCGTCGCAAAGGCACAGTTAGCCGCAAACACCACGGCAATAGCAAAGATGGCAGGGTCCATGCCCAGGGCTTTCGCAATACCAATTCCGATTGGCGTAAAGAGAACGGCAGTGGTCTTGGCACTGATGAGGTTTGCCAAGATAGCAACCAAGAGGAAAAATGCCGACAAAGCCACAGCGGGGCCAGCGTCCCCTAAAGCATAAAGCATAAGATTGGCGAGGTACCCTGCCCCTCCCGTAACCTCCATAGAGGCTCCAAGTGCCAATGCGGCTGCGATGGTGGTAACAACTTTAGAATCGACCGCCTGGGTGGCTTGTTTGAGGTTCATCACTCCGGTCAGAACCATGGCAACAGCCCCTGCCATTGCGGCAGTGACAATTGGCAGCAACCCTGATGCCGCAACAAGCACGACTAAAGCAAAAATTGTGGTTGCACGACGGGCATGGGTTTGTTTTGGCATTTCCTCTGTTGACCATTCCAGCAGCACCATATCGCGTTCTGCCCGCAAGGCGTTGACATCTTTGGGATGTCCCTGAACCAGCAAAACGTCTCCTGCGGCTAAACGGATATCCGTCATGCGCGATCGAGCCATTCGAGAACGACGTTGAACCCCGGCGACAAGGCAATGGGTGCGGAAATGAAAATCAATTTGGTTAAGGGTTTGACCAATCATCTGTGAAGCTGGGGTTACCATAACCTCAGCAATCATATGATCCCCTTCTTTCCATGGTTTCAGCTTGCCAGATTTTTGATCAAGAATGTCGGGAACTTCTTCGGTCAGAAGACCTGGGTTTTTAGTCAAGGCTTCGTAAAAAACTTTCCGCGTTGCCGCAACAACAAGAACATCCCGTGGCGCAATTTCATAATCCTCAAAGGGGGGCAGGATGGTTCCTCTGTTACCGCGCTGGATCGAACGGACCGTCATATCCGGCAGGGCTTTAAATATGCCTCCCAAAGGCACTTCCCCCACTAAAGGAGAATTCCTGGAAACTGAAATCTCAGCAATAAATTGTTTTCCAGTCCCCCCGTTGGTTGCTTCTTCGCCTTCTCTGGAGGGCAACAGCAAAGGCGCAACAAAAACGATATAGGCCAAACCTGCCCCCGCCATCACCAGCCCAGGGATTGTGAATTCAAAAAAACCAAGCGGCTCCAACTCCAAACCAATCAAAGCAGATGACACCAACAGGTTGGTGCCTGACCCGATCAAAGTGGTCATACCCCCAAGAACGGCAGCAAAGGAAAGGGGCATCATCAATTTACTGGCGGGGCGACCCATCTTAGCCGCCATGGTTTGCATGATAGGAATAAAAATCACAACAACAGGGATGTTGTTGAGGAAAGCACTGGTCGTAGTCACGATCACCAAAACCATAAAGAGGGTCAGAAGCAGATGCCCCCTACCGATTTTAAGAACAAATTGTGCCCCAAATTCCAACACCCCGGTCCGTACCATTCCTTGACCTACCACGAGCAAGGCCAGCACCGTCAACAAGGCTGAGTTAGCAAAGCCATGGAGGATTCGTTTAACCTCCATGAGGTTTTTACCGTGATCATCTAAGATCGGAAAAGTGCTGAAAAAGACCATCAATAGGCAGATCACCAAAAGTGAGGTGATCTCAATTGAAAATTTATCCGTCGCATAAACATACAGGGCAGCAGTGATCAACGCGAAGACTGCCCACATATGAAAGGACGTTTCAGCGAGCGGAATTAGTTCCGAACTCATAAGTTTTTCAAACCCCTCATTTATTAATCATGCAAAATGCTAGCAAAGCCTTAAAAAAACTGAGGGAATGCCTTCGATATATTCTCACGCACCCGCTCCTTGACTGAACGATCCAGTGGCGCACGTTCAAAAACTTTCCCAGTTACCTGCTCATAGAGTTTGATGTATCGATCGCTGAATTCCATCAGCGTGTCATCAGGAATATCAGGGATAGGGTCTTTATAGGGGTCGCAACGGCTGCTAATCCACAGCCGAAGAAATTCTTTATCCAGGCTATC
Organism: uncultured Thalassospiraceae bacterium; assembly: GCA_965368165.1. Taxonomy (GTDB): domain Bacteria; phylum Pseudomonadota; class Alphaproteobacteria; order Rhodospirillales; family JAPHRK01; genus JAPHRK01. Next base: position 117,739 of record CBDULT010000004.1, on the reverse strand, counting down.
GGGTTCTTTTCCTTCAGCTAAGCGTTGTTGATAGCTTTCGGCCAACCAGAAGCGGCTTGAATCCGGGGTATGGATTTCATCAGCAAGGGTAATTCTGCCCTTGGGGTCTAGTCCGAATTCGTATTTTGTGTCGACGAGGATAAGGCCGTTCTTTGCCGCAATCTCCCTCCCCCTGGCAAACAACGCCAAACTAATCCGGGCTAATTCGTCCCAAACCTCTTGGCTCAACAGTCCGGTTGCAACCACATCTTGGGGCGAGATTGGGGCGTCATGTTCCCCTTGGTCCGCTTTGGTTGTTGGGGTTAAAATAGTGCTGGGGAGCTTTTGATTTTTGCTCAAACCTTCAGGAAACTCATGGCCGTAAAGCACCCGCTCGCCTCTTTTATACATGGGCCAAATACTGGTTTCGGTTGAACCCGTCATATAATCGCGCACCACCATCTCAATGGGCAACATATCCAGGGTACGGCCGACAACAACATTAGGGTCAGGCAGACTGATCACATGGTTGGGACAAATATCGGCTGTGGCCTCAAACCAAAACTGGGCTGTTTGGTTAAGCACTTGGCCTTTATAGGGCACTGCCGCCAAAATTTGATCGAAAGCAGACTGGCGATCTGTGACAATCATGATAATCTCGCCATTTGGCAAGGTATAAGCTTCCCTTACTTTGCCCCGGTAATGGTTAGGCAGTTCTGGAATATGAGCATCTGTCAGGCAGTTCGCAATAATGTCAGCAGTCACAGCATCGTCCCTCTATCAATGAGAAGAAAGCGTAATAAACCTAAGCACCCAATATGCCTAGCCAAAAAATTTCTTTAATCGCGAAAGGGCCTCATCAATCGCCGCATCTTCCTTGGCAAAACAGAAGCGGGCAAAGTGAGTGACATCGGCTTCCTGATAAAAAGCACTCACCGGAACCGCAGCAACCCCGGCCTCGATGGTGATATGTCGGCAAAATTCACTATCGTCACCTTTAAAGCCTAAGGGAGAAAAATCCGTGGTTAGAAAATAAGTCCCGGCACAATCCAATGTCTCAAAACCGATCTCCCGCAGACCTGAGGACAGTTTGTCCCGTCGCGTCTGCATATCGGTAATCAGCCCGTCAAAATAAGCATCATCTTTCCCCAATCCATAGGCCACCCCTTTTTGCAGCCCCGTCGGGGTGGTAAAAGTGATAAACTGGTGGGTCTTGGCAATGGGTTGCAGCAAAGCCGGAGCCGCCACAATGTAGCCCACTTTCCAACTGGTAATGGAAAAGGTTTTGCCTGCCGAAGCAATGTGCACGCACCGTTCCCGCATGCCCGGCAAAGTCATCAAGGGTATATGGGAGCGTCCGTCGAAAACAAGATGCTCATAAACTTCGTCACACACCGCATAGGCATCGTGTTTTTCCAATAAGCCGGCAATGAAGGAAAGTTCATCTTGAGTGTAAACCTTGGCACAAGGATTATTGGGGTTATTGAGAATGATTAGCTTAGTTTTGTTCGAGAAAGCTTTTTGCAAGGCTTCCCGAGGTAATTCCCAATTGGGCGGTTCAATCCGCACCATCTTAGCAATCCCCCCTGCCCTTTGAACCAAGGGAAGATAACAATCATAAAGCGGTTCAATCAAAACCACTTCATCACCAGGATTAACCAAACCAAAAATACAATCCGCCAGAGCTTCCGTCGCCCCAGAGGTCACCATCACTTCTGTATTCCAATCCACATCCAGGTCATAAAACCGTTTTTCATGGGCCGCAATTTGTTGGCGGAGTTCAGGAATGCCCATCATATGCGGATACTGATGAGGCCCTTCTCGCACCGCTTTAGCAGCCACTTCCAACACATCCTCCGGCTCCAATCCTTCCGGAAATCCCTGCCCTAGGTTGACAGATTTATGCTCCATAGCCAGGACAGACATGGTCTGGAAAATAGTCGTTCCATAGCTAGAGATAATTTTGTTACCAACACTTTTCATTGCGGTGCCTCATAAATAGGCCGTGAAATCATCTGACAGTTATTTTTTGTCTAAATGATACGTCAGGGCCATCGATATACAGTGGCTTAGGGCCTCTAAAGGAATATCATCATTTTCATCAAAGGAAATACATCTGTTGCCTTCAAAAGTGAATTCATCACCATATCTTTGTCGAAATTGTTCCACCAACTTCGTTTGGCAATTAAAATAAATACCATAGCGTTTGCTCTTTGCTTTGCTATGAATTCTAATCGTGCTGCCGCTTTTGGTTTCTGGTGTTAGGTAACTCGGCTCCCCCCACTTTAAGGTCTCTTCAATCTCTCCGACCCCTGTTGTTTTGGCAGCGGTATTCAAAATTAACTTCCGTAAAGTCAGCAACTTCAATTTAATATTTTCAGGATAAGCCTGGAAAACAGCCGCGACTTTTTTATTTGAAATATTATCATTCATATTCCTTCAACACCCCTGACTGACAGCTTTAATGAATAATCTTATAAAAAATCACCAAATTAAAAAACCCATTTACACACCAAGGTTACTCAGAAGATAATAGCGACAAATAAAACTAAAGCACCGAGGAAACTATGGGCCTAAACCATACGACATTAGCACTTTCACTCATCATGTCATTCGTCCTGGCTTTTCCCCTGACAGCTCACGCGGACTATAAAGAGGCAAAGACAGCTTTTGGTAAGAATGATTTTGCGGGGGCCCGTGAAGCTTGTGTTAAAAGTGACGACCCGAAATGTCATAACCTCTTAGCGGCACTCTATGTCAACGGTCTTGGGGTAAAAAAGGATTTCACTCAGGCTAAGCTTTATTGGGAAAAAAGCATCGATGGGGGTTTTTATAAAGCCTATGGAAATTACAGCCGCCAGCTCCTTCTTGGGCGGGGGATAAAATATGATTTTGACCGAGGCGTTCAGCTTGCCGATCAAGCTTATGTCTTGGGACAAAAGGCTGGTGACGTTGAATTTACAAAGCACCTCTCGCAATGGATGGTGAAATTTCATCGCGGCGTTGAAGGGGGCGATGCGAGTCTCGTCGGTCTCTGGCAAAAACGCTTTCAAGAGGCTAAATAGCCCCCTATAACGCCCCACAAATAGGCAGTTGCCTATTTTTTAATCATTCAATTCATGGTTTTTTGTTTCAAACACAGGGGTTACCCTGTTTTTTTGGCGGAATTGCGCAAAAGACTCGCACATGGCATGAAAGCTGCTAGTGTACCGCCGCCTACTCTGGCCTAGTTTAATTTTTAGGTCGGGTGGGCATGAAAAATGTATTTGGAAAACTATTTCTGCTAGAGGCCGGACGCTATGAAAAAGATCGAAGCGATCATTAAGCCATTTAAGCTGGATGAAGTTAAGGAGGCTTTACATGAAGTTGGCCTCCAGGGGATCACCGTCCTCGAAGCCAAAGGGTTTGGGCGTCAAAAAGGCCACACGGAACTTTACCGTGGTGCCGAGTATGTTGTCGACTTCCTGCCTAAGGTCAAAATCGAATTGGTGATCGATGACGGTCTGGTTGAACAGGCTGTAGAAGCCATCCAAAACGCCGCTCAAACGGGCCGCATAGGTGATGGAAAGATATTTATTTCGACGGTAGACGAAGCCATTCGCATTCGTACCGGCGAAACAGGTACTGAAGCTATTTAGAGAGAGAAATCGGCTGTTTTTAACAGTTAGCTATAGGCCGATTTTTTTGATTTAACTTAATCGCAAACGCAAGAGGAAACGCTAGAGATGGCCTTTGATTGCACAAACGCTCAGGACGTTATCAACCTGGTTCAAGAAAACGATATTGAATATATCGATCTTCGCTTTACCGACCCTCGTGGCAAATGGCAGCACCTTACCATGTGTGCTGACGCTATGGACGAAGGCGCCTTTGAAGATGGCGTTATGTTTGATGGCTCTTCCATCGAAGGCTGGAAAGCTATTAACGAATCAGACATGACCCTGATGCCCGATCCAACCTCAGCAGTGATGGATCCTTTCTCTGCCCAAAGCAGTCTAATTTTATTCTGTGATATTCTTGAGCCATCAACAGGCCAATCTTACGAACGCGACCCTCGCGGTGTTGCCAAAAAAGGCCTGGCCTACTTGGCTTCCAGCGGCATTGGCGATATTGCCTACTTCGGTGCGGAACCAGAATTTTTCGTTTTCGACGATGTTCGTTTTGACGTTCAGCAAAACAGAAACTTCTATGAAGTAGATTCAGAAGAAGCCCCCTACGTTTCCGGCAAAATTTTTGCAGAAGGCAACGTTGGTCACCGTCCTAAAACGAAAGGCGGCTACTTCCCCGTTCCTCCTGTCGACGCGGCTCATGACCTTCGGGGCGAAATGGTTGCAGTTGGTAAGGAAATGGGTCTCCAGATGGACAAGCACCATCACGAAGTTGCCCCTTCTCAGCACGAACTCGGCATGCTCTTTGATACCTTGGTTAAAGCGGCTGATAACGTACAAATCTATAAATACGCTGTTCACATGGTGGCTCACACCTATGGCAAAACAGCAACCTTCATGCCCAAGCCAATCATTGATGATAACGGCTCTGGTATGCACGTTCACCAATCTATCTGGAAAGGCGGCAAGCCTTTGATGGCTGGTTCTGGTTATGCTGACCTGTCTGACACCTGCTTGTACTACATCGGTGGTATCATCAAGCATGCTAAAGCTTTGAATGCATTCACCAACCCATCCACCAACTCGTACAAACGTCTGATTCCAGGCTTTGAAGCTCCTGTATTGTTGGCCTATTCTGCCCGCAACCGCTCTGCTTCATGTCGGATTCCCTTCGCGTCTAACCCTAAAGGTAAACGCGTCGAAGTTCGGTTCCCAGACTGTACAGCGAACCCATACCTGGCTTTCACCGCCATGTTGATGGCTGGTCTCGATGGCATCAAAAACAAGATTCACCCTGGCGATGCCATGGACAAAAACTTGTATGACCTGCCACCAGAAGAACTCGCCGACGTTCCAACAGTTTGCGGTTCCTTGCGTGAAGCTCTTGTTTCTCTCGAAGCCGACATGGACTTCCTGACCCAAGGCGACGTCTTCACCAAAGACATGATCGAAGGCTACATGGACCTTAAGTGGGAAGAAGTCTACAACTTCGAACACACCCCACACCCTGTCGAGTACCAAATGTACTACAGCTGCTAAACAGCCGTAGCGTCGAACTTTCGACACGAAAGAAGGCCCTGCCATTTGGCGGGGCCTTTTTGTTTGCCCCCTTGCCTCACTTATTATTCTTCAACCTTGCTCAGATAAGGCTTACCATTTTCGTCTAGGGCGAACTCAAGGAGGTTATTTTGGTGTTCATAGTCGCGGAGTTGTCTTTTTATATCTGTGCTTTGGTCATGGATTTGGAAGGTATCAATGGAAGGGTAAATGTTATTTAAATCCAGGATAAAGCTCTTAAAATCTCTATCTGCTTTCTTTCCAACCCCTAAAGCCCAGATCAAAGCGGTTTGATCCACGGTCCATATTTCCTGCTCGGCAAGCTTTCCTCTGAGGTAATAATTCACCCTTTCCATAAATCTGATGACCTGCGGAGAATTTTTGAATGCCAATAACTGGGCATGGTAGGTGAGATTTGGTGCCGGGGTTATTTTCTTGAAACATCCAAAATGTTTTTCACCAAGTTGGGCCAAAATTTGTTCTGGGGGGCGAATGAATTTTATATCAATATCGCTGACAATCACATCACGGTTATAGTGCTCAAGAATTTTTGGCAAGAGCAGCATACGGCTGCTGGCGAAATAACAAGGGCCAAGTTTAGACTCTTCCGTGCTAAAGAATACCCTCCCCGTCTTGGTTAAATCTTTGATAATCTCGTCACTCGCGGCTGTTGGGTTGACCACGTGAATATGGATAATTGACTCCGACCCACAAGAAAAAAGACTGTCGGCATAGCCTCTAAAATATCGCTCTAAATATTTGCCGTTACAGGCTGAAAATACTAAGCCGTTGTCATTTGGAACCTCAGTGGATCCCCCCCCGTTAAATAAAGCTTTTGGCTCATCAATGAACTTATCAAATTTTATATCAGCAGGCTCAAACAGGTTAGCCTGTTGTGTCATAAAGGGAAGAATTCCCGACATAAAAGCTGGGTCGTCTTTGTAAAAATCTTTTGCGATGGCAACATTCTTAAGCCCTTCACGGACCAAGGAACTCATCTTATCAATTTGCAATTCTCGCCCTCGAATACAGGCCAATGCGTACTCACACATGCCTCTAAACGCAAAGTGACGGGGAACAAATTCGCAGAAATCTTCCACAGCCTTCTGATCACCCGCCACAAGACAATCTTGTAACGCGGTTAAGAGAAGACGTCCTGTAGAAGGTGCTTTTGTCGTATAACTCTCCATTACAGCAACAGCTTGAGTGAGTTTTCCCTGCGTAAGATATTTTTTGAGTATCTCAGCATTTTCTTGGAAGTGTTCACTCATTTTTGGGGTCAACGCCTTGTTTAATCACAAATAGCTGGAATGATTTTTCATCATAACTTTAGCCATTTAATAGTTAATGTTATCTTGAAATAGAAAATTCTAACAGCCTATCAATTGGATTTAGTTCAGCAATAAGCTTATTACCAATCGTCGCACTGTGCTGAGAGTGCCAGATAACTTGCGCGGGTATCAATTGCCGCGTTCTCTCTGTTCATCTGGCGGTCCATGCGATCAAAGATAGGCTGAACGGCGCGCTGAAGTTGGTTAAGCATTTTTTTAGAGGCCTGATTAACGGAGCGGGCCGAGATTGGCCTCATGTTCCAGGCAACCCTTTCCAACTTTGCTTCCACCTGAGGCAAATAGCTGTCAAATGCCGATTGGATAATATTGACATGCTCATCTTCATGGTCACGGGTGACGTTAAAAGGACAGGACCCGGGTTTATGTTCACGGGCGATAAAAACATTGATATCGGAGATTTTAACTTTCAGCGACACCGCTTTCAGATAAACACAATTTTGGCCATTGCTCATGACGCTTACAGATAAATCCTGGTTATAGCGCATCTGGGTATACCCTTCGGAAACCCTATTTGACCCCCTTCCCCTAATAAACGAGGACATTTGCGCCCGGCTTAGGTCAAAACGTTCGACAACCCGCCCATGAATAACTTGAAAAACAACCTCCACAGGGTCAGATGCCGCAAAACATCTCTGCTTGGCTTCCGCTATGGAAGGCAAGACAAGAAGCAATAACAGCAGAGGTAGAATATTTTTACGCACGTTTGTTCCAAATAACTTTCAATTCAGGGCAAGTCGTTCTTAGATAGGGAGTTAACCATGATTCGTCAAAAGGGATTGAATAAAAGTGAAGATAGCCACCTGGAACGTAAATTCCGTTAAAGCCCGTCTCCCCCATCTACTCACATGGCTCACAGAGGCCTCTCCAGATGTGGTTTTGCTTCAGGAGCTCAAGGGAGTTACCGAGGCCTTCCCAACCCTTGAAGTGGAGGAGTTGGGCTATAACTGCGCTGTTTCAGGGCAAAAGACCTATAACGGCGTTGCCATCCTGTCTAAAACCCCCATTGATGTCATCGAAACCCGTCTCCCCGGTGATGAGGGCGACGAACAGGCTCGCTATATTGAAGGCTTCACCGATGGTGTTCGGGTGGCCTCTATCTATCTCCCCAACGGTAATCCGGTTGATACAGAAAAATTCACCTACAAACTTGCCTGGATGGATCGGCTTTTTGCCCAAGCCCAATCCCTGCTGGAGTCTGAGGATGCCGTAGTATTGGGCGGAGATTACAACGTGATCCAACAAGCGGGGGATTGCCATGACCCAGAAGGGTGGCGCAACGACGCCCTCTTCCGCTCTGAATCACGCACTGCCTTACGCAAAATCCTTAACCTGGGCTTCACCGATGCCTATCGTGCTTTTAACCATGAAACAGGGCGGTATTCCTGGTGGGATTATCGCGGAGGCGGGTGGAATAAGGACCAAGGGGTACTCATCGACCATCTATTCCTCTCCCCCCAAGCTGCGGACCGCCTGACGGCCTCTGGGATTGATCGAACCCCAAGGGGCTGGGAGAAAGCTTCAGACCATACGCCCGTTTGGTGCGAATTGAAGGAATAAATCATGTCCAAGTTCTACAAACAGATTGACCCCAACTTGCGAGAGTTTATCGAAAAGCAGAAAATGTTTTTTGTCGCCACAGCTCCTGAAAAAGGGCGGATCAATATTTCCCCTAAAGGTCTCGATAGCTTTGAAATCCTCTCACCCAATCAAGTTGCCTATTTGGATATGACGGGCAGTGGCAATGAAACCTCGGCCCACCTGAAACAAAATGGCCGAATTACGCTGATGTTCTGTGCTTTTGAGGGTGAACCAAATATCCTGCGTCTTTATGGCACAGGGCGGGCCGTGACAGCAGTATCACCTGATTGGGAAGATTACATCACCCTCTTTGACAGCCCACCCATAGGGACACGTCAGGTGATGGTGATTGAAGTTGACGACGTACAAACCGCTTGCGGCTTCGGTGTCCCTCTCTACGAATTCCAAGGCCAACGTGACGATCTCACCAATCATTTTGAAAGGGTCGGCGACAAAGGTACCAAGGATTACCAAGATAGAAAAAACACCGTCAGCATTGATGGTCTGGAGCCGTTTCCCCTAAGAGGCTCAAAACTCTCAGGGGAATTCAAACTTCGTTAAATTAGCCGAGCTTGCTAATATCTCTTACAGCCCCTTTGTCAGCACTGGAAGCCATCGCGGCGTAGGCTTTGAGAGCGGTTGAGACCACCCGGTCACGAGATTTTGGCTTCCAGGCTTCTTTGCCTTTAGCTTCCATAGCATCCTGGCGTTTACTCAGTTCCTCATCAGAGAGTTTTACATTAATAGAGCGTTCTGGAATGTTGATCTCAATCATATCCCCTTCTTCTACCAAGCCGATCATGCCGCCATTCGCTGCTTCTGGAGAGGCGTGACCAATGGAGAGGCCGGAAGTGCCACCAGAGAAGCGTCCATCTGTAATCAGGGCGCAATCTTTGCCAAGCCCCATGGATTTGAGGTAGGTGGTTGGATAAAGCATTTCCTGCATACCTGGGCCACCTTTGGGGCCTTCGTAGCGAACAACGACCACGTCGCCTTTCTTAACATCACCGCCAAGAATTCGGCTCACGGCCTCTTCCTGGCTTTCGCAAACAATCGCGGGACCAGAAAACAGAAAGCTCTTTTCGTCTACACCAGCGGTTTTAACGATACAGCCGTCTATAGCAATATTGCCAAACAAAACGGCAAGGCCACCTTCTTTCGAATATGCATTTTCGAAATTGCGAATACAGCCCCCAGCCCGGTCATCATCCAAGGTTTTGTAAAGAGACTTTTGGCTAAAAGCTTCGGTGGTGCGCACGCCGGCAGGCGCCGCCCGATAGAAGGTCTTTACCTCCTCATCTTGGGTGGAAACGATATCCCATTTCGCCAAGGCCTCATTAAAATCTTTACTATGGATCGTTGAGCAATCGCCATGAAGCAAACCTCCTCGATTAAGTTCGCCCAAGAGACCCATAATACCGCCCGCACGGTGAACATCTTCCATATGATATTCCTGGGTGTTAGGCGCAACTTTGGAGAGGTTGGGCACCTTACGAGAAAGTTTGTCGATATCAGCCATGCCGAAATCAACTTCAGCTTCTTGAGCAATCGCGAGCAAGTGCAGAACCGTATTGGTAGAACCGCCCATGGCGATATCCAGGCACATCGCATTCTCAAAGGCTTCGAAGGTAGCGATGGAACGTGGCAAGACGCTGGCATCATCCTTTTCATAATACTGTTTGGTCAGGTCGACAATCATGCGCCCGGCCCGTAAGAACAGTTCTTTGCGGTCAGCATGGGTAGCAACAAGGGAACCATTGCCCGGCAAAGCCATGCCCAGAGCTTCGGCTAAACAGTTCATGGAGTTTGCCGTGAACATACCAGAGCAAGAACCGCAGGTCGGGCAAGAAGAACGCTCGTAGGCATCCGAGGTCTCATCGGACACAGTCGGGTCTGCCCCTTTAAGCATGGCATCGATCAGATCGACCGCGATTTCTTTACCGCCGTCGATCACTTTTCCAGCTTCCATTGGCCCGCCAGAAACGAAGATCGCCGGAATATTGAGGCGCATGGCTGCCATTAACATACCGGGCGTGATTTTGTCACAGTTGGAAATACAGACCATGGCATCGGCTGTGTGGGCATTGCACATATACTCGACAGAATCTGCAATGATCTCCCGCGATGGCAAGCTGTAAAGCATGCCACCATGGCCCATTGCAATGCCGTCATCGATGGCAATGGTGTTGAATTCTTTTGCAATACCGCCGTGAGCTTCAATCTCTCGGCAGACCATTTGGCCGATATCGTGAAGATGGACATGACCAGGGACAAACTGGGTGAAGGAGTTAACCACAGCGATAATCGGTTTGCCAAAATCTTCATCAGTCATTCCGGTCGCCCGCCAAAGGCCACGTGCCCCTGCCATATTGCGGCCATGAGTGGATGTTTTGGAGCGATATTCTGGCATTATGTCTATCCTTAGTCTGTCTTGGTGATAAAATAATTGTCGAAGAGAATAACGGGGCGATTAGCCGAGGAAAAGGGCAGAAATCCTTCAAATAGTGTGAAATTAAATAATATCCACCTGTTAACAGCCTATTCACTTATTTCTTCTATTTTGGTGCAATCAGTTATTGGGTTTATTAAGGTTTCAAAATGGCCGACGAAGACGACGAAAATCCAGAAGGGACAGAAGGAACAAATCCTAATTCTGTAGAAGCTGTTTACGATGTTCCCATCGAAATGACGGCGGTACTCGGAACGGCGACGATGAAAGTAAGCCAACTCCTTAAACTTGGCCGTGGTGCGGTTGTGGAACTTAACCAACGGGTTGAACAAGAGATTGAATTACGCGCCAATGACCGCCTTATCGCGCGCGGAGATGTTGTGGTCGTCGAAGAACACCTTGGTGTCACCATGACCGAAATCATCAAAACAAACATCAGTAAAACTTAGAACATTCACCCGTTACATTGACCCAATTGACTCGGGAACGCTTTGGCCTCCAGAATAGCTTAGCTAGGTTTATTCCGACACCCGCCCCCCAGGAATGAAGGCACAACAATAGGCGCACTCACAAGCGCGTCTAAAAAATAGCTTTCATGATAGGTAGATCGCTTAAAAAAAGTCGAACCAATCCTTTTGGCTAATTACTACCTAGCCAACCACTATCGAAAGCTTCTCGCCGGGCTTTTGAATTTGCCCGGCACATAAAGCTATAAACAGCTCAGAATTAAAATTCAGCTATACCGAAACATTAACGCCGAGAGCAGAAACCTGAGGCTTGCTTTCTTTCTTATCGGAAGAAGCATCTTGCTCATTTTTCGCATCACTTGCAGCAGCTGCCGTAGAAGCTGCCAGCTCTTCAGCTTTTTCATTACGAACATCGACAATATCTTCGGTATCCCGAGTAGGACGTTCACGCATTTCTGCGACGACTTCCTTTTGCACTTGGGCAACTTCTTTGGCAACCATCAAGGCTGCGCCTTCTGCCGACGCTGTTGGTATCGTTGCGGCTCCTTCTGAGCCCATTCCACCTGATTCTAAGGCCATTTTCTCAGCCCTTTCTTACTACGCCCCAAGGTGAACAAACGATTAAATTTGCATCACCCCTCTAGGAGCAGTTAACACACGACTAACTTCAGTCATCCGAAGTATAATCAATTTAGTCCTTCATTGCAAGATATAGGTAATTTAGAAAGCATCAAAAAAACACTTGCAACCTACAGACACTACCATAAATTTGATTAAAAAGATGCTAATCGAACCAGAGCTTCATTCTGTTTCTCTAGGTCTAGCCCAATCTTAACCTGACGATCTCGTTGCTCTTCAACCACCTCTTTTGGGGCTTTTTCAAGGAAACCTTTATTTGAAAGTTTCTTTTCGAGCTTCGATTTTTCATCTTCCAGCTTAGCGATAACTTTTTCTAATCTTGTTTTTTCCGCTGCAAAGTCAACCACATCAGCAAGAGGCATAATGTAAGTAACATCGTCAACGATAAGCTGGACCGCCCCTTTAGGAACATCATCCGTAGAGTTAATATCACTGATGCGGGCTAAACGCTGAATCAATCCCCCATTACGGGTAATTTCATTGATTGTATCGTCTCCTGCTCCTTTAAGCAGCAAAGATACTTTGGCTCCAGGCGGCACATTCATCTCTGTGCGGACACGCCTGATTTCTGAAACAAGGCGAACAACCCAATCCATTTCCTGGTTTGCTTGTTCATCAATCAACGAATCGTCATCTTGGGGCCATTGCTGAAGCATGAGCAACCCAGGGCGTGTTTCCCCGAGCTGTTCCCACAACTCTTCCGTAACATATGGCATCATCGGATGGAGGATATGAAGAACTTGATCTAAGGCCCAGGCCGCTGTTGCGCGGGTTTCAGCCTTGGCTGCTTCGTCATCTCCGTTAAGTATCGGTTTTGAGAACTCCAAGTACCAATCGCAGAAAGTGCCCCAAGCGAACTGGTAGCTGGCATTAGCCGCGTCATTAAACCGATAAGCTTCAATGGCTTCTGACACCTTAGCCGCCGCCTCAAGGGTTTTGCCGACAATCCATTTATTGACCGTCAGACGGCATGAAGCAGGATCGAATCCTTCGACAGGATGACACTCGTTCATCTCACAATATCGGGAGGCATTCCAAATCTTAGTAACAAAGTTCCGATAGCCTTCTACCCGGCTTTCGGCAAGTTTGATATCGCGCCCTTGAGCCGCCATCGCGGTAAGAGTGAAACGTAAAGAGTCGGTGCCGTATTTGGCAATGATATCCAAGGGATCAATGATATTCCCTTTGGATTTGGACATTTTCTGCCCCTTCTCATCCCGTACTAAGGCATGGATATAGATTGTCGTGAAGGGAACATCATCCATAAAGTGGATACCCATCATCATCATCCGAGCAACCCAGAAGAAAATAATATCAAAACCTGTGACCAGCACATCTGTTGGATAATAACGGTCCAGTTCGGGCGTCTTATCGGGCCAGCCAAGGGTCGAGAAGGGCCATAAGGCGGAAGAGAACCAAGTATCAAGAACATCGCTATCTCTTGTTAACTCAACCCCGTCACCAGCCGCCGCCTGCGCTTCCTCGAAGGTTTCTTCAACATAAATGTTGCCTTCTGCATCATACCAAGCTGGAACCTGATGGCCCCACCATATTTGACGTGAAATACACCAAGGCTGGATGTTGCGCATCCATTCGTAGTAAGTGTTCTCCCAATGCTTTGGAACAAATTGGGTCTTGCCTGTTTCAACTGCTTCAATCGCCGGCTTAGCAAGAGTCTTGGCATCAACGAACCACTGATCTGTCAACCATGGTTCAATAACCACCCCAGACCGATCCCCATAAGGAACCTGCATCAGGTTCTCTTCAACCTTAACAAACAAGCCTAGGTCGGTAATTTCCTGAACAACTTTTTCCCGCGCAACGAAACGATCAAGCCCCTGATATGCCTCTGGCGCGTTTTCATTAATTTTCGCATCCCGGTCGAGGATATTGATGACATCCAAATCGGTACGACGCCCAACTTCAAAATCATTAAAGTCGTGGGCGGGTGTAATTTTTACGGCACCCGTCCCTTTTTCAGGATCAGCATATTCATCTGCAACAATCGGGATGACTCGCCCGACGATAGGAAGAACAACGTTCTTACCAACCAAATCTTTGTAGCGTTCGTCATCGGGGTGAACCGCAACACCCGTATCCCCAAGCATGGTTTCAGGACGTGTGGTGCCAACGGTGACAAATTGACCTTCCTGGCCTTCGACAGGGTACTTAAAGTACCACATCTTGCCATTAATTTCCCGCTGCTCAACTTCAAGATCAGAAATTGCAGTATGTAGTTTCGGGTCCCAGTTAACTAGGCGCTTATCACGATAGATCAAGCCTTGCTTGTGAAGGGCGACAAAGACTTTGCGCACTGCCTCAGACAGGCCTTCGTCCATGGTAAAGCGTTCTTTTTCCCAATCAAGAGAAGCCCCTAGGCGACGAAGCTGCTTGGTAATGGTTCCACCGGACTCGGCTTTCCATTCCCAAACTTTCTCGATAAACTTCTCCCGGCCATAATCATGGCGGGTCTCGCCATTTTCGGCCATTTGACGCTCAACCACCATTTGAGTAGCGATGCCCGCATGGTCAGTACCCGGCTGCCAAAGGGCATCCTTCCCTTTCATGCGATTAAAACGGATGAGGATATCCTGCAGGGTGAAAGTCAGCGCGTGGCCCATGTGAAGACTACCTGTCACATTAGGCGGCGGAATCATAATGGTATAGGGGTCTGCTTGAGAATCTGTATGGGCGGCAAAAGCGTTTTTACTCTCCCAGTTCTCGTAATGCTTTTTTTCTACCTGTTCCGGCGCGTAATTTTTTTCCAGCATAGCTGGTTCACTCCTGAATTAAAATCTGTCAAGCTGCCGGATATATAAGGAATACCCTGGGGGTTCAACCGTTATCACCCCTTTAGGGTGCTTTTTGATTAGGTCTACTCATTTGAGGGAGGCAAATGATCGCTTAGGGAGGGGACTCTAAAAAAGAAAACAGCACCCAAAAAGCTCTGGGTGCTGTTTAATCTTAAATTTATAGGGTCGAACTAGTCTTCGAGGCGTTCGGCTCGGTTGACCATATGATCGATTTCTTTCTTGACCAGACGTTCGATCAAATAAGGCAAATGCTGGTCTAACCACTCCTTAAGCATGGGGCGAAGCATTTCACGAACCATGCCTTCAAGGGTTAAATCACGGGACCCAACAGCAATATCACGCTGATTGAGAAGAGCCCGTGCCAAATCTGAAAGCGCATCACTAGAAGCACTCATCGTCGGGGTAGAAACCACCCTTGGCCCCGAAGGCATTTTAGGTGGCTCAAACCGCATATCTGGGGTCAATTCAAGAACATCTTCTTCTGGCTCTGGCTCTGGCTCTGGCTCTGGCTCAGGCTCAGGCTCAGGCTCAGGCTCAGGTACAATTTCAATTTCAGGCTCTGGTTCCGGCTCTGGTTCCGGCTCAGGCTCAGGTTCTGCCGAGAACATGGCATCAATATCGTCTTGCCCCTGTGGTTCTGGTTCTGGCTCAGGCTCCGGTTCAGCAAACATGGCATCAATATCACTTTGCCCTTGCGGCTCTGGCTCTGGCTCAGGCTCTGGCTCAGGCTCCGGTTCGGGTTCAGGCTCTGGTGCAGCCGCTTCTTCAGCCGCTTCCTCTTCTTCATCTTCGGACAAGATACGGCGAATTGATGCCAGAATATCTTCCATCGACGGCTCTTCAGCTCCGTCTGCCCCTTCAGCGTTTTCTTCTTCACTCATAGATCGATCCCCGATAAGCGCCCTATAACAATAACAAATTAAGCGCTAAGCATAAAGCAATGCGACAGTGCCAGTTTCAGCAAGAATCGTGAAAAGTCTGTTAACACAGACACATAAAGGCGGAAAAAAAGAGTTTTTTTTAGATTTTAGACTAACAAAACCTTAAAAAGAAGGCGTCTTAAATTCAAAAGACGCCTTCATCACAACTTATTTCATGCTATCGCTGTCACCAGAACTGGAACCACCAACCCAGCTATTGCGGATTTCTTTGTAATGCTTTTCAACATCGTAATAAGGGACATTAAGAGCGAGGTGTTGAGCAGTTAATTGCCCGGTTGCTTCTTTAAGCTGAGCCGTAGCAGCAGCGAGGTCACGTTGTGCGCGAACAAGGCTCACCTTAGCATCCAGCAACTCTTGCTCAGCATCAAGAACGTCTAGCACAGTGCGTGAGCCAACTTGAGCTTCTCTTGTAACACCTTCAAGAGCAACTTCAGCCGCTTTAATTTGCGCATCAAACGACGTAATCCTCGCCCGGGCCGTTACCAGCGAATCCCATGCTTGACGGGAGGCTTCCGTGACATCCCGACGCTCTTGCTCAATATTCATTCGGCTTTGTGATACGGTTTGCTTGGCAGCACGAAGACGAGAATATACAGAGCCTGTCTGATAAAGCGGTATAGAAAGCGTCGCTTCAATGGACTTTTCATCGGCGCGGCTTGTATTGGTGCTTGCTTCATCAGCACGGGAAACAGTGCCTGTGACACTTAAAGTCGGCAGCAGCTCACCACGAATACTATCGACAGTCGCATTTGATGATTCTTCCGTATAGATGGCTGAAACAACGTCAGGATGTTGTTTCAATGCTAAATCAACAGCGTCTTCTTCACTTTCTGGAAGATCACCCAAAGGCAAAGGCTCACTCAATTTTTCTGGCATAACACCAACAGCATTGAAATAAGAAGCACGGGAGGCGTTAAGGTTCCCTTCGGATTGAACCCGGTCCGCAGTTGCACCAGCAAGGCGGGCCTCAGCCTGACTAACATCCGTCCGAGTCAATTCTCCAACCTCAAATCGGTCTCTGGTTGCTTCTAATTGGCGACGCAAAACTTGCTCGTTGCTAACATTCAAATTCAACACGGCTTGATCTCGATAAACATTGGCATAGGCAAGAGCAGCATTAAGCAAAACATTTTGCTCTGTCGCCACCAAACTTGCCCGAGACGCTTTTACACTACTCTCCGCAGATTCGGTCGCAGCCAGTGTACGCCCCCCCCGATAGAGGTATTGGGTAACGGTGAGAGCCGTAGCGCGTGGATTGCGAATAGCTGTAAGCTTGCCTGTTCGTGTGTTATTCCAAGAATTTTCCCGGCCATAGGTTTGAGATAGGCTCACGGATGGACGCCAATATGATAAAGCTTGCGGCACCCCTTCATCCGTAGCCCGAAGCCCGGCTTGGCCAGCCTTCAAAGAAGGGTTGTTGCTATATGCTGTCGCAAGAGCATCTAAGAGTGTCTCTGAATGTGCCGACACAGAGAGGCCCGCAACCCCAACAACAACACTCAAAACAAATGGCAAACGCCCCTTCATGATCTTCCCCTTAAAATAAAACGTATATTAGCTTATCGCTATCTAACTCAATTAGCAACGTTTCCAACAGCTTGATACAAGCCATACAAATAAGTTAACAACAAATTGGTTTGAGACACTAAAGATAGAACGTTACGAATAGTTTACCAGTGCCGCAAATTCTTTTTTTAAAAGGCAAAGGCCTTTGGTGTCACAGGAAACTCTGCAAGGACCGGGGTCCCTGCGTCAAACAAGTCTCGTGATGAGATCAATCCGTTTTTGCGAACAATCAAAGTACCGCGACCAACCCCATCAGGGCCAACAACGATGGTTACCAATCGACCACCTTCAGCCAATTGATCAATAATCGCATCCGGAACAGAGCCTACCGCCCCATTAATAAAGATCACATTGTAAGGGCCTTGCTTGGCATATCCCTGTTCAAGGCTGCCATCCACAACCACGGCATTGTCCAGCCCCATTTTGTTAAGAGTTGCCGTCGCTATCTTAGAAAGTGCCGAGTCGTTTTCCAGTGCCACGACAATGCCAGCAATCTTTGCAATGACAGCACTTGAGTATCCAGTGCCACAAGCAACGTCTAAAACGGTATCATCATCCTGGATATCGGCGGCATCCAACAAACGAGCCAGAACCATCGGCTCCATCAAATAACGTCCGTTGCCAATACCTAAAGCTTCGTCAATGTAAGCAACGGCGCGTTTTTCCTTGGGGACAAACTTCTCCCGAGGGATCGCATACATTGCCTCAATAACCAGAGGGTCTTTAACACGGTTGGGCATAACTTGGCCTTCAACCATATTCTTGCGATGGAGTTCATAACTCATAGCCAGATAATCCAATTGAGTAATTCAAAGTGAAAAACAAAAATAACAGACGGATATATAATCCGACAGAGAACATAGCACAATGGCAGTGTTTCCCCAGAATAAATGAAAAAAATGAAAAAAAAGTCGATTTATTGAAAACCGTTGCTTGACCCGCCCAATTCTCCTGTCTATTTTCCCGGCGTCCGGTACAGAGAGCCCCTGACACCAACTGAGACACCTTGGTGAATTCAGCACAAGATGGTTTCAGTGGCCCTTACATAGTTAGGGCGCGGTGGCAGAATGGCTATGCAGAGGATTGCAAATCCTTTGACGTCGGTTCGATTCCGGCCCGCGCCTCCACTTTGGAAGCATGGGACACGGAAGAAGACGTAGGTTATGGAGAGTAGCTCAGTGGTAGAGCAGGCGGCTGTTAACCGCCCGGTCGGGGGTTCGAATCCCTCCTCTCCAGCCAACCTATAGAATAATTCCCCTAAAAATTCCTCCTATTGCGCAAAAAACCATCTAATCTATATAGCTACCAATAATATTTTTATTTTTGAGTAGGATTTATATCGTGATTGATCTTTATACCTGGACGACTCCAAACGGGCGCAAACCTTCTATTATGCTTGAAGAATGCGGCTTGGACTATAAAGTCCATCCCATTAACATCGGTAAAGATGAGCAGTTTGCTCCTGACTTTCTAAAAATCAGTCCCAATAATAAAATCCCGGCAATTGTTGACCATGACGGCGTTGGTGGACCGACATCCATTTTCGAGTCGGGGGCGATTCTTATTTATCTTGCTGAGAAAACGGGTAAGTTTCTCCCTAAACAAGAACCAGCTCGCAGTCAGGTCATGTCCTGGTTGATGTTCCAAATGGGAGGAATCGGCCCCATGATGGGTCAATTCAGTCACTTCGCCCGATTTTCTAACGAAAAAATTCCCTACGCCATTAACCGTTATGAAACCGAGACCCATCGTCTTTTTGGGGTAATGGAAAAAACTCTTAATGGGTCTGATTATCTCGCTGGCAACTATTCTATCGCCGATATAGCCACCTACCCGTGGGTGAGTGTCGGGTTCAACATGCTAGAAATGGACAGTGAAAAATATCCCAACATTGAGGGGTGGTTAGATCGAATCGATGAACGGCCCGCCGTACAAAGAGGCATGGCCGTTCCTAAGGTTTAAAGGTTTTAAACCTTAAAACATTGATTTCCACCAACGTTCCGCATCATCGGCCCGCCATTCAGGGCCATGACCACTGAACAGGAAGCTTTGATCATCAACCATGCTAAGCAAACTGGTAATCGAAGAGGCCAGTTGTTGGGAATTTCCACCGGGGAAGTCTGTGCGGCCGATTCCTTGGCAGAAAAGAGTGTCCCCCGTAATCACGAAAGCCCCAAAATCATAACAAACACCACCCGGCGTATGCCCTGGGGTTTCGATAACCCTGACAGGCTCCCCGCCCAAGGTCAGTGAGACGTCATTATCGTAATACTCACAGCTTGAGGGGGCTTCGACACTCATGCCCATGGATTGAGCCCAGGCGGGGGCATTGTCGATGAGTTGTTCTTCATCCCTGTGGGCGCGACAGGTGACGCCTGTGGTCTCCTGGATGGCCTTAACGGCACCAATGTGGTCTGGGTGCCCATGGGTCAGCCAAATTTCTTTTAAGCTTCCGCCATCGGCATTAACGGCCTCAAGGATACGTCCCGGGGCACTGCCGGGATCAATAGCAATTTGTTCACCCGTCGGATCGTGCTTAACGATATAGCAATTTTCAAAATAAGGAGGATCGGTCACCACAACGGTTAAGGTGAAATCTCCGTAAGTTTGGCTCTGGTTGGTCGGACTCATCAATTCGTTCTCTCATAATATTCAGGTTTGGCTTTTTACCGCGAAGCCCTACTCGGCGACAAGAACTTCATTCTTAGCCGAGAATTGAAGCTTGGCGAGCCGTGCGTAAAGGGGGTTGGTTTCAATTAATTGGTCGTGGGGGCCCGTTGCAATAAGCCGCCCCTCATCAATAACCGCAATCCGGTCTGCGTTGACCACGGTTGCCAAGCGGTGAGCGATAATTAAAGTGGTTCGCCCTTTCATCAATTTATCCAAAGCGCCTTGAACCAGCTTTTCACTTTCTGCATCAAGCGCACTGGTAGCTTCATCTAGTAGCAAAAGCTCAGGGTCACGCAAAAGAGCCCGCGCGATGGCGATTCTTTGTTTTTGTCCCCCAGATAGCCTGACGCCCTTTTCTCCCAAAAAGCTTTGAAAGCCTTGAGGGAGTTTTTCAATAAATTCCAGGGCTGCGGCGGCATCAGCCGCTGCTCGCACTTCCTCATCGCTGGCTTCTGGCTTGCCGTAACGGATATTTTCCATGGCATTCGCTGCGAAGATTACTGGGTCTTGAGGGACCAGACCGATATGACGACGAACAACTTCAGGATCAACATCTCTAAGATCGACTCCATCGAAACAAACAGTCCCTTTATTTGGATCATAAAACCGCAGGATAAGCTGAAAAATTGTACTCTTCCCGGCCCCAGACGGGCCGACAAGAGCGAGGGTTTCTCCTGGCTTAACATCCAAAGAAAAGCCACCAAGGGCTTTATAATCAGGTCGAGACGGGTAGAGGAAATCAACATCTGAAAAAGTGACGGCCCCTTGGGTCGGTACAGGCAAGGGGCTGGGTTTTTCAGGAGCAGAAATTTCCGGCTGAGTTTCTAAAAGCTCCATCAACCGTTCTGTCGCCCCGGCAGCCCGCTGCAAGTCACCAAAGACTTCACTCACGGCCCCTGTAGACGCCGCGACAATTACGGCGTAGAACAAGAAAGCTGAAAGTTCGCCAGGGGTTATCTCCCCTTCAAGAACGTCATGCCCCCCTGCCCAAAGAATAATTCCAATAGCCCCAAAAACCAGAAAGATAACGATTGCCGACAATGAAGCCCGCGCCCTGGTTCGATTTATGGCTGTTTTAAAGGCTTCCTGAACTTCACCATCGAAGCGTTGACGGTCTTGTTGTTCATGACCAAAAGCTTGAACCGTGCGGATACCGTTAAGGCTTTCCTCAGCAAAGGCCCCTACTCCCGCAACCTTATCCTGACTATCTCGAGAAAGCTGGCGAACTTTACGTCCATAAACAATGATCGGAATAACCACAACGGGCACGACGAGGGCAACTAAACCGGCAAGTTTAGCATTGGTCACCACCAACATAATCACCCCCCCGATCAACATTAGGATATTGCGTAAAGCAAGAGAAACCGAGGACCCAATCACGGTTTGAAGCAGGGTAGTATCTGTAGTTAGGCGGGAAAGAATTTCCCCTGTTTTGGTGACTTCAAAAAAGCCGGGACTCAGCTTTAAAACCTGAGCATAGACGGCATTACGAATATCAGCGACCACCTTCTCTCCCAGCCAGGTCACCATATAAAAACGAGCGTAAGTGCCAAGAGAGAAGAGCAAAACAACCCCCAACATCCCCCACAAGGCACGATCAAGAAAAGCCCCGTCCCCCTGCCCTATCCCTTGATCAACAAGAAACCGCAGCCCGGTTCCCAATCCCAAAACGGCTCCGGATGTAATCAACAGGGCCAGAAAGGCAAAGAAAATTGTTTTCGTGTAAGGTTTAAGAAAAACGCTCGCCCGTTTAAGAGGTGCGAGGTTCTTACTTTTAGGCCGATCCGGTCTGGGGGGCATGCTTTTCCTTATAGCTGAACGATCACAAAACGATCGAATAATACGCCTGTTTTTACGGCGGAAAAACGCCATAAATAGCAATTTTCATAGGGAAAAGCCTTAATCGAAATTAAGTTATTTCCCTCTCTTTGCCGAGAGATTTACTCGCAATCTCATATATGTCTTTGGCTAAGTTAGGCGTATTTAGCACCCTTTCAAGGGCTTCTTTCATGAGGTCTTGGCGATCACCATCAAATTTCTGCCAACGCCCTAAGGGCTGGATCATGCGGGCCGCGACTTGAGGGTTGATCTCATTTAGCTCAATGACCCTGTCCGCAAGGAAACCATAACCCGAACCATTTTTAGCATGGAAATTCAACGGGTTGGCGATGGCAAACACACCGATCAGCGACCGAACTTTATTCGGGTTTTTGAGGGTGAAGGCTTCGTGAGTCAATAAATCCGTAACCCGCTCCAATGTTCCAGGAACCGTCGATTTTGCCTGCAACGCCAACCATTTATCCACCACATTGCCATCCTCTTTAAAGCGATCATAAAAATGATCAAGAGAGGTTTGCCGCTCTGGCGTTTCCATATCATTGAGGCAAATCAAGGCCGCCATAGCATCAGTCATATTGTCAGCAGAGCGATATTGGTCGGCAACCAAAGCCGTTGACTGCGCTGTTTCCAGGGCTGAAATATAACTCAAGGCCGCATTTTTAAGGGAGCGTTGCCCCGCTTGTTCTGCGGTTGGCTCGTAAGTTTGATTTGAGAGGTTGCCGCGATAGACTTCATAGAATTTATCTTCAAATCTTTGGGCAATGGCTTTTTTAAGAGTCTTGCGGGCTTGGTGAATGCCGTCAATATCAACCACCACCATCTGCTCAGCCAGAAAATCTTCATCAGGCAAAGAAATGGCGAGGGCTGCGAAGGCTTTATCCAGGGAGGGGTCAGTTAAGTTGCCACCAATGGCCTGGATGAATTCCTGATTGAGGGCTTGCGTTTGACCCGTCGCCATCTCCAAAAGAATTTTCGTTGCATATTGCTGTCCGGCTTCCCAACGGGCAAAGGGGTCCGTATCCTTCGCCATTAAAAAAGCCTGCTCTTTATCCTCAAGATTACTCTTCAAATAAACCGGAGCCGAAAAACCACGGTTTAAGGAGGGGGTTGGACGGGAGGCAACGTTTTTAAAGATGAATGTCTGTTCAGACTTTGTGAAATCTAAGGGTCTTTGGGTATCCGGGCGGTTAATTTCACGCCCTCCTTCATCGAGGAGCCCCACGACAAAAGGAATATGCAGCGGTTCTTTTGTCGCTTGCCCCGGTGTTGGTTCTGTCCATTGCTTAAGGGTTAGGTGATATTCCTTAGCCTCTTCTTTAAAGACCCCCACAGCCTCAACTGTTGGTGTTCCGGCCTGGCTATACCAAGTGCGGAATTGTTTTAAATCGACCCCTGAAGCGTCTTCCATCGCCTGGACAAAATCATCACAGGTCACGGCTTGTCCATCATGGCGCTCAAAGTACAGGTCAATCCCTTTGCGGAAGTTCTCGCCCCCCAGCAAGCGATGCATCATGCGGATAACTTCGGCCCCTTTTTCGTAGACCGTTGCTGTATAAAAATTATTGATTTCAATATAGGAATCTGGGCGTACTGGATGAGCCAAAGGCCCGGCATCTTCCACAAACTGTCGCCCCCGCAGCATACGAACATCACCAATCCTTTGGACGGGGCGGGAGCGCATATCGCTGGAAAACTCCTGATCGCGAAAGACCGTTAAACCCTCTTTGAGGCTGAGTTGGAACCAATCCCGACAGGTTACCCGGTTACCTGTCCAATTGTGAAAATACTCATGGGCGACAATGGCTTCAATATTGCCATAATCCGCATCGGTCGCGGTTTCTGAGTTAGCGAGAACATACTTAGAGTTAAAAACGTTTAGGCTTTTGTTCTCCATGGCCCCCATGTTGAAATCGCTGACAGCAACGATATTGAACAGGTCAAGGTCATACTCAAGGCCGTAGACCTCTTCGTCCCACGCCATGGATCGCTTAAGTGAATCCATAGCATAAGCACAGCGATCTTCGTTCCCTGGCTCAACAAAAATTCTTAAGGCAACCTTACGCCCTGAAGCTGTCGTAAAGCTGTCCTCAACCTTCGCAAGGTTTCCCGCAACAAGAGCGAACAGATAGCTGGGTTTTGGGAAAGGGTCATGCCAAACCGCAAAATGACGCCCGGCTTCTAAATCACCTTCTTTTTCCAGGTTGCCGTTAGACAGCAAAATTGGATATTTTTTCTTATCGGCTCGGATCGTTACCCTGTAGGTCGTCAAAACATCTGGGCGGTCTGGAAAATAGGTAATGCGACGAAACCCTTCTGCCTCGCATTGGGTGCAAAAGTTGCCGCTAGAAAGATAAAGCCCCTCAAGCTTGCTATTCCCGGCGGGGTTTACTTCAGTTTCAATTTCTAAAAGGAATTGATCCGGCAATGAATTAATTGTCAGAGATGTGCTTGAAAGGGTGTAATCAGCCTCCCCTAAAGGGACACCATCAAGCTTCACAGAATGAAGGGTAAGGTCTTCGCCATCCAAAATAAAAGGGGGATTATTGCCCCCCTGGTTGCCCTCTTTCCCGACAGAAAGACGACTGATTACTTTAGTAGCTTCATCTTCTAAATCGAAAATAAATTCCGCCTTTTTGATTTGGAATTCAGGTTTTCGATAATTTTTGCGTTCAATAGCCTTTGGCTGACCCGACAACATAGTCCTCCAGTATTTTAAATCGGCTTAAACAGCCGCTACTTAATTTGTGTTCGACCGGCAGGAGTAATGCTCACTTTATTAAAACCAGCACCAAAAGGAGAAAGCTTTACCCACCCTTTCGTTTTACACTCTTTCAGGGTTCGTTGAATGATCGTATCGTCATCACCCGTTGCGACCGCAATGTCACCGGACATCTTGAGCAATTCCAGGAATAGCTCCTGCTGTGGAAGTATCTTATTCATTGATGATCCTTTCCTTAGATTTCTTGGTTCAAAATTAATCTACTTAAGGACGTAATAACAAGTCTAAATATCTTTCAAGCAGCAGCAAGATAATGTACTCGGCTTAAACAATAGGCAAAAACAACGGCTCACCCCATTTCAAAGGCAAACTTATCAGGTCATTTCCTTATCAGTAGCCATTATGTCTAATTATTAAGCTATTCAGCTTGCTTTAAACCTTTAGACAGATCAATATCCCTTATAGGGAGTGTACGAGGATAGTTGGAAGTCTGTCTTTGTATTACAGGAGAAAATGGTGCCACTTATAAGAGCTCCAGGTCTAATAATGTGTTGAATGACACAACAAATGATACCCGGGGAGAAGTATGTTGGAAACAACAACAGAAGTCGACGTCAATATTGACGCGGCAGAACTAAGAGAGCGTGCCGATAATTTTGCAAGAAATACCCTAAAGCAAGCTGAAGTTGTCAGCTTGGAAATGGCTGAGACGGCTGGGACCGTCGAAGAAGTTTCGGTATTTATATCTGACCAAGTAACAACCTTTGGACATTTGAGTGATCTTATATCTCAATTGACTACGGCGATTACTGAGGTCGACAATGCCGGACAGGAAACCAGCAGTGTTACTCAGGAAGCGGATCAGCAACTCAATGAGTCTCGCGAGACCATCACATCTGCGGTTGATGGCATTACAAACCTTGTCAACTCAGTAACAACCATCGAAAAACGCTTGGAAGATCTTGATGGGTCCCTTAAAGGGGTTTCTGAAATTGCCGAAGGCATTCAAACCATTGCCAAACAGACAAACCTTCTCGCTTTGAACGCAACCATTGAAGCGGCTCGGGCGGGAGAGGCTGGTAAAGGGTTTGCCGTCGTTGCGGGGGAAGTCAAAGCTCTTGCCAATCAGACAGCTAAGGCCACGGAACGGATTAATGAAACCGTTAACGCTTTGACCAATCAAATTGAAA
Organism: uncultured Thalassospiraceae bacterium; assembly: GCA_965368165.1. Taxonomy (GTDB): domain Bacteria; phylum Pseudomonadota; class Alphaproteobacteria; order Rhodospirillales; family JAPHRK01; genus JAPHRK01. Next base: position 92,372 of record CBDULT010000004.1, on the reverse strand, counting down.
GCCTGATTACTGAATCAACCACAACTATTTCTGCCGCCAAACATGTCAACACAGGCGTTGCCGCAATTGAAGAGGCCATAAATAGTTTTGCAGATTCCTTTGGCTTAGTTGAAGGCCAGGTTGAATCCATTACAAGCGCAGCTCACACCAGCCTGGACCAATGCAACCAAGTCAACAATGATGTGGAAGAAATGGTTGAAGGCTTAGCTGTCACCAGTGACAACCTTAAGTCCGCTGACTCCCGGATTACCAAAGCCCTGGGAGAAACGGAATCAATGATGAATTTCATTGCTGTCAGTGGCTTTACCACCGATGACACCATTTTCTTAGATATTGTTCAGGACACAGCCAAAAAAGTATCGAAGATATTTGAAGAAGCCGTCGATAAAGGAGAAATCTCTCTTGAAGACCTCTTCGACGAAAACTACGTTCCAATTGCTGGTACCGACCCTGAGCAAGTGACCACCAAGTTTCTGGACTTTACGGACCGTGTGATGCCGCCAATTCAGGAACCAACCGCCCAAGGCCATGACCAAATTGCTTTTATTGCAGCCGTAGACCGCAATGGTTATCTGCCAACCCATATGAAGGCCGTTTCAAAACCACAAGGGAATGATCCTGTATGGAATAATGGTAACTGCCGCAACAGACGGATATTTAACGATAGAACGGGGTTAACAGCAGGACAAAACCAAAAACCAGTCCTTGTTCAAACCTATCGTCGTGATTTGGGTGGCGGAAACTTTGTCCTGATGAAAGATGTTGCCAGCCCAATCGTTGTCAAAGGCCGCCACTGGGGTGGCATGCGCATGGGCTATAAAATATAGCTCAAGAAATTGGCAAGTCATCCAGGCCTCTCAATCACCCGCACCCGAAGCCCTGGGGCCTGGGGGCCTGTAGCTTGGACAATCCGTGAATTAATCGATTAATTTGACACGGATATTGAGGTAACGTTGCCTTCTTGAACAACGACCCTATTACGTTTCTTCTTCGCCATGTAAAGCGTGCGGTCAGCCTGCACGTAGAGTTCTTCAACTCCTGGTAGTTTGACGCCTGCAATAACCATCGCGCCGATGGAGATTGTCACATATTCACTCACATCACTTTTTCCATGAGGAACCTTCATTTGCTCAACGGCAGTTGCAACCATCTCCAGAGCCTTTTGTGACTGCACAGCATTATTACCACTAAACAAAATGGCGAACTCTTCTCCACCAATCCGGCTAACGTAATCCCCTGGGCGGCGCATGGTGTCTTTAATAACCTTAGCAACTCGACTCAAGACAATGTCACCTTGGGGATGCCCGTAGGTGTCATTATACAATTTAAAATAATCTACATCCAATATCGCCAAGGTTAGGCATTTATCATCCCGTCTGGCGAGGCGAATTTCGTGTTCAATTGTGGCGTCGAAACTACGACGATTGGGCAAGCCTGTGAGTTTATCAGTGACAGAAATTTTCTTATCTGAGACATCTTGATAGATGATCGAAAATCCAATGACCTCAAACATCTCATCTAACTCTGGGTGAACCTCAGAAAGTAACCAGTGAACTTGGCCTTCTTTGTCTAGGTGCCTGATTTCTCCGCGCCAAATTTTTCCACTTCGCACAACACTCAGAATTTCATCGGCATCTTCCTGGTGGCCTTCGTCACCAAGAATGGCTTTTGAAGACTGCCCAACAAGATGTTTCTTTTCGGTACCAATCAATCGGGCTAAATGATTGCTGATATCCGATATCCTACCATCCTGGTCCAGCCATGCGATAAAAATATTCTGGTCTATAAGGTTTGTCCGGCGCGCATCTTCTTTGCGATTTTTCTTTAGATTTCTTACAACCCAAAAAGCAATCGCCATAGCGATAAACACAGCGACCCCCAAGATAACCGACACAAGGATCAAAGCCGTTTTTTCTTTTTGATTTGCCTGATTCCTAAATTCTTGAGCTTTATTTTGAGCAAATTTAACGAGGTCGCGGGTTTGCGCCTCTAATAGAGCAACATGTAACGCTCCCTGCCCTTTTGTAATCTCTGCGGCTTCTGCTTTTTTGCCCTCTTGTGCAAGGGCAATAACTTGGTCACGGATAGACTTCCAGATCGTGAAATTTTTATGCAGTTCGTGAACCTGTAACTTATCGCCTAAGAAACGATCAAAAATCACGTCAAAGTCCTTAAATGCCTCTTTTTCCTCGGCATTTACTGTGGCGATCGCCTCTTTTAATTCTTTGCCACTTGTTGAAAGGACAACATCTTTCATACTGCGATGCATGGCATTGAAGTGGATATTTAGTTCTTTAATTGCATTGCTGACCGTAAAGGGATGGAGGTAAAAGTTATCTATATCCTTTTTTAGATAATAGATTTCAACGACAGCCGTCCCGCCAATAGAAGCAAACAGCAAAATAATTGCTGCAAATGCACCAGAAACTAACCGCGCACTTAACTTTTGACCTTTATCTATCAAAAGCAACCCTCTCTCGCAAAATTCAACAAAACATATAGCCCCCATATATTTTACAATATTAAAGTGTATTTTTATATTATCTTTATAATCATAGACTCTAATATAAGATGATAAAAAAATGCAATGTGATTTTTATTGATACCGGCTGTATTATTTGCTTTTAGGTTTTATAGGCAACTTGGTTGCGGCCTGCATTTTTAGCTTCATATAGGGCACTATCGGCCCTCTTGAGAAGCTCGACTTGGGTTTCGTCCTTACGGTACATGGCGACGCCTAAACTTGCTGTAACGGATATTTTAGCACTGTCATAGACAATAACTTGCTCTTCAATCGTCTCACGAATTCCTTCCGCCAGTTTTAGCGCAGCTTCTAGGCTACAATCTGGCAAAAGAAGCAAAAACTCTTCCCCACCCCAGCGGCAAATCGTATCTGACTCTCTGATCTTTTCTTTTGTGGCATTGACAACGTTTTGAATAACCGCATCCCCTGCGGCATGACCGTAGGTATCATTGACTATTTTAAAGTGATCAATATCGAGAATGATTGATGAAATGGGGCCCTGATGGCGTTTAGCCGACTTTAAGGCATAACCAAAAAGCATATCAAACATATGGCGATTAGCAATTCCGGTCAGTTGGTCCGTCGTTGCCATTTTTTCTAGTCGGTTCTGATAATTGCTAATGGTAAAATTCACCAAAATCAAAACAATGCCTGTGATGAAAAGGCTGATTAATAAGTTACCCAACAGTGTATTGAGAATTCGCGTTTCCCCAGGGTCCTCTTCTTGCTCAACCAGTAGGTACCACTCAAACTCAGGAACAAACCGACTGTTTAAGTATACTGTTTTACCGTTTCGCTCATAGGTATAGGAACCGCTTGGCGAAGAAAGAATCTGTGTCACCAAGTTCTTCATACCGACGCGTTCACGGATATCATTTGGGCCATCATAACCGGTCCCATGGAGCGTAACGGTTCCCTGGCGATCAGTAAAAAACACCTTACGCCCATAGCGTTTTTGATAAACTTCAATAAGTTTATTTACGGTTTCGACAGCTAAGCCAACCCCCGTTGCACCAATATATTGACCTGCATAATCGTAAACACGGTAGTTAATAAAAACGACTCTAGACTTTTTATTAGCCGTATCAGTATCTACGTTAATTTCATAATCTTCACGCATGTTTTTAACACGAAAATACCAGGCATCTTGAGGATCATCTTTCGTAACTTTGGTTAAGACACCAGAAAAATGATAATATCTGCGGGTTTTTTCTGAAACAAAAAAGCTTGTGATCGTGCCATACCGTTTCTGAATTTCATTCAAATAACGGATAATTGATTTTTCTTCATTTTCACCAGCCACAACCCAATCCCTAAGGAAAGTGTCTTGGGCCATCAAAGATGAGATAAAAATAGGACGCAGCAAATCCTGCTGAATTTCTGAATAGATATTATCACTGGTAAGCGGAAGAGCGGTTTCAGCAATTTGCTCAGTAAGGGAATCATGAGCGACAATATAGCTCACCATGCTCGTCGTTACAAAACCAGCGACAAGCAAGGTCGAAAGAACAAGAACAAACCTGAATTTTTTGCTCCACACGATAAAACGTTTCCCCTAATTACAAACGTTAAACGCAGTGATACGTCTATTTAGCCAACTTTAAACAGCTAGTTTTAAGCGCGTTTAATAGATTTTATTTTGGCTTTACGGATACCAGATTTCTCGGCAATGCGATTATCTTGCTCCTCAATCGAAGTCCTCACCAAGGTCTGGACATCTTCGTCTCCATAGGTCATCTCAAGGAGTTCTGAGGGAATTTTGCGATTTGAGCTTAGAGTGCCGTCTTCATAAACCACATTGAATGAAACGAAAGCAGCCTTGGTCGTCTTTTTCTTGCGAGCCATGGTTCTTCTCCTGACCTAAATCAAAATGAAAAACCCCTGAATGCAAATCTGCGACAGGGGTTATCCTATAAATATTTGCGCGAACATATAGGGCTTCGCCTAAATGTCAAGAATGAGCAATCGTTCCGCAACTTAAAAAATCAGCGAAAAAGCCAATTAAAGTTATATTTCATCAAATAATGTAGTAGGCTATTCAACCAAAACAACAAAATAGACAAACTGTCTAGAAAGGGAGCTCCACCATGGAAAAGAGGCTGATTCGAGAAAATTTTTCCGCTATCAACTTTAAGTCACGCTCCCAATACTATGCTATATTTCTACTTGTGATTGGGTTTATGGCTTTCATCCCGCCCTCATTTGCCGCTCCTGAAGAATTAGAATATGCCTATCCTGATATTTCCGTTTGGACCACCCAAAGGGATTCGGAAGGCAAACTGAAAAACCCTTTGGTCCGCCTCGCTAAACCCTTATTTGAAAAAGTAGGTATTCCTTGGCACCCACAGGATTACCCCGCAAAGCGCATGTTTGAAAATTTACGCAACGGTACATCTAAATTTTCCATGTTGGTCAATGCTAAAAAAGCTCTAAATGGGTGTTGTTTGGTGAGCAAAGACCCGGTAGCAGTTGTTGAGATTAGAATTTACAGCCTTAAAACCAGCCCGCCAATTACCAAACGTGAAGATATGCTGGACAAAGACCTGATCTCCCTACGGGGCTATAGCTACGCAGGTTTGAGAAACTATATTGCGGACAATAAAATCTCAAACAACCTTGCGGGGGACCATCACGCTGCATTTGCTATGCTGGCGGCTGGCCGCGCTGATTATGTCTTAGATTATGCTAATCCCGCCGAGGAAGTACTAGAAGAAAACCCAATAAAAAATATTAAATTTGAAACCATGTCCCAATCCAAGGTTTACCTTATCCTTTCAAAAGCTTATCCTGATGCTGAAAACGTTATGGCTCGGCTAGAGAAAGCAGCCGCGACATTGGATAAGGACGAGTTTTTAAACCCTCCTGGGCGTTAACATGGATAAAATTATTTGGTAGGGAAACTGCACTTGTGGGGAATTCCAGTGCCTAACTTTGCCTTCTTTAAAAAAGGTGGCAAAATTGGCATGAGGCTTATTGGGCTCACCATTGCCTTTAGTTCGCTGATTACACTTTTCATTACAGCAGCTCAGCTTTTTGTCGATTACAGAGAGCAACGGTCAAACCTTGAAACCGTCCTGGACATGGTGAACATCAACCTACCCAATATAGTCGAAAGTGTTTGGGTTTATGATGAAAACCAAATTCAACTCGGCTTAAATGCTCTGGTTAAGTTGCGCGATATTGAGCATGTAACAATCATCACCTCAAATAAAAAACGCCAATGGAACTCAGGATCAAAAGTTTCAAAAGATATTGTTTCTAGAAGTTATGAGCTCAAAAAGCTAAAGCGCGACAAAAAAGTTAATATCGGCACCCTCGAGGTGACGGCGAGCCTAGATGCTATTTATGATCGTCTGATTTCCAAAGCCATTAGCATCCTTCTAAGCAACGGTATAAAAACCTTCCTTGTTGCTCTCTTCATGTTTCTTATCTTTTTTAAGCTCGTCACCTCACGAATTAATAACCTCGCTGAGAATGTCGATGACCTGAGCACCAAATTAGCCCTCAGCCCAATCTTAAAGGGCGAAAACCATGGGCTGGAAAGCCGGAAAAGAGATGAGATCGATATGGTCGATATGGCCATCAAAGAGATGGCGACTAAACTCGAATTCACCATTGATGAACTCCGCTCAAGCAACATCAAGCTTCAAGACGCTTATGATGAAGTTCGCACCATAAATGAGGAATTAGAACAAAGGGTTGCGGAGAGAACCGATCACCTTCGTCAGGAAATTGCTGAACGGACATACGTTCAAGACGCCTTACAATCAAGCGAAGAAAGGTTTCGTGATATTGCTGAATCTGCCTCGGACTGGTTCTGGGAAATGGATACTGAAAATAAATTCACTTTCCTCTCCAGAAGAAGCTTTGAGGTAACGGGCCATAACCCTGAGAACTATATTGGCAAAACACGCCAAGAGGTTGACCTTGGCGTAATAACCGAAAACGATCCCCACAATGAGCTAGATAAATATGAAGAGGCTATAAAAAACCGCGAGCCTTTCTCTAATATTTGCTATCCTGTTAGAGCCGCAGATGGGAAAACGCTGTTCATTGAACTTAGTGGTCGGCCCTTTAATGACAAAAATGGTAAGTTTAATGGTTTCCGAGGAGCTGCCCGCGACATTACCAAACAGATTGATAGCGAAAAGCAACTGCGCAAAGCAAAAGAACTTTCCGATTCAGCCAACCTCGCCAAATCTGACTTTGTCTCCAATATGAGTCATGAGTTGCGCACCCCTCTTAACGGTATCCTCGGCTTCTCCCAGCTTCTACAGATGCAAGCTGATACGGTCTTAAGTGACAAACATAAAGAGTATGTCCAGCATGTTCTTGATGCGGGTAATCACCTGCTTAACCTGATTAACGAAATTCTGGATTTAGCTAAGATCGAGGCTGGAAAAATTCAACTAACCTTGCACCCATTGGACCCGGTTAACGCCATCCAAAAAAGCATGGAAATTTTCAACCCCCTTGCGAGTCAGCATGATGTTAAAATTTCAACTGACCTTCCCACTTCAGGTTCAAGGATTAAAATTTATTCTGATCAAACACGGTTTAAACAAATTTTGATGAACCTATGTTCCAACGCCATAAAATATAACCACAAAGGTGGTACTGTTGAAATTAAGGCTGAAACAACATCTGAAAACAATCTCAGGGTTTCAGTGAGTGATACAGGGCCTGGCATCTCCGAAAAAGATTTAGAAAAACTGTTCACGCCCTTTAACCGTTTGAGTGCAGAAAATTCAGCTGTTGAAGGAACTGGAATTGGGCTCTCAATCACCCGCCGCCTTATCGAGTTAATGTCGGGTACAATTGGCGTTGAGAGTACGATTGGAATCGGCAGTGTTTTCTGGTTTGAATTTCCTCTTATGGTGGCGAAACCAGATAATAATGGCAAAACTTCAAAATTAGAAAGCTATAATGGCAATGTGGATTTCAACGGAATTCCCGATTGCAACGTGCTTTATGTTGAAGATAACCCTGACAACTCTCGGCTTATGAGCGAAATTTTCAGACTTTCTCCCCACGCTAAACTCACCATTGTCGAAACAGGAGAAGACGGGGTCAAAGCGGCTCAAGAGAATGACTATGACGTCTATCTTCTCGACCTAAACCTTCCAGGCATTGATGGTTTTGAGGTCTTAGGTCAAATCAAGGCTCTAGATAAACCAACCTCCGCTCCCTTCATTGCAGTGACGGCTAATATTATGCCTGAAATCTTGGACAAATGCCGTGAGGTAGGTTTTGTGGACATCCTCACCAAACCCATCAATATCGCCAACGTCATCCATACGATGCAGAAAACCCTCGAGACAAAATAAAAGGGCTACCATTCATGATGGCAGCCCTTTCGTAAAAACCAAGTTTAAGTCTCTTATCAACCACCACCAAGCATTGGCATCAAAGTAACTTCATCACCTGAATTAATCGTCACACCAGCTTCACCAACCACAATCACATCGCCATTAACAGCAACATTCAATGAGGGGTCTTTGAGACGTTCAGCGGCCTCTGGCAAGCGACGTGCCACGGCTTCTCTGAGGTCAATGATGTTATCTACCTGCTCATCAACAATTACGGTTTGCTCAGGCGCACCTGGAGTTTCAGAGGGCAATTCAACTTTGACTGAAAAACCAGTAATCACATTAGAAAGCTCTGTATGCCAAGCATTTTTTGGTAAACCTTCGCTGTTCAGGCCTGAATATTCGTAAAAACGAGCCCGTAAATCAGCAAATTCCTGAGGATCAATACTCGCACCCTTGAAAGGACCAAAAGTATTGGGTTCTTCAAACCAACGACGTGGCAATGTATCGTCAATGGCGCGGATACCAAGGCGGAAATTGATCATCCGCTCAAGGCCAATAATATTACGACCCACTTCATCAATCTGCTCAGGTGTAAAATCTACCCCCGTCAAGTCACTAACTTGGTGAGCAAAATCGTTGGGGTCTGGAAGGTTTGGAGAGTTAAACAGCTTGGTATTGAAACGGCACATGCCAACAGAGTCCCCCGCTGCAAAAGTATTCTCACACTTGCGTACAGCGATCTCTTTACCTTCATAGGAGTCAGGTTTAGCAGAAACAAATCCACCGTAAAGTTCGGCTTTATACTCAGGGTTATCGTTTACCCGAGCATTAATTTCCAAGGTCACCCGGTTACGCAAGTGATCCATCCCTCTGGTCGCAACAGAAAGCCCTAAAGCGAAGGCTTTGAGTATGCGGGCATCATGGGGGTCAGACTGGAACATACCTTTAGACGCCATCATGTACTTAAGAGCTTCTTCTGGGTATTTGCCCCGTTCGACGGCCTTGGTTGATTGGGCCAAAGTTTCACCGAAACCTTCCCGTTTAGCCATCATGAACAACAGCTTTTCGATCACTTCGTGGTCGCCCCAGGTAAGCTCTAACCCACCGGTATCTTCTTTGGTAATAATACCGCGTTGGTAAAGCTCAAAGGCCCAAGAGATACAGCCGCCAGCGCTCGCTGAGTCCATACCTAAGTCATTGAGAATATTGTTGAACCGCAGCACAGGCTCAATCGTGTTGATACCCAGGTTAGGGCCGAATTTGCCAAGTGTTACATACTCGGGGCCATCGCCTTTATCGTACTTATCGAATTTGCCATCGTTATTAATACCGTTATAGGTTTTCCCATGATCATGCTCGACTTCTGCTTGATCAGGGTCGTAACTGGCATTACCTGTCACCCCTTTCAGGGCATTTGCACCGAAACCACCTTTACCTTCAGGTGTCAGATCATTCATGGCCCGGCATTTAACAGGACACTGATAACAGCCATCCATCCCTGTGCGGTAGGGGTCCATGTTGTCAGCATCAAGCTCTTCAACCCAGGTGGTTTCCTGATTATTTTTGACCATCATGGCCCCAAGCACCCGGCTTGGCTTATAAAGGAAGGGGGTCCCAACCGTTTTCAAAGCATTTTTAATCACCGAGGTGCCAAGAATTTTCTTCCCAATGCTTTTGTTGTAAACCTTATATTCCTTACTGGACTCAGTGGTCGGCGGCTTGCCACCAACCATAATCGCCTTAAGGTTATGAGAACCCATTTTCGCCCCAGGACCACCACGGGCCCAGATTGCTTTAATCCCGCCCATAATGCCAGCACTGAGCACCCCATTTTCACCTGCACTGGTGATACGGGCCATCGCCATGGTTTTGCGTTCTTTAACGTCAAAGTCTCTTTCAATAACTTCGGTGAATTCGAGGTTGTCCATGCCTTTGTATTTTGTGGCATCAAGGAACTTAACTTCTTCACCATCGATCTGGATCATGGTTAAATTATCTTGGCGGCCATAGATCACAATATGGTCATAACCATGACGGCGCATGAATGAAGGGAAATAGTCGCCACAACTGGCGTCCATCAACACTTTGCTCTCTGGTGACAAAGAGGACACATTCCCCCTTGTCGCGCCGGGGGTGTTACTGGTCAGGGTCCCCGCACCAAAAATCAATGGAATTTCTGGGTTTAAAGGATCAAGGGATTCATCCATGAGATTGTAGAGCAGGAACATATTGGCGCCCCGATTGCTCAGAAAGTTCTTAAAAACTTCCACTGGCAAAAAAGCGCGACGTGTTTTTTTGCTTTCCATATCAACAAAGAGAACCACCCCTTGGTTGGTATGTTGTGGTTCAGACGCCATACGCCCAATTAATTTCTCGACTCGGCTATGAATATTCATTGTATCCTCTCACGAATAACCATGTTTCATTTATGGATATCTTATAGCGCAATATTAGTTTGGTATCAAACTATTTAATTTAAAACAGCTAACTTTAGTTTATTGGATAAAACAAGGTGACTGGTTGCTTTCCTTACCTTTATGAAGTTGTATATGTCCAGCAGTCTGACTTTCAACCTGTGTCTCAGTGGTATATCTTAAGCGATGACTTATTCCCAACTTTCCCCAGACACAATCCATGAACACATAACTCTTTTTACGGCGGCGCCTCGGAAGATTTATCTGGGGCACATTGCGAGTGTTAGCGTCCTGCTATATTTGGGTTCTCAATCACCGAGCGTTCCGGCATGGTTTTTGTTTTTATGGGCTGCCACAGAGATTGTTTTCACCCCTTTAGCTTTGGGCTGGTTATCGAATAGTTACAGAAAAAACCCTGAGCGGTGGGTTAGCAAACAACGATGGATCAATTTGTTTGACAGCCTATTTCTCTTTGTTGGCCTCAGTTGGGGCACCATGATGTTTGTCAGCCTCAACCCCGATAATTCGGTGCATTTTTCCATGCAGATGGCTATTATTGCCGGAGCCAGTGCGGCCTCAGTCAAATCTCTGGGGCTTTTCCCTCGTTCCTTTGTCTTATATGGTGTTTCGTTCCTTGGATTAGTTACCGTGCGATTATTCTCTCTCGGTAATGAGTATGTCATCTTAGGGGGGCTGGTTTTGGTTTTCCTTATCATGTTGCTGGGACTCGCAAAAGACGCCCTACTCTCCATTCAACGGTATATTGATATTAAAAACCAAAACCTTGAGCTGGCGAAGCAATACCAAGATGCCGCCGAACGGGCGGACAATGCCAATCGGGAGAAAACCAGGCTCCTTGCAACCGCGAGCCACGATTTGCGCCAGCCATTTCATGCCATCGGCCTCTACCTCGAAACCCTCACGGGTCGGGGGTTTAGCCCACAAGATGAAACCACCATTGATCGGATTAAACACTCGCTTGATGTGATGACTCGCCTGTTTAATTCAGTCCTGGACGTTAGCCTTTTGGACGAAGGGAAAGTTGAGGTAAATAAAACCAATATTTCACTCCTTCAAATGGTGAGAGGTGTGGTTGACGACTTTCATCCCATAGCAAAAATCGCGGGGGCATCATTAGATTTCACTGTACCTGATATAGGGGTTTTCTGCGACCCAGTCTTATTGCGCCGGATGATTCAGAATTTAGTCTCCAATGCGATCAAATATGGAGATGGCAGCCCGGTAACGATTTTTACCACTGAAGGAAACAACCGGGTTAATCTCTTCGTAAAAGATTTGGGCCCTGGCATCTTGAGCACCGACCAAAAAATTATTTTTGAAGAATTCGCACAACTTGATAAGGCACTTCCAGCTAAATCATCAAAAAATATGCCAGATCATCAGGAAAAGGGCCTCGGGCTCGGTTTAGCAATCGTCAAAAGGTTGGCTCAACTTCAAGGGATCAGCGTCACCATGACGTCAAACACAACGGGAACCATCTTCCAACTTGGAGGTATCCCTCTTTCTAAAATCGTGCCTCATGGAGAAAGGGCAGCTCTGCAAAACCTTCCCGGAGAAGCCATTGCCGACAAACTGGTCATGATCATAGATGATGACGAAGAAAGTTTGAATGCCACCACCGATCTCCTCTCCCATTGGGGCTATAAAACCATCACATCAACGGGGAACCTTGATCTCCTAGAAAATCACCAACCGGATTTTATTATCTGTGATTTTGAATTGGCAAACGGGCAAACGGGTTTAGAGCTTTTACAAGCGGCCCGCTCCCTTAGAAACAAGCAAATTCCAGCCCTTATCATTTCAGGAACTTCATCAATTGAAGTGCGTAAAAAAATTGAAAAAGAAGGCTTCAACCTAATCAAAAAACCCGTACAGCCAGCCTTACTCCGTTCAGCTCTTTTGAAGGCCTTCACTCAAACTGATTGATTACTTTACAACAAATTCTCGTCCTGCCGCCAATGCAGATGCGCCAGCCCGACTAGAAACACCTAAAACCTTCATCAGGGCTGAGACGTGTGACCTAACCGTGAAGGGAGATAATTCTAGTTCGCGAGCAATTTCTTTGTTGGTCAGCCCTGCTTTAAGGAAGTCTAACACCTCAAGCTGTCGGGGCGTTAAATTTTCAAACTGAGTTGGTCCGGCATGCCCCTTATGGGCAAACACGTCATCGCTTGTCCGTACAACGACTTCTCCCCTCATGACCTCATGGATTGCTGACACGATCTCACTGGGGGAGACCGATTTGGAAATAAAGCCGTTGATGCCGGTTGAGAGAATTGTCTCAATTTCGGAGAGGTCGTTGAGCATGGAAAGTGCAATGATAGGCGTTAACGCAAGGCGTTGACGAAGTATGGCCAAGTCTTTTTTGTAATCAAATCCCGGGAAAAATAAATCCACGATGAGCAGGTCTGGCGTTTTGATGTCACTCAGAGATTTATCAAGGCCTTGTGCGTCTCCAACCTCAAAGATTTCTGCTTGATCAAAAATCCCCGATAGTATCGCAGACATTCCTGAACGAAAAACCGGATGATCATCTGCAAAAATTATTTTCATTAAGCTATTCTATCTAAACACTTTGCCAGCGTTGTTGGTCAAAGTAAGAATATACTATGTTACATGAATTAGAACAAATAGAACAAATAAGATTACTTAGTTGCCTCTATTATCTCTAAAAAGGAAATAACTCATCAAGATCAAAGCTTATGATAAAGTTCAACCTTTTGATAATACACAAAATTTAACTCCACAGCCTTACCTGATGCTACAAATGTATCAGTTGACCCTATATCGCTCTTGTTTAGGATAATCTATAATTGCCATTCCGATGTCACTATGGACTTCCGAATGTAACACCCGTCACGGAGATTAATTCAGTATGCGCACGCGCCTCATCCACACTACAGTCATGTTTTGCTTAACCCTATTTTTTGTCAGCAATTCAGTTCTGGCGCGAGAAGAGTGTACTTCCTGCGGTGGTCAGAGCAGTTCATCTGGGAGTTTCTTTTCGAGTGATAAACCTGATCTGAAAAAAGTGATCCCAGAACTGCAAAAAAAAGCAGCCGCTGGCGATGCCCATTCAAAGGCTTTATTGGGAACTTATTATGAGCGCGGCATCGGTGTCGAGCAAAGCATGGCAAAGGCCCTTTCCCTTTATCAAGAAGCCCATGAAGCGGGGGCACCTGTTGGCACGGCTCTGCTTGCTTGGGCCTACGAAGATGGCGTTGATGTTAACAATGACGGGGTCGCCGAGCTTTGGCCTGATATGGAAAAAAGCAAAGCTATGAAAGCCCAGGTTTTTCCTCTCTTGCAAACAATAGCAAGTGGTCAAAATGATAAAAAAGGGGACGCAGAAGCGCAGTATATCGTGGGTCGTTATTATCAATTAGGATTGGGCGGAGTTGCAAAGGATATTGGAAAAGCCAAAGAGTGGTTTAAAAAGGCCGCCAATCAGGGGTCAGCCATGGGGCAAAACCGTTTAGGACGGATTTTGATCGACAGTAAAGACTACGATGAAGCCTGTTCTCTATATCGCAGCTCTGCCGAACAAGGATATGGCGAAAGCGAAAATGGCCTTGGCTGGTGTTATGATGCTGGCAAAGGCGTTTCCAGGGATTATAAAAAGGCTCGTGAGTGGTACAAAAAAGCAGATGAAAACGGTGCGTTTTGGGCTGCTTACAATCTTGGCTTACATTACTTCTCCACCCTACAAAAAGGAATCCCCTTAGACTTAAAAAAGAGCACCGCCTATTACCGACGTGCGGTGAAGTTGGGCAACGAAAATGCATACCATTACCTTGGGAAAAGAAGTATTTGCAGTGTTTGCGACCCCCTGAATGCTTCAGTCCTTTTTGCCTGGCGACTCACCTACAACCCCAATAAAAAAGATTCACTCGAAGAACTCACTAAGCTCAAAAACCACAAAAATCTAAAAAGAATCGACCACTTCCCACTGAAACCCGGTGGTTATAATCGTGAAAAATTGCTTTCGTTACTTGAAGATGCCCAAAAGGGGGTTGAGGGCGCCGTTCGCGTTGTCAAAGATTGGAAAGCAATGGGATGGGTCAACGGGAATGACCTCGCAACGCTTGACTGGTTTACTGATCGCAAAAACGTTAATAACCAGGAACCATTCTTGATTAGTAAATTTATGAATAACGGTCGAAGTCTTTTAACCGCCACCACCGAGAAGTACGCCAAATATGATAGCCAAGGTTTTATCGCCCAGTGGGACGTGGAAAGCAAAGAACTGCGCCGCCTTGTCGCATTGGAGCCTGAGACAAAAATTCACGCAATTTCTGCTGATGGTAAGAGAGTTCTCGTCCAGAGCAGTGAGGTTGCATCTTTCAACCAAATCGGACGAGGAGAGAACCGGCCAGAGCGCCTTGCCTTGCACGGCACGCTGAACGGGAGAGTCGACAAGGTCCTGATGGAGAGTGGAACGGGTTACTACAGCTATGCAGGTTTTGGTCCCTCAGGTCGTTTTGTCCATGTGCGCCACAATCCAAGCGGCGACAAAAAATCGAAGACTTATGTTTGGGAAGTTGCTTCCGGAAAATTAAAGAAAACCTATGACGCTAAATACGTTGATATAAACTATAGCCCCGATGGGAATAAATTTTATATATCTCTGAGCGGCGATGGGGAGCCAGTTTCCAAAGTTGGGGAAACGAGTAATTGGGCTGGTAACACGATAGGTAAGTCAAAGAACATGGCGATCTTTTCAAGCGACAGCCGTTATTTGGTCACCGACCAACGTTTATACGACGCTACAACGGGAAGAAACATAGGGAAATGCACCTTATCAAGTTCGGATAGTACAGCATTCAACGGGAAAAACTCATTCGCCAGTGCCAATTACAGCAGTTTTTCTGTCGTCTCTATTCGCGATGAAAAGTGCATTACAGTGGTCCCGGGAAAAAAAATTGGGGAAAACCTCCGTTTTTTGAAATCCCCTCCCGTTCTCACAGATGACAACACTCAAGCAGCGATAATCAGTGACACCAAAGACGAAAAATACAGTGTTAATATAGTCGCTATACCAAAACCCGACGAAAAGGCCATCGCAGCAAAAATTGCTAAAGAAAAAAAGGCGTCCGAATTTTCAGCCAAACTCAAAGAGGTTAAAGAGTTGTTGGATGCGGACTTCTTAGATGAGGGCTTGGGTAAAGCAAAAAGCTATATCACTGAAGCTCCTCATATAAATGGCTTTACATCCTTGCTCTTTAAGAACCGTCAGAAATACGGCATGGCTCCAGCAGGCCAAATAATTCTCCATCGCATCAAAGCACTACTTGCAACTCCCAAATCAGGAAAACTCGGCGTTTACTTGGAAGGTGAGAACGGCGAAGCTAAAATAAAGTACTTCACAACAGCAGGAAGCCGATTGGAAAAAGCAGGGCTACAGGCTGGTGATGTAATCGTTAGCATTGACGGCTACCCTGTCCGAAAACCCTGGCCTGAAGACTCTTGGGCTTATTGGAAAAAAGTAAAACCAGAACAAACAATCCATATCAAATATTTGCGGGGACAAGAAGCAAAAGAGGCAAGGGTAAAAGCTTATGGGTCAATTGAACAAAACCACGCTCGGTTTAAAATGGTCTTGCAAGAATATGTTCGGTTTGGAGCGATGGCCATAAATTCAGGCCATCCAGGAATAGGCCGTCAAACAATAAAGCGCCTAAAACAACTAGCGAAACCCCATCCTTTCGACGCTAAAAACAATGGCATTGATTATCCGCATTCAATTGCTGTTCTTGCAGCATTAGAACTCGCATCTACGGGGAAAAGCAAAGAGGCCTATGCCTTACTCCTAAAAGAAAAATATATGAAAGACCGCTACGTAAGTGAGGGAGCACGTTACATAATCAACTATCCCGACCTCTTTGCCCCCTTATATATTAACCCAAAGAAGCTGGCTTACCTGATAGGGAAAAAAGAAAGTGATTTGGCTGCAACTCCTGAAACATTTTTCCAGCCCCAAGCTTTCCCTGATATCAACGGCAAAATGATCGCCAAAGGAAAAACGATTGGTACTCAAAAACCCACGAAGAAAAAGGTGAAAAACAAACCTAAGCCAAAGGCAAAACCAAAAAAGAAAACACCCACCGTTAAAGTATTGGACGATTAGGATATGAAATCTGCCAGCATGTTAAAATCAAACGCCTCGGCCCTCGTTTTGTTGCTGGCATCATCGGCAACAACTTTGGCCGCACAGACCTCTGACCCCCAGGACTTGATGGCAGAAATAAAAGGGTTGTCGAGCCGCTTTCAAATTGTCGACAACAAGGTCAAGGATGTGCTCGCCTTTGAGATAAAGGTTCTGCGTGACCGGGCAAGGCAACGTGCAACTGACTGGCGTGAGGATGGGATTGCTGAAGATGCCATGGCGGAATATGGCGACCTGCGTCAGCAGCTCCACACTATGCACCTTGCGCTTAAGGCCGACTATTCCAAGGTTCACGATCTTTTCAAAATTCTGCGCAGGCGGATCGATACACTGGATGTGGTTTACACCGGCTCTGAACAAAACAAACGATTCCCTAATCTGGTCGAAATTGATGTCGAGTTCGAGGTTAAGGAAATCAGAGATAGTTTGTTAGCCGTTTACCTGACAGCCATGGCCAGCGATACAGCGGAACAAGGCTATGAGGAGCTCAAAACTTTTGCTGGTATTATCGAAACCATCGCCAACGCCAACCGAGCTTTGATGGAAAGCGAAGAGGACAAATTGCGTATTCAGCAATGGAAACTCATCTTCGATGTGATCCCCATTGTCGGCGATGCCATGGCCATCGCTGAAGCCCATCAAGGCACCGACATCTGGGGTAAAAAACTCGGCTGGATAGATTATGGCTTTGCCTTAATGTCCGCAGTTTCCTTGGTGAGTGCTCCTGGTGATATGCTGAAGCTCGCAAAAACTTACCCGGAACAAGCGGCAAAGCTGAATAAACAAATGAGTCAAATGCGCAAGATGGCAGGGAACATGACAGCCCAGGAACTCGCCATGCTGCCCTTGATCTATCCTCCTCGCAAAGTTCAAATGATCGTTGATCTAGGTGGGGAAAAACTCAGCAAAAAGGCTAAAGCGGTTCTCGGCATTTCAAACAAACTCGACGAAGCCGCGTCGGCCAAAAAAATGGCGGGAGATGGCTTGCCGTTGATCCTGCTTGGCAAAAATGGTGCTCCGGATTTAAAGGACATCACCGACATGAGAGATGCCAAGGCCATGGCACTCATGCGGGACTCCATTAAGGAACAGGCTGACGCTAAAAAAATTATTGATGGCCTGAGCAAAGAGGAGCGCGCCGCCGCTACGGCCAAAGTAGCCGCCAAGATGGAGGAATCCGCCCCAGCCCTTAACCTCGAAAGGTTAGCCGACCCAAGCAAAATGACCGATACCGACTGGAACGACCTGGAAAAGGTGGTCCGGGCACAATTTGGTCCCGGTAATGAAGCCAAGGTCGAACGGCGCATGAAGGCCTTCAAGGGCAAGCCAGAATTGGTTCCGGGTTATGTTGAAAAATCAACCGGCATCCCCATCGAGACGTTGAAAGTTATGGGGGGGGCTCTAGAGAGCAAAAACTTTATTACCTACCGTCTCTCTAACCCTGAAAGCCTGAGACTACAGAAAAGAATACCCGACAATGACTTCTTGGGCGTGGCGACAAAACACAAAGATATCAAAGGCAAAAGTGGGACGGGAGGACTAATCCCTGTCGATCAAGAGTTCAGCAAAATGGCCCAGGCACTTGAAAAAGCGATTGAAAAGGGCGACACCGCCCGAGAGGCTAAAATACGTGCAGAAATGGCTGAATCAACAGCAGGGGTTCAAAAGATAATTGAACGCGGGGTAGCAAAGACTTCCACCACTTTGGAAGGGCGCGACATCATCGCCGTAAAACGAAAATACAAAGGCAAAACCCAAACGACCATGGTTACCCGTGGCAAAAAAGGGAAGATGTTCGATATCGTTACCGGGCGCCCCATCGAACCCAAAAACATTACGGTCATTACCGACAAAAGCGGCGAAGCCAAAAAAGTTCCCATTTTGGTTGATAACGACGGCAAGGTATACGTGGCAGATGCCGATCCCCATATTTGGGGCGTGAAAGATAGTGGTAGCTTGGTTGACGACACTCGGGTAGATGGACTTATGTCTCGCGCTGAAGAAGCCTCCAGACTACGCCAAACCACTGCTTTATCCCGCGCGGGGAGAACAAACGTCACCCAACACGGCTCACAGTCGCGGGCATTGATGATCAATCTTGACGTCGACAATAGCTTTTACGCTATGGAAGCAGGCGGAAAAATTCGTTTTCTGAAGCAGACTGAACTAGCCGATCACGTGCACTATCAGCGCCTCAATGGCACCAACGCCGCCCTTGACCCCCGTTGGAAAGAGTTCAAAGGCTACACCAAAGACGGATTTGCCAAGGTGGAGGACGTGAAATGATTGTGCGTTCTCTTCTCACCTTGCTGATGGTCATTGCCCTCTTCCATCCAGCTAACGCTGCCGAGAGCCAAGCCATGAGTGCCGCACAAATAACCTCTCGTCTCGCTACCTTGACGAAGGAATACAAAAAACTTGATACTCAAGTACAAAAAATTTCGACCTTCGCAGACGAAGCCGAAAGTGAGCGCGCCTCCATTGATACCTTGGCGCGATTGCTGCCAGTAATGACAACAATTCGTGCGGAAATTGATGACCTACTGGAGCAAACAGCGGCCTTAACGGGCGGTGTTGAACTCGCCAAATTTGAAATCAAAGCCAACGAAAAAACCTATGATGGCCCGGCTCTTTCCGGCCCCGTAGCCGATGGCGATATTATTGCATTTAGTGCTATTGTACCTATGAATGGGACTGTCGCGGAAGGGCAATTGAAGTGGGTAATCTTAAACCCAGAAGGCAACCCAGTTATGGGAGCCGAGAAGACCAAAAAGATCACTGAGACCGAAGGCAGCATGACAGCCAAGTTCCGCTTACAACTCGCCGGATTACAGCCAGGACGCTACGCCGCTCGCCTGACCCACTCGGTAGAAGACAAAAAGATCAAACCTGTCACCGAGACCTATGCCTTTAATATCGGCACAGCCCAAACCGTCTCAATCTCCCGTCTCTGGGTTACAGACCAACCCAAAAATGAAACCCACTTTGGCATCCTTCAACCCGACCAAGCTCCGGTTCTCTATGTCTCGTTCGATATGAATAACGGACTGGAGGCAGTGCATAAAAAACTCGTGGTGCGTGAGCGTTCGAGTGGCATTATTGTTGCCTCTAGCGAGGGGAAAAAGACCCGGAAAGGCAATAGTCCCAGCCAGCGCACGGGTATTGCATTATCGGCAGGAGACCTGAAACCAGGTGGACGCTACCGCTTCGAGGCGACCCTTAAAATTCCAGGAGGAGAAAGCGTTTCTGGCAGTCAGACTTTTGAAATAGCACAAGCAGAAGTCGCCAACCAGGAAGCTCAAGAAGGGGATGAGGTGCCTGATGAGGTCTCAGAAGTAAAGAGCCAAGAGGTTGGCTTTAGCCCCATAAATGATCAAGATGAAAACAACGAAGAAATTACCGAACCAAATTTCAACGGGTTTGTTAAAGAAACGAATTCGAACGAAAAAGCCCCTGCCGTCATTTCTTCTAAGCAAGAACAAACAGCCCCAACGACGAGAAATAATACCACGGCATCGGCTACTCGTCGCCACGAACAGCCTGTTAAAAAAGGGGCGAGACCAAAGAACAGCTCAAGAGTATCCCCCCCTGCCAGGACAAAGACCCAACCAAGGGAAACAAGCAACCGAGCCCAGATGGCTAGCACACAACGAACCGCACCCAAAAGACACCCCAATTGGAATGCTTGCCGTTCTGCCGTCAAGGATCAAAATAAAGCCGTAAAAGCCCACGATAAATTGATAAAGAGAGCCTTTGAACTCAACAAGGTTTTTCACAATAAGGTCAGGTCCGAAGGGAAGGCTATCAATAGAAGATTAAAACCCATCGAGAATGTATCTGCCGACCAATATGCTGAAATCCAAAAACTTAAAACCAAACAAAAAAACCAAAAATTGACCAAGCAAGAGATCAGGTATGGCAACGACTTAATCGCGAAACATAAGATTAGTTATAATCAAGTAAAATCGCTTAGAGCGGATCGCGACAAGTTAAAAGCCTTCCTGAAGAAATTCGCTGCCGATTACAAAACGTTAGATTGCGGCGTGTTTGCCGTGAATATCAAAAACAGCCCCATCGGCAAAAAATATGGCTATAACTATCAGCCTGTTTATGATGTTTGCAACCAGCTAAAATTCCCTAAAATGAACATCAACCGGGCAAAATTGACCCTGCAATCACTAAGCTGTCTCAATTCAAGCGGACAATTGAAGAATGAGTTCAGGAATACACGAGTAGCTTCAAACTCTGGCCAGGGAGAAAATGGCAAAGCCGATCAAGATAAATCCAATAAATCTCAAAAGAAAAAAAGCACTAAGTGTCATCGAGATAAACAGTGTTGGCTCGTGCAAAAATTTGGTATAAACCCCAGCAAAAAATCTTGGGATATGCATGATGGAACACCCGCCCTCGTCGTTCTGTCTTGTAAGGCTGTCATAAGTAATGCGATTCCAAAGGTGGGTTTTGCTGGACAAATTATGCCCAAAGCCAATGAATATTCAGGGGGGCGGCTCTACTGGCGGTATAAAACTGTTGCCAGAAAGGTAGAGCACCCTGAATCGGAAGAGGAAAGCGTGTGTAACGGGAGAAAATTTGCTTCGGATGGTGGCTCCAACTTAGGCCGACCCGACGCAAGCCGTAAGAGAAATGGCCCCATGGGTTTTGCAGAAAACCAGAAAAACCCCAGAAAACGTGAATATTTCTTAGCACACATGAACATATACTGACCCTGAAATGTATAACACTCAACCTTTTCAACCCTTTAGTCACGCGGAGCGATAAAGCCGATGTACCAGATGTCCCAAATAAATAACCGCCCTCCTCTCTCCGCGATTCCACGAATGGCCCTCTGTGGTTTTTGGGTTTTGAGCTTCATTTTGTTGACACTAAACCCTTCCTTTGCGAAGGATAGTGCCAGCCCTCAACGCTGGACCTTTGCACCTGATGTTGGTTTCGAAGGAGAAGCGGCTATATCAGATGGCAAATTGTCCCGCATGGAGATGGAATGCGGAAATGGCGGAGGACCAGCAATTGAAGTGGAATCACCTGAAATTAAAGAGATTGCCGTTAAAGGCAGAGATGATTTCTACCTCTTACAGTTTGAAATTGATGGCAATCGAATTGCGGAAGAATACAATTGCTATCAAAAAAGCTCGATTTGTTTAAGCTTCGGATTTCCCTCAATTAAGTTGACCACCGCTCTCCGACAAGGCGCAAATGTAATCATAAGCTATGAAAAAACCGTTCTTGCAAAATTTTCCCTTGCAGGATCATATGCGGCCATTAACGGGCTATTCTCCTGTCTTGGCCCTGAAAACTATTGAACGCCATGACCAGTCCAAAAATCTTTTCCCTCGCTCTACTCATTTTTTTGAGCACCTCATGCGCTTCCTTTAGCATGCCGCCAGAACAATTGTTTAAGCACAAATGGTCAGAAGTTTGTGCCGAAAAACAAGGTGCTGAAACTCCTGAATATGTGGTTTTTTCTGAAACTCAAATGTGTTTTTATTCTGTTGATACATTTCGAGTCCAAAGCCGCTGTGAACCCGCAAAATTTAAAAAGATGGACACGAACAGAGTGCAGATGATTCTCAATGATCAGGACAAATATGTGATTGAATTTTTATGGGCATCACAGATATCAATCATGCAAGTCGTGAGTGAGAAGCCATATACCCTAAAACAAAACAGTATTTTAGGGCTGGCAAAAACGCGCGAAAAACTGATGACCCATCACATGTATTGCCCCTAAGGAACTCCCAATGTAGGACACTGAGGCTACCCAAACGGAAAGCCCTCGACGGTGCAGTTAATGACAAATAGGTGTTGTGAAAAGAAACGGCTCTCAGGTTGATAAGGTCTCTCCCGCTGGGGTGGTTTTGGATATAGCCCCGTTCAATTGCCTAAAGTGCGATCATTCCCTAGCCATGCGCCCTATGGCATCTTTATTTGCAGGTTTATGGGCATAATTGGGAGGCTGGTTACCCTTTATTTGGTTTTTTGGACAATAACATAGAGCCTTGGAACAAGGTTCAACTATCAATAAAAATGCCATATAAAAGAGCTAATCCTAAGACAATGATTATCATAAAAATGGGAGAGAGAAGCCCCCTTAGGAAACTAACTTTTTCGATTTTTTCGAGGCCCTGTTGTAAAGGGTCCTCAAGGATATCTTTTTGAACTTCCGTTTCCACTGTGCCTGTAACCGGATATCGGGAGTGAATGAAAAACTTGAAGGCAGGGAAGCCAAGAAATAACAAACAGACGCCCCCCCAAATTGTCCAGGAGATCCAATCGCTTGTACGGTCCATGTAATTTAGAACAGCAAGAAACGTTAAGGCGAGAACACTGACTGTCAGGTTTGCAGCATTTCTGCCAATGGGTTCAATAATCCGAGTATGGTCACAAGATGGGCAAACATATTTCCACTGGTTCCCCATACCATCCCAATTTATTTGTTCAGGTTGCATATTACCCGCCCCACACTTGCGGCACCGTCGCAATTCAACGGTGAGGACAACTGTATCTTGTTTAATTTAATTTCTCCAAAAATGTTTTGCAGACTGACTACTTTAGCATAAAAAGAAGACCCTTAAGGTCAAATACTACAGATGTAGCATGTATTCAGTTTCGAAGCTGAGAGCATTCACATGCTATACTGGTCATCACGGTAATGTTTATGAACCAAAATAGCAGCTTCATCAGATGAAATGTACTTTTATATTTTCCGTCTTCGCGGCCATCGCTTTTGCTTTTTATCCGGCATCTGTAGACGCAGAATCAGAGCCTTTGACTCTTAAAGTTTGTCAACGATATACCTTACTTACACCTCTCCAAGAATGTATTGATGAGCTTTTAGGGGAGCACGAAAAAAGCCTTCAATATGCCTTGGTTAAGGCACGCAATAAATTAGCCGAAAATCAGACGGTCCAGGCTTTCGATGAAGCTCATACAGCCTGGTTGTTTTTTATAGGAAAAGAGTGCTTTAGCCTCACCCAAAAAGCAGCCCCTGGGCACGATAGCATGATTGCCAATGCAGGCTGTCATATCGACAATATTACCCGTCGCGTAAAACATCTAAACGAACAGAGCGTAAATGCCGATTAGGGGAATGAAGATCGTGAGGCCGCCCTTGGACGTGGCGTCTTGGGCGACCTCATAATATTTACTCTTCGACGGCAATAACCACCCGACGATTTTTCGCTTCACGAACACCATCTTGTGTCGGAACCGCAAGAGAACTTTCGCCCATACCAGATGCTTGAAGCTTATCAGAACTCATGCCTAATTTTGTGACAAAGCCTTTAACCGCATTAGCACGGCGCAAAGAGAGTTTGTCATTATAAGCGGCTGAACCAGAGCTATCGGTGTGCCCGATGAGAGAAAGACCAACAGCCTTGCCCCCCCAATCTTCGATCAAAGCTTGAAGAACCTGCTCGCCAACAGGCGTAATAACGGACGAGTCAAAGTCAAAGAAGATTGTATAGAGCTTAGCAAGGTCTACAGGTTTACTGGCAAGGGCTTGCTTCAACTCTGCCATGGCAGTGTCAAAGTCGCCTTTACATTTTGCAATTTCATCGTTTTGCCAACCTTCTTCTTGCTCTTCCACCCAGCAGTCAAAGCGAGCTTGAGCTTTTGCGGAAAGGACGGGGAATTTTTCATGCCCTTGAGCAAGGGTTGAAACAAGATCATTACGCGCAGGTTCAAACTGCACGAGATCTTCTTTAGAAAAACGCCATAAGGCGGGATCTTCGGGTGGCAGACCATTAGGAGACTCAGCAACTTCTAATGCCTTGCGGGCAAAGAAATCCGAGTCAAACCAATCAGACCAGATGGTGCCTTCCTTAGTTGAAAGCATCTGGTACTCTTTTACCAAAGCCCCTTTGAAGGTCGTTTCATTCCCCTGGAGCGCTTGAGCTTTTTTGTAATTAGCCGGTTGGGTAAGGGGGTTGCCGCCATGATCAAATGCATTTGTAAAATTACTACAACCTGCCAGGACAGTACCGGAAAGTATTAAGAGAGAAATTGTAAAGGGCGTTTTTTTCATGGGATAAAGCCTTGTAATTGATAATATAAAAAAAATATTTACAACAATTGGCTAATAGATATTTCGCCTAAATGCCGCTCAAATAAAGAACAAAATTAACATGTGACATATATTCATTGGCTTAAAAATTACAACGTTTAATAGTGTCGTTTATGCAATATTTCTGCTGAACAAGTCACCTGTAGAAGCCGTGTCATCCCCTTTGTCCAAAGCAATGGATCTGGGCTAAAAGCACGAGGAAGATGCGACAACGGTAGATCAAATACAGCTAGAAGCCATTTTCTGAATGGCTATATCTGATGAAATATAGGTTGGGTTAAGAGAGCTTGTGATGATCACATCTTCACTTGGCTTACCAATGATCTTATCTAAGCGTCCTCTAACTCTTTGCACCAAAGAGATCACGCCATTAGGCAACTTCCGTAATCTGGTTGAAAGTTTTTGATCATGCGAGGGAACGATTGCGCACACTTTACCAAGATGCTGATCAATCTCTTGAATAAGCCTAAAATCAGGATTGCTTTCGACATCATTCACTGAATAAATCTGTTTTGGGTGTACTCTATTCTTAGGACGCCACTGTTCTATTCGGAGAGTACTGGAAACGATATAACCTTCAGGAAAGTAAATAGCCGTGTTATTCTTTAACAACACGCGATCACCAAGTATACTCCCTGAGCGCAATAATTTTTTAATACGCTGCGCTTTGATCTTTCCAGAGAAGTCATTGAATTTTAAGATTTCATGGTCGGCTCTTTTCGCCGCAAAATAATTTTCAAACGGCAAAGCTGGTAAAAGAGTCAAATTTTGACCAGCGTACAGTTTTGACCCAAAACCTACAGAGCTAATTGCACAGATGAGAACAAAAAGAGTGAAGCGGTACATCAATTTTCAACCATAATCCCATGAACTGATCAACCTGTTACCATGTTTTCGGCGTTTCAACAATCTTCTATTCAAGGTTATAGAAAATTATCACCATCGGCAGACAGCAGCCGTTCCCAAGGAAGGCGGTTACAATAAGGGCATTAAAGCACTCGCGATCCCTAAGAAAGCAAAGAAACCAGCAATATCAGTAACTGTGGTCAAGACGATTGATGATGCCGTCGCGGGGTCTTGGCCTAATTTTGTTAGCATAATAGGCACCAATGCACCTGCTAAACCAGCAGTTATCATGGCAATTACCATTGAGGTTGTAATCACAATGACAAGACCAATTGAGCCACTCCAAACATAAACGCCAATCCCACAGGTAACAGCAATCCCTAACCCGTTAAAAAAGCCTACTCTAACTTCCTTCCAGGTGACCTTAGCCCAATGGCGAAGGGTGATTTCTCGAAGCGCTAATCCCCGCATGGTAACGGCTAAGGCTTGGGCACCTGCATTTCCTGATTGTCCCGCGACAACGGGCAGCAAAATAGCCAGGGCGGTTACTTTGGCAATGGTATCTTCAAAAATCCCGACGACTGATGCAGCGAGAAATGCCGTAACCAAGTTAACTTGCAGCCAACCGATACGCTTGCGAACGGCGAAACCAACCGGGGAAAGAGCCCTTTCTTCACGGCTCGCACCGACCATGGCCTGTATGGAAGCTGTAGCGTCTCGTTTGACGATAGATGCCATCTTTTTCTCTTGGAAATGCCCAAGCAATTTACCGTCAAGATTAATCACGGGAATATCGGTAATGCGATCAATGGCCACCGCATCAACTACCGACTCAAACGATTCAACAGCAGAGACCGTAAATTCAACAGGCTCGACAATCGCTTCAAGCAATTCTTCAGGTAAACTTAAAGCTAACTTTTCAATCGTCACCTGCCCTTGGAGGATAAGTTCATCATTAACAATGTATATGCCTCCCTCAATATCCCCTTCTCTGAGGTGCTTTAAAGCAGTCCCGACAGTATCCGTCATGCGCAGACTTGTGAAGTGCAACTCCATTTGCCTTCCGACGGACCCTTCCGGATATTCAAGGATCCCTTCGACTTCGGCACGCGCACTTTCCGAGAGTGTCTGGAGGGTCTTTTCTCTCTCTTCTTCTGTCAGCCTTGTCAGGAGATTGGCAAGAGCCGTTGGAGCCAAATTCTCCATAAGTTCTTTCGTATTTTTCTCCGGAAGAAATTTCACTACATCCCGCGACAGATCAGCCGACAAACGTTCCCAGACGCCGATAAATGAGGATAGGGATAAACTACAAAGAATTTCCGCAGCACTATCTGGGTTCAGGGCTTCAATTTTCCGGGCAAACAGCCCCGGACGTTCCGCCGCAAACAACTCGTTAATGGAGGTGGCAACAGGCACCATAGCGTGATCCATTTGCTAACTCCTCCGCCTTTGTTCTACCCGATTGGGCTCTATCCCTTTAGGTAACATACGACCAATACCAGTTATCGTAATGAAGGCCGCTTCAAGCATATGCCCAACAAGGCCGCCAGCAGGCAACCCAGAGTTAGCATTTTGCTCCAAAGCAGTTTTAAGGTTTGCGAAATTAAGTGTGCCGAGTAGCTTATTTTCAATGCCCGTTACTGGCAGAAAAAAATGGGTGCTCCATTCTTTTTTGTAAATGACATCAGCTATCAAATGGTCAGGGTTGAGTGGTTTTATCGTACGATCAACCAAATCACCAATTTTCCTTTTTTCTGAACCACTTAAAAGTTGATTGGCCGAAATCAGGCCGATGTAAGCATCATTGTCAGCAATGACCACAATAGAACTGTCGGGAGATTGCTTAAGGCGGCGCAGGCGCTGTGTAGCTGCCGCAATTGTTTCGTCAGCGTTCAAGAGGCAAACAGCGTTTTCCATCCAAGCACCGACACTATTTCGAGGGTAGGCAATATCTTTCTGAATTTGTCGCGCAACTCTTTTTGGCATCAATCCCAAAAGAGTCTTTAAACTTGCCGTTTGAATGGACCGCGCGATGCGTGATTTATACGGGTACTTGATGTCGGAAAGCCACTCTATTGCGATTTCTGGCGGCAAGGCTTCCAAACATGAGGCGGCGTTATTAGCAGGAAGCATTTCTAATATATGGCCCCGTTGATTTTTAGGGAGTAGCCTGAGGAAGTCGCCTAATTCTGATGAGGGCATTTCAGATAAAAGTGGAATGGCATCTGAGGGTTCTTCTTCAACTAACTGAGTGGCAAGCTTAAGGGAATCACTCATTGATTTCCTCCACATCATCAATCACAAAGACGGTTTCTCTCAAGAAATTTCGACCTGGAATAGTCGCCAACCCTTCTTCGGTGCTGAGAATAGCTGACGTCGGGGTCATTCTTAGAATTTCTCCTTTAATATCCCCGATGGTAATCGTTTGTCCTACAGCGTAGGCGTTAGCGGCGTGATGAGTCCCAATAAGGTTGGAGACCAAAACGTTCGCCCCTAATCCAAAAGCCAAAGCCAACCCACCAAAAAGCCCAACCAATAAAATTGTAATAATGGACACCAGTAAGGTGGTGTCTATGCCTGCTTGCCCGACCCCCATAACCAGAGCCGTCACAACAACTAATATCTGGCTCAGCCTGCCAAAAACATACGCATGCTCTTCTGAGGAAGTACGCGTTAAAGCGGCAACAAAATCTCTGACAAATTGGCTCGCAATCACCCCGACGAAAATTATCGTACAGCCTGCGATTAATGAGGGGAGCCACTCAACTGTTTGGTTCAATAATATCGAAAAGGTTTCAACACCAAACAGCCTGCTCGTACCTGCAAAAACTAAGAAAAAGAGGAACCATTTAGTAATTGAAGAACTGATTTTTATGGTTGAACTTGAAATCCTTGCGCTACCCTGAAACTTTACATGCCAATGCCTCTGCAAAAACACATTAAAAGTCCGCAGCATTCTTGCCAGGCCAAGGGCGGCAAAACGAGCGACGTACCACCCAATGGTTAATAGAATAATTGCCCCTAGAATCTTCGGCAAACTTTGGCTGACTGTCGATAAAAAATCCGTCGCCAACATGGATAGTTCATTAAGTTGAGTTTTTATATCGCCCATGATTTCAGCCTAAAGTTTAAGAAATGTTTTGTAGGTTTTATCCTCGTTCACATTTATTATACGTTGTCTACATATGTGTTCTCGGCCTGGAGAATTTACAAGCAACCAGATCATTCATACGATAGGACAATCCCCCTGAGCGGTCATCAACAATCTTCCCGCACAGCCGAAAATACAGTCATTGGCACGGCGACAGTTACGAACACAAATGTAATTGCTATTGGCGCAGATGGTCGCGCCTATGGGTACTGTATAATCGTGGCTCTGGAAGTGCCTTTAGGTCAATACTCAATTATCTTGAATTTTTCTATAATCCACAGCACAAGCATGATAACACTAGCATGCTCTCACCTATTGATTTTAAAGAGCAACTGAAAAGGTTCCCGCACGGTGTCGAGAAAATCAGGAGAGATTATCACTGCCCGTGGGAGTGCTGACACATCAAAGACAGGGAATGCTAGATGTATAACAAAAAAATAAATATCGGGACCGCACTTGTCATTATCTTTTTAGGACTAGCCCCGCAATCAATCCAGGCAAATGATTCATCAGCCGCACTTGAAGCGGGAGGCTTAGTCCTCACAAAAACTGAAAAAATCGCTATGGAGTCGGAAACTCTCATTATCCGCCCGAATGATATTTTAGTTAATTATCAATTTCGCAATAAAACCCATAAACCCCTTAAAATCCGCATAGCCTTCCCTTTACCCGACATCCCCTTTGAGGAGGCTTATTACAACCACCCATCCTTTCCCGTCGATGACCCTCTGAATTTTGTTGGCTTTAAAACAATCGTTGATGGCGAAGCGATAAAGATGGTCTCTACTCACCAAATATGGGCAAATAATAAGAATATTACGGATGACTATCTGAAATTCGGTTTCCCCGTCTCTATGGCGGATAATCGCTTTTTCCAAAAAGCAAATTCAGATCAAGGCGGGGTGTTTTTAAAAAAGTTCGGTACTATGCAATCGTCAGACATAGTGCAAAGAACTCTTTATCATTGGGAACAAACTTTCCCGGCGCAAAAGGCCGTGCATGTATCACATTCATATAAGCCCGTTGCTGGAAATCAGCCTGTGTACCATCAAGAATTTATTAAAATGCTCAAGAGGGGCTGGCGCGAAGAGTATTGTATAGATGATATGCTTGCCAAAAAAATTCTAGCGGCATTTGATTCTGGTAAGGAGAAAAAGCTATTCAATTACACCCATCAAGTTGATTATATCCTAACTACAGGGAATAACTGGAAAGGAGGGATCGGTGCCTTTCGCCTGCGAGTGGAACCCGGGAAAACCTTTACCCATGCCGTTTTTTGTTCACCTGACGGCACTGGTGGCCTTTTCGGCAAAACACTTGAAATGAGGTATAGCGATTTTCAACCACAAAAGGACCTCAAGGTTCTTTACTTCGGAGCCTACCGATAATCCAAAACCCATCTTGAAGATTAGCCCTTTAAGTTAAAAAGAAATATCTGTTAGCAAAATTTTAAAAGGAAGTAATTGTTATGCCATTCCCGCAACCACTTGACCCCCATGGTATAGCCGTTCTTTTGTTGGTTGGTTTTGCCCTGATTTTATTCACGCGTGACAAAATTCCTCTGGAAACATCCAGTTTTGTTGTCTTAGCCTTGTTGGTATTAGGGTTCGAAATCTTTCCTTATTCTTTCGCAGGAAAAGAAATCCATGCAACTGATTTCTTTCATGGGTTTGGGCATGAGGCACTGGTCGCCGTCTGCTCTTTGATGATTGTTGGACAGGGACTCGTGCGAACAGGGGCACTTGAGCCACTTGGGAGAGGTTTAGCCGGCATTTGGGCTTTTAGCCCATCCTTGTCTTTATTAATTACCCTATTTGTCAGTGGTATTCTAAGTGCCTTTGTAAATAACGTGCCCGTCGTTGTCCTTCTTTTGCCTATTTTAATTAGCGTCGCACACCGAACGGGAAAACCCGCGAGTGGGATGTTAATGCCCATGGGCTTTGCGACCATTGTTGGGGGAATGAGTACAACAATCGGAACATCAACAAATTTACTGGTTGTTTCAGTTGCGAGTGATCTGGGTGTACCTCGTTTTAATATGTTCGAATTTTTCATACCCGCTTCTATAGCTGGAAGTGTGGCCATTGTTTTTCTTTGGCTGATTGCCCCAAAAATCTTGCCCCAAAGGGAAACCCCCCTTGGAAATCTGTCACCACGAGTTTTCGTCGGGCACTTACATGTTGAAGAGGAGAGCGCAGCTAATGGTAAAACAATAAGCGAGGTTATAGAAAAAACAGGCGGACAGATCACGATTTATCAAGTTTTCAGGGATGATCGCAAATTAGTCCCTCTACCCGATACAATTCTCAAAGATGGAGACAGAATTGGTGTACGCGATACACCCGACAACTTAAAAGAATTTGAAGAAATTCTCGGCACTAAACTTTATAATGAAGACGATATTTTATTAGGTGAGACGGCTGAACTTAGTGCGAAAGGGCAACAAATTGCAGAATTAGTCATTACCCAAGGCTCCGCTTTACAAGGGGTGACACTGTCAAATATCCGTTTTGCGGAAACCCATCAATTAGTCATTCTTGCGCTTCATCGGGCAGGCGCAGTAAGTAATGTGTTGCATAAAAATGTTGGCGATGTGCGCTTGGCAAATGGTGACGTTCTCCTTGTTCAAGGCACGCAAGAACGCATAGCGGAAGCCAAAAAAACCGGAGAAGTGTTGGTTCTCGACGCAACAGCCGACTTACCCCATACACAAAGAGCCTCTCTTGCTTTAGCCATTATAGCTGGGGTGGTTTTAAGTGCTGCTCTCGGTATAGTCCCTATCGCTGTTAGCGCATTGTGTGGTGTGCTTCTGATGGTATTAACTCGTTGCCTTAGCTGGCATGACGCAGCCCAAGCTCTGAGCACACAAGTCATTTTAATCGTCGCAGCCAGCCTGGCCTTAGGAAGTGCTTTATTGAAAACCGGAGGGGCGGATTATCTTGCACAGGTCTTTCTTGCACTTACAGATGGCACCACACCTGCTGTTTTACTTTCAGGCCTGATGCTCCTGATGGCAGTGCTAACCAATATCGTTTCTAATAACGCTGCGGCTGTAATCGGAACACCAATTGCCGTAAACATAGCAAATCAATTGGGATTGCCTGCAGAAGCTTTTGTTTTAGCCGTCCTCTTTGGCGCAAATATGAGTTACGCAACACCTATGGCTTACAAGACAAACTTGCTTGTTATGAATGCTGGGGGATACCAATTCATGGATTTTGTAAAAGTCGGTATCCCATTGACGCTTATAATCTGGCTTGTGCTAAGCTTTCTTCTTCCCCAAATTTATGGGTTTTAAAGTCTGAATGGCATTGAATAGATATTCCAGGGACAGCTAATTATATACTGCCCTTGAAAATTCTCTCGGAAATTTTTGGGTTAATATTAAAGCTAATTTGAGCTTGATTTTGCTTACTAATCGTATATCGTCGATTAACGATTGTTTGGAGAATTTACTGATTATGGCAAACGCAACCCAATCCAACTGTTTACTTGAAGCTCCCTTTGACAACAAACAGATCTCAGATATCGCCAAGGCTTTATCTCACCCCGCACGAATTGAAATTATTAGGATGTTGTACGAGAGGCAGTCTTGCATTGGATGTGATATCGTTGACCAAGTAGGCTTGGCTCAATCTACCACCTCCGAACACCTCCGTATTCTCAAGGTCGCCGGAATTATAACCGGGGAGATTGAACACCCCAGAGTTTGTTATTCCCTCAACCCAACGGCGTTAGAACCGATCCGAGAGTTTTTCAATATTGTTGGTGTAGCTAAAACTGCGAGCAGAAAGCTCTGAGGAGCATAAAATCATCAACATTTCTAAACCTTGCTATGAGAAAGGAAGTCTATCATGACTATTCGTATTGGTATAAACGGCTTTGGTCGTATGGGGCGTTTGGTTTTACGAGCTGGTTGGGATATCCCTGGACTTGAATTTGTCCATATAAATGAAGTGAAAGGCGGCATCGCTTGTGCGGCCCATATCCTCGAATTTGACACGATCCATGGACATTGGGATAAAGCCATTTCAAGTGATAAAGACACCATAACGGTTGATGGTAAGCCCATAACTTTTTCCGATAAATTTTCAGCTACGGAACTGGATTGGGGCAAGTTGGGTGTCGATGTATTGCTCGAATGCTCAGGTGCCTATCGCAAGACTGAAGCGTTGCAACCCTTCTTTGATTTTGGCGTCAAAAAAATTCTTGTCGCTTGCCCTGTTAAAACAGAAGGGGCCCTCAACCTTGTATATGGTGTAAATGACCACCTCTACAATCCCGATGAGCATAACCTTCTAACAGCGGCTTCCTGTACGACAAACTGTTTGGCACCCATTGTAAAAGTAATACAAGAAAATCTCGGCATAGAGCGTGGGTCGATAACCACTATCCACAACGTAACAAACACTCAGGTAATGGTCGACGCTCCCCATAAAGATCTTCGACGCGCCAGATCTGGCTTAAACGCTTTAATACCGACAACAACAGGTTCCGCTACCGCAATAACCCTCATATACCCCGAATTAAAAGGGAAACTAAATGGTCACGCGGTCCGCATACCCCTCTTAAATGGCTCCCTAACAGATTGTGTATTTGAGCTTAAAAAGAACGTAACAGCAGAAGAGGTAAATGCTCTTTTCCATGAAGCGGCGGAAGGCGATTTAAAAGGGATTCTTGGTATTGAAGATCGACCTTTAGTGTCTACAGATTTTGTCAACGACCCAAGATCAAGCATCGTCGATGGCCCTAGTACAATGGTTGTCGATGGTAGTCATCTCAAGGTTTATGCTTGGTACGATAACGAGTGGGGTTACGTGAACCGCATGATGGACATCGTGAAAATGATGGCCAGGAGCTTATAAATTGTGGCTGACATAAAAAATTATTTTTTTGTGACAATCGCCTACTGGGCATTTACGCTCACCGATGGGGCTTTGCGCATGCTCGTGCTTTTGCATTTTCATCGCATCGGCTACACCCCTTTAGATCTCGCTTTTTTATTTCTACTTTACGAAGCTATGGGTATTGCGACCAATTTTCTAGGCGGTTGGATTGGCGCGCGCTTTGGTTTGAAAAAAACTCTCTTTGGGGGCCTTAGCTTCCAAATCATTGCTCTTGTTATGCTCTCAGCCATGTCACCGGAATGGACGGCAGCATTCTCCGTTGCTTATGTCATGGGGACACAGGCTCTATCGGGGATCGCTAAAGACCTCACAAAAATGAGTTCAAAAAGCGCCATAAAATTGGTCGTCAAAGAAGGCGGGGAAGGCTTGCTCTTTAAATGGGTCGCCCTTTTAACGGGCTCAAAAAATGCCCTGAAGGGTGTCGGGTTCCTTCTTGGAGGTGTAATGCTTTCCTGGCTCGGCTTCAAATTTTCATTGTGGGTAATGGCGGGAATGCTTGGCTTAGTCCTTATCCTGGCTGTTTCGGCTATAAAAGGAGAACTCGGAAAAGCTAAAGAAAAAATTCGTGGAAAAGAGCTTTTTGCCAAAACACGTGAAATAAATTATCTCTCCGCCGCGAGAATTTTTCTTTTCGCATCCAGAGACGTTTGGTTTGTTGTTGGTGTCCCTGTTTTTCTCTATAGCACTTTCAACTGGACCTTTGATCAAGTCGGCGGTTTCATGGCTGCGTGGGTTATAGGCTATGGTATCGTACAAGCATCAACTCCCAAAATACTCTCGTCAAAAATGGGGCCCTCTGAAGGGGCAAAAGCGACAAAAATATGGGGGGCTATCTTAGCCATCATTCCCGCCCTTATCGCATTTGGCCTAGATGATGAGATCCTCAGAAAAATTGGCCTTAATGACATTTCGTCAATCTCATCAATTGTTCTGGTCGGTGGCCTTATGGTTTTTGGAGCAGTCTTTGCCGTAAATTCTGCCCTTCACTCCTATCTCATTGTTGCTTTTTCAGACCATGACAAAGTTGCGCTGAATGTTGGGTTTTATTATATGGCGAATGCAGTGGGACGCCTTGGTGGGACGCTACTTTCAGGACTCGTCTATCAGTTTGCGGGTTTATCAGCATGCCTTTGGGTTTCTGCAGGATTGCTTATAATTGCTTTCGCACTAACCCTCCCGATCAATCGCAAACCTATAGATTAGAAATGGAACTTAAGTTGGGTGCAGAGAATCAGAGAGCTGAAAACAACTCTTTCTCATGCCGCTCATGACAGCACCATTTATGTATTATCTGGTACGGTCTTTTAGTTTTCCATGGCCCTCCCCTCTTGGCTGTAAGAGTTGTGAAAGGCCTTGCAGGCTAACGGACTCTGTTTTTCGCCAAAAATCACCATATCTTAGGATTTTGATATTGCATATTGTCGACAACTCGGGGTTTTTGAGACTTGTTACGTTCAGTTACAAAACAGGTTTATTTTGAAATTCAACAGTTACAATGCTTTGATAAAAGCTAGTGTCGCCTCAATTTTGTCAGTAGGTGATAAAGAGGATAGAATGAAAAAGATTAGCCAAAAAATTATATTTACCTGTGGCCTGCTGGTTCTTAGTGGCTGCGGAACAAGTCTTGAGTCCCTTATCTCACGACAAGCAATTGAAGCCCCTCACGGCTGGCAAGAAGTCACAAAAGTCACAGAAGTTAGTGATAATTGGCTGGCAAGTTTTAAGCAAATTGAACTCAGTAAACTTGTCGACAAAGCTCTAAAAAACAATTTAGAAATTAAGCAAAAAGCTTATGCTGTAAAGATCAGAGAACAACAACTAAACTCTGCAGGTAGCTCATTCTTCCCAACACTGGACTTAAATTTTTCACAGAAACGCGCCGGGACCACAAATTCACCTGTCGCCGTAAATACAGCTTCTTTAGGGCTGGAAGCACAATATGAATTAGATGTGTGGGGCAAATTATCTGATGCAGAAAAAGAAGCGACACAAAATTTACTTTATGCAAAGGCAACCTACGAACAAGCCCGACAACAATTGGCGGCAGATGTTGCCAGTGCCTGGTTTAGTG
The DNA here is from genome assembly GCA_965368165.1 of uncultured Thalassospiraceae bacterium. Classification (GTDB taxonomy): domain Bacteria; phylum Pseudomonadota; class Alphaproteobacteria; order Rhodospirillales; family JAPHRK01; genus JAPHRK01. The sequence continues at coordinate 56,877 of CBDULT010000004.1, read as the reverse complement.
TTATTGAAGCAAACCATCTTTTAGATCTCTATAAGCGCAGAGTTTTGACGGCAAAAAATAACGAAGCGATTATTGAGGGAGGGTACGATAAAGGCCTCAATGAAGCGTTGGATGTGTATTTGGCACGCAATCAGTTGAACAAAGAACGCTCCCTTGTTGCCGAACAGGAGGGCAGTGTTAAATCAGCAATACGTGTCCTAGAACGCTACCTTGGCGAATATCCTGAAGGTCGTGAATTTGTTGATGGTGAAATTCCGGTTCTTGATACCCCCATAACCTTAGGGCTACCTCAAGAATTGATTGAGCGAAAAGCTTCCTTAACAGCAAGTTGGAGCAATTTGGTCTCAAAAAATGCTGCTTTAGCCTATGCCCATAAACAACGGTTACCTAGCCTAACTTTTACAGGGACATTGAGCGACAGCGCCACCTTGGGGACGAAGCTGTTTAATGGCGATGGCTTGGCTTGGTCATTATTAGGCACTCTTGCAGCCCCTATTTTCGATGCGGGCAAGTTAAAAGCTGCTGAAGAAGTTACCCGTCTTGAATTGCGCCAAGCAGAGTTCCAGTATTTGAGTGATATCTATAATGCTTATCAGGATGTGGAGAATGCTATATCCACAGAAAACAGCCTAAATCGCCAATATGAATCCATACGTTTGGCCGAAGATAGTGCCAAGACGGCATTAGACCTTTCTTTTGAACAATATCAACGTGGATTAGTGGGCTATACAACCGTTCTTGAATCGCAATCTCGCTATCACGATGCGCAAACGAGTGCGATTGTCATCAAGGCAGGACTTGTGACCAACCGAATTAGACTCCATCTCGCTGTAGGTGGTGATTTCTCTAAGCAATAAATTAATTCAGAGAATGAGCAATGAAATTCAAGAAAATGATAAAAATTCTTTTACCTACAAGCATTGTTGTGCTGACCGTTTTAATTGTGGTTGCACTAATGGGAAACCCACCACAGGCAAAACGCAGTCCAAAAGCGGCATCTTCGAAAGTACTTGTTGAAGTCCAAAAGATCGAGACTGAACCCTATACCGTTGTAATTGAAAGCTATGGAACTGTTAAACCTCGTACCAAGAGTACCTTGACGTCACAAGTTTCTGGTCAAATCATTTATGTGAATGAAAATTTCCGTGAAGGGGGTTTCTTTAAAAAGGGGGAAGTCCTGATTGAGCTGGATAACCGTGATTATAAGGCAGGGGTTAAGGTTGCGGAAGCCGCACTAATTTTGGCTCAGCAAACACTGTCTGAAGAAAGCGCAAAAGCGGAACAAGCTCGCGAAAATTGGGCCCGGTTGGGAAAAAAGGGGAAGCCGAATGATTTGGTCTTACGAATTCCACAACTAGAAGCTGCCAAGGCGAGCGTTCTCTCTTTGGAGGCACAACTCAGCATCGCTAAATTATCTCTAGAACGGACACAGATTAAAACACCCTTTGCCGGACGCATCCTAAATAAATCAGTTGATATGGGACAGGTGGTTTCGACAAATAGCTCTTTGGCTGAAATTTATGCCACAGATGTTGTTGAGGTCCGTCTGCCAATTAAAAACCGTGATTTAGCTCTGGTTCGTTTGCCCGAAGAAATAAAAGACGGTGAGCAGATACAAGATACCACCCAGGTTTTACTTTATTCCGATTTAATTGGGCAGCAGCAATGGCAAGGTCAAATCGTTAGAACTGAAGGGGCAATTGATAGCACGACACAACAATTATATGCGGTAGCACAAATCGATCGACCATTCGATCAACCCTCTCCCCTGATTAAAATTGGGCAATATGTGAATGCCAATATTTTTGGCAAAACTCTACCAAACGCCATCCGTGTTCCAAACAGCGCAATCCACCAAGGCAGCTTCGTTTATATTGAGAAAGACGGAATTATTAAACGGCGGGAAATAGAGATTTTATGGCAAAATCAAGAGGATGTCCTTATTAAACATGGAATTGAATCCGGAGAAAATCTGGTATCGAGTCCCTTGGGAAATGTTGTATCCGGTACAGCCGTAAAAGTTATCAATAGGGCGAGTAAGGGAGCACGAAACCAATGATTGCTTGGTTCGCCCGAAACGGGGTTGCAGCAAATTTACTGATGATCAGTATTCTTGCTGCAGGGTTGTTTAGTTTAAAATCTAATATTTTGCTTGAGGTCTTCCCTTCTATCGAAATCGATGTGATTAGCGTCAATATCTCGCTTCGAGGTGCCACGCCTGAAGATGTTGAAAAGAGTGTAACCATCCGAGTGGAGGAGGCTGTTCAAGACCTTGAAGGCATTGATAAAATCTCAAGCAAGTCATCTGAAGGCGCATCTTCAGTAAGCATTGAAATTAGTGATAGCTATGATACTCAAACCCTTTTGGCAGAAGTTAAAAGCCGTGTTGATGCCATCAATACATTCCCCTCAGATGCTGATCGCCCGATCATTTCCATATCACAGCGTATACGTGAAGTAATCACGGTTACACTATCGAGTGAGTATGGTGAGAAAGAAACCCGTGAATATGCCCAAACCCTACGTGATGAAATGTTACGCATTCCAGGGATTACTCAGTTGGTTTTGGATGGTGTCCGTGACTTTGAAATGACCATTGAGGTGCCACAAGATAAGTTGCTCCAATATGGTTTAACACTTGAGACTATTGCGCAAGCTATTCAACAAACGAGCTTAGATGTTTCATCTGGTAATTTACGGACATCGGGCGGGGATATCCTTCTGCGTTCAACCGGGCAAGCTTATAACAAGGATGAGTTTGCTTCGATCCTTGTAAAAACAAATGAAGATGGCTCAGTTGTGCGCCTTGACGAGGTCGCCACCATCATTGACGGCTTTGAAGAAACCCCCATTCGGACCCGCTTTAATGGCAAAAACGCCGTCTTTATAGAGGTTTATCGCATTGGTGATCAAAATGCGATTGAGGTCGCTGAAAAAATACGTGCCTTCATAAAGGATAAAAACCCATCATTGCCTCAAGGTTACGAACTCAGCGCATGGGATGATGATTCCCAAATCATTAAAAGCCGTATTGCAACCCTATCAAACAGTGCCATTCAGGGAAGTATCCTTGTCTTGGCACTTTTGACCTTGTTCCTTCGCCCTGCCATTGCTTTTTGGGTGTTTATCGGTATCCCCGTTTCCTTTATGGGGGCTTTTCTGTTTATGCCTGTCTTTGATGTGACCTTGAATGTCCTAAGCTTGTTTGCCTTCATTCTTGTTTTAGGGATTGTGGTCGATGACGCCATTGTTACGGGTGAAAGTATATACACCCACCTCAACAAAAAAAATGTCTCCAGTGAAGAGGCTGTTATACGCGGCACACAAGAAGTTTCTGTCCCTGTAACATTTGGCATTCTAACAACTATTGCTGCCTTTATGCCCTTAATGTTTGTCGAAGGGCAGCGAAGTGCGATGTTTACTCAAATCCCTTTGATTATTGTTCCTGTTTTGATTTTCTCATTAATAGAATCAAAATTTGTACTCCCATCTCACCTAAAACATATTAAGTTGCGGCATGAAAAAGGGGAAATCGGCTGGTTTGAAAAATATCAACAGAAATTTGCGGATGGGTTTGAGAGGTCGATCCTTAAATATTATAGACCTGTTCTCCATCTTGCATTACGCCACAAGTTAACGACTTTGTTTTCCTTCTTTTCTGTATTGGCAATCATGGTAGCGTTTATCATGAGTGGCTGGATGCAGTTTACTTTCTTCCCGCGTGTACCGAGTGAGACCATTCGTGTGACATTAGTCATGCCAACAGGCACTCCCTTTGAAATCACCAACCAACATGTGCTTACAATCGCTGCGAATGCTGAAAAATTACGTCAAAAATATATTGATGAAGCGACAAACGAAAGCATCATTAAGAATGTCCTCGCTGTGACAGGCGGTGGCGGAGAAAGTGCCGTTGGGAAAGTACGGTTTGAAATCACTCCACCCGAACAACGTGAGCTCAAAATATCATCCCAAGCCTTGGCGACTGAATGGCGCAAAATGAACGGTGATCTTGCTGGGGCTGAGGCCCTGGCCTATCGTGCAGAGATCGGACGCGGTGGCTCGCCCATTGATGTTCAAGTCTCAGGCGCATCCCTAAAGGAATTAGGAGAAATCTCTGAGAAAGTAAAAAAACATCTAGCACAATATCCTACTGTTTTTGACATCACAGACACCTTGTCTGATGGTAAAGAAGAATTACGTATTGACCTAACCAATCAAGGACGTGCCGTTGGCCTAACTCGTTCGGATGTGGCAGGCCAAATTAAAAATGCATATTTCGGTTCTGAAGCTCAACGTATCCAGCGTGGGCGTGATGATGTGCGTGTTATGGTACGCCTGCCGTTGGATGAACGGCGTTCAATCTCAAACTTGCAAAGTTTATTGATCAAAACACCATCTGGCGGGGAAGTACCCCTTGTCCATGTCGCCACCTTAAAGGCAAGTAAAGGGCCATCTGAAATTAAACGGGTTGATCGTTTTCGTACTGTTAATGTGACGGGGGATGTGGAAAAAAATAACACCAATATGACCGTTGTGACTGCAAGTCTTCGTGAATTCATGGATCAGCTCGTGGCTCAATATCCCAGCGTATCATACGTACTAGAGGGCGAAGCAAAAGAACAAAGTGAGTCTTTTGGATCCTTATTTTGGTCATTGTTAGCTGTTTTATTTGTCATTTATGTCCTGCTGGCGATCCCTTTTAAATCATATCTCCAACCTCTCGTTGTAATGAGCGTTATCCCCTTTGGAGTCATTGGAGCGGTGCTGGGGCATTTGATTATGGGAAGTACCCTGACTCTATTGAGCCTGATGGGGATGTTGGCCCTTACAGGAGTGGTCGTGAACGACTCGCTTGTCCTTGTCGATTACATCAATAAAAAACGCACAGAAACAAATGACTTGATGGAAGCCATCTTAACTGCCGGGGCAGCACGGTTTCGCCCTGTTCTTTTGACAAGCCTGACAACATTCATTGGGTTGATGCCATTGCTATTTGAAGAAGCGACACAAGCCCAATTCCTGATTCCAATGGCAATATCACTAGGATTTGGTATCCTCTTCGCAACAGTCATTACCTTGATAATGGTTCCAACAAACTACTTGTTGCTAGAGGGAAGTTTGAATTTTTTCAATAAGTTATTTCAAGAAAAACTAACCAAACCTCTTAAACTAAAGAAAAAAACTGTCCCCCAAACAGATGGTTAGGTTTAGAACATTTGGTAGAATTACCTTACTGCCATAAATCTGCTTTTGGAGTGGACCGGGCACTCAGCAATGGTCCGCTTGTGAATGCTGAAAACAGAACCCAACTAGACCAGGTGTTCTATTGGTGCGCTGGGTTTGCTCATCTATTATTGCAATAATCAAAAATTGATTCCTTTTGCAAACTGAAGGGAGATATGGATGGTCATTGCGGGCATTAGGGGCTTAAAAGTTGGGATTATTAGGCCGTTTCAAAACCTATTCTTGCTTTACTTTGACCATGATATGTCACTCTGAAACAATCTTCCCTTCTATCTTATGAGGCAGAACATGATACTCAAACAACTCGTCTTCGCCGCTTTAGCCGCCGCCGTCCTTCTTATTGTTCCTGGCCCCTCTCAAGCGCAAAGCTCCAACCCGACCCTCAGCGAAAGAGTGTGCTCATTCCGAGGTAAGTTAGAAGGTAAGTACCGGGTCTATTGCTGGAGTCTGAAGGCTAACAAGGCGAATTCTACTTGGACAAATCCAATTACCCTGTGTGGTCGCAACTTCTACACTGGTTCCGAAAAAGCATTTTCCGACTCCCGTCGCCAAGGTCTCAAGCTGGCTCTGGTCCAAGGTAGTTGCGGGAGTAATAGAACATGCAACATCATTTGCCAGTTATAACGCTCTCCCCGTCAAGAGGTGGAATTGGGAAGAGTTTCACTGCGAATGCTGTTCGTTACAGTACTAAAGTTATGTAGCAATCGTTGCGAGTAAACCGCATTAAGTCCTTAAAAATAGGAGAGCCCAGAGATGAAGCGGTATATATATATTTTTATGGCAATGACATGGTTTTCGCAAACCGCATTGGGAAATGATTCAACCGCTGCTTTAAAAGCTGGTGGGTTGGTCTTAACCAAGACAGATCAAGTTGTCATGGAGAAAGAGGTTCTGGTCATTTCGCCAACTGACATTAGTGTGACTTATGGGTTCTATAATACAGCAGATACTGTCTATTCAAGTTTAATTTCCTTCCCGCTTCCGGACCTAAACTTTAATGATGTTTATTATGAACATCCGGCATTTCCGGTAGAAAACTCACTTAATTATGTAGGCTTTACAACGACAGTTGATGGGGCGACTGTTCCTATGAATATCAATCAACGCTTATACTCAAAGGGCCGAGATGTCACAGAGGAAACCCACAAAAAATATCCTGGCTTACCTGCTTTTAGCGATAGAACTTTTCCCGAAAAAGCCGAGGATAAAGATTTAAATGGCCTAGTGCAAAAAACCGCCTTTCACTGGAAGCAGTCTTTTCCCCCTCGTAAAACAATAAAGGTTTCTCATCACTATAAGCCGATCACTGGTAATCGGTTTATATATCCACAAGAATTTTCTGACGTGAAAAAAAGGTGGCGGAAAACTTACTGCCTGGATGATGGAGCCGAACAACTCATAGAAGAAAAAATTAACGATGGAACCTATAATCTTGTTCGTGAAGTTGAATATATTTTAACTACAGGAAATAACTGGAAAGACACAATCAAAGATTTCCGTCTTAGAGTTGAGACTGATAAGCCGTATGCTCTTAGTGCTTTTTGTTCTCCAGATGGAAAAGGCAACTTTATAAAAGGGGCTGTAGACCTTCGTTATGAAAAATTTTCACCGCAGAGTGATCTTATTATTTTATTCTTAGGCCGATTTGATTAAACACAACCTGCTTTAAGGTAGCTAAGGACAAACTTTTATAGCCTGAGAGATTTCCTTTCAGGTTCCTTTCATTCCGGTTTTTTCTCTTAGCAAGCTATAAACCTTATTGAAATCTTGTTGGTGTTCAAACCCCATGTCAGAAATGCGGGTATGGGTGCCGTTGTGGTCGAGGCGAATGAATTTCATGGCGGCACGGCTTGCCGTTTCATACTCAACTTTGTTGATCGTGTCGTAGCGGAGGGTAATCAAACTGGGAGAGGCTAAACTTTCTGGCAGAGTGATGCTTTGGGCTCCAAAAACAATAACCCTGTCTGTCCCTTTTTGTACGGAATGGCGCTTTATTAAAAGGATTATAAGGCCAAGAGACAAAACCGCGAGAGCACCATAAGCTATTGTCCCGCCAGGTGAAGCCAGTTTTAAACCTAGGAAAATGTCTGGCTCTATTATGGCCATAAAAATCATTAGACCGGCAAAAATAAAGAGGAATATTGAGGTAAAAACAACTGCCCAACCGCGTAACTTATAAGAGAAGATTTGGTCATTTTCATGATCTTTTATGGTGACGTCCATGCGATTAACTCCAATAGATGCGAGACAATAACAATTATTAGAACAGAAAATATTACCAAAGATAGATAACGTTCTCTTTTCTCCCAACGGGTGACCTCTTTCCCAGAAAGATAAATTTTGTCCTTAATTTCAGATGTGGAAGGTTTTGCTTCTTGGTCAACATAGAGGACAGGAGCTTTCGTGTTTGCTATTAAACCGGACCAAACACCGCCACCGCCAAGTAGGGCAATGATTATGCCAAACACAACGTTTTCTGGTGCGGGGAAGGTGATCACCATAGGAACGCCAAGCAACAAGAGCAATGCTCCGCCAAAAGTGGTTGTGGAATATGAGTTATCGAGGCCCAGCAGAACGTGGTGGTCACATTTGCGGCAAGTATATTGGATACGTACTCCATGCCCTCTCCACCCCCCGCCCCGTGTAGCACCTTGAGCCCGTGCCTCCCCATCACATTTAGGGCAGGCTCTGACGTCATGGGGGAGCTCTATTGTTTCAGCCATTCCATTCACTGCTCTTCAATACCTTTCAACCTACTTTCCAGAAAAACTAACCTGAGAAAACCCGACCATAGCGTATCATGGACAGTGTAGATGGTCTGTCTTTAAGCCTTTGCGAACCGTCACCAAACCCAGTGTACCAAGCTGTTCCAACTCTAGAGGATCCGCTTTTTTGATCATCATAACTGAAAGTTTTGTTGACCAAAGAAATTCAATGATGTAACGCCCCTGCCCCTTAATTGTTGCACCTACTTTATTGGATGAAAGGGGAACCCAGGTTACGTCGTCGCAGTGTTTATCTGTAGGGAAAGTATCGCCCGAGTGTTCGCACCATCTTGTTGATTCAAAAGTGATGTATTTGTTAACCTCGGCACCCACTTTGTCAGCACAGCCTTCGGACCAAATTTTTCCAAACAAACCCTCTGGCGGCATAGCATTGCTGTAACCTGTCAAGAAAAGGAAATTTATTGGGCATGATAAAATTAGGGCATGAATTAGATAGTTTCTTCGATCAGTTATTACTCTTTTTCTAATCCATTGCCCTATCATGAAACAACTACCTATAGATTAAAGCACCGTGAAGAGTTCACCCTCCACACCGCCCTCAGGGAGAATTAGTCACAAGCCCCATCACATTTGTTTGAGCAGCACTCGGAGTCCGTAAGACAGGGTTCGGCTTTCTCATGGCACTTGCCAGCGACTTTCAATTCACCAGAAGGACATTTTGCGGGCTCAGCGGTTTCTGTCGTTTGGGTTCGTTGCTCATCGACATCAATTTGCGTCGCTCCGCTGGGGGCTGCCATGGCGATGGATGTTGTTAAAAGAAGTGTTATGGCAAAAGTGGTAATAGTTTTCATAGTTTTGTCTCTATCTGCTAGTTACACGCGAGGTAATGCTCGTCGGCTGATACAAAATGCCTGACCTATGGGGTTGAAATCAGCGATTGCCCATGACGCATTGACTTCGACCGTTCCTAAAAATTTGAATCCCTTTTCCAGTTGGCCCGAGCCATCTTGTTATTGATCCGGCTAGCGGGATTGTGATCCAGTAGCGTGTGCCACAGCCATCTATAGGTCCGCATTCTTTCTTCTTGACACTGCTTGTCTTTGTGCACTCTGCTTTGCTGTCAAAAATCCCAAAATCAACCCATTTTGAAAGCCCTGGTTTGCCGCTCTTGTTTAGGTAAATTCCTTTGATTGAAAGGTCACCAGCGAAGGATGCTGTGGAAAAAGTAAGAAAGGCTAAAAGGGGAAGAATAATTTTTTTCATTATGGGTTCCTCACGAATTATAAAACGTCAATGTACTTAAGGTTGCTGGATTGTGCTGTATTTATTTCAAAAGCTCAATTCGGACAAATGGTCTATTGGCAGAACCTCTACAGAAGGAGTAAGCTTGTGAAGAAAGAAAGCTTCCTCTAATTTTTTCCTTAGTGACAATCTTCAGGCACTCTGCATGGTCTCCATTCTGATCGTCGACGATCATCCAATTTTTAGAGATGGGATATGCCGTATCTTGGAACGGTCTATATCAGGTTCCACCGTGAGTGTAGCGGGACATTGGGATGAACTAGAGGCGTTGCTGAACTCAGAGGTGGGTTTTGATTTTATCGTGCTTGACCTCGTATTTCCCGGCTTTGACTGGAGAAATGAACTGCTTTCTCTTCGGGAGCGGGTCCCCTTGGCGGCCATTGTTGCTGTTTCCATGCTTGATGGAAATAAAATTGCTGATGATGTTCTAAAATGCGGGGTAAATGGCTTTGTCTCTAAAACGGTTCCTGCCAAAGAAATGGTCGATGCTTTTCTTAGCGTCATGAACGGTGAAGTTGTTGTGAAAACAGACTATGACCCGGTCGATGACGTCAGATCTGACGAGGATGATCTGATTTCACAGCTCTCCCCCCGCCAACGGGATGTATTGCGTTTCCTGGTCAAAGGAAAAACAAACAAGGAAATTGCCCGAGACTTAGATATCTCACCTTCTACAGTCCGTATCCATGTCAGTGCATTGCTAAAGGCCTTTGGTGCTCCCAGTCGTTCTGCGGCAGTGGCGGTTGCTGTCAGGGAGGGCTTTTGAAATGGATAAGGAGTTTCCTCCGCCACCGGGTCCAAACTGGCGATACGATCACCTCTTCGCCATTAGTCGCAGAAGTTGGGGGGTCCATGCAGCTGTCGTTAGTTTGACGATGTTGGTGCATTATGATTTGGTCCCCAATTTCCTATTTTGGTCCTGGGGGTCTATCATGTGGGGGTTGACTGCTGCCCTTGCATATCTCGGGATCACTTATGATAAAAGGGCCTCCTTTGATGACAGAAAGGCTCATCGATACGGGGTATACCACTCTATCGTTGTTGGGTTGATCGGGCTGACTTGGGGCGGGGGTGCTCTCTTCACTATCGGAATATCAGATGCGATAACTTTATTTTATACCTTCGTTCTTGGTGGCACGGCTTTGGGCGCGGTTAGTTCACAACACAGCTTTTTACGTTCCTGCATGTTGTCTATTTGGACATCTATTCCCCCACTTGTTGTTAGTTTAGCTGTATACGGTCCAGAGGGTATCGGTTGGCCTATGGCATGGCTGGTTAGTTTTTTTGGTATTACGCTTTCTGTAATTGCGGTGCGCATGAACAGTTTTCTCTCAAGGAGTGTTGCCTTGGCTTCCGCTCTTGATGGGAAGGTGTCAGAATTAACGGCTCTTACCAAAGAATTGGAATATGCCCAAGCCAAAGCAGAGCAGGCTGACCGATCAAAATCTCATCTTCTTGCCCAGGCCAGTCACGATATGCGCCATCCTGTCCACGCGATCGGATTGATGGCTGAGGTGCTTCGCCATCGTTTGATTGATCCGGAGAATTTGCAAACCGTTGAACGCATAAGCCAATCAGTTGAAAGCCTATCTCAACTTTTCAAATCTGTGCTGAATACATCGGCTCTTGATTTGGGGAGCATCGAAGTTAATCTCTCTAAGGTCAAGCTGGATAAGGTATTAAAAGGCGTAATTTCCCAGTTCGAAGCGACTGAACATAAAGAACGGTTGCGGTATGTTTCATGCGGAGTCTGGGTTGAAACTGATCCGGGCCTCCTCTACACCGTGGTTCAGAACATCGTTATCAATGCTCTAAAGTACGGAGAGGGAGCGAAAGTATTAGTTGGTTGTCGACTTCGTGAAGGCAAGGTCTCAATAGAGATTTATGATCAAGGTCCTGGCATAGAGGAGAATGATCTGAAACGAATATTTGAACCCTTTGTCCGGGTCGCTCCTGAAGACCTTAGAAAAGGTGATGGTCTGGGACTGGGTTTACATATCGTGCAACGTTTAACGGCCCTGCTCGATCACCCGGTTCGTATTCAATCTATCCCGGGTAAGGGAACCTGTATCGCTATCGATGGCTTGCACCCGATAAGCCCCCCAACGGATTTGAATCGGGCGCAGCAGAAATCGAAAGGCCCGCTCATTGAAAACCTAAAAGTTGCTTTAGTAGAACCCAACAATCAAGCTAGGTCAGATTTGGAATGTCTCATAACTCGTTGGGGATGTCCCCTGACTGTCCATACTGAATTCAATGGTACCCTTGATGAGGTGGACGCCCTTATTATCAGTGAAACTGCCCTAGCCAAGCAAAAAAACTGGTTGGAACTTCTGAAATCCAATTCGAATACACAAATCGCCGTCGTCGCTGACATGAGGGAACCGCTTTCAGAACTACCCAAGGCAGTACAAAAATTAAAAAAACCTGTCCCCCCCATGCAATTGCGCTCGTTGTTATTAACCATGGCAATGAAAGTCCAGTCGTTACAAAATTAAGGAATCCAAGATGTTCGAAAACAAATCCCTCAGAATACTTGTTTGGCTTTTTATGCCTATGTGGGTTTTAGGCTCCACTCATATAGCCAAAGCTGAACCGACCAGTGAAGAGACTCTGGAGTATATCAACTCCTTTTGTTCTCGACACCAACTGAGAGTCGAAAACGGTAAACTTATGAGCGCGGACATGTCCTTTATACCGTCAAATTATAAGGGTAATAGGTTTTTAGGTGTTACGTCTACTGCTCTTGATTTATCAAAAGTTGTTAGTAGGTTGATCAGCCTAAGGGTTATCGTCGGTCAAACTAAACTTGATAGCAAAGGTAAGGGAATAGATGAAGTTTTTTGGACATATCAACTGAAATGCAAAACACAAAACTGTATAACTTTCAAGCCACCTCAAGGCCTTCAAGGTAAGGGGAATACAGCAAATAAAATTGGCTTTCCTCAAGTGGTTGAGGCAAAAGTGGACGTTGAAGCCCCATGCATCAAAGCCTTCCATCATTTATCTAAGTTACATGGGGCAACAGCTCCGGCCAAAGACATGTTCAAGTAGGGAAACTAGGTTGAGAGTCTGCGGCCTATTACGGTTGATGATAATATTTTTAAATAAATTTATTTCGAACACCCATTTCCTTCCACGCCAACCTCCCTACAGTTTCTAAACTCAATGAAGTAGGCCATCTGGTCTATGGATGAAGAACATAATTTCCGATAGGTTTCTTGAAGATTATCCAGCAGGCAATCCCTATCTACCCGAAAGGGGAGGGAGAGGTGCTTGCAAGGCATCAACCCTTGAGAAAAAAAAGGTTACCCAATGTCTATATTCCTTCGTAGTGCTTTTGTTTTATTCGTTTTTGTCCAGGTGGGGACAGCCCATGCTGATAACATAGAAAAGCAATGCGGAGATCGTTTAGAGCTTATTGATAAATCTGAGGAACGAAAGGTTAAGGATCTCGTTTCTTATCTCCAGAGAAATGGAATTGATACTTCCTCCGGGGGGAACTTCCTGAAATTGAAGAGTGGTATTGTTCCCTCACCGCAGAGCGGAAACCCCATTGTTGGGGTTTCAGTTGATCGTGATTTTGCCAACCGTCGCGAGCATGCACAGGGCGACGATGCCTGGGTATTTGGCAGGATTGCCGGGAAGGTAATGATCGGTGGCAAAATGATGTACACCTCTGGATCATTTGCACTGAGCACAAATCTACGCAGTCTCGCTTCTACTTGGCAGGAGGCCAAGACGTCCCTTATGCTCATCGGTCCTAATTGTCAGCGTCATTTAAACACTTTCGGGGCCGTCCCCTCGACCATGTTCAGCTATTTGATTACAGCCTCACAGCTTAAAAAATCTCCGCAAGCGGTCAAAGGCTTCTTCCAACGGTTCAGCCCGCTGGTTCGGCACCATTGGTCTAACTAAAGCGGTTTGCACTCGGAATATAGTGGCCGGAGGATAATCATGTTTGAGCTTGATCAGGGGTTGAAAATGAAACCAATCACTGAGGCAATGCCAAGCACCGTGATGATCAGCAGAAAGGGAGCGAAAAAGCCTTTCAAAAAGCCTACAGATTCACTTTTTGCAATGCCTTTCTGAATGGGGTCGTTCAGTACATCTGTTTCAATTCTGATTTCTGCAGTCCCCGTAACAGGATAGCGCCAATGTGTGATAATCGTCGTCATAGGAAACCACATAAAAATTGCGGCGATTGCAAAAAAAATAACCCAGCTTTCCCAATCGCGAACAAAATCATCAATCATCATGGCGGCTGGAATTGCCATAACGATAAGGATCATGCCCAACAGACTTGCTGCGCCTCCGACCGGTTCAATGGATCGTCTATGATGGCAGGCAGGGCATGTGTAGCACCATTTGTTCCCCATGCCGTCCCATTCAATTTTTTCCGGGGCCATGTCCTCTGATCCGCATTTCCTGCAACGGCGCAATTCGATAGTTCGTTTCTCTTTAATCTGTTCCATACTCTGCACTTCGTTCCCTTCGGGGTTTCTTGGGCAGTTCCCTCCCTATGAAGGTCATCATAGTTAGAATAGTCAAGGGCAAGGCTTGATATCCTCCAGGTCAGCTCCGCATCGTTCCTGGACGACAAAAACTTCATAAGCGATCAAAGACCAAAGAATTCCCCCCTTAACGCAACCTAGGGGGTCTCGGTTTTCAACTGAACTTTCTAACCATAAGCACTGGCCTCCGACCGCAATGGCCCCGCTACAGTACAGTCCGAGTAACACACGGGCTAAGATCTTTGTCATGACGGATTTTGAGACCATAAAGCTATGCTCTTAGCGGCTCCACACTAATTTTTTTTGGAGTAAGTAAAGGGGAAAACAAACACATAAGACCATGACGAGCCCGAAAACAAAAGCCGAATGTCGATTTCTCGACAGCCACTTCAGATCTTATACTTTTCAAGGGGGGCCGATGGCTTTGATTGGTTAGAGGCAATAGGTTTTAGCAGACGCTTATCGCCTTGCTCTATCCGGGTCTTGTCATCGCATTGACTTGAGGACCGTTCAGCGACTGCAAGCAGTACATAAGCGAGGTTCTTTAGCGGAAGATTGCGCCAAACAAACATTATCTCTGCTTACTTTCAGTGATCATACTACTGATGTGTTTTGAACATTTCCCGCATTGGGGCTTTCCTCCACAACAAGCTTGGTGGACAGAATGAACGTCTTTTGCACCACTGTCTTGGATAGCCGTTTGAACTTCTCTATCCGTAAACCCGTTGCATATGCACACATACATTTTCACATCCCTATCTAATAACAAACTTAACAATTTATTATATAGGCTAGATGAGAATGATTGTCAATTGCATATTTTGGAATTAGGTAGCAGATAAAAAAAAGCACCGGAAACAGGTCCAGATGCTTTTCTTATCCCGGCAATAATTTTGCCAGCTGAGCTCAATTTTTAAGAAGATGCTGATTGCAAGTAATTTTCCAATCCCATCTTGTCAATTAGCCCTAATTGTTTTTCTAGCCAATAGGTATGGTCCATCTCAGTGTCATCAAGTAAGCCGATGAGTATCTCACGAGAAATGTAATCCTGGGCTTTTTCGCAGATGGCAATAGCTTTTTTCAAACCCTGTCCGACGTCAATTTCCATTGCCAGGTCGCTCTTCATCATTGAGGGCACATCTTTGCCGATTTTTAGAGCATCTCGGTTACCAACATTAGGTATTCCCTCTAAAAAAAGGATCCGTTCAATGAGCTTTTTCGCGTGGCTCAGCTCTTCCTCCCACTCATGGTGAATGCGCTCGTAAAGTTTATCAAAACCCCAGTCGCTATACATCTCAGAATGGACAAAATACTGATCTGCCGCAGTGAGTTCGTAGGTAAGGAGACTGTTAAGCTCCTCAATAACCTTCTTATCGCCTTTCATTGTATTCGTCTCCTAAACTTGGCTTTGAATATAATTTTGAATACCTATATTGCCGATGAGAGCAAGTTGGGTTTCTAGCCAGTCAACGTGCTCTTCCTGCTGTTCTAAAACACCTTGCAGTATTTCACGGGTCACATAATCTTTCTTGTCTTCACAAAGCACAATGGTTTCTCGCAGCACCACCAGGCACAATAGTTCTAGCTCTAGGTCACATTTAATAACCTCTTCAGTATTTTCACCGATGAACAACTTATTGAGCCCTTGCAGGTTCGGAAGCCCCTCAAGAAAAAGAATCCGTTCGATGACCTTATCAGCAGCTTTCATTTCTCGAATGGAAGCCTTGTAATCTTTCTCTCCGAGATCAACCAATCCCCAGTCATTCGCCATTCGAGAGTGTAAAAAATACTGATTAATCGCCGTTAACTGATTAGACAGCACTTTATTTAAATGCTGAATAATTTCCCTATCACCCTTCATTTATCTTAACCTTCCAAATATTCACATATATTAGATAACGCCATCAAAAAAATACTAGATTGATATAGCGATGCTTATGTTTATTTCAACCTATCGTTTGCTGGATTAATAGAGTGACCTGCGTCGTTGGAGCAGCAGGTTGCCTCAGTTTGAAAATGAGAGGAGGGGTACCCCTCCTCTCGATCAAGCTAAAATTCGACTGCCAGTTTTGCAATTGCCGTATGTTTGTCATTACCGGTCCCGCCGTCGGCGGTGCCATAATCCTCATCATTCAGGTATTCCAAAGACAACGCGGTATTGTCATAAATTCCAACCGTCACGGCTGCACCAAGGCGGCGCTCTGGGAGTTCTAAAGCCAGGGCTTCATCTGAACCTTGGTAGGTCGCGGCAAAGGTCGTTTCCTTACCCAAAATTTCAGTTGTGTAAGCGATCTCAGTATTCCAAGCGACAGGCTGAGCACCAAGGGAGTTAAAGGCTAATTCTCCGCTTTGGAATTTATCTTGGGCTTTTACGTATCCACCGCTAAAGGTAACATCTCCGGTCGTTATCGATCCATTCAGGGCCACGCCCCCAACGTATTTTCTCAAGCTTGTACCGCCAGTTAGCTTGTCATTCACCCCGTCTGAGTCCGCAATATTATTGAGATACCCCGCACCAAGAGCAAAACCGACGCCACTGACTTCCCCGGAATAGCCAAGGTTCAACCCGTACTGATCAATCTGGTCTTCTTCACCAGTTTTCTGGGTATCACCGTTATAAACAAACCCCTCTAGAGTGAAGCCTGCTGACGTCAATCCGACCAACAGGGCATCTTCTTTCGTTTCACCAACTGTTAGGGTTATGGGGTCCGAACTCATGGCCGTGTCATAGTTGCCAAAAGGGACAGCCCATTTACCGACTTGTGCATAAAGAGGGAATTCATCGATATTGGCTAAGGTAATGGTGGCTTCATCCAGGGTGATATTATTAGAGCCATCTTCATAAAGGGCAACAATATTAGCCGCGACGTATTTATGTGGCTGAGCGGCGAATGATAACTCAGCTTTTGCCAAAGACAAATCGCTTGAACCTACACCTGCATAAGTTTCAGAACTGGTGGCTTCAAATTCTAAAGCTCCCCCAATTTTAATGGTGTCTAGAATGCTGGAAGAGGCCTCTTTTTCAACCTTTTGAACTTTTGATTTTGTTTGCTTCAACATATCCTGCAGCTCGTTTAACTGGCGCTGTTGGGTTTGCAGCATTTTTAAAAGTTCATCCCGGCTAGGGAAATTTTCTGCGGCCAAAGCAGAGGTTCCGGTCAAGGCGATCACGGAGGCCACACCAAGGGCCGATAGAGGGGAAAATAGATATTTCATTGGTCCACACATCACTTGTTGAGGGTTTAAAAATTCAATTAAGAATTAATACATTGTTGATAATGATTCTTAATTGCACGCAACACCTACACAACCCCTCTACCATTTGCAAGTAATTATTATTATCATATAGAAAATCTATTTTGTTGGTCCTAGTGGAGCAGTTTTTCCTGCTCATGCTACAATTTGCTTGCAATAAAAAAAATAAAATTGCCTTAATAATTAGGAATAACAACTCCAGCACACTTTATGTATTTTTATTATTCAATAACTTAACAGATTATTCACAAACTAAAATAATTGATATTAATAATCATTTGCATCTTGTGTATCTGCGTGCTAGATAATTTTTAGTTTTATTGAAAGGAGGGTGATTAGCACCCTTCCTGTGTCTTTTTTTAAATGAGTTGTAGATGTTGAAAAAAACCGCATTGATTTCTTTTGCCTCAGCAATGGCACTGACAACCATTGCTCTCGCTGATTCTTCCGGTGTCAAAGTTGAAGTGCTGGACAAATCTTTTGACCCTGCGGGGGGATTCCTCGCCTATACGGAATTCGAGCTTTCTGGTGAACCTCTGGCCGAAAGTCTTGGGCTTGATTTGGATGTGCTTGACCCCAGTAAATTAAATATACCGACCGCTTTTGATTATACCACTGGCATCGAGAGCTACGAATATTCCGAAGAGGCCATGTACGCCGTCAACTACCAGTCCAAAATGGGTCCACATATTGCAAATGGCCCTGTCAACAAAGGGCGTGGTGGCAGCCTGGAAGATCTTGGCAAGCGGGTAATCGAATTGGCTAAATCTGTTTCTTTTCCTGCCGAAGAAATTCCGCTCAATATGTATCCTATCACCTTCCCCTACGCCTCAGGCCTGCCTGAGTTTGCCCAGGCTGTGAACACGACTGTGGTTAGTACAGACGAAGCTGAAATTATCATGGCGCACGGTGAGAAGAAAACGGTAAAAATTGATATTCCGGCATACTTCCGCGACTACGCCTCTCTAGGCTGGAAAGAAACCGCTATGGATAAATCTTTCAACCCTGCTGCTGCTGGCGGTCAGATGCTGAAAGATGTCATGTGGGCTCAGGATTTCTTGGGCGGCATGCACACTATTGAGGGCGACGAAGAAGTTGAAGCAGAAAGTGCCACCATGGACCAAAATGGTAAACACGCTCTGGGTGTTTCTTCCGCAGATGGTTTTAATGGGGTAATTCTTTCAGAGATCATTTGGGACCGTCTGATCACCCTGCAAAGTCAACTTGGCTTTGATGGCAAAAAACTTGGTGCTAAGCTTACAGCCTCTTATGATCCTGCAAAAGGTGCCGTCTGGTTCCCCCACAAAGTCGCTGTAACTGAAAAAATAGCTAATGGGGTGAAAGCCATCGGCAATTTAAAAGTGACCGACGGAGCTTCTAGCCTACGCGATACCTGGATGTTGCTTTGGCCCCTGTCTGAAGTTTATGCTTTCAGCGATCAACGCACGGATAACAAGGCACAAAACCCAGCCTTCCTGGCAGTATTTGATGGTGCCCCCTTCGCTGCAGCTCCTGATTTAAATAAGGATGTAGACATCTCTAATGATATTGTCGCCGATGATATTTTCTCCACCGTCAGCGTCCTAACTAACGCCACCTTCAAAAACCTGGACGCCCTTCACTTTAACCACAAAACCGGCACCCTAGTGGATCGCTTTGACGGTAAGATGAGCGATAGCGTTACAACTTATGATGCAGCCTACGCCCTACAAGCCCTCTCAATCTTCCAGCGTTCTCAAGACGCCTTAGCCGTAGGTTATGCATCCGCAGACTCTGGTGAAAGCCTTAATACAAAACGCGGTCAAAGGGCTTTAGAGATTATCAAAAGTCAGGCCGATTTTATCTTGGCGCAGTTGATTGATAAAGACGGCCTTGTTCATGACGGTTATGTTTTGGGTAAAGGTGGCAACGGTCACAAATCTATTGGCACCCAATTCGCTGTGGTTCACGGTCTCTCTGCAGCCTTCATCGCCACCAAAGATGACAAGTACAAGAATGCCGCACGCAAGCTCTTCCTCACCATTGAGGCCAAGATGTTCGACAAAGCCATCGGCACTTACGCCGACGCGCCCGGACTGCCGACAGTTCACACCCCCTACACCGCCGCAGCCATCAGTGCCGGCCTTCGGAGCACCATGCTTACTCTACGCAATTCTGAAGGTGAAAGCGAAGCTCTTCTTGACCTGGCAAACCTAACCCAGCGTTACGTCGCTTGGTTCAAAACCGTCATCAATGGGCGCAATATTCACGAGGGCATGCAGCTCGCTGAATGGCTTGGGGATTCTGGCGAAAATGTTGTTAACGGAAGTGCTAATGGCGATAGCGACGGTGATGGTGTTGCACAAGTCACCAAGGCCGGCGGTCAATTTGGCACTGCAATGACCATGGCCCGTCAAGTAAAGGTTATGGCAGCCAAATAAAATGGCTATGAAGTAATCCTCTCCGTTACTTTATAGGCTTGGACAGAACCCGGAGGGCAAACGCTCTTCGGGTTCTGCTTTTTGATAATATTTTTGCCCTCAACTGACGAAAGTCAATTGCAAGCCATTCTTATTTGCACTAAATAGCTCTGGTTCTCATCCAATTAAAAATAGGGCACATGTTAGATAAAACCATACATACGGAAATTCCCTATGCAGTAGACGTGGTCATTCCACGCCCATCTCTGTGGGAACGAGTGGGTTACAAATCTAAGCATGCAGAATTTATTCTTTATTTTCTGACTATTAGCGGGGTTTTACTGTGGGATGGTTTTGGTCTCCCTTGGCAATTCACCAAATCCACATTGTTCATCCATTTTCTGGTATCGCTATTTCTGGTACCCCTGTTTATCGTGCCCTTTTGGTTGACCCATCGTGAATCCCTCAAAACTCATCCCAAACCTTTCCTGAGAAAAACAGGGCGCATTATCGAAGCTATTTTGATTACTCTGATGGTTAGCGGCTTTTATCTGGCTTTGTTTGGTAATCGAGGTGATGTTCTGGGACAGGTTGCCTATTGGGCCCACTTATTACCTTCCATTCCTATGGCTCTTTTCACTTATTTCCATGCAAAACGTTGGTCCATGTTAAAGATCGCCGCTTGGATAATTCCTTTTCTCATTACCATCGTTGCTTTGGGCCTTCCTGCTTTTGCGGCAACGGAAAGTGGTTCTTTACATCTCTCCCAGGATGGTAAAATTCTTTATTCGGCAAATTTCGATACCGGGACGGTCTCCCTTATAGAGCGGGAAAGCGGAAAACGTCTAAGCGAAATCCAAGTCGGTGGTGAATTACGCCGGGTTGCTTTAGATGAAAAGAACAACCTTTTAGCCGTAACCGACTATACAGGCGGGCGTGTTGTTTTTATAGATTTAACGACCAACAAAGTCGAAAAGGAAGTCGCTGTTGGCCACCGTCCTTTCGGCATTGTCTATGATCCAAAAAACAACATTTTTTGGACCACCTTATTTGAAGATCATCGTTTGATTGGACTGAGTGCAACAAAAGGCATCATCCATAATATCAAGGTTGAAGAAACCCCTCGTGGTTTAGCCCTTTTAAACGATGGACGGCTTCTGATTACCCACGCCATGATTGGTAAAGTTTCTCTATGGGATACCAGACAAGTCCCCCCTACTCTGCTAAAAACCATTACCTTGCATGAAACCCAAGACCCTGATGAGTTTGTTTCCCAAGGGGTTCCGCGTATTCTCGACGATATTGCCGTCAGTCCCAACGAAAACGAGGCATGGTTGCCCCACGTTTTATGGAATTTTGATCATCCATTCCAGTTCCAATCTACCATTTTCCCCTCAATTTCCTTACTGGCTCTCGACAAAGGTCAGGAACGTGAGGTTATAGACCGGCGCAAACATCTGTTTAAACAGATCAACATTATCGACACCGGCAATCGCACACGCATCGTCTCCAACCCTCACGACGCCGCATTTTCTGAAAATGGTAAAAAGGTCTATGTAACTCTTGCTGGCAGTGAAGACCTGATGGCATTTGACCTATCGCGTCGTACCGCAATCACGATAAAGAAAAAAGAACGACGCAACCGACGCAAAGGCAAGCTCAATCAGGGCGGCGCTAAAGCCATGCAGATTTTTCGTCATATTCCCGGCTCCAATCCCCGAGGGCTGGTCGTTTCCGGGCAAGATATTTTTGTCCAAAACGCGATGAGCCTAAATTTGGTTAAACTCAACCGGGGTGGAGAAAGTCCTTTTGCCAGAGTTAAGCTGGCAAAAAGAGAGTTTAGCCAACTGGTCCAAAAAGACCCCATCTCCCCTGCTCTGAGGCGTGGAAAAACGACTTTCAATAACGGTAATACAAATAAATCCAAGCAGTTTCCCACGACTGGTGACTTCTGGATGAGTTGCCAAAGCTGCCACGTGGATGGCTTTAATTTTACAAACGGTTATCTATATAACTCCACCTCTACCGACAAATATAAAAACGCGGTAATAGGCCACAAAGGCCTAAGTAAAATGGTTGCTGGAGATTTTGTCGGGGATTATCTGCGTATTATGCAAGGCACTCAAGGTGGCATGGGCCATGACCAGCGAGATGGTGCAGATAAACCAGACCTGGACAAACCGCCTAAAAACATTATCGCCCAGATGGAAGATCTTCATGTTTTCGTCAATTCCAAAGGCAACCTGCCCTTAACTTCAACATGGCTCCGCCTCGACGACGAACGCAAAGTAGTGCATGAAAAAGAATGGGTAAATTCCGCTGCTTGTGCTGAATGTCACTTTGACATGTTCAATCAATGGGCCGACTCACTCCATCGCCTCATGGGGGATTCCAACCCTTATTATAAAGTGGTTGAGGAAGTCGCGGCACAAACTGAGGGCGAGGAATTCCGCAAATGGTGCATGGGGTGCCATCATCCACAAGGCCTACTCTCCGGCCTGACCGCTACTATCGAAAAAGGTCATATGTTTGAGAAGGGTGGAAAAACTCTTTTTGAAGCGCTTGAGAAAAATGAAGCCGACCTAGATGAAGGTACGGGTTGTTTATTCTGCCACCGAATTACCAAACTGGAAAACGCGTCGAGCTCTAAAGGCGGCGGCAATGCCAGCTTCACCGTTAATGTAAAAGACCGGGAGCAATATGTTTTTGAGAACAATAGTAATCCCGTCCTAAACTGGGTTGGCAACCACCAAATTAATGCAAAACCAGAAATTCACGCCAAATCGTATTTACAGCCCTTCTACAAAGACTCAGAGCTCTGTAGTACCTGTCATAATGAATTTGCCCCCGGTTCCGGCAGTGTAATCGTCGACACTTATGGAGAGTGGGAAAAATCCAACTACAACAATCCATCCGACCCCAGCAAACATCGCAGTTGCATTGATTGTCACATGCACGGTGATATTAAGAAAATTGGCCAAAACATACCGGGTATCTCCACGGATGGCGGCCGGGTGAAGAAAAACATTGTCACCCATCAATTCACCGGGGCCAATCACCATTTGGTCGGTCTGCGCAATGAAAAGCTGGCAAAGATGAGTATTGAGTTGCTGCAATCAGCCGCCAAGCTTTCCTCACGCATTGAAAAAGACAACAAATTAGCGATACGCGTGAAAAATGTTGGTGCCGGGCATGCTCTGCCCACTGGAGTCGCTGATTTCCGCCAGTTGTGGCTCGACATCACGGTCAAAGACACTACAGGCAAGGTGGTGCTGGAACATGGCAAGATGAATAACAAAGGTGTTGTTCCCGAAAATGCCCGCATGTTCCAAAAAGTCTTTGGCGATAAAAATGGCGAACCTGTAGGCTTGCTCTTCTGGCGTTATGAAAAAATGCTTAAAGACACCAAAATTCCGGCGAATGGTCATCGAGATGAACTTTTTGATTTGCCACCTGATCTTAACTACCCCTTACAAATCGACGCCAAACTCATGTTCCGCATTTATCCTCAATGGGTGACTGATGCGGTACGTAACACCTACCCCGAATTGCCTGATCCTGAAGCTGTAATCATGACACAGCTCAATACCTCCCTGGAGCGTCCCTAATATGTTTGCCAGTTTTCTAATTACCTTCCGTGAGGGACTCGAAGCCTTTTTATTGGTAGGAATTATTCTCTCCTATCTGGCTAAACTTAACGCCCGCCACTATGGCAAATACATTTATTTTGGCGTAACTGCTGGTGTGGTAGCCTCCCTTATTATAGCCTTCCTGTTCCAGGTGGTGGTCGACCAATTTGACAATGAGCGTTATCAACATTTCCTGATGATTTTCATCTTATCATTTGCTTCCTTTGTTCTTACCTATATGGCCATTTGGATGCAAAGACAGGCAAAAGCTCAAGTGGACCAAGTCAAACGCGACCTAGAAAGCCACATCTCGACCGGCAACCTGTGGGGCATGGTGTTCCTCGCTTTTATTGCCGTATTGCGAGAAGGGTTTGAGACTGTGCTATTTTTCTCCGCTCTACTTTACTCCGGCCAAGGTATTAGCTTGGAAAGCGGTCTAATAGGGGCTGTTCTTGGCATTGTCCTGTCTATTGCTCTCGTCTGGGCTTTGATGCGGGGCACCAAAGAGGTTCCGATTGCCCCTTTCTTCAAATACACTAGCTTGTTGATCATTATTATTGCCGCAGGGTTACTATCTTCTGCAGTCAACGTGATGCAAGCGGCTCACATCGTACCAATTGTCGCCGAAGGAATTTTTGATATTACTCATATTCTTGATGACCAGGGCACGTTTGGCACCTTTCTGCGCGCACTGTTTGGGTACAATGCATCACCGACCCTTATTCAGTTCTCAGTTTGGGTACTCTATCTAGGAACCTTCCTCTATTTCTGGAAGCGCGGTTATGCCCAAAAAGCCTGAATCCGTCCTTATCCTAGGAGCAGGCCCCGCCGGGTTAACGGCTGCTTGGCGACTGCTTGATGCTGGGATTAAGGTTACAATCCTCGAAAAAAGTAACAAAAAGGGCGGACAAGGCGGCACAACAGTTTTTGAAGGCAAACATGGCACCTACCGTTTTGACTACGGTGGACATCGTTTCATCACCCATAATGCCGATTTGCTCAAACTGGTCGAAAACCTGGTTGGTGATGACCTTCTAACGGCCATACGCAAAAGCGTTATTCGGTTTCGCGGACGAACCTATGATTACCCCCTCACCCTGGGAAATTTATTACGCACGGCTCCAGCTTCACTTTTGATGGGGGCAACGGGTGACCTGCTCACATTACCTTTCAGGAAACACATCGACGACAACTTTGCCACTTGGATTTCCAGTCGCTTTGGCGACACGCTTTATGAAAACTTCTTTGAAGGTTACACTGCGAAGCTTTGGGGGATTGACCCAAAAAACCTTTCTTCAGATTGGGCAGGGCAGCGGATCAGCCTAATTGACCTTAAGGATGTGGCGAAACGGCTCTTGCCTATAGGCAACGACACCCCGCGCACCTATGCCCGCAGCTACCGTTATCCCAAACACGGTTTCGGAGTCATCTTCGATAGATTGGCTGAGCGTATTGAGGCCAATGGCGGGAAAATCCTTACCAAGACATCGGTTGAGAATATTGAATTTATCGATGACAGGATAACTTCGGTTCAAGCCGCTGGAAAAATTTTTAAAGCTGACGCGGTAATCTCTACCCTCGCCCTGCCCCATATGGTCAAAATGACAGGGGGTAAAGTCGACCTTAAATACCGAGGCCTGCGATTTTTTAATATACCCTTAGAAATGGACAACCTATCAGACTGTACCTGGCAATATCTATCAGACCCCAACATTATGGCAACCCGTCTACAGGAACCCAAGCGCCGCTCACCTTTCATGGCACCTGAAGGACATACCTCGGCCATGCTGGAAATCCCCTGTGATCCAGAAAGCGACCTTTGGGAGATATCAGATGAAAAGATGTTTCCCATAGCCTGTGAGGTCCTTACTAAAATGGGCGTGGATGCAACCAAAGCCACAGGTGAATTTTTCAGCACCCGCGCAACTCAGGCTTATCCTTTGCTCTGCGTGGGCTATGAAAAGGAACGCGCTAGAGCCAAAGATCACTTGTCTCAGTTTAAAAACTTAATTCAATGTGGCCGTCAGGGAACTTTCCGTTATATTTTCACCGATACTGCAATGGAAACGGGGGACATGGCGGCCAGAAGCTTAGTAAACGGTCAAGATTGCCAGGAAGAAATTTATGAACATCGGAGCGAACGCACGGTCATTGAGACTCAAAGCGTCGCTTGATGGGGAGAATAACATGAGATTTATCGCCATTCTGCTTTTTACTTTTTTTGTTTCCGGCCAAGCTCAGGCCTATTCCTACGCGGCAGCCGGAAAAGAACCCTTAATCGACGCACGCGAGGCCATTTTTAAAGCAATCAATGACGGCGATTATGGCGCGGCTCAAACGGCTTTAAACACTGTCGTCGAAGAGATTAATTATCTTGATACGGATCATGATAAGGGAGTTAAACAAGCCCTATCTGACGCCATAAGCAACAAAGATGCTAAGGCGGTATCTGCCGCGCTACATCGTGTATTTGCGGCTGAAATCTCCCGTCGTCTCTCCGCCGGAGCCAAACATCTGGACGACTATCAATTAGCTAAAATCTTGGTGGTTAAGTCGAAACGCTTTTTTGACTCCATAGCCGGCAACCTTTCCGGAGCACAGCGCGAAGCGGCAGATAAAGGACTACGCCAGTGTCTTACTGCTATCGGCAATCCAGGCGTTTTTGGGGTTGGTCAAAAACCTGCTGACCCTGACGCCTATCAAAAAGCTATGAGTGCGGTCTTAGCGGCTCTTGGCAAATAAAGCAGAAGCTTTGCACCTCGTATGGGGGGTAAGCACCCTTGCTTACCTCCTCATGGCTTATTGGCTGTTCTCTTTTCCCCCATCCATTCCCTCTGATGATGCATACTTTTTTTCCTTGGGAGTAGAAAGGTTCAGCGTTTTAGAGTTTCGCCCCCACTTCCCTGCTTACCCGGGATTTATCGGCCTTGGAAAACTGCTTCATTTTTTGGGTCAGCCCCCTATAGAGGCAACCTTTTACACCTCCCTGATTGGTGCCATAAGCCTCCCTCCTTTTGCCGCTTGGACAGCCAATGCCCATGGGGCATCTAAAAGCGGGGTGTTGTTAGCATTTTGGGTCACACTCACTCAACCTTTCCTGCCTTTGGTAGGGCTGAGTATGCTTTCAGATAGCACTGGTATCGCCTTTATTTTACTTGGGTTAGGTTTGTTGGCAAAGGGACAGTACAAAGGCGCTGGTATTATTTTGGGACTAGCTTTGGCCTGCCGTCCGTCATTCCTCCCAGTAGTTGCCGCTATGGTGCTCACGTCCCTATTTCAAGGGCACAAACAAGTTCTCCCCCTTATTATTTCTTGCATCTTCACGGTTACTCTAATCTTCGGCTGGGTCATCTTATGGGAAGGTGAAGCCTTTTTTTATGAAGCATGGAGATTTACCGAGGGGCATTTTATGGTTTGGGGAAACACCTCTGTGATGGCTGAGGCCGAACGCCCTGGTTGGGTCGCAGGGCTTTCACAAGAAATACCAGCGACAGCCGCTTTGCTCACTTTAATCCTGGGGGCCATTGTTTCTATATTTCGGGGTGAAATAAAGTCGCCGCTTTGCATGGCAACCTTAGCAGCGGTCCTTTGGACAGTGCTTGCCCAAAACCCAGAAAACTTACGCCACCTCCTCTTACCATCCATTTTGATCTCCCTTTGTCTTGTTCAAGGTGGGAAAGCTATTTTAGGGGGGGTAACACTCGTTCAGGCTGCTCTTTTGGTGGCATCCATCACATTGCTCCCCCTCCCTTCTCCTCTGGAGCAGACCGCAAACGTTTTAATAAGAGAGAACGACAAATTAATTGTAACTCACCATGGGGTGGCCTATTTACGAAACAGTCTTCCTCAACACTCAATAGCAGATTCCTATTACCGCCATAACACCTTGTCCCTAGTCCAATCTGCTAGGCACCAACACCCAATAAAGATTTTTTCATCTTCATGGCACTCCCCCCAAGAGACAAGCCTCAAAACCTTTAAAGGCCGTGTAACAGGTGAGAAGTTTATCTCAATGCACTCTATTGACTGATTTTATACTGGAGAGAGGTGGGGTTTATTCAAGACTGATGTGTGTACCCTTTTCCGGACAGTTTGAAATCAAAGGGGTCAGAGTAGTATGATTTGCTATTCTCCTTCCCTCACGCTATAATCCCCTCTTATTTTTGGATCAAAAGGGTCGGAGCAGGGATCAATTTACTCCGACCCCTTTGATTGCTGAACGCTTTGGCATTAACATTTCTCGCTATAGGTTTCACTTGGAAATGGGGTCCATGAAAATAGAGACTCAGCTTCTTTCCTTCTCATTAAGCCTGTGCTACCGGCCCCAAATGTTCCCTGGGTTGCATAGTCGTACCGGAAGACCAAAATTTCTTCATTTCCCTCGTCTAAGATATTTGAGCGGAACAATTCCATCAACATGACTCCACCACCATCGTCCTCTAATACAATCACTCCAGTCTCGACCCTTTTGACTGAAAGCTCGCTTTTTTGTAACAGCTGTTCTACCGTCGTAGTGTCTTTAGAGTGGTCCGTGTCTGGACTCTCTGCTGGATTCCAGGTTCCCAAATGACCGGGTATTAAATGGAGATCGGTCACACCAACCCTTGGATTGTCGAGGAACGACTTATCTGCAATTTGTGCCTTCTCGATAGCCCTAAGTATCGCCAATGGGATGATAAAATCTGAAGCCATTTTTATTTCATACATAGTGTACGGATAAAACCCTTTACCTAATGCACTTTCGAACTCCCTACAGGTGCGGACGGACACAACTTGTCCATTATCGTGGGTCAGCTTCAGACCATTTTCTCTACCCATATTGACGAGTATTGGCTCATCTAACAGACCATCGACATCTTTTTGACTTAACGTTCTAATCTCGGTGCCGTCTGATAGGTTTAAAGTTTGTGAAAGTGTGTGATCAATCGCTTCAGGACTTGAGCTTGCTAAACACTTGGACATCTCATCTAAAGATATGCTTCCATTGGACAGAGCTATGGATAAATCAATACGTAGCTGATCTGATTTCGCCTCTTTTTGATAACACCCCTTGAGATGCAAAACCTTGTCCACCTTTGATTTTGCTATTTCAAGGATCAGGATCAACCGAGGAGCCTCAAATAGCTTAGCAGCTTTTGTCGTATTGCATCGATTGCAGGAAGGGACAAGGTTGAACTCCGACGTAATATCAAATGTAGCACTGACTCCGATTTGATCAAAAAGGCGACTTAATTCATCGCTTTTAACAAGAAGAGACTGCGGAATAATGTGATCAATGAAAAGCTCCCTAAACCTCAGTGGTTCAGAGCAGTAAACACAGCGCCTATTGTGGGCTTCCCAATATGCCCGTCGCTCAATATCAGAAAATTTTTGCGATTTTCGTTTCGTCATTAATAAAGCTATACCCAATTAATGATCAATGGGGTCGGAGTAGTTTGATCCCCACTCCGACCCCATTGATCCTAAAATAAGAGGGGATTATAGCGTGAGGGAAGGAGAATAGCTAATCATACCACTCTGACCCCTTTGATTTGCTGACCCCTTTGATTTGACCCCTTTGATTGCCTTTGATTGCTTTTCCAGACAGTTTGGGTAAAAGACCACTTAACAACCTAAAAATGAGATATTACTACCTTGCCTTTTGGCACAGCCAACATAGATAACATTGTTATCTTAATATTATACAATGCAGAAATCAGGCTATTTTTTATGAATTGACAACGATAACATTGTTATCCTATAGTGTTTGCAGTCAAAAAAAATAAAATATTTTTACACCTAAGGCACTTCGGGAACAGGACAAGGGGGGAGACAGGATGAGTGATACTATTGAAGATTCAGGGAGGGCAACCTCCGCACATGTAGATCAGTTTGTTAGAAAAAATTTACCCGATGCAGAGCTGTGGCCAATATTGGATTTTTCTAATCTCCCCAAAGATATTAGCTACCCCGAAATGCTTAACTGTGCGCAGGAGCTACTGGATAAGTCCCTTGGGGCCAAATTTGGCAATAAGCCTGTACTACATTTTGCTAAAGTTACTTGGACTTATAATAACCTCTATGAAAAAACCAATCAGATAGCACGGGTTCTTGTTGATGATTTAGGATTGATTCCAGGGCAAAGGGTGCTGCTTCGGGGGGCTAACTCACCAATGATGATCGCCTGTTGGTTCGCAGTGGTTAAGGCTGGGGGCGTTTGCGTGTCAACCATGCCTCTTCTACGGGCTGCAGAGCTTGACACAGCCGTCGACAAGGCTGAAATCGGGTTTGCCTTGTGCGATATAGAGGCGGCGGGGGAAATGCAACTTACACAGAGCAACAAGCCCTCTCTCGCTAAAGTCATGTATTTTACAGCATTAGGAACAGGCAAGGTTGATGGGGCTGACCTTGATATTGCAGCCTTCAAAAAGGAACCAACTTTTACGGCTGTAGACACCGCTGCTGATGATCCCGTCCTCATCGCCTTTACTTCAGGGACCACTGGTGCTCCAAAGGGAGCCGTCCATTTTCACCGAGACATTATGGCGATCACAGATTGTTTCCCCCGACATGTTTGGGATATTAAACCAGAAAATGTTTTTTGCGGGACTCCCCCCATCGCCTTCACCTTTGGCCTAGGTGCTCTGGTTGCTATTCCTATGCGATTTGGTGCCTCTGCTGTTCTGCTTCCTCAGCCAACCCCGGAGGCCGTCCTAAGTGCTATTGAGAAGTACAAAGTGACTGACCTTTTCACCGCACCAACCATGTATCGACGGATCAGAAGCCTGCTTGAAGGACAAAATATTTCCAGCTTACAGAGATGTAATTCTGCAGGTGAGCCGCTGATGATGGACGATTGGAAAAACTGGCATCAAGCAACAGGGATCGCCATCGTCGATCAGTTGGGTTCAACCGAAATGTTGCACAACTTTATCGCTTCTCCCCTGGGCGAGCAACGTCCAGGATCTATTGGCAAAGCCGTGCAGGGTTATGAAACTCGGGTTTTCGACGACAGTGGACAGCCTGTTGCAGCGGACATAATTGGCAAGCTTGCCGTCCGTGGCCCTGTCGGGTGTCGCTACTTAGATAATGAAGAGAAGCAGCGAGAATATGTGCAAGATGGCTGGAATGTTACCGGTGACTTAGTGCGCCAAGATGCCGATGGCTATATTTGGTATGTAGGTCGTGGCGATGGCTTGATTGTGTCTTCAGGGTACAATATTTCCGCCATTGAAGTAGAGCAGGTTCTTATGCGTCACCCAGGGGTCGAGGAATGTGCTGTGATCGGTGTTGCTGATGAAGCCAGGGGCCAAATTGTCCATGCTTTTATCGTTGTCACTGATGGGACATCTCCTGATCAAGCCCTGGTAAAATCTTTGCAAACTTTCGTAAAAGACTCAATTGCCCCTTACAAATATCCCCGCGCCATTACGTTTTTGGATCATCTTCCAAAAACAGAAACAGGCAAAACCCAGCGTTTCAAACTTAATAACCTTATCGGCAAGGAGGCCGTGCAATGACCCGCATCCTGCAAATGACTGTGAATAATCGAACACGAACTGATGCCGTTGACGATACAACCTTACTTGTTGATTACCTGCGCGAGGGTGTGGGCTTAACGGGAACAAAGATTGGCTGTGATGGTGGTGAGTGCGGGGCCTGTACGGTTCTGGTTGATGGCAAGCCGCAGTTGTCCTGCCTGACCTTGGCTCATTCTTGCGAAGGGAAAAAGGTTGAGACTGTTGATGGATTAGATAAGGGGGGACAACCTTCTGACTTGCAAGCCGCTTTCCATGAAGGACTCGGGACGCAATGTGGTTTTTGTACGCCCGGCATGATTATGACATCTGAAGCCTTGTTGCGCGAAAATACAGACCCTAGCGAAGATGAAATACGTGATGCTTTAGCTGGAAATATTTGTCGCTGCACAGGCTACTCAAAGATTATCAGTTCTGTCATTTCTGCAGCAGAAAAAAGGAGAGCCTGATCATGTTGAGAAAATCTGCCGGAAAAGCTACAGGACGCGTCGCAGGAGCAAGTGTTCCTCTGATTGATGGAATTGATAAAGTCACAGGTCGGGCGAGATATACTGCTGACCTTAACGAAGCAGGCGCATTAGTCGGACGCATTTTCCGCAGCCCATTTAGCCACGGCGAAATTACTTGTCTTGACGTTTCCGAGGCTGAAAAATTACCTGGTGTTATGGCGGTAATTACTGGCGAAGATGGGACAGTCCCCTTTGGTATCTTGCCCATCGCTGAAAATGAGTACCCGTTAACACGAGGTAAAGTGCGTTTCAAAGGTGATGCCGTCGCTGCTATCGCAGCCGTTGACTCGGCAACTGCTGAACGTGCGATGAAACTGATCAAGCTAGAAGTCAAAGAACTCCCGGCATACTTTACTGCTGCCGAGGCCCGGGCCGATGGAGCCATCAACTTACATGAAAACAAACCCGGCAATCTTGAACGAGAAGTTCATTACGAGCTAGGGGATGTTCAAGGGGGGAAAAACAATTCCCACCTAATTTGCGAAGAAAGTTTTCAAAGTGCTGAGGTTAGCCATGTGCAAATGGAACCTAATGCCACCTTGGCAGAATACGACCCTGTCCGCGAAGAGCTGACGATTAAATCCTGCACTCAAGTTCCCTATTATCTCCACCAAGCTTTAGCGAAAGTCATGGAGATGAAAGAATCTCGAATTCGAGTGATTAAACCCTATGTGGGGGGAGGATTTGGCGCTCGAACCGACGCCCTCAATCACGAAATGATTGCCAGCCTTCTGGCGCGTGCTGTGGGAGGCAAGGTCCACTTAAAGCTTACCAGAGAAGAAACTTTTCTCACCCGTGGCGGACGGCCCGAAACAACCATTAAGCTTAAAGTTGGCATGACCAAAGAAGGCAAGTTGACCTTCTGTGAATGTGAAGCCGTTCAACGCGGCGGGGCTTATGCCTGTTATGGCGTGATTACTATTTTATACAACGGTGCTTTTCTTAACTCCCTCTACGACCTTCCTGCTGTAAAATATGACGGCTATCGGGTCTATACCAACACCCCAGCCTGTACCGCCATGCGCGGACATGGAGGGGTAAACATTCGCTTTGCATTTGAGGCGATTATGGACCTAATGGCAGAGGAACTTGGCATTGATCCCATTGAAATCAGGCGTCGAAATTTCTTAACCGTACCATGCGAAACAATCAACGGGGCCAAGATCAATACGTACGGCTTACCCCAATGCCTGGAGTGGGTTGAAAAAGAAAGTGGCTGGGCACAACGAGAGCAAGATATGGCGGCGGGTAGTGGCTTAGGGGTTGCATGCTCCCATTACATCAGTGGGGCACCTAAGCCCGTGCACTGGACAGGAGAGCCTCACGCCACCATCAACCTTAAGCTTGATTTTGATGCGGGTGTCACCCTTCTTACCGGGGCCTCTGATATTGGCCAGGGGTCGTCAACGGTCTTAGCTCAAGTTGTCGCCGAAACTCTGGGCATCCGCATGAACCGCATTCGGGTAATCGCCAATGACAGTGCCATCACCCCAAAGGACAATGGTTCTTATTCATCACGAGTTACTTTCATGTGCTGCAATGCGGCAATTGATGCGGCAAATGAGTTGAAGGATGTCCTGGTTAAAGCGGCTGCTGTAAAGCTAGAAGCAAAGACCAAAGATATTATCTGCGAGGATGAGAAGTTTAAAGTTGCAGGAAGTCAGGACACTGGTTTGGACTTTGATGACGTGACGACCTTGGCCTTAGTTGATCGAGGAACAATCACCGTCAAAGGAACCTTTACCGCCCCGCCTGAATATCAGGGAACGGTTAAGTTTCGTGGTTCAGCGGTTGGGCCATCTATGGCCTATTCCTACGCAGCAGTTGCCGCTAAAGTATCTTTCAACAAAATTACCAACAAAGTCTCTGTTGATAAGATATGGGTTGCTTTGGATTGTGGCTTTGCCCTTAACCCTCAGTCCGTAGAAGGACAAATTCAAGGGGCTGTATGGATGGGGATGGGGCAGGCCTTGTGCGAGGAAATCAAGTTTAAAAATGGTTTACCTGTGCATGCCAATATGCTGGACTACAAAGTTCCCACCTTCCTGGATACCCCCCCTATCGAAGTGAAAATTATTGAAACAATTGATCCTAACGGTCCTTTCGGGGCTAAAGAGGCGAGTGAGGGGGCTATGGGAAGCATTGCGCCTGCAATCGCAGCGGCGGTTCGACAGGCCATCGGCTGGCAGTTGACCGAACTGCCAATGTCTCCAGACAGGATTACCAAAACTTTGAAAAATCAGAAAAAATTAGCATCATCACACCAGGAGAGGTTTGACTATGGAAACAATGACTGAATTTGTCCTCTTAAAGCCAAAGACACCTGAAGAAGCGATTGAGCTTAGCTCCCAACATGAAACATCAACTTTTCTTGCTGGGGGGACAGACCTGCTTGTAAATCGGCGTCGCGGTATTGGGGAACACCCCGTCTTGATTGACCTCTCACAAATTAAAGGTTTGCAAGAAGTTGTTCGCCAACCATCAGGGCACCTGCATATTGGTGCAGGTGTCACTTTGGCAACACTAGCTACCAATAAGCAGATTAAAGACGAGTTCCCGTTAATTGCGACGGCGGCTAAATCCATCGCCGGGCCAACTCACCGACAAACAGCGACAGTTGGCGGCAATATTTGTCTTGATACTCGGTGCATTTACTACAATCAAAGTGAGTGGTGGCGGCAAAGCAATAATTATTGCTTGAAGTATAAAGGAGAGGTTTGCCACGTATCGCCTAAAAGCAAAACTTGCCTCGCCGCTTTCAGTGGAGATTTAGCTCCAGCCTTTTTAGCCTTAGGCGCAACCGCCAATTTAATTGGACCGGATGGAGGTCGATCAATTCCCTTAGATGATCTCTATATTGATAACGGAGCCGCCCATTTAGCTTTGCATACCGGAGAATTTATCCTTTCATTTGATATTCCTTCTTGCAATAACTTAACTATGGACTATCAAAAAGTCAGCGTTCGTGAAGCGATTGATTTTCCATTGGCA
Source organism: uncultured Thalassospiraceae bacterium (assembly GCA_965368165.1). Taxonomy (GTDB): domain Bacteria; phylum Pseudomonadota; class Alphaproteobacteria; order Rhodospirillales; family JAPHRK01; genus JAPHRK01. The sequence goes on along the minus strand of CBDULT010000004.1, from coordinate 22,788 downwards.
GGTGTCGCCGTGGTTATTGATCGAGAAAATGATAAACTGCAAAAGCTGGCAATTGCCTTTACGGGATTAAATTCTCGACCTGTACTCCTTGACCAATTAGAAGGGCTTATAGGTCAGTCTCTTGATCATGAAGCACTTGAACAGATTGCGGGGCAGATTAAAAAGCAGGTCAAGCCGATGCAAAGCACGACCTACCGCAGTGGCTATCGTAAAACAATAGCCGAAACACTGGCAATCGATACCCTAACAAATCTTTGGGAGGTCGCTGCCACCACGTAGAGGGAGACCCACTGGCCATGAAGCAGACGGCGGAATATCCTGTTCCGACCTTGCCAGCAGAACGCTTAGAAGTGTTGGAAAAAGCTGTCCGCCATGTTTTTGCGACCAGTGATTTTCATAATGCCAATATGCGCGCCCTCGCCAAGGAAGCTCAGATGGGGTTTAATACCGTTTACAAGCATTTTGGCGATAAAGAAGGGCTTCTGTTCTATTTTGTGCGTCAGTGGCAGGAAGAAATTAGAGATCGGATTTCAGAGCATATTCAAGGGTTGTCAGACCCCTCTGAAAAATTACGCAAAATCCAATGGGTATTCCTAGATTACCTGGAAAAAAATGCTGATGTCGGAAAGATAATTTATCTGATTTTGCCTATGACAACATGGATGCGCAATGAGACCTTCGATCAAAAATCTCTCACTGCAATAATACTCAATACGATAAAGGAAGCCCAAGCAACTGGGCATATCCGCTCTGATGTCTCAGCCATAGATATCCTTGACCTCATGATAGGATATATCCGCCGTGTATTTACAATGTGGATTTATCGTGGCACCAAACCAGGTTTAGCATCACGCCACGATAATATGTTTGATTTGTTTTTATCTGGAGTCCGATCCAAAGCCTAAAAAAACTGGACCCATTATCTTGATTATCACAATTAAGACAATGGATTAAGGTAGTTTTTGATTAGGGTTCAAGCCGTATCGTTAACAACCCTTGGCTTACTCCGACCTCTTGTAGGCGTAAAAGGTATAGCAGCCCCTCGTGTATAAGCTGCTTTCGTTATTAATAGACTTTTAAATATCCAACCGGACAAAGCCAAAAGCCCCCCACCAATCGGCCACATATTTTCAAACCCTGCAAAACCTAACGAAATTATGATTAATCCGGATAGGCGTAGGGCTACCGTGCTTTTAGCAATTTTCCCAGTTAAACAGGCAAGTGATAGCGTCGGTGCCTTGCGTGTTTTTAGGCTTTCAATATAGCGCTGATAAAACACTTCAAAGATGACACCTAAAACTACCGTTATGATAGCTATAAATATAGGAGGTGAGCCAAACACCAAAAACATGCCAGCTCCCTCAGTCAACCCGGCAAAAATAATTAAGGGCATGATGTTCGGGTTGGACCAGGCTGGTATTGCCTTTGAGGCTTTTAAAATCCGGCCTTGGCAATACAAAAAAACCAACCCAAGAAAAGCTGTTAATACGGTAAGAGGAATGCTCTCAAGCCAAAACGCAGCAGCTCCCGAGGCCAAAATTGGGCCAGCCAGAATACCTTCCCTTGTCATCCAAGAGGTTTGGGGGTGAAAGAAAACATTTAATGCTCGCCAAGGTTTCCCGATTTCAAACCAAACTAATGACAAGCCTAAAGAAAGGCTCCCTAAGCCAAGTGCCAGGGGAATAAAATTATTTGATCCTGTACCAAGGGCCAATGCAGACCAAAGCATTAGCCCCACGCCAGTGCCTCCACCAATAAAATTACCAGCGGCTCTCAGATCCCAATAAGATTGACGTTTCTCTGTAATCATTTGTCTCATAGCGGTGCCTCCTTGTCCCATAAGTAATAAAAACCTGGATTGGTGCCCTCGCTCTCGTGCATTTGAAACCACTTGTTTTCCTTGAGCAGTTTGGAGACGTCACTCTCTGGGTCTTCAATATCACCAAACCGTAAGGCACCGGAAATACAACCTTGGACACAGGTTGGAGTTGCTTCAGGGTCAGTTCCTGGTTTTAGGCCCTTTGCTAAGCCAGAATCGATACGGTCAATGCAGAATGTGCATTTGGTCACGACACCAATTTCATGCTTTCCCATATTTAACTTTTCAGATTCTGTCGGGGTTTCCCCAAAGGCATAATTGGGTTCATCCACTTTATATCTCGCCTCATAAGGACAAGCCATAATGCAGTAAGCACAGCCAATACACAGATCATAATCGATTGTGACCAAACCATCCGGGCGTTGTCCTGTGGCGGTAGAGGGGCACACTTCCATACAGGGTGGATTGGAGCAGTGCTGACAACCACTTGGCACAAAAACTCGACTCACATCTGGGTACTTTCCGGCTTCAATATCAAGAACCCGTCGCCATTGAACTCCTGGAGGAGTACCGTTGGCTTCCTTACAGGCTGCCGTACAGGTTTGGCAACCTACACAGCGACGCAAATCAGCGATCATTACGTAACGGGTCATTTGCTTTCTCCAGCTTCTATTGGGCCTTTAACTTTACGAAGTTGAACCTGCACGATATCCGCACCGGACCCGGTTGCATCTGTTAAAGCAAGAGATACAGATGAAAGGGGGGCAATTTTATTGAGTGAAGGGAAATTAAAATTCTTAGCTATAGGTGTTTTCCAATGGGCAAATTGCCCCGGAATAACCACAGTATCCGGACGGCACCCTTGAATAAGTTTTGCCTTGCCAATGGTTGATGTTACTGGAGAGCTGACTTCAACCCAATCGCCATCAGCTATACCTAGTTTCTGTGCAGAATCCGCATTGATAGTTACCGAGCCGTGGCCTCGTAAGTTTTCAGCCGCCTCGTTCATCAGCGGGATGCCGACATTGTTTCCCGTGGTATAAGGCATGCTTTTTGTTGTAATTGCCCAAAAGGGGTAATCCTTAGGCTCTTTTCCGAGTGCCCTTGTTGCTTCCGCCCAATGGGAAGGAACATCATGCCAGCGAGGAATTGCCTGATATTCAGTGAGTTGTTTATCCCACCATCTTATTCCCTTTTCATGTAGGCGCCGCTCAAGTTCTTTCCCGGTCCGTAGCAAGCGTTCCTGATAAGGAAGTTCATAGCGCAAACCTTTCTCTTCCATCGTAGGGGTAAGATACCAATCGGCCCTGTCGAAGGGCGTAACAAACCATCCATTCTCCTTAAACCAATTCAAGTCTTTTACGTCTTTTCCATCAGTCAATTCTGCTGTGGTGGCTTTGCAAATTGAATCCCAGACGGTCTCAACATTATCAACCTCCTCAGGGACGAGAGAGTAATCGTAGCTTTCACCTTTCAGTGGAGCGCAAATGGTCCCACGGTTCAGTGCTGCGGTGAACTTATCAACAATGCCTGTTCTTTTAGCCAATTCCGCCGCTATCCAGGAAAAATCCTTTGCCTCACCCTGAGGGGCAACGATGGGTTGGCGCAAGGCTACGCCTTGATGATGCCAGTGCTGTTCCGTAAATTTTGTGCCGCCAATGCGTGTTAGCTGCGTACTCTCTAAGTCCGTCGCATCGGGAAGGAGGATATCAGCCATATGGTTGGTTTCATCATGTGTATAAGCAAAGCCAACTATAAAAGGCATTGTCGCCATAGTCGCTGATAAGCTATCGGTCTCCCAAAAAGAAATAGCCGGATTGGTGCGATAAGCAAACCAGACCTCAGGATGTGTAGGTTTCGGCCAATCTTTGGGAGTTTCCCTAAGGAATAACCATGCCAGGTGGGTCGGCCCTAAAGCTTGACTCCAGGGAGAATTCCCAACAATTGGGATAAGCGTTCTATGCGCATTTCTTCCAGTTGGCTCAGAAATCCACGTATCTTTTCCCGTGGGATTAAACTTGGAGGCCATGAAGCCATCTTCACCCACCTTTACTGAAAGTAATCTGTTTTCATGGGGTTTGTTAATTCTGATCGTCGTCCCGATCGTTCCACCGGGGACTTCTAAAGCCCCCACAAGCATGGCTAAAACTGTCCGTGACCAGCAACACTCAAAAGCACCCCACCCGTTGTTCACTGTTTTTCCAAGTGTAATGGCCACCGGGCGCAAAGGCAGGGTCTTTCCATTGATTTCTGTTGTTTCACCAATACTAGCATTCTCAAGATACTCTAGTGCTACCCGTCTAATTGTCGCGGCGGGAACATCACAAACATCTTCTGCCCATTCAGGCGTGTAGGTTCGCATGGCCTCTACCATCTCATCAAAGGAGGTTCGACCTTCTATTTCTTTATGTGCTCGAATTTCCTCATCAGGTTCCCGAGTAATGGCCTCTGAAACCCTATAAGTACCCTCAATAGCGGGGTTAGCCCCCTCTGTATCAAAAGGAACTGGAGATGATGTATTTATATCCCAAATTAACGGCTTTGCTGTTTCTGGATCACGAAGATACCAACCTTCAGGGCCGACTAAATAAGGCGATGCAGTTCTATCCCTCAAAAAAGGTACATCCAGCTGTGAGAGTTCTGCTTCAAACAACAATGTGTGAACCATCGCCAACATGAAAGCAGCATCTGTTTTAGGCTTGATGGGGACCCATTCTGCCGAACAAGCGGCAGTAGGCGAAATATGAGGTTCAACTTGAACTCGTTTTACGCCGCGTATCCTTGCATCAGCATGTCGCCTTACGGCACAAACTCCACCAGTTACCTCAACATTCGTACCAAATGAAACAATGTATTTAGTTGAGACCGTATCAGCGCAAACAGTGAAGGCTCGGTGCCAGAACTCACCATAAAGATGTTCCGAATGAACACACTTAACGCCTTGCCCCGAACCAAAACTGTAATCAATAGGTCCCCAAGCGGACAAAAAGGCAGGGAGAGTCCCCATGTAATGTGCTGGTGTGCCGCCGTGACCAAAGGTTGCCGCCAATCTGGGCAGACCTTGATCATCCAGCAATCCCCTACTGCGAATACTGCAAAGTTTTTCTGCAATGAGATCGAGGGCCTCATCCCATGATATTGGGACAAAACCAGGGTCTTGATCCTTCCCTTTTTTAGGGTTGGTCCTCTTCATAGGGGTTTTTATTCGGTGAGGATTATAGGTCTTTTGCACTAGACCATAAGCTTTGACGCAGGGGCGTCCATCGGCAGGATGAACACCCTGAGCGCGATGGTCCGGCTCAATGCTTTTTGCGACACCACCCTCGACAGTCACCCTCAGGAGATCAGGTCCTGAAACGCAATTATAACAATATGTTGGCAATGATTTTTGCTGTGCCATGTAGCTTCCCCCTCTTTGCTATTGGTGCAATACACACATAAATCATAATTATTATTATATTTATGAATAGCAGCACACCAACTTAAGTACTTAAATATACTGAATAATATATTATTTTAAAATTTATCTATTACATTATATTTATCATGTCAATTATTTTTGTATCATAAAACCTATTTAAAGAGCCGAAGATTAGTTTGCCTCACCCGATAGGAGTGCTAATATGGCCCTATGAATTTGGAAATTTCAGATATTTCAAAGCATCTGTCGGACATTTTGAAGCCTAAGACAAAATCACTGATCATCACCGTTTATGGAGATGCAGTTGCTCATCATGGGGGGGAAGCTTGGCTGGGGAGCATGATTGAACTGTTGAAGCTCTTTGGCTTAAACGAACGAGTTGTGCGTACATCAGTTTTTCGATTGGCTAAGGAAAATTGGCTGGCAGCCCATTCAGTTGGGCGCAAGAGTTATTACCGCCTTACGGATGTTGGTAGGAGGCGTTTTACGGCAGCCCATGGAAGGGTTTACAAAAGTCAGGCGAGGGCTTGGGACCGAAATTGGACGATTGTCTTTCTTGGAGTGGCCTCACTAGAAACTAAGCTGAAAAAAACAATTAAAAGAGACCTTGAGTGGATGGGGTTTGGGCAGCTAAGCAATGGAGACTACTTACATCCTGACCCTGATGAAAATAGCATACGAGAATTATTCTCCGACTTGGACGTAGAACCATTTATTGTTAGAGGGCAGCCCTATGCATGGATACGTGAGGAAACACTAAATAAAGTTTTCCGACAATGCTGGGACGTAGAGAGACTCGAGGCTGACTATGAGGATTTCTTATTAACATTTAGACCTGTATGGACGGCCTTATCAAATTCTGAATCCCTTTCACCAGAGCTTTGCTTTGTCGTGCGAACGCTTTTGATGCACGGTTATCGCAAAGCAATCCTAAGAGACCCAATGCTTCCAGAAGAGTTGCTACCGTCCAATTGGCCCGGCAAAGCAGCAAGAACTTTAAGTAGAAATTTGTACAGACTCGTTGAGCGTCAAGCAGAAACACACGTCATGTCGGTACTTGAAACCCCAGAAGGGCCAATCCCTAACGCACACCCTGGATACTTCCTGCGTTTCGGCGGGCTGCGTGATATATAACGCAGGTTTGAGTTTATACAGCGGGTTCGGCTTCTGGTGACATGGCTGGATTGGAATAGCGATTGGGTAATTCCAGAACTTAAAAAATACGCCAACTTTAAAGACGCCCTGCCCCGCGCTATCTACGAAAATATTTATTGCCCACGGGGAGATCTGGAAAACCGTACCAAGGATTGTCAACTCGACCTGTTCGGTGATCGAGCCTCAGCCCACATGGAACCTTCAGGTGTATTGAACATTAAGTAATGGATCAAAGGGGTCGGATTAAAAGGGTCGGAGTAATTTGATCTCTTTGGGATCAAAGGGGATTATAGCGTGAGGGAAGGAGAATAGCAAACCATACTACTCTGACCCCTTTGATTCCTGACCCCTTTGATTCTGACTTCCCTTGCTGACTATTGTCTCTTTCTTGCCCCTATGTATTGAAGATGATTCAGGGCGGCGAAATAGCCAAGCATCAACGAAAGGAAAGTCAGGGGACTACCGCCCCCGACACCCCCGCCGCAATGATACGGTTAAACCTGAGGAGCGCAGTCACGCCCTCAGGTTTGTCTAGTTTTGTATTTTTGAATTAGTTTCATCTCGTGCAGTTTGCCAATTTTCATCAACATATTGAATCCATGAAGACAATGTTGCATAGCTTGATCTTTGGCATAAAAAATGAACTCGTGGATCACTATACAAATTTTCCTCCCCTTCAGGCGGAACAACATTCATAGCCTCTTTAACAAATCCAATCAGACCAAAACTATCATCATCTTTGCTCCAAAAAACAGGACCTCCACTCATACCACTTAAATCAGAATGTTCTGGGGCATTTTCGATTTCACTAAAAAACTGCATTTGGTCTGAATCCAAGCTACCTCCAACATCTTCGGCAAGAGCATGTACGCATTGCATGCTGAGCCTCGTTTGACCATTTTTTTCAATATCCTTTTTTGATATTGTTGGAAATCCAACTGCCAAGGCATGAGAAATCGAGGATGAATTATCATCACACTCACTAAATTTATAAGCCACTTTTCCAATATATTCGGGTAATTTGCTATCAATGGGGCAAATGGCAATATCCACAGCTTTTTCTAAATAACCAGCCTTTGGTGTAATAAACGGACCAAGGATTGCTACGCCTTTTTTATTAGGGCAAAAATACCCTTTACTTGCCTTACCCTCAGAAATATCAAGCTTATCTAAAATATCAACTACATGTTTTGCTGTGAAGGCGTATGTCCTTTTTTCATACTCAATAAATGTTACTGTTGCAGTAGGTTCATTTTCGTAAGGAACGCCCCCTCTTCTTAAACTCTTACTATTCGCAATATCTGTTCTATATTCAAAACGCGAAATCGCAGCACAAAACTTTCCTGCTTTCATCAAATCATCTGCTATAGGGTAAGTTTTCATTTAATTCTCATTCAATTGATAGAATCCTGATTCTGGCTAACTCAAGCCAACGCTCCAATTAATAGTTGAAATAAACCAACGACTCAAATACAGTTGCACGAAGGTTACAGGAAAAATTTGCACATTTTCATTTTTTGATTTGATGTGGTTTTTTTCTGGATCAAAGGGGTCAGAGTAATATGATTTGCTATTCTCCTTCGCTCACGCTATAATCCCCTCTTATTTTTGGATGGATCAAAGGGGTCAGAGTAATATGATTTGCTATTCTCCTTCGCTCACGCTATAATCCCCTCTTATTTTTGGATCAAAAGGGTCGGAGGGATCAAATTACTCCGACCCTTTTGATTCAGTTGCTACAGTAGACCCGCGAGGCACAACGGAAACCGTAAAACCGCACTCAGTGGCATAAGACGTAATCAAGCCCAAAACGATTTTATGAACCGAGACAAAAGGCCAACCAAGCGTTTGGGCTTCCACGTTATCACTCGCCAATCCAAGTTCAAGCTCACAAGGCTCATTTGGAAAAGTTTCAATCGCCTCATCAACAGCATTATTGATTTTGTGAACAAGGCCAGAAAGCTCTTTAATTGCACCTTTCGGCGCGTTTCTGCGACCAGAAGCCCAGGACTTGACAGTATCAATCCGCGCGTCATGAAAAAGTGCGGCCTCTCGATTAGAAAGGCCGCAGACTGCAAGAAGAACGTTGTATGTGATATTCATTTTTCAACCTTCCAGAATTTCGATCAAAGGGGTCCGATCAAAGGGGTCGGAGTAATTTGATCTTCGTTTAACCACGGATTTCGCCTGTGCCGCAAGAGGCCACCTACCGCAATTCGAATAGCACAAATTTACCTTGAACGAAACAAAACCACCAGACCAATAAAGCCCGTCCATCCCTCACCCGCAAGGTTAGAGCGATTTAAACATTGGCAAGCAACTTTCCATCACAATTATTAAAATTCTCAAAAAGCTTGAATTAGCAAAAAGCATTACAACATAAACTTATAAAATCTACATTAACAAGAAGGTGAAATAATTTTATAGAGTTAAAGTTGCAGATCCATTCCTCTAGCCTCTTTTTCTTAAGCGAGACTCGCCACATGCATTGTGTAGCAGCGGAACCTGTTTTTTATCCTTGCAGAAATTACTGTGAAGGAAAAATGCTGGCTCGGGGTGAGGAAATACTCGAGGAATTTTTAATTCATTTCGTAATTCGGGAAATAACATGAACAAATCCCTAAAAAGCCCTTTTAAAACACTATCTATCTGGACCCCTTTCACCCGCGCAGAAATTTTTATTGCGTCACTGTTGGTAAACTTACTGTCCCTGGCCCTGCCACTGGCTCTCCTGCAGGTTTACGACAGAGTGATCCCAAACAAATCTTATGGCACTATAACCCTGTTAGTCGTCGGTGTTGGCGCAGCCATTTTTCTCGACGCCTGTTTACGTTTCGCGCGAAACTACATCATGGGGTTGGTCGGCGCTAGATACGAACATCAAGCGGGTGTTTCAGCACTTAAGCATATGCTCAGCACCGATGTGGGCGACTTTGAAAAAGACGGGAGCGGTATACATGTTGAACGATTTAACGCCCTTATGTCGTTGCGCGAGTATTACAGCGGACAAGCGTTGATTGTTCTTATTGACCTGCCATTCGTTCTCCTATTTCTCGCTCTGATATTCTATTTTGGGGGTGAACTCGGCATTTTGCTCCTGCTCCTGATTGCGGTGTTTGGACTGTGTGCCATATTCTTCGGGCAAAGGCTCGCCAGTTCGCTTCAAGACCTAAGAGAGAACGACGACACCCGATACGATACGCTTATTGGGGACCTCAGAGGTATTTCAACAATCAAAACACAAGCGATGGAACCCCGGATTCAGCGAAAGTATGAAATGGTCAGTCAAAAAAGTGCTGAATTGGGGCAAAAAAACAATTTCAGGACGGGGAGCATCGCCGATCTTGGATTTGTGACCAGCCAAATAGCCATTATCAGTGTCATTGGCTACGGCGGTCTTCTGGTCGCAAACGGAAATCTCTCGCTGGGGGGGCTTGCGGCCAGCACAATGCTTGCCGGACGAACCATGCAACCCCTAGGCAACCTTTTGGGCTTTTGGACTAAGCTTCAATCTTTTCGCAATGCGCGAAAACGGATTGATGAGTTGTTTGATATTCCTCTTGGCCTACACATTATATCAAACAAAAAGCAGACCTTTTCACAAAATATATCCCCCCCTCAGGTACGGGGGGCCATAAAAATCGACAATCTCAGCTTTCGGTTTGCTAACAGCGATGAGGACTTATTAACCGATATAAACCTGGACATCGCCGCCGGAGATTTTATCGCGTTAACGGGTCCGAACGGCAGTGGGAAAAGTGTATTGTTGACATTAATACGCGGCCTGCTGACCCCATCCAGAGGTAAGGTTTTTATCGACGACAAACCAATCGAAGAATGGGACGGGGAAACAATTGACCATACGTTTAGCTATCTCCCTCAAAATGAAACGTTGTTTAACGGTTCGATCTTGCAAAACATAACCACTTTTCGTACCGAAAAGGAATCACAAGCCCTTGCTGCGGCAAATCTTGTCGGACTAACCGACTGGATTCACTTACTGCCCAATGGTTTTCGAACTCTGGTGGGCGAGGAGACCGGGAAACGCCTTCCCCGAGGTATCGGACAAAGGGTGGCTCTTGCGCGATCCCTCGTCAATGATTCCAAGATCATTCTGTTTGACGATGCCAATTCAGCCGTTGATCAACTAGGCGATGCGGCGGTGAAATCGGTGCTTACAAAACTCAAAGGATATAGCACCGTTGTCGTGGTCAGCCATCGTCCTTCTATCCTGAAACTCGCCGATCGGATTTATTACGTCGGCAACAAGCAGGTCCATGAGGAAACCCCGGTGAAGCAAGCCCCCGGTACGGAGGACTCATCAAATGGCTGATACCATGATCGTAAGTAAGGACGAAGGCCATCCACTGGCTAAATTCGGTGTGGTTATTGAAAACGAGGCTCCAGAGGAAAAAATGGCAGGCCTATACCACGCGGTCGCAAACCTGGTTGACGCAGGCGCAGATATCGCGGCCTGTCTACCTCCTGTCCTGACCATGCTCAACTGGCCTGGTACGGCAAGAAACCTCTCAGATGTCCTTCCCCATGAGGACGACACCTTTGATATCACGGCTTTACAAAATGTTTTTTGCAATTTGGGATATAAAAGCCAAAATTTTTCTTTAACCAAAGCGCGACTAAAATCTGCTTTCCCCGGCATACTTATCCCGCGTAGAGAACCATCAATGATTGTAATGTCTATTGAGGGTTCCATGGCGAGGGTGTTCAACTGCCTGTCAAAATCAGTTGAAGAAAGACCTGTGGCAAGCCTTAAAGGCACCTATATCTACCCTGAAAAGAAAACCTACACCGCCCCGGAAACGACGCAAAACTGGTATCAGAAACGTTTCAGAAGGTATTCAAAACTTCTGTTTCATACACTTTTCCTGACCGGGTTATCAAACTTGCTTGCTCTAAGCATTCCGATTTTCGTTTTGCTTATTTATGACCGTTTTATCCCAACCAATTCCTTCACAACCTGGTTAAGTTTGGTATCTGGTGTGGCGATTGCCGTGTTGGCGGACCTTTTGATTAGGGCAACACGAAGACGAAGCATTGAATTTGTTAGTGCGCGCCTTGGCTACCTATCCAATGTGGCGGTCATCAACCGTTTACTCAACCTCCCCATATCTATGACAGAAACCGCTAGTGTCGGTGCCCAGGTAGCCCGCCTTCGCGACCTCGAACGGATTAAAGAATTTATCAGTGGTCCGTTGGGGGCCGCCCTACTTGACCTTCCGTTTTCGGTCATCGCCATTGGTGCGATTGCCTTCTTGGCGGGATGGTTGGCGATTGTTCCCGTTGTTGCCGCCATCTTATTCATCGTTTGCGGGTTTGCATTTGCCCGTGCCGTTTCTATCAATACAGAGCGTTCAGCCAAGGTTAATTCTCAGCGCCAAGAGCTCGTAATTGAAATTATTCAGCATTTAAGAGCCATCAAAACAACTGGTAACATGGATGCCTGGATCAACCGTTTTGCTGCCGCATCTCAACAATGCGCCCGCCAAAATTTCAAAAGCTCTCAAATGGGGGCCCTTATCGCGACCTCCGGTCAAAGTCTCACAATGCTCTCAGGGCTTACAACTCTTGGGTTTGGCACCCTGATGGCTATTGACGAAACCCTTAGCACCGGAGCCTTGATCGCCACCATGTTGTTGGTGTGGCGGGCGCTAGCGCCAATGCAGGGACTGCTCGTATTTCTCACGAGGATGGAACAGCTACGCAAATCCATCGAGCAGACTAACCGACTCATGAGCCTTCCGCCGGAAAAAAGCAGCGGCCTGCCCATGCCCAATGCCAAGGGAAACGTTAAGTTCAGTCAGGTTACTTTCCGTTACCCCGGACAGGCAGTACCTGTCATCTCCAATTTGACCTTTGATGCCCAGCCAGGCGAAGTTATCGCGGTCGTCGGGAAAAACGGAGCTGGAAAATCTTCCATTTTAAAGCTAATAGCCGGACTTTTCCCACCTCTGGCAGGGCGAATTACAATTGATGATCGGGATATTCGTCAAATCAATCCACGAGAATTAAGAAAACTGATTTCCTTTGTGTCGCAAACGCCTCATTTCTTTAACGGCACCATTGCCGAGAATCTGAGTTTGTCTCACCCCCTTGCAAATCGTCAGGAACTGATTGATGCACTGGAGATGGCCAGCGCTTGGGAAGATGTGCAAAAACTGCCTGATGGCCTTGAAACGGTTATTCAGGCGCAGCAGGTCGGGCAATTTTCAATGAGCTTCCAAATGCGTTTATCGCTTGCTCGAGCCTACCTTCGCAAATCTCCGATCGTCCTGTTCGACGAACCGATCACGGGGCTTGATTTTGAATCCGAGTTTATGTTCGCAACCGCAATTGACCAAATTCGCACGAAATCAACGGTGTTTATCATTACCCATCGACCAAGCCATCTGAGAAACGCTGACAAGGTATTAATCCTGGAAGATGGTGCATCCCGCTATTTCGGGGCCGCCGACGCAATCTGTGGCCGCATTCCCAATCACCTTCTCTAATGCTATTGGATTTTCAAAATGAATACATCCTCCCCTCTCCAAAATTCATCAATAGATTCACCAAGGACAGTTCGCGACCTCGCCAATACGGAGTTTATTGCTGAAACGGGAACCGGAAAACTAATTCGAGGGAGCATATATGTCTCTCTTACGGTGTTTGGTTTATTCCTCGCCTGGGCCTATTTCGCCTCTTTTCAGGAGATCGTTAAAACCGACGGTACAGTCGTGCCGCGAGAAGATGTTCGAACCATCCAACATTTGGAGGGAGGAATTCTTTCTGAAGTATTCGTCAGGCGGGGTCAAGTTGTTGATGTAGGGGAAATTTTGGCGCGTCTTGACGGTTCTCAAGCAAAAAGCCAATTGGCTCAAAACGACTCTCGTCTAACCGCACTCAAATTGGAAGAAGAACGCCTGAGGGCTATTTCGGAAGGTCGCTCTCCAAATTTTGACTCAGTTGTTGGTGGGCACGAAGAACTTAAACTCGGTCAAAAGCAAATATATGAAGCCGAGATAAATGCCATTGCTTCTGAAAAGTCCGTTATTGACAAACAAATACTTGAAGGGGAAAGCGAATTATCAGCGATCAAAAATGAATTTCAAAATCTCTCCTCCCAGATGACGGTGCTGAATGAAGAATTCTCCATCCAGCAGGATCTCTATAAGAAAAAGCTCAAACCACGCTTGAATTTCCTTAATGCTAAACAAAACTTGCTTGTCGCCCGAAGAGAGTTGCAGCGGGTAAAGGATCGGGAAAAGACCTTATTCGCGGGAATTGACGAATTAAAAGAACGACGTTTGAATTCAGACAAGCAGTTAAGACAGGACACTCTTCGGAAGCTTGGAAAAATTCTTTCTCAGGAAGCTGAAACTGAGAAAAGCACCGCTAGCCTGAAAGATCGTGTGGACAGATTGGTCGTGCGTTCTCCTGTTGCAGGCCTCATTCAAGATCTTCCCTTAAAAGCTCAGGCTGGTGTTATTCCACCTGGTGGAGTGGTCGCCGAAATTGTCCCTATTCACAGCGGGCTTTTGGTTGATGCCAAGGTAAATACGCGTGATGTAGGCTTTCTCAATATTGGGCAAGTGGTGACCGTTAAAGTAAGTGCCTTTGATTTTGCCCGTTACGGTGCAATCTCTGGAAAACTGACATCCATTTCTCCAACCACATTTCTAAGCGGCGATAACACCCCCTACTATCTGGCAAAAATTGCGCTCGATAAAATCTATGTCGGGGAAGACTCGAAAAGCAACCTGATCATACCGGGAATGACCGTTCAAGCGGACATTACAACAGGGCAAAAAACGGTTTTGGAGTATCTTTTGAAACCCCTCTACACCGTCGTTAATGAAGCTTTCTGGGAACGTTAAGATACTCCCGCAATTATTGTTCCATCACCCAGTTAAATAAGGAGTTCCGTCGTGGTAAAAGAACCAAAAAAAAATCAAACCGACACAGAAAACAACGTCTCGAAGGACAAAACAAAACCTAGCGATACCGACCAACCCCGAGAAGGGTTCGCTGGTAATGATAAAAACCATCTTTTGGACGCTAGGGAACGACCATGGCTGGAGAGTACACCAACAGAAGAAAACTTAACCCGTTCTCACTCAACAATCCATTATGGCAATCATAACGAATACACTGAAAAAGAACTCGCTCAAACGGAACCCCTGTCCGATGGAAGAGAAAACTCTCACCCCCTTCTATCCTCAACTCCTCAACCAGAAAATTCGGAGATTGAGGCTTATTCTCGCTCCAACACTGATGCCCTTGATAACACAATCGGCTCTCCTTCCAGTGAAGGCACAATCCCTTCTGACTTAGCGACTCCTTCTGCAACCCCTGAGAACCAATCAAATAAAGCTGAATATACAAACGCTGCAGATTTTGAGAAGGCAAATCTTCGTGGGATAGATAAAGTTCAGCCAACAACTACAGACACTGGAAGTAATACGGCTGCTCCGTCTGTTTCTGGAGGAGGTGACAACGCCACCTCCGTTACAGTCACCCCCATATTAATGCCTCCCACCGTGACGGTTAATTCAGTTAGCGGCAATGAGGATCAGGCCATTGCCTTGGAGATCGACGTTTCTTCCAGCGATGGCTCGGAGACCGTTAGCGTGACCCTCGGTGGCCTGCCGGAGGGCACGGTGCTTTCCGCCGGGACCGACAACGGCGACGGCTCCTGGACCCTGACCCCGGAACAGCTGGACGGGCTCACCCTGACTCCACCAGAGAACTTTGGCGGCAGTCTCGATCTCACCGTCACCGCCACATCTACTGACGGCAACGATAGCGCCACCACTTCTGACAGCTTCACCGTCGAGGTCGCCCCGGTGGCAGATGCTCCCACCGTGACGGTTAATTCAGTTAGCGGCAATGAGGATCAGGCCATTGCCTTGGAGATCGACGTTTCTTCCAGCGATGGCTCGGAGACCGTTAGCGTGACCCTCGGTGGCCTGCCGGAGGGCACGGTGCTTTCCGCCGGGACCGACAACGGCGACGGCACCTGGACCTTAACCCCAGAACAGCTGGACGGACTCACCCTCACACCGCCCGAGGATTATTCCGGCAGTCTTGACCTTAGTGTTACCGCGACTTCAAGTGATGGCAACGATACGGCCACCACTTCTAACAGCTTCACCGTCGAGGTTATTGATTCCAGTCCAACTGTAGGAACCAGTGAAAACACTACTGTTGATGAAGATGATCTGAGAGACGGTGGCATCGACCCGGCATCAGTATCTGGTAATCTCAATATAGACTTTGGTTCTGATGGCGAAGGCTCTGTCATGATTTCCGGCCCGCAAGGTATAACTGCCGATGGACAACCTGTTATCTATAGTTGGGCACCCAATACTCAAACTTTAACAGCATCTGCCGACGGGAACGAAGTGTTCACAATCAAAATTGAGGGGAGTGCTTACACCTTCAACCTTACGGGCAATTTAGACCACCCCACAGGGACAGGCGAGAACGCGATTGATTTGACATTCAACTTTGTCGCTACCGATAGTGATGGTTCCACCGCGCCCGGTATGTTCAATGTCACTATTATCGATGATGTACCGACAATAGATTCACCAGACAATTTTGTCTTCAATAGCAGTTTTGAGGACTACCCGGTACTTAACCGAAGCGGTTGGGGATTGTTCGACAATGGAAACTACCCCGACCTTCCCGGATGGGAAAGCAGCCGGGGGGCCATAGAACTGCAAACTGATAGTATTGGCGGCCTTCAGGCACAAGACGGCAGCATGAAACTGGAACTTGAATCAGAAGGCGAGTATTCCGATAGTCATGTTTATCAAGATTTGGCGACAGAAGGGCATGAATTCTTTAACTTAAATTTTTGGTACTCACCACGAGATGGCGGTACGGGTGGAGAAGATATCGCCGCTAACAACATCGTCAATGTACTGTGGAACGGCGAAATTATTGACACCTTCACGGCCGACACTGTGGGCTGGGAATTCAAATCCTATATGGTAACCAGCGATCCTGATGCCCCGACATCACGGCTTGAGTTTCAGGCCGCCGATGAAACCATCAAGGATACCTACGGCGGCTATATTGACAATGTGTCCGTGACGGCGGTGCCAACTGTTGACGAAGATGATTTATCCAATGGTTCTGATGGCTCTGATTCCACCTCTGTGCAAGGAGCGCTCGGTGTCGAACTTGGGGTTGATGCAACAAATGCAACAGTATCCATTGAAGGCCTTACCAATGGCCTCACCTCAAACGGAGAACCAATTACCTATAGTTTCAGTGGAGACACACTCACCGCAAATACGGCAAGTGGCCCGGTCTTTACCATCGATGCCGATGTTGCCGGCAATAGCTATAGCTTTAACCTGTTGAAGGCCATCGACCACCCGGCAACCGGAGAAGATAATCAACTAATTGATTTTAACATTACTGTCACCGATAGCGATGGCGACAGCGCCACGGGGTCTTATAGGGTTAATATTGTCGATGACACCCCGGAAGCCCTTGACATCACTGTTGGCACCACCGATGGCAATGTGATTGCCAACAGTGTAACGGGTGCCGATGGCGCTACTGTTACCGCTGTTTCTTACAATGGGATTGAAACCGCTGTTCCGACAACAGGGACGGTCGATATAATGGCGGATGACGGTTCGGTTTTAACCATCGCAGCCGATGGTTCCTACAGTTATTTCGAGGGTAAAGCCGATGGTGAAAACAGCTTTACTTACAGTTTGGTCGACAAAGATGGGGATGCCTCTACTTCTACCTTAACTATTGATGGAACCGGCGGTACGGTCACAGGTAGCGCTAGCGGCTATGAAGACACAGATATTCCGCTCACTGTTGTTTTTGATAATGCGGACAATGAGATCGTCAACAGCTTTACTGTCGATACACCAACTGGTGTAGAACTGGTGCTTAATGGAAGGGTTGTCACTGTCGATACGGTCTTCACCGCACATGACATGGGTAATATTGCCGTACGCCCCCCGGTGGATTCCGACAACAATTTCGATGTAACGGTAAATATATCAATTAACGACCCGGATACCGACCTTTCGACCACCCTTGCCCCCTTGACCATCCATGTCAACGTTGAGGCCATTGCAGATGAAACAACGGTGAACCTTTCCGCCACTGAAGTAGCCCTCACCCCAGATACCCCACTAACAGAATCATTTTCGGTAACAGTGGAAGGGTCCAATGCCGGGTACAATAACTCCTATGGTTATTATCTCACCGATTCAAATGGCAACCCAACTGAAGGGATTATTCTTTGGGACAATGTTAAAGAGCACACGGGTGAAACCAAAACGGTCGAGGGCGTAAGCCAAGAGAATGTTGGCTATTTCATTATTCCCAATGGAGGGCGTTTGAGTAATGTTGAAGATGATCAAGCCGTTACATTTGAGTTTAATCAGGACGGCTATTGGGATGTTGTCATTGATGGCGAGACCCTCAATATTACCAGTGGAGGAGGTCGCGCCTTTTTCAGCGACGAAACGTTACATAACGACGAAATCCAGATGACCGATGGCCCTGCAGCGGGCAATCAAAACTGGGATGACCAAATTCAAGCTGGTGACAATGATGATTTTAACGATGTTTCAGTCAACGTCGTTTGGGAAACATCAGCCCCCCCCGCTGAGGCTGGAGTTGAAATAGCCGTCAATGCGACCTTTGGTGATACCGGTGATGGGTCTGAAAGACACATTGTTACCCTTACTGGGGTGCCACAAGAATGGGTTTTGGCTGAAAATGACGATAGCGGCTTCCAGCTAGTCAATGGCGTCTATCAAATCACTCTTGATAACGCGGACACTTCTTACTCAGGGACGCCAACCTTTGAGATTGGGGACTGGCAAGGGAACGTTGACCTAGCGGCTCAGGCAATTGCAACCGAAGCCAACGGTAATGTTAGCATATCACCTCCAACCAGTGCTTCCCTTGAAGTCACCCCTGTGGCTTCCCCCCCTAATCTGAATGTCTCTTCGGTCAGCGGCAATGAAGATGAGACCATTGCCTTGGAGATCGACGTTTCTTCCAGCGATGGCTCGGAGACCGTTAGCGTGACCCTCGGTGGCCTGCCGGAGGGCACGGTGCTTTCCGCCGGGACCGACAACGGCGACGGCACCTGGACCTTAACCCCAGAACAGCTGGACGGACTCACCCTCACACCGCCCGAGGATTATTCCGGCAGTCTTGACCTTAGTGTTACCGCCACGTCTACCGACGGCAACGATAGCGCCACCACTTCTAACAGCTTCACCGTCGAGGTCGCCCCGGTGGCAGATGCTCCCACCGTGACGGTTAATTCAGTTAGCGGCAATGAGGATCAGGCCATTGCCTTGGAGATCGACGTTTCTTCCAGCGATGGCTCGGAGACCGTTAGCGTGACCCTCGGTGGCCTGCCGGAGGGCACGGTGCTTTCCGCCGGGACCGACAACGGCGACGGCACCTGGACCTTAACCCCAGAACAGCTGGACGGACTCACCCTCACACCGCCCGAGGATTATTCCGGCAGTCTTGACCTTAGTGTTACCGCCACGTCTACCGACGGCAACGATAGCGCCACCACTTCTGACAGTTTCACCGTCGAGGTCACCCCGGTGGCCGACAGTCCTTCACTCACCGTTTCTTTAGGCTCGCCAATACTTACGATACAAGGAGGGGTAGAAACTCAGACAGCCATAGACGTTAGCAACTACTCTGAAAATGGAGATGGTTATTGGGTGACCGCACGGACTGTAAAGCTAGATGGTACCTTGGCAGATCCCTCCACATCAGCCGTCAGCACCCATGCCGGAGGGTTGGGGGTCAGCGGAATTGTGACCGGATTGGATGATAAAATTGGCTACGATTTTGTCAACGACCAATCGGAAGAACTGATTGTTTCATTTAACTATGCTTTGGATGAAGTTTCTTTTGATTATGCGAGAGCTTTCGCGGATGGAGATTTACTTGGTATCGACCTGCTGGATACTAGCGATAATGGACATTACGACCTCTTTCGTGGTGATGTTAAAGTAGGAGGGGGAAGTTTTTCATCTGCTATTGGGTCCGGGACGGTCTTAGCGGTCGCAGACGACGGTGGATTGTTTGATCGTATCGTATTTAGTGCGGTCGGGTCTGATGAGAAGGACTCATCACTCGTCGATCTGGGATTATTCAATTCTTTCCTGATATCGAATGTCACCTATCCTCAAATAGAAGGCGGCATTGAAGTTGCCGTCCATGAATTAAATATTGATTCCAGCTTAACTGATACGGATGGATCAGAAACTCTTTCTATTACCATTGATAGCCTGCCTGACGAGGCGATGCTGTCGTCCGGTACAGATAATGGCGATGGCACCTGGACATTAGCATCAGAGGAATTAGTGGGGTTGACCTTGAGCATGCCAACTAATAATCCTGGTGAATTCTCCCTGAATGTATCGGCCACTGCCGTTGAAACCAATGGCGACATGATAACTGCCTCCTCGAATTTGCTGGTCAACGTTGACCCACAAAGGGAATCTCCAGAGATCAAGCTATCATGCCAGGAAATAGCCCACGAATCTCCTCTTGAGCCGGTTTTGATTGCACCCGATATCACTTTATCAGATGCAAATGGTTCGAATATTGTCGAAGCAGTCGTTTCAATCACCGATGGGTTTCAAATCGGGGACGGCTTTGGCTTCCAGGGCCTGAATTTGGTTGAAAATATTCTTGGTGAAACCATTTTTGAGGGAACAAACATTGAGTTGGTTGGCGGGCTTTCAAGCCTTTCGGATATATTGGGCGCATCCGTAACCCTGAGAGGATCCGATAGCCTTGAAAACTATCAGGACGTTCTGAATTCACTTAGCTACAACAGCCTGATCCCAGACACAATTTCTGGAAACCGCGAAATTAGCATAGAAGTTACCGATGAAACCGGCCTAACCAATGCACCAGCTACCGTCAATGTCGATGTATACGATCCTTTACAGAGCCTTTATTCTACTGTTGAGGCCGTTCTCGATACCACCGTGACGCCGGTTTTGAATTGGTTGAACTCCACAGATACTGCTGAATCGGACCCATCAGCGGGCGTATCCGTGGAGATTGAGAATACAGAACCAGATCCGACATCGCCGCTTGATGATGCTTCCTGCACGACTGATCCAGCAGAAGGGGACGAATCTACAACCATTGAGGTGTCTCTCTTTGGGTTATAAAAAAACAACACAAAGCAGGAAACGAGACTATTGCGACATAACAATAACTAAACATGTGATGTGCTAATTATGGATAATATTTGCCAACATATTATAGCTAGCAAGACAGTGGAGAATCCAGATATTAACGCTGCCAGGGTGTTAAGAGAGGCTATGGAGGAGGCGGATAAAGGAGCTTTGCCGGAAAATATTTGTGACGCCTTCTCCCTTTTTATCAGCGAGACCGTGACGAACATAATCAAACATAATAAGCCAATTGCCAATCGAATATCTTTTGAATTGTCTGCACACGCAGGGTCATGGATATGCCGAATTAAAGACGATGGTCCTGCCTTTAATGATTTTAGCACTAGCTTAGCAAACGCACAAGAAAGCCGGGAAGCCAATAAAGGAGAACAAACAAGCGGAATGGGTTTGGCACTAATTTCCAGTTTATTACCTGATTTTTGGTATGAGTCCGGAAACCACGCAAACGCCGATATGAATACTATTTGCGTAAGATACCCTGCTCGTAGCTCTGTGATGATGAGACCACATATTGTCGTTGTTGACGACGATTTTTTCATCCGCCTCATAATCCGCACCCTATTCGGTGAAGATTATTTCATTCGGTCGTATCCAGACGCTTTCGCAGCTCTTGCCCATTTACACGATGAGCCGGTAGACCTCGTGATATCCGATATTCAAATGCCGGGAATCGACGGGCTGGAGTTTAGGAGAAAGCTAACTGATCAAGGAGACGATCATATTCCCTTTATTTTTTTAACTGCCAATACAAGTGTTTTAACAACCCTTGAAGCCGATAATCTTGGGATCGACGGTTTCATAGACAAAAAGGTTATTCCGCAAAAATTGAAACGCACCATTGACAGATTGTTGCAACATCGAGAAGCCATGCGCGACAAGTTATGGAACCAGATGAAACGCCAAATTACAGATGTATTAGAACCAAAGGCCCCAGCACGTATCGGTGCCTTCAACTGCACAAGCCGTAACCGTGTTGCCAGTGCCGGCGGAGGCGATATCTGCCTTCCAATTAGCGATAATGGCCTATTTTTTGCTGACATTATGGGCCATGGTGTGCAAGCAAAACTGATCGCCCATTCAGTTTCAGCGTATGTTCGAAGTTTGTCCTTGCAAGCGGGGGCAGAATGGGAACTTTCAGAGCTCTTCACGGCAATTTCCGATGCTATTGAAGCTGATGAGACGTTTGATGCCATCATTGTATCCGCTCTTATGGCCAAGGCGCACCCAGACGGATTTATCGAAGTCGCCTCTGCGGGGCATCCATTTCCTGTCCACCTAACCTGCGATGGGGCGCACTATATTGAGATTTGCGGCCCCCTTCTCGGAATGTCACCGAATCAAGAATACGAAACGATTAAAATTCCTTTAGATAACAGTTCTGCACTTATGTTTTTAACTGACGGGTTATTCGAACTCAGCAATTCAAGCAAAGAACAACAGATAGCAGAAAATAAAATATATGAGACAGCTCTGAACTCCCTACAAAAGGAAGTAGAAAAGATTGCTGATAATGTGATAAGCGTATTCGATGAAATGACGGGATACAATTATCCAGATGATGCAACTTTTCTCATTATCAAGGGCTAATATTTAAGGGGTCCCACCCATAAACGCTTCGATATTTTCACTGACGGGAACGGTTTTGTCTATTTGGCTAAGGCCGATGACGGATTTTGGCTGCCCTTTCAAACCGACGATTCCTACACGCATCCCCTTAGGCTGGAGTCTTTTGGAACAAAAGACGCATAGGCCCATTCCACTAGAATCAATAAATTCAGTCATGCTAAAATCAAAAGCAACGTTGAGTTCTCCTTCTTCAAGAACCCTCATGAGTTGAGGTCTGATTTTAGAGACAGCAACTGAGTCGAAATCCTTACCAGCAGTGATTATCAGCGTATTTCCCTTATTACTCAATATCGGGTCTACTATTTGTGTCATTATTGGAACCTAAAATAAAAACAAGAATTTTCTACCATCGCGAACGAAAAGCTACCATATACCCTCCCCAACAAACAAGCCACAGTTCAATGGTTGCTCCCACACTCGCATTTCATAAATGAGATCATCAGCCCTAATCTTCAACCCATATAAATTTACATAGCTATTCAATCCCGGATACGTCACCAGTATTAGCCCATATTTAGATTCACTGTGTTATTACA
>CBDULT010000003.1:0-236199 GCA_965368165.1 uncultured Thalassospiraceae bacterium | reverse complement strand
ACAACACCCTCGCCGTCCGCGCATCCCTTCAATATATACAATGTCAAAGAACAAAAAAAATCCCGCTGCCCAAAGCCCCAAGACCGAAGTCCCGAAATGCGCTTCAGCGCGGCGAGGAGCGTTTTCTAGTCCCATCGACCCGGACTGTCAAACGCTAATTTCAACAAAATGAAAAATAATTTTGTCGAACCTTTCCCCAGTCAAAAGCAAATACAATTACAAGGATACTATATACACTAGACCTTACAATCGCCAGAAACTGAGAACCCTAGGTTTTCAGCCAAACTCGACCGGGCAAAGATTATATAGTTTTAAAAAACTGGATGTCCAGAGTTAAGTAAAAAAGAACTTGGCTCGGGCAAAAAATATCTAGATTTAGTTCTCGTTTGACGGTTTAAGCATATAAAACCGATCCTTTTCACGCATAACAAAGGCGGAACCATGAGATTCCGCCTTTGATCAAAGAGTGATTCGTTAGTTGCTTGAGCTTATCCCAGAGCCTGAACGATTTTTTCGGTCATTTTCTTGGCATCATCAAAGAGCATCATGGTTTTATCGCGGAAGAACAGCTCATTTTGGACACCCGCATAGCCAGAAGCCATAGAGCGTTTGATAAACAGAGTTGTTCCTGCTTTTTCCACATCCAGAATCGGCATGCCATAGATGGCACTGGTTGGATCGGTCTTTGCAGCCGGATTGGTCACATCATTGGCCCCAATGACGAAGGCCACATCAGCCGTGGAGAACTCATGATTGATCTCCTCTAGCTCAAACACCTCGTCATAAGGCACATTGGCTTCAGCCAGCAAAACATTCATGTGGCCGGGCATACGACCCGCTACCGGGTGGATAGCGTAAGATACTTCCACGCCCTCCGCCTTCAGCAGGTCACACATTTCCCGGAGAGCATGCTGGGCTTGCGCCACCGCCATGCCATACCCCGGCACGATGATAACCTTGGAGGCGTTCTTCATAATGAAGGCCGCATCGTCAGCACTACCAGCCTTAACGGACCCCTGAGGGCCAGCCGCCGCCGCTGCCGCTCCCCCTGTGTCGCCGCCAAAACCACCCAACAGCACATTAAAGATAGAGCGGTTCATGCCCACACACATAATGTAACTCAGGATCGCACCAGAAGAGCCCACCAGCGCCCCCGTCACAATCAGAGCCGGATTGCCAAGGGTAAAGCCAATGCCAGCCGCCGCCCAACCTGAATAAGAATTCAGCATGGAAACAACCACGGGCATATCAGCCCCCCCAATAGGAACAATGATCAGGAAGCCGATGACGAAGGAAGCCAGCGCCAGCATCCAGAACACACTGCCTGATTGGGTGGAGATCAAGGTGATCACCAAAACAACGATGGCAACAGCAATCAGCGCATTGAGCTGATGCTGGAAGGGGAAGGTAATGGGATTACCGCTCATCAACCCCTGAAGTTTGGCAAAGGCAATGATTGAGCCGGAGAAGGTAATGGCACCGATAACCAGCCCCAAAGACATCTCAATGATACTTCCCGTCCCAATGTTGCCCACTTCTCCAATGCCATAAGCAGAAGGGTTAAAGAAGGCTGCAGCCGCAACAGCAACAGCGGCCAAACCAACCAGACTATGGAAGGCAGCAACTAGTTGCGGCAAGGCGGTCATGGCGATTTTACGCGCAATAAAGGTACCAATCGACCCACCGATAAGGATTCCAAGGATAATCAGCTCAAAGCTGACCACTCCGGGACCAACCAAGGTTGTCCCCACAGCAATCGCCATACCGACGATGCCAAAGAGGTTTCCTTTACGAGCCGATTCAGGAGAGCTCAGCCCGCGTAACGCCAGGATGAACAATACGGAGGCGACGAGATAGGCAAAGCCTGTTAGATCTGCATTCATTTCAAGCTCCTCCTATTTCTTTTTCTTTTTGAACATCGCTAACATTCTTTCCGTGACGATAAAGCCACCAAAAATGTTAACTGAGGCCAGGACAACCGCAACAAAACCCATAATCTTGGCGAAATCCATATCTGCTGGACCCGCAGCCAAGAGGCCGCCGACGATAATCACTGATGAGATGGCATTGGTCACCGCCATGAGCGGAGAGTGCAACGCGGGCGTTACGCTCCAGACCACGTAAAAGCCGACAAAGCAGGCCATGACGAAAACCATAAAGAGAAATAAGAACTCGCTGGCTCCTGAACCGACTCCGCCGCCTTGGGCAATAATATGAGTGGCATCGTTTGCCAGCCTCGCGGCTTCTTCTGCCAACTTACCGGCCTGTGTGGCCAGGTTGGAGGCGCTATCTGCAAATTTGGTCGGATCCATAATCTAGCTCCCCTTCCCTACTAATGCCGGATGGACAATCTCGCCATCTTTGACAATACATGAGCCCTTAACAATTTCATCTTCCCAGTCGATGGCGAGCTTTTTGCTCTCCCCGTCAACCAAAGGCGTGATGAAGTTCAAAAGGTTTTTAGCAAAAAGTTTGCTGGCATCGGAGGCTAGGCGAGAGGGCAGGTTACTATGTCCCACCAGCTTAACCCCGTTCTTAGTGGTGACGATCTTGTCCACTTCACTCAAGGGACAGTTGCCTCCAGCGATAACAGCCAGATCAACAATGATTGATCCATCTTTCATAGAAGCGACCATCTCTTCGGTGACCAGCACCGGAGCGGGGCGTCCAGGAATGAGGGCCGTGGTAATGACAATATCCTGTTTTTTGATATGTTCGGCAACCACTGCCTTCTGCTTAACGTAGTACTCTGGCGGCATCTCTTTGGCATAACCGCCTTCGGTCTGGGCGTCTTTTTCCATTTCTGGATCAACAGCGAGGAACTTTCCACCCAAACTTTCCACCTGCTCTTTGGTCGCGGGCCGAACATCGGTAGCAGTCACAACGGCCCCAAGTCGTTTAGCCGTGGCAATGGCCTGAAGACCTGCAACACCAACCCCCATAATGAAGACTTTAGCGGGAGCAATAGTCCCGGCCGCTGTCATCATCATCGGAATGGCGCGTCCGTATTCAGCCACACCATCAATCACCGCCTTATACCCAGCTAAGTTGGCCTGGGAAGACAGGATATCCATGCTTTGGGCTCGGGTAATGCGCGGCACCAATTCCATGGCGAAAGCGGTAATCCCCGCTTTGGCATAGGCATCCACAAGCTTTTGATCGCTCAAAGCCCCAATTTGGGAAATCAGAATGGCCCCTTTCTTGGCATGAGAGAGTTCGCTCTTAGCCCCCCCCTTAGCATCAAGACCATTTATTTTAAGAATAACATCAGCGGTTTTCATCGCCGCCGTCGCCGAAGCCGCAATCTTGGCCCCCGCTTCCTTAAACTCATCATCAGAGATCGACGCCCCCGCGCCAGCCCCTTTCTCTACCACTACGGTAAACCCTAAGGCCGTTAACTTTTTAACAGACTCAGGCGATGCCGCGACACGCGACTCACCATTTTGGCGCTCTTTAATTACTGCAATTTTCATATGTCCCTATGCCCCCTGCTGGCGTTGGGTGGAAGATTTTCCATCACTCAAGAATATTGAAACAGGAAATCATTGCTTTGGTAAAGCAACTTTCGATAAAAAATGAAACAAGACTTTAGTCTAAGATCTTACTTCTGCCTTTTTCTTTGCATTACATGGCCTTAATCAAACTCCAACTATTGACTGGTATTACCACTACATCTACCAATAAAACCTCTCCTTTCAAGAACAAAATTGATAGTTTATAGGGATTCCATGGTTTACATACGTTTTTTAGCCCTCGTTTTGGCCTTTATCACCCCCCTGCATTTCGCAATTGCAGCAAAATTTGATGATTCGTCAAAAAATTCAATTTCGGACCTAGGGGAAACCCGAAACTTGAAATTTGAAGCCTACTGGAGTGGACTCCATGCGGCAGATTTTCTTTTGTCTTATTCAATGGCTGCCGGAAATCAAAAGAATCGGTTTCATCTAGAAACTTCCGGGTTGATAAAACTTATTCTTAAATTATGGATCAAAGCCGAGGCCGTTGGGAGTTACTCTGAAAAAGGCCCTTTTACCCCAGCCCTTTACAAGGTCGATTACGAAAATCGTTTTCGGTCCCGGTCTGTCACCGTTACTTTCGACCCAAAATCAGGACTAGCGACACCAAGCATCACAACCAAAGGGACAGAGCCGGAAAAAGACCGAGACAATGAGGCCAAAGTACCGCCACACATGCGACAAGGAACCATGGACCCGGTCTCTGCTGTCGTCGAGGCGATCAGGCGCACCAAAGAGCATGTGGAGAATAACGGTCCGAAAACTTTCACCCTCCCTGTTTATGATGGACGGCGGCGTTTTGACGTTACCGGGGTTGTTGAAGATCAACTCCAAAGAACCATCCTCCATAAGCCCTATACGGTAAGACGCTTGGTCCTTACCCCCAAAACCCGCGCTGGATTCAAAAAGAGCCATACTGAATTGTGGAGTAAATACGCTTTTTATATATACCTCACCACCGATGGCCGCTACCTGCCCCTGCAAATTGACGCCGTTGGCCCTGGACCGATCTTAAATCTGGTTAAAGAGTGCAAAACGGCTGAAGGCTGCTCACCGTCTGAGTAAGGGGGAATTCTTGGGCTCTGCCCAACCCCGCAAAAGATGTTTCATCCTTTGATCCTGTTTTGATTTTTTAATTGAATAATTCCGCCGTAAGCAACGGGGTATCTGGGGTTTAATTGAAAGTTTGGTATTCCCGCGCAGGCGGGAGTAACGTAATCGGGGAATTTATCAGCATACTTTGTACCATAAGCAGGCAAATCCATAGCTTTTGCCGAACGTGCGGCAGAGCTGCCTCCCATGGCGGTGCGTATGTGCAAGCAGGGGGGCGATCTTTCTTTGAAAAACGCAAACTTAACTACACAGGCAGTTAATTTAGGCTGGGAAAGCGATAGATTTACAAGGTGCAATGGCAATCGTTACGGGACCCGCAACGGGTTTAGGGGCAGCCATGGCAAAATTGCTGGCGCGTAAAGATTCTAACCTAGTGACTAACTACTCTCGCAGTCAAAAAGGGAAAGAGATAACTGCAAAGGAAGTTGATGCCCTTGGGGGAGAGGTTTTGCTGTGCCAAGGGGGACGTTTTTGAGGGTGAGGATTGCCGCAACATAGCTCAACAAACTGTTGATAAATGGAGAAAAATCAATACCTTGTCTAATACTGCCGGGACAACTAAATTTGTCGGTGCCATGATCTAGAGACTCTGTAGCCTACTCAGCTTCAAAAGCAGCCCTAATAATATGACCATAGCCTTGGGGCAGGTATTCAGGCCAGAAACCCGCATCAATACAACTTGCCTTCTGAATTTTGAGGAAACCTTATCGTTTTTCCATCAAACAGAGCATAGTCTATCCTCTATTTGCTCAACATTTTAGAGAAAGCTTTATGACCTTATCTGATTTTACTCAAGTTGTTGGAATTGCCGGGTGCGGAGCCATGGGCCTACCTATGGCTCAAGCCTTGCAGAAAGCCGGAATTGAAACATGGGGTTTCGATATCAGGCCGTCACATGAGTTCCAAGGCTTCAAAAACCGCATGGTGACCAACCCTCAAGTATTTGCCAAAAAATGTGATGTGATTATTTCTGTGGTCCGCGACCAACAACAAACCCTTGATGTTTGCTTGGACAAACAATCCATATTTAGTTACGATACCGCACCGACCGCCTTAATCATTAGCTCGACCTTATCGCCAAAGTTTATTCATGAACTGCGTGAAAAGCTTCCTGAACATGTGGCTTTAATTGATGCCCCCATGTCTGGGGCCCCCGTCGCAGCGGAACAAGCTTCTCTCACCTTTATGCTTGGCGGTGATGAGGATATTATCGCTCCCTTCATGCCTCTCTTTTCCGCTATGGGAAAAACCATCCACCACCTTGGTCAATTGGCAAGTGGAATGACTTTTAAAGTTCTTAATAATTTCATGGCAGCGACCAACACGGTGGCAGTTCGGCGCATTCTTGACGAGGCCCCTGCCCTGGGTTTAGACCGAAACAAACTTCTTGAGGTGATGTCAACAAGTTCTGGCGGCACGTGGTTTGGTAATAACTTTCACCAAATAGCTTGGTCAAAAGAGGGCTATAGCAAAGACAATACCATGGGTATTTTAGAGAAAGATATGCAAGCATTCTTAGAAGCTGTCGGTACGGAACCAACAAAATTAGACCAAGCCATTTTCGAGGGGTTAACCAAACTAAAGCCCTACACTGGATAAAGCTTTCCCTTGCTTTTTCGCCAGCGTTTCGGACTCGAAATCATCTACCAAACCATGAAACATCCGGTACCAATTGACCTCCGCTTTAAGGTGGGTGAAGACCGAGCCTAAACCAATGGCTGCCCGGTCCATCAAAAGGAATTCGCGCGGCGGAGTAACCCCCCCAATTTTGCGAAGTTCTTGATGGACTTTCGAGGCGACCTTCGCGCCGTATGTGGTAGAGTTTGTCGAAGCCATAGCCTGGGTTTTATCTTCCATGATGGGGGCGTAGACAAACTCAGCCCAATAGTTGAGAACCGTCATCAGTTCCTTGCTCATATGATCAAACCCCCAGGATTGGTAGGCATGGGCCGCAAGCTCCTCATCATCATTTTTCAGGGCGTGATAAAGGTCGAGAACCCCTTGTACAAATTTGGGGTCAAACACGCGTATACAGCCGAAGTCTAAAAGATTTATCGACCCATCCTGTCGTATCGAATAATTGCCTAGATGAGGGTCCCCATGGAGAATTCCATAATGATAAAACGGAATGTACCAGGCCCGAAACATATTGATGGCGACGGCATTTCTGAGTTCCTGATGGGAATTTACGAACGTCAAAAGCGGTTCACCGTCAAGCCAGTTCATGGTGAGAAGCCGCGTCGTGCTTAAGGGCTCAACCACAGAGGCAATGTGAACCTGATCTTCCCCGGCAAGCATGGCACTATATAGTTTCTGGTGCTTGGCCTCTCGTCCATAATCCAACTCTTCCCGCAACCTCTCAGAAAGTTCTTTATGGATTTCAGAAGGGTCTATTGCAGGGTCGTAACGTTTATAAAGAGAAAAAATCAATTTCAGTTGGGCAAGGTCAGCATCCACTGCCGAGGCCATATCAGGGTATTGGAGCTTACAAGCCAGAGGGTTTCCCTCATGGCTCACCGCCTTATGGACCTGTCCGAGAGAAGCGGCATTGCAGGCTTGGTGTTCAAAAGTTTTGAATTTACTTTGCCAATCCTTGCCGAGTTCACTGCCCATCCGCCTCTTGACGAAAGGCCAGCCCATGGAAGGAGCATTGGTTTGCAGTTCCATCAGTTGGCGGGAATATTCTTCTGGCAGCATGTCGGGTACGGTCGAAAGTATTTGGGCAACTTTCATCAAGGGGCCTTTTAGCCCTCCCAAAGCCACCTTTAAATCAACCGCCCCTTTTTCAGAAGACCCACCTTTGCCAACCAGGCTTTTCCCTGCCATTTTGGCAGCGACAGTCCCCATGGAAACCCCAACCTTGGCGATCCGCTTTATCCGCCCTGTTAGTTTGGAATTATGGTCTTCCATGGAACTCCTTAGGGAATGAAATTATAGTTACAAGCCTTCGTCGTTCAGCCATTTATAAATACTATCGCAGACTTTCTCCCAGTCAAACTCAAGCATCATCCCATGGCTCATCCCAGAAAAAATTTCAGGCTCAACACCATAGGTCAAGGCAGTCGCATAGATGTGGATGGGCGCAACAAGCTTGTCATCAGCTGCCCCCATGACTTTGATAGGTAAAGACCCGATAAGCCCTAAAAAGTTTGGCAAATTCAACCCGTGCATTTCTAGGGTCGCCATCATGGATTCAGGTTGAGTTAAACGGAGATATTCATCGGTCTCTGTTGTTGGCAACGTATCTGAAAACACCGCCTCTTTGAGCATTTCAGCAGAAGCATCACGGGTGCCAAAGGCTTCAACCATTGCGACGCGATACATGAGCCAAGGTCGTGTCATGGCAAGGGTCGTACTCGGGCCAATGGCCCCCGTTGGTGGCACGGAAGCCATCAAGACCATTCCAGCCCCTTTGTGGCGTTCCATATATTTTTGGGCAACAAATCCCCCCATGGAATGACCAATAAGAACGGGTTCTGTCCCCAAGCAAGTTGCGACAGATTCAACATCTTCCACATAGTCAGAAATAGAATGTCCATGGAGCCCCGCCGTTCCTGGACTTCCATTATGTCCCCTTAAACTCAGGGCGTGGACTTCGAAACCTCTTTCAGCAAACCAATCGAGAAAATGTTTTTCCCAGCACCAGGCCCCTACAAAAGCCCCATGAATGAAAAGAAGGGGCTTATGGCCCTTATCTTTTTCGGGATAACGGCTGATAACCTCAAGCCTATTCGGCAAATTACGTTTCATCAAAGGGTTTCCGATAGTTCATCGATGAACCCTCCGATAACTTGTAAACCTTTTTTCCAGAATGAGGGATCAGAAGCGTCCAATCCAAAGGGTGCGAGTAATTCTTTATGTCTCAAGGTGCCTCCTGCTTTCAGCATTTCCAGGTACTTCTGCTGGAATCCAGGGTGACCTTCGGCAAAAACGCCATAAAGGGAATTAACCAGACAATCGCCAAAGGCATATGCATAAACATAAAACGGCGAATGGATAAAATGAGGAATGTATGACCAATAGTGTTTGTACTCTTCATCGTAACGAAAAGCGGGGCCGAGGCTTTCAGTTTGAACTTCCATCCATAGTTCGCCGATGCGATCAGGAGAAAGTTCGCCCTGGCGACGTTCATCATGAACGCGGCGTTCAAATTCAAAGAAAGCAATCTGACGCACGACTGTGTTGAGCATATCCTCGACTTTGCCTGCCAGCATAATCCGGCGTCGTCCGGGGTCTTGCTCGGCATCAATCAATCCCCGGAAAGTCAGCATTTCACCAAAGACCGAGGCGGTTTCCGCGAGAGTCAGTGGCGTATCAGATTGCAATTGCCCTTGATCAGCCGCCAATACTTGGTGGACTCCATGACCGAGTTCATGGGCCAAGGTCATCACATCACGGGTTTTACCGTGATAATTGAGCAGAACATACGGGTGAACTGATGGAGCCGTTGGATGAGCAAAAGCACCGGGGTTTTTCCCGGCACCGGGAGCGGCATCAATCCAGTTTTTATCAAAAAACTGTTGTGCGATTTCTGCCATTTGAGGGTCAAAGGTCCCATAGGCACTGAGGACTTTCTCTTTAGCTTCCGCCCATTGAATTTCCGTGTCATCATCTTCCGGCAAAGGGGCGTTCCGGTCCCAATAGTCCATAACCTCCATGCCCATCCACTTCGCTTTAAGCTTATAATAGCGGTGAGAAAGGTCTTCGTAGGAATCTTGAACACTGGAAACCAGAGCATCAACCACATCATCTTCAACAAAGTTACTCAGATTGCGCGATGACACTGGGCGTTCAAACTTGCGCCACTTGTCTTCAATCTCTTTGTCTTTAGCCAGGGTATTGGTAATCAGGGAGAAAATGCGGATGTTATCGCCTAAAACAGCACCAATAGATTTAGCTGCTTTTTTCCGGGTTGCCCCCTCTTTGTTGGAGAGCATATCAAAGACTTCAGAACTGGTGAGGTCTTTACCGTCAAGGGGGAAGCGTAGTGCCGTCATGGTCTCTTCAAAAAGTCGCGTCCAGGCAGATGACCCCGTTACATGCTTTTCATGAAGTATTTTTTCCAGTTCATCAGAAAGCTGATGATCCCGATAGGAACGTACATCTCGCAACCAGGAGCTATATTTTTTAACGGTTTCATCTTTGAGCAAACCCTCAAGATCAATATCGTCTAACCGATTGATTTCTAGGGTAAAGAAAATTGAGTGGGTGGAAATATCCGTCACCCGCTCTTGCATGTTTTGATAAAACCCGGCAACCTCAGGGTCTGCCATATTGGTGGAGAACAGAAGTTGGGCGTAGCTCATAATCTTGGTTAGAATTTCGCTGATCTCTTCATATCTGGTAATCGCCTCTCCGAGAGAAGGGCCATTTAAATCAGCTATTTTCCCCTGATAATCTTCTGAAAAAGACGTTGCTGCCTTTTGGGCTTTATCTAAATCAGATTTAAGTTCAGGGCTGTCATGACCAGCATAAAGGTCATTAAGGTTCCACTCGGGTAGAGCTTGGTCGGCCATTCAGTTTCCTCAATATTAATTTTATTCTAAGTCTAGATGACGTAAGCCTTGCGGGCAGGCAAGTCAACGCGTTACTCCGAGAAACCCGTGAGTTCTTCATCCCCCTGAGCATCAATGACAATTTTTCGCAGCTTATCAGGGTCTAAAACAGTTATACGCCCGTATTTGAAGTCCAAAAATTTTTCCCGTCGCCAGGCATTCATATGCTTGCTGATACTTTCGCGAGACACGCCAATCATCTGCCCAAGCTCTTCCTGGGTTATTTTCTGCCCAATCTCCACTTTTGTTTCTTCTGGCTTGCGATAATGATCAACGAAAACCAACAATTGTTTTGCAAGGCGCGCCTTCACTTCCAGAAAGGTTGCCGCATCAACAAAAGAGAAAGTAAAGCGGATATGCTCGCATAAAAACTTCACGACAAGTTGATAAAGGTCAGGCTCCTCTTTGAGGATTCGCCAAAAGTCCTCCCGCGAAAGATAAATCACCGTTGTCCCAGGGCGGGCGATGGCATTGGTTGGTCGTGGGCCACCATCAATCATCGAGATTTCACCAAACCACTCTCCTGGCCCCATGATGCCAAAAAGAAACTCTTTACCTTCAAGGCCCATGGACGAAAATCGAACCGCTCCTTCTAAAATTCCATACAACCCATCTCCTTCATCTCCTTTCGCGTAGATTTGAGTGGTCTCTTTGAATTTACGAATCAGCGACGACGCGCATATTTCATCAACAACTCCCGGAGGCATTTTACTGAAGATGTCACTTCCATTGATCAATTCTCGAGATTTAAGCTGCATTAATTTTGCCCGATTATGATATAAAAACAGATAAATCAAATACCCTAAAAAAAGAAAACACGCCAAATGTGAACTAACTCACATTTTAACTCAAGCAATTACCCTATAATAAGCCGTAATTAGAATACGTCATTCCCGCGCAGACGGGAATCCAGGGAAGCAAATAAAGTGTTGAAAATGGATAATATGGCTTCCCTGCAATACTGGATTTCCGCCGACGCGGGAATGGCAGAATAAATTGATGATAAAGAGAAGGCATATTTCTATGAATGCATTACATGATGCCCTGCAGAATATTGTGGGACCAAAAGGTTTTCTATCGGGCGATGATATTGGCCCACGTTACTACACAGACGCCGTCGGCCTGCTAGGCTCCCAACCTGCTCTTGTACTGCGCCCTGTCTCAACCGAAGAAGTCTCCCAAATTCTCATGGCTTGTCACCAGGCGGACCAACCAATCGTGACCCAAGGTGGGGCTACCGGGTTGGTGCAAGGGGGAATTCCAGAGCAAGGAGAAATCGTTCTGTCTATGGAACGGATGAACAAGATTGAAGAATTTGATCCGCTTGGCGCAACCATGACCGTTCAAGGAGGGGCTATCCTGCAAACGGTCCAGGAAACAGCGGAAGCAAAAGGATTGTCCTTCCCCCTGGATTTAGGTGCGAGGGGAAGTTGTACCATTGGCGGCAATATATCAACCAATGCCGGAGGCAATCGGGTTATTCGTTACGGTATGACTCGCGATTTGATTCTAGGCATTGAAGCCGTGCTCGCAGACGGAACGATCCTTAATGGCCTACATAAACTGGTTAAAAACAATACGGGTTATGATCTTAAGCATCTCTTCGTTGGCAGTGAAGGCACCTTAGGCATTGTCACCAGAGCTGTTTTAAAACTCTCCCCCCTGCCCCATGGTCGCGCTGTCGCTCTTTGTGGCCTTAATGATTTCAAAAGCGTTGCCAACTTGCTCCATCATGTAAAATCGGCTCTTGGCCCAACTCTAAGTGCCTTTGAGGTTATGTGGCAAAATTATTACGATGCCGCCTTCACCATCCTTCCCGAGGCGAAACATCCCTTTGAAACCCGCTATCCTTTTTATGTTTTGGTTGAATCTATGGGGACTAACAGCGATCAAGATCGAGACGCCATGGAAGAGAGCCTTGGGGGAGCCTTTGAAGACAATTTGATTGCAGATGCCATTATTGCCAAGTCAGAAACCGAAATTGAAGAAATCTGGCAATTGCGCGATGCCAGCTTGGACGTAGCCATCAGCTTGAGCCCCATCCATGCCTATGATGTCAGCCTCCCCATAAGCAAGATGGAAAGTTATTTTACGAAGCTCGACAAAGAATTAGTAGCAAAATGGCCTGATCATAAGATAATTGTCTTCGGTCATTTAGGGGATGGCAACCTGCATATCATCATTAACGACGGGAAGGCAGTTAGCGACAAGCCGGGGGTTAACACCTGTATCTATGGCCTCACCGGACAACATCAGGGATCCATCTCGGCAGAACACGGCATTGGTTTGCAAAAGCGGGACTACCTGTCTCATTCACGCACAGCCGAAGAAATCGCCCTGATGAAGGCTCTAAAAGCCACCATGGACCCCAAAGGCATTTTAAACCCAGGACGAATATTTGAATCCTAGGTCACTTACTCGAAAAAAAGACTTGGAAGCTGGCCCCTGCTAAACAAAATATAAAGAGCCACTTTCTCACATCAAGGGAGTTACACTAAATGGCGCAAACGGATATCTCATTAGAGGATCGTTATTCATTAGAAAAAGGGCGTGTCTTACTGAACGGCACCCAGGCCCTTGTGCGCCTTGTTATTCTCCAACACCAGCGAGACGTAAAAGCCGGATTTAATACGGCGGGCTATGTTTCCGGTTATCGAGGGTCACCTTTAGGCAATGTTGACCGGGAAATGGAAGCCGGAGAAAAGTACCTTAAGGCTCACAATATTAAATTCGAATCTGGTGTTAACGAAGACCTGGCGGCAACTGCCATTTGGGGAAGTCAGCAAGTAAATCTGTTCCCTGGCGGTAAGTACGACGGTGTTTTTGGCATGTGGTATGGCAAAGGCCCTGGTGTAGACCGTACCGGAGACGTTTTCCGCCATGGCAATCTTTCTGGCACTTCTCCCAAGGGGGGCGTGCTGGTTATTGCTGGCGATGATCCTGCCTGTAAATCATCAACAGCTTCTAGCCAAACTGAATATGCCTTTGTCGATGCACAAATGCCTGTTGTCGCCCCTGCCAACGTTCAGGAGTTTCTTGATTTTGGCATTTACGGCTATGAACTCTCCCGCTTCTCCGGGAGTTGGGTTGCCATGAAAACAGTCACCGAAAATGTTGAAAGTACCTGTTCGGTTGACGTTGACCCTGATCGAGTAAAAGTCGAAACACCGGACGATTATGTTGGCCCTGAAGATGGCGTTTACACCCGTTGGCCTGACGCCCCGATCGCCCAGGAAGCCCGCCTCAGAAAAGCAAAACTCCCAGCCATTTATGCCTTTGCCCGCAAAAATCCCCTCGACCGGATGGTTTTTGGTGCTGAGAATGGAAAATTTGGTATTGTCACGGTAGGTAAGAGCTATACCGATGTGCGCGAAGCTCTGGAATTGCTGGGGATCAGCGAAAAAGTCGCCAAAGAAATCGGACTCAGTGTTTATAAAGTTGGTTTGCTGTGGCCTTTAGAACCTCAGGGAATTAAAAATTTTGCCGAGGGACTCAAAGAACTTTTAGTCGTTGAAGAAAAACGCCCCATTCTGGAAACCCAAATCAAATCAGAGCTGTATAATGTTGCTGACAGTAAACGGCCCTTGGTTATCGGTAAGCGTGACGAAACCGAAACGATAATCCTCTCCTCCATTGGAGAACTATCCCCCCCTATCGTCGCAAAAGTTATTGCCGACCGCCTTGATAAATTCAGCACCAACAATGCCAGCCTCAAAGAAACAATAAGAAACGGCATTGCCGCCATGGATGCGAAACTCAAAGCACCGAACCTCCCGGCGCCCAGCATTACCCGTCTACCATATTTTTGTTCAGGCTGCCCTCACAATACCTCAACCAAGGTTCCTGAAGGATCACGAGCCGTTGCCGGGATAGGCTGCCACTTCATGGCGATCTGGATGGACCGCAGTACGGCAACCTTTACCCATATGGGGGGTGAAGGAGCCAACTGGATTGGACAAGCCCCCTTCACGGAACAAAAACATGTGTTTTCTAATCTTGGTGACGGCACCTACCACCACTCTGGCCTCCTGGCAATCCGCGCTGCCGTAACCGCCAATGTGAATATAACCTACAAAATTTTGTTCAACGATGCGGTCGCCATGACAGGCGGACAGTCCCATGACAGCCATCTTACCCCCATGTCAATCAGTCGACAGGTCCATGGGGAAGGGGTTAAGCGCATTGCGGTGGTCAGCGATGAGCCTGATAAATATCCTGCCAATGCAGGCTTTGCCCCTTTTACCACTTTTCACCACCGCCGAGACTTGGACGCTGTACAAAGGGAACTCCGTGATATCGAAGGCGTAACAGTCCTTATCTATGACCAGACTTGTGCCGCCGAAAAACGACGCCGCCGTAAAAGAGGCCAATTCCCCGACCCGGCAAAACGTATCTTTATCAACGATGCGGTTTGCGATGGCTGTGGGGATTGCGGTGTCGTCTCCAACTGCGTCTCTATTATCCCCCTTGAGACCCCTTTAGGCCGCAAGCGGGCTATTGATCAATCATCTTGCAACAAAGACTACAGCTGCGCTGAAGGCTTCTGCCCAAGCTTTGTTACGGTCCATGGGGGGCAGCTCAAGAAAAAAGCCGGGACTGGTAATACAGCAGAGAACGCCGGCATTCCTATACCAGCCGCTCCGACCCTGCCAACCATCGACAAAACCTACGGTATTATCATCACAGGAATTGGCGGCACAGGTGTTGTCACCATTGGTGCCATCTTAGGTATGGCAGCTCACATTGAGGGCAAAGGGGTCACTACTTTTGATCTGACTGGCTTGGCCCAAAAGAACGGGCCTGTCGTTTGTCATTTGAAAGTAGCCAATGCGCCAGAGGATATTCTGTCCGTTCCCATCGGCCCTGGTGGTGCTGATGCCATCATCGGCTGTGATATGGTGACCACTGGCAACACCGAAGCCTTATCGAAGATGAACGCCGCGAACACCAAGGCTGTTGTTAATGCACAACAAACCATGACTGCGGACTTCACCAACAACAAAGACCTTGTATTCCCCGACCAGGAACTCCGCGATGCAATTGAAGCTGGTTGTGGCGGGGGTGTTGACTTTATTAACGCCTCGCAACTGGCGACCTCCCTGCTGGGAGACTCCATCGCCAGCAACCTGTTTATGGTTGGTTTTGCTTGGCAAAAGGGCATGCTGCCCATCTCGGAAGAGGCCATTTCCAAGGCAATTGCCCTTAATGGCGTCGCTGTTGAATTCAATAGAAAAGCCTTCATGTGGGGTCGGCGAGCTGCTGCAACACCTGAAAAGGTTATGGAAATTGTCACAATACCCGATACAGAGAAAACGAAGAAAGTTCCTTCCTTAACTGAAGTTATCTCTTATCGTTCTGACTATTTAACAAAATACCAAAACCAAGCCTATGCTAAACGCTATGAAGCATTTGTTGCTAAAGTAAAATCAGTGGACACTAAGGGTGGTGAACTCAGTGAGGCGGTTGCTAAAAACCTCTTCAAACTCATGGCCTATAAAGATGAGTACGAAGTCGCCCGTCTATATGCCGACCCAGCTTTCTTGGAAAAAATAAGCGATAAATTTGAAGGCAATTACACCCTTGCCTTCAACATGGCCCCGCCTCTGCTCGCCGCGAAAGATCAAAGCGGTCACCTGATCAAAAAGGAATTCGGCCCCTGGATGATGAAAGCCTTTGGTATTTTGGCTAAGTTCAAAGGTTTGCGCGGATCAGCCCTGGATATCTTTGGCAAAACCGAGGAACGCCGTATGGAACGGCAACTGATTACCGATTATGAAACTCTGCTGGAGGAAATCCTTAAAAGCTTAACCGACAAAAATTACGATACTGCCGTCCAGTTGGCTTCGGTACCAAATGACATACGTGGTTTCGGTCATGTTAAAGAAGGTAACGTGAAAGCCGCTCGGGTAAGGCAAGCTCAATTAATGGAGCAGTTCAACAACCCAAGCCTTAAGGCTCAGGCGGCTGAGTAAGCTTTAACCAAGGACAAACCACATCAACAGCGGAAGGGTGGCGAAGGAAATGAAGGTTGAAATAACCACCATTCCAGCCACATCTTCCGGGTCGTTGTTGTGGCGCATGGCAAAAAGATAATTAAAAACAGCCACAGGCATGGCGCTTTCAACAACAATGACGCCCCACTGTACCCCTTCAAGCTGAAAGCCTTCAGCAACCCCAATCCCAACACCAAAACCCATCACGAGACGGATAACGGAGAAGATTATCCCGCGCTTAATCCCAGCGACTTTTAGGCTCGACAATGAAATTCCTAATGTAATCAGCATGATGGGAACTGTCATGCCGCCAAGAAGTTCTGTTGTGTTGGCAATCCAGGCAGGGGGTTTGGTACCAAGAAAAAGGAAGACAACTGCAGCCGCTAAGGCATAGTTCAAAGGGGAACGCACTAGATCACGGAAAGTGAATTCCCCTGAGGCTATGGCATGGCCAATGGTAAATTGGGTAATCGCCGCCATAGTAAAATAAACAACGGCTAAAGCCAGTCCCACATCCCCAAAGGCGAGGAGACAAAGGGGAAGCCCCATATTCCCTGTATTGGGATACATTAAACAAGGCAGATAGGCTCGTATATTTACCTTAGATATTTTGACAATCACATAGCCAATAATTCCAAAACTCATCAAACTCGTTGTGGAAAAAAGTGCCATATCAGCCAAAATGGCTCGATCAAGATCAACCTTTGTTAGAGCAGAGAAAACCAGACAAGGGACACCGATCATGGTGACCAAAGTCGTTACCATTTCAGTATCGTAATGTCGCCCACTGCGCGCCCAACCGTAGCCTATTCCCGCACAAATAAATATTGGAGCAACAACCGAGAAGAGTTGGTAAAACACTAAAGCGGCCTATTTAACATCAAGAATGCGGAGGGCGTTGGTGGTCCCTGGGACGCCAAAAGGAACACCCGCCGTGATCACCAACCGATCACCCGGCTTGGTAAATTCTTCATCACTGGCGACCCGTTCTGCGGTGGCAACAACATCGGAAAAATTCATGACATCGTCAATGAGAACCGAATGCACTCCCCAGGTGAGAGACATAAAGCGGGCCGTCTCTTTACTTGGCGTCAACCCTAAGATGGGAACCGGTGGTCTTTCTTTGGCCATGCGTAGGGTCGTCGAGCCACTGGTGGAGAATGTCACAATTGCAGCAGCCGATACAGTTTGTGCCGCTTGGCTTGCCGCTGCGGTAATGGCATCAGCCGTTGTCGACTTTCGATAAGTGAGTTCGTCAGCCGTCAGTTTTTTTGAAAATTCATTGTTTTCAGCTTTGCGGATAATACGGTCCATCATGGAAACAGATTCAAGAGGATAATCCCCTGAAGCCGTTTCAGCCGACAGCATCACCGCATCGGCCCCGTCAAATACGGCTGTCGCAACGTCAGAAGCTTCGGCCCTTGTTGGGGTCGGTGCATGAACCATTGAGTCCAGCATTTGCGTTGCGACAACAACGGGTTTACCTTTTTGCAGGCAGGTTCTGATAATTCTTTTTTGCAGACCGGGAACATCTTCCGGTGGCACTTCAACCCCCAAATCCCCCCGCGCCACCATGATCGCATCTGAAAGATCGACAATCTGGTCTAAGCTTCTAATCGCAGAAGGCTTTTCAAGCTTCGCCATGATCTTAGCCCGGTCACCGACAATCTCACGAAGCTCGCTCACATCGGATGGTTTTTGGACAAAAGACAGAGCAACCCAATCCACGCCCATTTCTAAACCGAATTTCAAATCGCGGCGATCTTTTTCCGTCAAGACAGACAAAGGCAGCACCGCTTCTGGCACATTCACCCCTTTACGGTCGGACAGAATACCCCCATTCACAATCATGGTTTCAGCAAAGTCTTTACCGCACTTCTCAACCCGCACACGGAGCTTGCCATCATCCATAAGCAAATGAGCACCGACTTCAAGACATTCAAAAACTTCAGGGTGGGGCAAACGAACACGACGACTATTGCCCGGCGTTTCCACAAGATCGAAGCGGAAAAGGTTTCCGGGGATCAGTTTTGCTTCCCCCCCATGAAAATCGGCAACTCGGAGCTTCGGCCCCTGCAAATCCATCAAGATCGCGATCGGCCTCCCGGACTCTTCTTCAAGCTTCCTAAGCATTTGATAGCGTTGGAAATGTTCTTCGTGAGTCCCGTGGCTAAAATTGAGACGAAAGACATCTGCACCAGCCATAAAAAGTTCGGCTATGCGAGGCATTGTATTAACGGCAGGACCTAAGGTGGCAATGATTTTAGCGTTTCTGGTTCTTCTCATGAGCGTAGGAATACTTCTGAAATAGTTATAAATCTAGGTTTTTCTTGTATAAGCCATAAATGTTACGGAAAAATTTCAGAATTTGTTTAAACTCTTGTTCTAGGCTTTTTGAGATCATTTTTGTTAATTTTGGACTTAACGGCAAACCATGGCTAATTTTCTAAAAAAGGCTTTCCTCTCCATCTTTATGGATAAAAGTGCCCGTGAAACCATGGAACGGCGCAATGAAGCAAAGAAAAAACTGGCAAATCCGCAACCACCTGCGGCACAAGAAGTCACCAGCCAACCGATTCAGCAAGCTCCCCCTAAAGCCGCAAATGCCCCAGTTCCTCAGCATGAGCGCCCCTTGAAAGGAGTAACAGCCGAAGAAGAGCAAGTCGCTGCCCTTCTGGCCCAGAAGATAGCCTCGGCAGAAGAATCTATAGCAGACCGCGTCCTTAAGAAAAAATCAATGGGCGGTGAACGAGGTGAACTTATTATGAATGCGTTGCGTATTCAAAAAGCCAAAGCAGAGGTTTTTAAAGACCTCAGCGACGATGAATTCCGCAAGCTGCAAGGTCTCGCCCAACAAATGATGCTTGGCGGAGCCCCTAAAGATAGATAAAAACGCCTTTCAACAAAAAATCCAAAAGGGCCTCTCGGGTGAACCAAGACAACAAACAAATGGCGAAAGACGTTATCAGTGGACAAAGGCGCGCTCTTGCACGGGCAATCACCCTGATTGAATCAACCCGACCAGATCATCGTGAAGCGGCTGATACTCTACTTGAAGAACTCCTGCCTCATACGGGCGGCTCAATTCGCTTAGGGATTACGGGAGTTCCTGGAGTTGGGAAGTCCACCTTTATTGAAGCTTTCGGCCTCCACCTCATATCGCAAGGGCTCAAAGTGGCTGTGCTGGCTGTCGATCCCTCAAGCCCCAGAACAGGCGGATCGATTCTAGGCGACAAAACCAGGATGGAAGAACTTTCCCGCAAAAAAGAAGCCTTTATTCGCCCGTCTCCTTCTGGGGGGACCCTTGGGGGAGTCGCACGGCGCACCCGTGAAGCCATGCTCATATGCGAGGCTGCGGGCTTTGATGTGATTATTATTGAGACCGTCGGGGTAGGACAATCTGAAACCGCCGTTGCAGATATGGTCGACATGTTCCTCCTCCTCCTGGTTCCTGGTGCCGGTGATGAATTGCAGGGGATCAAGAAAGGAATCGTTGAGCTTGCCGATATGGTGATCGTTAATAAAGCCGACGGTGATTTGGCTCCGGCAGCTGAACGCGCCCGCCACGAATATAGTAATGCCCTGCATTTGCTGCGCCCTGCATCGGCCTCCTGGTCACCTCCGGTCAAAAAATGCTCTGCTAAAGATCATAAAGGAATTGATGGGGTCTGGAATTTGGTCGGCGCGTATCGAGAAAAGCTAAGCCAGACAGGCGAATTTGCCCATCGCAGAGCCGAGCAAGCGAAAGCCTGGATGTGGAGTGAGGTCGGGGACGCCTTGATGAGCCAACTGCGTAATCATGCAGGGGTTATAGCCCAGTTAGAAAATTTAGAAACGGCTGTTAAAGAAGGTAAGATAACCCCAACGAAAGCCGCCTTAGCAATGCTTTCTACTTTTACAAAAAGTAGTTTATAATCAGGATTGTTAATTTTTTCTTGGACTATAGGCTTTACGTTAGCGGTTGAATGAACGATTATAGATTCCTAAAAAAACATCAAATACGTAAATCGTTCGCCCGAGAAAAGTCGTTGATCGTTTTAAAACCAAAAGACAGGCAAACTTGAGCATATGGAAGAAGATCAACAAGAAGCTTTAAGTAAAGAGCTAGACGGTTTATTTAAATACCTTAAGAGGGTTCGCGCAGAAATTGCGGCCGTCTATAATCCAAAAGACGAAGAGCATCAAATTGTCAAGATGGGTGACCAACTTGACGCCATCACCGATGCTACAGCCGAAGCAACCAATACCATTATGGAAGTTGCCGAAAGCAACCAAGACCAGGTAGACACCCTGCGTAAAGAAGACGCGACCGATGAAGAGCGTACTGCGGCCCTGCAAAAGATCGAAGATAACAGTATGGCAATTTTCGAGGCCTGCTCTTTCCAGGATATCACAGGTCAACGCGTTACAAAAATTCTCAAATCAGTCAAATTTGTTGATGAGCGTATCAATTCATTGGTGAATGTTTGGGGCAAAGAAGAAGTTGAAGATGTTGATGTTGACGGCCTCAAAAAGACCGAAGACGAAAAACTTCTCAATGGCCCGCAACTCAAAAAAGACGCTTTCGACCAAAACGATATTGACGCCCTGTTCGATTAAGACGAGGTCATTCTATTTTAATTTATCTTGGCGACGGAGCTATTGCCTTTGGCTCAGGTCGAGTCGTGCTTAATATCCCAAATTGTTAAGAGCAGCCTTAATATTGCCCTAAACCCCTGCGCATATCCAAAGCCATCAAGAAGTTAAGAGAGCATCACGTTACATCATGATCATCAGCCAGCTTATCCGTCTCTAACTGGCCGCATTTAAGCGTGCGTTTCATAGGAAATATGATAGTCTCCGCCACTTCAAATTTGAAACTTGTGAAATTGGGATTAAATATGTCTCGCTTATCGACTTTTTTTGCAGCTCTATTGCTGGCCTTTTCTTTTGTATCCTCACCCGCCTCAGCCCAAGACCTAGAGAATACGCTTTATCTTGATTTAAAAGATGGGCGTGTCGTTATTCAGTTACGCCCCGATCTTGCCCCCAATCATGTGGCACGGATCAAAGAACTCACCCGGCAAGGCTTCTATAATGGATTGAAATTCCATCGGGTTATTCGAGGGTTTATGGCTCAAACAGGAGACCCTCTTGGCAATGGTACAGGCGGCTCAGGCAAAAAACTTGATGCTGAATTTTCCAGCGAACCTCATGTTCGGGGAACTCTTTCTATGGCACGATCACAGAACCCGAATAGCGCAGACAGCCAATTCTTCATTATGTTTGCACGCTCTCCTCACTTGGATGGGCAATATACTGTTTGGGGCCAAGTAGTCAGCGGCATGGAGTTTGTCGATATGATCAAAAAGGGCCTCAACTCTCGCAACGGATCAGTCCGCACCCCAGATACCATCGTCAAAATGCAAGTCGCAGCCGACGCTAAATAATTGAAATACCCTTTAAGATACTGAAAGTAAGATTATGGATAAAGAAAACACTCTATACCTGGACCTCAAAGACGGTCGCGTAACCATTGAACTCCTGCCCGACCTTGCCCCTAACCATGTGGCCCGGATCAAAGAGCTCGTTAAGGAAGAATTTTACAACGGCCTGAAATTCCACCGGGTTATTGATGGCTTTATGGTTCAAACAGGTTGTCCAGAAGGCACAGGCATGGGCGGTTCAGGCACCAAGCAAAAAGCTGAGTTTAATGACAAACCTCACCTAGAAGGCACCTGTTCCATGGCGCGGGCACAAAGCCCCGATAGTG
The DNA here is from genome assembly GCA_965368165.1 of uncultured Thalassospiraceae bacterium. Classification (GTDB taxonomy): domain Bacteria; phylum Pseudomonadota; class Alphaproteobacteria; order Rhodospirillales; family JAPHRK01; genus JAPHRK01. Next base: position 214,271 of record CBDULT010000003.1, on the reverse strand, counting down.
CTGACAGCCAGTTCTTTATCTGTCTTGACAGCGCAGGTCACCTCGATGGTCAATATACGGCTTGGGGACAAGTACTTGAAGGTATGGACTTGGTACACAATATCAAGAAAGGGGAATCTTGGAACAACGGTTCGGTTGAAGACCCAGACTCTATTGTGAAAATGACCATAGCAGCCGACGACGAATAGGACACACATCCGTCATGACGACGAATATCGCAGAAAAATATGACCTCAGAGTTCCCCGTTATACCAGTTATCCTACCGCGCCCCATTTTAGCACGGAGATGACCGGGGAAACCTACGCCCAATGGCTGAGCCAACTGGACCCTAAAACCCGGTTGTCCCTCTATATCCATATCCCTTTCTGCGATTCTATGTGCTGGTTTTGTGGCTGCTACACCAAGATCGTAAAGCAATACAAACCGGTAATGGATTATCTTAATACGGCTCTCGATGAAGTTGATTTAGTCGCCGACAAGCTCCCGACCCGCTTTAGTGCCCAGCATCTTCATTTCGGTGGCGGCAGCCCCACCATGCTCAAGGCCGAAGATTTTGCCCGCACCATTGGGCGGGTTAAAGATCGCTTCGACCTGGACGAAAATTCTGAAATCGCGGTTGAGCTTGACCCCCGCACGGCAACTGAAGAATATGTAGCTGAACTGGCAAAAGCGGGGGTAAATCGTGCCAGCATTGGCGTTCAGGATTTTGATGCCGAAGTTCAAGAAGCCATCAACCGCATCCAACCCTTTGACGTGACCAAGCGGGTTGTCGATTGGCTTCGCAAATACGGCATCGATAAGATCAACATGGATTTGCTCTACGGCCTACCCCATCAAAACATGGGCCGGGTTATGTCCATGGTTGATCGGGCTGTCACTTTAAAACCAACCAGAATTGCCCTCTTCGGCTATGCCCATGTCCCCTGGATGAAAAGCCATATGAAGATGATTAAGGACGAAGATCTTCCAGGTAGTGAAGAGCGTTGGCAACAAGTAGAAGCGGCCTCTGCACGCCTAATTGAATTGGGCTACAAGCAAATTGGTCTCGATCATTTCTCTCTTCCTGATGACGAATTAGCCATCGCCCTGGATGAAGACCGATTGTCTCGGAACTTCCAGGGTTATACGACAGACCAAGCTAATGTGATGATTGGTTTTGGGGCATCAGCAATTGGCTGTGTGCCTCAGGGGTATGTTCAAAACATTCTTCCCCTGAAAGATTATACCAAATGCATTCAAGACGGCAATCTACCGATCGGTAAAGGCCTAGCCTTCAAAGGCGACGATGCTCTTCGGGGTGAAATCATTGAACGTCTTATGTGCGACCTTGCCGTTGATGTGGATACCGTTTGCGCCAAACATAACACAGACCCTGCCCCTTACCGGGCTGAGTTGGATAAACTAGGTAGTTTGGTTGAAGATGACTTTGCCGTGATCGAAGGTGGCAAGATCACCATGACCGAAAAAGGTCGGCCCCTTGTGCGCATCGCCGCCGCAGCTTTTGATACTTACCTAGACCAGGGGCAAAAACGTCATTCACGAGCTGTCTAGGAGTTTCCATGAGCGTCAACTATAATTTAAAGGGCAAGGTCGCCCTAATTACCGGTGCTTCAAGTGGGCTTGGACTCCATTTCGCCAAGGAGCTCTCCGAAGCGGGAGCCCATGTGGTTCTTGCAGCACGACGGACAGACCGCCTGCAAAAATCCGTTAAAGAATTTGCAGCCGATGGCAAACAAGCTTTGGCTGTGGCGATGGACGTTAAAGACAGTGCTAGTATTGAACTGGCTTTGGCTGAATGCTGTGACAAAATGGGTGTGCCTGATATTTTGATCAACAATGCGGGCGTTGCCGCCCCTGCGACCTTGCGACAAGGAAACGAAGAAGACTGGGATCATGTTATCGACACCAACCTCAAAGGGGTCTGGCTCGTCGCCCGGGAAACCGCGAATAAGATGGTAGACGCAGGCAAAGGGGGCAGCATTATTAATTTAGCCTCAATCTATGCCTATGGTACCTCTGTGGGTGGCGGCGCATATGGTGCCTCAAAAGCTGCAGTTGCTCACCTGACAAAAACAATGGCCTTAGAACTCGCCCGTTACAAAATCAGAGTAAATTCCATTGCTCCTGGGTTCTTCTCGACAGAAATCAACAGCGATTATCTCGCCTCAGAAGAAGGTCAGGAGATGGCAAAAAGAATTCCCATGCGTCGACATGGTATCGAAGGAGAACTCGACGGCCTCCTTCTCCTCCTCGCCTCAGATGCCTCAAGCTATATGACCGGCACAACAATCCCCGTCGATGGCGGTCACTCAATAACCCAGCTTTAATTTTTTAAAAGCGGCCTTTTAGCTAGAATTTTAAGGAGCCGATTAAAGCGGTTTGCATTTAATCCCGGTCAAATGATTCAGAATAAGTGCAAACCGCTTTAAGAGGTAATACCTAGCCGTTTTTTTATTTCCCCGGCGATGTCCTGAGCCGCGTTCAAAGGGGAATGCTCCCAGCTTTCCATCTCCCCCCCAAAGGGACGAGCGTATCCTTCATCATAAAGTTCCTGATGGAGAGCCATGTGTTTTGGCGCGGCATAACCGTCTGGGGCATAAATATAGACAGATGCCGTCGAGGCACAGGCTTCACAAACCATGGAGACGCTATCTCCCGTCACCACAATATGATCGGCATGGGCCAAATAACCAAAGTAAGGGTTGTCGCCCCCGTCTCCCCATTGGAAGCGATAAGAGGGGCATGTTATTTCGTCCATAAGGGATTGAGCCGCAGAACCCGTGCGACGACTGGTTGTTATCAACAAGCCTCCCTCCTTTTTTTGAGCCAATTTATTGGCCGTCTTCCCAAGGTTTTGAGCCATCTCATCCGTAAAGGGGCGGTTTTTGGTTGTGCCGCCAACGATGAGAGCCGTGAGAGGCCTTGGTAGATGAGAGAACCTCTCCTCCCAAGCCTGCTTTGCCTCTTCAAGTTTCTCTGCAGTTACCCGATGAGGTGCACCCGTAATTTTTAGATGGTTTAGCTCTTTCGCTATTCGGTCGTGATTGGGAACAGCAAGCAGATCAAACTCCCTGGCCCCCTTATTCCCCGGATGCATAACTTGAACAAGAAAGGTGTTGCCATTGTTTTGTTGCTTAATATATCGAGCTATCGGTGCCGTTCTGCGTCCAGCCCCAATCACCAAGTCAGGCCAAGGCGGGGCTAAGGATTGCTGGCTTCTCTTTAGCAGCCCTTTAAGGGAACGACCGATGAGAAAGTTGGGCAGTTCTGCCAAAGGGCCATATGCAATATCTTTAACCTCAAAAGGCAAGCCTAATGCTTCTGCCACACCCAAGCATTGGGAGACATTCCCAGCCCGATCATCGGCTAAAACCCATATGACTCGTTTTCGAAGCTCTGACGTTTCCATATTCATCACCGCACTAAACGGTGCCAACCTTCCTTGGTCAACCATTTTCGCTCAAGCGAAAAACAAAACACGAAAAGCCAGCTATGCAACACAACTGGCTTAACGTGAACCCGCGACATATCTTAACGCTAACCTTTCTGAGCCATCGCCATTTGGATAAATTTCATGGTTTGGCCTGTGGCATTTTCATGGGGAGTTTCACCAGCACTGACACTGATAGCTTCCCAATTCTCAGCTACTTTCTCAGGGCTTAGGTCATCCCCCCCTAAGAATATGCCTTGTGATTCCACCATACGAGCCCGAGCAAAGACCCCAGCACCCGCACAAAGGATTTCACCTGTTGGGGCCTCTTTGCTCACCATAAACAAGACTCCGGGCGTAACAAATTCCGGTTTAAGAAGAGCCAGGGCATCCTTAGGGATCAATCCTTCGGTCATGCGCGTTGCGGCAACAGGGGCCAAGGCGTTAATCTTGACATCATTCTTCATCCCTTCCAGCTTCAAAGTATTCATCAAACCGACAATAGAGCTTTTGGCAGCACCATAGTTGCTTTGGCCGAAGTTCCCATAAATGCCAGAAGCGGAAGTAGTTACCAGGATACGCCCGTAATTTTGCTCCCTCATAATGGGCCAAACGGCACGGGTACAGTTGTAGGTGCCCATCAGGTGAACATCCATCACCATATTGAAATTATCAGTTTCCATTTTAGAAAAAGTTTTGTCGCGCAGGATGCCGGCATTATTAATCAGGACATCAATGCGGCCCCATTTATCCATTACCGTTTGAACCATGGCATTAACGCCCGCTTCGTCGGTTATATTGGTAGTATCTGCGAGAGCAACGCCCCCAGCAGCTTCAATCTCTGCCACCACGTCTTGAGCCGCAGAACCGGAGCCTGAGCCATCAACGCTCCCACCTAAATCATTCACAATGACTTTAGCCCCACGGGCGGCCAGTTCCAGCGCATGGCAGCGACCAAGGCCACCCCCTGCTCCGGTGACTAGAGCCACTTGATCATCAAAACGAATAGACATTCCAAGACATCCCCTGCCTGTTTAAAACACATAACCTAGAGTGAAAATAACCGATATTTTACATAGTCACATGTAAAAATAAGTTCATCTCGGCACCATCCACATTCTTCTATTTAATTTTGGAAACCAATGCCGACCCATCCATCGAACACCGAAATTTAATGGGACATGAGAACCGGGATGGTTGCTGAATCAAGAACATGGCTTGTGACGCCACCCAAGATCAACTGACGGACTCGGCTGTGGGTATAGGCCCCCATGACCAACATATCAGCCCCGATTTTGCCGCATTCAAGCAGCATAGCTTCACCAACACCATGCCCCGCAGGAGAGAAATATACCGGATCGGCATTTACCCCATGCCAGGCAAGATAAACGGCGAGGTCATCTGCGGTTTTGCGGGCAGTTTTATCGGTTTCAGCCGTCACGATAGATACCTTTTCGGCAGCCGCGAGGAAGGGTAAACCCATTCGCACAGCCCGAGCAGCTTCAGCACTGCCATTCCAGGCAATGGCGACATGTTTACCAAATGATTTAGAAACGTTAGGGGGGGTCAATAAAACGGGATGCCCCGTTTCAAACAAGGCGGCATTAAGGGTCGCCATTGAGGGAAAATCACAGCCCTCAAGCGGACGGCTACAGACGGTCACATCATTGAGGCGACCATGGCGGGCAATGGCTTCTTCTTCCCGGCCTGTTTCTTCAACCCAACAGCATGTAAACTCATTCCCGCCTATTTTGGGATTGGGCTTAGCATCCGAGGGAGAAACAGAATAGGCTTGGCAAACGTCATCAAATACCTTCTTTGCCGCTCCTGAGCGTTGTTTGTTTTCCCGCTCAGATAGAGAAATCATTTCCTCAATCATAGCCCCAGACATGCCTTCCCCAAGCAAGGGAACCGCCGTCTTTGGGTCCATGCATACATGAAGCACTTCCACATGGGCTTCAAATGTTTGGGCAAAGGTAAAGGCAGATTCAAGAGCATGCTTTACGTTTTCGTCTCCGTCGATAGGAACGAGAATGGTTTTAATGGCCATGACACTATCCCTTTTTATACCTGTTATTCTGTTTTAAATTGTTTAGAGATAATACGCCTAAAAGGGTAAAATATTCAATGACTTTAGTCATTTAACACTTTCAAAGCCGCTTTTAGGGTTTGTTTTTTAGACCCTGAACTATCTATCTCTGTCCAAGTCACCCTCCCTAAGTCATAACCTAACTGTTGCTTCAGTACATGAACCGTCGCATCTGAGACATCACCTTTACGCTGAGCAATACGCCCCGCCATGATCTCTGGCATCGCACTTACCCATATGCCTTCGAAGGGAACACGCAATTCCTTCGCAACAGCTTCGATGGCTAGGCGTTCTTCTTCCTTTGAGAATACAGCATCCGCAATAACCGTCTGTCCTGCCAGCAGTGTCTTTCTGGCATGATCATAGAGGGTGGCATAGGTTTCCTGGCTCTTTTTCTTGCTATACCCATCAGGCCCCAACCGCTCCACCATTCCTACCCCAGAGAGTCTTTTGCGAATGGCATCAGTTCTTAGGACCAATGCCCCTGGTGTCTTCTGGACTTCCGGGGCTAGCTTTCGGGCTAAAAGAGATTTTCCACTGCCGGAAAGCCCCCCAATCGCAATAAGTCGCGGTTTGTGAGGGGCCAGGAATTTCAAAGCATTGTCCAGATATTCTCGCGGACTAACCCCGTCCCCTCCTCTGGCCCTCATGGCAGCCGCACCGACATGAGCACGGATAGAGGCGCGCATTGAAAGCATAAGAGGAAGCGCAGATAAACCTAAAATATCTCCCGTCACATCCATGTATCGATTGAAAATAATGCTGGCTTCCTGCCTCAGACCTCTTTTGTCCAAATCCATCAACAAAAAGGCGAGATCATAGAGCACATCAATACAGGAAATATCATCATTGAATTCAATGGCATCAAAGAGGGTCGGCTTACCATCTAAGAGAAAAATATTGCGCAGGTGCATATCGCCATGGCATTGCCTGACATACCCCTCTTCACGCCGATTTTCTAATACTGGCTTCGCTTTTTTAACTAGCTTACGAGAAAGAGTGGTCAGCTTAGTGACTTTATCCGGGTCGAAAACACCCTCACCAAACCGTTGATAGCATTCGGCATTATTATTGATAATGTAGGAGAGGCCACCAAAACCACCTCTTTTGGGTTTCTTTTTAGCCTCCTTGTGGAAGGCCGCAATTTGTTCGGCAAGAGCATCGAGAGTTGACCAGGACAACGTTTTTTTGGTGACAACTTCACTAAGAAGCTGGGTATCATCAAAGCGGACCATTTCAACGGCCCATTCAATCACCTCGCCATCTCCATCGGATAAAGCTAAGGAGCCATCTTCCAACTTGATGATCGCCTTGATCCCCAAATAAATGGAGGGCGCGGTCCGTCTATTGAGGATTACTTCCTTCTCGCAGGCTTTCTTGCGTTTTTTGAGAGTGGAATAGTCCAAATAAGGATAATGGACGGACTTTTTAACCTTATAAACCCGTGTGGTCATAAGGTAGACTTTGGAAACATGAGTTTCTACCAGTCGGAAAGACTTTGCATTTTCCATTCTGTAGAAAAAATTGTCTATCCGACTGTCAGTCATTTTTAGTCCTAATCGAGTTCAACTCCGTCATCTCGCAGGATAATGTATATAGCGGGAATTACCAGCACCGTTAAGGCCGTTGAGGAAGCGAGGCCAAAGACCAGGGAAATCGCTAGGCCCTGGAAAATTGGATCAGAAAGAATAAACAAACCACCGATCATCGCCGCAACGGCCGTAAGGAAAATCGGCTTAAACCGAATAGCACCGGCTTCCAACAAAATAGTCCTCAGAGGCAAGCCACTCCCTTGACGATGACGAATGAAATCAACCAGCAAGATGGAGTTGCGCACGATAATCCCGGCAAGAGCAATAAAGCCAATCATAGAAGTCGCCGTGAAAGGGGCATTGAAAGCCCAATGTCCAAGCATAATTCCAACCAAAGTGAGGGGCACAGGGGTTAAGATCACCAAGGGCAATTTAAAACTTCCAAATTGTCCAACCACCAGCAAATAAATACCGAGGATCGCTACAGCAAAAGCAGCCCCCATATCACGAAAAGTGACAAAGGTAACCTCCCATTCCCCATCCCAAAGCATGGAAACCGTAGATTCGTCCTTGGGTTGACCATGATAAAGAACCGCAGGTTTTTCGCCCTTCCAGTCAATCTCTTCAATGGCCTTTTCTACGGCGAGCATGCCATAGATCGGGGCTTCAAAACTGCCCGCCAACTCAGCCGACACCATTTCCGCATAACGGCCATCACGACGAAACAGCGGGAAACTGGCTTTTTCGGTGATCAGTTGAATAATATCCCCCAACTCAGCAACACCCTTTTTTGACGGTACGGGAGTCGAAAGCAGCGCTTCATTCAAGGTAAGGGAGGATTTAGGCAAGCGAATGGTTATAGCAACAGGTTCGCCGCCTTTTCCTCTGTGGGAATAACCGACAGGTACACCACCAAGCAACGCCCCAAGGGTATCGTAAACGGCTTGTTCTTCTACACCATAGAACTCCAGGTTTTCCTGGTCTATTTGAATGCGCAACCTTTCTTGGGGTGCCCCAAAAGAATCATCCACATCAACAATGAAGTCAATTTTTTCGAAAACAGCTCGTAGCTTAGCGGCAGCCTCCCGACGGCTCATTGCATCTGGACCGTAAACTTCCGCCAACAAGGTTGAGAGAACCGGAGGCCCCGGCGGCACTTCGACCACTTTCACCGAAGTTCCTTCTGGCAGGCTTAAACCACTTAAGCGTTCCCGAACTTCTAAAGCAATTTCATGGCTTTCGCGGTTGCGGTCATGTTTGGGCAGCAGATTAATCTGCAAATCACCCAGCTCAGGTTTGTCACGTAGGTAATAGTGACGCACCAAGCCATTAAAGTTAAAGGGCATAGAGGTGCCGACATAGGCTTGGGCATGGCTTAACTCAGGCAAATCAGCAATAGCATTCGCCACTTGTTTCAAAGCTCGGTCCGTTGCTTCCAAACTTGAACCTTCGGGTAGATCTACCACCACTTGCAATTCGGACTTATTATCAAATGGCAACAATTTTACGGTGACATCACGGGTATAAAATAAGGCTGTCGAAGCAAACGTTGCGGCAAGAACCAGGATTAAAAATACCTTTGATCGTTTCCGGCCTTGCAAAAGAGGCCGGGCGATCTTGAGATAAAATTCACCCATTTTTCCGGCTTCATGTTCTTCTTCACCAGCAGAATCGACCTGATTGTTGTCGTATTTTTTCCCGGCAATTTTCAGCAACATCCAAGGGGTAACGATTACCGCCACAAAAAATGAAAATAACATCGCCGCTGAAGCATTCGCGGGAATGGGGCTCATATAAGGCCCCATCAGACCAGAAACAAACATCATCGGCAAAAGAGCGGCAACAATAGTCAGCGTCGCAATAATCGTCGGATTGCCCACCTCTGCCACGCCATCAATCGCGCCTTGAAGGGCAGATCGCCCATCCCGCATCCGCCAATGGCGCACAATATTCTCCACCACCACAATGGCATCATCGACCATAATACCAATGGAAAAGATAAGCGCGAAAAGGCTCACACGGTTGATGGTATACCCCATCAGCCAGGAGGCAAAAAGCGTCAGAAGAATGGTGGTTGGAACCACCACAGCCACAACCGCCCCTTCCCGCCACCCCAAAGCAAGGGTCACTAAAATCACGATGGAAACCGTCGCTAAGGCAAGATGAAACAAGAGTTCATCGGCTTTTTCTAAAGCGGTCTCCCCGTAATTGCGGGTCACGGCAACCGAGACGCTGTCAGGAACCAATCTCCCTTGCAAATTTTCCAATCGCGCTAACAAATCTTCGGCGACAACAACCGCATTGGCCCCTTGGCGTTTGGCAAAAGCCACCGTTACCGCTGGAGCCGTGGTGAGTGTTTTTTTGTCTTCTTGAGGCACCATATGCCAAACCCGGCTTTCTTCAGGTTTTGCTCCAAAGACAACCTTGGCAACATCTTTTACATAGACAGGGCGACCATCTCGAGTCGTGATCAACAACTGCCCGATTTGGGAAACGCTTTCTAGAGTTTGTCCCGCAACCACTGAAACAGATTTGTTTGCATTGCGCAGCTTACCCGCCTCGAAGGAGCGATTGGCATTTTCGATTTTACCGACCAACTGGTTGAGGGTAACGCCAAACAGGGAAAGTCGTTCTGGGTCAGGCTCAACTCGAATTTGGCTTGCCGCCCCCCCGACAATATAGCTTAAGCCGACTTGATCAACTTTGACCAATTCATGCTGTAGCTCTTCGGCTAACAGATAAAGGCTATTATGAGTCCACCTTGCCGCCCCAATTTTTTTCGGAGCCAAGGTTAGGGTAACGATAGCCACATCATTGATCCCCTTGCCGATAATCATTGGCTCAGGGATTCCTTTGGGAAGGCTACTAATATTGGCCCGAATTTTCTCATGGACCCGGACGATGGCAATATCTTCATTGGTGCCCACATCGAAGCGAGCCGTCACCATCACCTGATCATCTTCGGTTTGCGAATAGACATGTTCAACCCCGCTGATCCCTTTGACTATATCTTCTAAGGGTTCTGTGACCAACTCCATGGCATCTTCAGCTTTAAGGCCGTTGGCGGATACTAAAATATCCACCATGGGCACACTAATTTGCGGTTCTTCTTCGCGGGGGAGCGACATTAAAGCGACAGACCCCACCACTAAAGACGCCAACAGCATCAAAGGGGTTAAAGGAGAGCGAATAAAGGCTTTCGTTATCGACCCTGAAATTCCAAGTTTCATAATCTTTCCCCTTACTTATGAGATGAAGGAAAAAGAAGAGTATCACCATCATTAAGGCCGGAGAGAATCTCTATGCGGCCCTCGTTAAGTTTGCCTGGCTCAACCACCACCTCACCTACACCTTTAAGATGGACAAAGGCCAAACCGAATTTTCTGAACAGATAGTTTTGGGGAATCATCAGGGCAACTCGTTTTCCGGTGGGGACATAAACAGACGTCCGTTCTCCAACAAAGAAATCACCAAGACCATCAACTTCCACATCCGCGACAACACGCCCACCATCCAATTGTGGGTAAACTTGACGGACGGTTCCTTCTCTCAGAGTTTTATCGGGGCCCCGGTGCTCAACACGTACTATTTTTCCGGCTTTTAAAAACCGTGCATGGCGTTCAGGCAAGTGCATACGCAGCCGATAGGCCTCTTGAGCAATGGTTCCAATGGGTTCCCCCTGCATCACAACCGCGCCGTCGGTAACATTAACTTTAAGGACACGGCCTGTGGTCGGCGCAAGGACACGGCCTTCAGAAAGGCGTTCCATCACCACATCATGTTCTGCCATCATGGCTTTAAGATTTTTAGCAACCACATCCACATTGGTCTGAGCTTCATCAAGACGCGCCTGGCTTCCGGCTCCGGTTTTACGAAGCTTGGTCGCTCGGTTAAGGTCAAGAACAGCGAGTTTCTTTTGTGCCCGAAAAGAATCGATTCGGGCATCAACAGCAGCTAACTCAAGCCGAAGCTTTGGGTCTTCAACCAAGGCCACCACATCACCAGCAGAAACAGCCACACCTTCATCAATCACCAATTCTTTAACTGTCCCACTAATCCGGGCCCGGGCCATCACCACATCAACACTCTCAACTGTAGCAAAGACAGCTTTATACTGGTCTACGGATATAGACTTTACCGTGAAGGCATCTTCGGCAGCAGCGACATTTATTTGCGCCATAAAGAGACCCGTGAAGGCGACCATTTTAAGGAAGGGGTGATAAGACATTTTATTATCCTTGGGTTTTTTAAAACTTATACTTGACACATATATCAGGTTTAACTAATTTAGCAAGTATGAATATAAAAGAGCTTCAAGAAAATGCAGGTCAAACGGCGGAATTGCTTCGCGCCATCGGCAATGAGCATCGACTGAAAATCCTTTGTTTCCTAGGAGACGGGGAAAGTTCAGTAGGTGATCTTGAACCTTTGGTCGGATTAAGGCAATCGGCTTTATCACAACACTTAAGCGTGTTGCGCGAGTTTGGCTTGGTCAAAACGCGACGCAAGTCTCAAACCATTATCTATTCCCTCGCGGATGACAATGTGGTGGAGATTATTGGTGCGTTGAAGACCATCTGTATGGCGAAGCTTCCAACCAATACAAAAGAGTAGGATAAATTATGACGATTGGTCGCATTATTAACGCCTTTGCTGGCTTCATGATCTTGATGAGCTTAACCTTGGCTCATTATCACCACGAATATTGGCTCTGGCTCACGGCTTTTGCTGGTGCCAACCTTTTTCAATCTGCCTTTACGGGGTTCTGTCTCCCCGCGATTGTCTTACGGAAACTTGGAGCAAAACCCGGAACAGCTTTCTAAAGCTTTCTGATTTTTACTTTCCAAGATGAGCGGCGGTGGGGTTCATTTCCCCCCGAAGCGACCCTACCGCCCTCAATTTTATAAAAGATTAGGCAAACTTCTGTGTTTACAGTCGGTTGTATCACTTTCTTAAGTTAGCCACCATTGACCAACTCGACAAAGCGATCTGTGGAACCGGAGTTGATCCATTGCATGGCACAGCCGAGTTCAAAGTCATCTTTGTCTTCCCCGGCGAGGTCTTTATTCTTCACAGGCTTACAAATTTTGGCTTTAATGGTGAGCTGGGCTTTGTCTGTACTGGTAGAAACCTTCTTGAGAGCGTTGGGATAGTCAGCTTCCCTTTTGAGGGCGACATCTTCTTCCCCTTCTTTTTTCTCGGCCATCAGCAAGATGTCAGGTTCAACACCATTAGCTTGGATCGCCATTCCTTCAGGCGAGTAGTAAAGTTGGGTTGTCAACTTGAGAATACCCTCATTACTCATGGGTAACAGGGTTTGCACGGAACCTTTTCCAAAGGAGCGTCGCCCCATAACAAGAGCGCGCCCGCGTTCTTTGAGGGCGGCTGAAACAATTTCTGAAGCGGAGGCAGAGCCTTCATTAATCAGGACAACAACAGGGAGGCCGTCAACTAAGTCTCCCTCTGCGGCATCATAGACCCGTTCGCGGCTTTTTTTACGTCCTTTGATCGACACAATGGTGCCATCGTCAATAAAAGCGTCAGAAAGAATGACCGATTGGGACAGCAATCCACCAGGATTATTCCTGAGATCAAGAACAATTCCTTTAAGGCGGTTGCCAAGTTTAACACGAATTTCCTCGACTGCTTTTTCGATTTCTGGCTCGACCTTTTCCGTGAACTTAATGACCCGGATATATCCTACATTGCCCTCAGTACGCCAGCGCATCGCTTCAACCTGAATAATAGCGCGAATAATTTCGAGATCAAAAGGCTTCTCTTTTCCTCGGGCAACAGTGACCACAATTGAGGTTCCCGGGGTTCCCCGCATGTAGGTAACCGCCTCCATCAAGGCCCAGCCTTTAATTGAATTTCCATCCAAGTGGGTTATCAAATCACCCGCCTCAACCCCCGCCCGAGCTGCAGGTGTATCGGCGATTGGGGCAATAACGTTCACCCCTTCATCCTTCATAGTTACCGATATTCCCAATCCGCCAAATTCCCCTTTTGTATTGGCATACAGGGTGCGGCTTTCTTCTGGGTTAAGATAAGCAGAATGGGGGTCGAGCGAGGCTGTCATTGAATCCAAAGCGGCCTCAATGACTTTTTCTGGGGGTGCCAGCTTGTCTTCAACCTTAAGCTTCTCCACCCCTTCGATAGCCGCAGTAACCAAATCAGCATCAGACGTAACATGGACATAGTTTGAGCGGGTATAGCGAATGGCTTCGGCAAAATATTCTAGTTGATCTTTATCAGCCTTTTCGCCGAGATAATCCATATAGACTTTCCGAAAGCGGTCAATTTCTATCAGTGAACTTTCTGAGAGGCCATATTCAGAACCGATAAGTGTTCCAATGGCGCGCTTAACCACTGAATGCTCAGACGTGCATCCAGTTAAAGACGGCGAAAGCACGGCACCTAACAGGAGGCCGAGAAATATAACGATTATGGGTCGGTACGGACGATATTTCATATTAAACGGAAACATCCCACATAAAAGTAACGAAGTCGATCATTTCATGATCGTTTAGCTACATATGTAGGAATATTCCGTTTAAAAGCTAGTTCTTAGATAGAGGATTTCTTTTCTGCGTAAGCCATGATCAGTTCTTCTTCATCATCTGGGTCGATGATTTGATCCAAAGCGGGGAGAAAGCCCATTTCTTCTTTCTGAATATGGAAGACTTCGCGCTCAACAATCTCAAGGCCTAGGTCATAGAAAGTTTCCCATGATTGCTGGTCGAAGCCGTCTATTTTGGCTTTTTTCGCCATAGCAGTCAGTTCCTGAGCGATAGGGCGAATAATATCATGTTCACCTTTAAGCATCGTCGGAATGGCATGATCGGCGGCCTCGGCAAAGCGAGGGAACAGGTATTCTTCTTCAAAAGCAAAGTGGCCCGTAATTTCTGCGGTCAAGATTGCGGTCATATCATTGAGCAGAGAACGCATATTTTCGTCGATCTCAGCCGGACAGTTACCTTTGCCTTGTTTAGCCAGAGTCGCTTCAATTTTCTCCAGAAGAGCCAGGGTCAGAACATGGTCGTCATGGAGAGAGTTGACAAATTTTAAATCAAACTGATGCATTTTATCTTCTTTCGTTAAACTGTCTTCGTTCCAGAAGGCGGGCTATCCGGTGCTTCAGGAGTATTATGATAAGCTCTATAAGATTTGATGATAGCCAAAACAAACCAAAGAAAGCTAATTGATCCAATTACCCCGGAAATAGCACCCGCTTGAACAAAGAGTGTTTGATCTAGGACAATTCCAAGTGAAATAATTAGAACTGCAAGGCCATGACATACCGCGTGAACATTAAGCGATGTCTCATTGGCCATTTCAGAAAGTCGAGGTGCTTTTACGCCCTTCTTATTCATATTCATCGAAGCGAGAAAAGGAATAATCCTTTGTAAGATCCCTATCAGGAAGGTCAGTAACCATCCAAAAAGGGCGAGAAAACCAAACAAAGTTGCCGCTTTGTCCCCTGCGGTCCCCATGACAACGAGGATTCCAATCAAAAGAGTGATAATAAGCATCCCCCAGGCGGCTTTTACCATAACAAAGGAGAGCCCCAGCTTTTTACGCATACCATTTTTAAGGGACCAGATCATGATCCAGATATGAATTCCTGCGGCAACGATCCCCAAGATAATTGCCAAGATTTGAACCAATGCTACGGAGAACAAAGTACCAATGATCGCAAGGACTAGCGCACCAACAGCCATCTGAAAAGAGGTATAGCCGAGTTTTTCTGGTGGTGCCGGCGAGAGGGCAAACATCGGCACCAGGATATAGCTAAAGCCAAAGGTCAACATGCCCATAAAGCCAAAAACCGCAAGAATAAGGTGGGTCAGGGCAACGGCGTTATGATCAGGCATAAAACCATGATCAAAATCAACAATCAGCATAAAGCCTAAGACAAACAAACAAACAAGGACCACCAAACCAACCCAAGTATGGGCCAGAGCCATTTGCAGACTTTTAGCACGGGACAACATGTTGCCAACCACGACCAAAAAGACGATCAAAGCCACAATGGTCAGCAATGCCCCACCTGCTTGGAAATAATGTTGCCCAGAAGCCAAGCCATGAATAAGCAGGAGGACACCAGGTAAATAGAGCCACCATGTCAGTTTACAGGCCCAAACCCAGCGATGAGCAACCCCTGTGGCAACGGTGAGAAGTTGAAAAGAAGCTCCGATGGCGGTCATGACAAAAACGCCGAGAGTCAGCAGGTGAATTGACCCCAAAGGCAAACCCGGCCCACCAACAAAGCTTCCGACTTCATCTGCGCCTAGGAATAACACTGCCCAAACAAAGACATGAAAAATCCCAGCAGCAACGAAAAAGCGAAAGGGCAGAGATGCTGGAAGCAGGCGCGATTGCGCACCCATAAGAATAGTACCAGGAAACATTAGGCATCCTCTTTTGTTAAGCGTAAGAGGAATTCATCCCCTCCACTACCGTCAGGAGCTGACGCGATTATTTCGAATGTCCATCCAATTTCGTTAAGCTCAGGCGCAAGATAGATGGGTTCACGATGGATCAGTACAGTAAGGTCATCCCCCACATCCCCCCCCTGCAATCGCTTAAGAATCGCGACGAGAGGTTGCGGTGGTTCGAGGCCTCTGACATCTAGGTCGGCCTCCCCAAGAGAGCCTTGAGGGGCTGGAGTTTGATTAGTTTCAGTCACATCACTTTGCATTTCATATTCCCGGCAGAAATAAATTCGCCAATGCTTTGCAGAAATTTGTTCTGCAAAGTTTGTAAATCCCATTCCCCCGAGAACGGCCTTGAGTGGTTTCGGGTCAAAGCTTACCTCTAATATAACCCGGCTTCCCGAATTTAAAGGGCGCATTGCTTCCATAATTCGGCCCAAAGGGTCTTCCCCTTGGGAGATTATAGGCCGAACATCCAAAACCACCGTCGCTGTCTCTTCTGTTAAGTCCTCAACCCATGTGGGCCTTATGGACTTGTCTTCACTCGTCGCAACAACGTTATTAACAAAGGTCACAAAGGCATCAGGGGCTATCTCAGCCAGCCGTGCAGCATCGGCCAGAGATGTTCCCTCGAACCCTTCCTTACTTTTCCCTGAAACTGCCAGCCCCTTAAAAACCGGGCTAAGCATAGATAGCCGATCAACAAGACCAGGATCCCACTCCACGGCCTCTAACAGCTTATCTTCTTGCAGGAATACCCGTTTACGATCGATCAAGACTTCACCGACAAGGTATTCCCAGAAACTCCCTTTTTAGAGCAAGATGCTCTCAGCTTTTTAGAGCTCATCTAACCTCACCAATTGTTTATAGCATTAACCGATTAAGGCAATATATGAGATAGTTCTATAACTTTTGTCAAATCTTGATAACTTTATTAAACCACGCAATCCTGAAACAGAAGCCATAGATCAGGCGGTTAATTTCTGACATTATGTACAGATAACTTTTAAGGCTCCGTACAAAGGTTGAAAAACATGACACATTGGTTATTCCCGGCAAACATTAAGTTTTACGATGTGTTTGCGGCCTTCGCAGAGCCCGAAACCTATTGGCCTTTAAGCGCGAAGGCAGAGAGTGGCGACATCGTTTACATTTATCTCGCGGCCCCTCACAAACAGGTAGGATTCGTTTGTGATGTAATAGAAACAGGCTTCTCTCTAGACGCAATAATCGAAAAGGTGGAACCCTTTATTAAAGGTAATGGGGGAGGAAAGAAGGAGCCTAAAACCTTCATGAAACTACGCAGGACACAAACCTTGGAGCTTACATCTGACAGCTTACTTGGCTATACCCATCTTAAAGCCAATGGCTTGACGGGCATGCTGATGGGTCCACGGAAATTGGAAAACAACCCGGCATTGCTTGAATATATACAAGGGGTTTTGTCATGAGCTATGAAGATGCTGTCAACAAAATTGCCCAAGAACCAGGAGTCGAACACTCCACGATGATGAAATCCCCCTGCCTTAGGTACAAAGGCGACTTTATCGCCATGATGTTTGATAAAGCAGACGCCTTAATTATTAAAGTCAGCCCTGAGCGCGTCAACGAACTCATCGAAAATGGCGGCGGGAATGAATTCAACTTCACCAAAAAACGTTTCAAAGAATGGGTGCTTATTCCGCTGGAATTTCAAGATGACTATGAAAATTTCATCCGTGAGGCCCTCGACTATGCGCGAGGAAAAAGAGGCTCAGAATAAGCACAAGCCGCTTCAGTGGCTGGTACCTTCTTCATAGGTGATTTTATTATAGACGTTATACTTTCCCACGGGTTTCTTCATGGGAATGCGCTTCACCTCTTCAAAAGTTTTGGCATCGTAAACCACCAACGCGCCATCTTGTTCCCAAACGGATACAAGAACATGGCTACCATTTTTGGTAAATTCGACATGGGCATTGGTTTTACCCGGAGCCGGATTAATGGTTTTGACAATTTCAAGAGTGTTTTTATCAATGACATGAAGCAGGTCTTTATGGGGACCAAAGAAGACATCTACCCAAGCATAAGGACTGTTCTTGTGACTGCGCATAAAGAAACCTGGGCCTTTCGTCTTGATCTTCTTGACTGTCTTCCAAGTATCCATATCAATCACACTGACCTCCCCCCCTTTGAGGTGAGGCGTTGCCATCAAAAGCTGCTCACCACGCTTCCAATAAATACCTGAGCCTAGGTGGGGCATACTGGCGAGTTCTAAATCTCCGGCCTTACGGCGCGCATCCAGATTAAAGACGACACCTTTTTTGGCATTTCGTGCGGCACCAATCACTTCAGAGTAAGACGGGTCAAAGAAGAAATCTTCCATATAATCCGGCACTTTAATGCGGCGAATGCCAAAGGGCTGTTCATACTCGACGATCGCTTCCAACTGACCTTTACGGTAGCTATGGACGAAACTTCCGTAGATGGGCTCTGCATTAGGGTCCCAGGAAAGCTCCCAAATCTCTTTGATATCTTTTAGGGCAACAATAAAGCTATCCCGTGGCGGGGCGGCATAAACGGCTGAAACTCTTGATGTATTACCCTTTTTATCGGCAACGGGAATATACTTAACGGGGCTCAAATCTTTAGCATCAAGAACCACTAAGGAATGAGGCAGATAGTTCCCTGCCATAACGTATTTACCATCGGCAGAAACGGCAATATTGCGGGTGTTAATCCCGACACGCACCTCAGCAATCGTCTTAAAGTTATGCAGGTCATGCATAGACACCCAGCCATCACGGGTAGCGAGGTAAACAAAGCGTCCATCGGGAGAATACTTTGCCCCCCCATGAAGGGTAAACCGGGTAGCAAATCGCCAGAGGGGTTCGAACTTATCGCCATCCAAGATCGTGACGTGGTGATCCCCGCCCTCAACCACCGTGAATAGGTTCATGGGGTCGGCTTTATGTTGCGGGGTTTTCGGCAAGGTCGCCGGATCAATCATCACATCATGAGTTTCTTTAATTTGCCCCATGTTCCAGGTCGGCACCTGCGGCAATGGCTTGTAGATATATTCAATCAGCACATCTACTTGGGCTTGATTTAGTTTCTCTTTGAAGCCTTCCATTTGCGTGGCGGCGCGCCCATCCATAATCACTTTAACGGCACTTTGCTTGCGTAAACGTTTCATCACGCTGGGCAACAAAGCCGGTCCCTGCCCGCCCAAACGACCGACACCATGACAAGATTGGCAATGCTCTTCATAGAGCTTGCCCGCATCCATTTCTGCAGCCTGGGCCGCGAAAGGGAAAAACAACGCGGCGACGAAAAGAGATTTGACCAGCTTCATGATTTCCAGTTCCTAAGCCAAACCAATTTCGGCATCGGTTAAATAACATCCGGGGTCTTCGGCCCAGGCATCCCCTGTTGTCCGTTCAGCACGAACGCGGGTATTACCGTTACAAATAGCTTGATATTTACAGTCTCCGCAACGTCCTTTTAGAGTTCGTGGCCGTTGCTTAAGGCCCGCCATCAAAGGATTGGAAACATCGGACCAAATTTCTGAAAAGGGGCGTTCTTTAACATTGCCAAGAGTATGGTGGCTCCACATGGTATCGGGATGCACATTTCCTCGGTTATCAATATTAGACACATTGACCCCCGTCGCGTTGCCACCCCACTGGATAAGCTTTTGTTCCATATGCTCCGCATGCTCTGGATGATGTTTTTTAATCCAGTGCAGCATAAAGACGCCATCGGCATCATTATTCCCGGTGACATATTCCCGCTCAATTCCAGCCCGTTGAGCCTTGAGACTGCGCTCGAACATCACTTCCATGGCATCACGGGTCATAGAGAAGAAAGCATCATCTTCGCGCGCGGCGTTACCTCGCCCAGCGTAATTAAGGTGGGAGAGATAGAATTTATCAATATCTAACTCATCCATCAAATCGAGCATCTTGGGAAGTTCGGTTGCGTTATCTTGGGTCATGGTGAAGCGCAAACCCACTTTAATTCCCGCATCCTGGCACAACTTAACGCCTTTAACAGCGGCATCATAGGCCCCGTCCATCACTCTGAATTTATCATTCGTTGCGCCAATACCGTCAATACTGATCCCGACGTAGTTGTAATCCATGGCGACGATATCCCCGATATTATCTTCGGTGATTTTGGTGCCATTTGAAGAGAGAGCCACATAGAAGCCCATCTCTTTACCACGTTTTGAAATTTTGAAAATATCAGGGTGCAGCAGGGGTTCTCCCCCGGAAAGAATAAGTACGGGAACCCGGAACCCTTTAAGGTCTTCCATCACCGTGAATAATTCTTCGGTCTCCAACTCTCCGCTGAAGTCTTTATTGGACGAGGAGGAATAACAATGTTTACAGCCCAGGTTGCACTTGCGCAGCAAGTTCCAAATGACAACAGGTCCCGGAGGGTTGCGGAAAGGTTTTACGGGCGTTGGGTTATCAATCTCACGAATAAACTGTGACAGGCGAAACATAAACTTAGTATCCTTACTTCTTCCCGCCTAATCGCAGGCCTGTTTTCTTAAGTATCTTAGTACTGAACAAAACCATATGACCTTGGTTATGCTCCCCTAATACTTGCGCAATTTGCTCAACCCCAGCTTCAGCCGTCGCCCTATCCTTACCGTGAACCATGGCAAAAATATTGTAGGGCCAGTCCGGCAAGTGGCGGGGCCTTAAGTAACTATGGGTAACGCAAGCCAAAGCACCAATCTTTTTTCCAAGTTCGCGGGCTTTTTCGTCTGGGACATTCCAGGTGGTCATGCCGTTAAACTTATACCCCAAAGCATAATGATTCGGCACCAGGCCGATACGGCGAATCATGCCGTTTTCCAGCATAATTTCCATGCGCTCTATTACTTCGGCAGAAGAAACCCCAACGGTTTCGCCTACGGCCTCATAGGGTTTAGGGACAAGAGGAAGGCCCCCTTGAGTGGCGAGGACAATTTGACGATCTATGTCATCCATAATACTCAGGCCTCAAATTTGAGTTCAACAAAGAACTCTTCTTCTTTAGGCATATTGTAAACCTTATAGCCTGTCGCCTCTTCAATCTCTGCAACAACCTCTTCAATGCGTTCTGGTGTTTCCGTCGCCAGAACAAACCACATATTCAACGCATGTTCCCGCGCATAGTTATGAGCAACTTCCGGGAATTGATTAACTTTCTCAACAGCTTCATCGAAATCTTCAGGAGGAATTTTCATCGCCGCCAGGGTCAATCCCCCGCCCATGCGCTCGGCATGATATAAAGGACCAAAACGGGTAAGGACGCCTTCATCCAAAAGCCTTTGAATGCGTTGAATAGCTTCATCTTCGGTTAAACCAACGGCTTTACCAACCACAGCAAAGGGGTTTTCGCACAAGGGGAAATCCCCTTGATAGTGATTGATCAAAGCCCGGTCTTTGTCATCGAGCAAGTGGGTTTTATCTTCTCTCATAAATCTATTGCGATGCGACCATGCCGTAGCGCGCCCCTCTTTGTTTAAAACGTCGCCCGCTGAATAGCACATCACGCTGGACATCTTCCAGCCCGCAATCTTTGACCAATTGCTCTGCCTGCTTCAACACTTCCGCGCGCTCTTTGCCATGGATCATACAAAACAAGCTATAAGGCCACTGCGGAAGACGTCGGGGGCGTTGATAACAAAGGGTAACAAAATCATATGAGCTGAATTTTTCGGCAATCTCTTCCATACGCCCATCCGGAATATCCCAAACGCACATGGCATTGGCCTTATAGCCAAGTTCATGGTGGCGCACGACCACACCAAAGCGTTTGATGGTACCCGCTGTGCATAGATCAGCAAGACGGAGAATAACCTCTTCCTCGCTCAAGCCTATTTGGCGACCGATTTCTTCGTAGGGACGAGAGATAATCGGAAGACCCTTAGCAACGACTCCGACCAATAGCTTATCTGTTTCACTTAGTTCCATTTGATTTTGAATCCTAAGTCGAGATGATAGCCTTTCAGCATGGGCAGATTAAGCACCTGACAGCCGGTTTTTTTTTCGATCTCTGCAAGAGTGCGGTCAACACCGTCTTGATCATCTGCTGTGACCACGAACCACAGATTAAAAGCATGTTCACGCTCATAGTTATGGTTCACTTCTTTGAAATCACTAACTATTTTGGCAATTTTTTCTAAATCATTTTCTGGTGCAGAAAGAGCGGCTAAAGTACTGGCCCCAACGCTATGAGGCTTAAAGACCGCCCCAATACGGCTGATCGTCCCACCCTCACAAAGGGCCTGGAAAGTCTCGAGAACTTCTTCTTCACTCACCCCCAAATCCTCAGCAATATCGGCATAGGGGGTGGCACTGAAAGGAAAGTCCCGCTGATACTCTTCCAAAAGCCGTTGTTTTAACTCTTGATCCATAAATACTTAGCTCAAACGTCATCATTCCCGCGAAGGCGGAAATCCAGGGTTGCATGAACTGTGCGGTCGATCATCATTAAATATCTATACCTTCATTTCTGGACTCCCGCCTTCGCGGGAGTGACGTATTTTAGTAGCGGCGTGGCCTGTTTAGGTAATTATTATACTACTACAAACCAATTTTATGGGCACGATTGGTGAAAAAGATACCGCTTGGGCGTTTAGCTTCAAAATTCCCAAGACGCTCAAAAGTCACCGTATCATAGATATCAACCCGGTTTGCATCGCGAACCGACATCCAAACTTTATCCCCTCTGGGGGTGAACTCCATGTGGAGAACGCCTTTGCCGGGTTTCATGGTTTTAATGACTTTTAAGGTCTCGACATCAATTACCTGAATGGTGTCATTGTGAGGCAAAGCAAAATTCACCCAAATCTGGCGACCATCTGGTTGGCCCATGGCAAAAACAGGTTGCCCATGAACAGGAACCCGACCCACCTCTTTCCAGGTTTTGCGATTGACCACCAAAAGTTCATGCCGACCAACAGCAGGGAGGAAAGCAAGATCATCTGCAACGGCCCAACCTTCGAGGTGAGGCATTTTGTAGACAGGCAAAGATTTTTCACCTTTGCCATACCCCGCCAGGATACGTTTTACGCCTTTTTCGGTATGCCACAGATCAAGCAAGGAAAGCCCATCTTCCCCAAACAGGCCAGAAATATAGTAACGTCCGTCTGGAGTAACGAGACCGTCATAAGGCTGAGTGCCCGTATCTCTGTATTTCGTAACCTTTGGTGTTCGACCTTTAGAGAAATCGAGAGACCATATCTCGCCCGCATCATAAAGGCCGTAAACAAATTTTTGCCCCGGCACATCAACAAGACCAACCGTCTTAGACCCTTTCGTTTCGCCCTCTTCCATGGCGGGAACGTCAGCAACAAGTTCCAATGTTTTGGAGTCAAAGACTTTAACTCCCCCCGGTTTGTAATTGGAAACGGCGATCAAGCTGCCATCCTGAGAGATCGCCCCTCCAATAGAGTTGCCCCCCTGAATAACCCGACCCACAATTTTTTGGGTCAGGATATCAACTTTGGTCAGCCCCCCATCGCGGCCAAAAATATAGGCATAGCGCTCATCTCGGGAATAAACAGCAGAGGCATGGCTTAAGTCTCCCAAGCCTTCAACCCGTCCTAATGGTTTGCCTACCGAATGGTCGACAATAAGAACAGAACCGTCAGTACGCTCAATAATAAGGCCCATGTCACCTGTACCACGCAAGGAAGTCACGCACCCACTCAGGGTTAGGGCAAACAGGACCAAAGCAAACGGGCGTAAAAACTTAACCATCGTGGTTTTTCCCTTTTCTTATGAGCTGGATCAAATAATGGACTTCATCGGAACTTAGCAACGCCTTCCAGGGCGGCATAGGCGTTCCAGGGATACCATTCATGATGACATCAAACAGGGTTTCGTCATCTGTTTTAGCGACACTTTCTGGCGTAAGCGGAGTCCCAAGCCCCCCCTTGCGGGTCAAGCCATGGCAAGAGCCACAGTCCTGCTCAAGAAAATAAGCCAGTTCAGCTTTACGCTCCGCAGAAGGCTCTGCACCTGCGGCAGAAGGTACAAAAAACGGAAGAGACAGAATGGCGGCGCAAAGCCATGCCCCTTGGGACAGGCGGAAAAATTTCATTTTAAGTAATACCCAGTATTAACCAACGATTCTCAAACCAGCATCAACATCTTCAAGAGTTGGGTTCAACTGCTTGGCAAGCGTAACAACCTTACCAACGATAAACAAAGTCGGAGGCATAAAGCCTTCAACCCGCACCTTACCTTCAAGGTCAGATAAGGTGGTTATACAGCATCGCTCGTCTTCGGTTGAGCCTTTTTCAACGGCTGCTACAGGGGTACTTGCGGGCAGTCCTGCCGAAATAAGATTTGATGTCACCTCACCTATGGTGCCTAGCCCCATGTAGATGACCAGTGTGGTATCCGGGTCTGCAAGGCTTTTCCAGTTAAGGTCCAGTTCCCCATTATTGCGACTATGGCCCGTAACAAAACGAACACTTTTAGCCAAACCACGGTGTGTAAGCGGAATACCTAAAGAGCTTCCGCAGCCCATACCAGCCGTAATACCGGGAACAATTTCAAATTGAATGCCATGCTCAGCAAGGAACAAAGCCTCTTCGCCGCCGCGACCAAAAACAAAAGGGTCGCCGCCTTTAAGACGGACTACTTTGCGCCCAGATTGGGCGACCTTAACCAACATTTCATTAATTTCATCTTGAGATACATAGTGCCGACCAGGGGCCTTGCCCGCATAGATACAGCTTGTACCCTTAGGGATGAGCTTGAGGATATCTTCGGAAATCAAGCGATCAAGAATAACCACCTCTGCTTCTTGCAGAAGACGGACAGCCTTTACGGTTAGCAGCTCAGGGTCCCCTGGACCCCCTCCGACCAAATGTACTTTGACATCCTTACTCACAACAACTCCCCTTAAGTCAAAACACCTCGCCGATATTCGACCGACAAAGAGTCTAAAACAATATAAACCCGCATACCATCACCACCGATTATGGCACATTGATGTTGGTCAATATCCTTCCCAGCTATATTAGGGTATTCCCTAAACAAAATCTGAAAAAATAAAGCCTTACTCTTATTATATATACCAGATTATATTTTAGTTTCGAGGCCAATCTTTCAAAAATCGATTCTCATGATTTTCTAAGGAATGGTACGCATTTTAGGCTCAGCTCCCTTCTTAAGGAAATATATCTACCAAGAAAAACTCCACCAGAATGAGCATATTTACAACAGTTTCGCCTAACTTAGGGTTTTCCACTAGATGCATAGGGGATGTTTGACCAAAGTTAAGGTGGACCTAGAGGGTGGCGCGTAGTAATTTGTGCATACCGCGTCTTGGGCGCAATGATTTTGCTGAGTCTTTGGTTTAACATCTCAGATTTAGCAGCTTTTTTGTTCTCATGTGAGAGCGGTTATTCGATTAACGACCTGTTTTAATTTTGTGGGGGCATACTTTATGAAAAAAGTAGCACTTACCGGCGCCTTGTTTGCCTTGGCTGCCGGCCTAACACTGGGAACCGGGGCCGCAGCACTTGCTGCAGAACCAACCCTTTCTAAAGAAGCATTCGAAGCTTCTAAAGAGCTCTACTTCCAGCGTTGTGCTGGTTGTCACGGTGCTCTGCGTAAAGGCGCTACAGGTAAGAGCCTGTTGCCAGAAGCAACTCAAAAACTCGGTCAGAAGCGTCTTGAAAAGATCATTACGCTCGGCACCGAAGGCGGCATGAACAACTTTGATGATATATTCTCTAAGCAACAAATCAAAGATTTGGCCACCTACATCCAAATGACACCTCCTCAACCTCGCGAAATGTCTATTGACGACATGAAAAAAACTCGTCAGGTTTTTGTTGATCCTTCTGAGTATCCAACCAAGCCTATGCACGGTCTTAACTGGGAAAACTTCTTCCTGGTCATTCTGCGTGACGCTGGTAAAGTTGGCATCATCGATGGCGACACCAAGAAAGTTGTTGCTAAAGTCGACACTGGTTACGCTATCCACGTGATGAAAGAATCATCCGATGGTCGTTTCTGGTATGCAATTGGTCGTGATGGTCTTTTGTCTAAAATCGACTTATTCATGAACCCTCCAAAAGTTGTCGCCTCGACGCAAGTTGCATACGATGCACGTGATGTTGCCGTTTCCCATTATGGTAAATGGAAAGACAAATACGTAATCGGTGGCGGCTACTGGCCTCCTCACTTCGTTATCCTTGACGCAATCACCATGGAGCCTCTTAAAGTTATCTCCACCCGCGGTGTTAACGTTGATGGCGAATATGTAAACGAAGCTCGTGTTGCAGCTATCTACAACACACCAACAGCTCCTTCCTGGATCGTTGCCGTTAAAGAACTCGGCCAACTTTGGCAGGTTGATTACTCCGATATCGCTAACCTGCGTATCGAACAAATCGACAGCCACAAGTTCCTTCACGATGGCTTCTTTGACCCAACACAGCAGTACTTCCAAATTGCTGCGAACGCTTCTAACCGTATCGAAGTTATGGACGCAACCAACCGTAAGTTTGTTGCTTCTATCGAAACGGGCAAGAAACCTCACCCAGGACCAGGTGCTAACTGGGTAGATCCTGATTGTGGTCCTGTTGCTGGTACGACTCACCTCGGCGAAGGTAAAGTCACCACATGGGGTAACGATCCTAAAGGTCATCCTGATAACGCTTGGAAAATCTGTAAAAAAATCGCTACAGATGGTGCAGGCTTGTTCATCCGGACACACCCAAACAGCCCATATGTGTTTGCTGATCAAACCAAACACCCTGAGCCAGAAATTCAGCAGTCTATGAAAGTTATCGATAAGAAAACCGGTAAAGTTGTTAAGACTCTGAGACTCACCGAACGTGAGAAATCTGTTGCTGTTCACCAAGAGTTTAACAAAGATGGAACCGAAATCTGGTTCTCTATCTGGGCTCGTGGCGGCAAGAAAGATTGGCTCAATGGTGAAATCGTTGTCTATGATGTGAAAACTCTTAAAGAGATCAAACGCATCAAAAACCTCGAAACACCTACTGGTAAGTTCAACGTTTACAACCGGGTACACCACGTAACCTAAGTAAGCGTCACATAAAATAAGGATCAGGCGGGTATGGAAAACTTCATACCCGCCTTTTTCTCAAATATTTTTAAGTTACAATTCATTTGTTTTGTTATTATTAGTTCAGTCCGTCAAAACCTTCCGGGGGGAAGTAAAAAATGGCCATTGGTGATATGATTACACGTATCCTTTCCTGGCGCCCTTTAGGGGCATCATTATTCGCCGCAGCAGTATTTTTTGTTGTCGGTATCGTTTTTTGGGGTGCTTTCAATACGGTTATGGAAGCTACCCAGACATTGCCTTTCTGTATTTCATGTCATGAAATGGAAGACAACGTCTATCAGGAATACAAAGAAACGGTTCACTTCCAGAACCGAACTGGTGTTCGTGCAACCTGTTCAGACTGTCACGTCCCTAAGCCTTGGATCTATAAAATGATCCGGAAGATCCAAGCCTCGAACGAGGTTCTTCATAAGGTTCTTGGAACAATTGATACGCCTGAAAAATTTGAAGCGAAGCGTTTCCAGCTCGCCAAAAATGTTTGGAAGGCGATGAAGGAAACTGATTCCAGAGAATGTCGTAACTGTCACTCCTGGGATAGCATGAAGCAAGACAAACAGAAAAAACGTGCTTGGAAAAATCACCAATTGGCACAAGCCGACAACATGACCTGCATCGATTGTCATAAAGGCATCGCTCACAGAGATGTTAGCGGCCTGCTTCGCGAAGGTGAAGACGCTTATGATGGTAAAGCAGGCGATGATCGTCACTTGCCACCAAAAGAAAAGAAACCAACCAAAGGTGAACTCAAGGCCGCTGCTGATGCCCAAAAAGCTGAAGAAGCTAAAAAAGCTGCCGCAGCAGCTCCGGCACCAAAAGCCGCCGCTGCCTCAGGTGGTGGAAGTGCCGAAGCGATTGCTTGGGACGGTGTAGAAGGGAAGGACATTACTCTCCTCTACCCTGGCATAGCTTCCCTTGAGTGGGTCTATAAAGGCTCCGACCATGGTGGCGCACGCGCGATCAAAAAACTAGACGATCGTTGCACCGAGTGCCACGAAGGTGAACAAGAGCAAATGGGTGCCAAGATCGTTTCTGGTGAGAAAGCCGAACCGACTCCCATCCCAGGCAAACGAGGTCACATTAAAGCAAACGTAAAGGCTGCCAATGACGGCACAAACCTTTACATGCGCTTTGAATGGGACGATGCAGGCCACACCCCTGTTCCTTTTGTTGACGGCGGGAAAATGGATCCAGCCAACCAAATCAAACTTGCTGTCATGTTTGACGATGGCAAAGTTGAAAAAGCTGACCATGCCGGGTGCTGGGCAACCTGTCACCACGATTCACGCTACATGCCTGATCACCCTAAAGACCAGGATGCGGCTAAAGCGGGTATCACAAAATATTTGCTGGAAACTAAAACCGAGTGGGAGGTCAACGGCAACGATGGCGTTCCTCGCGGAGCCTGGGACAAAGCTCGTCCTCAAGCTGAAATCGATGGCTACAAGAAAGACGGCGTCTTCCTTGACTTGGTTCGCTACAAAAGCGGCGACAAGAAAACCGAAACGGGTTATGTCCTCGACAAACGCGTTATGGAAGGTGGTGCTAAATCTACTATCACAGCCAATTTGGTTGATGGAAAATGGGTTGCTTTCTTAACCCGTCCGCTGAAAGCCTCAGATGGTTTTGTATCCTTCGAGAAAGACAAGCTCTACACCATGGGCTTTGCCATTCACGATGACTTCACCAATGCTCGGTTCCACCATGTTTCCTTGGAATACAAGGTTGGCATCGACAATGCGGAAGCTGATGTAAATGCCGCAACCATTGCTGCCCCAGCGGGGGGGACGGTTTCTGCCGCTCCTGCTGCTGATGCTGCCACGCCTGCCGCCGCTTCTTCTAGTGGTGGTGGAAGCATCGACTTTAGCAAAGCAACTGCAAAGGAAATCACTTTCTTATACCCTGGGCAGGCTTCCCTTGAGTGGGTCTACAAAGGCTCTGATCATGGTGGGGCGCGTGCGATCAAGAAATTAGATGATCGCTGCACCGAATGTCACGAAGGTGAACAAGAGCAAATGGGTGCCAAGATCGTCTCTGGTGAAAAAGCCGAGCCGACCCCAATTCCTGGCAAACGCGGCCATATTAAAGTCAGCGTTAAAGCTGTTAATGATGGTGAAAACCTTCACATGCAGTTCCAGTGGCCTGACGTAGCCCACGCCCCTGTACCTTTCGTCGACGGCGGTAAAATGGACCCTGCGAACCAAATCAAGTTCGCCATGATGATTGATGATGACAAGGTTGAAAAAGCCACACATGCTGGCTGTTGGGCAACCTGTCACCATGACTCACGCTACATGCCTGACCACCCTAAAGACCAGGACGCGGCAAAAGCAGGTGTTACTAAATATTTGCTGGAAACCAAAACCGAATGGGAAGTCAACGGCAACGATGGCAAACCACGCGGTGCCTGGGACAAAGCCAAACCACAAGGCGATATTGATGGCCTGAAAAGCGCCGGCCAGTTCATGGACCTCACCCGCTTCCTCAGTGGGAATGGTGGCGTTTCTGAATCAGGTGTTGTTCTCGACAAACGTGATATGACGGGGGGGCAATCGGTAGAATATACGGGCACCCTCGCCGATGGCGTTTGGACCGTAACCATGAAACGGCCTTTAAAGGCTGCCAACGGTTTGGTTTCTCTTGAACCTGGTAAACTCTACACCGTTGGTTTTGCCATTCACGATGACTACACAACAGCTCGTTTCCACCACGTATCACTGGAATACAAGCTCGGCATCGATAATGGTGACGCTGAAATAAACGCAATCAAAAACTAATCTTCTTAAGTCACAACCTAATTTATGTGACTTGAGTATTAGACCAGGAAAGATGGCGGGGGTGAATTTATCCCCGCCATCTTTTTTTTGACAACAAAACATCCCTCTTGGCATTCGGTACTAACGGGCTATATCATCTTATAAGACTGAACCTAAAGCCGGGGAAAAAGGATGTTTCAGAAAGCACTTCTCACATTAGCCATAATTTCAGCCTTTACCTTTCCTGCCTCAGCACAAGCAGGAAGCACAGATGCTGAGCGCGCAGCAATCTGTAAAAAAGCCGACGCACGCTATCAGGAATTATTTGGCAGTGAGAAGTTACCTGCGAACACGGTCGTGGTGACAACTTACAAATATAATTTCTGCCCGATGAAAATTACCATCAAGCCAGGAATGACCGTTCGGTGGGTAAATGTTGATAAGCGGACCAGCCATAGTGTTT
Source organism: uncultured Thalassospiraceae bacterium (assembly GCA_965368165.1). Classification (GTDB taxonomy): domain Bacteria; phylum Pseudomonadota; class Alphaproteobacteria; order Rhodospirillales; family JAPHRK01; genus JAPHRK01. The sequence goes on along the minus strand of CBDULT010000003.1, from coordinate 184,471 downwards.
GGCCAAAAGAGGCCAAAATGCCCGAATCAGAAAGGTTTTTCCCTGATGAGGCCTTTGAAATCAAATTTGAGGATGAGGGTAATTACCCTTACCTCTGCGGCCCCCATTGGGATCAGGAAGGGATGACAGGGGAAGTTACCGTTACGAAGTAACTACTCTTCGCCGCAGAAGACCCTGAGGGCGTTGATATCATTAATCTCGACATCGCGCCTCTCACATATCACACCAATATCTCTAAGGCGCGCCATAGCCCGAGAAAGGCTTTCTGGTTTCATGCCCACATGGCTGGCAATAAGGGTTTTATCGAAGGGAAGTTTGACATGAGCCTTTCCCTCTAGCTTCTCCGTCAAAGAGAGCAAGAACGACCCTAAGCGTTGACCTGGGGACTTTAATTTAAGGTCGGAGATTTGCCTAAGCAGGCGACGATGACGACGTGACATTGCCGCCATGATTTTAAAAGCCAAGGCTGTGTTTTGCGAAAGCTCTCTAAAAAAAGGCTCGGCACTTACCTGGACCAATACTGAGTTTTCGACAACTTCAGCATTTACAGGAAATTTGCCAGAAGCAAACATCGCCGCTTCGGCAAAAGTGTGGATGGGTTCAACTATTTCGACGACCCCCTCATCACCACTTTCCATGGCAGTGAAAAGTTTAACTTTCCCCCCAAGGACCACATAGAATCGATCAGCAGGGTCGCCTTGACTAAACAATAAGGTATGACGGGGCATGCTCCGGGCTGAAGCACTGGACATCAATCGCTCAACGTCTTCTTCTGGGAGTTCAATAAAGGTTGGTGCTTTACAGACCAGTTCGAGGTCTTCATCGCTTAATAACCGTGATACTGACTTCAAATCCCTATTTCCTTTAAATCCCCAACGCAGGTTCGCATTATGATGACTGCATCAAGTCAGAATCCTGACAAAATATTCTTAAAGTTTCCACATCTTCTAAAATCAATGAGTCATGGTCCCCAACAACTCCCACATCTCTTAATTTCCCTAAAGCTCTTGAGAGGCTTTCAGGTTTCATCCCTAAACGATTCGCCAGTAATTTTTTGTCATAGGGAAGTTTTACCTGAGCCTTGCCGGTTTCAACATCGGTAAGCCCAAGAAGAAAACTCCCCAACCGTTGCCCCGTTGTTTTGAGCTTTAGCTCACTCACCTGACGGACCAGGGAGCGAAGATGAAAAGACATGCTGGCCATCATATCTTTAATAAGGGGGAAGTTGCCCTCTAAGTGCTCAAGGAAAGGAATCGCTGGCATGACCACGAAAGTTGCGTCTTCAACGACTTTAGCGCCGTTTTGGAAAGCCCCTTTTTCAAAGATAGACGCAATTCCAAAATATTCACCCGGACCAATAATATCGATAATGCTTTCTTTGTGTTTCGCCGACTCAACAAACAATTCGACGCGACCACTCAGAATTAAATAAAAGCGATCAGCATCTTCGTCTTGTTTAAAGAGGACCTCATTAAGAGACATTTCTTCAACAGCCCCACCGCTAAAAAGAGTAGCGATTTGATCCTTCGGCAACCGCTTAAAAAGAGCTGTCGCTTTTAAAGCTCCAAGAGCGTTATCCGGTAAAAATTGGGAACTGGTTTCTGTCACGTGGCTCACAGTTTAAAATAAGAAGAATAGGTGCCGAATGCCGACACCTATTCGTTATACTTGACAAAAGTCAAGTAATCCAGCCCTCTCAAGAACCTTTTATCAATAGATTTTAAATTTGCGATTTTGCTCATCAAAGGTCACAACAAAGTTGCGACCACTGGTCAAATCAACCTTATCTCTATATTCAAAATCAAAACCTTCATCGCGCACGCTGTCACGCATCAAGACACTTACTTCGTGAGTCCCCGTAGGAACAATCAGTTTTTGATAAAAAATAGAAGCTCCATCACTGGAAAGACCGTTAGGCTTTGAAACATGACGATAAATTTCTTTCCCATCAATAGCCACAACCAATAGAACAGGTGTTCTTTCACGTCCGCAAGTCATCTTTGCCCGCATATTTGGAGGCAATTTTGCCAACTCGGCCCGTGTCTTTTTCACACATGCCTGAAGGCGTTTCCCGTTATGGGTAATACTAACTTTAATAACGGCTTCGTTTTCAGCCAAGTGATGATAAGCCGGAGACGCTGAAAAGTATCCAATAATAAACATGGTCAGAAGAGCAAAAGCTGACAAGCCTATTATGCGACGAACCAACACCGCAGGCGTTACTTTTTCGGCAATACCTTCTGGGAAATATTTATCTGGAACAATGTTCGTTTTCATCTCTTTTCCCTACTCGCCTGTTGTCGTTTCGTTAGCATCGGTAACTTCAGCAGAATCAATTACAGGAGCCGTCTTTCTGTTGGTAACAGTCTCAACAAACTCACCAAGTTCACGTTTAATTTTCCCCATTTCGGTTGGACGCGCCCAGGTAACACGGATGGCGTCACGAGAAATTTTTGGACGAAGGTAGGGGTCCCGATAACCAGTCAAACGTTCTTCAGTCCAATGGACACCCAATCGGTGATAACAATCCCCTGGGCGACAAGCTGAAAGGACGAGACCGTCGAACCCAGCACGAGACAAAGCATATTCAATAAATGCGGGAGGAACCTGGGCTATACAAGACATTTGCACCGTTCCGACCACATCGCTTTCGAGTTCCTTCAAAGCCCCTCCGAATTCACATCCAAAGACAACAATCTTAACATCGCCTTTTAAGCGCTTAGCCTCAGCATTAAGCCTTGCCCGAATAGCCGTCAGCGGGACGTCTGGAAGATCAATACCCGTGACCAGTTCTTCGCCACGACGATAAGGGCTTGAGGATGGACAGGCCCCCGAACAAGTTCCACATGCGGTACAGAAGCTATCCTTAACAATAGCCTCAAATTCATACTTAGGATGACCATCCGTCCGGGGTTGAATTGTTACTGCACCAAAGGGACAGTCCTCAAAACAACGTCCACAGCCATTACAATTATCAAGGTTAACGACTGCTGGGGTCGGTATACGATGAGGAATAACAAAAGGCAGTACAGCAATAATTATAGAGCCAATAACCGCGACAGCCCATAGAGTTCCTGGTCCTGTCATATCCAAGAAGGGATAGCCGAACAAGAACCACCAATCGAGATTAAGAACGACCGGAATTTTACTCAGGTCAGCAGGCGGGTGGCTTGTTGCTGGATAGACCAAAGAGAGGACAAGCAATAGAGCAAAGGCCCCCAAGGCAATCGCTTTCGGTGGATTGATTTCAGCTCGCGCCATACGCAGCAGATGAATCCACATGATAAACAACATAAATAGCGGCACAAAAATGTGGATGAAGATCAGCAAGGTGAAGAAACGATCCCCAAGGCTGCCTTCACGCAAGAAGTTGTTGGCAATAGGTTCACTAAAGATTGAAAGCCAATCAAGCCATTCAAAAGAGGCGACAGCCATGTACTGGGCTAATTCATCCCAGACCAACCAATAGCCTGTAATCCCTGAAGTCAAAAGAAGCCAGATCAGCGGCACGCCTGTAAACCATGCAAACCACCGCACACCATGATAACGATCTAAGGCAAATTCCCGCAGCATATGAATAAGCATGGCAAAAACCATACCATCAGAAGCATAACGGTGGAGGCTCCGGGCGATGCCGCCAAACCACCACTGCTCATTGGTTAACCATTCAATTGATTCGTATACGACATGTACGCCTGTATCAAAAACCATGAACAGGTAAAGACCCGTAATTGCAACGATCCAATAGAAAAACCAGCAGAGTGCGCCAAGATGGTACACCGGATTAAACCGCTGCCCAAAAATAGCATCCAGAAGTCCTTCGAAATAGAGGAATGGCACCCTGAGTGCAGTCTTAAATGCATCCAACAATTTACGAAACCTTTCGAATTATTTTCAATAAGACCAATGGCCTTAAACTCGTATTGAATATTAGCAGTTCTATATGTTTAGAGCGGCTTTGACGCCTTGACCATCGTCAAACTAATTTTGCTTTTCGTGCGTTCCGCTCACTTCGAGTTCTTCGCACGGTTCTGAACAGCACCCAAGCAGGAACTATCATCACGGTAACTCCCGCAAATAAGCTGATAAAATAGGAATAGTCAAACTTATATCTATCGGTCTCCGGGTCATACACAGTGCAGTAGAACTGCAGTTTCTTGTAGAGCCCTTCGGCCGTAAAAATCGACTTTTCCGTATGATAAATAATATCCTTGAGGGGCTCAATAAGGTGAGGCGTATCAAAGGATTCACCGTAAACCTGTTTATAAACCTTACCAACTTTATTAATCACGGTAACTTGAGCCAGGTGGTCAAACCCCTCTGGGGTCCGATAGAAGAAGAACCCCAAGTCATCGGAAAGCTGGGAAACATTGAGGATATCACCGCTCAAAAACATCCAGTTTTTTGCTCCCGCATCCTGCCTTTCGGCAAACTTTTTCATACTTTCAGGCGTGTCAAAACTGGTATCAAAGCCAATGGTTAGAATATTAAATTGATCTTCACCAAAGGTTTCGTTCGCCACATCTAGAGAATGTAACAGGCTATCAGTAATGGTGACACAAACGGAAACACAGCTTGTATAGATAAAGCTTACGACCAAGGGTTTCCCCCTGAAATCAGCCAATGAAACCGGGTTGCCATTTTGATCCGTAAATTTTGCGTCTCTGATCACGTGCTTCAGCGCGCTTTGGCTATATTTAAACGCGGCCTTTTGATCCATATCTTTGGCGTTAGGAGGCCAAGCATCAATAACAGCACTTGGAGCCGCTAAAGACAGGTTCCCCATCATTACCACAAGGGCGAAAAGAGCCGTAAAAAAACTCAACAAAGTTTTGGTCATTTTTGATATCAACATGCTCAGCATCTTAGGTTTTCAAATCTCACTTTGGATTGTTCTAGGTCAACTAAAACAAACCCACGTGGAATAAATTTTCCCTTATAGAAAAAAAGAAGGGCGCCCTTCCGTGACCGGAAAGGCGCCCCCCCTAAAAAGTTAACTCGGCAATCGTTTTAACAGATTACCTTCACCGCAGCCTTTAGCTGAGGATCCAGACTTCTGACAGATACTTCCAGTTCACGAAATAGTAGAGAACGAAAGTGGTCAAGAAGATCAGAGCCAAAACAAAGGTTCCTGGTACAGCAAGACCTGCGCCATGACCGTGACCAGTCAGAGCTTCGGCAGCTGGTGCAGCAGGAGCTTCTGCAGGAGCTGGTTTTTTCTTACCAAGAATGGTAAGGACCATTTGGATACAGAAGAGACCACCACCGATAGCAGCGATAATAGCGAACACGCCATTAAGAGCCATCATAAGGTGAGCCGCAGCTGGATAGTCATAGGTCAAAGCAGCATCAGCAAAGGTCATATCCCAGTGACGACGGGAAACACCCAAGGTACCAGCACCCATTTGGAACAGAGCAATACCGGAAACACCGATACCGAACAGGTAAGGCTGAAGTTTAGCCAGACCCGGTGCCCAAAGCTCACGTTGCCATAAGGTTGGAACCAACCAGTAAGACAGAGCCATGAATGCCAATGTGGTACCACCAGCTGTCGTAGCGTGGAAGTGACCCGGTACATAGATGGTGTTGTGCATGATCAGGTTCAACTGCTCGGTACCCATAACAACGCCGGTGATACCACCGAGGAAGCCAAAGATAACGATCGACAGGAAAGTACCTGAGAATGCAGGATTACCCCAAGGAGCTTTCCTCAGCCACTCAAACAGCCCTTTGGTGTAGCCCTTGCGGCGCTGCGCCAATTCCATCGCGCCAGGAACGGTCAAACCATGCATCATGGAACCGAATACAGCGAGGTAGAAAGCGTAAGAGGTGTTGAAGATCTTGTATTCTGAAGTCAGGCCTGGATCCACCAGAAGGTGGTGAGCAGAAGCTAACTGCAGGAACAAGATGTACATGAGGAAGGCCGTACGGCAAACCTTCTCGGAAATTGGCTTCGCACCAAAAACGACTGCGGCAACAGCGTACCAGCAAGAGATTTGAGCGGAAACATTAACCTGTTGAGAAGAGTGACCAAGTCCCCACCAGATAACCTTATAGAGCAGGGTATCAATGTAAGGAATAAAACCTAATGACCAAGCAAGGGTCGGGATCAGGATCACAGCACCAGATACGATGGTGTAAACAGCGATAATAGCTGCAACCATGGCACCATAGGTCACCAGAGGAATTGAACCCTCGAAGGTTTTTTCTTTCTTAGCAATAACCAAAGTGCCGAAGAAGATGAAACAAACGATAAGTGCACCAACGGCGAAAAGGATCAGACCCAAGTAGAACAAGGGAGAAGCCTTCATCGGCACGTAAGAGGTGAACATAACGCTGGATTCGCCCATCAGAACGGCAACGTTACCCATTACAGCACCACCAAGCATCAGCCAGTAAGCAAGCCAACCGAGTTTTGGTGTGGCTACACGGCATTGCAGGAGAACGCTAGAGCAGAAGTAAAGCAGGGCCATTTCAAAGAAGATCAGCCATACCAAAAGGATGTCCACACCGTGTGCAGTCAGAGCCAGATAGAAAAGTTCAGCGTCCAGTAAGTGTACTGTAGGCCAGCGTGTTAGAGCTACCAGGAGGCCAAAAAGACCACCAACGAGCAAGAACACTACAGCTGACACGGCATTCCATTTGATCAGCTTATCAGCATTAAGATCAATTTTGAATCCAGTGTCAGGACATGTGCGATATTCGTGAGTCGCAGCCATTGTTAATGCCCCCTTATTTCACATAAATTTTGCCGAGCATGGTATGGTGACCAACTCCACAAAATTCATTACAAACAACGCCGAATTCACCGGTTTCGGTTGGCGTTACGTTAAAGATCATCTCATAGCCAGGGTGAACCTGAATATTGATGTTGGTAGGCTGAAGTGACCAACCATGCAGCCAGTCAGCAGAGGAAAGATGGAAACGATAGCTTTTGCCTTTTTCAAGCTCAAGAATCGGGAACCATTCCCATAGACGACCAAGCATATAAACGTCGCCGCTGTCAGTTGCTTTTACAACAGGAATGCCAGTGTCACCTTCTTCGCGAATAGTATTCGCAGCAACATAAGCATCAACTTTTTCAACAAAAGCTTCAGGGCTAACCTTGTAAGCTTCATTTGAAAGGTTTTGTTGCCCAACAATGTGCCAATAAGGCATCATGAAGAACAAGATCATCGCCCAAATAAGGGCGATACCGATCCAGAGAGCTTCAGTTCTCTCTACCGGCTCATTCCACCAAATTTTTTGTGGTGGGGGGAAAATAGCCATAGTGCGATCTCCTATCCCTTATTGACCAACAGGAATCGACATTACGTCCACGATTCCCCAGATTGTGTAAAGAACCGACGGTAATGCGACGCCTACGAACAGCAGCAAAAATGGATTATCCAAAAGCTGTTGCATGAACGGAACAGGGCCGTCCTCAGTGTTATTGGGTTCGGTCATAAAGAACCTCCCTCAAATCCCAAAATGAATTGGCTCATCTCACGGGGGAGACTCACCAACAAAAAAAACTAAAGCGGAAATTATGCTTCGGGTTGCGCGGAAATTGCCCCCCCTAGGGCGCAACCGCAAAATGGTCCCTCAACAATCCTACCGCCGGATTAATTCAATCCTCGCACACCATGGCCTTTTTTTCGCCATATTTCCACGAAAAAAGACGCATTCGACTGCGTGATTTAACACAAAAGACCATTTTGGTCCAAAAATAGCCTTAACCTTCGTCAAGAATTAGCCATCATCGAACCAAAGTTTCACTTATTTTTTCGGGTAACCTCTCAGGTAAAATTGGTTTAATTTCATACCCTTGAGTTAAATCAACTTAATAAAGTAAACGCTTAGGTTTTTGCCCCAAGGATGTATTTACTTCCTTCGAAGACAATAAGCAGTGTTACCAGGATCAATCCGAAGAAAATGACGCTTCGATGGGTAAAACGCTTCCCCCTCATGGTTTCGATTCGGTCTAACAGGGCATCAGCAACAACCCAGGAGACGATTCCTGCAGCGGTAAAATAAAATAAATCCATAGTTAAACCTTATTTCCAAACATCTTTAATTATTAGGAGTTGGCGTTCTTGGCTTCATGAGTAACCCAAATAGCCAAACTGAGGACAATCACTGCCCCAGCCTGGTGAATGGCGGCGATAGAAACCGGAACCACCAACAGCAGGGTGGTAATACCTAACCCAACCTGAATCCAAATCATGGCAAAAAGTAAATTAAGTGCCAACCGTCCCCGCTGAGGAATATCCAGCTCCCTCGCCCGCCACCAAAGATAAACAATGATAACAAACAAGGACTCGGCAAGCAGACGGTGATCAAATTGTACTGTTGTTATATTTTCAAAAAAATTAATAAATACTGGCTCCATTTGAAAGAGCCCATCGGGAACCAACTGCCCATCCATCAAAGGGAAAGTGTTATAGGTTAACCCCGCATCCAACCCAGCGACAAAACCACCTGACAAAAGGGTAATAAAAGCCCACGAAGTGGCAAAAAACGCATGCCTTGATAATTTTCCAAAAGATTTTTTAGGTTGATTTCGTTTGGGATGCAAAAGACCAAGTGCCAACCAAAGGAGATAGCTTATAATTATCAAGGCCGCTCCCAAGTGAGCCGTTAGCCGATATTGGCTAACATCAGGATTATCAACCAACCCACTCTTTACCATGTACCAACCCAAAACGCCCTGAAGTCCCCCAAGGACGAATCCAATCACAAGCTTTAACCTTAAACCACCCTGAACCCATCCCATCGTGAAGAAAAAAACCATCGGGACAAAATAGGCGATCCCAATTGTTCGACCCCACAAACGGTGAAGGAATTCAAACCAAAAAATTGACTTGAACCCTTGCAAATCCATATCAAAATTCTTTTTATGGAATTCAGGGTATTGTTGATAATTTGCAAATTCTGATTGCCAATCGGCTTCATTTAAAGGAGGGAACCACCCCGTGACCGGATGCCAATTGACCATAGACAACCCAGACTGGGTCAACCGAGTCACACCTCCGAGGACAATCATGGCAAAGACCATTAGGCAAACCAACAAAAGCCATAAGGCTATTATGTTGTGTCGGCGTTGCATCACATTTAAAGCGGAACTTGCAGACATTCTAACAAAACACTCGTTTTTAATAAGGCTGGGCAAACTATCACTCGCCTTTAGGAGGAAATATGAGGTTGGTCAAGGAACCATCGCTCAAGCAGGTAACCTTTTCTATATTTTTAGAATGTATATTTCCAATTACTGTTATGGTACAAGATGTTACATAACTTTATCCCTAGCGGGATGGGTAGGGGTGACGATAGTGGGAAAAATTAGTGAGTACTAAGACTCTAAAAGAAATCGCAGAGGAGCTCGATACCTCCAAACTCGTTATTTTTGAAGGGCTTTCGAAACTTATCGAAGGCAGCTCTGGTCCTGCGACTGAAACCATTATGGAAATAATGGAGGCTATTGACAGCCTTTTCAGCAACCACTCCAAGCAACTTTCGACTGCTTTAGAAAACGAAATCAACTCTCAAACTCTCAAAACTGCCTTCAATGCCCTTAACCCCGGCTTCGCCCTTTTCGATCAAAATGAAAACCTTATACTCTGCAACAAAGCACTTCAGGAAAGCCTGAACCTCCCCTCAGAGTTAGTCGAACCTGGTGTTTCCTTAAATGAGCAGCTTACTTATCTCGGCCAAGCAGGTGAGTTTGACACAGACGATTATTCAGAAAAACTTCTCACTTCAATTCGTTCTGCGATAGATTATCCCGTTCAGTTAGATCATTTTCGCCCAAACGGGCAAGTCGTTGAGATTCGCTGTGACTCTATCGGGGAAATCGGCTTCACCCTTTCCATTCGTGACATTTCTGAAATTAAAAACAAAGAAGCGGAGCTGACGAAAGCTTTACAAATAGCCGAGCATGCAAACCAAGCTAAATCTGAGTTTATGTCTGCTGTTAGCCACGAGTTGCGCACCCCAATGAACGGGGTGATTGGTATGACCGAGCTCCTCTTGCAAAGTGAATTAGACCAATCTCAGAAAAACTTTGCCAAATCCATCCAGGAATCAGCTCTGGCTCTTCAGATTGAGATCAATGAAATTCTTACTTTTTCTGATTTAGAATTCGGCAAAGTGAAGGTTCAGTCAGAAAAATTCGAACTTACCGATGTCATTGAGGCTACACTTCTTTTCCTGCGAGATCGTGCAACGCAAAAGAACCTCCCTCTTAACTATAACATTGACCCACAACTCCCTAGTACATTCATTGGTGATAGCGAAAGTTTTCGTAAAATTCTGAAAAACCTACTCAGTAATGCCCTTAAATTTACCGAGAAAGGTCATGTAGATATCCGTATTTCTCAGATGCTCAGAACACGGAACCTTATTACCTTAAAACTTGAAGTCACTGATACGGGCATTGGGATTAAGCCGGAAATAGCCAACAACCTATTTTCCGCTTTCACCCAAGGGGATTCATCCGTGTCTCGGCAGTATGGCGGCATGGGAATAGGCCTTACTTTGTGCCAAAAGCTTGTTGAGCTTCTCAAAGGTGAAATTGGATTTACAAGTGAACTTGGCAAAGGAAGCTCATTCTGGGTAACGATTCCCTTCACGGTTCCCGAAGAAGCCGCTCAAAAACCAAAAGCGGTCCCAACCTCAAAAGAAATGCCGCTATCATCAGAAAAGCTCATTCTTGTTGCTGATGACAACGACATCAATCGCAAGGTCGCCCAGGGTCTTTTGAGTTCAATAGGCTACGATTCAGAAACCGTTGCTGACGGTCTAGAAGCTCTCAATGCTGTCCAAAACAAAGCTTATGCAGCCGTCCTTATGGATGTTGAGATGCCTAGAATGGATGGCATCGAAGCAACCAAATCAATTCGCGCCCTCCAAGGGAACGAAAAAGACATTGTTATCATTGCTGTCACAGGACATGCTTCTCCTGAAGATTTTAAAAAATTCAAAGAGCAAGGGGCAACCGATTGCCTTGCCAAGCCCATAAAGCGCGAAACCCTGGATAGCATCCTGAAGCAATGGACTTCCAGCGGTCCAAACTCCGCATCGGCTGAACCACCTCGCTTAACAAAAAAAGCAGATATTCCCGTTGGGGCTCAAATTAACAATCAAACTTTGGATGAATTAAGACAAGCACTAGGCAATACCGTTCTTTCAGATTTGATGACATCATTTGTTGAAGATTCGCAGCTCAGGCAAAGAGAGATTAAACGGGCTGTTGAAGCCAATGACATTCCTCTTTTAGAAAAGGAGTGCCATAGTTTACAAGGGGCTGCGGGAAATATGGGAGTTATAGGTGTCTCTAACTTTGCCCGTAATATTGTAGCCCTCTGCCGCACGGATAAGGGGGGGGAAGCTCTGGCATTAGCCCTAGAAATCGACCAACATATCGATGATTGCTTTGCTGCTCTCGCAAAGCGTGGCTTCAAGTAATTCACCTCAAATAGAATTGGGTCTTTGAAATGCCCATTGGCTTGATTTAGAACCATTGTAATATTTCCAATAAGGACTTCAACGGCATGTCAACAGAACACCCTTTTGCTCAATTTATTCGTATCATCGGTAAGGGCCCCCGCCTCTCACGTCCTCTCACCCGAGAAGAAACCGCTGAGGCTTTCGACCTTATCATGGAAGGCAATGTAGAGCCCGTTCAACTCGGGGCGTTCCTTTGTTTATTGCGGGTAAGAACCGAAGAACCCGAAGAAGCTGCTGGCTTTCTGGATGCCGTTCGCAAAACCTTTATCCTGCCAGATAATGCCCCACAAGTAGATTTAGATTGGCCGACTTATGCCGGGAAAAAGCGACAACTTCCTTGGTATATCCTTTCAGCCCTTTTGCTTTCTCAAAATGGCACACGGGTCTTCATGCATGGGGCAGATGGTCATACAGATGGACGGGTTTACGCCAAACAGATTCTCGAAGGGTTTGGAATTCTGCCCGCAAAAAGTATTGCTGATGCGGCTTCCTATTTAGCAAAAGATAACTTTGCCTTTATGGCTTTAGAGCAGCTTAGCCCTCGCCTGTCTGAACTGATGGACCTTAAGGCTATTCTTGGCTTGCGGTCTCCGATTAATACCTTCGCCCGTATGCTCAACCCCTTTGGGGCGACACACGAAATTCAGGGGATTTTTCACCCCAATTACAAAGATGTCCATCGCGTCGGCGCAGACATGACCGGACAACCGCACCTTGCCGTTTTTAAAGGCGAAGGTGGTGAAGCTGAACGTCGTCCCCATAAGTCCGTGATGATCCAATCTTTGCATAATGGCGAAATGACTGATGAAGAATGGCCGCCTATGATGGATGGGGCTGATGCGGCCCATGATGAAGTTATGGATACTTCCAGGCTGACAACTTTGTGGCGCGGAGAAAGTACCGAAATTTATGGCGAGGCTGCTGTAATCGGCACCACGGCGGTTGTTTTAAAACTCATGGGCAAAGCATCTTCTATTGACGAAGCCGAGGCAAAAGCCAAAACTCTTTGGGATCAGCGCAACAAGAGTTTCTTAGGAGCCTAAGTCATTTTAACCGACCCTTCTTCCTTCTCCTGGAAAAACAACCCGCCCCCGGCATGGAAAGAGGCAACTCTTGTTCTTGCCGCTCATGGATCAAGCCGACATCCCATGGGGGCTAGAGCTGTAAATATCCATGCCACAGCCATAGAAAAAGCCGGATATTTCAAGGAAGTACGCACAGCTTTTTGGAAACAAGAGCCCAGGCTTTCAATAGCACTCGACGGTATCACGGCGGCTAAAACATTTATCGTCCCCGTGCTTGCCAGTCGGGGCCATATAACCAATGAAATCCTTCCCAAAGAACTCGGCTTAAAAGGTATGTCCGGGGATAAGCACACCTGCATTTGCGACCCTGTGGGAGCACACCCTTTACTCCCTGACGCCATGTCAGCAGCTTGTGAAAATGCTTTATCTGTTGCCGGCTTAGACCCAAGAAAAACCTCTTTGCTGTTGCTTGGGCATGGGAATGCCGCCAACCCGGCTTCGGCCCAGCAGACTGAAAAGATTGCCGAAAATATTCGACAGAACACCCCTTTAGCTCAGGTAAAAACAGCCTATCTGGACCAAGAGCCTTATGCCACAAATTGGCAAACCGTCATTTCCAACCCCATAGTGGTTGCCATACCCTTCATGATTTCCGGCGGCCTTCACGCCTCTCACGATATCCCCGAAGCCCTCGGCATTTTGGAAAACTTAAAAGATATCGAGAGTCTGGAAGATAGCCAAAACCTCATCGGCCCCTACGCCAGCGGTAACAAACAAGTCTGGTATGCCCGCCCCACCGGCTGCGAACCCTTCATCACCGATTTGATCTTAGATCAGGTCGCTAAGATTTCTCGTTAATGCGGCAACAGTTCGTTATCAGTTCCCCAACTCTCTAACCAAGCCTTAACTTGATTATGAGGAATAACACGTTTGGCATTCGCATCGGCAACGCCTTCTTGAATCGCAAGTCGTTTGGCCTCATCAAGAACGACGCGAGCAAGTTTACTAAGATTTCTTCACAAACTCGGTCAAGATGACAATTTGCTGACCACTGATGCGGCCTTCAATTTGTTTGGCATTGTCAGGGACAAGAGAAATGCCACGAACAGCCGTGCCACGTTTGGCGGTGAAGTTGGCGCCTTTGACGTTTAGGTCTTTGATCAAAGTTACCGTGTCACCCGCTTCGAGAACCGCACCATTGCTGTCAAGATGCTTGACCATCTCTTCGTCAGGCTCGACCGTGTTCCCAGATTGAGCCCAGGCTAAGACATCATCTTCAAGATAAAGCATATCCAATTGATCACGGGCCCATGTTTCAGTGCTTAAGCGATTAAGCATGCGCCAGGCCATCACCTGCACCGCCGGGACCTGGCTCCACATGCTGTCGTTGAGGCAACGCCAATGGTTAACGTTAACTTTTTCAGGGTTTTCAATCTGGTCCTGGCAGGTTTCACAAACCAACACAGACTGGTCCGCGCTGCCATCAGAAGACGGCGGAATTTCGTAAACACCTAAGGAGTCGGTGGCACCACAGAGTTCACATTTAGAGTCGCTACGGTCTTTAAGGATCTGTTCAGTACTCATTTTAAGCCATTCCTAATTCAGCGAGAAGGCCGTTGTATTCCTGGCCCAGGTTTTTGTAGTCACCAACGGCGACAGCGAAGGAAGCTATTTCTTCGGGACGTAGATCGCGCATTTTTTTTGCGGGATTTCCAGCCCAAAGCTCTCCTTTACGAACCACTTTTCCCGGTGCAACCAAAGCTCCGGCAGCCACCATGGCACCCCCTTCAACAACCGCGCCATCAAGAACGGTCGAACTCATGCCAATAAAGGCATTGTCTTCGATGGTGCAGCCGTGGATCAAGGCAGAGTGACCGATCAACACATTTGACCCAACGTAGCAGCCGAACTTTCCGCCCGTCACATGAAGCACGGTTCCATCTTGGATATTGGTATTGTCACCAACTCGAATTTCATGAACATCACCCCGTAAAGTACAGCCAAACCAAATGCTGGCCCCGGAGCCAATAACCACATCGCCGATAATCGCTGCGTTAGGCGCAATAAATGAATCCTCAGCGATTGTAGGAGAGATACCCTTCCAGGGCATAATAATCTTCGACATCAGTTGTCCTTAATTTATCTTGCACGCCCTTCAAGAATATCCAAATTGACCTCTACGGGGCGTTCCATAGGGGACATATGCCCGCAATTTTCGATCACCACAAGCTTTGCATTTGGAATTTTATCGCCCTTTTCTTCATATGCCGACAAGGGAGTGAGTTAATCTTGCCGCCCCTTAAAGTACCAAAGACGGGCAAGATATGTCAGTCAAAACAGGCACGCTCTGATCGACTTCCCTATTTGATAAGGGAGCTAAGTTCTTTAAATTCAGGGGTTCCGGCTTTGTCGAGCCACTCAAAAACCACCATTTCAGTTGTGACCAGTTGCGCACCAGCATCGCGCATCCTCAGCAACGCGGCCTCTTTATTGGCGGAGGTTCGAGACGATACACTATCGGCAACAACGTAGACATCTTTACCTTCACTGCGAAGCCCCAAAACCGTTTGCAAGACACAAACATGAGCTTCCGCCCCGACGACAACAATCCTCTCACGCCCTAACCCATTCACCCGAGCCATAAAACCGGGCTCTTTGGTGCAAGCAAAATGCATTTTGTCGAAAACAGACTCTACGGGAGAAAGTTCGGCCAACTCAGGTACAGTATTTCCTAAACCTTTTGGGTACTGACGAGTCATAATTTGAGGAATTTTCAAACGGTTGGCTGCTTTAAGGAGGATAACCGCATTGGCAATAGCTTTGTCTCCTTCATGTATAGCAGGCATCAGTCGTTCCTGCATATCGATGACAATGAGACAGCTTTGGTTGGCAGCAAGCAGCATAACTATTCCTCACATAAAAACAGGTGAAAAATAGCCTAACCGAACAAAAATGCCGCGCCAAGCAACAAAACACCCTTTTCTAAGCCCTTATTAGACGGAAAGATTGACAGGGGCGGGGGAAAGTCTAGTATCCGGTCTCGCAATTACTCGGCTCTAAAAAAAGTTTTTTAGAGTCACACCTTCACTTTAGAGCGCCTACTGCGCCAAAGATACAGGATTAAAGCCTTAACCATATGAGCTTTTCCGAGCTAGGACTCACAGATGATGTCCTCAAAGCCGTCGAAGATACCGGATATACGGAGCCGACGCCTATACAGAAACAAGCAATCCCCGTCGTTCTTATGGGACGTGATGTTTTGGGCTGTGCCCAAACTGGAACAGGGAAAACAGCTTCCTTTACTTTACCACTGATTGATATTCTTGCTTCAGGCCGGGCCAAAGCCCGCATGCCTCGCACGTTGATTCTTGAACCAACCCGTGAGCTTGCTGCCCAAGTTGCTGAGAACTTCGACACTTACGGTAAATATAACAAACTCAACATGGCCCTGCTGATCGGCGGCGTTTCCATGGAAGAGCAAAAAGCTAAGCTCGACCGTGGCGTTGACGTGCTGATCGCCACACCGGGTCGCTTACTCGACCTGTTTGAACGGGGAGGCTTGCTGCTCAATGACACCAAAATATTGGTCATTGATGAAGCCGACCGCATGTTGGACATGGGTTTTGTCCCGGATGTCGAGAAAATCGTTTCTCTGCTCCCTAAAATTCGCCAAACCTTGTTCTTCTCGGCCACGATGCCCCCTGCTATTCGTAAGTTGGCAGACGTGTTCTTAATGAACCCCAAAGAAATTACCGTTGCCGCTCCTTCGAGTGCTTCCAAGACGATCATTCAAGGACTCTACCGTTTAAGCGGACGTGGACAAGGCGGGCAAACCCAATGGCGCAAGCGCGCTGTTTTGCGTAAATTACTCCATAACGACAACGTTAAAAATGCCATCATCTTTTGTAACCGCAAAAGAGATGTGGGCATCCTCCACCGCTCTTTGACGCGCCACGGCTTTAATGCCGGGCAGCTTCACGGTGACATGGTGCAATCTGCGCGTATGGAAACTTTGGAACAATTTAAAGCTGGTGAATTCACCATGCTGGTCTGTAGTGATGTTGCGGCGCGTGGCATTGACATCAAAAACATGAGCCATGTCTTTAACTTTGACGTGCCAACTCACTCAGAAGATTACGTCCACCGAATCGGTCGTACAGGCAGAGCCGGAAATGAAGGCCACGCTTTCACCATTGCAACAGGGGACGACAGCAAATACTTGGGCTTTATCAACAAACTCATCGGGATCGATATTCCAGAGCTAGACCTCAAAGAACTTATGGGGCCTGATTACGACGAAGTTTTCACCTCATCAGGGAATAGTGATAACAGCCGGGGACCTCGCGATAACACAAGAGGCAATAGCCGCCGTGGTCCCAGAGGCCGCAATCAGCGCGAGGCAAAACCTGTTGAAGAGCAAAAAGCCGTTCCGGCAACCCCGGCAAGCGAAGACAAGACAACTCAAGAGACAGCACCAGAAGCTCAGGCAACCCCTGTTGCTAATGAGGAGCGCAATACTCGCAACACCCGGAACAATCGCAACACCCGGAACAATAATAATGATCGCAACGACAACAGACGTCGTCCACGCGGACGTTATCGGGACAACTACGACGACGAACCCGATATTTCGGTAAAAGGGTTTGGCGATAATCCTCCGGCATTTATTTTGCAAGCGGCAATCATCGTGCCTGAGTCTAAAGCTGCGGAAGAAAAGCCAAAACGCAAACCACGCAAAACCACCCCCCGCCGTAAAAAAGCGGAACCCGTGGAGGAAGCGGTTCCAGAAACAACTGGAATCGTTGAGGTCCCTATTGTTGACCTTGAGGCGTCGACGCCTAAAACAGAAACACCCGAAGCTCCCGCCGCTACAGAACAAGCTGCGGAAGCTCCTGTAGCTGACGAACAGCCTAAAGCTGAATCCGTTACTGAAACAGTGGAAGCTCCAGCCCCGGTAAAAGCCCCGGCAACGAAAAAATCTTCTGGGGCTCTTGGCACTGTAGAAGCGGCGAAAGCTATTCTCCAATCCGTGTTCTCTTCTGGATCAAAAGCTGAAAAAGAGCCTGTTGAAGAAACACCTTCCTCAGAATCCGTTGAAGCTGCGGCAGCGGCGGCCTCTGCTATCCTTGAAAATGCTTCAAAAGAAGATAGCTCGAAAGTTGTTGAAGTCGCTCCGGGATTAGAGAAAACTTCTGAACAGTTGAAGCAAGAATAGGTCGGTCAATGCAAACCATCTTTGTTCAAATTAAGTGCGAGCTCGGTCAGGTTTATGAAGTTGCCGACGAAGCTGTGGAAGTGGAGCAAGTCTCTGAGGTCCACTCCATCTCTGGCAAGTATGACCTGATGGTAAAGTGCTATCTCGGTGACAATGACGATATTGGTCATTTCGTTACCGAGAACATTCAAAAACTTCCCGGCATAAAAGACACCTTTACCATGGTTGCGTTTAAGGCCTTCTCCTAGGAACAATTTAGCCATGACAGACCAACTGGGGGCATTGGAAATTACAGGCCTCCATCGCCCTGGTTTGTCACCTCTGTCCTTACAACTCTCAAGGGGCGAGTGCTTGGCTGTCCAGGGACCATCTGGGGCAGGAAAGTCCCTTCTCCTCCGCGCCATTGCAGACCTAGACCCCAATGAGGGTACGATCACCCTTAATGGGCATAACCGCGACCAGATGACAGGTTATCAGTGGCGCAATCAAGTTGCCTACCTCCCGGCGGAGAGTGGTTGGTGGGACGATAAGGTCCAGGACCACTTTGTTGATTGGGGTAAAGTCAAAAAACAACTCTCTTCAGTGCTCATGCCTGACGAGGCCGGGGAATGGACAATTCAACGGCTTTCCACCGGAGAGAAGCAACGCCTCGCCCTACTCCGGGCCTTAGAAACCACTCCCAAAGTTCTTCTCCTTGACGAACCAACAGCAGCCCTGGACCCAGAAACAACCACGGCTGTTGAAAACTTAGTACGTGAGTTTATGGCGGCGGGGGGGCTAGTTATTTGGGTAAGCCATGATCGGTCACAAGCCACGCGTATGGCAAAACGGCTTCTTAGCCTGGACAATGGTCAGGCAACGGAAGGCCCCCTATGAGTTACCTCTCCTTATCCTATTGGGATTTAGCTTTTCTCTCTTTATTGGTTTTGGTTAATGCGGGAATATCCCTTTATTTACAATTGGGTGTCGCAAAAAAACTGATCGTTGCTGCCATTCGAACTGCGGTCCAACTCACCCTTATGGGCTTTGTGCTTAAAACCCTCTTCACCCTCACCTCGCCCCTTCTGACAGGCCTTGCGGCAGTCTTCATGATAGCCTTTGCCGGGCGGGAAATTATGTCTCGGCAAGAACGACGCTTTAAGGGGTGGTGGTCTTATGGGCTTGGAACAATCAGCATGTCTATGGCCTCAGTGGTAGTTGCTGCCGCCGCCCTCACCGCCATCTCACCAGACCCCTGGTATGCGCCTCGATTTGCCCTGCCTATGCTGGGAATCATTATTGGCAACACCATGACGGGGATTAGCCTAGGGCTACATAATTTGATAGAGGGGTTAACCCGAGAGAAATCAGCCGTCGAAGCCCAGTTGTGTTTAGGACGGACAATCTGGATCTCAACCCGCCCGATCATCCGTAAGTCTCTTCATAGTGCTTTTATGCCTATTATAAATTCCATGTCAGCGGCAGGCTTGGTCCTCATTCCTGGCATGATGACCGGGCAAATACTCGCCGGAGCGGACCCTTTAGAAGCGGTAAAATATCAAATCTTAGTTATGTTCGTTATCGCGGGGGGCACAGCCCTTGGAGCCGTTTCCGCCGTCTACGGGGCTGTTTTTAGGTTAACGGACCCAAGACACAGACTGCGCTTGGACCGACTGGCAGAGAAGACTTAGGTAAACTCTTTAATAAACCCAACCATTGCATTGAGTGTTTCATCTGGTTTCGCATTGTGGGGCGAGTGACCGCAGTCTGGAATTTTACAGGTTTCCAGTTTTCCACCAATTTGTGCTTCGATCCGGTCCACCTGTTCCATGGTGCCATATTCATCATCTTCCCCTTGAATAACCAAGGTTGGAATGGTGATTTTCGACAGGTATTCTTCGATATTCCACTCCAGGAAATCCGGGTCAAGCCAGATATCATTCCAGCCCCAGAAGGCGTTATCCACATTGAGGCCATGATACTTGCGTAATTTCTTTCTGAGGTCGGTATTGAGGTATGTTTCTCGGGTTTGGCTAATAGCCTTAATGGAGAATTCTTCAACAAAGACATGGGGGGCCTCCACGATTAATCCTTCAACCCGTGGGTCTTGCACCCCACCAGCATTGATCAAGGAAATAGAAGCCCCATCGCTATGACCAACCAGAATAGCTTTTTCAATGCCCGCAGCATCAAGAACTTTTGGTAGTATTTCTAGACCTTCGATATGCATAAACTCTACGGCACGGGGCAAGCGCGCATAAGAAGAATGACCATAACAAGAGCGACTAAAGACCAATCCCCGTCTTTCTGTTTTTGTACAAACCCTATCAGGAAAATCCTTCCAAAGAGCTGCACAGCCTAAACCTTCATGAAGGAACACCAGAACAGGACCAGCAGCATTTTCATCACCAACCCAACGATACTCAAGTTCTTCATCTGGCAATACCAACCGTTCAGTAGATGAATCCATTACTCTTCCTTCATTAATTAAAGACAGAAAGGCCTTCATGGAAAACCAAGAAGGCCCCCGGCGTAAGAACAGTCCAGGTTTCATTGTCGGTTAAAGGCCGGGTCGCAACCACCGTCACCACATCGTTGGGGGTGGTTTCCTGGGCAAAATCAACGTTTACTTCCGCATCAATCAGGCTTGCTTCCCCAAAGGGAGCGCGTCGAGTCACCCAGGCTAAGTTTGTGCTACAATAGGCATAAAGGTACTTAGAATCGCTTAGCAAGCCGTTGAACACCCCGAGTTCATTGACCTTGGCAAACAACTTTTTGAGGGTCCGCCACAAGGTTTCAGGTTTGGCTGGCGGTTTAGGGTATTTTTGGCGAAGTTGGTCCAGAATCCAGCAGAAGGCATATTCGCTATCGGTTCCCCCAATGGGCTTATAAAAGGTCAAAGGCCACCGCTTAATCCCTTTCAGTTTACCATTGTGAGCGAAAGCCCAGTTGCGTCCCCAAAGCTCGCGGGTAAAGGGGTGGGTATTTTCCAAGCAAACGCGCCCATGAGTGGCCTGGCGAATATGACAAACCACATTGAGGCTCTTGATGGGGTAACTTTTAACCAGCTTTGCCACTTCAGAGTTCGCGCTGGCAAGAGGGTCGTGGAATGTGCGGCAGCCTTTGCCTTCATAAAAGGCGACTCCCCAGCCATCTTTATGAGGTCCGGTTCGCCCGCCCCGCTCCATAAGTCCTGAGAAACTAAAACAAATATCCGTTGGAACATTGGCGTTAAGCCCAAGTAACTCACACATTCTTAGTCGGTACTCTCATCATCTTTTGGCATGGGGACAATTTCAATTTCAACCCCGGCCTCCATAAACATTTCTCGGGAAATTTGCCGACCTTCGCCCCAGCGTTCACCAAAATCCCCCCCTAGGCTGGCTTCATCAACCACAACTTTCTTCATTCCCACCTGGATTATGGCTCTGGTGCAATCGGTACATGGAAAATGAGTCACATATATGGTACAATCTTCCAATGGCACACCGATTCGAGCCGCATTAAAAATGGCATTGCGCTCAGCGTGTTCGGTCCAGTCATACTTATTTGGGCGTTCATGGCGATCATCTCGGTCATCATCAACCGAACGAGGGAAACCATTGTAGCCGTAGGGGCCCGGCGTTCTATCTGGGCGAATAACAACGGCCCCGACTTGGGTTGAGCGGTCTTTAGACCAACTCGCAACCTCATGGGCCAACCTCAAGAAACGCACGTGCCACTTGGACATAGTTCAATCCTTTAGTAATACCTATTGGAATATATAGTGTGTTCTAGCAACACACCCTAAACTGCCACAAACTTTCTAACTGTTCAAAGGAGTCCTTGCTATGCCGTTAGCTTTTAATTCGAACAGTCATGGTGAAGTCGCTTTTGGGTTCTACAATATCGAAACCGACTCCCTCCTACTCAACGACATCTTCTTTTTTGCCACCGATTTTTGCCCGGCGGCCATGGCTGTCAAAAACAACCAGCCTTTTGTTACAATTCCGGGGCACGCCATTGAAACTCATGGAAAAATGGGGGACCTAATGGGAGCTATCCATGGGGTTAGCCATGACGGTTATTTAGGGGAACTCTACAGTAAATGGCCATTTCCAGAAAAACCTGACAACTTTAGGCAAAAGCTTGATGGCTATCTTCATCAGGAGGAAACCCTCACCCTTTTGAAGAAATATGCCCAGCCTCGGGATATAAAGGTCGGGCATATAGAAACAGGTGAAGTTACAATAGGGGATTATACCTTTAGTGAAGGACACTTCCTCGAACTCGTATCCTATGTTTGGCGAGGAGGACACCCAACTTGGCAGGGCTTTGAAAATGGAAACTGGCCTGATTATGTTCAGGAAATGGCTCACTTATACGGATTGGTTTAAACCCATTTAAGAGTCTTAAGTAACATCGATCCAGGAATCATCGACAAATCCTTCACCGCCCGTTTCATCGAAGGTACTTTGGGACATGCCAACATAGACGGTTTTTCCGCCACTAGCCCCATAAAGAACTTCGATCCGCCCATGGCACCAATCGAACTCTTCCATAGGCAGGCAAGCTTGTTTGTAGAGGGCTAAAAAACCAGTATGCCCTTGGTCACGTAAGAGAATTCTCGCATTGTGGACAGGAACTTTTGCTTTAATTGCAATACCGTATTCAAAGAAATCCAGATCGGAAATCTCTAGAGACTTAAGAATTATTGAGGCCGTTAACCGTCCGGTTTCTTCCATTTGTGTTACCAGAGCGGCCACATCCCTAACGGGTTTGTTGGTTTGTTGAAGAAGGTTGGCAACGGTATTTTCACGCCCTTGTAAAACCGCGTCTTCAAGGATGCTATCGCGCACTTCATGGGTTGAAACCAGATACATACGAATTTCATCAGTAACAATAGCCACCAGGCGTTCTGCAATATTGATGGGGAGAGAATCCCTAAATACCATTCCAACGTTTATGGCTTCAACGTTACTATAGTTATCAATAACCTTGTCTAAGGTCTCTTCTTCGATTTCAGCGCCTTTATTTTCAACAAGGGCTGTGACAACTTCTTCGTCCCCATGGGTGACAAGTTCTTCTGAAAGAAAGCTTGAAACTTTTTTACGCTTTGCAATTGCGGTTTGTTCGACAGAGGCTCTGGTTCGGATAATTTGCGTCAAATCACTATCGGTCAGGATATCTGAGAATTCTAATAGCGGGAGGGAAACATCCACCACATCATTGGCGAGCTTGAGGGCAAGTTCATGGGGGATATCTTTGCTATCTTTAAGGCTCTCAGAAAGAGAAGACCTTACTTTTACAGTAAGGTCTTCTGAAAGAATCTTGAAAATGGAATGAGCAAGTTCACGGTCGCTATCAGAAAGGGCATTGGCATTATATTCAGATGCAACTTTCTTGGCGACAGCCGCACGTTCACCGTGTGACACTTCGTCGAGTATTTTTTCTAAATCTTGCCCCAATAGGAGACCCATTTTTTCGACTCTTATATAGATCGGCGATTATCAATATCAAAAACTTTAGCACAGGATTCACAGCTCAATCCAGAAACTTATTCCCTTCGTTCAATAGTTTGAGCTTCTCCGTAGAAACAACCTAATTTTACTAAAATTATACTGAAAAACCACCGAGCTTCGTTTCCAGATATTCAAGAATCCCTTCATGTGCTCCTTCGCGACCCAGGCCACTTTCTTTCATGCCCCCAAACGGAGCCGCAGCAGAGGTTGGGTTAATATCATTGATACCAATGATGCCGTACTGAAGCCCTTCAAACATGCGCATGGCACGAGAAATATCTCTGGTAAAGACATATGCCGCGAGGCCATAGTTGGTATCGTTAGCCATTTCAAGGACTTGTGCCTCATCATCAAAAACAATAATTGGGGCCACAGGACCAAAGGTTTCCTCACGAAAGATCGCCATATCGGGGGTGACGTTCGCCAAAATTGTTGGCGCATAGAAGAAGCCTTTATCCAAACCATCGTTGGTTAAAACTTGTCCTCCCGCGATTAACTCAGCCCCTTTGGCAACGGCGTCTTTTACTTGACGGTCAACCTTGTCGATCGCAACCTGATTAACCAATGGGCCAATGGTGACCCCCTCTTCAAAACCACTTCCCGCCTTCATTTTGGCGACTCGCTCCTTAAAGGTCGCCACAAAGCGATCATGGACTGAGCGATGGACAAAAAAGCGATTCGGGCTGATACAGGCCTGTCCTGAATTAAGGAATTTAGCCAGCAAACCACCTTTTGCCGCATACTCTGGGTCCGCATCATCAAAAACCACAAAGGGAGCATGCCCGCCGAGCTCTAGGGAAATACGTTTCACATGCTTCCCGGCTTCTCCGGCAAGCATTTTGCCGACACCTGTAGAACCCGTGAAAGTTAATTTGCGAACGGCGGGGTTTGAGGTGAATTCAGCCCCAATGAGTTTTGGATCTTCGGCCGTCACCAGATTAACCACCCCAGCAGGAATACCAGCCGCTTCAAAAATTTTGAACATAGCAATGGCACATAAGGGGGTGGCTTCGGCAGGTTTTAAAACAACTGTACAGCCGGCAGCCAAAGCGGGAGCAATCTTACGAGTAACCATGGAGATCGGGTAATTCCAGGGGGTGATAGCCGCAACAACACCAACAGGCTGGCGCAACACCATGAGCCGTTGGTCAGCACGGGCAGAAGGCAGTATTTCCCCATTGACCCGTTTCGCTTCTTCCGCATACCAAAGCAGGAAATCGGCCCCATATTGCACTTCATTACGGGCTGCTTTCAAAGACTTTCCTTGCTCCTCAGTCATAATCCGAGCCAAGTCTTCTTTCTGCTCAACCATCAACTGATAAGCTTTATAAAGGTAATCAGAGCGTTTGTAGGCTGTGGTTTTAGACCAATCCTTAAAGGCTGCCTCAGCCGCGTCTATAGCTTCACGCGCTTCTGCAACGCCCCCATTGGGCACTTCTTGAATTTTTTCACCATTTGCTGGATTTAAAACGTCGAAGGTTGTTCCGTCGGCTGATTGCTTCCACTGACCATTAATAAACATATCTATTACCTCATTAAAAACTGTCTGTTACCCCCTTTCCTAATCTAAAATTAGTTTGGGAACAAACGTTTTTGATTGAAAAGTTTTCTTAACCAACCTGGGATATACTTAACAACTTTCCTTATCTATTGAAGCGATAACAGGTTAACCACAGTGGACGTACACAACCCAACCCCCGACGAGCGGGCGCAAGTCATCATTCATCAGCTTGAGATGTTCATCCGTGAAGGACGAACAGAAAGAGGCGGGATGAATTTTCGCAAGTGGCAAGATATGGCCCGGGTTGAAATCACCCATGCGATCCTTGAAGACGAAAAAACCTGGCGAGAAAATGATAACTTTGTCACAAAAGTTCTCGCCATGGCGGTAGCAGGCGTCATCACCATCGGCATGTGGGGGACGGTTTTAGCTTTCTCAAATTCCCCCAACAAAACTTTAGAAGGTATGGCCTTCTTTGCCGGAGGAATGTTGTTGATGGGGGCACTTAGTTCCTACTTTGTCTGGAAAGCTTATCGCCGTTACAAAGCCAATCGCCGCGAAGACCGTCTCGCCAACATCAAGAGCCTGGATTGGAAATTGAAAAAACTGGATAAGTTATTGGCTGATCGGGTTAAAGAGATGGAAGGGGCAGCAAAAGAAATGGTCAAACAAAAGGCCAAACGGGACGAAGGAACCGAGTTGCGCAATCAACTCACCGCTCAGGTTGGCACCTTACGCAAGCAACTTGAAACGGCGACGGAGTGATTGCAACTCAGCAATCTCAAAATCCAGGTTATCTTTTTGCATTTCATCAAGCTTTTGAGTTTTAACCATCCCTTTCATTTGCACGATCACGCCATCCAAGGCCTTTAAAACCTGGGTCACATCATCCTTTGAGGTATGTTCAAAAACTACATTTTGATTCATCATCAGGTCTGAATAAGCTTCAAAGTCGTTTTCGCTAAGTTCAGCCAGTTTTTTATCCAGGTCCTGCCAGATATCGCCCCACCGTTTAAGCAACGAGTTTTGGCTGTCTTGTTCTTCAAGGTAAACCATTACCCGAACCAATTGCCATGTATCCAACTCAAGTTGAGGCATCGGTATCATCCTCTTCGGCAGTGTTGTAGCGATTAAGCAAGGGGAGTTGGGTCATGACAAAAACCATGGTTAAACCCATTATCCCGAAAACCTTATAATTAACCCAAAAATCCGTTGTTTGAGTCCGCCAGACGGCTTCGTTAACAACAGCCATAACGGCGAAAAACAACGCAAAACGAAAGGTTAATTTTCGCCATCCCTCATCTTCCATTTGCCAGGATGTTCCCATAAGAGATTTGAGGAAATTTTTACCAAAGGCCATTCCACCAAACAAAATCACAGAGAACATTCCCTGCACAATTGTCGGCTTCATTTTGATAAAAGTATCGTCTTTAAGCCACAAGGTTAACCCCCCAAAAACGCCAACAACCAAAGCTGTGATCAAGGGCATCATTGGAATACGCCGCTCAAAAATGAACGATAAAACCAGGGAGATGGCTGTCGTAATCATGATTGCGGCAGTTGCTGTAAACAGGCCACCTACGTAGTAGGCTGCAAAGAATACAAAGATTGGGCCGTAATCAACGGTTGGTCTGAGCCAACCTGGTGCTTGTTTTTTATCCATGAGTCCCTTATCGAAGATTATCTTTTCATCTGCAAGAGTAGAAATTGTGAATCATATAGAAGATATCTCGTTTTGGCAGCGGCTCAACCCGGCTTTAGAGATTGAATCAACCAGTCCCTTCCCAGTGCCTCTCACCTTTAGTAAGGAGCAACTAAGCGAAATATCTGATATTTTCTGGCGTGAGGGTTATTTGCACCTGCCGCCTGTATTTGAGGGCGACGAGCTAACAGCCCTCAGGCAGGGCATTAAAACTTTGACCGCAGAAGACTTCCCGCCCGTCTTTATCTATCTCTACGATGCGCCCTGGCAGGTTTTTCACCGTTTAAAAAATCTCATCTCTCATTTCCTGGGAGACCAACCCGCCCTCCTGCCCCATCTTTGGGCTTGGCATATTACAATTGACAAAGACAGTGCGGGCTGGCCGCCCCATGTGGATTGTGTGGGAGAAACACGTTTTGACGATATACTGATGAGCCTGTCTTTATGGGTTCCCCTGACCGATACCACACCAGAAAACGGCTGCATGCATGTTCTCCCCCGTCCCTTCGAGGCCCAATATGAACCGCCAATCACCGATGCGAAGCAGATAAAACTGCAAGATGTCCGGGCCTTGCCAGCCAAAACTGGCTCTGTCCTTGGATGGCCCCAAGACCTCTGGCATTGGAGCGGACGGAGTTCGGCTATGGCAACAGAACCCCGTATCAGCCTCTCTTTGGAATTTCAAAGCGCAAGCTTTGCTGCCATGGCAGAGCCTTTACTCGACACCTCCAACCCACCGCCATTCACCGACCGCCTGACCCTCATCACCAGTCAATTTGACAAGTACACTCATATGGCGGAAACACCAGAACACTTAAGAGGTTTTATTGAACGTCGTGCCCAGCGGTCAGGTTCATAAACTGTGCCAGAGCAATGTCTTTTTCTGTCACCCCACCGGAGTCATGGGTAGTTAAGGTGACATCAACACGATTGTAAATATTGGACCATTCTGGATGATGGTTCATCACCTCGGCTTGCTCGGCGCACCGGGTCATAAAGCCAAAGGCCTGGGCGAAATTATCAAAAACAAACGTTCGACGGATAGCTTGCCGCCCTTCTTCTTGTTTCCAGCCCTCAAGACTTTCCAGGGCTATAGCAATGTTCATCAAGTAAAACTAATCCCCATCACGCCGAGCGTATTCACTACGACGGTCTTCCGCATGGCGACGTTCTTCTTCAGTCCGGGGGACAAAATAATCACCTCTTTTCGTCACGTCTTGCTGGTCTTCTAGAGAGAGATTCACCTTATTCCATTGCGCCGGTTTTCCATAACGGCGTTCCATATTTTGCCGACGCCCATTTTCCAGTCGCCTTTCTTCTTCCAATCGCCGTTCTTCACTGGAGCTTTCACCTCCATCCATATGGCGATTTAACTCCTCTCTCGAATACCTCATTGCTTTCACCTTTTGCTATTCAGCTCGACGCCCTCCCCAAAGGAGTGCTTATGATTACAGATAGGTATTCCAGCCTGAATATCCAGAAAAAATATAGGGTTTTACGACCCTTTGCCTAACCATCCACCTGTGATAGGTTTCGCCACCTTTTAGAAATAACTATGTAGCTCAATTTATCATGCGCCTTCTTTCAGTATCAGCTTTGCTCTCCCTCGGATTGGTCTTTAATGCCCAAGCCGAAGAACCCAACCCCAATTTGCCAACCCCTCGCATGGCCATTAAGTTTTTGCTTGAACAAATCCCCCACTATGGGGGCTACAACCACTTAGACCGGGTCGATGAAAAGGGATATAAAGTCTCAAGGAGCAATCGGACCCGCGCTAAAGTCGAAAAAAACCATTTTATTCTCAACGAAACTATTGATGAGCGCGGCATGCTTGAAGGCAAAGACAAATACAAAGCCCTAAAAGCAAACTACATTACCTCAATGCCCTTCGCCGGCTTAGATCCTGAAAATGAAATTGTGACTGAAGATTACGGCGCACGGCTCATTATCCGCTGCAAAGTAAAAGACTGCATGTCTGTCGCCACAATCAAAGTTGAAGAAACAGATGCTGACAGTTCATTCACTTCATTTCGGCAGGTGAAAAACGAGTTTGAAGAAAAACTCGAAAACAATTCTCCCCGTGAGATGAGCAAAGCAAATGAATGGTCAATAAGCTTTATTGAACTGTCCAGAGCCCAAAGGGTTTCCCGTGCCTTTGCTTACTTGATCAAGGAAATGCATAAAAACCCTAACTAATTACCCCTTCAACTTCTTCCGCTCTTTCGTCATCCTTTGATAAAGTACTCAGCCCTAAATCGTCTAAAATGACATAGAGGGCGGGGATGACAAAGAGCACTAAGAGGGCGGAAGCGATGAGACCGAAGGCAATACTGGTAACCAACGGGATGAGAACCTGAGCCTGAAGGCTGGTCTCAAACAAAATTGGTAACAACCCTGCAATCGTGGTGATAGATGTCAGGAAGATAGCCCTGAAACGGCCTTTACTTGCCGCCCCAGCAGCATCTGCAATAGACATTCCTTCACCATGGCGTATCTTGGTAAAAGCCACCAATAAGATCGAGTTATTCACCACAATTCCCGCCAATGAGACAAAACCCATCATGCTGGGCATTGAAATGTCTAAGCCCATAATCACATGCCCCCACACCACACCGACAAATGCAAAGGGAATCGCCACCATAACCACAAGAGGTTCCACATAGCTTCTAAACTGGAAACTGAGCAGGATGAACACCCCAATAAGGCCAACCACAAAGCCACGGAGCATGGATTTTTGTGTCTTGCCGACTTCTTTATTCTGCCCTTGGACTGAAAACTCAATTCCAGGATAACGCTTAAGTAAGCCGGGAACAAACTTCGCCGTCGTATCTTTGACAATGGCATCGGCATTGGCAATCGCCATATCAATCTCACCCTGGATCGTTACCACCCGACGGTGATCAACCCGGTTGATCCGTGCCACCCCCCGCCCTTCTTCAACATGGGCAACCACAGACAGAGGAATTTGGGCTCCTCCTTTTCCAGTCACAACAAAATAGTCTAAATCAGCCAGGCTATCGCGATCTTCGGCCTTTAACTGGATATCAACATCAAGGGATTCAGGGCCGACCTGGACCTCATTTGCCGTCGCGCCATAGAATGCGGAACGAAGCTGATCGGCAAGCATTTTAGAATCAACACCAAGGCTCAAGGCCCCTTCACGCAAGCGGATACGTAATTCAGGCTTACCAGGGCGAAGATCATCATTGATGTCCAACGTTCCTTCATAACGGCGTAACCATTCCACCAGTTCGGTGGAGGCCGCCTTGAGATCATTCAAATCATCACCAATAATCCGAATATCGATGGGTAACCCGGCAGGACCTATGGCTGGTTCCGCATACTTAATGTTCAATACATCCGGAACGGCCCCAACCTCTTGACGCAAAATAGCAACCATTTCATCAATGGAGTTATTCCTTATCTCCGCACTGAGAAGATCAACCGTCACTGTCGCAACATGAGGGCCTTCCTCAAAAGCATCTTTGTTTTTATTGTAGGTCACCATAACATTGCGGACATACTGTTGCTGACCAGGCTGGTCGGGGGTAAGTTTTTTGTCAACGGCCGCAACAGCCTTAACCATTTTGTCAACAATCGCTTCAGTCCTGGCAAGTGGCGTGCCTTGAGGCAAGAGAATTCGCGCCTCGATCACATCCCCTTCCAAATCAGGGAAGGCGACAAATTTAAGAAGTCCACTAGCAGGCATAGCCGCAGAAAGGATCAAAACACCAAGGGCAATACCAATAGTCATATAACGCCAGCGAATGGCAAGCTGGGAGTATTTGCCAATGATATTCCGACGCAGAAAATCTATTAAATCTTCCATCTTGCCCCTAATGCCTGTGGGGCGTTCTATCGTCAAATGCTCTAAGGTATGGTGGAGGTGACTCGGCAGGATAAGAAAGGCTTCAATTAGACTTACTGTCAGGACAAAGAGCATTACAACAGGGACAACTTTTAGAATCTCCCCCATGTTCCCTTGCAGGAAAACCAGAGAGCCAAAAATGCAAGCCGTTGTCGCAAAGGATGACAAAACACCAGGAAGGACTTCTTTGGCACCGTCCACCGCAGATTCTAAGGGAGACTTCCCCTTCTGACGGTGGGCGGCAACGTTTTCTGAGATGACGATGGCATCATCCATCAGCACGCCGATCGCAATCAAAAGACCAACCATGGTCAACATATTAATGGAATAGCCCACAGCAAGCATGAGACCAATGCCTCCCATAAAGGAGACCGGCAATCCCATAGCCACCCAAAAGGAGAAACGGAGTCCGAAGAACAACCACATAGCAGCAAAGACTAAAATCAAACCCTGCACGCCGTTTGAGAGCAATAAATCCAGTCGGTCTTGAACGATGGACGAAAGGTCGTTCGTGAGCGTGAGCCGCACGCTTTTAGGCATTATCGCATTTTCATTGGCAATAAAGGCGTTAACGGCTTCAATGGCTTTGAGTTGGTCTTCGGTTTCAGT
Organism: uncultured Thalassospiraceae bacterium; assembly: GCA_965368165.1. Taxonomy (GTDB): domain Bacteria; phylum Pseudomonadota; class Alphaproteobacteria; order Rhodospirillales; family JAPHRK01; genus JAPHRK01. The sequence continues at coordinate 153,584 of CBDULT010000003.1, read as the reverse complement.
TTTGGAAATATCGAGAATAGCAGCTCGCTGGCCGTTGAATATGCTTTTGCTTTCATCCAATTCAAACGCATCAGAAATCTGGGCGATATCCCCAAGGCGTATTTGTCCTCCCAGGCTTCCTGAAACAACAATTAGGTCTTCAAACTCAATCAAACGACGACGCTGATCGGCATAGCGAACCAAAATTTCTCTTTCACTGGTTTCAATGGTTCCCAGGGGTAAGTCTATGCTTTGTTTTGAAATTGAACTGGCAATATCTTGGGCACTCAAGCCAAATTGACGCAGGGTGGCATCATTTAGTTCAATACGAATTTGGTGTTGAGAGAACCCAGTGATAGATACTTGGGAAATTGTTCCCCACCGGAGCATGCGGTCTTTGACGTCTTGAGCGTAGGCTTTTAAAGCTGGCAAACTAGCAGGGCCTGTAATCGCCACAGAAGCGACAAAATCGGTGCGCCCTAATTGTTTGGTCACCGGGGTTTCTGAAATATCCGGAAAGGTCGTAACCGCTTCAATTTCTGATTTGACGTCGGTGAAAAATTTATCGAAGTCTTTCCCTTCACTCATTTCCACCGTTGCTTTGCCGATTCCTTCACGAGATTCACAAGCAATCTCATCCACATTGTTGACCTTATCGACAGCATCTTCAATGGGACGGCAAACAGCCTCTTCCACCTCTTCAGCACTAGCCCCTGGATAGAGCACTTTAACTTCTACCTTACGGGGCTGGACCCGAGGAAAGGTTTCTCGGAGCAATTGAGGGGCCGCGATAATACCGACAACAAAAAAACCAATCATCATCAGGTTTGAAATGGTTGGATGAGCCGCGCAAAAACGAATCATTTTGCCGCCCCTTTTGCCCCAGCCTCATGAATTAAATTTTTCTGTAAATTCTGATCTATCACAGGAGCCAGCAAAAGCCCTTCAACGGCAGGAATAACATCAGAAACGACAACTTTATCCCCCACAGAAAGCCCCTCACTTACAGCCACAAAGTTTCCTTGGGAAAAGGCGATTTTTACAGGTTTGGCGACCATCCTGTTTTCAGCACTCACCGTAAAAACATTTGTCCCTTTAAGGGCCGTGCGGGGAATAACGATGGTATTTTGGGAAGTAGAAGCCAAAAGCTCGACCTCGACAAACATCCCCTTCACCAAAGGTGGTCGGGTACCAAGTCTGGCATTTTCATAAGGGTGATCAACAGCAACAATGACGCCAACGGTCCGGGTTTGGGGGTCTACCGTATCGCTGATTCGCACCACCCGCCCTTCCCATTGAATATTAAACTCCCCCGACTTCAGGCGGACAACAGCCGCAACCCCAATCTTATCGGCAAATTTCATCAAGTCGCTTTGTGTGACGATGCCCGAACCATTGGCAGAGGCATTTAAGACCGTACCAAATCGTGAAAGTGGTAACTGAGCTTCAACTTCAGAGGTTTCGATCGAATCCGCAACGCCTAGAACCGCCCCACTCTGTACGTACTGGCTGATTTCGACATTGGCCTCAGAAATACGGGCGTCGTAAGGCAAAACGATAGATGTTCTTTCTAAATCCAGCTTCGCCGCTTCTAATTGAGCCTCATAAACCGCCTTTTGTTCTTCAAGCACCTTTCGTTTGGTTGGAGTCAAATTAAGAGAGTTTTTAAGGTTTTGCACTTGCTGACTTTGAGTAAGAGAATCCCTGCGAGCTTGATCAACTGAGGACGCCGACGCCGCCCCTTTCTTCTTCAATTCTTCCTTACGGGCTAAGTCCCGTTTCTTGATTGAAAGAACGTTCTCTTCAATGGCTAAAGAGGCGCGGGTGTTTTCTTCATTAACAATGGATTCTTTAAGCTGGGCTTCTGTCGCCCTGATGTTGGCTTCAAACTGGGCAATGGTGAGCTGGTAGTCAGTGGGATCAATCCTAACCAACTCCGTTCCTTTAGGTAAGACCGTTCCCTTTTTAAAATTTGGATGAACATAAACCGCCGTGCCTTTTACTCTAGAAATAGCATTCCAAACATTGCTGGGCTTAACGCTTCCATATCCAATCGCTCTGGCGACAACGGGGGTTTTTGAAACTTCAATAACCCTAACAGATTTTGCAATTTCCTGAGGGGGGGCCTGGATTGGGCTTGTTTTGTTTGAAGCGGCATAGGCCATCACCACAACACCCAAAACGACCGGAGGTATGAAGGCTAAACGCTTTTTCCATGAAGTCGCCATTGATCTTATCCATACTATTTATTTTACATGTTAAACAAATAGTATGGATAATAGAGTCGCTTGACAAGCCTTTTCTAATATAAGGTAATTTTAATTACTTAGCCAAAAATAAAGTGCAGCCGTAATCACCCCGACATTGAAATTTAGCAAACTCTTCATCAATGCGCGCTAAAGCCTTGTTTGGGTTCGCCATCATATCGGCAATGCGCTGGCATTCCCCGTATCCGTCTTGCTCATCTGGGTTTTGTAGTTGCCGATTTTCTTCAAAAACCCACATGCTACAATCGCGACAAAATCCTGCATCGACCATATTTTCCTCCGGTTAATTTACGCCAATGTTCGTAAACAGAACTATTTTTGTCAAGCCATGACGGTGCCCTATTTAGGAGCCCCTCGATAATATTTCCACAAAAACAATGCCCCAACCGAACGCCAGGGAGACCAATGGACGGTTAACTCTCTGACCTCTTTTCCTTTTGGTCGCTCTTCTAACCCCTTAAGGCGCCGCAAAGCTTCTTGCAAGGCAAGGTCATCAGCAGGGAACATATCAGGCCTCCCCAGGCTGAACATGGCATATATTTCGGCCGACCAAACCCCGATCCCCTTAAGTTTCACCAACTCAGCAATTACTTCTGAATCGGGCAGGTTTGGCAAACCATCAATATCAAGGCTACCACCAACAATAGACTGGGCGACCCCTTGGCTATATTCCACCTTGCGACGGGAAAAACCAAAGCCTCGTATTTGCTCTTCACTAAACTCTAAAAAGGTTTCTGGGGTTTTATGGGGCCAAGCAAAATCTAACCGACCAAGAATGCCCGCCGCCGCTTCTGTAGAAATTTGTTGGCCGACGATTATGCGCAATATGGTTTCAAAACCATGGGGCCGAATTCGAGGTTCAGGATACCCGACAAGCTTCAACCCGACAGCAACATCCGGGTCAATCTCAGCAAGAGCATCGAGGCCTTTCCGAATAAGCTTATGATCCAAAATCAAATCCTACTTGCGTTAATGTTCTCTTAATGTTCTTGTTTGATTATAGTCTCCATGAACACATCAGACCACGAAATAAGCCAATCCGCAAACATCCTCGTCCAACAACATGGACATTATGATGCCTTGCATTACTCAACCCGAAGAATTGCTGAGTTAAAAGCAAAAGATGATTTATTAGGGGTGATGGTTTGGCAACGGATCACCACAATGATCCGAGATAAACCAAGAATCACTTCCCCTTAAATTCTGGGCGGCGTTTATTGAGGAAGGCATTCACACCTTCTTTGTAATCTTCCGAATCCAAATAAAAGTAGCCGCCATCAACTTCATCTTCAGTGAGGTTACTCATAGCTTGGCGGTTTTGGATGAATTTTTTGTGCCAGCGGGCCGTTAGGGGTGCCCCTTGTGAAATCCGCTTGGCGGTGGCTAAAACTTCTTCTTCCAGCTTATCATCGGCAACCACACGGGTCACGGCACCTTTGCTATACGCCTCTTGCGCATTCAAGACTTTACCTTCAAGCAGCACCTCAGTCATCGCTGCCGCCCCAATGATATTCATGATACCTTCAATTTCTTTCGAGGGCATAGCCAACCCTAACACTTTGATCGGAGCCCCAAATTTCCCAGACTCACCAGAAATTCTCAAATCACATTGAATGGCGATTTGCAATCCACCGCCCATGCAAGCACCACGGACCATGGCAATGGTCGGATGCTGACAGGTGTAAAGAGCTTCAAGAGCCGAACTTAACAAATCATCATATGCGCGCGTCTTTTCGGGTGTATCCCGTTCGGTCTCAAACTCCGAAATATCCGCCCCCGCAGCAAAAGCCTCTTCACCCGCCCCTTTTACAATCACGCACCGCAAAGACTCATCAGATGACAATTCAATCATAGCCTCGCGAAGCGCAACCCACATGGCCTTATTCAAAGCATTACGCTTGGTCGGATTGTTCAAAGTAACCGTAGCGACAACACCGTCACGAGAAACAAGAATGGGGGCAGATGAAGTTTCGGGCATAGTTTTTTCCAAAAGCATGTGGTTATTGGTAGATATCAAACTTATGTAAGGTGTAAGGTTTTATCTAATAAATGACAAATAGGAATATCATGACCACCATCAGTGCAAAATTCCATGTTGGGCAGATCATACATCATAAGCTTTTTGAGTACCGTGGCGTGGTTATTGATGTGGACCCTCAATTCAAAGGCAGCGATGTTTGGTATAAAAGCAACGCCAAAAGCACCCCCCCGAAAGATATCCCCTGGTACCATGTATTAGTTGATAATTCTGATATTCAAACCTACGTGGCTGAGCGGAACCTTGAACCGGATGCGGAAGGCGGACCCATCCGCCACGATAAAGTCACCCATTTTTTTGATGACTTAACTGACGATGGCTACCAACTCAGAAAGGGAGGGCATTAAAGTTATCCCCAACTTGCCTAGTTTTCCCCAGCAAACCCCCTGTGACAGGGGGCATTCTTCCTGCTAAAAATTCTTTCACCATAGACCACCATAGACAATGCATTCTTTATGCTTAGGGGACATCCATGCCAACAGTTGCTCGTACGCCAGAACAGAAAGAAGCGGGTTTAATCACCGCACGTATTCTTCTTGAAATCAAAGCCGTTAACTTTCGGCCTGAAGAGCCTTATACCCTGACGGCTGGCTGGGCGAGTCCGGTATATATTGATTGTCGCAAAATCATCTCCTTTGTGAATGCCAGACGCAAAATTATTGAGTTGGCGGTTGCCAATTCTGAGCGGGAAGAAGGTTTCAACGCCATCGATTCCGTTGCAGGTGGCGAAACAGCAGGGATTCCTTATGCCGCCTGGATTGCCGAAGCCATGTCCGTCCCCATGCAATATGTGCGCAAAAAACCCAAAGGGTTTGGACGAAATGCTCAAATTGAGGGCGACCTTAAAGAAGGTGACCGGGTTCTCCTGGTTGAAGACCTTGCCACCGACGGCGGTTCTAAACTCAATTTTGTCCGTGCCTTAAGGCAGGCTGGTGCTAAAGTCAGCGATTGCTTTGTTGTTTTCTTCTACGGTGTCTTTCCAGGTGCTCTACAAGCCCTCGAAGACGAAGGTGTCACCATGCACTATTTGGCAAATTGGCACGATGTCTTACAGGTAGCGGAAGAGCAAAAGGCTTTCCCCCCAGAAGCCATCGCAGGTGTAAAAGAATTCCTCGCCGACCCCATCGGCTGGTCCAAAGCCCATGGCGGCAAAGGGGCGGACTGAGGCACAGCGGCATCACCCCGTCTCTCTTAGAAGGTAAAATTTGATGGCGGCGAACCCCATATGCCGCCCCTATTTTCATCCCTACGCGGCATAAAAAAAACCAAAGCAAAAAGAAGTCCGCCTCAAGTCCTTTTTTGTGCCATATTTAATATTAGGGGCTGGCCCAGATAACTAAGTCAAATCCCGTTTAAAGGAATCGGGTAGCAATATGTTTAAAAAACTTAACGCTTAAGCAGACGGCTGGTATTTTCTTCAGGTCGTCGCCCTATTCAACACAACGATTGCCTCAGAACGACATCTCCAAGTTAGGGGGAAACCCCCTTTAAGGCATTTTGATCGGGTTGGGGCCGAAGAGGGGAATTCTTCCGACTAAGGCTTCAAGCATGATCAACTCTTCATCCTGATGATTAACCATCTTCGCCGCTTCCATCAAACCACCAGAACGTTTTTCATCTGCATAGAAATTCTTAGGTGCATCGTGATGGAAGGCATCCAAGACATCGCCTATGTTTCGGTTTATTGTCGACCTTAAAACGGCCTTTCCATAACATAGGCAGATATAATCCCTATCTGGATAGGCTTCCATATAAACCCCGGTACCCCGTATACCGATCGTAACGTATGGGGTATTGATCTTTATTTTACGCTGCCCAAACACAGCGAGAACTTTCCCGGAAATAACCGTCAAAGCCTGTTCCGCCGGGTTATTCATAGGGAACTCAATTTCGCTATCTTCACGCAGTAAATAAGCATCTGAGCCAAAGACAAAGACAGCCTCAGCCCCCTTGCCTGTGCGAATATGATCCCCAAGATTCACCAATTGATCGTTTTGGGCAGGGGTGCCATTAATTTGAATATCCCCCCGCATAGAGCGCATTCCAGGTTTGACCATTGCCGCCAAAGGGCGAGGCAACAGGCCGACCAGCCCTAAGGCACTCGCCCTCAAAGTCCAAATCAATAAACGGCGGCGATCAATTGGCATCTTAGTCCCTTTCTCAAGTTCTATATGGGCAAACTTACCACAACCTTTAGCCCACCTTCAGGACGGTTACTCAATTTAATTTCACCCCCATGGGCATGAATGATTGAGCGAACCACAGACAGACCAAGTCCCGTACCACCCGTTTCACGACTGCGAGAGGTTTCTACCCGATAAAAAGCATCAAAAACTTTTTCTAATTGATCGGCTGGAATCCCTGGCCCTTTATCTTCTATGGTGACGAAAATTTTTGCATCGGTTGTCAAGAGCCGTACCGTTGCTTCATGCCCATATTTAACAGCATTTTCAAGCAGGTTGGCAAAGGCTCTTTTCAAACTGACAGGACGGCCCTCAAAGGCTAAGGTTTCAGGGCCTTCGTAAGTTGCCGTTTCTCCCCCATCAACCATATCCGAACATAAACTACTGAGTAAGGCAGCAATATCCAGTTTTTTGGTGGTTTCACTGGCGGCATCATCACGGGCAAAAGAAAGCGTGGCGGCGATCATAGCTTCCATTTCTTCCAGGTCGCTGAGCATCTTCTCCCGTTGAACCTCATCTTCCATAAACTCGGCCCGCAACCGTAAGCGGGTGATTGGGGTCCTCAGGTCATGGGAGACAGCCGCTAACATTTGGGTGCGGTCTTTAATAAACACCCTCAAGCGATCTTGCATTTCATTGAAGGCAGTTGCGGCTTTGCGAACCTCTTTGGGGCCTTTTACCTCAAGAGGCGGGGCATTAACATCTCGTCCCAAACGTTCAGCAGCCTGGGCAAAAGTCGTTAAGGGGCGTGTCGCCCGGCGCATGGCCCAAACGGTAACCACAATGATAATGATGAGAGGGAAAAAAAATCCGCCGGGATTACGAGGGGCCCAACCGAAGTTTATGGGTTTAAAAGGAACAGCGACATTAACCCATTGTTTTTCATCTAATTTAGCCGAAAGAACCAAAAAATCTTTACTTTTTTTCCAATGACGCCCCCACTCCTCTCCCTCACGCCCAATTCGGCTGCGGCGACGATGCTTCATGCGGTCTTCGTGCTCCTCGAAGCCTCTGACCTCTTCCATATCGTCATCATCGACAAGCCCTAGACTAAAGTTATCTACTCCGGTTCCTGCCAGTTCTTTTCCGACAGCCTCTTCAAGTGCCCTTCCCATGGGAAAAGGCAGAATATCATCTTCGACAACCCTCTTACTCATCCATACGAATTGACCCCGAAGTCCAAGAGAACGATTAAGGTCCGGCCGATCAAACTTAGGATTTTCAGCCAAAGCGATCACAGGAAGCGTCAGACGTTCAGCAAGCCGTTCAATACCAACGGCCCATTCTGATTCATGGCGATCTTTTTGGAAAATTGCCCAGCCAATAACATTTGAGACCACCACGGCAGCGACAATAAGGATAATTGTTCTGGTCAGGAGACTTTGGGATCGGAAATGTTGTCTAAATTTACCCATCTACCTTTTCCACTTTGGTCGCAAAGATATAGCCACCGCCCCTTACTGTCTTGATCAGTGTTGGCTCCTTAGGGTCGGGTTCTAATTTTTTGCGTAGCCTGCTTACCTGGACATCAATGGCCCGGTCAAAGGGTTGAGCATCTCGCCCTCTTGCAAAGTCAAGAAGCTGATCCCGGCTGAGGACACGTTGAGGACGCTCAAGAAACGCAATGAGAAGTTCGTATTCTCCCCCACTTAAGGGAACAACCACATCATCTGCGGATAACAATTCCCGTTCATTGACGTTAAGTTTCCATCCAGAAAATTTCAAGGCGTTGCCCTCCCCTGAGGTCTGGCTCCCTTCACTAAATCGTCGGAGGACGGCTTTTATGCGCGCAAGTAGTTCTCGAGGGTTGAACGGTTTGGGGAGGTAATCATCGGCCCCCATTTCCAGGCCAATAATGCGGTCCGTTTCCTCTCCCATAGCGGTGAGCATTATGACAGGGATATTGGATTTAGCGCGTAAATTACGGCAAAGACTCAAACCATCTTCACCAGGCATCATGAGGTCAAGAACCACTAGGTCAATGGATTGGTCACCAAGAACCTTCTTCATCTCCTGACCATCTCGTGCCAAGCTTGTACGATAGCCATGCTTATTCAAGAAACCTCCAACAAGGTCCCTGATCTCGCGGTCATCATCGACGACCAATATGTGTGCTGTACGTTCCATAAGAAAACTATAGCTCTTAATAACAACAAGATGGGAACAACTTGGTAACAGATTGTAACAGACATGTCCTTAGTAATATTTGGTTACAAAAAACCCTGTTTTTCGACATCAACTGGTTACAACAAACCGTTTTAATCCCTCCATCGAACGAAAACAGAAATTTATAATCACTTGATGGAGATTTCAAAATGAAGACAGTAACCAAAACCATTCTCGCCGTTTCCGCTGTTGTTATCGGCACCACCGTCGCCGTGCCGGCCTTCGCAGATAAAGGCAAGAACGATTGCAACCGTTGGAATAAACATTCCAGACACATGAAAAGCGACCACCAAATGGGTGGAATGTATGGGGGATACGGCAAACACCGCTTTTACAAAGGCGATTTGGATTTAACTGTTGAACAAGTCAAAGACATCATCGAAGGTCGCCTCGCATCGCAGGGTAATAAAAACCTTAAGGTTGGTGAAGTAAAAGCCATCGACGACGATACCGTTTACGCCCAAATCGTCACTAAAGACGGATCATTGGTCCAAGAGCTTGAAATTGACCGCGATACGGGCCGTCCAAAATTTAATAAAAAGGGCAAAAAATTCAGTAAAACGGAGAAAAACTAATGTACTACGAATATGGGATGGGGCCTCATTCTTTCATGCACGGGTTTGGGCATGTCATATTCGTCCTCTTAACCATCGCGGCTATCTTTATGCTGGTTCGGTTTTTCAAAAAAGGGAAGCAGCATCGTTGTGGTATCCGAAAGTCAGAAGCAATGACCCTGTTGGAAACCCGCTATGTCCAGGGTGAAATTGATCGCGATGAATATATGGCGAAAAAAGATGATCTAGAAGGCATTCCTCCCTCTCCAGCCTAAAGGTCCCCCCCTCTCCCTCCCCGCAAAAGGGTGCTGCCTTCCCCCCCCAGGTAGCACCCTTTTTAATGACGCAGTAAGAATTTCTCGCTAAACTAGGCCTAATGTCTTGGGGACCATGGGGTGGCAATGAAAGAACAACAATATCAATCCCTTTTAAAGAAAATGCCCAGCGGCTTTGCGCTGCATGAGATCATTTGCAATGAATCCGGCACACCAATTAATTTTCGCTTCCTGGAAACCAATCCTGCTTTCGAAAAAATTTTTGGTTTTGGAAAAGAAAGTATGGTTGGGAAAACCGTTTTAGATATTTATCCCGAAATCAAATCTCATTGGATTGAAATATTCGGTAAGGTCGCCCTTGAGGGGGTGCCGGCTGAATTTGAAAGTTATGCTGTCTCTGTCCAAAAGCACTTTAGTATAACCGCTTATAGCCCCAGCAAAGGGCAATTTGTCTCCATCTTCCATGACATAACCGAGCGTAAAAAAACAGAAGAAGCTCTAAAGCACAGTGAGAAACGTTTTCGTGATATTGTTGACTGTTCTATGGAGTGGGTGTGGGAAGTCGATGAAAACATGCAATATACCTATACAAGCTCTGCCTATGGAGAAATGCTGGGCTATAAGGCCGAAGAAATTATCGGTAAAAACCCCTTTGACTTCATGTCTCCAGAAGAAGCGGCGAGAATAGAACATCTCATCACCCCAATCATCGAAGCAAGACAACCATTTAGTCGTCTTGAAAATACCAATATCCATAAAGATGGTCGTCAAATAATTATGATTTCCAGTGGGGTCCCCATTTTCACGTCATCAGGCAGTTTTGCGGGCTATCGTGGCGTTGATCTCGACATCACTGAATACAAGAATGTCGAAAACCAACTGAAAGATACGGCAGGGGCTTTAACGGAAAGCGAAGACCGCTTCCGCTCTTTACAAGAGTTTTTCCCGACAGCAATAGGGTTCCATGAAAACGGGCACTTCATCGATGCCAATAATGCCCTCATACAACTGTTTGGTTACACAGTCGAAGAACTCAGAGCTCATCAAGGGCTGGAACTTATTGCGGAAGAGTCTCAAGGTATTGTTCGCGACAATATTTCTCGAGGGTTTGACGGTGTTTACAGCGTCATAGGGCAACGAAAAGATGGCCGTAAATTCCCCTTGGAAGTTCAAGGGCGAAGTGTTCCGTTTAAAGGGAGAGTGCTCCGGATCACTGAGTTCAGAGACCTAACAGAGAGAGAAAAAACAGATGCCAAGCTGCGGCAGTCGCAAAAGCTTGAGGCTCTAGGCCATTTGACCGGGGGAATTGCCCACGACTTCAATAATATTCTTGGGATTGTCCAAGGGAACCTTGAACTCCTCAAACGTAAAATACCCGATAACGCCGACGCCCTTGAGCGCCTCGAAAAAGCACATAACGGCACGATACGTGCAGCAAAACTGACTGAAAAACTCCTTGGGTTTTCCCGCCAAGAGGCCCATGGGCGTAAACTTACCTCTATAAATGAATTCATCCAAAACATGGAAGAACTTATTTCACGGTCCCTTACGGTTTCTATAAAAGTAGACACCCATCTTGCTAATGACCTTTGGACCGTGAATATAGACACGGGCGATTTAGAAGATGCCATCCTCAATCTATCCCTCAACGCACGCGACGCCATGCCCGATGGAGGGACACTGGTCATAGAAACTGCCAATAAAACTTTAGATGCTAACTATGCCATAAGGAACGAATCTGGGAAAGCCGGTGACTTTGTAATGATATCCGTCAGCGATACCGGCATAGGCATGCCCAAGGAAGTAAAAGAAAAAGTCTTCGAGCCCTTTTTCACCACCAAAGAAGAAAGTAAAGGCACAGGCTTAGGCCTTAGTATGGTCTATGGTTTCGTTCAACGCTCCGGCGGGCATATCAAAATATATTCAGAAATTGGAAAAGGGACAACTTTCCGCCTTTATATCCCTAGAGCAAACAACCGTGAAATTGAGCAGGAAAAAACAACCAACTCCCAACTTGATCCTCCCCGTGGAAATGAAACAATTTTAGTGGTCGACGACGAAAGAGCCCTTGCCGACGTGGCTTTCTCTCATCTGCATGATTTAGGCTATAAGGTTCTTACAGCATATGATGGGAGAGAAGCCCTTCAAATTCTCGAACAAACCGCAACCATCGACCTCATCTTTAGCGATATTATTATGCCTGGTGGTATCGACGGCTATCAACTGGCCAAAGCTGTTCATGATAAATATCCCGAAATCCGGGTTCTATTGACCAGTGGTTTCACAAACAATCGTGAAGAAAAAATCAATCAAAATGACAGATTTCTATCTACCCTCGCGGCAAACTTACTCAACAAACCCTACAATAAAATCGAGTTAGCAACTCACTTAAGACAGGTTTTAGATAATGCATAAAATAGGGAAACTCAGTGTTTGTTTCGTCCTTTTATTCTCTGCCTTTTTTGCCAACACCGCCAAGGCCACCAAAGATGAATTGACTATCGGCATCACCCAGTTTCCCTCAAGCTTCCACCCAACCATCGATTCAATGATGGCTAAATCGTATATCCTCGGCATGACCCGGCGCCCCTTCACGGCTTACGATCATAACTGGAAGCTAATCTGCCTGCTCTGTACCAAGCTCCCCACCATCGAAAACGGACTAGCTGTTCCTGAAAAAACACCCAAAGGAAAACAAGGCATTGCCATCACCTATTCCATCCATCCCAAAGCCACTTGGGGGGATGGTAAAGCGGTCACCACTGAAGATGTAAAATTCACCTGGGAGGTTGGACGCCATAAGAAAAGTGGTGTCGGCAATATGGAGCTTTACCGTAGTCTCTATAAAATAGATGTCAAAAACGACAAAACTTTCACCTTGCATTTTGATAAATTAACCTATGAATACAATGCTATAAATGACTTTGATTTGCTCCCAGCCCATTTGGATCGGGTTAAGTTTGAAGCCGGAGCACAGGAATATCGCAACCGGACAACTTTCGACACCGACACCACCAACGAAGGGCTCTATTTCGGCCCCTATCTGATTGATAAAGTCGTTCGTGGGTCCCATGTTATCTTGGTGCAAAACCCCAAATGGTGGGGGAAAAAGCCCTCGTTTAAACGCATTGTTGTCAAGGTGGTCGAGAATACGGCTGCCCTTGAAGCCAACCTTCTCTCCGGCTCCATTGATATGATTGCGGGAGAATTAGGCCTAAGCTTAGATCAGGCTGTAGCCCTAGAAAAACGCCACAGCAAAAGATTTGATATCAGCTACAAAGCTGGGCTTATTTACGAGCATATGGATGTTAATCTCGACAATCCAATCTTGGCCGATAAGCGCGTGCGGAAAGCCCTTATCCTTGGTCTTAATCGCCAAGCTATCAGTGACCGCCTCTTTGCCGGACGCCAGCCGGTGGCACAAACCATGGTAAGTCCTTTAGATTGGGTCATCGCCAAAGATTTACCCTCTTATAGTTACGATCCCCAAACAGCTTTAAAACTCCTTAATGAAGCGGGCTGGAAAAAGGTTCGCAAAGGCATTCGCCATAATTCTAAGGGAGAGCCTTTGCGCATCGAATTGATGACCACAGCGGGCAATAAAAGCCGGGAACTGGTTGAACAGGTCATTCAAAGCCAGTTGAAAAACATTGGCTTTGATATCCGCATAAAAAACCAACCCGCCCGGGTCTTTTTTGGGGAAACAGTGACGGAACGAAAATACTCAGGTCTGGCTATGTATGCCTGGATCAGTTCGCCTGAAAACGCCCCCCGCACCACCCTTCATTCAGCCTATATCCCTAATCGGGGCAATAATTTTTCGGGCCAGAACTATCCCGGTTTCGTCAATGAAGAAATGGACCAACTTGTTGATGATATTGAGATTGAGCTCAATCGGGAGAAGCGCAAAAAACTATGGCGGCGGGTTCAGGAAATTTATCTGGAAGAGCTCCCGGTCATCCCGCTTTATTTCCGCGCTAACCCATTCATCTTGCCAAAGTGGTTAAAGGGAGTTAAGCCCACAGGACACCAAGGCCCCACCACTCTGTGGGTCGAAAACTGGCATCGCAATAAATAGCAAAGAACAAAAACACCCATGACATTTCGTTCCGACCACGCCAAGGGGCTTACCTTAACGGCTATTGGCGTTTTCATTCTTTCCCCTGACGCCCTTCTCATCCGACTTATTGAAGCCGAAGTTTGGAGTTTGCTTTTTTGGCGGGGCACTTTAATGGGGCTGGCCTTGGTCCTTTTTGTCTTTGGGACAGACTTTAAAAAAGGACTAAACGATTTAAAGACCATGAGTAAATTAGGATGGTTCGCGGCCTTTTTATTTGGCCTCAACAATGTCTTTTTCCTGGTCTCCATAACCAACACATCAGCCGCTAATACCCTGGTTATCTTGGGTGCTCTGCCTCTGTTTTCAGCCATCCTTGGCTATTTTCTGATCAAAGAACGTCTCCCCTTAAACACCTGGATTGCCATCATCATTGGTTTTGGCGGGATTATGGTTATCTTCGCCGGGAGCCTTCAAGGCGTGGGGTTATTTGGTGATATAGCGGCGGCTTTTACGGCCTGTTCTATGGCAGCAGCCCTTATTTGTTTTCGTCACGACCAAAGTATCAATACGATCTTAGCGGTGGGGATTGGCTCCATGAGTTCTGGTCTCTTTGCTTTATTTTTAGGTGACCCGTCGAGCATCTCAGGCAATGACCCTTACTATATTTTTCTTCTTGGAGTCTTTGTCTTGCCCCTCTCCATGGGCCTCATCACCTATGGTCCGAAGTTTCTCCCTGCGGCAGAAGTCAGCTTAATCCTGATTCTGGAAATGGCCCTTGGCCCTCTTTGGGTTTGGCTGGGGGTTGGTGAAGTGCCAAGCCCTCAAACCATGATCGGCGGCACAATCATCTTGGTTACCTTGACCATTCATTCGCTGATCGGGTTGCGAAGATAATTAGGGTCTACTTAATAATGATTTGTACTTTTTCTCTTTTACGTCGGGAATTTCTATCAATATCTCAACCCGGCGATTGGTCGCTCTGTTATCTCGGCTATCATTTTCAACAAGGGGGCGTGAGTCGGCAAAGCCTTGAGAGGTAATGCGTTTTTTATCGATACCGCGACTAAGGAAGTAATGCACAACGGAAGAAGCCCGCGCAGAGGACAAATCCCAGTTGGAACGATATATCTCATTAGAAATGGGGATGTCATCCGTATGACCGGAAACCAAGATCATTTCACTTCCTGAAACAAGAATATTAATCACCTTTTCAAGTGCGGTGTAAGCAACTTCAGAAAGCTCTGCCCCACCTGAGCCAAAGGCTGTGGCATTTGGGAACCGAATGAGGACACCGTTATCACGTTCTTCAATGGTCACCATTTTTTTAGCGATTTCTTCAATTAGCCCGGCATCCAAACGTTCCAAAACCATTTCACGACGTTCCGCAGCCACATCAATGGGAGTTGGCCTGCCAATCAAAATGCTGGTGGATTTCATGTTTGGTTTATCTTTGACATTACCAGCCACATTAAAGGCTTCCCGCATGGGGCCCGAGCTCTCGGCAAATTTTCGTTCGTCGAAATTGGCAAAGGAAACCAGCAAAACAAAAAGAGCAAAAAGCAACGACATCAGATCAGCGAAGGTCACCATCCACCGAGGCGCCCCGCCTCTCTTCGCGGCTCTGAGTTGTGCTTCAAGGGTTTCTTGGAGTTCAGTTGACATAATCAGCGGCTACTTTTCTTTTTGCCAGAGCCATCCGTATATGAATCATCAGCCCCTTGGCGACGCTGCTTTTCAGGCAAGTGAGCTTCAAGAATTTCAATCATGGTTGTTGGGTTTTGTTTTTGCTGTATTTGGAAAACACACTCAATAATTAAAGAGCGCAAGCTTTTGTCTTGAGCACTTTTTTCCATCAGTTTATCCGCAATCGGCAAAGCCAAAAGGTTGGCAAACAACACCCCATAGAGAGTGGTTAACAGGGCCACCGCCATGGCAGGGCCAATCGTTTTAGGGTCGCTCATATTTGACAGCATTTGCACCAAGCCCACCAAGGTACCGAACATGCCAAATGCTGGAGCAGAATCACCGACCGCCTCAAATACTTTAGAGCCAACTTCTTGGCGTTTAATGGAGAGAGCCATGTCCTGGGTCAGAATTTTGCGAATATAGACCAGGTCACGTCCATCGGCACACATCTGCACACCTTTTTTAAAAAAGGCGTTTTTAATTTTGTTATTCTCAACTGCATGTAACCCGCTTTTACGCGCCAGCTTGCTCAGTTGAAGAGCGGTGCGAATATAGTCTCGAGGCTCTTCTTTCTCATTAGCAAAGGCAGCCTTGAAGCCAACAGGCATAGCGACAAAAACGGCATTAATTGGGAACTTTATCAGCGTAGCGGCAAAGGTTCCGCCGAGAACAATCAAAAGCCCTGGAAGGTTGAAAAAAATTGAAATATCTGATCCGGCAAGGATCGCCAAGGTAACAACGGTTACACCGATTATCATCCCTGAGAGAGTACCAAAATCCACGAAGCTAAATCCTAAGTTAATTCCCGTTAATCAATTCTCGCGCACAAATATATGAATATCTTGAAGATACCCAGATATCATTGCTTCCCCTCAAAAGGACTATTTTGTGTTTAAGGTTGTTTTTGTTTGTTTACCAAACTACTTGCTCTAAAGTTAGACTACAAGATCGTCTAAGTCCAATCCTGTTGCGTTTAAACTAAAAAAATATAATGATTTCAGGACGGACTTAATGGGGAGAGTTACTAAGAACAATGTCTATCCAAATGAAATTCTGGGGAGTAAGGGGGAATATTGCTTGCCCTGATCCTACTTATTTCAAATATGGGGGGAATACTTCCTGTATTCAATTGACTATGGGGGATACTCACCTTGTCCTCGACGCAGGTACTGGCCTCAGGAACCTCGGCGATGAATTCCTACGTCAAGGGATCAAAGAAATCTACATCCTCATGAGCCATGTTCATACAGACCATCTGGCTGGAATTAACTATTTCAAGCCGATTTATATTCCAGGACATTCGATCAATATGCTCGCCGGGCACCTCCGGGGAGATGATTGGATGAAACAGGCTATTTACGAGCATATGAGAGAAGAGGTTCACCCTATACAATATGACCAGTTGGGCTCTAATTTTGTCTGTGAAGATTTTATTGCGGGAAAGAAATTTTACGTCAACCTAGACATCCGTGTCCAAACCACCCCCCTTAATCATCCCGGAGGATCTACCGGATACCGCATTGAGTATAATGGAAAATCACTTTGTTATGTCACCGACACCGAACATGTTGAAGGCAGTCATAACCCAAGAATTCTTGAGCTGATCAAAGATGCCGATATGGTTATCTACGACACCACTTTCACCGAAGAAGAATGGCCCTCAAAAAAAGGGTGGGGTCATTCAACTTGGCAGGAAGGCATGAAGTTATGCCAAAAAGCTGGGGCCAAGAAAATGGTTATGTTCCACTATTCTCCTGATTATGACGACGATACAGTTGATAAGATGGTGAAAGAGGCTCAGTCCGCTTGGGACGGTATAATTGCAGCAAAAGACGGCATGGAACTTGTCATCACTTGAACCAACTCTCTCGGTTAAGAACTTAACAGTCGCTTTCCCAACACAGGAAGGAGACGTTACCCCCGTCACTGATTTATCTTTTCGCATTGCGCCGGGTGAGACTTTGGGGCTGGTTGGAGAAAGTGGGTGCGGAAAATCCATGACGGCTCTTTCCCTCATGCGCCTTATCCCTCCTCCTGGAAGGATAACTGCAGGAGAAATCACTCTCCAAGGCATCAAGCCCCTCTCCCTGCCACAAAAAGAAATGCAGAAAATCAGAGGCAAGCAAGTCTCAATGATTTTTCAGGACCCCTCTACCTCCTTTAACCCCGTTTTTAAAATTGGCGACCAAATAGCCGAAGCTCTTCGTATCCATGAAGAAATGCTCGGTCACGAAGCCTGGAAAGAAGCCATAAGCCTTTTAGGGGTGGTTGGTATTCCTGACCCCGAAAAACGGGCTAAAGATTATCCTCATCAAATGTCAGGTGGCATGAAGCAACGCGCCATGATCGCCATGGCTTTAGCCTGCAATCCAGCTTTGCTTATCGCCGATGAACCCACAACCGCCCTTGATGTCACCATCCAAGCCCAAATCCTTGATCTGTTACTAGATATGCAGGAGAAACGTCAGACAGCAATCCTCTTTATCAGCCACGACCTTGCTGTGGTCTCCGAGGTTGCGGATCATATTCTGGTCATGAAGCAGGGAAAATCTATGGAATATGCCCCAGCCTCCCAGCTCCTCACTAACCCCCGCCACGAATATACACAATCACTTTTAGGGTCGTTACCACCCTTCAATTGGGAAAAACCATGACCCCCACTCCTTTATCAACCATCGTTCCATATGCATTTATCCTGATAAAGGCGACGTTCGCTATTGACCTCCAACCGTAACCACCGATCCTGGCTTAACATCCAAAATTTTAGCGACAGCATAAGCATATTCCACAGAAGATATTTTATGGACCAAATAAAGCAGGGAGAGATTATGCAACTCCCAAGGTGGTTCCCCCTCAGTGATCGCCGGGTCAACCCACTCTGGCTCCTTATCAACAAGGGGCGACGGATCAACAATTAAGACATCCACGGGTTCCCACATCTTCCCCGGCGGGTCTTCAACAACAAAATGTGAGGGGGACACTATTGCTACCTGCCCATAGGGCGGCGTATTATTGTTGTGATCATGGGTCGGGACTGGTTGGGCGCGCACGGACACAAGGCTGGAAAAAGCCACAATCAACAAACAGGTTACAGACACAATGAACCGCGCCATTGATAATCTCCTGAAAAGAACTTGCCTCTTTTATATGGGTGGCGTAGGAGGTTTTTCAACTAAAGGATAAGAGGGGTCTTGTGCAAATTATTTAGGGTATATCCGGCTATGCGATTTACAAAAGCAAAAAGATGTTTTTCTCAATTTTTGTTTTTGTAAAATAATCCACATAGCCAATCCCTGAATTGACCTTGGCACCATCAGAAGAACAAGGAAAGAAAATCGCCTCAATACAGGCCGTTCGCGTTCCGTGAGCATCGGCCAAATTTGCCACACGTTTAGAATAAGCGACCTTGCCTTTCTGAAGAGATTCCTTATAGAAATTAGGCATAACCTCAGCACAGTCTTTATCTTTATAAAGATTTTCTACCGACCCCACTTTGGAAGCATTAAATTTCCAGAAACGATCCATTTCAGACCCAGAAAATACCATTCTCAATTCCGTATCAGAACCTTCACTATAGGCAACCTTCCATATACAATTAACCAAGCCTGGAATATCCATCAGGTCGAGGTTTTTCATGATGGGGTACTTATTGCCTCCCAATTTACTGATGACATACTCAGAGAATTTAAGGATCGACACATGCTCTGAATGTTCTTTAATTTTCTCTAGGCTAATCAAAAGCTGCTTCTCAAATGGTTTAGGCAGAATTCACATTCAAAAATGACGGGAAAGGAAAAGAAATACCAGAAAAAAATTCTTTTTGGATACTGGTTACTGACAGCAAGACCGCCATCCTCCTAAGTCCGATAGTCCGCATTGATGTCAATATAGCGATGGGTCAAGTCACAAGTCCAGACTGTCGCCTTACTTTTGCCAACCCCCACATCTACCTCAACAGAGATATCCCGGCCCTTCATATGTTCCGCTATGGGGGTTTCGTCGTAGCCTTCGACGGCCTGGCCGTATTCTGAAACCTGGACACCGCCGATTTGGATGGCGATTTTGTCGCGGTTGGCTTTTTCGCCAGCTTTGCCGACAGCCATGACAATCCGGCCCCAGTTGGCATCTTCTCCAGCGATGGCGGTTTTTACCAGTGGGGAATTGGCGATAGAGAGAGCGATTACTCTGGCGGCCTTAGAAGTCGCCGCGCCCGTTACTTTAATAGTGATAAATTTTTCTGCACCTTCGCCGTCTTTTGCCAATTGCTTGGCGAGATCGACCATAAGGGTACGAAGAGCCTTTTTGAAGGGTTTCAAGCTTGGATCACTGGCCTTAGATATCTTTTTATTTCCAGCTTTTCCCGTGGCAAAAAGCAAGGCGGTATCGCTGGTCGAGGTATCGCTATCAACAGTGACACAGTTGAAAGATTTGTCGCAGGATTGAGCAAGGAGCTTTTGCAATACAGAGGCCGGAAGCTTGGCATCGGTAAACAAAAAAGCCAGCATGGTTCCCATATTAGGGGCAATCATGCCAGAACCTTTGACCATGCCGCAAAGGGTGACCTCAGTGTCACCGATCATAGCCTTGGCTGT
Organism: uncultured Thalassospiraceae bacterium; assembly: GCA_965368165.1. Lineage (GTDB taxonomy): Bacteria > Pseudomonadota > Alphaproteobacteria > Rhodospirillales > JAPHRK01 > JAPHRK01. Next base: position 133,784 of record CBDULT010000003.1, on the reverse strand, counting down.
GGCACCTTTGGGGAAGGTATCCGTCGTCATAATGGCTTCAGCCGCAGTCTGCCACTTGTCGCCATCAAGTTCCGTCTTCAAAGCGGGCAAGACATTGGTAATGACATTGTCAGGCAACACTTCACCGATAACACCCGTAGAGGCGAGATAAACCTCTGACTCAGCACAGCCGAACACTTTTGAGGCCGCTTTAGCCGTCCGGGTGACGGAGTTGGTCCCTTCCCGTCCGGTGAAAGCATTGGCATTACCCGAATTAACCACCAAAACTCTCGCCTTGCCTTTAGGCAACACCTCTCGGCACCAATCAACGGGCGCAGAGGGACAAAGCGACTTGGTGAAGACACCTGCCACTGTGGTCCCTTTAGCCAATTCGGCCACCATCACATCGGTTCGCCCTTGGTATTTAACCCCCGCCGCCCCCGTTGCGAAGCGAACTCCGGCAACGGTAGGCAATGAAGGAAATGACTCCGGCGCGAGAGGAGAGAGTTTCATCATGGTCATTCGCTTTTATATTGAGTTACTTATCAGCTTCAGGAGCTTTGATCACATTACCTTCAAGATCAAAGCGTTCGATGGAAGCTTTTTTCCGTAGGCCATCAAGAACTTCAACACCAATACCGCGCGCAACTTGATTTTCAAGTTGAGGCTTAGCTTCTTCAAAGGTTGGCGCTTTGATCGGACGACGTTCTTCAACCTTGATCACGTGCCAACCGAATTGGGTACGAACAGCTTCTTTAGAGCTTTCGCCGGGTTTCATTTCAAACGCCGCTTTAGAGAACTCAGGCACCATGGCACCCGCCTGGAAGAAACCAAGATCACCACCGTTCGGTCCACTTGGGCCTTTAGATTTTTCTTTAGCGAGTTCGGCAAATTCTTTACCGCCTTCAAGGGTCTTGATCACTTCTTTAGCTTGTTCTTCGGTTTCTAAAAGGATGTGACGGGCGTGAACTTCATCTTCCTTAGGTGTTTGCTTCAAAAGTTCTTCATAAGCCGCTTTCAGCTTTTCATCGGTCACCTTAGAGGTGATATGCTTTGCCAAATAAGCCCGTTGGATCAGTTGTTCTTCAATCCGCCTCATTTGCTTTTTGACTTCTGCATCATCAGCCAAACCTTCTGAACGACCCGCATCTGCGGTGAGCTTACGGTCAATGATGGAGTTAAGTAATTGAGGATAAACAATGTTCAGCGGGAGTTGTTGATATTCCCGTGGCAATAAAAACCGCGCATCTTCAACTTCATCGCGAAAGATTTTTTCATTATTTACAACCGCCGCGACCTGCGTCTTTGGATCTTTTTCCGCCGCAAACACTGGAGCAGAAACCGTCATCATCATTGCGCTACCCAAAGCAGCTGCTAAAAACCGAGCTTTCATCAAAACCATCCCATTGTATAAAGGCGACAAGTTCCACCCCCTGTCGCAGAAAAATTGATACTGGCATAAACCATATTGCATCGTCCTCGGCAAGAGGACTAAGGGGTATTTTCTTGCCCCTCAGTCGCCGGGGCCTCAATGGCCCAAGAAAAAAACCGCACCCAACCATTTCATCATGCCTTGCCGTAAGGGGTTTACGTTCAAATAAGGGCTAAAAAAGGGCATGGATTCCAGCCAATTGTGGAAATCCTCTTCCCGATAGGGGAAAAACTTACATTATATCTCGCGTTTAGCTCGCCAATCGTTGACAGAAGCCCCCCATAACCTTATCTCTTGGGCCGCTTGGGGATTTCTGTTCGCGAGTATTTTTTAACTTCCAGATTTAAAGAGGGGGTGCGATGTTCGGCACCATCGCCCGGAAGCTTTTTGGTTCCGCCAATGATCGCTTTGTTAAAGGTCTGCAAAAGACCATTGATGAAATCAACGCACTCGAACCAGAGCTTGAGAAATTAAGCGACGACGAAGTACGCGCACGCACTGACTGGTTGCGCGGCCGTCGCGAAGAAGGTGCCACTTTGGACGAGCTTTTGCCCGATGCTTTTGCAACGGTCCGCGAAGCCGCCAAACGCACTCTGGGCCAACGTCATTTTGACGTACAAATGATGGGCGGCATCGTCCTTCACCGGGGCATGATTTCCGAAATGAAGACAGGGGAAGGTAAAACCCTGGTCTCTACCCTGCCCGTTTATCTCAACGCCATCAGCGGCGGCGGGGTTCACGTGGTTACCGTCAATGATTACCTCGCCAAGCGCGACGCCGCCTGGATGGGGAAAATTTTTGAATTCCTCGGCCTGACAGTTGGCTGCATTATCCACGGTATCACAGACGAAGACCGTCAGCGAGCTTACAAGGCTGATATTACCTACGCGACCAATAACGAGCTTGGGTTTGATTATCTGCGTGACAACATGAAATTCCGTCTCGAAGATATGGTACAACGCGAGTTTAATTTTGCTATCGTCGATGAGGTGGATTCGATCTTAATTGATGAAGCCCGGACACCTTTGATTATTTCCGGTCCAACAGAGGATAACTCTGAACTTTATACGGCTATCGATAAGTTAATTCCTAAACTTGAAGACGACGATTTCGAAAAAGACGAGAAAAACAAAGCCGCGACCTTTACTGAAAAAGGCACCGAAACCCTCGAAACTCTGCTCCGTGAAGCCAATCTTCTGACCGAAGGTAACCTTTACGACATCTCTAACATTTCCCTCGTTCATCACGCAAACCAGGCCCTTCGCGCCCACAAGCTTTTTGAGCTAGATACGGACTACATCGTTAAAGACGGCAAGGTGGTCATCATCGATGAATTCACCGGGCGGATGATGGAAGGCCGCCGTTACTCAGAGGGCCAACACCAAGCCTTGGAAGCCAAGGAAGGTGTTAATATTGAGAACGAAAATCAGACCCTGGCTTCTATTACCTTCCAGAACTATTTCCGCCTTTATCCCAAGCTTGCTGGCATGACCGGAACCGCGATGACGGAAGCTGGCGAATTTGGTGAAATCTACAATCTAGAAGTTATCGAAATCCCCACCAACCAGGATTGCATCAGAGTAGATAATGACGACGAAGTTTACCGCACCAATGCCGAAAAAGATGACGCCATCGTAAAACTCGTCACCGAAAGCCAGAAAAAACATCAACCTGTTCTCGTCGGCACGGTTAGCATCGAACGGTCTGAGCATCTTTCCGCTTTGCTGAAAAAGAACAAAGTTAAGCATCATGTGCTTAACGCCCGCTATCATGAACAAGAAGCACAGATCATTGCTCAAGCTGGTTCCCCTGGAGCCGTAACCATTGCCACCAACATGGCTGGTCGTGGTACTGATATTCAAATGGGCGGCAATCTGGACATGCGAATTGCCCAAGAAACCAGTGACCTTGAAGGCGATGCTAAAGCCAAAAAGATTGAAGAGATTACGGCTGAAATTGCCGGCTATCGCGAAATTGTTATGAAAGCAGGCGGTCTTTATGTTGTCGGTACCGAACGCCACGAAAGCCGCCGGATCGATAACCAGCTCCGAGGTCGTTCTGGTCGCCAAGGCGATCCGGGCAAGTCTTCATTCTTCTTGTCCCTTGAAGATGACCTAATGCGAATTTTTGGTTCCGATCGCATGGACGGCATGCTGAAAAAGCTTGGCCTTGAAGAGGGCGAAGCGATTGTCCACCCCTGGGTGAATAAAGCTCTGGAAAAAGCTCAGCAAAAAGTTGAAGCTCGGAACTTTGAAATTCGGAAGAACCTGCTCAAGTTCGATGACGTGATGAACGATCAACGTAAGGTGATCTTTGAACAACGCAAAGAACTGATGGCAGATGAAGACGTTTCAGAAACCATTGAAGAAATGCGCGATGATATTATTGATGGCATTGTTCATTCCTGCATTCCCGAAAAAGCCTATGCTGAACAATGGAACATCCAAGGTTTGCATGAAGAAACCCTGCGCATCTTTGGCCTCGACCTTCCTTTTGCTGATTGGGCTAAGGAAGAAGGCATTGCCGAAACGGAAATTCGTGATCGTTTAGCTACTGCCGTTAAAGATAAAATGGCCAAAAAAGCGATTGGCAATGGCCCTGAGATGATGCGGGCAGTTGAAAAAAGCATTCTGCTGCAGTTGCTTGATCAAATCTGGAAAGAACACCTGCTGTCTCTTGATCATCTTCGCCAAGGGATTGGTCTTCGGGCCTACGCTCAAAAAGACCCTCTCAATGAGTATAAGCGGGAAGCATTTAGCTTATTTGACGTTATGCTTGATGAACTGCGCGAGCGTGTCACCACCCTTCTCGCCCATGTCGAGCTTCAGGCTGAAGAAGACGTACCCGAATATCAGGGAAGCCAGCAAGAAACCTTTGAAGGGCATACCGACCCTGCCTTTGCGGATGATTCTGACGAAGAATACGGCATGGCAACCGCTGCGCCAGCTCCCGTTCAAACCCGGAAAGGGGCCGATAAGCAAGACCCCAACGACCCCTCCACGTGGGGCAAAGTCTCAAGGAATGAAACCTGTCCATGTGGCTCAGGAAAAAAATACAAGCACTGTCACGGAAAGCTGTAAGTTAACTCAATCGACGTAATCCAGGGGGAGTTCTGTTGAGAGTTTAATTTGCTCCATGGCAAAAGACGAACTGACGTCCGAAAGGGGGACTTTCTCTATCAATCGCTTGTAGACCGCATCATAACTCGGGATATCAGGGACAACGATTTTTAATAGATAGTCTATGTCCCCGCTCATGCGGTAGAACTCAACCACCTCTTCGATATCGCTGACTGTCGTAGAAAATTTTTCCAGCCACTCGGCACTGTGGTCGGCTGTTTTTATAGAAACAAAAACGGTTGTGGCCAGATTGAGGCTATATTGGTCAAGCAGGGCAACCCGCTTTCGAATGATACCTGAGGCTTCCAGGTTCTGTATGCGCCGCCAGCAAGGGGTAACAGAAAGAGCCACCTTTTCTGCGATATCAGAAATTGACAGGGTGGCGTCTTTTTGTAGCAAACGAAGAATTTTCTTATCAATTGAATCCATAAAGAAATTATTTCTATTCATCCCTAAAAAGGCAATAGGTTTTTTACAATCACATACCTGCAAAAATATCGGTACTGATATAGCGTTCGGCAAAATCAGCAAAGATGGTGACGATCGTCTTGCCTTCCATTGCAGGGCGACCCGCAACTTGCAGACTCGCAAAAGCGGCTGCCCCGGAAGAAATACCGACAGCAATTGCCTCCGTCCGTGCCACCTGACGCGCCATTGCAATGGCGACATCATTTTCAACAGTAATGATTTCATCTATTAAGTCGGTGCGAAGAATATCCGGCACGTGACCTGAACTCAGGCCTTGGATTTTGTGAACCCCCGAACGGCCCTCAGACAATACAGGGCAAGAAGCGGGCTCAACGGGAATGACTTTTAGGTTTGGGTTTTTAACTTTCAAAGCTTCTGCCAATCCAGAAATAGTCCCCCCCGTACCAACGCCCGCAACAATTACATCGACATTACCTTGCGTATCCGCCCAGATTTCTTCTGCCGTACCGTCGCGATGAGCCGATGTATTGGCACTGTTTGAGAATTGCCCTAACATCAGCATATGGGCATTTTCTTCGACCATTTGAGTGGCCTTATCGATGGCCCCTTTGGTTCCTAAGTCTTTCGGAGTGAGAACCAGTTTAGCCCCAAATAAGGCCTGCATTTTCCGCCGCTCAACGGACATATGCTCTGGCATAACAATGGTCAGAGGAATATCTTTCATGGCACAAACCCAAGCGACAGCCACGCCACAATTGCCGGAGGTTGCTTCTATAAGCTCTGTATCTGGGCCAATCCGCCCTTCTAATTCCAGCTTTTCAATCATGGCAAAGGCAGCCCGATCTTTTACGGAGCTTGCAGGATTAAAGCTTTCAACCTTGGCCAAAACCTCTGCCTTTGCCTCATAGGCAGAAGATAAGCGACTTAACCGGACCAAAGGGGTGTTGCCAATTGTCTGGGTGATATCGTCATAAACACCCCCCCGTCCGATTGGTTTGGTTGAATTCTGATTGTAGGTTCCGATAATCGTCATAACTGCATTCCTCTAAAAAGCTCATGGGCTGTTTGATCTTTAAAGAGTATGAACGGCGGAGAAGAGAAAATGTGTTTTATTTTTTTATGAAAATCGTATTTATTGAGTAATATTTTCTAATATTTATATATTTAAAAGCAATTACTACTGACAACTCCCCACAAGCAGAGAATTGCATTCGCCTTTATGATGGAAATATACGTTGAACTCAAAGCAGACTAATTAACTTAGTCCCTTTTTGCCCATGGCGAGGAATTTTTCGCGACGCTTGGCCCGCAGAACACCACCGTCTTCCTTAATTAGCTCAAGCAATGTTTTTTCGATAGCATCGCCCACATCTTTGATGACAATTTCTGGCTCCCGGTGGGCACCACCCATGGGCTCCTTAACAATATCATCAATGACCTCAAGGCTTTTAAGGTCTTGCGCCGTCACCTTCATGGCTTCGGCAGCATCTTCGGCATTGTCACTGCTGCGCCATAAAATAGAGGCACAGCCCTCAGGGGAAATAACGGAATAAACCGCGTGCTCCAGCATCAGAATATGATTGCCTGTGGCAATGGCAATGGCCCCGCCAGAGCCCCCTTCCCCAATGACAACACAGATCAGGGGGGTTTTGATGGCAAGACAGGTTTTAATCGAACGGGCGATAGCTTCAGCCTGCCCACGCTCTTCGGCATCAATCCCCGGATAGGCCCCTGAAGTGTCCACAAAGGTAATGACAGGCAGAGCAAAGCGGTCTGCCATATTCATCAACCGCTGAGCTTTCCGGTAGCCTTCAGGACGAGCCGAGCCAAAGTTGTGCTTAATCCGGCTCTCCGTGTTATGACCTTTCTCGTTGCCAATAACCATGACCGAATGCCCACGGAAGCGACCAATCCCCCCGGTAATAGCGGCATCTTCAGCATAAAGCCGATCCCCAGAAAGGGGCGTAAAATCCTCGATCAGGCCATCGATGTAGTCCACAGTATGGGGACGATCAGGGTGGCGCGCCACTTTGGTTTTTTGCCAAGGAGTCAGTTTTTGGTAAGTGCTGCGAAGCATTTTATCCAATTTTGACTGAAGCTTGGTCACCTCTTCGGCAATATTCATTTCATCTGAGCTGGACAGGTGCCTCAGTTCAGCAATCTTGCCTTCAAGTTCCGCAATGGGTTTTTCAAAATCGAGGAAATTGTGCACGGACGTTTACGCTCCAAGAAGTTTGTTTTTGAGTTCAAGTTGATCGGCCTTAGCCACCATGGCTTTGGCTTGCTTGATAGAAGCAATATCAATCAATTTCCCCCCTAATGCAACCGCTCCCATGCCGTCTTTTTGAGCTTGCTCCATGGCTTCAAGAATAGCCCGAGCCTTGCCCATTTCTTCGTCGGTAGGCAGGAAAAGTTCATTTGCGAGGTCAACTTGGCTTGGGTGGATGGCCCATTTGCCCTCACAGCCTAGAGCCGCGCCACGGCCGCCTTGGGCACGGTAGCCGTCAGGATCAGAGAAGTCTCCGAAGGGACCATCAATAGGACGCAAACCATTTGAGCGCGCCGCAATAACAATGCGGTTCATAGCATAGTGCCATTGGTCGCCCCAATGTTTTTGACGGTCGCCATTTTCGTCTGGATCGGTCAGCACATGATAATCGGCAACCGCGCCACCAATACCAACGGTTTTGGCTTTGGTCGAGGCGGCGTAATCAGCAACACCAAAATGAAGAGATTCGTTGCGAGGGCTTGCCGCAGCAATTTCGTCTGCATTGCGCAAGCCCATGGCTGTTTCAAGGATAATTTCAAAGCCAACCCGAGACTTAAGCCCTTTGGCGGCTTCAATCTGTGTGACCAGCATATCAACCGCATAGATATCTGCTGCGGTCCCTACTTTTGGGATCATGAACAAGTCGAGTTTTTCACCAGCTTGTTCCATGATATCGACCACATCGCGGTACATGTAATGGGTGTCCAGGCCATTGATACGGACAGAAACCGTTTTGCCATGGCCTTTCCAATCAAGGTCATTGATGGCACCAATAACGTTTTTGCGGGCTTCTTCTTTTTTATCAGGAGCCACGGCATCTTCCAAATCCAGGAAGATCACATCGGCAGACCCCTTAAGGGCCTTCTCAAAAAATTTTGGGCTGGACCCGGGAACGGCTAACTCTGAACGGTTAAGGCGAGGGGTGCATTCTTCAATGATGGTAAAGCTCATCTATAACTCCGAAGTATGAATCTTTTTTGCTGGCGACCTTATAGCGCGTTGAGCATAGGGAGTTCCAGCCTTAGTTAGGCAAAATTGCTATAAAGGGTACTCAATAGACAATAGTTCCAACTCATCCATACCGCCCGGAAGGTGAATTTCCTTAGAATCTCCTACCTTTAACCTCATCAGAGTTCTGGCAATGGGAGACTGGTCACTGATTTTCCCTTGGGAAACGTCTGCCTCATCCCTGCCAACGATCTGTACCGTTATTTCTTTATCTTGCAAATTGACATAGGTCACCTTAGCTCCAAACCGTACTTGGTCATGGCCTTGTTGCTCTGCGGGGTCTACCACAATGGCATGTTCAAGGCGTTTGCGTAGATAACGGACACGCTTATCAATCTCTCGAAGACGCTTTTTACCGTAAATATAATCACCATTTTCAGAACGATCCCCATTACCCGCAGCCCAGGAAACAACCTTGACCATCTCAGGACGTTCAACCTTCCACAGGCGGTTAAGCTCATCTTCCAGGTCTCTAAATCCTGACGGGGTAACATGATGGTTTTTTTCTGCACTCACGGGTCAACTTTCTGGGTTACGAAATTGCCATAAGGATAAAATGAATTTTCCGGTTGCACAATTGTACGAATCAAGACACCTTTAACTGTAAGGTGTTTTTTTTGACTGTGGAAAACAACTAAAGCAGGAAGCCATGACCCCTGACGCCCTTCGCACCCCAGAAGAACGCTTTGAAAATCTCCCCGGTTTCGACTTTGCTCCAAACTATGAGGATAACCTTAAGGAATATGAGGGCTTAAGGGTACATTTCCTGGATGAAGGTCCATCTGATGCAAAACAAACGTTTCTTTGTCTTCATGGTCAGCCTTCCTGGAGTTACCTTTACCGAAAGATGATCCCCGTTTTTTCGGCTGCGGGTCATCGGTCAATTGCCCCGGACCTTTTAGGCTTTGGCAAATCGGACAAACCGAAAGAAGACGCCGTATATACCTATAACTTCCATCGGGGTATGTTGGTTGCATTAATCAAAAAGCTAGACCTCACAAATATTACCTTGGTTTGCCAAGACTGGGGCGGATTGCTTGGCTTAACCATACCCATGGAGATGCCGGAACGCTTCAGCCGCATGATTGTTATGAACACAGCCCTCGGGACAGGTGACGTTCCTTTAGGCAAAGGTTTCACCGACTGGCGAGCTTTTAGCAATGCCAACCCGGACATGAACATTGGCGGGCTTTTTAAACGCAGTTGCCCCAACCTGAGCGAAGCTGAATGGAAAGCCTATGATGCCCCTTTCCCTGATGTGACCTACAAAGCTGGCGTGCGCCGCTTTCCTAATCTGGTTCAAGACAACCCAGACGCGGAAGGTGCAGCCCTTTCACGGCAAGCCAGGGATTGGCTTTCCAAAGAATGGGGTGGCAAGACCTTCATGGCTGTGGGCATGCAAGATCCCGTCCTCGGCCCTCCCGCCATGGCCTATTTGCGCAGTAACATTAAGGGCTGCTCTGAGCCGTTAGAAGTCATCAATGGCGGGCACTTTGTTCAGGAAGAAGGCGAGTTGGTCGCAACAAAAGCACTAGAATATTTTGGTTAATCCACAAAAGTAACAAAATCTGTCAGGGGAACTCGCTCGGTTTGCAGATGGTTCTCGGGAGCTTCCGGGTCGGCATAACCTAACGACATCGCCATGAGGACAGTCTCATCCTCTGAGGCACCAGTGTGCTTACGGACAATCGTATGATAGGGCGCAAAAGCCCCTTGAGGGCAGGTGTCTAACCCTTCATCTTTGGCGAGGAGCATAACGTTTTGCATCAGCATACCACAATCAAGGTAGCTCCCCGGCCCAAACCCCTTATCAATAGTGAAGATCAAGCCAACAGGCGCATCAAAGAAATCAAAATTTCGCGCATGCTGGAGCTTCATACGCGCCTTATCGCCTTTTTTAATACCCACTAAGCCATAAAGATCGAAGCCAATTTTTCGACGTCGACCGAGATACGGCTCTTTGAATTTCGCCGGAAAATAATCAAATTCAGAACGGTATTCATTTGATCCGGAGAGAAAAGCCTCCCTCACCTCTGCACAAAAACGATCTCGAACATCCCCTTGAAGAACGTAAATTTTCCACGGCTGTATATTCGTTCCACTTGGGGCACGGGAAGCCAAATTAAGGACTCTCTCCAACAAATCACAGGGAACCGGTTTCGGCAAAAAACGCCTCATGGATTTACGGGATTGGATAGTTTCAGTGGCAGTCATTGGTACTCCGTCGACAAGTAAAGCGTTTCAAATTAAGAGGTTGGCGATTATGCGTCCCAATCTTTTCCAATGCAAAGGAAAGACACTCAGCCAAGTTCATCAGCTAACATCAGCTTTCATCATGATAGGTTTGTTGAACCATGGGCATTTGGTATGTTCTATTCTCTTTAGCGACCAGAGTTTTTTCCAGCCCGTTTAAGCTTTGGGGAACGCGCATCAAAAGAGAAACAATATCTCTTGAAGGGTTTAAATCCACGGAAGATGTTAGCACGCAGCCTACACACACCTGCACGCATCCCCAACACTTCCGTGGACCCTACCTTTTCTAATATTCCTTTCACCAAAGAAACAAACACTTCCATTACTTGCTGACCCATAAGTAGTATTAATATTTATAAAGCTATGGTAAGGTTAGATACTAAGTAGCCAAAGGAATGTGATGCAACTCAACTACAGCCTTAACATACACTTTTTAAAGTTGATGTTTTTATCTATTTTTCTACTTGCTGGATATTCAAATTCTTCTTTTGGTGAAGAAGATACTGACTGTCCACAGAGGGTTGCTGTCGTTGACAAGAGTGAACTTTCAAAACAAGCAGCAAAAATTATTCAAAAAATATATACGGTGCTGGGTTGCAATACAGAGTTTGTATATCTCCCCGGTCGGCGGGGGTTAATCCTTTTTAACCATCATAAAATTGATGGTGAATTGTTCCGACTTGAAAGAGCCGAATCTTTGTACGAAGTCGACTTCGTTAAATCTGAAACTCCTTTATTTCATACCTCTTTCTCATTATGGGCCCACCCAGACAAAAACCTAAGACAAGAAGAACCGATTGGTTATCTTCTCGGCATCGTTTGGCAGGAACAATATAACCCTGGAAACAGGAAAAAATCCTTCAACAGTCCACAAAAAATGTACCATGCCTACAATCTTAATATTTTAGGTGGTTTTCTTTCTACTGGACACGATATTGAAGCAACTATTAAAAGAGGTGTGTTTCCCACCCCCCCATATGAGGAGTTGAAGATTGCATCTCCTCCGCTTTATCATTATCTAAGTAAAGATTACGCGCCTTTTATGAAACGGTTTTCAAATTACCTTGTAACCCACAAGCCTTTTACTAACTTTAAAGGCATGTCTGAATAAACATCACGATAGCAACAACTTTTACGGCGGAACATTTGTTCTCTTACCCTCGACGCCTTGTCTCTGTAAAATTCTTATTTGTCTTGCTTTTTTCGGGTCTATTTCCAAGTCCCTTATCGGCAGGAACGGAAGTAGATTGTCCAAAAAACATTGCCATTATCAACCAAAGTGTTTTGTCTTCTAAAGCAGCTATAATCTTAAAAAAAATATACCAAGACTTAGGGTGCCCCATTAACCTTACCTTCCTGCCTGGTCGTCGCGGCATTCAAAATTTCAATGATAATAAAGTTGATGGAGAACTCATTCGTCAACAAAGTGCTGAGAAATTTATGCAACGAAGTTTTGTAAAATCTTCTCCCCTTTTTATTGTTTCAAATAATCTATGGGGACATCCAAATTTATCAATAAGAGAAAAGTACCCCATCGGGTATCTCATTGGCATCTTTTGGCAGGAAAATTATAAAACAGAAAAACCCATGAAATCCTTTCATGGTAACGATCAAATGTTTCAGGCTTACAATCAAGGATATCTGGCAGCTTTTCCCGCCTCTGACCTCCTCATAAATATCCTGGTTGAAGAAAACAAATTAATCCCCCCACCAGTCCTCTTAGAAGAAATAGTATCAACCCCGCTCTACCATTATTTAGGTAAAGAATTCACGCCTTTCATGGAACGATTTTCAGCCTACATCGAAGAGAAAAAACCTTTCTCCATATTAAAGTAAATTTAAAAAAAGATGTAAGTATACTTGACCTTAGTCCTTTTCCTGCAACCTCGAATTGGATATTTTGGTAACGAGTTGGCAGCAAGCCTAAATTATTTTTTTGCTAAGCTTATCTTACACCAGGAGTCATAGATGAGAGTATCAGGCCTCCCTTTTAAGCATGTGCCTCAAATACTCACTCTAGTTTTAGGGGCTTCTTTTTTTGCACCCCAATTTTCCAGCCCTTCTTATGGGCAGACTCAGGTGGACTGCCCCAAATCCCTAGCAGCTTTAGACAGTGATAACGTTACGACAGAATTTGTCGAACTTTTTAAAAAAACTTATGCCGGTTTAGGCTGCCCCATTGAACTAGAACCATTTCCAGGGCGACGAGGTATTGTGCAATTCAACCACAAAAAAGTGGATGGAGAACTTTTCCGAATCGCCAAAGTTGAACCTTTATATCAAAGAGACTTTGTACGAAGTGAGGTTCCTCTCTTCAATATGACAAATTCCTTATGGGTTCATCCCAAACCCAAGGCTAACCACAATCAAAAAATTGGTTTTGTTCTTGGTCTCATCTGGCAAGAAAAATACCGAACAGATAAGACCAAAAAATCCTATCACAATATTGAAAAAATGTACGAAGCCTATAATGCTGGAAATCTGGCAGGTATGCTATCTTCTAATTTCTATGTCAGACGCGATATCAAAGCAGGTCTCTTCAAAATCCCTCCTACCATCAAAGAACAGGTTTCAACCTACCCTGTCTACCATTACCTGGGCAGTGAGTACGCCCCTTTTATGGCCAAATTTTCTACTCACCTAAAAAACAAAAAGCCCTTTGATGCCTATGTCGAAAGCATTTTAAAATAACAATCTTAACTTCCGTCATTTTCTCTCTATTAAAAAAAATGGGGGGGGGAGTAGAAAGAAAGAGCTTACCCCTTTTCTCCCAGATGTAAGCAGGCGATGCCGAAGGAGAGGTTGCGGTAGGTGGTGTTTTTAAACCCGGCATTGTCCATCAGGTCCAGCAGTTCCTTTTGGTCAGGGAATTTGCGAATTGATTCAACCAAATAGGTGTAGGCAATGGGTTGCTTGGCAATCCAGGCACCGAGACGGGGGATAATGTGGAAGGAATGAAAATCATAGAAAGGCTTGATAAACGGTAGGGGCTTGGAGAACTCTAAGCAGAGCATACGTCCCCCCGGTTTCAAAACTCGAAATATTTCAGCCAGACAAGGCTCTAGATTGGTCACATTGCGCAAGCCAAAAGCAATCGTCAGGGTATCAACAGAATTATTGGCAAAAGGGAGAGATTCTCCTTTGCCCCCAACCCAAGCTAAAGGGCCATGTCCCCGCTTAACCCCTTCGCCCATCATCGCAATACTGGGGTCGCAAACCACTACAGAACGGTCATAGTCGGCCATCAAGGCCGCGACGTCGCCCGTGCCTCCGGCAAGATCAACAATAATCTGTCCAGGTTTTGGAGCAGCTTTACGGGCCATCAAGCGTTTCCACAGGCGATGAATGCCAAAACTCATGACATCATTCATCAGATCATACCGCCCGGCGACAGTTTCAAAGACTCGGCGAACCTTTTGTTCGCGCTCTTCGGGCTCTACTTCCTGATACCCAAAAGTTTTATTAAGTTCCTTACCCATGTTAAGGCAAGTCACCCCGGCGAAAGATCAGGTAGCCAACAAAGGCCGATAGGGTGCCGAGTAAGGCAGGATAAATAATGGCAAAGGAGACAAAGCCGTTGGTGCCAAAGTTATCCAAGATAACAAAAGCGGCAGGTCCCATAATCATCAAGGCTGGATCAAACAGCACCAGAGCTGCCGTGCGGAAAACCTGCATGGGATTAACCAACGAAATACCAATCACCAGTTCTGGCGGCCATTGGGCTTGTACCATGAGGCCAAGCAGAACCAAATCCATAAATAACAGCAGGAGCAACCAAACCAAAAAGGCTGAACCCTGAGCGATATCAATGGACCGGGCCATACTGGAAATCAACATACCTATTCCAAGGAAGCACCATGCTAAAGAGATCAAAAGAGCGACGTAAAGCCCTAATGAGGCCCAAGGCACTTCAAACCCCTTAACCGCCCCCCAGACGGCCGCCAGGACCATGGCCAGGAACACAGGTAGAAAGACCACCGCGAAACGACCAAAGGTCTTGCCCCAGAACCAAGCTGAAAGCGGGACAGGTAGTGAGAGTAGATATTCAAAAACCCCGGCTTCTCTATCCCCTGCGACCGAACGAACGGTTGTTAACAAGATAAAGACAGGCAGCAGTGCCATACAAATTTGGATATAGATCAACAATAAACGAGAAAGGCCGCTAAAACCCATGACCCGCGACTCACTGACCCCTGAAAGGAAAAGGGCGACAATCAAGCCACCGAAGATGATGGCATAAAGGGAAAACCACTTAGCCCTGAGAGACTCGCTGATATCTAAGCGCGCGGTGAGAAGAAGATTTCTCATTTATGCTCCTCCGGGTGATTATGGGCCGGGTCGTGTTTATGATCAGGGTCTTGCATATGCTTTTGGTGGTCGGCCTGGGTATGGCCTTCCGTACCATGCATTTCTTTTGGCTCTTCAGTCTCATCTACGGTCAAAGGGGTTTCGCAAAGTAAATTATTACCTTTACCGAGGATAGTGTCTTTCATGATTTGAAATGGCACCGCTTTATCACTTTGTTCGGCGATCGCCCCAAAGCCGTAATTCATCGGAGTCATTTGCCCCGCCACATAAAAAGCCTTGGTGGCATCGAGCCAGGTTATTTTCTTTTCGCTGGTCATGTCAGCAACCCAGATTTCAATCCCGACCTCATTTTTCCAGGTTTGTTTGTTAAGCCAATGAAGTGCATCCCCCATATCATCAAACATATAGGGCTTCATATCCGGTCCGCCCCGAATTTCTGTTACAAAACGTGGATCACTAATCAACATGCGGCACATTTCACAGGAGTCCCGGTCCAGGTGCACATCAACAGGTCCGGTTTTCTCTTCGCTAAAGCAAGCGGTTAGAGCAAGTGGCATTAAAACAGCAATCGCTGCTAACTTACTCAGGCTTGCCCAATAGGCTCTCCAATCTCCGTCATTCCCGCGCAGACGGGAATCCAGCTTTGCAAGAAACCAAAACTTCCTATGAAAGACACCCCTTTGTTTTTTCTGGATTCCCGTCTGCGCAGGAATGACGTAAGCTTTTATTTTGGCTAATAGCTTAATCACTGAGCCGCCTCCCGATTGTCACCATTGGGTTCTAAAGAGAAGCTTTTCATGATGGCGGCATAGCGAGAGATCATGCCAAGGAAGCGAAGACGGTCTGGCCCTGCAACTTGACCTTCCCAATCAAGACCTCCCTCTTTTCCAATAAATTTCCATTCGCCCAACGCCTTAGCAAATGAGGCTTCGGCCCGGTTCATGGTGATACGACAAACCAAAACACTCCCCATGTCCACCTGATCAGCAACGTGGTCATCAAGAACAATCTTACCCCGGTCTAGTTCAACCACTCGGTTCACCAGCGAGGCAACTTCATCGAGGCGGTGACTGGAAAGGATCATGGTGGTGCCCTTCTGGCGTTCAGCCAGGAGGTTAAAAAAGATATGACGAGCTTCTGGGTCTAAGTTGGCGGCGGGTTCATCCATCATCAGCACGTCGCATTCCCTACCAAGGGCAATGCCAATCAGTAGTTTTTGTTTTTGCCCACCGGAAAGTTTAACGAAAGGCTGGTTGCGTATAGCAGAAATTTCTAAGCCCAATTTCGTCGCCACATCTTCCATGGCGGCAGGATCAGAGCCACAGACGCCCGCAGAAAAACGAATCAACTCACCAACCGGCATTTTTAATGGAGGCGGAAGTTGAGGGACAAAACCAATGCGCTTGAGAACATTTCGGCGTTCTGTCCGTGGATTTTCACCAAAGACCTCAACGGAACCTTCACAGTTATACTCACCCAACAAACAGCGGATAAGAGTTGTTTTTCCGGCACCGTTGGAGCCAACCAAAGCGATACGGTTTTGTTCTTTGATGTGCAGACTAACGGCATCAAGAACAGGGCGTTTCTTAAAAGTCTTAGAGACGTTTTCAAATTTAATCATAGCAGATTTTTAAGCCCCTTAACCTCAAAGACAAGTGAACCGGTAGGGCAAACATCAACACACATGCCGCAACGGGTGCAATCAGAACCAATAGAAGTTTGCAGATCATCCGCATAGCCCATTTTAGTTGTTTCCAATACATGAGGAACCAAACAAACCTTACGACAGGCACCATCATGATGACAGTCTACCGCGTCATACTTAATTTGAACCGGAGAGATCGAGCCAACAAAGGCGTAGGTTACACCGATGGGGCAGATGTAACGACACCAGAAGCGACGGGAGAAGAAAATCTCAACCACCAGCAAACCAGCAACCCAAACCAGGGCTAACGTTGGACCATAGATGATCGCCCGACTGAGGATACCCACGGGAGAGATGGCTTCAAAAACAGTGTACCCCGTGACCAAAGCTAAGAGCGCAAATATCACATAGAGAACCGTGCGAGTACCTCGATGAAGTTCCCGGTTTTTAATATATTTTCGACGGCTAAGCCACAGGTGAGCCATTTCAGCCCACTCCGAAACCAAATGATAAGGGCAAGCCCAAGAGCAGAAGGAACGCCCTCCGACAAGCCACCACAAGATAAACACCGTCACAGTGCCGATCACCAGATTGATCAGAATAGCTTTGTGAGCCAGCATCACCTGGAGGGCAGAGTTCAAGTCAGCAAAATGGAAACCAATGACCCGCGAGGCAGTCAAGGCCCCTTCTACCAATTGGACGTCGAAATAATAGGAGAAGACAAAGAGCAGGTTAATCAAAATGATTGAAACCCACCGCCGTACCAGCCACTTTTTGCTAGGGGCCATATGGGCTTCGTCTGCTAAAAATTTTTTACGCTCAGCCTTCGCTTCATCAGACCGTTTCTTTTCATGGAGCTTTTGGACTTCATCGCTTTGACGCGCTTTGTCCATCGATAAAGGCTTGGCCCCGAGCATCACCGTTATGGAGTTCATGAAACTGCTCATGTGTCGCTCCACTTCTTACGTTCGTCGATAACAAAGACGCTTGGCTCTATAGGACAAATCATCTCACAAACCCCGCAGCCGACACATTCTTTATCAACAACGGGCAACCAGCCGTCACGGCTCCCATTCTCATAAAGCGGTTCCAGGTCCAGGGCACCAGGAATGGGGCAATACTTAACGCAGAGATCACAAACGGCACGATCAAATTCATGCTCGCCCAAGTCAACGGGGACCCACCGATCAATTTCAGTGATCCGCATCAGACCTTTATAATCTGCGCCTCTGATTTTTCCTTTGAAGGGTTTGGCTTCTTTAGCTAAGCAAGCATTAGGACGCACGACCCGTGCTAAGCCCATGCTGACTTGTTCTTTTTTATCAATCTTATGAGACAAGGCTTCCGTCGGACAGGCCAAGATACATTGCAATGCATCGCAAGAGAAATCACAGGCTTGTTCACGGGAATTAATATAAGGAGCACCGACACCGAAGCCTTCATCTAAATCCCCCAGGAAAATAGCTTCAACCGGGCAAACCTGAACGCATTGTCCACATTTGATACAAGCGGCAAGGAAGTCTTTCTCGTCAATGGCTCCAGGAGGACGGAGCCTTGGGTTCCACTCTTTTTTGACCGGGAAAAACCCAAGCAGCGAAGCACCTACAATTCCGCCACCAATGGCAACCGAGCGCATAAACTCACGCCGGGCTTTGCGTTGACTTTTAGAAAGCTTCTTTGGCTTTTTCTTTTTGCCTGAAGCTTGATCCTTCTCTATGGATTCAGACATTGTTCCTACTCTTCTTTCTTCATGCGCTTATTCAACCCAAAGGGGTCAATTCGATCATCGGTCCCCATACCTTCAACAGCCTTTTTTTCAGACTCTTTTGGTGGTTTGAAAGCGGTGATCATTTTAGGTTTCTCATCACGAAGCATCAAAATTGGCTCCGTAAAGGGGGCCAAGCGTTCCATAAAATCAAGAGCTGTTAAAATGGGAGACCCTTTGAAATAGGCCGCATGGGGCACATCCATCCAAAGGCGATCAGCAAAAACCTGGATATCATAAGGGAAATCACCTGTTTGATCTTTATCCCGATCAAAGCCTTCATAATCGTCCCAATAGTTCCCCGCCCATTCATTGCGCTTAGCTGTCGCACCAGCAGCGACGGAAACCTGATGAATATTGTTCTCAAAACGATTGTCGGCAATGAGGTTTCCCTTCCAATCATTCAAAAATTTTATCCCAATGCCGGTAAAGGCCAAGGTGTTTCGATAAAAACGATTGGTGGTATCAGGTTGAAAAGGTGAAACATCCAGATAGATTCCGATAGAGGCATAGAGGATTTTGTTATCACTCACCTCCACATTGCTGGACTCTTTCATGCCGATCCCCATGCCCGTCGGCCCTAAAGCCCGGACAATGCGGTTTTTCTTAATCACCACATCATCAGAATACATAAGGAAGACACCGACATTATTATTATAGATGTCGTTTTCCTGAACCAGATTATATTTGGAATACATGAAGTGAAGGCCATAGCGACCGTCCCTTATTTTATTCCGCATAATCTCGTTGTTGGCTGAATACCAAATAACCAGATCACGGGCGCCGTTTATTTCATTATCCGTGATCTTGTTTTCCATGCTGTACCACAGGCGAATGCCATCACCGCGCACCCCTAATGAAAACGGATGGGAGCTGATTTTGTTGCGGCGAACAATATTATTATTGGACTGCTGAAGTTCTACGCCGAAGAGAACGTTTTCCATAACGTTGTCTTTGACCACATTGTAGTTGCCGCGAATTTGAACACCGGAATCTAAATCATTATGCTGATCACCGGAGTTTTGGAGTTTGAGGTTCTTTACAGTCGCACCATCGGTCTCCAAAACAATAACAGTCCCCTCCCCCCCGGCATCAACCGTTACCTGGTCTTGGCCATCCAGGGTAATGGGCTTGTCAATATAGATGGGGCCTTTGTAAGTACCCGGAGGGGGCGTAATTATATCGCCCTTCTTAGCATCATCAATCATCTGCTGCAGAGGCAGAACCTCTGCGGCAGATGAGGGAGATATAATGCCGATACTCAGGGCAAAAAGGATGGCAATGATACGAATCATGCCGCACCTAAAACGGCGAATTACTCACCGTTTTCCTTCATTTGTTTACGTCTCAGGAGCATTGCGAGAGCCAAGACAAAGAAAGTGGCTGCAAAGAACCCAAACCCGTAATGGGGATAAGAGAAGGTTGAGAACTGGGCAACTTTACCCTGTCCTAGAACCGTTGGCATGAATGGCTTAACCGTAAAGGCTGCCATTTCGTGCAGACTGTGACCAAACCACCAGAGCCAGGCAGCATATTCAATAACAAAGAACACGGGTAAACCTGCGGGGATCAACGCCAGGAGCCACATGGTTGGACGGTATTTCCACAAACCAATGGAAACGACAACAACAGCCCCAATAATTGCCCAATAGACAAAATTAGCTGCAGCTAACATCAGACCGACAGCCTTATTGATCTGAACCATATCCCGGAAATAACGGCCTAAGCCTTCCGTATAGCTTTCTTTGATCGCCATCATACCCGACCAATCGGCCCAATCTTCATCATAAAGATCCATGGTAGAGGTAACGTCTTGGATGTAGTTAGGAGACAAATAGGCCATGCCGCCTTGGGTCATCATTCCCATGGTCATCCAGCCTATAATGATTGCCCCACCCCCCGCAAAAACAGCGGCTCTTTTTCCTTGGCCTGGCACCATAAAGGTGAGCAGCATCAAGATAAGAAGGGAGAACATGAAAGGGGCATAAGCGCGCTCAACGGGTCCACCAGCAGAGATTGGATACATGCCCACATAGTGGTTAATAGCGTCCATCTCATGTTTACAGTTAAGTGCTTCATCTTCCTGTTTTTCGTTGCTTTCAATTTTTTGGCAGCCATTAAACACCCCATCTACATGGAAGTGAATACGAATGCCTTGCGGGAAAGCGGCGTCAGGATATTGAGGGGCAGTTAGAGAAACCCACCAAATTGGGGAGAAGTAGGCAGCGACGATGCAGACAAGTCCTACGAGAGTGAGCAACCTGGAGAGGAGGCCCAATTTTCCGTTTGCTTCAGTTGTCATTGTTCTATCCGTGGCAATATACATTTCCTAGAGCTTGCCAAACCGACAGCTCTTGAGGATGTAGGGCTGCATTTCCCCCCGGAACGCAGCCCTTAATCAGAGAGATTTTAGTCGAAGTCTGGGTTCAACCAGCCTTCAGGTCCAACATCTTTTGCAGGTGGTTTTTGACGGGAAACATAGTTCATAACGTGTTTCATATCATCATCAGAGAAACCTGCAATTTGTTTGATCATATCAGGGTTACCGTTACGACGTTTGCCATCGCGGATCCATTCAAACTGACGCAAGATGTAGTTGTAATGCTGTCCTTGAATACGAGGATAGTATTTGTCGGGCATGCCTTGACCGTTATCACCATGACAACGCACACAGTTATCAGCATAGAGCTTTTTGCCTTTGGCAAACTCAGGTGTACCTTCGTCCCAAGGGCCAAGTCCAGGCTGAGGGTTCATAGGCAACTTAGCGATATAAGCGGCAACGTCAGCAATAGACTGTGGGCCACCAATTTCACTTGGAAGAGCGAAAGGATACATGGTGGGGTTATCACGGTTTAAAGCGCGAATATCAGCCAATTGCTTGATCAATACTGTTGCGTGCTGACCCGCAAGCATGGGGAAAGTTCCGTCAGGAAGTCCCCAACCTTCAGGAAGGTGACAAGCAGAACATACTTCGAAAACTTCCATGCCGTTTTCGAGGTCAGGGGTGAGATTAAGGGCATCTTCTTGCTCCCCACCGCCTTCGTTCCATTTTTTTGCACCAGCGGCCATTGCACCAGCAGAGAGGCCGAAGGTTAAGGCTACAGCAGCAGCCACAATTTTCATTTTAACGTTCATTTACGTGCTCCAATAAGTATCTGGGCTTTATATATAATTTTTAGGCGATTTAGCGTTTGACCTGAGACAAATAGGCGGCCAAAGCTTTGATGTCGTCATCAGAAAACTTTTTGATGACGGGGTACATTGTCTTACTACGTCCGTTCGTACGCACCTTGTTTTTGATATCCATCATCTGGTTCACAAGGTAATTAATCTTTTGTCCAGCAACATACGGGTTGCCTTTTAGAGGTTTCTTTCCTTCTTTGCCATGACAAGTTTTGCATTTCTTTTTGTAGAGTTTTGCACCCGCTTTAATCTGGGCTGGGTCTAAAGGCTCTGCGGGGTCTTTATTTACGGCAGGCTCTAAGCTGGACAGCCAGTCAGCAAGGTCTTTCATTTGCTTTTTGGTCACCCGAGGCTCACCTGTAGGGGTCAACAAAGCCCCCTTCATACCTGCGGTACGGGCTTGGCCATCAGCAGGGTCAATACTGGAAACCCGTTTGCCGCTTATAATGTGTTTAATTTGGTTCTCGATGTACTTTTTATCTTGTCCGGCAATATTCGGATAATCCTTAATTGCTTTAGCGCCATTACGACCGTGGCAGGCCATACAACCTAACCCACCGCGCGGACCATAAAGTGTTTTACCGGGATGTTTTTTCTTTTTCGCCTTTTTAGGCGTTGCCTCATTGGCTGCGAGCTGGAGGACACCATCTGAGTCATTCAAACCAGCCGCGTGTGCTGGTGCTGAGGTGAATTGTGTCATAGCAAGCGTTGCTCCAATTGCAAACGCTGTACCTGCAATCCATTTGTTCATAAGGAACCTCCAAAAAATTATTGTCTGCTAAAAAGATATCTAAAAATTGATAAAAAGAGGGGGGCTATTATGCCGCCCCCCTCTAATATTATGAGTACAAGGATCGGTTATTTTTTAACCGTCTTTGAATCGTGCTCTTCCAGGTAAGTTTTGGCGCGCAGACCAATGTCAGCGGCTTTAACTTGGTATTGGAAGTGCTGTTGAGCCCAAAGAGTAGCATTTTGCCAATCTTTCTTCTCCGCAGCCGCTTTGTGTTTCTTCTCTGCATCAGCAGCGAAGTTCAACTGATCGGTAGCATCTTCAACCAAGGCTATAACAGGTTTGAAATCTGTGTAGTTTTGGCTGGTGATGAAACCAACGACACTATTGATGACGTCTTGAGTGCCTTTAATGGTTGCAAGCTCACCTTTATAGTCGGCTTCGGTGTAAACAGTGCCATCAGAAAGGGCAGCCGTATCACTCTTCATGCCTTTAGGCTTAACAAGCAAGTAGCCTTCCATTTCCAAGTGCAACGCTGAGCAGAACTCAGAGCAGAAGTATGGGAATACACCAGCATTGTTAGCGACAATTTTAGCCGTAACAGTTTTGCCTGGCTCAACAGAAAGGTTCGCATTGTGCATGTCAACGGCGAAACCGTGGGTTTCGTCTTCTGCACGCTCAAGGTTAGTCATGTGGAAGTAAACAGTATCGCCTTGCTCAACTTCAACAATTTCAGGGGTGATGTGTGAACGGATGAGGGTACCATAAACGTGTACGTTAGTACCATCGCGTACGATTTTTTCACGACCTGGACGTGAGCGATACTCATGCTTCTTGTCTTCACGGCTGTTCCACCCAACTTTGTAGCGAATGATCGGCTTCAGAGTTTTAGCTTGAATAGCAACAGCATAGTGTGGCTCACCCAATGGGAGAGGCATATCATACAGAAGTTGCATTTTGTCGCCGCTGATATCGATCAACTGGTGGTTCTGCGGGTGCAGAGGGCCAACAGGGTTGAAACGGTCGATGGCCAATTTGTTCATGGAAACAAGGTATTTACCTTTAGGCTTAACAGAGTCGCCTTCCATGGTCATCAAGTGGCCGATGTTGTAGTGAATATTAATCTTGTCGAGGACTTTACCTTCACAGTAGTCCCATTTGGTGACTTGGCTGTCTACGTAGATAGAGGTGTAAACAGTACAAGGCTTGGAATCATACTGGGTGTGAAGAGGGCCAAGACCGACAGAAAGCTGCAGATGCAGTGATTTTTTCATGTCGAGGATCGGAATACCGTAAGCGTCTTTGCCTGCGAAATCCTTAGCTTCGATCAGACCCATGATTTTTTCGAATGAGTAAACGGATGCATGTGTATCCAATTTACCTGAAACGATCATGAATTTACCGTCTGGGCTTACGTCCATACCATGAGGCGATTTTGGCTCAGGTACGAGATAAAGGATGCCTTCTTCAATAGAAGTTTCCATCATCAAAACGTTGTGGCCGTTGATTTTTTTAGCTTTACCAGCTTTTACTAATTCAGCGGCTTTCTTCCAGTTAACCATGTGGAAGAAGTCAGTATCTTTTTGAGAACAACCAGCCTCAAATGGAGGACGACCTTTCTCGATACCACCTACATAACGCTCAGAGCAGAATGAGTTGGTGAATGACCAGCCATCAGAAGGACCTTTACCAAAATCGGAAAGATCTTGTGAGTAGGGAGGCATTTCAACAGAGAATGATTCTTCTTTGTTAATACGACCCTCTTTACGATCAAATTTCCAATAGGTTACGCCACCACGATATTTCTCGTTAAATTGAGAAAGTGGAACGTATTCGTTGGTCAATGGAGCAGGATATTGGGCTGCTTCGATGACGTAATCGGTGTTAGGCGTTACAAACGCACCACCGTGATTAGACTTAAAGATTGGGTTAACCACAATCTGTTTGGTCTCAAAGTCTTTCAAATCAATAACGGCAATCCGTGGATTGGCTTTATCGTTTGTAAACAAGAATTGACCGTCGTACTCACCATTGGTTTCTGAGATCGCTGGGTGGTGAACGTCACCCCATGTGATTTCTTTACCATTCATGTTGCCTTGAGCCAGAACCTTTTTGGATTCTTCGTCAAAACCGTACCCTTGCCATGGCTCAGGTGTGAAGACGGAAATGTATTTAAGGATCCGCATTGAAGGGATACCGTAAACAATAATTTGTCCAGACTGTCCGCCTGAAGCGAATGCGAGGAATTCATCGCGTCCACCGGTTGGCGTGTAAGTCTTCGCCGCAGCGAGGATGTCTTTTTCAGTCAATCCGCGCTTTTTCATAACGTCTTGCAGGGAGTCTGCAGCATAGGCACTAACGCCTGCAGCTAAGCTTACCCCGAAGACAGCCGCCGCAGCGACCGTTTTCTTAAATGACAGCTTCATGTTCCTACCTATCTTTATTAATTGCGTGAAGTATAAACCCCTAAAGATATACGGGAGACAACCTATATGTTTTGACTAAAAGGTCAATTGACTTCAGTCAAAAAGTGGGTGATTTGACACAATTTCATGGTATTTGATGAAAGTCATTCAGGGGTACACACAAAATGTTCAATTCTTAACCACCTTTTTCGCCGTCTTGAGCCAACCAGGATTAACAGATTTCATGTTTAATGGTCCCCTTAAATTTTACCCTATATACTTGATAGGTATATGTTTTATTTCATTTTCTTCTCTTTCCTACGCAGCAGAAGAAGAATTTGAATATGATAAATACGAGGCCAAAGACATTAACCGAGTCTGTGCTGCTTGCCATGGCGAGTTTGGCCAAGGGGGTGGTGGTGGGGTTTACCCTAGGTTGGCCGGATTGCCACGAAAGTACCTAGTCAACCAAATCATGGAGTTTTTTGACCGTAAAAGGGTCAATATTCCCATGTTACCTTTTGCCAATGAACGAGAGCTCCCGCCGGAAGATATTTTTAATATCACCACATACCTTTCGCAACAGAAGTTAAGCAATCGCCTTCCCAATTACCCGGAAGGAACCCGAGCTATCATCCTTTTAAATGAAGGTAAAAAGGTTGTTCAAATTCCGCCTTACCCTGGCGATGTCAAACAAGGAAAAACCTTATATCGCTCCGATTGCGCTCTGTGTCATGGCAAAAAAGCCCAAGGCAAGAAGAACACCCCCCAGTTGGTTGGGCAGTTTTCTGGTTACCTTTTAAAGCAGATAGAAACTTTTAAAGACGGAACCCGAAGACATGAAGATGCAGAAGAAACTTTTGGGGAACTAGAAATAAGTGACATCAAAAACATCTTAGCCTATTTAGCCACCTTGGATGATTAGTCCTTCTCCAAGGCCTTGCGGATAGCATTAAGTGTCTTTTCAATATTTAGAGGCTTGGTGAGGTATTCCAAGAACCCCGCTTCAATCCCTTTCTCCACGTCTCGGTCCATAGCGTTGGCACTCAGTGCTAAGATGGGGGTGTCCTTGGTTTCTTCCATAACCTGAAGCCGACTTAAAGCCTCAAAGCCGTTCATTCCTGGCAAGTTGATATCAAGCAAAATAAGATCCGGTTTATGGGCTTCAGCAAGTTCCAACCCTAATTCAGCCGTATGAGCAGAAATCATTCTAACATCTGAAAACTGCAGCATTAATTCTTTCATCAAGTCTAGATTTGCGGGATTATCTTCCACATAGAGAACTGTTTTTTGGTGACCAAAACTCTTTTCTGTACTCAGAGGAACCGCCTTCTCTTTCTCAGTTTTTTTCTTCTGATAGGTCGCATCTTCTACAGACATTACAGGCAGGTCAATCCAGAAGGAACTTCCTTTACCCACTTCACTTTCAAGGCTAATGCTGCCTCCCATCAGTTCGACGAGCCGTTTGGTAATGGTTAGTCCGACGCCAGTACCTTCAATTTCGCTATTTTCCGCTTCAAGCCTATTAAAAGGAATAAACAGTGATTCAACTCTGTTTTTTGGAATACCATAACCTGTATCGGTAATTATAAAGCGGAACAAATTATCAAGCTTCTTACAAGATAATGTCACCTTACCGCCTTCACGGTTATACTTAATGGCATTGGACATGAGGTTAACGATAATTTGTTTGAGGCGGGTAAAATCGGCAAGAACCAGCACTCCCTGATCAAGCCCATTCATGTCATTAACGATGTGAATTTCATGATTTTCTGCCAATGGAGAAAGAAGCTCAATACATTCTTGAACAACCCCCGAAGGCACAATAGATTCAATAGATAAACTCACACTGCCGGACTCGATTTTTGCTAAATCAAGCACTTCGTTAATGAGTTCTAACAGATGGTCACCCGCTTTAAGAATATGATCAACATATTCTGTTTGCCGTTCACTCAAGGGTTCATCGGGCGAATGTTCTAAGAGTTGTGCAAAGCCAAGCACACCATTTAAAGGCGTGCGTAACTCATGGCTCATTGAAGATAAAAATTCCGATTTAGCCTGATTTGCCTCATCAGCCTCTTCTTTGGCAATCCGCAAATCTTCTTCTCTTTTTCTTCTTTCTGTAATATCCCGCGCAGCCCCTCGATAACCAAGAAACTCTCCCGTTTCATCAAAGAAGGGCTTGCCGCTAACTTGATAGTGATGAAGCCCTTCACCGTTGAAATCGACTGAATATTCAAGTTTTTGGAAGGGGCGCCGTTTTCGAAGGTCTTCATCATGGGCTTGCCATCGCTCAAAATTACTTGTCAGTTCGTCTTCGGAAAGGAGTTCGCGACGGGTTTTGCCGATAACATCACCAGGGGTAAGGCCAATTGAATCATACCCCTTTCTCGAAATGTAGGTAAAACGAAGATCGGGGCCCATTTCCCAGAACCAATCTGATGTCGACTCGGCAATATCCCTAAATCGCTCCTGACTTTGCCTTAGAGTGGCTTCAACAAACTTCCGCTCAGCAATCTCTTTCCGCAAGTCTTGGGTACGTTCATCGACCCGTTGCTCTAATTCGTCATGGGCATTCCGTAATTCATTTTCGACTTTTTGCTTCTCTTGGTTCTCTAAACGCAGTTCTTCCTCAATCCGGGCTTTGTTAGTCAACTCATTGTTAAAAGCTTCCAGCATCCGGTTACCTGCATCGGTTAAAACCCGAAACTCATCTTTTTCATGATTTTTGATAACCGGAAGTGCCGCATCTCCAGGAGACTTAGGATCAAACCGCGCAAAGGCAGTACTTATCTCAGACAAGGGCCTCGCCAAGAACCTAATGAAAACATAAGCCAGAACAAAAGCTAAGATCAGGTTGCGAAAAATACCAGACCCAAAGGCAATAAATGAACGTTCAAAAAAAGCCGCCGCTGTTTCGCGGGGATCGACCCGCACGCTTAGAGTACCAACACTAAAATTTGGTTTCTCATTATGGAAAAGCTTGATTGAATATTCTGATTTTTCACCAAAGAGCTTCTGCGCCATCCACTGGAAGGGATGGTCATCCAGGTCACGTTTTCTATCCGCAAGAAGGGTGCCTAATTCGTCGACGATTTTGATTTCCAGGATCGGTTCAAACTCAAAAAGGCCATTTGCAACTTCGTTAGCCAATTGGATATCAATATTGTAAGCAGATTCTGCAGCAGCATTTTTGGTAGTATTAATAACTTGCAAAATGGTGCTGGTAAGGAGAGATTTCTCTTTTGAATAATCGTAATAAATTTGGATACAGGTAAGTATAATACCTATCGTCAACGCAATAGCGATAACCAGGCGTGCCTGCCGAATGGCAACTTTATCCCACCATTTAACTTGCAAAAGATTCCTCTCTTAAGGATTTAACCTATGGCTTTTTAACTATGTTTATTTTTAGTTCTAATGACACCTTATTATGTAAAGATAGAATAGACAAAAAAAAATCACCAAAGATTAAAAAAATAAGCAGCTAAGGCTCTATTTATTTAGAATTTTTTTCTGCCCGACGACTTTAAGGCCATAGCCTTCAAGACCAACAATATTGCGTTTGGTATTGGTCAATAAAATCATATTCTTGACCCCTAGATCACGAATAATCTGGGCCCCAATTCCGTAATCTCTTAAGGCACCTTGAGGGCCTCCTGTCTTACCTTCCATGGCTTCCAGGGTATCTGATAAGGTTGTGGCTCTTGGCTCCCGGATCAAGGTTAATATTCCACCCGTTTCAGCAATCATACGCATAGCTGTTTGGAGTTCGCTCTCTTTGCCACCGCCATCAGTCGCTAAAATATCATTGAGCATGTTGACCCCATGCATTCGCACATGGACAGGTTCATCCCCGGCAACATCCCCTTTGACCAAAGCAATATGCTCAGCATAGGCCAGCTCGTTGGTATAAATATACATCTTAAACTCACCGCCGTAGACGCTGTTGAGCGTAGATTCTACGGACCGTTTAACAACCTTATCATGGGTAAGACGATAGGCGATGAGGTCGGCAATACAGCCAATCTTCAAGCCATGAAATTGGGCGAATTTTACGAGATCAGGCAGGCGGGACATGGTGCCATCTTCATTCATAATTTCGCAAATCACCGCAGAGGGGTTAAGGCCTGCCATCCGGGAAATATCAACGGAGGCTTCAGTATGCCCTGCCCGCACCAATACGCCACCGTCCTGAGCAACAAGAGGAAAAACATGTCCGGGAGTAGCTAAATCTTGTTTCCCTTTAGTCGGGTCAATCGCCACGGAAATTGTCCGCGCCCGATCAGGGGCAGAAATCCCCGTATCTACGCCTTCTTTAGCTTCAATCGAGACCGTGAAAGCTGTGCCGTGGCGTGATTCGTTTTGTTGAGGCATTAATGGGATACCTAAGGCTTCCACCCGTTCCCGCGTCATCGTCAGGCAAATCAATCCCCGTCCATAGGTCGCCATAAAGTTAACCGCATCAGGCGTCGCCATTTGACCTGGGATAATCAAGTCACCCTCATTTTCCCGGTCTTCATCATCCACCAGGATATACATCTTGCCGTTCCGGGCATCTTCGATGATGTCTTCAATGGGGGAGAGAAAATCCAAGTCCTCAGAAGCGCGTTTTACATCGTCAGCGGAAACTCTTTTGATATTTCTGTCTTTGGACAAATGCCTAATCCTTATTCAACTCAAATATTCCCCCGAATATAGGTAAGTAGGATGTAGCGGGAATCCCCCCCCTTATGCAATGAAATTCTAGGCTTTTCTCAGATCAAACGGCGTGTTTACACTTTGATTCTGGCTCAACAACCCTCCCATCCTTCAAAGCAACCGTTCGAGTCGCCACCCGCCTTCTAAAGTGAGGGTCATGGGAAACAATGATCATTGCTTGGGGGAGTTTGAGGAGAATGCCGATTAATTTTTCGGTGGTTTCTTCGTCCAGATTGGTCGTCGGCTCATCAAGCAAAAGCACCTTGGGTTCCATCGCCAGAACGGTTGCAAGCGCGACAAGCCGTTTCTCACCACCAGATAATTTATGGGTAATACGGTCTCGAAAATCTGACAACCCAAGAGCCACTAAGGTTTTTTCTACGATGGTGAGGGCTTGTTCTTTGCTTTTCCCCTGGTTCAAGGGACCAAAGGCAACATCTTCAAGAACCGTGGGACAAAAAAGCTGATCGTCCGGGTCTTGAAAGACAAGCCCCGCCCCCACACGAACATCATAAAAATCCTTTTCTTCCTGGCGTTGCTGGCCAAAAGCAGAAATCACCCCTTTTGTCGGCTTGAGCAAACCAACCATAAGCCGTAGCAAGGTGCTTTTCCCAGCTCCATTATGCCCGGTTAAACAAAGGCGTTCTTCTTGGTAAAGCTCTAAGGACGCCCCTGCTAAAATAGGTGGCCGTTGGGGGTATGAAAAATGGATATTGCTGAGGTCAAATAAAGGAGACATACCCAACCTCCAAAGCAATAATCATCCCAACAGTCAAAACAACTCCCAAAGCATAAAAGAGATTATTTCCCTTTAATTTCTCCTCATTAAGAAGGAAAAAAGCTCCCCGGAACCCCCGGCATTTCATGGCTTCATAGATACGCTCCGAACGCTCCAGACTCCGCACGAGCATCATGCCGAGAAGATAGCCAAAACTGCGGTAAGTGTGGAGGTTAGTTCCAGGTCGAAACCCCCTCACCCGCATCGCCGTTCTCATACGCAGGTATTCCTCATGAAGAACGGACAAATAACGCACCGTGAATAACAAAAGGTGGATGAACTTTGACGGGCATTTTAGACGATGGAGCGCATGCCCTAAGGTGGTTGCTTCCAAGGTCCCCACATGGGAGAGCAGTACCATAACAGCAGCATTGGCTTTGATAGCAATTGCCAAAGCTTTGTACAGTCCTTCTTCAGATGCCACCCAGCCCCCAACATGAAACAAAGGAGTCCCCGGCTGTGAAAAAGGAAGGATGACCAAAACCATCAAGATGAAGCCATCCATAACCAAGACTTTTTTAAGGGCTGACTTCATCCCTCCTTGATAGAAGGTCATATCAAAAACAAGAATGGCTATAATCAGAGCCACCCCTAAAGCAAATAAATTTCCAAGCGACACCACCGTTATGGCAAAAAAAGCGGCGGTCAGAACGCGAACTCTAGGGTCGATCTCGGAAAATAACCCCGCACTACCGACGGGACTAATTACGGCACTCATTCGGGCGTGCCTTTAAGTTTTTGCCGAGCCGCAAAGTAAAAACCCAAACCTGCCAAACCAAAGATATAGCCTAATCCACCAAGTATTTTTTGTAGATCATTCTGTTCTTTATAGGCAGCGAGTTCTTTTCTTAAGGGTTTGATTTGGGCAGTCACAGAACGACTAACGAGCTTCTCAAGATCGCCCGTTGCGGCAAGGTTTTGTCCAGTTGTGACATTATTTTGCACAGCTGAGGCAGCCGCAGCCCCTTCACGTTCCAACAAATATTCAGCCACATGCCCTGCCCCAAGGTTAGCCTTGAATAAGAAAGGGCCTGTTCCCTTCAAAGGGATTTTAAAAAGGCCATCCTGGTCAGATTTCACATCCCCTAGTTTTTGATTATTGCTATCGAAATATTCAACCATAGCATCAGGGGCCATATCCCCATTGGAAAAGCCCACTTCTCCTTCAACCGAGTCACCTTCATCATAAACCGCAAAAATAACTTTATGGGCATATGCCGAAGATATGCCGAGCAGGAAGCAAACAAAGAATACAGATAGACTACGCATCAGCTTCCTGCACCGCGAGGGTTCCAAAAAGTTCTGGTTTCACTTTGCTCATCAGGTAAACAGCCGCCGCACAGAGTCCCCCTTCGATAATCATAATCGGAAGATGGGCAATAAAGACCAGCTTTGCTGCCGCAATGAACTCATCGCCACTAAGGGCAAGGGAAAGCGAGACAAACAAGGTGGTCAATGCAATTGATAAAGCACCCGCAACGCCCCCCCAGATTGCCGCTGTTCTTGCATTGGTGCTCCGCACGCCACGACGGCAAAGAATACCCACAATGACAGCGGGCAAAGCGATATTCAGGGTATTTATGCCGAGCACAGTCAGCCCGCCAAAGCCAAAGAACACGGCCTGAAGCAACAAGGCCACCAACAAAGAGGGAAAGGCAACCCAACCCAGGACCAACCCAGCAAGACCATTCATAATCAAATGAACGCTTGATAAGCCCATGGGGACATGAACCAGCGAGGCGACAAAGAACATGGCACTTAAAACCCCGGCTTGGGGAATTTTTTCCATATCCAGAGATTTGAGACCATAGGCCGTTCCGGCTGCTGCTAAGGCACTCCCGACAACAACAACTTCTCCGCTTAAGGCTCCATCAACAATATGCATTTATTTCGCCTTTCCTATTCCATGTCATAAGCGCGAACCCAAAGGACCGCATCTTGTGAAAGTTTTTTGCCTTTATGGCTTTCAACCGGGCCAACATCTAAAGCCGCGAAACCCCAAAAACCAGACCGAGGCACCCCAAAGGTGAACACGCCGCGTTCATCAGTCACAGCGACAATAGCTCCACCAGCCATAGGGTTGGCCGTTGGTTCGTTGGGTTTATTATTTTTAAAATCTGGCGCAGCAGAAATATATTCAACTTCAACCTCTGCCCCCGCAACGGGTTTCCCATTGCTCAAAACCACCCCGGAAAAAGTCGACCCGGCAATGACATTTGTGGGTTTATTGAGGGGGACAATCTCTGTTGGTAGTCCAAGCGCATCCTGCCAACCGGTCGGTATGCCTCCCTTATTGACGAATGATTTGGTAATCTGCTGGATATAAATATCTTCGCTTTCTTCGTAATAAGGCGAGGGCGTGAGGCTAAAAATATAGTCCCCATTACGCTTTATTTTCACTTCAGCCGCATAAGCCGCCGCATGGTTTGTTGCCCCATACCAAGTAATCGGCTTCAAGGTTGGTTTCAGATCAACCTTCTTACCTTTATGAAAATAGACAAACTCTTCCGGCTCCCCCATTTCCATGGTGTGACCGTTGCTAAAAGGATGGGTAAAAACCAAGCGAAACGGCAGGGTTTTCGGGCGTTGGATATTCACTTCAGGGGTATAGACCAGTTGAAAGTGAGCCAATACCGGGCTTGTCCATATAAGGCTAACTACTAAGGTTGATAAGATACTTAGGTGTTTCATCTTTTTAATCCACATTCCGTTATTGCATAAACGGCTTATCAAAAAGAGATCACGGATATTGGGAGAATATAGGAGGGATTTTTAGTGAAATACCCCGTTGTTCTACGCCGACATCCGTTGTCAATTTTTGACAAACACAGTCCACGTCACCACAACGGATGTCCGCACCACTGGTTCGCCCGCCCAATGGTAGAGTGACGTTGACGAGGGCAGGTCTCCTGGCTTCGCGGGTCTAGGCGCTTTGGCATTCGGCCTTCCCGATTTCTCAGTGGCCTAAATTGAATGCACGCTAACCGCTTACAGTTGCGGGGGCAGCCACGGCTCAGAATTCCCTATTGGGTCAATTCCACCGTGTTCCCTATTATCCCCAGGCTCTTCGCCTTTAGTGGGGAACCTTCATCGCTTATGAAAATGCCGGATGGGGAGGAGACTGTCAATAGGGTGATCCACGAATAATAGTTGGAAATCTAACTTGGTCAGCCTAAACTTTCGCCAAATCTTTTCACTAAATCAATAAGGGCCTTCCAATGACCGACCTGTTCTATTCCGATGAGCTCCTCTGTAGCATTCTTAAAGAGTCAAAAAACATCGCCATGGTTGGTGCTTCACCCAAATGGGAGCGGCCTAGTAACTTTGCCATGAAGTATCTGTTGGGGAAGGGCTATAATATTATTCCCGTCAACCCCGGACAAACCGGCAAGGAAATTTTGGCCCAGACTGTTTACGGTGATTTAGACTCCATTCCCGGCAAATTTGAGATGGTCGATATTTTTCGCAGTTCAGAAGCTGCCGGGCCAATCGTTGACAAAGCCATTGAGCTAAAAGAGCAAAAAGGCATCAAAGTTATCTGGATGCAGCTCGGTGTTCGAAATGACGAAGCCGCCGCAAAGGCAGAAGCGGCAGGACTCACTGTGATTATGAATCGCTGCCCTAAAATAGAATATGGTCGCCTGTTCAATGAGTTAGGGTGGTGCGGGGTCAATACGGGGGTGATTTCTTCTAAGCGCCCGGCAACGAAGGCTTAAACATATGTCTGATGAAAAAAAATACGGTATTGAAACCCAAGCCATTCATGCGGGGGCTCACCCAGACCCGGTAACCGGGGCGCGCAACACCCCTATTTATCAAACCACTTCTTATGTGTTTGAAAATGCCGACCACGCCGCCGATCTATTCAACTTACAAACTTTCGGCTTTATTTACTCTCGCCTTACCAATCCCACAGTCGCCGCCTTAGAAGAACGCCTTGCCACCTTAGAGGGCGGACGAGCGGCCTGTTGCGCCGGGTCAGGCCATGCCGCTCAATTTTTGGCTTTCTTTACACTCCTGGAACCCGGCGATCATTTTGTTGCCTCACGTAATTTGTACGGTGGCTCCCTGACCCAATTCGGCATTAGTTTCAAACGTCTGGGTTGGAATTGCACCTTCGTCGATCCCACCGATCCCAATAATTTCAAAAAAGCTATAACCCCAAAAACCAAAGCTTTATTTATTGAACCGCTAGCTAATCCCGGCGGCATTGTCCTTGACCTGGAGGCCATCGCGGCCGTTGCCAAAGATGCCGGAACTCCAGTAATTGCCGACAACACCATGGCCACTCCCTACCTGTGCAAACCCTTTGACTGGGGCATTGATCTCGTCACCCACTCCACCACTAAATTCCTCGCAGGGCATGGCACCTCTATGGGGGGCGCAGTGATCGAGTCCGGGAAATTTGACTGGACCCAAAACGACAAGTTTCCCTCTATGACCACACCAGACGATGCCTATCATGGCCTGACCTTCTATGAAACCTTCGGTGATTTTGGATTCACCATGCGGGCTCGCGCTGTTGCCTTGCGCGATTTCGGCCCGGCCCTGTCACCAACCAATGCCTTTAACACCATCACCGGAATCGAAACCTTGCCCCTCCGCATGGACCGTCATGTGGAAAATGCCCAAAAAGTCGCTGAATTCCTCGACAGCCATCCGGCAGTATCCTGGGTATCCTACGCCGGGCTTC
This sequence comes from uncultured Thalassospiraceae bacterium, assembly GCA_965368165.1. GTDB lineage: Bacteria > Pseudomonadota > Alphaproteobacteria > Rhodospirillales > JAPHRK01 > JAPHRK01. The sequence goes on along the minus strand of CBDULT010000003.1, from coordinate 99,087 downwards.
CAGAAAGCCCTTTTCATGATCTGGCAAAAAAGTATATGCCCAAAGGCCCAGGCTCTGTCTTTACCTTCGGGGTTAAAGGAGGCTACGAGGCTGGGGTTAAAGTCGTTGAGGGGGTGAATTTATTCTCCCACCTCGCCAACATTGGCGATACCCGCAGTCTGATCATCCACCCCGCTTCAACCACCCACCGTCAACTACGCGAAGAGCAACAGATTGCCTCAGGCGCGGGACCGGATGTTTTGAGGCTGTCTGTTGGACTTGAAACAGCCGATGACCTAATCCGGGATTTAGATGAAGCTTTAAGTTTGTAATTAAGGGGGGGGCAAGCAAAAATTCGCTAAACGACAGGTGCGCCGTATCCATAGCTGTAGGGAACAGGGCCAGAGAAGGCGATGACGTCTCCATCTTCGAGTTCATAACCTTCGCGCATTTCGGCCCCGATCAAGCCAGGGGTAACATCTTTGCCGTTAACCCAGGCGACAAATATTTTTTCCTTGGGGACTCCCAACTCACGGGCAACATCGCCAATATTGCCCCCCGCAGGCAAAGTCACCACAGGCCAACCGTTTTTCTCTCGGTTATAGACGCCAACACTATTAAAGAGGCGAACTTCAACCTTGATTGTGACGCCTTCTGAATTGTGGCCCATCATATTGTCAGCCATGGGTAAAACCCTCTATTTGTCGTAATGATAATTCTGCAAACCATAGTGAGGCCTAGCAGAAACACCATTGATCTTCATCAATATCAACCAGATAGACTCTAGCTTAACACAAAAGAGGAATAAGCTGATCTAACATAACTTTTGTATCCGCTTGTTTTAGATATCCAATCGCGCGATGAGAGAGTTTTTCAATATTTCCAGGCAGCGCATCATCAATGGATGTCTCATCGCGGGATAAATGTGTTTGGAACCGGAAATATCGCGCCCCTTCTTCCGGGGCCGGGATCAGCAACTCTCGTAATTGGTAGTCAACAGCCGCCCTTGGTCCATCAATCAGGACATCAAGCAAAGGCCGAGCCCATTGGATAGACCCCCAACTCGCAGCCTTTTTATGATCAATGGGTTCGTAGCTGTAACCGGTCCCGAGAGAGACAACCACCACATCATTGGCTTGTGGGAAACGACGCCGTGCTTCCGTGACAGCACAAATGGCGGGATTATTGGCAATAACGCCTCCATCAATGTAGCCGTGTTCTTCTCCGCCACCTAAATCACTAAAAACTGCTGGGGAAAAATATATGGGGGCTGAGGAGGTTGCCATGGCAACATCGCGCATCAAAAAGTTTTCATGGGGCGTGTGGCGGGCGCGGCGGCGTTTGAAAAACTGTGCCTGTCCTGTATCCAAACAAAAGCTGGTTATAAGCACTTCACGTAACGCATCACTTATTTTAGTCTCACGCATGTAGTCAGTTAGCAAAACACGCATGCCATCGGAGGAGTACTTACGAGTCCCCATGGACATGATCTCTGTAAAAATATTTACGTTAAAGACCTCCCCCCCTCGTTTGGCCCAAAGGTCCACCAGTTCTTGCGCGCTATGCAATGGCCTGCCATCCGGTCCAGGTACCGTCATGGTGAGAGCGAGAATGCCTCCCGCAGAAGTTCCAGCGATGAGATCAAAACAATCAGCTAAGCGAATATCTGGGTTACGCGTTTGTTCCTGCAGGCGTTTTTCAATTTCTCGCAGAAAAATTGCCGGAATAACCCCCCGAATCCCTCCCCCATCAATTGAGAGAATACGAACTTTGCCGGGGGTAATCAGACGCTCATCAAGCTTCTCAGCACTGCCTCCATAGCCAGCCTGTGCCAAGCGTTTTTTTATCCAGCCGCCCCACCCAGAGAGGGCGCTATCCAGCCCCAGATCCATGGTTCCCTCTAGCAGTTGTTGGGTTTTAAAATTATTCCTTCAGCGTTTGCTGATGGAACCAGTAACAACCTCGTATACCTTGAAAAAGTAAAACTGCGGTTATCAATACTGCAGGAATATATGGGGCGGGCGGCAAACCATTTAAAGCTAAAGGAAGGGCGGTGAAAACAAAAAGGCTGACGCCAAAAGAGAGCGAACGCCGTCTCAACATGAAAACAAGCCCGCCGAGAATGGTCAGATAGACCGTCGCAATAATCGTGGAAGAGAGACAGCCCCCGCTGAATCCGCTTTCACAAACCGGCGCGAGTTGCAAAAAAGCTGAAATTGCATAAGCAATAAAAACAACCATCGAAACTGCCACACCGATCATCAAGGCAGATAGAGCTGTATCTTCATCGTTAATTGTCGGCCAAAACCACTTCACTTTAATACCCCCAGTTTGCTTATATTGCGCGAGAAAGCAGAATCATATCACAGATTTCACGCACGGCACCAAAGCCACCATCTTTCTCGCAGATATATGCCGATTTTTCTTTGACGGAGTCAATGGCATCGGCAGGACAAAGGGGCAACCCAACCATTTCCAGGATACCAAGGTCGTTAACATCATCACCAATATGGGCAACATCTGCCATGGACCAACCTTTTTCAGCACAGATTTCACCAATAGCTACCACCTTGTCTTGAACATTAAGGTGAAGATGTTCAATGCCTAATCGGTTGGCTCGGTGGGTGATGGAGGGTGTAAAACTGGCGGTAACAATGGCGAATTCCATACCCGCCTTTTGACTGAGTTTAATGCCCATACCGTCGCGGACATTAAAGCGACGGTATTCAGTACCGTCTTCCATATAATAAAGCCCCCCATCTGTCAGGGTGCCATCAACATCAAGAGAGAAAAGCTTTACAGATTTAAGGCGCTCAATCAGGTCTGCTTGAGATAATTTAGGCAACGCCTCGGCTCTCCCTTTCTGCATGCCAATGCATGGTTTTAAGTAATGTCGCGATGGTGATCGACCTTAAAGTCGCAATGGCAATTTCATCAATCTCATTGAGGATTCGGCCCAAAGCGGCGCCAACCTCTGTATTTTCCCCGTCTTCTCCATCTCCTTGGGCTGCTTCCCCCACGTCTTCAAACAAAAGAACAAGATCATAGAGTGTGGTTCGTTTGGAATTGCCACAGAAACGATAACCGCCCCCGGCTCCTCGAACAGATTCGACCAGACCCGCACGCCCTAAATCACGCAAGACTTTTGCCAAATGATTGGCAGAAATATTGTACTTGTCAGCAATATCCGTGGCTGAAAGCTGGTTTTCAGGGTTATTTGCGAGTTCAAGCACAGCAAACAAGGCGCAACGTGTCGCTTTTTGAAGTTTCATATCCCCCCCTAATCCAACGGCATTTCAAGTTCAATAAACGGTCCGCCCATCATGCCTTGGCTTCTAAAGAACGCCATATTTAGATTATCATCTCGGGCAAGCATCGTCCTTACTTTATCGGCCCCGGCATTTCTCAGGCAGGTGCAAATAACATCAAACATATGGCTACCGACTTTCTTAAGTCGGGCATTGGGATTAACCCCCATGGCAAAAATCCAGCCACAAGGCGGTGAGCCAAATTCCCAAGCGCGCATTTCGCCTATAATAAAGCCAATCACTTCTCCATCGTCTTCTGCAACGAGAAAGAATCGATCACTACGACCACCAAAACGTTCATAAGTATCTTTCCAATATTTGGGCTTAGGTATTCCCGTATTTAATTCGTCAATCTCGACAACAGTCCCTGTATCACCTGATGAAGCACGCCTAATTACGAGTTCGTCTAATTCAAAAAAACGCTCTTCATCATTCGGTTTATTAGACATTTCTTACTCCCAACCAGAAATTTTCCCGAATCTTCTTGACAGTTTGTAAGGGCGAAGACAATATGTAAATAGGTATTTTGGTACCGATTTACAGTTAACCTGTTTTAGCGGCATAAAATAAGCTTACAGGTTCCCATTTTTTGCATTATAATAAAGGCTTAACGGCGTTGTCCGAACAAGAGGTTTTTGGCCCATGATTGACTTTAGAACGAATCCAAACAACTACCGTCACTGGTCTGTAGAATACGATGGCCCTGTTGCCACCGTGACTATGGACATCGCAGAAGATGGCGGCTTGGTCCCAGGTTACGAGTTGAAACTTAACTCTTACGACCTTGGAGTAGACATTGAACTTTATGACGTTATTCAGCGTCTTCGTTTTGAGCACCCGGAAGTTAAGTCGGTCATTATGACCTCAGGTAAAGAGAAGGTTTTCTGCTCTGGTGCCAACATCAGTATGCTGGGGGTATCTACCCACCATCACAAAGTGAACTTTTGTAAATTTACCAACGAAACCCGGAACTCTATTGAGGACGCCTCTGATAATTCCGGCCAAAAATATATTTGTGCTGTGAATGGCACTGCTGCTGGCGGCGGATATGAACTGGCCCTCGCCACCGACCATATCATTTTGGTCGACGATGGCACCAGTGCCGTTTCCCTTCCAGAGGTTCCGCTCCTCGCGGTTCTGCCTGGTACCGGTGGCCTGACCCGGGTGGTTGATAAACGTTACGTTCGTCGTGACCATGCTGATTTCTTCTGCACCATCAACGAAGGTATCAAAGGCAAGCGGGCTGTTTCCTGGAAATTAGTTGACGAACTCGCTCCTCTTTCCAAACTGATGGACACGGCAAAAACCCGCGCCCTGGAATGGGCCGAGAAATCTGATCGCCCCAGCGATGGGAAAGGGGTTGAGTTCACCGAACTTAACCGAACCATTAAAGGCGATGAAGTCACTTACGACACCGTAAGCATCAAAATTGACCGCACCAATCGTTTGGCAGAAATCACCGCCCATGCGCCGACTGAAAATGTCCCCATGGATCTTGCTGAAATAGAAGCTCAAGGGGTCAAGTACTGGCCTTTGGCTTTCTCCCGCGACATGGACGACGCCATTCTTCACCTTCGTGCCAACGAAATCGAAATCGGCACTTGGGTGTTCAAAACCAGTGGCGATGCCGACAAAGTAGAGTCGGCCGACCAATCTATGCTGAAAAATGCCGACCATTGGCTGGTCCGGGAAACCACTTTGTTCTTAAAAAGGGTTTTCAAGCGCATTGACGTAACCTCTCGCAGCTTGATTACTCTAGTTGACCCTGGCAGTTGTTTCACCGGAACATTCCTTGAGTTCCTTCTGATGGCTGATCGTAGCTTTATGCTTGATGGCACTTACGAAGGGGACAACCGCCCTGCCCCAACCCTGCGCCCAACCGCTATGAACTTTGGCCCCCTGGAAATGTGCAATGGCCTTACCCGTCTGCAAACCCGTTTTCTCAACACCCCAGAGAGCATCAAGGATATTGAAGCCAAGAAAGGCAACGATATTGACGCTGCGGCTGCCGATGAGTTGGGTCTGGTCACCTTTATTCCTGATGATCTGGATTGGGATGATGAAGTACGGATCGCCATTGAAGAGCGCGCCAGTTTCTCTCCTGATGCCTGCACAGGCATGGAAGCCAGCCTGCGTTTTGCCGGCCCGGAAACCATGGAAACCAAAATATTTGGGCGTCTTTCTGCTTGGCAAAACTGGATTTTCCAGCGACCAAATGCTGTGGGTGCTGACGGTGCTCTGAAGCTCTTTGGCTCCGGCAAGCAAGCCTCTTATGACCTCAAGCGGGTTTAATAATAAGTTTCAATTACAAGATATGGATTTTTAATCATGAGCATCGATTATAGTCAAAAGATACCAAACAACGTTAACCTCAATGACGACCGCCGCCTACAGCGTGCCCTCGAAAACTGGCAGCCTAACTATTTGAAATGGTGGGACGATCTAGGACCTAACGGCTCCACAGATTACGACGTATACCTGCGGACTGCGGTTAGTGTTGACCCAAAAGGCTGGGCTCACTTTGATCATGTGAAAATGCCTGATTACCGTTGGGGCATTTTCCTTACCCCTGTTGAGGGCGAACGCAAAATCAACTTTGGACAACATAAAGGCGAAGCCGCTTGGCAAGACGTTCCCGGTGAGTACCGGGGCGAACTACGCCGCTTGATCGTGACCCAAGGTGACACCGAACCAGCTTCTGTTGAACAACAGCGCGCCCTCGGCAAAACCTGTCCGTCTCTCTATGACCTGCGCAACCTGTTCCAGGTTAACGTTGAAGAAGGCCGCCACCTTTGGGCTATGGTTTATTTACTGCATGCTCATTTTGGTCGTGATGGTCGCGAAGAAGCTGATGAGATGCTAGAGCGTCACTCCGGTGATCCAGACAAACCCCGTATTTTGCAAGCTTTCAACGAAGAGACCCCTGATTGGCTCTCCTTCTTTATGTTCACCTTCTTCACTGATCGGGATGGCAAATACCAATTGGCCTCCCTCGCTGAATCTGGTTTCGATCCGCTGGCACGCAGTTGCCGCTTCATGCTGACCGAAGAAGCCCACCACATGTTTGTGGGTGAAAGCGGTGTTGGTCGGGTGATCAAGCGTGCTTGTGAAATCATGCGGGAGAACAAAACTGACGACGTTCGCGCCCATGGTGGCATTGAGTTGGAACTGCTGCAAAAATATCTGAACTTCCACTTCAGTGTTTCTGTTGATCTGTTCGGCCAAGAGCTTTCTACCAACGCGGCGAACTTCTACAACATGGGCCTCAAAGGGCGTTATCAAGAAACCAAAATTGATGACAATCACAGCCTGCATGATGACGCTTATCTCGTTAATGAAATCAAAGGCGACATGATCGGCACCACCGAGGCACCCGCCTTGACCGCCATCAACGAACGCCTGCGTGATGATTACATTGCTGACTGTCAGTTGGGCGTGAACCGTTGGAACAAAATCATCCAGAAAATGGGCATTGATTTTGAACTGACTATTCCACACCGCGCTTTCCACCGTGGCATTGGCTCGTTCTCTTCCATCAACGCCACACCCGATGGCAAGATCATCAGCCAAGCTGAATGGGAAGCTCGCCAAGGCGAATGGCTTCCTTCAGATGAAGACCGGGAATATGTTCTGTCCCTGATGGAACCTGTTACCGAACCAGGCAAAATGGCCAATTGGATTGCCGCACCAGAGCGCGGTATCAATAACCAAGCTCCTGAATTCGAATACGTCCGTTTTAACTAAAAAAACGAACGATCGATCTTACATTATAAAGGGGGGCGAGGCTTATAGGCTTTGCCCCCCTTTGTTCTTTTGGACCGCGATTGCAGGCCCGCCAATCGTTTGGCGTAAGCCTGCGTGGCATATGAACGCAGATTGGTTTCACCCAATCGCATGAAAGAGACCCATTATGGAATTGCAACGACAGCACCTCATAGACCCCGCCATTTGCATTCGCTGCAATACCTGCGAGGAATCCTGCCCCATAGATGCAATTACCCATGATGATCTTAATTATGTGGTGGATTTTGATAAATGCGAAAGCTGCCTCCATTGCATATCACCCTGCCCCACCGGAGCCATTGATAGTTGGCGCAACGTTGCCACTCCCTGGACGGTGGAAGAACAGTTAGTCTGGGATGATCTGCCCGACGATCAGGAAAGTGATGCTGGTGCAGATGTGGATGTTGATCGCGAAATTATCGCCATGTTCGATTTAGCCGAAGGTAAGGACCGGGCAAAAATCATTCCACCCAAAACGGCTCCAAAACCGAAACTGCATCTCTATAGCCGCAACAAACCAGCTAAAGCGGTCGTCGCCGGAAACTATCGCATTACCGATAAGGATTCAGACTCAGATATCCGCCACATTGTCCTCGATTTTGGCTCGACTTCCTTTCCTGTCCTTGAGGGGCAAAGCATTGGTATTCTGCCTCCCGGTGAAGATGAAAAAGGGAATCCCCACCACATCCGGCTTTATTCCATTGCCAGTCCTCGCGATGGGGAACGCCCCAACCGGAACAATCTATCCCTAACCATCAAACGCGTGATTGAGGGCGACATTAAAGGGGTAGGGTCAAACTATATGTGTGATCTTAAGAAGGGGGACGAGGTGCTTGTCACCGGTCCCTTCGGACAAACCTTCCTGATGCCCGATCATCCAGAAGCCAATATTATAATGGTTGCGACGGGTACGGGTGCTGCACCCATGCGCGCCATGACCATGCGCCGCCAACGAGTTCACCCTGACGCGCCCGGCAAACTTATGCTCTTCCTCGGTGCCCGAACTCCCGGTGATCAACCCTATTTCGGCCCCTTACAAAAGCTCCCGAAAGACTTCATCGACGTCAACCTGTCTTTCTCCCGCATGGCTGACCAACCCAAAGAATATGTACAGGACCGCATGCATAAAGAAGGTGATAAATTGGTCGAACTACTCAAATCAGAAGACACCTTCATCTTCGTCTGCGGCCTCAAAGGCATGGAAACCGGCGTCGAAGACTCTTTCACCGGAATCTGCGCCCGCCACGGCCTAGACTGGCCTTCCCTGTCGGCTGAGATGAAAGAGAGCGGGCGTTATCATGTGGAGACTTATTAAAGAGCGTTCAAACGCCACATTGTAAGGAGCATCCCTTAAGCCCTGAGGCCGCTCGGCGGGCTTGAATCAGGCTCATGGATGCTTATTCTAAATATGGGGCTGACCCAGCTAACTCCATTTAGGCGTAATAATGGTCCGCATGAGAAAGGGTTAAGTGAGGCAATCCAGAGCAATAAACACCTCTGATTAGCCCCCTATAAGAAACAATCAGTTCGCTATCCTTCAATTGTTTCCCACGTCCACCCTCCCTATCTTTTTATCAACAGGAAAATTTAAGGAGTAGCGGTCATGGCGGCTCGCAAAGTTGTAGAGGTTATTCAAGGGCAAGAGACCAGCGATGGGGCTGGGGTTCGGCTTAATCGGATAATTGGTACGGCGAAGCTGGACTATTTGGACCCGTTTTTATTACTGGATGAGTTTGGCTCAGAAGAAGGGGCCGATTATATTGGAGGCTTTCCGGACCACCCCCACCGGGGAATTGAAACCGTGACCTATATGCTTGATGGCGTTATGCGCCATGGGGATAACAAAGGGAACGGCGGGCAGTTGGTGCCGGGAGGGGTTCAGTGGATGACCGCCGGGCGCGGTATTGTTCATTCTGAGATGCCGGAGCAAAAAGAAGGGTTGATGAGGGGCTTTCAGCTTTGGGTTAACCTTCCGGCTGCCGATAAGATGTGCGACCCCCACTATCAGAATTTTGACCCAGGAGACATTCCGGAGGTCATCCGAGAGGATGGTACGAAAGTGCGGGTCGTTGCGGGGAACTTTGAGAACACTTCTGGCGCAGTCAAAGGTATTGCAGCGGCACCAACTTATTTCGATGTCTTTTTACCGGTTGGAAATGAGTTTAACCAGCCACTCCCCCAAGCTCAAAATGTCTTTATCTACGTTTTTGAAGGCCTAATAACCATAGGAAGCCGTAACGTAAAACAAGGAAGTTTGGCAGTTTTAGGCGACGGAGAATCCGTACAGGTCGCCGCTGGTGAAAGAGGCGGACGCTTCATCTTAGCTGCAGGAACACCCCTTAATGAACCTGTCGCGCGCTATGGTCCCTTTGTCATGAACACCAAAGAAGAAATTTCTCAGGCAATTGAGGACTATCGCGCAGGCCTATTTTAGCGAGGTTTACCCTAGGGTAACTTGCTGTATGCCGCCCTAGGCCTAGGATTGTGTTTAATATTCCTATTAGTTATATCAATAGTCACACCATTAAAACTGTTCGCAACCCCAACATATATGCGGCTTTCAGGTGTTTTTTCATGCTTGACAGGCCGTAAATCAATCACCTATACCCACAAACACGCATTTCGGTACCGTTTTACTTTTTAGCGGTTCGAGGTTAGGCGGATTAAGTTTCTATTGGTCCTGAAGAAATTCAATTTCGAAGGAGTCGCAACTGAAACAAGTCCGTGATAAGCTGCCCAAAATAATAGCAAAAAAACAGGGTTGGTTCTGAATACTGGGAGAGAGAAACATGCGGGATCATTCCGTATTAGTCGACACATCGCAAAGCCCATCAGGGTTAACTTTTTCGTCCAACTTTAATGTTGCTGTGCCTTTTATCGACCGCCATCTTGACGAAGGCCGGGCCGATAAAACCATTATTCGCTCCACAACAGGCGAAGAGGTTACCTTTGGTCATTTAGCGACCATGGTTAACAAAACAGGCAATGCTCTGGTTAACCTTGGACTGAAAAAAGGTGATCGCGTCCTGATGATGATCAAGGATGCTCCAGAATTCTATTATATATTCTTTGGTGCCATTAAAGCCGGGTACGTTCCTGTCGCTTTGAATACTTTGCTACGGGCCAAAGATTACAGCTTTATGATCGACGATTCAGCCTGTGGTGCCGTGATTTACTCTTCAGAATTTGCTGTCGAAGTAGAGCCCGCCCTCGCGAACGCCAAAACCAAACCAGCACATACCTACTGTACGGACAAAGGCACGACCCCTTTTAACTCGCTCATTGAAGCAGGGTCTGATCAACTCACCCCTGCCGATGCGACTGCAACAGATGATTGTTTCTGGCTTTACTCTTCGGGTTCCACGGGAACCCCTAAAGGGACGGTTCACTGCCACCAAGACATGGTTGTTGCCAGTCAGCACTACGGTGTTGATACTTTGGGCGTGACGGAAGACGATGTTTGCTTCTCAGCCGCTAAACTGTTCTTCGCTTATGGACTTGGCAACGGCATGACCTTCCCGCTTTGGGTTGGTGCCACCGCAGTGCTCTTCCCCGGTCGTCCGATGCCAGACAACACTTTTGACACCATCGAAAACTTCAAGCCAAGTCTTTATTTCGGCGTCCCAACCCTTTATGCGGCGCAGCTTCAAGCTTTAGAAAACCGCACGGTTGATTTCTCTTCTGTTCGCTGGTGTGTCTCGGCGGGGGAAGCTCTTCCTTCTGATGTTTTCAATCGCTGGAAAGCAAAAACCGGATTGACTATCCTCGACGGTATTGGCTCAACTGAAGCCCTTCACATCTTTATCTCCAACAGAGATGGTAAAGTGAAAGCGGGCACCAGTGGCCTTATGGTTCCTGGATACGAAGCTAAAATCATTGATGAGAACGACAAAGAAGTACCCGTTGGTGAGGCTGGTCGTTTGTTCATCAAGGGCGGCTCAACCGCTAAGTATTACTGGAACAACCCGGAGAAAACCGCCGCAACCATGGTTGATGGCTGGTTGAGCACGGGCGATACCTACATTTTAGACGAAGAAGGCTATTTCGTATACTGCGGACGCGATGATGATATGCTCAAAGTGGGGGGCATTTGGTGCTCTCCTTTTGAAATCGAAGCCAAGCTAATCGAACACCCTGCTGTCCTTGAAGCCGCCATTGTTGGCCGTGCCGACAGCGAAGACCTGATCAAACCGGAAGCCTTTATTGTGCTGAACGGAGGCGTTGACCCCTCAGATGACCTTAAAACCGAACTTCTCAAGCACTGCCAGGATGGCCTTGCTCGGTATAAGTATCCAAGGTGGTTCAATTTCGAAAAAGAGTTGCCGAAAACGGCAACAGGTAAAATTCAACGATTTAAGCTCAGAAGCTAATTGATTGAAGTTTATGTAGCGAGAAGCAAATTTTTGACCTAAGCTTCTCTCTATTAGAGATAAAACCAGTCGCTTTCAATATGCTGGCATTATCTAAGTGAAAACTAATTAACTCTAAAGACCAAATAAAACAGGGAGCATCATATGACTAAAAAAGTATCAGACAACTCTCGCCGCCGGTTTCTTGGTGGCGTAGCCGCAACAGCTGGTGTGGCAGCCGCCTCCAGCTTTGTACCAACCAAATTCGCCATTGCGGGCAAAGCTCCGGTTAAAGTAGGTATCCTCCTGCCTTACTCCGGCACCTATGCCATGCTTGGCAACTCCATCACCAATGCCATGAAGATGCGCCTTGAGCAAGCCGGTGGCATGCTAGGTGGACGCCCCATCGAATATATCGGTGTTGACTCTGAAATGAGCGTTCCAAAAGCAGCCCCAAATACCAAGAAACTGATCGACAAAGAAAAAGTCGACTTCTTGGTTGGCCCTGTTCACTCAGGAATCGCCGCAGCGATGGCAAAAATTGTCGGTCAACGTAAAACCCCGATCATGATTGTCCCTAACGCGGGTTCAAATGCTGTAACAGGCCCTCTTTGTGCTCCAAATATTTTCCGTTGCTCTTTCAGCAACTGGCAGCCTGCTTTCCCAGGTGGTAAATTGATGGCTGACGAAGGTCACAAAACAGCGATTACAATTTCCTGGAAATACGGCGCTGGCATCCAAATGATGGCTGCTGGTACGGAAGCCTTTGAAGCCAATGGCGGTAAAGTCATTAAAGACATTCAGGTTCCTTTCCCTAAAGTGGAATTCCAAGCCTTCCTTTCAGACATCGCGGCTCTTAAACCCGATGCTGTCTTCGCCTTCTTCTCAGGCGGTGGTGCTGTTAAGTTCGTAAAAGATTATGCGGCAGCAGGCTTAAAAGACAATATTCCATTGTATGGTCCAGGCTTCCTGACCGAAGGTGTATCTGCGGCTCAGGGTGCAGCTGCTGAAGGTATCAAGACCACCCTGCACTACTCTGCAGACCTTGATAACGCAGCAAACAAAAAATTCCGTGCTGACTACACTAAAGCTTATGGCAAAGGCCCGAACGTGTTCTCCGTTCAAGGGTTTGATACTGCCAGCCTGATGCTCCAAGCTGCCGCCGCTGTTCAAGGCGACATGGGTGCAACAGCTGATGTTATCGGTGCCATGGAAAATGCAGTCTTCCTTGATAGTCCACGTGGCGAATGGAAGATGTCTAAAGCCCACAACCCGATCCAGAACATCTATCTGCGTGAAGTTCAGGGCGGTAAGCAGAAACTCCTCGGCATCGCCGCTGAAGCTCTGGAAGACCCTGCAAAAGGTTGTAAGTTAGTCTAAGCGACACCACATTTATGACCCCGGCACTTTTGTGGGTGCCGGGGTCTTTTTTACCCAATCTCCAACGCATTTGGCGTACACTCCTTGGTATTGTAAATGGAATTTTCTACTTTTCTAATTCAGGTTTTAAACGGCATCCAATATGGATTTTTGCTGTTCCTGGTTGCCAGTGGTTTAACCCTCGTCTTCGGCATTATGGGGATCATCAACCTTGCTCATGGTGCCTTTTATATGCTGGGGGCTTATTTGACCTACTGGCTTATGGGCTATACGGACAACTTGTTCCTCGCCATTACGGCAGGCATTCTGATTATGGTTGTCCTGGGTTATCTGATTGAGCGATTGGCGATCTCTTATTTGTATGATCGAGATCACCTCCATCAAGTATTGCTCACCTACGGTCTGATTTTAATTATCGACGATATGCAAAAAATTCTCTGGGGAACGGATTTCTACAGTGTTCCTGTGCCAGAAATTCTTGCGGGGGGTATCCAACTGACAGAAAATCAAGAATATCCTATTTATCGACTGTTTATCTCTGTTATCTGCATGATATTAGCCGCAGGTCTTTATGTGCTGATTAACAAAACCAAGCTGGGCATGATGATCCGGGCGGGGGCTTCCAACCGGGAAATGAGTCAGGCTTTGGGCATTGATATCAGCCGCATCTTCGCCATTGTCTTTAGCCTTGGTGTGACCCTTGCGGCTTTTTCCGGCATGGTGGGTTCGCCGATCAGTTCGGTCTTCCCCGGCATGGGAAGTAGCATTCTAATTGTTTCCTTCGTTGTTGTTGTTGTCGGCGGCATCGGCTCAGTTAAAGGAGCCTTTGTAGGCGCCATGATCATCGGACTCGCCGATACATTCGGCACTGTCCTCCTCCCTGAATTGGCCTCCGTCGTGGTTTACGCGGTTATGGCCCTTGTACTCTTGTGGCGGCCCCAAGGGCTGTTCGGGCAGACATAAGAGGGAATGGACAAATGACACATCAAAATATTCTCCGCTTCATGCTTATTGGTTTCGTTGTCCTCTTAGGGGCTGGCCCATTCTATCTTGAAGCCTATTACACCGAACTATTCATCCACATGATGGTCCTTGGTATCTTTGCCATGAGCCTTGATCTTCTGATCGGCTACACGGGCTTAGTGAGCTTTGGGCACGCGGCTTTCTTTGGCTTAGCAGGTTATCTCTTGGCTATCGTTACCCCAGAGTACGAACCTATCGCCATATGGTTTTCCCTCCCTGTTGTCTTGATCGGCTGCGCCATTGCTGCGGCGGTCATTGGTTGGTTCTCCGTGCGGACGTCAGGTATCTATTTCATTATGATCACCTTGGCTTTTGCCCAAATGTTTTTCTACTTCTTCAATGAAAGTGGTGACCTGGGTGGTTCCGATGGCATGTTTATCAATAACAAGCCTCTGATTGGTTGGGGTGATTTCCAACTACTCGACCTGAATAATTACACCTCCCTCTACTATTTGGTTTTTGCAGGGTTGCTCGGGAGTTACTTCTTACTCCGCACTATTCTCAACGCACCCTTTGGGCAGGTTATCAAAGGCATTAAGGCCAATGAACACCGCACACGGGCTTTGGGCTATAACACCCAAAAATACAAACTGGTGGTCTTTATTATCGCCGGAACTTTAGCCGGTTTTGCCGGGTTCTTAGAAGCCGCCTCGACGGGTATTGTCAGCCCTGGCAACCTCCACTGGCACCATAGCGGTATTGTTATCATGCTGGTTATCTTAGGAGGTATGGGAACCTTATATGGTGCTGTTTTTGGGGCCTTCATTCTTACCCTGTTGCAGGATAAATATGCTGGCATTATTGATTTGCTGCCTGACTTCATGTCGGGTATGGCTGACCATTGGCACCTGTTTGAAGGCATCTTTATCATCCTTGTGGTTCTGCTGCTGCCCAACGGTGCCGTGAGCCTTCTCTCCAAGCTATCGATTGCTCTGGGTAAAAAACCTGAGGAAGGGGAGAACGCCAAATGAGTGACATAATCCTCAACACAGTTGGTCTTTATAAACAGTTTGGTGCCCTGAGTGCCGTTGACCAAGCAACCATTGACTTCAAAGAAGGCGAAGTTCACGTTATCATCGGCCCCAATGGGGCGGGTAAGACCACACTGATCAACCTCCTTTCTGGTGATCTCCTCCCCACAGGGGGAACCATCACCTACAAAGGCCAGGAAATTACCGACCTTCCGCCAAATAAAATTTCATTGTTGGGCATTGGTCGCAGCTATCAAAAGACCAATATTTTTCCGGAGTTTACCTGTAAGGAAAATTGCTGGCTGGCAGGGCAATCTCGTCAGGGTTCGTCAATGAAGTTTTTCAAGGCAGCCGCTCGCCTCAAAGAGGTTCATACCAGAGCTGAAAAAGGTCTGGAAATGGCGGGGTTATCCCATCAGGCTAACACTGTCGCCTCAACCATGAGCTATGGGGAACAGCGCCAACTTGAAATTGCTATGATGCTGGCAACTGAACCTGATCTGCTTTTGCTTGATGAACCTCTCGCTGGCATGGGCACAGAAGAAGCCCATCAAGTAACAAAGCTGATCAAAAAGCTTTCAGAAGATCACACCATCATCCTGATCGAACACGATATGGATGCTGTATTTGCCGTTGCCGATGCCTTAACCGTGATGGTTAACGGGGCGGTTCTAGAAACAGGAACACCCGAACAAATCCGTTCTTCTAAAGCCGTACAAGAAGCCTATCTCGGCGATGAAGACGAGGGCCATTAATCATGACTGATAATAATACTCCTATTGTCGAAGCCACGGGCTTAAACACCTTTTACGGAGCCAGTCATATCCTTCATGGGGTAGACCTGACCATCGGCCGAGGGGAAACTGTCAGCCTGATCGGGCGTAACGGCATGGGTAAAACCACCACCATCCGATCGATCTTTGGACTGACAGCACCCAAAAGCGGCGTGGTCAAAATCAATGGTATAGATATGACCGGGGCCGAACCACAAACGGTTTCTCGCCAAGGCATCGCCTTGGTCCCTGAAGGCCGAGGCATTTTCCCAAACCTGAGTGTGAAGGAAAACCTGATCATGTCGGAACGGGAGCATAAGGGGAAAAACGACTGGACCTATGAAAGGGTCCTCGACATCTTCCCAAGGATCAGCGAACGCTTAGATAATATGGGCGATCAGCTCTCTGGTGGTGAACAGCAAATGCTTTCTATCGGGCGCGCTTTGATGACCAACCCAGAACTTTTGATCTTGGACGAAGCCACCGAAGGCCTTGCCCCCTTGATCCGTAAGGAGATTTGGGCTGTGGTAAAAATGATTAAAGAGACCGGCATTGCCACTTTGATCGTTGATAAAGACATTAAGTCCCTTCTCAGCATCTCAGACCGCTGTGTTATCGTTTCAAAAGGCAAAGTGGTCTATGACAACACCGCCGAACATTTGGACGCCAATCCAGACATCCATATCCAGCATATGGGTGTCTAAGCACGGGGCCGCTGTAACCATAGGGTTACAGCGCGCCATAGCATAGAGGTATCTAAGATCGTTTCAGTGTTGCTCCGATGATTAACGGCGGCGACATTCCGGCAACAGTGTGGAAACGAACCATGGTAAATATTGTCGCCTACAATGAGCTTAAACGTCTGATCACTGAGGTGGGAGAGCTCGAAAACAAACTAAGCCCCAATGAACTCGAAATGCTCCACAGCCTCAAAACCAAATATCAAGAAATCCAAGACGCCGACCCCTTCGACATCGCCGCCCTGGAAGTCATGGACCGCAACATAAAAATCCGCGACGGCTATGGCCTGGATGCGCGCAAAGATACCGGAAGAGTGATTACCTTGCCAAGGGATGATGAGTAATCCCTCTATTTGACTTTATTTCCAAAAGGCCTGATACTTATTTTGGTTTTTTAAAGGTGAAAAACGGCAATAACAGCAGAAAAACTCGACTCTTTTGTCTCTCAAGAAATTAAAGCTGGCTCTGTTCACAATGAGTTAGAGGCTGAGGCTGAAATAATGGCAACCCTTATTAAAAGGGATATAGACCGAGGCATTGCCCAAGGTCGCCATGATTATATAAACGGCCACCCCCCCCTATTTCGAAGGAAACAACAGCAGAATTCATAGACGAATTAAGTTCAATATTACTCCCCAAGTAATAAGCTGCCCATAATTTCCTAAAGGGTCACTTGAACCAAAAATGCTGACACCAACCTTAGAGAAATTATCAAATATATTGCCGAAGACGATCCCTATAAGGCCCTAAGCTTCACCAAAGAACTCCTTGACCATATCGAAGACACCCTCAGTTATTACCCAAAGAAACTCCACAAATACAAAGAGTCCTATCGGTATGCCTATAAGGGCTACAACGTCTTCTACGATATCGACGAACCCAACAGAATGGTCGTCGTTACCTTAATCGCACATGCGGCCCGGTATTCCAGCTATGGGCATTTTTTAGAGATTTAGGGGGCTAATGGATTGCAAAATATAATTCTATGACTATGAACCACTTAAATCAGGCCTTTGCCTAGTAGACTGAATCAATTAGCATCACATCTCCGACTCTTCTCATCTACCTCGTAAATTCAATTGCCCCGCCCGGCAGCAAGTACAGCACGATGGCTTCGCCATCGGTCACGGTCGGGGAGTGGGACGTATTTGCACCATAGACTACCCAACCAGCACCTTTTCCGTCAAACTTGGCATCGCCTTCAATGGGGATACACATGTCGATTTCGCCGTTGGGGTGTTTGTGGTGGGGGCCTTTTAGCTTGTTCATCAGGACCACATCAACGGAGCAGCCTGCAAGGTCATCGGTGGGTTTGATCGGGCGACCGTATTTAATGCCGCCGTGTTCGTTTTCGCAGAGCCAGCCTTCGCTAATCCCAGTTTTGCAGGCAGCCGCAATATCTTTGAAGACGGCACTCTCCGCCGGGAATTCTTTATTGAGTTGCTCACCAAGAGCTGGACCAACTTCTTTACCCACAATGGTGTCGGTTACTTTCTTTAACAAAGCCTGAAATTCTGCAATTTCCATTTTGATTTCCTTTGGTTAGGATTGATAAATCAATCAGCGTTCAAGTGCCACGCAAGCTCACGCCAAACGATTAGCGCGGTCGCAGTCGCGCCCCTGCAAGATAACAATGCACACATTAGAGAACTTCTAATCCTTTACGTCCAGGAAAAAACAAGTATTGCGATGCCGATTTTTTTTCGATAAGATATAATTGTTCGGCTACCTAACAATCATAGGGCTGAACTATACCCGCTAAATAACAATAAGAGGGTAGCCGATTTCATCCCTTGGGGGGGAGTCACGGCAGCATAGTTTATAAAATGACTTGAACTGGACCAGATGGAGGGACCAACCCAATGAGCGACCAACAAGATCAACTGTTTGCCGATGCCGCCAGCCAAGGCCGCAGCTCACTTAACCAACAAGAGATCGAGAGCCTGCTCAACCATGCCTCCCTCACCCCAGCCTTAAGTGCTGATGCTGCGCCCGCTTTGGGCCGCGAACTCCGCCTAGAGGTTCACAATAGCCGCGAGTTTGGTCCTGTGATCAAAGTGGGTGTCGGTGGGGTTGAAGGCACTTTAGAATCAAGTGCTTTCCGCAACGGCCGCGCCTCTGTTGCAGCGGCTGTGGAATTAGTTAATGCTGAAGATTTGCTTGAGCTGTTTAAAAACACCCATGCCTACCAACGCCTCAATGCTTTGGAAACAAGCTCACCTGACCAAGCTCTCACCGAAGTTTTTGCTGGTGCACTTCAAATAGCGACCCAATTCTCTCCTGCTAATAAAGAAGCTTCAAAGGTAATCGAAACCCTCACCTTTGACCCCCTTGTTGTGACCAATGGCGTGGCAAGTGTTACCGCAGCTGAATGCACCTTCGGAGATCATATTGAAGGTCCCGTCCCTCGCCCAATCAGCAAAATTGATAAGCTCATCCATCCTGAGTCCATCGGCATTATCGGAGTGTCTGGCACCAAAATGAACTTTGGTCGCATCATCCTGCACAATGTCATTGATAGCGGCTACGACAAAGCCCGCTTGACCATCCTTAAGCCCGGCGACGACAAAGAAGTTGATGGCGTTAAATGCGTGCCAAGCCTTGCCGATCTTGAAAATAAACTAGACCTGCTGATCGTCGCCGTTCCTTCTGGGGCCGTTTATGACCTGGTTGATGAGATCATTAAGACTGATGCTGTTGAAGCGGTCATGCTTATTCCTGGCAGCCTGGGCGAAACAAAAGCCAGTGTTGAACCTGCGGCCGAACTGGCTGCAAAAATCAACAAAGCCCACCTTAATGAAGGCGGCGGCCCAATCTTCCTGGGTGCCAACTGCCTCGGCGTGGTTTCCCACCCCGGCAACTACGACTCCTGGTTCATCCCCCTGGAACGTCTCCCTAAACCCCAGAAAAAAGCCGAACGCAACTCTGTCATGCTGAGCCAAAGTGGGGCCTTCATGATCACCCGCCTCAGCCGCAACCCGTGGCTAGACCCTCGCTATATGCTGGCTCTCGGCAACCAAACCGATCTGACCCATGGGGATATGCTGACCTATTTTGCTGACATGCCTGAGTTGGAAACCATTGGTATTTATATCGAAGGCTTCAAAGACCTGGATGGCCTGCATTTCGCACGGGCTGTACGCAAAGCAACCCTGAGCGGCAAACAAGTCGTGGTCTATAAATCTGGTCGTACCGAAGCGGGTATGAAAGGCGTGATGGGGCACACCGCCTCCATCGCTGGCGACCCTCAGCTTTTTGAGGCTGTCCTCAAACAAGCAGGCGCTATCATCACCACTGAATTCACCGAGTTTGACGATATTTTCTATATTGCTGGTGCCCTGCATAACAAACAGATTAACGGCAACCGCCTGGGAGCCATCAGTGGGGCAGGCTTTGAGGCTGTTGGCATGGCTGATAGTGCCGTCACCGATAGCTTTGCCTTGGAAGCCGGAGAGCTTACCCCCGATTCTGTTGCAAAAGTCGAAGCAATCTTAGAAGCCAAACGCCTCAGTGCTCTGGTTGAAGTCAGAAACCCCATCGACATCAACCCAGGTGCCGACGACGAAGCACATTTACAAATTTCTGAAGCCTTCGCCGCTGATCCAAACATTGATGCCGTCGTTGTCGGCCTCGATCCTACCGCTCCTTCAGTTCGCTCCCTTGTTGAAAGCAAAAAGCGTCCTGGATATGACATCAGCGACCCCAAAAGCACGGTCAACCTGATGCCTGAAATCGTCAATCGCACCGACAAACCTCTGATCGGTGTTGTCGATGGCGGCACCCTTTACGATGCCATGGCAGCAGGCTTGATGGATCGAGGCGCATGCATTTTCCGCACCAGCAGCCGGGCCGTCCTCGCCCTGACTCGCTACACAGAAGCCCGGCTCAATGCCGATGCTCTGCGTCGCAAACATAATCAGTAGTTAGGATAGCTTTCTCATCCGTGTGAATACTGGCAACAGTACGCGCGGATGAGAAAATAGGTATTGCGATGCCGCTTTTTTTAGCCTATGGTGCCGATTGTTCGCATAGCGAACAATTGCGGCAAATAGAAATAAAAAATACTGCAATTCAGGCTTTTTGGAAACAGGATATACCCTAAGCGTACGCGCTTTATGGGAGCAACGATCTAAGGAAGATAATGCAATGAAAGACACTCTCAAGGTAGGCCTCTCTAGAACCGAGCGTATCGATGTTGATGCAGGCCGCACCATCAGTTTTTTTGGCGATGACCTTGCCGTATATTCAACCCCAAGTCTGATCTATGATATCGAAGTTGTTGCGCGTAATCTATTGCTTGAACATTCCGGCGACGGCGAAGATTCTGTCGGCACAGTTGTGAACATTGCTCACATGGGTGCCACTCTTCTCGGAAATTGGGTTGAAATCACGGCAACCATTACCGAGATTAAAGGCCCCGGCATTACTTTTGAAATCGAAGCAAAAGATGCCTTGGAAACCGTTTGCAAAGGTTCCCACCAACGCTTTGCCGTTCCCGTCGCCGGGCTTGAAGCAAAGCTTAAGGGGAAAGCAGCTAAGGTAGCAGCCCTTTAATTAGGACTGCGACGGCAGGCCCGCCCATCATTTGGCGTAAGTCTGCATAGCGTTTGAACGCGGATTGATCAAAGATCAATCCCAACCAAAATTCGAGGTAGTGCCATGAGTGCCGAGAGTGGTCAGGATATCAAAAACGTACCGACTTATTGCTATAACTGTGTAGCGGGTCCAGATTTCCTAAAGGTCAAAGTTGTCGACGGTGTCGCAACTGAAGTTGAAGGCAACTTTGGTGTTGAAGAAGACACCCCTTCCGCTGGTCGTGTTTGTGTGAAGCCCTTTGGGCTGATTCAAAAGGCCTATAACCCTAACCGGGTTCTCACGCCAATGAAGCGAACCAATCCGAAAAAGGGAAAAGACCAAAATCCCGGCTGGGTTCCCATCGGTTGGGATGAGGCTTTGGATACGGTCGCTGGTAAGGTTAAAGATGCCATGGCAGCGGGCCCTCGGGACTCTGCTGGCTACCCGCGCATTGCCTGTAGTTTTGGCGGTGGCGGCACGCCGACTTACTACATGGGTACCCTGCCCGCTTACCTCTCGACCCTTGGTCCTCTTGACTTCAGCTTCGGTTCTGGTCAAGGGGTGAAGTGCTATCACTCAGAACACCTTTATGGAGAGTTCTGGCACCGCGCCTTTACGGTGGCACCTGACACCCCAAGCTGTAATTATGTTCTATCCTTTGGCTACAATATTGATGCGTCTGGCGGAGTTTGCGGCGTTAAGCGTCATGCCGATGCCCGTGGACGGGGAGCCAAGCGGGTCCAAATCGAACCTCACCTGTCCATTTCCTCTGGCACCGCTTCTGAATGGGTGCCGATTAAGGCTAAAACCGATCCAGCCTTTATGTTTGCTCTGATCCACGTCATGCTCCACGAGCAACGGGACAAACTCGACATCCCGTTCCTGAAAGACCGGACAAACTCTCCGTATCTGATTGCCCCGAATGGTTATTACCTGCGAGATAAATCCACGAAGAAACCTTTGGTTTGGGATTTGGCGACAGAAAAAGCTGTTCCCTTCGACACGAAAGGCATCGACATAGCCCTTGATGGTGCTTACAGCACAACTGGCTGGGAAATGGGTCCTGATGATGATGAGTGGGACCATGATACCGCCGTAAAATGCAAAACAGGTTTCCAAGCTCTTTGCGATCACATGAAGCAATATACGCCGCTTTGGGCCTCCCGTATTTGCGAAGTACACCAAAAGGTCATTCGTCGTATCGCGATTGAGTTTGTTGATGCCGCCTGCGTTGGCGAAACCATTGAGATTGAAGGCAGAACCTTGCCTTATCGTCCTGTCGCTGTTGCTCTCGGTAAAACCGTTAACAGTGGTTGGGGCGGTTATGAATGCTGCTGGTCTCGGACCCTGATGGCTGTTCTGTGCGGGGCTTTGGAAGTTCCTGGCGGCACCCTTGGCACCACGGTTCGTCTAAATCGTCCTGCCACATCGCGTCAAGCCAGCGTGAAGATGCACCCGGATGGGTTCATGGAATATCCCATGAATGCCACCGACAAAGAAAACTGGCTGGCAGAACCTGATGTGCGTAACGCCAACCGGACACTTGTTCCTCTTGGGGCGAACTCCCCTTGGTCTGTAGCACTTGGCCCAACCCATCTGGCTTGGATGCAGCAAGAAAAAGGCCCCGAGCATTGGCCTCAGGCAACGCCACCTGATGTTTGGTTCGTCTTCCGTACAAACCCCGCCGTTTCCTTCTGGGATACGGAACAGGTTTCTAAGGTTATGGCAAAGTTCCCCTTCACAGTGGCCTTTGCCTATACCAATGATGAAACCAACCATATGGCTGATATCCTGTTGCCTGATTGCACAGACCTTGAAGCAACCCAGCTCATTCGAGTTGGCGGCACCAAGTTCATTGAGCAATTCTGGGACAAGCAAGGGTTCGCATTACGTCAACCCACCATCGAGCCTATTGGCGATGCCAAAGACATGACCTGGATTACCAGTGAACTTGCCAAACGCACTGGTAAGCTGGAAGCCTACAACAATGCCATTAACCGAGGTGCCCATGGGGTTCCCCTATCCGGTGAAGGCTATGACTTCTCTTTGGATATCACCAAGGAACATGAAGTTGATGACATTTGGGATGCGTCTTGCCGTGCAGCAAGCGCAGAGATTACTGGTGGCGAAGAAACCGATGGCCTTGAATGGTTTAAAGAGCATGGTCTCCGCCTGAAGCCTTTCTCTAAAATTGACTGGTACCTAGAAGCCGAGCTTCAAGACCAAGGTATTCGGTGGGAACTTCCCTACCAAGAGCGTCTTGTCCGTACGGGTAAAGAGCTCGGTCGTCGGTTGCATGAACGCGGCATTAGCTGGTGGGATGAGCAGCTTGAAGAGTACGAAGCTTTCCCCGAATGGAAAGACCTACCCCAGATTTGGGATGATGCCATCGAACGAAATTACGATGTCGACATCAAAGATTTCCCCTTCTGGCTGATGACTTCACGGTCCATGCAGTATAACTGGGGCAGTAACGCCTCATTACAAATGATCCGTGAGGTTGCCAGTAATATTAAAGGCCACGGCGGTGTAATCATGAACACCAAAAAAGCTGAAGAAATGGGTCTTGAGGAAGGTGATTGGCTAGAAATTCGCTCTCCGGTAAATGCCACAAGAGGCCATTTGATTACCAAGCACGGCATTCGTCCCGATACCTTATTGATGATTGGTCAGTTTGATCACTGGGCGACGCCTTATGCAAAAGAGTTTGGGGCACCAAGTATGAACGCCTTGATTCCAATGCTGCTCGATTTAACCGACGCTACCGGGTCCAGTTGTGATCTGACAAAAGTCAAAATTACTAAGTTGGGAGGCAACTCATGACCCGTTGGGTATTCGTCGCTGACCTCAACCGTTGTGTTGGCTGTCAAACCTGTACCGCCGCGTGCAAACACCGCAACGCTACTGCACCTGGCGTGATGTGGCGTAAAGTTTTGGATATGGAAGTGGGTGAATTCCCGGATGTTCGCCGGGCCTTTGTCCCAACCGGGTGCCACCATTGTGAAGACCCACCTTGCATGCATGTTTGCCCAACAACGGCAACCAAGCAACGCCCAGATGGCATCATCACCATTGATTATGATCTGTGCATTGGGTGCATGTATTGCTCAGTGGCTTGCCCCTATCAAGCTCGCTACAAAGTAGATGTGGTTAACAACGCTTACGGCCAAACCAAAATGGCGAATGAAATTGCCCGTGATGAGGAAAATCTCCCTCGTAAGGCTGTGGCCCAAAAGTGCACCTTCTGTGCTGACCGTATTGATTTCGGATTGGAAAATGGTTTAACTCCTGGAGTTGATCCAGAAGCCACACCTGCTTGCGTCAATGCCTGTATTGCCGGAGCCTTGCACATGGGGGATATCGAAGACCCCAAGAGCAATGTTTCAACGATGCTAGAAGAAAATGAAACCTTCCGCATGCATGAAGAATTAGGGACCAACCCTGGCTTCTATTACATTTATGAGCGCAAAGAAAATGCGGGTGACGATACAGCAGAGGGGGGAGAAGAGTAATGAGTAAAAGTCAAAACGGTCAAACCCACTACCCAACAACCCTGCACCCCGCTCTTCAACAAGACTGGGATATCCGCGGGACGGGTAACTTTGTCTTTGGCGGCACAGGCACAGGCTTAATAATTTCCCTTACGATAATGTCATTCTTTGGCGTTTCCGGGCAAATCTTGACCCTCCTGGCCCTTGCCTTTATCGGCCTCGGCCTCACCTGCGTTCTGGCGAAAATTGGTCGTCCCTTAAGGGCAATGAACGTTGTCCTTAATCCACATACTTCATGGATGACTCGTGAAGGCTTGGTGGCTGGCCCCCTCTTTATTACAGGCTTAGCGGCGGCTTGGTTTGATCATGCGCTGGTATATGTCCTCGCGGCAGCCGTTGCCCTCGTCTTTCTTTATTGTCAGGGTAAAATCCTGACAGAAGCAAAAGGCATTCCAGCATGGCGGACCCTAAAGTCTATTCCTCTTTTCATGTCAACAGGGATCGTTGAGGGTGCTGGTATTTTCCTGATCGCTTCTGTTTTCTTAAACCCGGCAGAAATGGACGTTGCCCGTCCTGTTCTTTTAGCCTTGCTGCTGGTCGCTATTGTTTCACGGGTCTTTACCTGGCGAACCTATCTACGCGATCTGCAAGATAACGGTGCCCCTAAAAAAGCTCTTAAGGCTTTGGAAAAGGCTGATGGTTTGCTGACTTTTCTTGGCAACATCTTACCTGTCCTGTTGTTGCTGGTTTCACAGCTTGTTCCTGAAAGTGCGATGATTGCCGCGATTGCTGCAGGCTTCCTTGCTTTCTCTACGGGCTGGTACATGAAATACGTGATCATCAACAAAGCCGCTTACAACCAAGGCTTTGCCATCCCCTTTACCCCAGCGCGCGGTGGCGGGAAAAAAGGTCCAGGCACCAAACCCGGTTGGAAAATGCCTGAGGCATGAATGAAGAGGAAACGTTATTTCATTCAGCCAACAGGGACTAAATAGATCGCTTTTCAGCGATTCCAAGATGATGACAAATGAATAATTTAACTTTAAAACCAAAAGCAATAATAATGTATTCAAACATTCGTAAGATACGAAAGACCCTGAAGGGGGGATAGAACGATGACTAAAGGCGACAACTATATGTTCGCACCTGAACTGGAAACCATGCCACGGGACCAGTTGCAAGAACTACAATTAGGGCATCTGCAAAAGACCCTAAAACATGCCTACGAAAACGTAGATCATTACAAGAAAGCTTTTGACGAAAAAGGCATCAAGCCCGAAGACCTCAAAAGCCTGGAAGACCTTAAAAACTTCCCCTTCACTGTAAAGAACGACCTTCGGGATGCATATCCCTTCAATCTGTTTGCGGTTCCCCGTGAAGAAGTTGTTCGCATCCATGCTTCCTCAGGAACGACTGGCAAGCCCACGGTCGTCGGCTACACCACTGGCGATATCGATCGTTGGGCCGACTTGATGGCGCGGAGCCTCGCAGCCAGCGGTGCTCGCCCCGGCGACATCGTTCACAATGCATACGGATACGGTCTGTTTACAGGCGGTTTGGGCGCACACTATGGTGCCGAACGCTTGGGTTGTTCTGTTGTCCCAATGTCCGGCGGCAACTCTGAAAAACAAATCCAACTCCTGGAAGATTTTGGGGCTCATGTACTGTGCAGCACACCGTCTTACGCCATCGCCTTGGCCGAGTATGCCGAGAAAAATGGTGTTGATTTAAAAAAATTCCCCTTAAGAGCGGCTGTCTGTGGGGCGGAACCCTGGAGCCAAGCCATGCGGGAAGAAATTCAAGATCGCATGGGTATCACCGCTGGGGATATCTATGGTCTTAGTGAAATCATGGGGCCGGGTGTGGCTTGTGAATGTGGCGACCAGTGCGGTCTTCATGGCTGGGAAGATCACTTCCTGTTTGAAATCATCGACCCCGAAACTGGCGAACCTCAGCCTTACGGCAGTGAAGGCGAACTGGTCATCACCACATTGACCAAAGAAGCTCTGCCAATGATCCGTTACCGGACCCGGGATATCACCAAGCTGACCGATGAGAAATGCTCTTGTGGTCGGACCCACGTTCGTATCCTTCGGGTTACAGGACGCAACGACGACATGCTGATTATTCGCGGTGTCAACGTTTACCCGAGCCAAGTGGAAAGCGTGATGGTCGGCCTAGAGGGTGTCTCCCCTCATTACCAACTGGTTGTCCAACGCGAAGGGGCGATGGATACCATGACGGTGGAAGTGGAAGCCGAACACGGTGTCGAACCATCAACCTACGATGCCATGGGCAAAGAAATTCAGCATCACATTAAGTCAATCATTGGTGTCTCAACCCGTGTTGTCGTCCTGGCTCATGATGAACTGCCTCGTTCACAAGGCAAAGCCATCCGCGTTAAGGATATGCGCAAAGGCTAAGAACGGGCTAAAAACTGTAAAAAGGCCACCATTACGGTGGCCTTTTTTAATGATAGCCACCGCAGTAACTTATCCATTTGTTAGGCACATTTTGCATGAAACCCAAAGAGATTGGAAAAACATACGATCAAATCGTTCATCTTTGGGATAACGGAAAATTCGACAACAAGAATGGTATTTTACAGCATCAACGCGCCGTTGCATTTACCAACAATCGAGGGCCTGCCCTTGACGTTGGCTGTGGTCGAAATAGCCGGATACGAGATTTTTTATTAGACCACAAGTTCCAACCAGAAGGTGTTGATGTCTCGGAGACTATGGTTTATCTGGCGACCAAGGCTCAACCAGACTTAACCTTCTATCATTCAGATGTTTGCACGTGGAAATTACCAAAGAAATACGATTTCATTACGGCTTGGGATAGTATTTGGCATGTCCCACTTGAGCAACATGCGAAAGTATTAAGCAAACTGTTTTCCGGGCTCACCCTTGGTGGTGTTTGTATTTTCTCTGCGGGCGGGACGGAAGAGGCAGAGGATCATGTCGATTCCTCAATGGGTCCTGAGGTTTATTATTCAACATTAGGCATTCGCAAAACCTTAGAAGTTATAGACAATTCAGGATGTGTATGCAGGCATTTTGAATATGATCAACACCCTGAATTACACACCTATTATATTGTTCAAAAAATCCAATAAACCCGTGCCAATTATCTTTATGCCGTCAACAATGCCTGCACTTGCCAATAAAGTTTCACCCCCCTTGAAATAGACGTTTGCGTTTTTCTGACAATTCAATTATGTTCGGTATGCGAACAATAATAAAAACATGCTTTAGGGCAGCCAAAGTTCCAATTGATTAGATCTGTGGGTTTCAGGCCTGGGGGGGAATTCTCCCGGCGATCTCGAAAGGTAAGTTATGCGTGAATTATTGATTATAGGCCGGGGAGGCCAAGGGGCTCAGACGGCTGGAATTCAGTTGGCACAAGCGTTTTATACGGGCGGCAGCTATGTTCAAACCTTTGCCACATACGGCGGTGCCCGCCGAGGAACACCAGTTACGTCATCCCTTCGGGTTGATGATCAACCAATCAGGTTGCGTTGCGACATCGAATGCGCCGACGCCCTTTTAATATTTGACGAAACCCTTTTAGACGAACTGGTGTTAAAGCGTGCAGACAGCAACACACAGATTGTTGTGAATTCAGCAAAAACCAGCGACGCCTTTGCAAGCCTTGGTGA
This sequence comes from uncultured Thalassospiraceae bacterium, assembly GCA_965368165.1. Classification (GTDB taxonomy): domain Bacteria; phylum Pseudomonadota; class Alphaproteobacteria; order Rhodospirillales; family JAPHRK01; genus JAPHRK01. The sequence continues at coordinate 71,051 of CBDULT010000003.1, read as the reverse complement.
TTACAACATTACCACAATTGATGGTCGCGATATTGCCCGCCAAAACAATATGGGCAAAGTGGTGAACTCAGCTCTTCTCGGGGCTTTTATTGCCACCTTGAAAAACCTGGACATCGACACCTTATGTCAGGTGATCGAAGAGACCGCGCCCGTAAAACACCAAGAGAATGTCGCCGCCTGTCGTCAGGCCCACCAAGAACTCAGCAAAGCGGCTTGAGGAGATGAGTAATATGACGCAACAACAAACGCCTCTTTGGACAAATGACACGTCAGAAGCCCGGATGACCGGAACCTGGCGCAGTGCAATGCCCATGTATAAAAATATTCCCTCCCCTTGTCGTGGTGCCTGTCCCGTCGGTGGTCGTATTGCTGAATGGATACGGGAAATTGAACTTGGGAATAATAAGGAAGCCTGGACTATTTTGGCTGACAACAATCCCTTCCCCGCTATCGCCGGGCGAATTTGTCATCACCCCTGCGAAACCGATTGCAACCGCAACGAACTGGATGAAACCGTCGGAATTTGCAGCCTGGAACGCTACGTTGGCGATCTGGCTTTAAAAGAAGGTTGGGCTTACCCTGAGCCAACGGTTAACCGTGAGGCTTCCATTGCTGTTGTCGGCGCGGGCCCGGCAGGGCTTTCAGCGGCCTATCAGCTTCGTCGCCTCGGCTTTAAGGTTTCTCTCTATGAGTCTCAAGAACAACTTGGGGGGCTTCTGCGCTACGGCATTCCAGCCTATCGTCTTGAAAAGAAAATTTTAGACGGGGAAATCCAGCGCATCATTGATATGGGGATCGATGTCCATGTGAATGCAGAAGTGGGCAGTGCCGATGCCCTTGCCGAGCTTCGCGAAAAGCACGATGCGGTATATTTGGCCACTGGTGCGAGCCGTTCTAAAAACCTTCCTGGTCTCGATTATAGCCAACCTTGGGTCATGGACAGTGCCGATTTTCTCGCAGAGACCAATGCAGGAAAATCCTGTGTCCTGGGGGTTAAACTCGTGGTCATCGGCGGCGGCAGTGCAGCCATGGATGTGGCGAGAACCGCCCGTCGCTTGGGCCGGGATGTCACGGTCATGTCGCTTGAGCCAGAAGGCATGTTGCCCGCTCACGAAGTTGAGGTTGTCGAAGCAAAGGAAGAAGGCATAACCTTTGTTTCAGGCGCGATGATGCAATCTGTTGAAGTCAATGGCGCAGACATCACCTTCAAATGTATTCACGTCGAATTCAAGCCGGGCGAAAAACGCGGACAATTTAGTATCGAGCCCATTGATGGCAGTGAATTTGATCTTGTGACCAACGGGGTTATCCCTTCAATCGGTCAGGATGCAGACCTTGATCGCTGGCAAAAACTGCTCAACTCCGAAGGTCCGGTGATTTCCACGGATAAACAATGGCAAACCTCAACCCCTGGCATTTATGCAGGAGGCGACGTCGCCAGTATGGACCGCTTTGTGACCCAGGCCGTTGGCATGGGCAAAGAAGCCGCTTTTGCCATCGCCCGTCAGTTAGACCCTAAGAACACCAAAGATATCCCCGCAGCCGATCCTATGGCTCCTTACAAGGTTATCAATACATCTTATCACTCATCTCTTGGTCGCCACTTCGCCTCCAACAGTGAAGTTGAAGCCCGTCTCAAAAATTTTGATGAAGTGCAACAACCTTTGTCAAAAGACGAAGCCGTGGCTGAAGCCAGCCGCTGTTTCAGTTGCGGAACCTGTATCTATTGCGACAACTGTTATCTCTATTGCCCCGATATGGCGATTATCAAACTAGAGAACGGTTATGAAGTCAAAGAAGATTACTGCAAAGGTTGTGGCCTCTGTGTGGCGGAATGTCCCACGGGCTCCATTGCTATGCAGGAGGAGAAATGAGCATGAACGCAATCTCAAATAAAATGCTGTTAAGCGGAAACCATGCCGTTTCCTGGGCTGTTAAATTGGTTGAGCCAGACGTTGCACCAGTTTATCCCATCACCCCTCAAACACCGATCCTAGAAAAGATCACGGAGTTCGAAGGAAAAGGTGAAATCACAACCGAATTGGTGACACCGGAATCTGAACACTCCGCCATGTCTGCCTGTATCAGTGCTTCTTTGACAGGTGCCCGTGTCTTTACGGCGACCTCTTCTCAAGGGCTCTTGCTGATGCATGAGCTTTTGCATTATGCCTCTGGGGCACGGGCTCCAATCGTAATGTTCAATGTGAACAGGACCCCCGCCTCTCCTTGGGGGTTTTGGCCAGATCAGTTAGACAGCCTTTCCCAACGTGATACGGGCTGGATTCAAATTTATAGCGAAAACCCCCAGGAATCACTTGATACGGTGGTTCAAGGTTATCGCATTGCCGAAGCCGTTGGCATCCCAACCATGATTTCTCATGACGCTTTTTATGTCTCTCATGCCTTAGAAGTGGTCGAGGTTCCTGAGAAACAGATGGTCCAAGATTTTCTCCCTCCCTACGACCCAGAAAATGTTTTGGATGTCGAGGCGGGTCGATCATTTGGTGCGCCGATTGATCAAATGACCTGGAATCGCAGCCGCCAAGAACTCGGCGCGGCCTTTGCTAAGGTTGAAGACCTGGTCAACGCAGCCGGAGAGGAGTGGGGCAAGTTAACTTCACGCTCTTATGGTGCTTTGGAAGAATATCGCATGGAAGATGCCGAAGTGGTTATCGTTACCATGGGCTCCATGTGCGGGACAACGCGGGTTGCCGTTGATAACCTTCGCGACCAAGGTATCGCTGCGGGATTGTTGAAGGTCCGGCTTTTCAAACCCCTCCCCACCGAAAGTCTACGCAAGGCCCTTAAAGGGGTTCCTTGTGCTATCGTCTTAGATCGCAACTATGCTCCTGGAATGGGTGGTATTCTGCATCAAGAGTTAAAAGGGGCTTTGTATGGCTTGAACGATTCGCCGCGCCTTCACGGTATTATGGCTGGCGTTGGTGGTGTTAACGTACCACCTGAGAAAATCGAAAGTCTGGTGACCAAATATAAGGATGCCCCAACCTCAGTTGAACCCCAGTGGGCGGAGTAAGATAATGGAACAAATTAATTATACAGACGAAGGCCAGTTTTTCTCAGGCCATGTGGCTTGCGCTGGGTGTGTTGAAGCCGTTTCCCTGCGGGTTATTCTCAATACGGTTGGCCCCGATGCCGTTGCTGTGGTTCCACCGTCTTGTACGGCTGTGATCTGTGGCGGTTATCCCTTTAGCTCGGTAAAAATCCCTGTCTATCACACAACTTTGGAAGCGGGTGCTGCCTCGGCTACCGGGGTAAAACGGGCTCTCGTCAAAAAAGGCAAGCCTGACACCACCGTTTTGTGTTTAGCCGGCGATGGCGGCACCTATGACATTGGCCTGCAAGCCCTTTCCTCTGCGGCTGAGCGTAACGAAGACATTCTTTACGTCTGCTTTGATAACGAGGGCTATATGAACACAGGCGGGCAGAAAAGCTCGTCAACACCAATCAATGCTGTTACGGGAAGTACACCAGCAGGTAAAAGCACCCGTAAGAAAAATATGATTGAGATTTTGGCAGCCCACCGCATTCCTTACATTGCGACAGTCAGTCCGTCAGACCTAAACGATATGGCGGCTAAAGTTAAAAAAGCCCAAGGGATGAAGGGGACAAAAGTAATCATCGTCTTGATTCCTTGCCTACCAGGATGGGGCGTTGCCGACAACTCTGCGGTGAAAGTCGCGCGTATGGCTGTGGAATCAGGTGTTTTCCCCCTCTTTGAAGTCGAAGGCGGATTAAAATACACCATGAATTACACCACGAAGAACGGGTCCGTTAAGGAATACCTGAGCGTCCAAAAACGCTTCCGTCATCTTTCTGAGGAACAGATCACATCGATCGAAACCGATATTGATGGCGAATGGGATCGTTTAGTCGCCAAATCTGAAGCGTAAGCTAAAGCAATTATTTTGCAAAAAGGCCGCCCCTTGGGTGGCCTTTTTTTTATGGTCATGCCTCATTGATTTCTTTATCTTCCACAGAATGGAGAGTTGTTGACCATGGATGAGTTAAGCAAAACTGTTATTGAGTTCGTTAAAATTGAAGGCGCAGCAACAGCCGGAATTGTCACCACGGAAGCCCTCGCGGGTGGCCCGCCTTCTTCAGATTTAACATATATACTTGAAGGTGCTCGTTCTGCTATCAGCTTTTCCGTCGCCATTGATGAGGAGGCAATCCCGCCTTATCTCATGAAACAAGACAGAGAAAGACTCGAAAAGGATTTGATTAGGGCTAATGTGACAGCCAGCGGCATTGCTCTGCATCTCGCAAATTTTCTGAACAGTAAAGGGTATAAATCAACCCCTGTAGCCGCAAACCTCGTCTATCGGCCACCGGAAGGGGGCAAAGCTTCTTACGATCCCATGGCGACGGTTCACCCTGACATTTCACACCGCTATCTGGCGGCACAATCAGGGCAGGGTTTTATCGGCATGTCGGGTAATCTGATCACGCCAGATTTTGGCGCGAATGTCATCTTTGCTGCCGTTGTTACGGAAGCTGAACTGGTGCAAACCCCACCTCTAGCACCAGAGAAAAACTATTGTGATGACTGTCGTCTTTGCCTCGCGGCCTGTGCGTCACGCTTCATGGATTTCGACGCTAAAATCAACGTTCCTTTGGGAGATACAGAGCTAACTTATTCCGGCAGACGCAGCCTTGCCCGATGTGACCTAGTTTGTGGCGGCTATACCGGACTGGCACCAAATGGTAAATGGTCAACATGGTCGCCTGGGCGTTTTGAAGTCCCTAAAGACGACAAAGATATTCCAGCGGCCCATAAAAAAATTACTGGTGCTTACACCAAATGGCCTCAGGCCCCCGGCGGGCGTCTTTATTTCTACTCTGATGAGAAGCTGCGAATGACCTGTGGCAACTGCCAACTCATTTGTGCTGCTGATCCCGATGAGAGAAAGCGTCGCCTACAGATGATCAAGGAGTCTGGTGTGGTGGTGCAAAATGAAGACGGAAGCTTAGAGGCCGTAAGCCCGAAAGAAGCTAAAAATAGGTTGGCCCAAATGGACCCCAAAAAAAGGGCTCTTTACGAAGATTGATGCCCAAACCACCGGGATATTTTTTTTATGACTGGTCTTCTTTTTCCTTATCTTCTTTTTCAGCTAACTCTGTCAGTTCTTTATCCATAGCAGCAAATTCAGCCTCAATAGACGCCATGGATGCTCCCCCAACGATGCTGTCAGGATCATGTTTATCTTTTTTCTCAGCCTTACGCACCGCCACCCTCGCCGCCCTTTTTGCTGCCATTTCTTTAGCCTCTTTATGGGCTTCTTGATGTTTTTTCCGCCGCTTAACCGTAACTTGATTTCGTTCCTGTTCCCGCCGACGCTTTGCCGTGAAGGAATATACGCCGTAAAGAACGAGAGGCGGACCAAGGATAATGCCCATTTCTTTGACCAGCTTGGCGAATTTTTCGGCATTGTGGCTGTCAATCAAAGAAGCCTTGCAGTCGTAACGATCGGCGAACTTACCCGCACAACGGTTCAATTCATTTTGATAGCGTTGCTCGGCATAGCTATAGGGCTTTGGGGTTAGATAGGTATTATATCCCCAGCCCCCTATCCAAATTAGATTTATGGCGAGAAGGACCCACCTTTCAATTTGATATTTTTGAATATTCATCTCCTAATAACTGACATAAGCAGGTTGTGTAATCGCCTTATGCTGGCTTATTGAATATATAATCAATTACTTTGGTAAAAAAAGTAATACTCTTTAAGCTTTATTCGAGTAGCTTATAAAAAAACGAAATTCTTGAAGAGGGAAAGATGGAAGAGGGATACTCTTTTTCCAACATTTCGGCTGTTGTTGCAGAAGACAATGAGCAAAGTCGCTCGTTGCTCCACTCTGCCTTGCGTCATCTGGGAGTAGGCCGTGTCATCCTTAAACCCGATGGCCGCGATACCATTGATTTCCTCGAAAAGGTTTTTGAAGGCAAAGACAAAGAGCAATACCCACCAATTGAAGCTGTATTTGCCAATTGGACCATGGCCCCCGTAGACGGCATGCTTCTGTTGCGTTGGATACGCCACCATGAACATTCCCCTAATCGTTTCATGCCCTTTGTCCTGCTTTCTCCGGAACTCAATAAAGCTAAAGTAAGGGAGGCCATTAACGCAGGGGCTCACGAAATCATCCCTAAACCCTTCCCGCGTGATGCTGTTAAACGTGCCCTGGAAAACCTCATCAAACATCATCGCATATTCGTCCGAACTCCTATCTACTTTGGCCCTGATCGTCGGCGCAAGAAAAATGAATTTGAGGAGATTGAACGCCGCATCCTCACAGACAAAGGCGGCGATGAAGGGCAAGAGGCGTGGAGTGCTGATGCGCCAGACATTCATTTCTATCGCGTTCCCAATATCATGCTTGAGAAAGCCCAAGCTAAGAATGCAAAACTTGCGGCGAGTGCTAAAATTGAACTTTCTGAGCAGGTAGAGAAAAGTTTAGGAGAAAACAGTGAGGATTACGCCGATTGGACCAAAAATAAAATTAAGGAATTAAACGATTCTCTTCGCGAGGCTAGAAGCGATGCAACCGTTATTGTTCAAAGTTTCCACGATATAAATAGAACCGCGCAGGAAATTAGAGCTCAAGGCGTTTGCTTTGGCTATCCCTTACTTTCAGATTTGGCAAAATCATTAGAAAAAGCGACCAATATAACCATTGCAACCTCTGATAAACGCCTCGACCTTATTAAAACCCATATCAGTGCTATGGAACTTATTATTAAGCACAAGCTGATAGGAGCAGGCGGTCCCTTTGGGAAAACAATTTTAGATTCCCTCGCCGAGGCCAACAGGAAAGTCCTCAAAGCATAGTAAACCCTATGTAAAAAAAATTACCGATGTATCCTGATGTATAATATGCAAACTCCCGATTGCATATTGAGGGAATTTACGTAAGATTTCCTTTCCTGATATTTGTCTAGAAAGTTTTCCCTATGGCTTCCAAAAACTCCATTGGTTTGACCGTCCTGGTTATTGAAGAGCAACGCGCTGTTCGTAAAATTATTGAGCAGATTTTCAATACGATTGGGTTTGATTTTGTCGAGCTAGCTGAGGACGGAAATGAAGCCTTATCCTGGCTCGAAGAGGGAGGGCTAAAATTCGATATTTTGGTGACTGACCATCATATGGAAAAAATGGGGGGACTGGAATTTAGTAAGAAAGTTCGTGAGGCCCAGGGAACTTACTATCAGGACCTACCAATTATTCTCCTGACCAGCGACCTCACTGAAACCCTTCAAGATGAAGCAAAAGCTTTAGGGGTAAATAACATCCTGCAAAAGCCCTTCTCTCCTTTAAGCATGAAACAGGAAATCGAAAAGATCATTGGCTTTACGCTATAATTATTACGCTATCGGAACTGTAATCTTTATCCACGGCCCAGGTAAGGCATTGAGACAGGCAACATAAGGGCCTCATACATATTTATACTTGGGTCCATAGCCGCCATCACGACAGCCACTGCCGCAACATCTGCAATTGGCATAATCCCTTCTTCAGACGCCCCAAGGGGATTGTTTTCCCATATGGCGGTATCGGTATTTCCCGGCTGCAAAATTGACACCGCAATGCCATGCTCCCGCCCATCTAGAGCGAGAGAACGGGTTAACCCTTCAAGAGCAAATTTTGTAGCCGTGTATGGTGCTGAATTGGGGCGTGGGACCTTGGCTGAAACGCTGCCTATATTGATAATTCGCCCTCCCTTTTGTTGCTTCATGGCCCGGAAGGCTTCTCGGCTGCAAAGGAAAGCTCCCGTGAGATTAACATCTACGGTGGTTTGCCATGTGTGGAGGCTCATCTCATCAATCGAACCCGCACCAAAAAAGCCTGAATTATTGACAAGAACATCAACTTGACCAAAGGTGTCTAAGGTTTTTGCAAAAAGGGCTTCAACCTCATCTTCCTTGGAAACATCCGTTGGAACAGCAAGAGCTATACCACCAGCCTTTTTGATCGTTGAGACAACTTGCTCAAGGTTTCCGCTATTGCGTGAAGCCAGAATAACCGTCGCCCCTTCTTGGGCAAAAGCCTCTGCGATTCCTTTTCCGATACCCGTTCCACCACCTGTAATAATGGTGACTTTACCATCTAGCTTTCCCATTTAGCTTATCCTCTTAGGGCTGAATGATCGGCCTTATTTCTTCTTACCTTTTTTGGATTTTTTATCTTTCTTCTTAACCTTTACAACGCTACGGGCATAGGCAGAATCCGCATAAGGGGACAAAGCTTTTTTCAATAACTTTGTGATATCAATGCTATACTTACCTTTTGCAGATTTGACCCTAACTTTTTTGTGGTCACCTACAGCCTCAAGGACTTGCTCTATGGCCTCTTTGAGGAGTTCACACTGGACTTCTAGTTCGTTGCTCTCCCGTTCCGATTGCTGCAATCTTAAAGCCAACAGCCTTGCACGGCTGGCAAGAACATCATTAGAAGCTTTTTCTGGCTCCTCAAGTAGCTTGAACGTTTGTTGGATCAGCTTTTGATTATCGACAGCCATTTTTTTATTCCCTACTCCATTTTTTAAGGTTACCGATTGAGAGTTTTATAAAGCACTCTTTTACGATCTTATTTGAACAGTCTAGCATATATTATTGCTTTTGGATTTAACCAGAAACAAGTTTGTCTCGTAAAGTATCAATTATTTTTTTCAACATTTCCTCACCATAAAGCTCCACCTCACCAATGCCCCAAATAGGCTTTGGCCAGGCCGCATCCGTTTTCTTTCTGGCAACAACATGAATATGTAATTGCGGAACCATATTACCTAAGGCAGCAACGTTAATTTTGTCGATGCCTTCAAAACTTTCCAGAAGTTGAGAGGTCTCAACAATCTCCCCTGTAACGGTTTTTAAATCTTCAGGAGAAAGTTGATGAAGCTCGGTTACCCCTTCCAGTCGAGGGACCAAAACAACCCACGGATAGCGACAATCATTCATGAGCAATATGCGACACAACGGCCCATCGCCAATGGTTATACAGTCGTTAGCAAGCTGTGGATGAAGAGAAAACATAAACAGTTCCTTGTTAATTTTGTTCGTAAATGACGATATTGCAAAAAAAGTTAAACAATTGATTCCAGGGGCGTAATAATGATTTCATGCAATCTTCGCCTTTTAACTACAATCGGTGTTTTTTTATATAAGTTAAGCCATTTTCAAATTTGATTGCAAACATAGGCTTTAATAAATTCATATGTTGAATTATATTCAACAAATCATACAATTTTCACTACACTTTATATCGTTATCGGGTTCTTCATAAACATCATAGAGAAGATATATGAGCAATATACTTACTTGGAAGTCAGACTATGAAACTGGAAATACCAAGATAGATCAACAACATCGCCAACTTTTGGAATTAGCAAACAAGGTACAAAGTGCTTTAGAAACCGAAGAAGAACACAGCGTTGTTTTGGAAGCATTTGAAGAGCTTATTGCTTATACATCCTACCACTTTAGAGACGAAGAAGCCTATTGGGCAACAATCGGCAGCCCTGCCCTTCGCGCACAACAAAAAGCTCACGGGCGTTTAGCCGATGAGCTTCGCAGTTTAATTTATCCTAAAGAGAGCGTGAATGTAGGCAAAGATCTTCTGCAATGGCTAGAACAGGAGCTGATCACACATATGACAAAGCATGATCAACTCGCCGTTCAAGCTTCAGAGGAGTAACGATAAGAGGTTAGATATACTGCCCGCTATCCACTTGCAGAACTTGCCCGGTTACACACCTTGCGGCATCTGAAAGCAAGAAAATCACGCCATTGGCAATATCTTCAGGGTCGGCAAGGACATTGGTCGCTGTTTCAGTTAGAGCATTATCCAAGTATTGCTGAGGAAGTTTTTTCGCCATTTCAGTCATGACCATGCCCGGAGCGACCGCATTAACGGTGATCCCTTTAGGTCCAAGTTCTTTAGCTGCTGTTTTTGTCAGGGCGATCATGCCCCCTTTAGCCGCTGTATAGTTTGCCTGACCGAACTTACCACGAATGCCGTTGATCGAGGTAATATTGACTATGCGGCCATACCGCTCAGGGCCCATACTTTTGGCGACAGCCCTCAACACATAAAAAGCCCCAGATAAATTGACATTAATCACCGATTCCCACTCATCATCAGACATTTTGGCGAGGCTTCTATCTTTGGTGATACCCGCATTATTAACCAAAAGGCTGACAGGCTTAGCAATGGCAGCTACGGCGTTATCTACGCTCTCGGAGCTTGAAACATCAACCTTATGGTACGTTATACCTCCGAGGTCTTCTCCTTCGTCTGGCTCCCCCCAATCGAAGGCATGAACTTCAGCCCCTTGGGCAACCAAGCCATCGGCAATCGTTCTGCCAATTCCACGTATTCCCCCGGTGACAACAGCAACCTTACCGCTGAAGTCGAAATTTTTATCTATTGTCATAACTTGGTGAACTCCCAAAAAACTTAAAAACTGTCTCAGCAATAAATATTATCTTAAGCTTGAAATAATTAGGCAAGACAACTTGACGAATTAGCAATTCAGTATTATGGTACCGAATTATCTATTTAGATTACCGAAAGGTACTTTCGCTGTCAAGATTATCACGATAGTGTGTTAAGGTCTTTGATGTAGTCAAAACAGATAGAATAGAATTTTTAAGTTTCAGCCCTATGAGCTGAATGTATTGGGAGATATGGAAATGTCATCGGTTACCCTTCGGTCCCTGCATCCCGAGGATCTGGATCGCGTAGTAGAAATCGACGCCGCTATTGCTGGACGTCCTCGTCGTGGTTTTTTTGAAAAACGTTTGGACGTTGCTCAAGCAACACCTGACAACTTCATTACTTCAGCGGCTATTCAGGGAGACAAACTTATTGGCTATGCCTTCGCCCGAGTTCAAGAAGGCGAATTTGGCGGCACATCAAAAGTAGCTATTCTTGATATCATTGGTGTTGACCCTTCAACTCAAAGCAAAGGCACAGGTAAACAATTGCTTGCTGGCTTAGAAGAGCGTATGGGCAAAAAGGGTATCTCAGAAATGCGGACCCAAGCCGAATGGACCGACACGTCCATGACCCGCTTTTTTGCGGCAACCGGCTTCTGCTTAGAGCCCCGCCAAATTCTTATCCGTGACTGCTCTCCTTTGGAAGAAGAAGAGGAAGCTGTTGATGGAGAAGATTACATCCCTCTTTCCCGTGACAAAGTGCTGGTTCGTTCATTTGAAAAATCAGATGTTGCCGGACTCGTTCGCATTGACAGCAAGCTGACCAATGCTGACCGCAGCAACTATTACGACGGTAAAGCTGATGAGGTTCTTAGTGAAACAGGTATCCGTGTTTCCCTCGTCGCTGAATCAGAAGGCGTGGTTGTTGGCTTTATCATGGCCCGTGTTGATTTTGGTGAGTTTGGTAAGACGGAACCTACTGCGGCTATTGATAGCCTTGGTGTTCACCCTGGCTTTGCTGGTGGTGGCGTTGGTCATGCCCTTCTCTCCCAACTGTTTGCTAACCTCTCGATCCTAAACGTAGAGAACGTTCGCACCCAGGTGACAAACAACAACTTCGACCTGCTTGAATTCTTGGACGTTTGTGGCTTCGGCTCCTCACAGCGTTTGGTTCTTGGTAAGTCTATTTCCTAATCTGCTCCTCAGGTTAGGCAAAGAATTAAAGGTGCAGGCGAATTGCTTGCACCTTTTTTTATTTTAGAACAGAAAAAATTGGTGTCTCTCTACTGGCCTTTTCCTCTTTGAGACGCTATAGAGCATGAATCCCAAATTATTGAACAAAATACCCTGCATTACGCGCGGGCCCCACTGAGTGAAATAGGCATCCGATGCACCTGAGGAATTGGCAACAAGAAGTTATCGACACCTTTCCGTCGATTATAGAACAGCATCGCCGATTTATCCTGAAAGCACCAACAGGTGCGGGTAAGACGGTGCTTGCCAGTGAGATTATTGAGCGATTCTATAAAGAAAAAAAAATTCTTGTCCTCTGCCACCGCCTAGTGCTTCTCGAACAACTTGAGCAAGCTCTCGGTCAAAAGCACACCGTTCACAAACTGGCCGTTTCCGATTCGGGGCCTGCATTTGAGGGGTACGATGTACTCCTCTCAACCAGTATGCGGGCGAAAGCAGTTTTAGCGGATGCCGTGCTAAAAGCAGACCTGATTATTGTTGATGAAGCTCATCGTGTTTCCCCGAATGGCCAAATCTATAAAGTCATCCTCGACAGCTTTAATAAGTCTGGCAAGGCAACAGCCCAATTTATGGGGCTCACCGCATCACCTGAACGCCGTACGGGCGACCAGCGTGACCAACTTAATCTGGCCTTCGACGCGATCATTGATTGTGCCAACATTGACGATCTGATTGCCGAAGGGGTTTTGGTTCAACCTGTCTATCGGCCCCATTTTGTCCACGACCTTGATTTAGAGAATATTGATATCAGTTCGGGAGATTTTCCTGTTGCCACACTCGCGCCCGCAATCATCAAGTCATCGATGATTGACTATGCGATCTGGAGTTATCACGAAGAACGTGAGAACCTTTCGACAAAACCAGTATCAGCCTGGTTCTGTGCAGATGTTAAAGTCGCAGAAGCCACCTTAGAGAAAATTGAAAAATCAGGTATCAATGCAGCCATCGTTACCGCTGGCACCCCCCTGAAAGAGCGCATGAAGCTTTTAGCCAGCCACGAGGCTGGTGAGATCGAAGCGATGGTTTCCGTCGGTGTGCTCGCCGAAGGCTGGGACAACCCAAACTGTAATATTATTGTTCATCTGCGCCCGACTCTTTCTAAAGTGCTGTGGGGGCAGTCTGTTGGCCGTGGATTGCGATCAGCTCCCGGCAAAGATAAATGCATCGTCATTGATGTCAGCTCAAATTGGAGTACCTTTGGCCCTGTCGAAAAGTTAGAGTGGAGCCTGTGGAGCCATCGGCGATCATATTTACAGTTTATGAACCGCTTCAACTGGATCGGCGAACAGCAGGATGATGAAGACATCAGAGCAACCTATTTGCTCTGTAAAAATGAGCTCCCTAACGGAACACGCTGCTCTCATATCTATTTAAAAAATGTATATGAGAATGAAACCTGCCCTGTTTGCGGTACTTTTGCGGCAATTGATATTTATAAAGAACAGAAGCTTGATAGCTCGCTAAACGAAAACAAGCTGCATACCCTGTTCTTTGAGCGAGTTCCCAAAGTTTATGACGAGATGGACCTTTCCGTTTGGAGTAGCCTTGGGCGGACCGCTTGGAAATCGGCCACGGCGAAAGAGCAAGTGTTCCTCGCCTTCTGCATGGCCTTTAAGGAAGTTTCTGGCGATCCAACTAAATCAGAATCCGATTATTGGGATGCAACGATTGCCGCTGAAACAGTTATTCGTGGCTATTTAGTCAAAAATAAATTTCAGATTGTCAAACAGAACGACTTTAACCTCGCAGATATTGCCGACGGCATGTTAGCTGGTACCGTTGTACGGACACTCCAATCTCATTACGGCATTTCTCTCTGTGGGGATGTCTTCAAGAACTACAGCGATGCCGAATGCGACCGAAAATATCATAAGGCCATCAAAATCGCTGAACGACTCGCGATGATCGGCTGTTCAAAGCAAGATAACCTCCCCTATTTCAACGCTGCAAACCATCTGGCGTCGCTTTAAGTCTAAAAAATTCTAGGCCAGACTTCCTGTGTCATGTAGGCTTCTTTTGATAACTTCCCTGAAAGTTGGGGTAGGAAGTGTCTGAGGAGTTTTAATATGCGATTTCTATCAGCCATTATCTTCGTTCTGATATATGCAGTTCACGGAACAAACTCAGCAAAGGCCGATGCTGTTATCAGTGGACCCGGCTGCATCATTGATGGCAACACCCTCCAGGTTGGAGGCAAATCAAAAGATAAAAAATGCTGGGGGGGCATTACGGTGCGTCTTCATGGAAGCATTGCTCCACAATTAGCTGAAGTATGTACTAATTCCAAAGGCGCAAAATGGGAATGCGGGAAAAAGGCCAAAAAAGCTTTAGCAAATATGATCGAGCACCATGGTGTCACCTGCTATCACCTTGATGGTGAATTTAAAAACAATACCCCCATTGCGACATGCGTTTCAGGAAGAACTGATCTGGCTTTAGAACTAGTGACCCTCGGAATGGCAAAAGCTCAACATGATCAATCAAAACGCTATGAACTTGAAGAGAAAGACGCCATTAAGTCAAAAAGGGGTATTTGGAAATAATAGAGTCTTTCCGGCTAGGGTGTTTTTTGACTAGATGTACTCATTTGACCGGGATTATTTTGATTTGTGGTTAGGCAGAGTGCGCAGGACGATGTGGTTCATCGTTCAAGTAGCCTAACGCAGCCACAAATCAAAAGAACCCGGCCTTCGGTGGGGCATCTGAACGTTTTGGAGGGCGTCGCTATGCTTGAACGATGAACCACATCGCTCGGCGCACCGCTCCTACCCAAAACGATCATTTGCCTCCATCAAATGAGTACACCTAGTCAAAAAACACCCTAGGGGGCTTCTAAAATCCAACAAAAAACCGGTAGAGAAAAATCTCTACCGGTTTTTATTCTTTGAAACGAATGTTTCTGAAAGAACTTAGTGCAGGCTTTCGTATTTAGCTTGCAACTGCTCTTTAGTTTCTTCGTTGTCTGGATCTGGAATGATGCAATCTGCAGGGCAAACCAGTTCACATTGTGGGTCTTCTTCGGCACCTACGCACTCAGTACAACGCGCGGTTTCGATGACGTATATAACGTCCCCTTCGCTGATAGCTTCATTGGGACAAACCGGAACGCACGCATCACAATTTGTGCAGTCTTCGGTAATGATCAAGGCCATAATCTAAACTCCATTTAACAAGAATGTATTCTATTAGGACGCTTCGGCTAGTTCATCCAAGGCTTGAAGTTTCTCATGCCTAAATGCACCCCATAAAGCGGCCCCAATTGCACCTGCATAAAGGGAATCTTCATGCCATGCAATTTTAGTTTCCATTTTTTGCTTAACAAAGCCATCTTCCATGGCTTTAACCAAACCAGTATCAAGGGCTAAGCCACCAGTCATCATGACGGTACCCTGCTTGGCACCAATGGCTTTAAGCAATTTAACCAACCGACCAGCCATTGATTCGTGAATACCACGAAGAATATCTGACGGAGGAATTTGGCGCGACACCATGTTAATAACATCGGTTTCAGCCAACACAGCACAAATACCTGATACTTTTTCAGGGTCTTTGGCTTGCATGGAAAGCTCACCAATTTCATCCTGAGAAATACCGAGGTAACGAGCGATATTTTCCAAGAACTGACCAGAACCGGAAGCACATTGGCTGGTCATGCGGTAATTCAAAACTTTACCATGTTCATCAATGTTGATGGCACGGCCGTTAAGGGCACCAATATCAAGAACAGCACGGGCCGTGTCGTTCAAATAGATGGCACCACGAGCATGTGTGGTCATGGAGTAGAAGTGACCTGTAGCCTCTTCAACGTTTTCGCCTTCACCGGTGGTGGCGATGTAGTCAACCTCATCTCTGGTCACGCCAGCTTTCTCAAGAACATATTCGATGGACTCGCTAACGAGTTCAAAGGGGTTCCGTTGACGAATACGAACATCGCGACGTGATAGCCATTCACTTTCTTCACCGTTTACGCGGAAAAGAGCAGTTTTAATAACGCCTGAGCCGACGTCGATACCAATAGCAACAGTCATAATTCTCTTTCCTTTTAATTAGTTACAAGCACGGTGAGCAAAAGCGGATCCGCCAAGAGCACCGGTGTAAATGGATTCATCACTGATATTGATTTGCACATCGCCATAGTTGTCTTTGATCAACTTGCGAAGTTCACCAACAGCTGATTCGTTCTTCGCAACGCCACCCGTAAAGGTGAATTGGTCGGAAACGCCACCAGCGCGTGAAAGGATCGACATAGCACGAAGCATAATCGCGCGGTGAAGACCAGCAAGGATGTCAGCACGATCTTCACCAAGAGCAAGACGGTCACGCAACTCAGCACCAGCAAACACGGTGCAGGTTGAGTTAATGCGAGAAACCTTCTTCGCTTTAGAAGCGATTGGGCCAAGTTCGTGGAGACCAATGTTCATTTCATCAGCAATATAACCGAGGTAACGACCACAACCAGCAGCACAACGGTCATTCATTTGGAAGTTTTCAACGATACCAGCATTATCAATCTGAATACCTTTGGTATCTTGACCACCAATATCAAGAACAGTCCGTGTATTCGGGAACATCATGTGAGCGCCAAGACCGTGGCAAAGGATTTCAGAACGAATGTGCTCTTTCGGGAAAGGCAACCGTACACGACCGTAGCCAGTACCAACCACATAGGTTTCTTCCAGCTCGATATCGAGAACCTTTTTAAGAGAGGCACGAGCATCTTCTTCAGCAATATCTAGGTCAGTCGATTCTTTAACAGCACGACTCAAGCCATTAAGAAGCTGTTCAGCAACTTTTTCGTCAGCAGGTACAAGGCTTTCAATGTCGATGATAGATTTATCATAAACGTTAAGCATGTGGTCAAAGCTGATATCTGCTTCTTTAGAAATTCTTTCGCCGATGTTCATAAAACGAGAACCAGCAATATCTCTAAAGAAATCAGATTTCCGTTCTGCATCCTTGGCATAAATACCAGGTGCTTCATTATCAAGCTCTTTAAAAACAGCCGTTAAGGCTTCTTGCAATTCGTTTTTGCAATCTTTGAATCGCGGGTGATCCAAATAGCCATAACAAGTGTCTTCAAGGATTTGCAACTCAGCAAGAAACTGCTCAAGACGGAAGTTCCGCTCCAAGCCTTCTAACAGGCTGGCAATACCGTCATCTGCTGAACCAAGTTCATTTTGGAACATGGTGAAACGAGCACCAACTTTGGCTTCTTGCTTACAAACAGCAGCCGCAGTGTCATAGTTAGACCGTGAGTTGGTGATGCCGCGACCCAGGACTTCCTGGTTTTCGTTCATCAACACAGCTTTGGTCGTGGTCGACCCAAGGTCGATACCAATAAAAGTTTTCATAAATCTATTCTCCTTAGGCCGCAGCCGTGGCGGAACCGCCAGCACGACGTTTTTGATCGATCATCTGGAAGTAACTTTCCAAACGGTTTTTCACGTTAGCTGCAGAGAAGTAACGAGGATCAACAAGATCGGTTTCAACGAATGCACCAGGTTTACCAGTCAACTCTTCAATCTGGTTCATCATCATTAGCTGACCAGCAGAGAAGCTGTTACAGCTTTTGATGGAGTTAATAAGTAGGCCATCAGCATTATAATCTTTGATGTTTTGAGCCAGCATATCAACACGAGTCGGCAGGTTACGGTTGGTGTAAACACCGAGACAGTAATCAGCCAAGCTCTCTAGTGGATTGTCTGGATCGTGACGGAAACCGTCGTAGTCGTATACGCCACCCACTTTGGTGTAGGAAGAAGCAACAACAACAGCGCCTTCGTCGTAAAACATTTTCCAGAATTCACGGAAAGATGTCCAGTTTGGCGGACCTTCAACAACCAGACGATATTTCTCTTCGCCCATGTCGCCTTCTGGCGTAGCCACACCAAGACCGAGGTCGATACGTTCTTGAATTTCTGCACGCAAGAATTTGTAATAATCAACAGCGTCTTGCGTTCCACGGAAAGCCGTAAAGATTGGGCCCATGTAGTAAACGCCACCAAAGTAGCAATCGATTGGTGAAGGTGTGCGTTTAGCTTGCTCAAGCATCCAAACCATGTCGTCTTCTGCCTTAGCAGAATTACGCATGAACTCACGCAGTTTATCAATATCAAACTTAACACCAGACACTTTTTCCATGGTTGGAATAACGTCTTCTTTAAGCTGCTTAACGATATAATCGCGCATGTTTTTGGTAGGCTTACCGTTTGCATCGTAAGGAACGTGCAGCATAACGGTTGGGCATTTGTAATCTTCACGAAGAAGTTCAAACCACTTCAAGAAGGTAAAGCAACCAGTGTAGCTCAGCAGAAGCATGTCTGGATTAGGAAAAGGCTTGCCGTTAGGAGCAATATTGCCTTTTGCCATTTGACCGATATCAGCTTTCACATAAGTGCAAACATCTTCGGAGTGACCTTGACGTTCAGCTTCCATGATCATGCCGCCAGATTTTTTACGCATACCGTTTTGGATAGCGTTAATTTCTGGAAGGTTGTTAGCCATATCAAAGCACATAACCAATTCGTTCAGGTTACCTGGAACGAAGGTTGAAGAAACTTTGCACTCGCCGCTGGTGATCTTGTCGTAGTTCGACGTGATCATTTCCTTTTGCAGAAGTTGCGACTTGGATTTGTTGATTTCTAATTTTTCACTCATGCTACGCTCCACAGTTTGATGGAATCGGCGAAAGTTCCCGATTGTTCACGAATAGGCTGCATTTGGCCGGAGTTCTCGGCGTATTGCATAGTAATGTACGGTATCTTGCGTTCTTCTAGACGGTTAACCATCATCGGTTGGTCAAGAAGGGCCGGATCACAGAAACTTGGGGCAGCAAAGATAACACCCTCTGCGCCACGTTTCTTGATCGCGTCAAACATGTACGTGCCTTTAACATTCATATCATCTTCGTACTTGAAGGCTGTTTCTGCAGAGTAATGCAGGAAGCCATCAGAAAGATGATGAATGCCATTACCATCGGTTGGCACTGGTTTGGTCATCCAACGAGCAACCATCATGAAGTCATCATCAACGATGTAGCAACCTGAGAGTTCAATAGATTTAACCAAGTTTAACGGAGGCTGCTCACAGAAAGCACCTTGGATGATAACACGGCAGTTATCACGCATAGGACGATCTTCAACTTCACAAGCTGCCAAGTAATCTTTCATCAATTGGGTGTGCTCTTCTGGAGGAAGAACCATACCGGCCCGCATCAGGATATAAACTTCAGCAGACGTTGCTTTCCAAGGAGTCGCAGCGCGAAATGCATAAACTTTTTCAATCCACTCGCGATTTTCATTGTAAACAGCGATAGAAGCATTGATGTCATCATTGGTGATCTTACGACCAGCTAATTCTTCAAGGCTTTCTTTAAATTCTTCGAGTTCTTTCTCGTAGAATGAACCGCCAACTTCGTCTTTGAAGTTTTGGGGGCTGTCGAAATAACGTACATACTTGTCTTTAAACATCAGCTTCCAGATACCAGAAAGGTTCCGGATAACGTCACAGATGGATGGGAACATCATGCCATCAACAAAGTCGATGTTGCCAGCAACAGCCAGCTCAATGGTAGACCTTGGAATACGACAAATATAGCTTTGGTAGTAAGCATCGCCGTGGATAACTTCCATCTCAGCGCCACCACCGAGAATGCCGAGAGGCAAGAAGCCAGCAGCATGGATGATTTCCCGAGGAACGTAGACAGGCATGTAACCGATCACTTTACGACCGGGTTTTGCGTCTTTCCACTTCCGTGCGGATTGAAAGGTAATGTCATCGAAAAGCTCTTGGCAATAGTCGACAACTTCTTTTAACGATTTAGCACACATTATTAACGGTTCTCCCAATTTGCCCGTCGCTTTTCGAGGAACGCATTTAAGCCCTCTACAGCGTCGTGGGTGGACATCAGACCTGAAAGATAAAGGTCTTCAACCCGATCCAACTTGGCGGTTACTCTTGCAATAAATTCTTCCCTTGCTGCCTGTACGGCAAATCTCATTGTGCTGGCACTATGAGAAGCAAGATTCTTATCGAAGTAGGCCAAGGCGGCTTCCTCCGGGTCGTCACTTAACTGATCTACCAGACCACAAGCAGCGGCTTCTTCACCAGTCAGGCTACGGCCTGAAAAGAGGAGATCTTCTGCTTTGGACTGCCCCATACGCTCCGGAAGGAGGCAACTGGCAGCCGGTGCAAATACAGCCAACTTAATTTCAGGTTGGCCGAGAGCAGCGTCCGGTGCAGCAAAGAGCATATTGCCCGCTGCTGCGACTTCAAGGCCCCCACCGAGGCATTGCCCCTTAATGGAAACCAGAATTGGAACAGGGCTTTTAATCATCCGCTTAACTAGCGAATGTAAGCTCTTAAGCATTTGGTCACATGAGCCGGGCAGATGCTCTTCGACACTTGCGCCGAAAGAGAAATGCGGGCCTGCATGACTAAGAAGAACAGCATTGATATCGGTATTGTTACCATGATCTTCCAGTGCTTTTTCAAGCGCGGCGATCATCTCCGCATCAACGATGTTGGCTTTGGGGCGGTTAAGCTGCAAACGGAGCAGCTTACCTTCCCTGTCTAGCCAAACTTTTAAAGGTGAATCAGACATATCTAATCCTTAATTACTTTTTCTTATTTACCGGGCATCAAGCTTTCGATCAGCTCTTCAGTCCAAGGAGTGCCCTTGGCAAGAGCTTGACGAAGCGCGGTAAAGTCAATTTCACGGCCTGTCTCTTTATTGCCTTCGTTAAAGGCACGGAAACCGGTACGGGCTTCGTTCATCATGTTAAGGGCAAGCCAGTCGCGCGCATCTTCTTTGTTCGCATTCCAGGCTTCAAGCTTAGGCTTACGAAGCTCTTCTAGGGACTTGGTCATGCACTCAGGGAAGGTTTCAACAAGCTTGGCGCAAAGAGCCTCAACTTTTTCGTCGAGCAGGCTAAGATCAATCTCGCCTTCTTTCATTTTAGCGCGGCCAGCTTTGAACTCATCGCCTTCTTTGAATTCGCCATGAACGATACGGCCATACTCATCAAGGTAGGTGTCGGTGACAACAGTTGGGTTCGCAACGAACTTGCCATCAATTTTCAGGGAAGGAACAACGTCACCAATGATACCGAGACGGGCAGCTTTATGTGCAGAGAAAGGCTCACAAAGGGTACCGGAGATCATGGCTTGTTCACAGCCAACCATCACAGGAAGGAAATCAGTTGCGCCGCCAATAGCAGCAGAACCGTGTTTTGGTCCGGCTTGACCGAAGTTGCAAAGATCGTGAGCAACAGTGAAGTCACAAGCCATGCCAATTTCTTGACCGCCACCGATACGCATACCGTTCACACGACAAATAACAGGTTTATCACAGCCAAGGATGGCAGAAACCATGTCGTTAAAGAGGCGCATATACTGACGATACTCTTGGGGGTTGCCAGCATAATACTCAGCATATTCTTTGGTGTTGCCACCAGTACAGAATGCTTTGTCGCCAACGGCGGTGAAAACCACGGCATTAACGGAGCGATCACATGACGCCCGACGGAAAGCGAGGATAGTCGCTTTAACCATATCGGTTGTGTAGGAGTTAAACTGCTTTGGATTGTTGAAGATAATCCAGGCATTGTTTACGCCGTCAATCACGCTTCCGTCACGCTTCTTAGCTGGACGCAACTCATAGCGGATCATACCGCCAGCCATGTCCTCGCCTTCTACAGCAACTAGATTGTGGTCAATAAGCTCACTTGGAGCGGTGTCTTTAACGATTTCAGCAGTTGTGCTCATAACTTGAACGTCCCCTTAAAACTTGGCTAACTTGGATAAATAAAACTGTATTTCTCTTACGAATTCGGAACCATGATGGCCCGGCGTGTCATCTTGTGAGAGTGAACATCATCAAAGACTTGATTAATGTCATCAAGAGGCTTTTGCTCTACGAATGGTTTCAACTGAACTTTACCATCAAGCACAAGATCAAGTGTTGCGGGATAAAGTTCTGGAGGGCAACCCCAGTTACCAAGGGCGCGCGCATGGAAAGCCATAAGGTTAGAAAGACGAACTTCAACCTTATCCATGGTAAAGCCGACAATACTTACCGTTGAACCGTGAACCATCAGACCGTAAGCACTTTCCTGACCAGGCTTAGAACCAGAACATTCAAAAATGAACCACTCGGTCATGGGCAGACCATTTTCCTTCGCAAAAGCACCAATGGCTTTTTTCAGATCACGCCCGCCGATTTCTTTGGCATTAAAGGTAACGGCCGCAGCCCCCTCATCTTTAAGAGCGTCCAGCTTGTCTTGGTCGATATCAATAGCAACAACTGTTGCCCCAAAGGCCTTCGCCATCTGCACACAATAACCACCGACACCACCAACACCAATCACAATAGCAAGACTACCTGGCGTCACCTCAGCCTGATACACAGCCTGGTAGGGTGTGGTTACCGCATCTGCAACAACGGAAAGATCAGCAAGGCTCAAGCCAGCTTTCGCTAGGCGAACCTCATCAACTTCACAAAGGCCGCGAGCCGGAACAACGATATGACTACCGAATCCACCTTGAATGTCATTTCCTGGCATTTTTTGCTTACGGCAAATGGTGCCTTTACCTTTTTTGCAGAGATCGCACTCTCCACAAGGCATAACAGCAGGAACGATAACCGCCTTACCCATCATGCCTTCTGCGCCAGAACCAGCGAGAACAACGCGACCACTAATTTCATGGCCTAGAGTCAAAGGAAGCTCGGAGTTGGTACGCACACCATCATAATAAAAGCCAAGATCTGTATGGCATACGCCACAACCAGCAACCTCAACAACAACCTCCCCAGCTTCAGGCGAAGCGGTAAACTCCTCCTTTACTAAAGGCTCCCCTACGGCGGTCATTGACCAGCGGTACGCAGAAATTGACATTCGTGTTTACTCCAAAAAAATAATTTAGTCGTTTCCTCACCCGCCCCGGCAAAGCTTGTCTTCAAAAAATCCCCAAAACCATTGACGAGCGGCGTGTTTGGCATTAATTATGTAAATCAGTACCACAATACCACTTTATTTGTCAAGCAGCCGACAAGGTGATTTTGGAATAAAATTTTATACTTAAAACTTTTTCCAAAATAGTCTAAGCTTGAAGATAGGTATGTACTGATAAATATATTAAAGAGAGGATGAATTATGACTGCGGAAGCAATTGAGAAAGAGGTTATCCTACCTGACGGTTGGGCTCCTGCCATTGGTTATTCTAATGGTGTCATGGCGCGCCCAGGCAAAGTCTTGTTTATTGCGGGACAAGTAGGGTGGGATGCCGATCAGGTTTTCCACAGCGAAGAAATGACTCCTCAATTTGAACAAGCCTTGAAGAACATTTTGGCTGTATTGGAAAAAGCTGGGGGGGGACCCGAGCATATATGTCGGATGACTTGTTTCTGCACCAGTAAGCCTAAATACCTAGCGGCCCGTCGCGAAATCGGTGCCGTGTGGAAACAACTCATCGGTAAGAACTTTCCGGCAATGAGCATGATTTTCGTTTCCGATCTTCTGGATTCTCCCGGCATGATCGAGATCGAAACCACTGCCGTAATACCTGATTAATTTAACGTCCAAGCTTAAGGATTATTATATAATGGCTTCTAAACCTTCATTTAAATGGGATGATCCCTTCTTTCTTGACGATCAATTGACCGAAGACGAACGAATGGTCCGTGATCACGCCCGTGATTTCTGCGAAGATAAACTCATGCCACGGATTTTGATGGCAAACCGTAATGAGCACTTCGACCCAGAGATTATGAGAGAATGTGGCGAAATGGGTCTGCTCGGCTCAACCATTCCTGAGGAATACGGCGGGGCTGGTGTAAACCACGTTTGTTACGGTCTTGCGGCACGCGAAGTTGAGCGCGTCGATTCGGGCTATCGTTCTGCTATGAGCGTACAATCTTCCCTCGTTATGCATCCTATCCATGCTTATGGTAGCGAAGAGCAACGTAAGAAATACCTGCCTAAACTGGCAACAGGTGAATTGATTGGTTGTTTCGGTTTGACCGAGCCTGACCATGGCTCTGACCCCGGCGGCATGAAAACTCGCGCCGTAAAAATTGACGGTGGCTACAAGCTAACCGGCAACAAAATGTGGATCACCAATTCTCCCATCGCTGACATTGCCGTTGTTTGGGGCAAATTAGATGGCGTTATCCGTGGGTTTATCCTTGAGCGCGGCATGAAGGGTTTCTCTACTCCGAAAATCGAAGGCAAAATGTCCCTTCGCGCTTCCATCACTGGCGAAATCGTCATGGATGAAGTCGAAGTACCAGAAGCGAACTTACTGCCTAATGTCAAAGGCTTAGGTGGACCGTTCGGGTGCCTCAACAAAGCACGGTACGGCATTGCCTGGGGTGCTCTTGGTGCCGCTGAGTATTGCTGGCACGCAGCCCGCCAATACACCCTGGACCGCAACCAGTTTGGCCGCCCACTCGCTGCCAACCAGTTGATCCAGCTAAAACTTGCAAACATGCAAACTGAGATCACCCTTGGTCTGCAAGCTTGCTTGCGGGTTGGTCGTCTTTTGGATGAAGGCAACTGCCCTCCAGAAAACATTTCGATGATCAAACGAAATAGCTGTGGCAAGTCTTTGGACATTGCTCGTATGTCTCGTGACATGCACGGCGGCAACGGTATCTCTGATGAATTCCACGTCATTCGCCACATGGTGAACCTAGAAACCGTCAATACCTACGAAGGGACCAATGACGTTCACGCCCTCATCCTGGGTCGCGCTCAAACCGGTCTTCAAGCCTTCTCTGGCGCGTAACGTTTCGCATCAACAATATTATGAAGGGCAGGATTTTTCCTGCCCTTTTTTTTGTTGAGGCAACAAACATTTCGCCTTTTCTTCTCAAACATGCCTAAATACTCCCATCGTCTGTAAACGAACGGGAGGTCGCTATGGGCAAGACTATTTTGATGATCCACGGCATGTGGGGATGCGGGGCTCAGTTTAATAACTATAAGGCGTTCTTTGAGGCCAAGGGCTACAAGGTGATTGCCCCCACCCTGCGCCACCATGTTGTTGGGCAAGCACCAGACCCGGCTTTGGGCACCACCAGTCTTCTTGATTACGTAGATGACCTAACCAAAGAAATAGAAGGGTTAGACGAAAAACCTATCATCATGGGGCATTCCATGGGCGGGCTTTTGGCTCAGATGATGTGCGAAAGAGGATCGGGAAAATTAGGGATTTTTCTCACCCCTGCCGCTCCTCGAGGGATCATTGCCCTCACCCCCAGCGTCATCAAGACCTTTTATCGGTTTTTCTTCAAGTGGGGCTGGTGGAAAAAACCGACCGTGCCGACTTTTGCAGAGGCTGTCTATTCTGTTTACAATCTTCTCCCCCTGGAACAAGCACGAGCAGAGTTTAAAAAGCTCTCGTGCGAATCGGGTAAAGCCACATTTGAGATTGCCTGCTCCTTATTTGACCCCAAGAAAGTAGCCGAAGTCGACGAAAAGAAGATCACCCACCCGGTCCTCATTGTGGGGTGTGGACAAGACCGTATTACGCCTGCATCCGTCATCCGGAAAATTGGTCGCAAGTACAGTGAAATTGGCACCTATAAAGAATATCCAGACAAGGCCCATTGGATTTTAGGTGGCGAAGGCTGGCATAAGGTTGCGCAAGATTGTGCCTCCTGGATTGATAAAAATAGCTCGGATTAATAACAACGGCCTCTCACAAGCTTGATGTCCTTTATGTCGCGTCTCAGGCGCGCTGGGAGAAATTCTGTAGAGAACTTAAGACCGTTACAGATTATTCTTTAAAAGAATGGGCAATTCTTATTTGGCGCGAACCCGGTCAATCTCTATGGACATCACCGCTTTAAATATTTGGGCTTTGTCCGAATCCCCAAAAACGTCAAAAGCATAAGTCCGGGTCAAAAGGTTCGCCGTTTGGGAGGAGCTATTATGAGCTTCCAGCCATTCTTCAAAACCTTCTGTATCAGCCGCCTGGCGGATCAGGTCACGGGCAATCATCGAGATAGACTTTGATGATGTTAGGCTGTTGCTATGGCACCGGATCGTTTGTTTTTTGTTTCCCTCTCTATTTTTCCGCTTCTTATTAGGAGGGATTAGTCAGAATGCTTCTGAACAACAGTGACCGCAATCACTCAGTCCCTAATTCATTATCCCTCTGCAAATTCCTGAACGTCACCGTGACGGTTATCAAGCTCCATAAAGGCATCGAAATAGGTGATGGTTGGGCGGTTCCCCCATTTAGCCTCTGCCTTATCCAGCCAAGCTTCATCATGGCCTTTCTGAGCCGCCTTTTTGGATTCCCATAAGTAAATCCCCATACAAGTCATATCATCGGCCCTGACATACGTTTTACGGATAAGACCGGGGAAATTTGTCCAACGTTCTAATGTCGGCTTTGCATCTTCGAGAACGTCTTCCCGGCTCATGCCCGCAGGAATTTTAAATGAAACGATTTCACTAATCATAAAGGCCTCTCTATTTTTTATTCAGATTACTATTAATTCGAATAAGCGTTCAAATGTCCGAAAATTATAGAGAGTATCCCTAGAACCAAGGACTCACGCACCAATGATCATGCGAGCCCGTCATCATGGGCTTAAACAAACACAGCCTAACAAAACCAAAAAGCCCTCGGAAACACAAGGCTTCCGAGGGCTAAAATGGTAGGCACTGCAGGATTCGAACCTGCGACCGTTCGATTAAAAGTCGAATGCTCTACCAACTGAGCTAAGTGCCCCCAAGAGTAGGGTCCGCATTGTTCGGTCACCGACCGTTCTTAGCGAGAGCCGGTTTCTAACGTTGTACCCGTAACTCGTCAAGGGCTTTTGACGGTAAAAAATGACTTCTTTGAAAATTAATTGTCTTCAAGGGATTTGCGGTTAATTGGAAACCTTTTCTAGCATTCGTTTTTCCACATGGGGAGAGACGAATTTGGAGATATCTCCTCCGAGCATGCAGATTTCCCGGACGAAACGAGAAGCGATGAGCTGGTGCTTGTCGGAAGCCATGAGAAAGACCGTTTCGATCTCGCTATTGAGTTGGGCATTCATGCCAGCCATTTGAAATTCGTATTCAAAGTCTGAAACAGCCCGCAACCCCCGAAGGATGAGAGAGCCACCGAGGTCAGCAACAAAATGCATCAACAAATTATCGAAGGGGAGAACCTCAACCTTACCTGTAAGGCTTTGAGTTTTAATTTCCTCTTTAAGAATAGCAACCCGCTCATCAAGGGTGAAAAGCGGCCCTTTCCCAGGGTTGATCGCAACGGCGACCACCAGTTTATCAACCAGCTTTGTTCCCCGTTTAATAATATCCAAGTGACCGTTGGTTGCGGGATCAAAAGTTCCCGGATAGACGCCTATAAGGTCGGACATTTTTAATCCCTCAAATTTATACAGTTTTTATTGTTAAGGTATTTTCAGCGGTTCGTCTATTCGTCTTCTGAAGAAACGACTTCTTTTGCCTTTTCTTCGGAAGCCCCCTCTTCATTCCCCTCAACAACTGTTGCGCCCTCTTCTCCGTCGATTTCTTCCTCATCGTCCGCCATATCGCGGATACGAGTAACAGAGACGACCTTTTCATCGTCAGCAGTTTTAAAGATGGTGACGCCTTGGGTATTCCGCCCCGCGACACGAATATCGTGAATTGGGCAACGGATCAATTTGCCGCCGTCGGTCACCATGACTAACTGGTCATCAATATGAACCGGGAAGGAGGCAATAACGTCGCCATTACGTTCAGAAGTAACGATATTAGCAAAGCCCTGAGCCCCACGGCCCATGGCTCGGTATTCATAAGCTGAGGTCCGTTTACCGTAGCCATTGACAGTAATGGTAAGAATAAACTCTTCATTCTCAACCATCTCTGCAAAAGGTTGCTGCTCTAACTGACTGGCGAGACCTTCATCTTTCGTTTTCTCGTCATCCTTACCCGTATAATCGGCAGTGCTCAGGCGACGGGAAGCTGCAACAGCTTTCATGTAGGCTTCACGGGTTTCGGAATCAATCTTAGCACCACGAAGGGCGGACATACCGATGACTTCGTCGTTCTCAGCCAAACGGATTCCCCGAACCCCTGTCGAGGTCCGACTGTTAAAGACACGTAATGCAGAGACCGGGAAGCGAATACATTTACCGCTCTTGGCAGACAGAAGCACATCATCTTCTTCGGTCACAGTACGCACCCGAACCAAAGCATCATCGGCATCGGCACCTTCAAACTTCATGGCAATCTTGCCGTTAACCCGGATATTGGAGAAGTCAGAAAGCCTATTCCGCCTCACGCTCCCTTTCTTGGTGGTGAAAATAACGTGCAGATCGTCCCAGGTTGCCTCGTCTTCGGGCATGGGCATGACAGTGGAAATGGTTTCCCCTTGCTCAAGGGGCAGCAAATTAACCATTGCCTTGCCTTTAGAGGTCGGGCTGCCCAAGGGCAGACGATAAACCTTAAGCACGTAACTCATCCCTTTCGAGGAGAAGAACAAGACGGGCGTATGGGTATTGGCAACAAAAACCTGATCGACGACATCCTCTTCTTTGGTACTCATGCCCGTGCGACCTTTTCCGCCGCGACGTTGCGCCCGGTATGTCGTCAGAGGAACACGTTTAATATAGCCCGTACTGGACACAGTGACGATCATATCTTCGCGCTGGATAAGGTCTTCAATATCGTGCTCAAACTCAGCATCATGGAGTTGGGTGCGTCGCTCCGTAGCGAACTGATCGCGCATCTCTTGCAGTTCGTCAGTGAGAACTTTAAGCATTTTCTCCCGAGAACGCAGAATACTGAGCAACTCTTCAATAACGTCACCAATTTCACGTAAATCACCAGCAATCTTATCGCGTTCCAAGCCTGTCAAACGATGCAGGCGTAAGTCCAGGATCGCTTTCGCTTGGGTTTCTGAGAGGTTATAGGTGCCATCAACTACTTTATGCTCTGGCTCATCAATCAAAGCAATCAGAGGAGCCACTTCACCCGCTGGCCAAGCCTTTGCCATCAACTGTTCCCGCGCTGTTGCAGGATCGGAAGCACGGCGGATCAGTTCAATAATTTCATCAATATTAGCAACGGCGACGGCCAAACCTGCCAAGACGTGCGCTTTATCCCGGGCCTTGTTTAATTCAAAGGCGGTGCGACGGGTGATGACTTCTTCACGAAACTTCACAAAAGCAGCAATCATCTGCTTAAGATTCATTTGCTCTGGCTTGCCCTCATTGAGGGCCAGCATGTTTGTGCCAAAGCTGGTTTGCAAGGGGGTAAACTTGAACAATTGGTTCAAGACAACCTCAGGCATATGATCACGTTTAATCTCAACAACGACACGCACGCCATCCCGATCAGATTCATCGCGCAGATCAGAAATGCCTTCGATACGCTTATCACGCACCGTTTCAGCAATAATTTCAACCATACGCGCTTTATTCACCTGGTACGGCACTTCGGTGATAATAATAGCAAAACGGTCTTTCCGAATCTCTTCAATTTCGGTTTTACCGCGAATAACAACGGAACCACGTCCGGTATGAAAAGCCGAGTTAATACCGGTTTTACCAAGGATAATACCGCCTGTTGGAAAATCAGGTCCCTGAACGTACTTCTCAATCATCTCATCGATGGTGATATCCGGGTTTTCAACATAAGCCAGACAGGCATCGATGACTTCACCCAAG
Source organism: uncultured Thalassospiraceae bacterium (assembly GCA_965368165.1). GTDB lineage: Bacteria > Pseudomonadota > Alphaproteobacteria > Rhodospirillales > JAPHRK01 > JAPHRK01. Next base: position 41,667 of record CBDULT010000003.1, on the reverse strand, counting down.
TTGTGGGGAGGAATATTGGTCGCCATACCAACAGCGATCCCCCCCGCTCCATTGACCAACAGGTTTGGATAGCGTGCAGGAAGAACGGATGGCTCGGAAACAGTTTCGTCGTAGTTAGGTTGGAAATTGACCGTGTCTTTGTCGATATCTTCGATCAGCACATGGGCAGACCGGGCCATTCGGGCTTCAGTATACCGCATAGCTGCGGCACGATCACCATCCATGGAACCAAAGTTCCCCTGCCCATCGATAAGCGGCAACCGCATGGAGAAATCCTGGGCCATACGCACCATGGCATCGTAAATCGCCGAGTCACCATGGGGGTGGTATTTACCCATAACATCACCGACGATGCGGGCTGACTTCCGGAAGGGCTTATTATATTCGTACCCCCCTTCCTTCATGGCAAAGAGAATGCGACGATGAACCGGCTTCAACCCGTCACGGGCATCTGGGAGGGCTCGAGACACGATTACGCTCATTGCGTAGTCAAGGTAGGAGCGTTTCATCTCTCCTTCGATGGATACCGGAGTAATGTCGAAATCAGAAGGTGTTTCAGGCGAGGTCAAAGATTTTTCCAACTATATTGTGGACAAAAAATAAGGTGGTTTACCACCCCGCCTAAACCGTTGTTTTCCAACCCCGGATTCGGCATGCTCCTTATAACAGAATATAGCTGGGGAGCCAACCAATCCGGGCCAATTAAATGCCTTTTTTAAGAAAAATTTTCACCCCAGGGAAAATCATTTTTTTATCATTACTTTCAATAGCTTATACGGGTGTTTTAGTGAGGCAAAAATCCAACTTCTTGTACGGGTGTTTTTCTAAGGGTGACATTGTCTAAAACCCACAAATTATTCTCCTCAATAATCCCTTGCAAAGTCCGAACATATTCTTCTCCCTTCTCAGAATAGGCGGTCATGGTTTCGATAAGTTTTCGGCTTGAAAAAGGGAGTTCCCCGGCGCGCCTCATGGCCTCTCTTTGCTTTCTGAAACCGCGATAGGCTCTATGGGTATTTAGGTTCAAAGCATAAGCCTTAACTGAGCCTAAAGGCGTCGGAAAAGTAGCAATTCGATAATCCCCTTTACCGGCACGCTGTTTTTTAGGAATCAGGCCTTCCCCCCAACGCCACTGCCCAAACAACGCATTACCCTTAACGGCAAACCGTGATGTTGCATACCCACTTTCATACGCCGCCTGTCCCAAGCCCATTGCAACCGGGATGGTATCTATCCGCCGCAGGGCCTCGTTAGTTTGTCTAGAAGTTATTTTCTCTGGCTCAAGAGAGAGTCCATAACGGTTTCCGATCTTTTTGAGGGTGCCTTGTTGTTTTTTGGTAAGGTGCTTCTTCCTTAAAAGCGCATTAAATTGCTTACGTTCTCTCAATATCTCTTTGTTAACCGACAACATAAGAGGAAGAATTGACTGATAAAAAAGAGTTTTCTTTTGCTCGAGTTCCAGGGAATCTGCCCAACCTTCAGGAAATCCTGATACAAATATTTTGGGAACCTTCCCCCCACTTTCTTGGAGGGCCGTCAAATCGTATCCGATGTCTTCATAGACAGCCGCTAACTCAACACCTCCTTCAACCTGGAGAGACTCATCGAACAGAGACAAGAAAGGACGAAAGAGTATTAGAATTGCCGCAACAAAGATCAAAACAGAAAAGGCGACCCACCCGCGGTTCGTGATATACATGTTAATCACCCTTATCGACGCCCCCCTGTCATGCCCCGTTCCTTTGCTAGATTAAGGGCTGTATCAGCTAAACTGATAACATCGGGACTCATATATTAGGTCGTTCCACTTGGGTTTCAACAGACCTGTTGCTTATGAAAAACCTTGAGTTTAATCCGTAAGGACACGGTCCCGAGGGAAAACAACCGTTACCTTTGTACCTTCCCCTGGAGAACTCTCGATTTCTAATTGACCTCCGTGGGCCTTCACAAGTCCTGCGGTTAGAGGCAACCCAAGCCCGCTTCCTTCAACCCCTTTTGTCGCAGCTCCTTCAACCTGAACAAAAGGTATCATGGCCTTTTTGATTCCTTCCGCATCCATTCCAATCCCAGTATCGGTAACGGCCAATCGAAGTTCTTTGTCATCAGTAACATCAACGGCTAATGAAATATCTCCTTCAAAGGGCGTAAACTTAACGGCATTGGTAAGCAGGTTGATCAAAATTTGTTTCACCCGGCGACTATCGGCAATTAATGTTGGTAAGGGACTCGGGATTTCTTCCGAAATTTTAATTTTTTTCATTCGGGCCCGTGGCATGACTAACCGTAAAGATGATTGAACGGATGATTTAATCTCCACCCTTTCATCTAACAGTTCCAACTTACCAGCCTCAATGGCAGAAACATCGAGGATATCATTAATTAACTCAAGTAAAAGCAGGCCAGATTTATGGATATCTTCCACATATTCTTGATATTTTTCATTCTCAAGCGGCCCCATAATTTCCAACCTAATAGAGTCAGAAAAACCGATAATAGCGTTTAGGGGAGTTCGCAGCTCATGGCTCATATGGGCCAGAAATTCAGATTTCGTTCGGTTGGCAAGCTCTGCTTCTTCTTTTGCCCCGACAAGGGCACTTTCCCCTTGGATTCGTTCAGTCACATCTCTTAATAACAGGAAGGTGCCCCCGCTTGAGGTTTTATACTCAAGGAAGGACATGTATCGACCATCCCCCATTTGCTGAACAGTTGCCGGGCCAGGGTTTAAATGGCGGTCGATTCTCGCCTCGAACCATTCTTCCTGAGCTTCCGGCGCAACTTTAACAACCCCTGCCTTCAGGTTAGCTCTTACAATCTCGTCAAAGGTTGTCCCGGGGACAAGGTGCTTATCAACCTTCCAAAGCATCTCACGGTATTTTGAATTACAAACGACCAACCTGTCATCGGCATCAAACAGCACAAAGGCATCAACAAGGCCTTCCATGGCATCGACGAGCAAACTCTCTGCCCGCCGTGCAGAGGCTTCTGCCGCTTTTCGTTGGGTGACATCTCGAAAGACAGTTAGAGAAACCTGCTCACCGTCTATAAAAGTTCTTGAGCTTATAGCCTCAGCTTCCAAAACCTCCCCATCAAGACAAACAATTTTGTAGTCTGTTAACGGGATTGAACTGGGTGCACCGGGAACATCATTCTTAGATAATTTGTTGAGTTTCTTGGTTCGCTGTTTAAGTTTTAGCAAATAATCTTTATGCAAAAGCTCATTGAATTCACGGTCAACAAGCGGATTATTTTCAGTTTCTCTAAAGAGGGCTTTTGCCGCTTTATTAGCAAAAATTATTTCATCGCCAAGCCTGTGAATAATAATGGCTTCAGGCAAAAGCTCAACCAACAAACGGTTATGCTCTTCACTCGCTCTTAATTCAATTTCATGAGGTTGGAGCTTTGTTATCGCGGCGAGGAAAATATTTTCATCCGCTGACTTTGCCTGCTTTAACGTCAACACAATGGGGAAAATATAGTCATCAGAAACCCCAGACACTTCCTTGGTAAGGGGTTGTAAATTTTTGAGTGCTTTTTTTATGTCAGGCTGATCATTGGGAGCAATAAAATCAATAAATGATTGCCCAATTAGTTGTTTATTTTTAACTCCAAAACATTTTCGGGCTATTTTATTTGCTTCAATGATTTTACCAGCCTTCAAAACGAAAAGCGCCTGAGACGACGCTTCAAGTAAAAGACTGTTTAAATCTGAGGACATTTAAAAAACCCAACTAAAGAATAAAACTACTTATTTTTGAACAACGTATCATCATAGCGCCCAAAAGTAAGCATGTTGTCAATTCCTAGAAGGGGATTTCATCATCTAAATCGCCACCGGGTGCACCGCCTGGCCCTCCATTAGAGGGGCCACCCCAACCTGGACCGCCGCTGGATTGTCCTTGGCTGTCACTATGGCCGCCGCCTTGCTGGCCACCGTATCCGCCTTGCTGCTGGCCGCCCTGGGCATAGTCGCCTCCCCCACCATCATTACGTCCACCAAGCATAGTTAACTCGCCACGATAGCGTTGCAGGACCACCTCGGTGGTATATTTTTCAATGCCATCTTGACCAGTCCATTTACGTGTTTGCAAAGCCCCTTCAAGAAAGACCGTCGACCCTTTGCGCAAGAAACGCTCTGCAACATCAGCAAGGCGGTCATTGAAAATCACAACCCGGTGCCATTCGGTTTTTTCCCGACGGTCTCCCGTTGCTTTATCTTTCCACGATTCTGATGTAGCGATCGAGAGATTAACGATCTTGGTTCCGTCCTGAGCAAACCTCACCTCAGGGTCACGCCCCAAATTACCAACCAAAATCACCTTGTTAACACTGCCAGCCATGAGTAATCCCTCTTATATATCAAAGCATTGGACGAAAGCATCACCCAAAGCCACGCAAAAAGTCTTTGGTCTCTTTGCTATTTACGCACAGCCGTTTAAACAAGCTTGGTACGAAGCTAGAAGAAACCCCAAAATCTGGTAGAGATATTAAACGGAAAACACCACCCATAGCCAGTAAGATTCATGCAAAGTTATGCACAATTTAGGGCAAGTTACCGTAATTTAAGGTCCCTTTGGCTGGAATTTATATTAGCTTTCAACAGCTTCTTGCAAGCTGGAAGGAAGGGTGCCCATTTTTGTCAGTAGATACTCAAGGTCATCGGTTTCAAATTCCACACCCAAATCATCATATTGAGTGAGAACCACTTCAATGAGCCGCCGCGAGAACCGTTCACGGTCATTTGCCCCCCCATCATATTCCAACTCTTCTGCAGCCTCAATTGCGGCAAAAGCTGCAACCAGTTGAGGCATAGGTAAATGCGCACTTTGCCAAAGTCTTTTCAGGCCCTTCTTTCCAGGGTCATGAATCAGGGTATAGGCATTGCTGAGGGGGATTTGGACAAGTTCGGCCAGAGCAGCCTCAAAAAACCTTAAATCACCCATACACAACGCCCTGAGAATAATGGAAGACGTTAAACGATTGTTTTGGTTAAGGTGCCGCACGAGGGTTTGAACATCTGCCTCATCATACTCAGACGATAAGGAAACAACCGCCCTCTCGCGTGTTTGCAAAATCAAGTCTGTAGCCATATCTGCTGAGAGCTGATGACGTTTTAACAACTGTTCCTGCATTTTCTCAGAAACCTTGTTCACAAGCTTTTCCGCGACAGAGACAGGCAAGTGCTTGCGCCATAACAAAGCAGATTGAACCTTTTTATTCTCGCCCAAGGTCTCAACAACCTTGCCAAGTGATTTTTCAGATATATCAGCCCCTTCATTAGAGACAACCTTAGAAACCACCGCCGCTTTACCCGTATCAATTAAGGCACTTGAAATTATTTCAGAGATTCTAGGACGCTCTGCAATTGCCACTTGCTTGGCCTCTCCTTGGGTTCTGATAATTTCAGCTAAGTCATCATCGGTGAGAACTTCGGAGAAACTCAAAACCGGGAGAGCAACAGAATCCACATCTTGGGCCAAGGTCAAAGCGATGTCGTGAGGAAGAAGGTGGCTTTCTTTAAGGTGAGAAGCGAGAGCTTCTCTAACTCTGACCTCAGCATCTTTCGTCATAATACGAAAGATTTCTTCAGCCATTTCACGCTCAGAGTCGGAAAAATTATTCTCCGTAAAATCAGTCGATATTTTAGCAGCCATATCGGCGCGCGACCTAGGAGAGGGGTCCGAGAGGAGTCTTCCAATATCTTCTGCCGTTAGCGAACGACCAACCATTCTTTTGCCCCTTCCCATGGAGAAAAATGGCGTTAAGTTTTCCAATTAACTCCCATTCGTCCCAGCAACAACTTGTCGCTTCAATATTTTATCTTCTTCGACGAAAATGGAGTCTAATTTTATTATTCTTTTATAGATGTGATTAGTATCACACTTTACCAAATATAGGTAGTATTTACGTTATTCCTAGTCTTCTTAAGATAAATGCTCTTTCGTTTTCTGAAAGGCAACTTCCGGGAAGTCTTCTGCCGCTTTATTTAGGTGCCAGTTGTTGCGTGCCATAAAGACAATCTCGCCATCATGATCGTCGGCAAGGTCACCGCGATAATGGTCAATAAACTTCTTCATGATAAGGGGGTCATCACAACTTACCCATCGCGCTGTATGAAGCGATGTCGCCTCAAAATGAACCGGAACATCATATTCAGTGCGAATGCGGTCTGCCATCACTTCAAACTGCAATGCGCCAACGACTCCGACGATCCAATCGGCCCCAATACGGGGTTTAAACACACTAGCAGCCCCCTCTTCAGCCAGTTGCTGAAGGGCTCGACCGAGGTGTTTTGCTTTAAGGGGGTCATCTGGTCGTGCTTTTTGCAGCATCTCAGGGGCAAAACTAGGAATGCCAGTAAAGATCAGGTCCTCCCCTTCGGTCAAGGCATCCCCAATGCGCAGGTTACCATGGTTGGGGATTCCAATAATATCACCAGCGAAGGCTTCTTCTGCCATTTCTCGGTCTCTCGCTAAAAACAACACCGGATTGTGAAGATTAACCATTTTGCCTGAACGGGCATGCTTAAGCTTCATCCCTCTTTTAAAGTGACCGGAACACAGACGCATAAAAGCAATACGATCCCGGTGTTTCGGGTCCATGTTGGCTTGAATTTTAAAAACAAAACCACTGACTTTGTTTTCGTTAGGCATCACATCTCGGCCCGCTGTTGGCTGAGGGCGTGGGGTTGGCGCAAGGTCCATAACCCCTTGTAGCAATTCCCTCACACCAAAATTATTGATGGCACTGCCAAAGAAAACAGGAGAGAGATGCCCTTCCCGATAGGATTCGAAATCAAACGCCGGACAAAGCCCGCGCGCCATTTCCACCTCTTCTCGCAAGGTAGTGACGGCATCTTCTGGAAGAATTTTATCAAGCTTGGGGTCGTCAAGGCCTTCACAGGTCTCCCCCTCATCGGGCTTATCTTCCTTGCTTTTCTCCATCAGGACCAAATTGTCCTTAAACAAATCATAACAGCCAAGGAAATTTCGCCCCATGCCGATGGGCCAACTGGCGGGCGTCACATCCAAAGCCAAGCTTTGTTCAATTTCATCAAGAATATTGAAAGGGTCTTGTCCTTCCCGATCAAGTTTGTTGACAAAGGTAACGATCGGCACGTTGCGTAAACGGCAAACTTCGAACAGCTTGAGGGTTTGGGCCTCAATACCTTTAGCGGCATCAACCACCATGATAGCCGAATCCACGGCCGTCAAAACCCGGTAGGTATCTTCACTAAAGTCTTCGTGACCGGGCGTATCAAGCAGATTAAAGGTACACCCCTTATATTCAAAGGTCATGACAGAGGACGCGACAGAGATGCCCCGCTCTTGCTCAACCTTCATCCAGTCAGACCGCGCCCGACGCCGTTCACCGCGAGCTTTAACCGCTCCCGCAGCTTGGATAGCACCACCGAATAACAGCAATTTTTCTGTAAGGGTGGTCTTCCCTGCATCCGGGTGCGAAATAATCGCAAAAGTGCGCCGTGAAGCGATGGCATCGTCTAGGTTGGGCATCTAAAGGCAATCTTTCATGAAAACGTTGCCCGGACTTTACTTTTTTTTATGAAGAGAGCCAGCTTTTTTTAATTCTGGGGCAAATGGAAAATTCTATGGAGGTTATTTTTAAAGAACGATGGTTGTCGTGGCTTAAAATCAAAAGAAGTTGAATTGGGCGGTTTCGGACATAAATATATCTTCACTTGTTGATTTCAAAGCCCATCTTTTTTACTTCTATAAAATGAGATATTTCCGATGCAACGTTTTGTGGTTTCTGCACTTTTTATCTTTATCACGTTTTTATCTCCAGCCTTTGGGGAAACAATAGCCGGGACAGTATCTACGATCATCGGTGAAGTGAACGCCGTACATAATAAGCAAACACGCACATTAGGGACCAACGATCCTATATTTATCGAAGATAACATCATCACCCAGGCAGGAGCGCGTATCGAACTATCCATGAAAGATGGGGCTTTCCTGACATTAGGGGCAGATTCTTCTATCATAATTGAGGATTACACCTTCGAAAGCAATCAGGGGAACGCCTCTCTCAATCTGGCTCGCGGAGCCTTCCGGATGATCAGTGGCGCACTTAAAGGGGGGGAAGAACAAGGGTTTTCGCTCAATACACCTGTCGCAACGATTGGCATAAGGGGAACAGATTTCTGGGGTGGTCGCCTTGATGGTGACTACAATTTTGCCTTATTGAACGGTAAGGGTATCTATGTTGAAAATGCCTCGGGGCGGGTTGAAATTTTAGAAGTTGGGTATGGCACAACGGTTAAATCCCCCGATCAACCTCCTTCTCCCCCCAAAAAATGGTCTTCTGCAAAGGTTCAGCGCGCTCTCAACACAGTTCGTCCTCCAAAAGAAAACAATGAGAAAGCTCCCGTACCAAAGGACTCCGACTACTAAAGAATTATCAAATGAGTTTTTTTCAATTGAGTTTCCCACAGCTTACTTAATCCCCAAGCTTGCCCCCCTTTCATCACGGGCGTATAGTGCGCACCTGAAATTTAGTGCGTTGGATGGGGGTTGAAATTCAGTACTTTACTCGCAAGCACCTCTTAGGGATCGCGGGGCTTACGCCTCCTGAGATTTCAGAACTTCTGGACCTTGCCGATTCTTATGTTGAGAGCAACCGTAGCCCCAACAAGAAGTTTGATAAACTTCGGGGCCGCACGGTCATCAATCTTTTTTTTGAAAATTCAACCCGGACAAGGACTTCCTTTGAGTTGGCGGCCAAACGGCTGGGGGCTGACACGATTAATATGTCTGTATCCACCAGTTCGATCAAAAAGGGCGAAACTCTGATTGACACGGCTATGACCCTCAACGCCATGCACCCGGACCTCATGGTGGTGCGCCATGGCGATAGTGGCGCGGTCAAGCTGCTGTCTGAAAAGGTCAACGGCGCGGTGATTAATGCAGGAGACGGATATCATGAACATCCCACTCAAGCCCTGCTGGACGCTCTGACTATTCGCCGTAGCAAAGGCCGCCTTGGGGGCTTAAAGGTCGCTATTTGCGGCGATATCCAACATAGCCGGGTGGCGCGCTCCAATATTCATCTGCTGAACATTATGGGTGCCCATGTGCGCCTCATCGCCCCACGAACCTTAATCCCCAGCGGCATTACTGAAATGGGGACCGAAGTTTTTCATGACATGCGCGAAGGACTTAAAGGCTGCGATATTGTGATGATGCTGCGTATTCAACAAGAACGGATGCAGGGTAATTACCTCCCTTCTGTTCGCGAGTTCTTCCATTTTTATGGCCTGGACTATGAAAAGCTCTCCAATGCCAAGCCAGACGCTTTGATTATGCATCCAGGCCCTATGAACCGTGGCGTGGAGATCGATTCCACCGTTGCAGACGACCTGGACCGCAGCCTGATTCGCCAACAAGTAGAACTTGGCGTAGCGGTTCGAATGGCCTGCCTGGAAAAACTCATCGGCAATCTTCAAAACATGGAAGTGGGAGCTGGATGATGGCTGAAAAACTTATTGCCTATACCAACGCCCGGCTCCTTGACCCGGCTACGGACCTAGATGCGCCTGGTGGTGTTTTAATCCAAGACAAGACCATCATGGATTTTGGTGCCGGCCTCTTTAAAGACAGCGTTCCCGAAGGCGTTGAGGTTGTTGATTGCCAAGGCCACTGCCTGGCTCCTGGTTTTGTCGACATGCGCGTCCAACTCCGTGAACCGGGAGAAGAACACAAAGGCACTTTGGCTTCAGCAGGTGCCTCTGCCGTTGCTGGCGGCGTCACAACAATGGCCTGCCTCCCCAACACAAACCCAGTGATTGACGACACTTCGGTTTTGGAATTCATTGCCCGGCGCGCGCGAAAGGTCGGCTTAGCCAAGGTTTATTCCTATGGAGCCATCACCAAGGGCGTAGAAGGCAAAGAACTCGCCGAGATGGGCCTGCTTTCTGAGGCGGGTGCAGTTGCCTTTACCGATGGGGTAATGTCCGTTGGCAACGCCAAAACCATGCGCCGCGCTTTAGGGTATGCCAAAAACTTCGACCTACTGATTGTCCAGCATGCCGAAGAGCCTACCCTTGCTGAAGGGGGGGCCATGAATGGCGGCGAAACCGCCACCCGCCTTGGGTTACCGGGCATTCCTTCTGAAGCAGAAGTGATCATTGTCGCCCGAGACATTCGCCTGGCTGAAGCAGTGGATGGACGTATCCACTTCGCCCATATCTCGACAGCCGATAGCCTCCATATTATCCGCAAAGGGAAAGAAAGGGGGGTCCAGGTAACCTGCGATACAGCCCCTCCTTATTTCGCTCTCAATGAGCTTTCTGTTGGAGATTACAGGACTTTCTGTAAGCTTTCACCTCCTTTACGACACGAAAAAGACCGTCTGGCCATCATCGAAGGCCTTAAAGACGGCACGATTTCAGCCATCGCCAGCGACCACGACCCACAAGATGAAGATGCAAAACGCCTCCCCTTTGCCCAAGCGGCTTTTGGCGGCGTTGGCCTAGAAACACTCCTGCCTATATCCCTCAATCTTTACCACACGGGTGAAATGACCTTACTGCAGGTCCTCAAGAAACTCACTTGCGATCCAGCCGATATTCTAAAGCTACCAGCCGGTCGGTTGGCAAAGGGGGCTGCCGCTGACCTGACTCTATTCAATCCAGATATTGGCTGGAAAATTGAACCCGATAAGTTTGTCAGTAAATCGAAAAACTCGCCCTTTGATGGTCGTCCAGTTCAAGGTCGGGTTCTGCGCACGATTGTTGATGGTCGCACCGTCTTTGAGCTGGACAGCTAATTTATGAACCTGACTTTTGATCACACCCTGACGGCAGCTTTAGGTTATCTGCTTGGCTCCATTCCCTTTGGTTTGGTTCTCACCCGCCTCGCCGGGTTAGGGGATATTCGCGACGTCGGTTCTGGTAACATTGGTGCCACCAACGTCTTGCGCACGGGCAATAAGCCTTTGGCCCTAGCAACCCTGCTGCTTGATGGCGGCAAAGGGGCCATCGCCGTATTTATCGCCCTGATATGGAGTTTCGACCTCGCCCTGATTGCCGGGTTATTCTCTGTTCTTGGTCATAACTTCCCGGTTTGGCTCAAGTTTAAAGGCGGCAAAGGGGTAGCAACAACCCTCGGGGTTATGTTGGCTCTCTCCTGGCAGGTCGGGCTACTCAGTTGTCTGACCTGGGTCGTCAGCGCGGCCCTTTTCCGTTACTCCTCACTTTCTGCAATTATTGCTTTTTTATGCGCCCCATTATACACCTATTACATCATAGACATGAAAGCTGCCCTTATTGTTGGCTCTCTTTCATTGTTAGGGATTGCGCGCCACCATCAAAACATAGGCCGCCTTATTAAAGGTGTAGAACCTAGGATTGGCAGAAAAAAGGACGGATAGGGTTCAATGAAGAGTTTTGGCGCCGAGAATATAACTGTCGCCAACAAGCTCGACTGGATCCGTCTTATCCGAACCCCCAACGTCGGGCCGATAACTTTCTTCAAGCTTTTAGAAAAGTTTGGTTCTGCCTCACAAGCCCTAGGGAAACTCCCTAAGTTCTCAAAGGGAAAGTCCAATCCGATTTCCCTAGGCGAAGCGGAAAAGGAACTCGAAAATACAGAACGTTTCGGGGCTCGTATCCTGACCTTGCTGGAGCCTGATTACCCCCAGCTCTTGGCACAAATCGACGATCCGCCCCCTGTCATAACTCTCCTTGGTCAAGCGGAACTCCTCAACCGTACATGCCTGGCGATGGTGGGGTCTCGAAATGCTTCTGCCAATGGGCGCGCTTTTGCTCGAAAGATTTCTTATGACCTAGGAGATGCAGGCTTAACCATCGTCTCCGGCCTTGCCAGAGGCATTGATATGGAAGCACACACCGGCTCATTAAGCACAGGAACCGTTGCCGTTATCGCGGGTGGAATAGACATTATATATCCTAAAGAGAACCAGGGATTATATGAGTCCATCGCGGATTCCGGCGCGATTATTTCTGAAATGCCCTTCGGCCTTCATCCCCAAGCTAAGCACTTCCCGAAGCGCAATCGAATTATCTCCGGCCTCTCTTTTGGCACCCTGGTTGTTGAAGCTAACCCCCGTTCTGGCTCTTTGATTACGGCCCGGATGGCACTCGAACAGGGGCGAGACGTTTTCGCTGTCCCTGGTTGGCCTATTGACCCTCGATCCGGGGGCGGAAACCATCTTTTACGACAAGGGGCAATCCTCACCGAAGAGGCAAAAGATGTGCTTGAAAACCTCGGAACTTTTGAACTAACAGCACCCAAAATAAAAAAAACCGTTGCTTTTCCGGGCGAACAACGTCAAAAAGCCGCGCCGGGGGAGCGTGGCGTAACAGCAAGTGAGATTGAAAAAAATCTTACTTCAGCACCAATAGCCGTTGACGAATTGATCCGTCAGTGCCACTCCTCCACAGCTGATGTCGCGACTGCCTTGCTTGAATTAGAGCTCGTAGGTCGGCTTGAAAGGCACCCTGGAAATAAAGTTTCTTTAAAAAGTTCTTTTCCAGGGAAACCTTGAGTTACATATATAAAAACGCCAACAATAGTGGCGTATCGGGGCCTTATGAACGTTGTGATCGTTGAGTCGCCTGCAAAGGCGAAGACCATCAATAAATACCTCGGCAGTGATTTTACCGTCATAGCCAGCTTTGGGCATGTGCGCGACCTTCCCCCCAAAGATGGGTCTGTCCGCCCCGATGAAGACTTTGCCATGGATTGGGAAGTTGAGGGACGCTCAAAAGGCCATATCAGCGATATTTCCAAAGCCGTCAAAAACGCCGACAAACTGTATCTGGCGACTGATCCGGATCGTGAAGGGGAAGCAATTTCCTGGCACGTGCTGGAAGTCCTCAACAAAAAGAAACTCCTCAAAGACAAAGAAGTTAAACGTGTCGTCTTTCACGAAATCACCAAAACCGCTGTCCTAGATGCCATTGCGAACCCCCGCGACTTAAATATTGAGCTTGTCGAAGCTTATTTGGCGCGCCGGGCTTTGGATTATCTGGTGGGATTCACCCTTTCCCCTGTTTTGTGGCGCAAACTTCCAGGCGCGCGTTCAGCAGGCCGGGTACAATCTGTTTCTCTTCGCCTGATCTGTGAGCGGGAAGATGAAATCGAGAAATTCACGGCGGAGGAATACTGGACCATCAAGGCCGGTCTCAGCACCACGGACCGCACCCCCTTCAATGCCCAACTGACGCAACTTAAAGGCAAAAAACTCAATAAGTTTGACTTACCAAACGAGCAAACAGCGAACGAAGCTGCCAGCGTCGTCAAAGCGGGTGGTTTTTCCGTTACAAAAGTAGAGCGCAAAAAATCACGTCGCAACCCGACGGCCCCGTTCACCACCTCAACCCTGCAACAGGAAGCGGCTCGCAAGCTGCACTTTAGCTCTAAAAAGACCATGCAGGTCGCCCAACGTCTTTATGAAGGCATCGATTTAGGCGGTGAAACTGTCGGCTTAATTACCTATATGAGAACAGATTCTGTTCATCTGGCCAGTGAAGCGGTTTCGTCTCTTCGCTCCCAGATTGAAGAAGATTATGGTCGCGACTATTTGCCGACCAACCCACGGGAATTCAAAACCAAATCTAAAAACGCCCAAGAGGCGCACGAGGCGATTCGTCCTACCGCTGTTTCCCGTAAGCCTGCACAAATGGCGCGTCACCTTGATGCTGACCAGCAACGTCTCTATGAGCTTATCTGGAAACGTACCGTTGCCAGCCAAATGGAAAGCGCGGCATTGAACCAAGTCGCCGTTGATATGACCTCAACGGGGGGTAGTGCGGTATTACGCTCAACAGGCTCTGTCATCGTCTTTGACGGTTTCCTAAAGCTTTATCAGGAAGGCAAAGACGAGAACAAAGACGACGACAAAGAACGCCGTTTGCCTAACCTGGAAGAAGGCATGGCCCTGCACTTGGAAGAAGTCACCCCAGAGCAGCACTTTACCCAGCCCCCTCCTCGTTATTCTGAAGCCAGTTTGGTCAAGAAAATGGAAGAGTTGGGAATTGGTCGTCCCTCGACCTACGCCAGCATTATTTCGGTTCTGCAAGATCGCTCCTATGTTCGTCTCGAAAACCGTCGCTTCATTGCCGATGACCGAGGCCGCTTAGTGACCACCTTCCTGCACAGCTTCTTTGATCGCTATATCCAATATAATTTTACCGCTGATCTCGAAGACCAATTGGATGAGATTTCTCGCGGACAACTGGATTGGAAAAAGGTTCTCCATGACTTCTGGAATGCTTTCAGCAAATCCGTTGAGGATACGAAAGAACTGAGAATTACCGATGTTATCAACGCATTGGATGAAGAATTAGGCCCTCACTTCTTCCCTGAGCGTGAAGATGGCAAAGACCCTCGCGTCTGCCCTGAATGCGGCGAAGGACGATTGAACCTCAAACTTGGTAAGTTCGGTGCTTTCGCGGGCTGTTCCAACTACCCAGAATGTAAATTCACCAAACCCCTCACAGGCGAAGCCAATGGCAATAAGACGGGTGAGGGCGAGCTTGAGAAACCTAAAGTTCTTGGTATGCACCCCGAAGCGGGCAAAGAGGTGAGCCTCCGTCGAGGGCCCTATGGCATTTATGTTCAGCTTGGTGAAGAAGAAGAGGAAGAAGTTGAAGTTCGCGGTAAGAAAAAAATCAAAAAGATAAAGCCGAAACGATCCTCACTATACCCCGGCCTTGACCCCAATGAACTGACGTTAGACCAGGCCCTTGGCTTGCTCTCCTTGCCGCGCGAAGTCGGCATCGACCCCCAATCGAATGAAATGATTAAAGCAGGGATTGGTCGTTTTGGCCCCTACCTGACCATGCAAGGTATGTTTTTGTCTCTCAAAGAGGGGGACGACCCCGTAACGGTTGGCCTCAATCGGGCGGTAACCCTCTTTGCAGAAAGCGGTAAAACACCGCCGAAGGTATTGGGTGATAAAGATAAAAAACCCGTCACGGTCCGCAAAGGCCGCTGGGGCTATTTTGTTCAGCATGGCAAGATCAAAGCCAACCTGCCAAAAGACCTGAACGAAGAAGATGTGACTTTTGAAAAGGCCCTGGAACTTCTCAAGGCCAAAGGCGGCGGTGCTAAAAAGAAAGCTCCAGCCAAGAAAAAAGCCCCCGCAAAGAAAAAGGCTCCTGCAAAGAAACCAGCGGCCAAAAAGCCAGCGGCTAAAAAACCCGCAGCCAAAAAGGCTCCTGCAACAAAGTAACAACTTGAAACGGTAAACAGCTTTGCCAAAAAAAACCAAGACCCCGCCGAATTTCCCAACCAAAAGGCAAATTCTTGAGTTTATTGAGCAAGGTAACGGAAAGGTTGGCAAACGGGAGATCGCCCGCGCCTTTCATATTTCCGTCACCAATCGTCCTCGGTTGAAAAAAATTCTTCGTGAGATGAAAGATGAAGGCCATCTCAGCCAAGGAAGAGGCAAACGCCTCAACAAGCCTGGCGAATTGCCCCCCGTTACGGTTCTGCAAGTATCTAGGATAGACCAAGATGGCGACCTTTTAGCCAAGCCCGTTAGTTGGGAAGCCAAACAAGAGCCGCCTCGCATCTTTTTGCTTCCTGAACGCAAAGGCAAAGGGGCCGTGGGTATAGGTGACCGAGTTCTCTGCCGACTAAATAAGGTAGGCAGCAACACCTATGAAGCCCGCATTATTCGTCGTATTGAACATGCACCGTCCCTTATCCTTGGCGTCTATATGCAGGTAAAGGGTGAAGGACGAATCGTCCCAACAGATCGCAAACAAAAGAACGAACTTTTTGTCCCCCCCAATGAAGTCAATGGGGCCGAAAGGGGCGACTTGGTTCAAGGGGAACTGCTGCCTGGACGGCAGTACGGCCTCCACCGGGCACGGGTTGTTGAGAAACTGGGGAGAATGGGCGAGCCTAAATCCGTTAGCTTAATAGCCATTCACACCCATGACATCCCCTTGGAGTTCCCCCAAAATGTTACGGAGGCCGCTCAAAAAGCAGGCCCCGCCCCCTTGGGAATGCGTGAAGATCTTCGTTCCGTAGACTTAATAACCATTGATGGGGCGGATGCCCGTGATTTTGATGACGCCGTGTGGGCCGAACCTGATAGGGATGAAGATAATAAAGGCGGTTGGCATGTGATTGTTGCCATTGCTGATGTTGCCTACTACGTGCGCCCCAAAGCTCCCTTGGATACAGAAAGCTACAAACGAGGAAACTCGGTTTATTTCCCTGATCGTGTGGTCCCGATGCTGCCGGAGGCTCTCTCGAACGGTTGGTGTTCTCTCGTCCCCCATGAAGATCGTCCCTGCTTGGCTGTTCACATGTGGATTGGGGCCGCAGGAAAGCTTAAACGCCACAAGTTTGTCCGCGGCATGATGCGCTCCTCTGCCCGGTTGACCTATGAACAGGCCCAGGCGGCCTTTGACGGCCAAACAGACGAAACCACGACTCCTATCCTGGAAAATGTCATCTCCCCCCTCTACGGCGTCTATGAGGCCCTCCTGAAAGGGCGCAAGCGTCGTGGGGTGTTGGAACTAGACCTGCCTGAACGCCGGATCATCCTTAATGATGATGGCGATATTGAAAAAATAGCCCTTCGGGAACGCTTAGACAGTCATCGCCTTATCGAAGAATTGATGATAACCGCGAATGTTGCTGCTGCGGAAGCTTTGGAAGCCAAAAACCTTCCTTGTATGTACCGGGTTCACGACCAACCCTCTCAAGACAAGCTCGAAGCCTTACGTGAGTTTTTAGACTCCTTGGAACTTTCAGTGACCAAAGGGGTTCTCCTGCCCAAGCACTTCAATCAAATCTTGGAGAAGGTCGCCGAAACACCCCAGGCCCAAATGGTTAGCCAAGTTATTCTTCGCAGCCAGGCCCAAGCCATCTATAGCCCAGAGAACCTAGGGCACTTTGGCCTCGCCCTGAGGCGTTATGCTCACTTTACCTCCCCTATTCGTCGTTATTCCGACCTCTTGGTCCATCGAGCCTTGATCAGGGGGTATAACCTCGGAGAGGGCCGTCTTGAGGACGACCATAAAGATTTCACCGAAATGGGAGAACATATCTCCATTACCGAACGACGGGCTCAAGTCGCCGAACGGAACGCCAATGACCGCTATACCGCCTTATATCTCTCTAACCATACCGGAGAAATATTTAAGGGGCGGGTGAATGGCGTTGCCCGGTTTGGGCTTTTTGTGACCTTGCTGGAATCCGGTGGTGACGGCCTTGTTCCGATCGGCTCTTTGGGAAATGACTACTACCAGCACAATGAAAAACTCCATTCCCTGATTGGGGAACGCACAGGTCGCGAATATCGACTTGGTGATTTGGTCGATGTGCGAATCCTTGAGGCTGAACCGATATCAGGGAGTTTAGTCTTTGAAATTCAGGATGATAGCGATTCCGATGATCCGCCTCAAAAACACCATACACCGCCGAGAGGGCGACGGTTTAAACACAAAAAGCGGAAAAGAACACGCCGTTAAGAAAAATAGCGCATTTTCGCTCTAAAACCCTTATCTTTGTCCAGTTATCAATTAAGCGGAAAGAGCTTCAAATGGGTTTTACCTATCGATGGGTTACGGCGTTTGCCCTTTCTCTGCTCCTGGCAGCCTGTACGACATCGCCTCAAAATTACGGTGCTCTGCCTGATGATCCGGCTTTTCCACGGGAACAAGCCTTAGAGACCTTTGCCTCGGTTTACGCAACTGTGACGAAAAAAGCGCTTGCGGATGTGACGGTTGAAGAGATCGCTCTTTCAAGCCTTAAGGGCCTCAGCAAGCTGGATAATTCTCTTGATATCCAGGATAATGAACAAACTTTTTCTCTCTTTCTCAAGGGCGAAAGACTTGAGCGTTTCATCAAACCCGAAGCTAACAAAATTGAAGAATGGGCCGAGACGACCCTTGCCACCGCCCTTCTCGCTCGAAAAGCCTCTATATCTATCGCTCAAAATAAGCCAGAGGACATTTACAGCAATATGTTTGTAAACATGCTGAAGTCTGTGGATGACTATTCCCGCTACGCTTCTCCAATGAAGGCACAAAACAATCGGGCTAAGCGTAACGGGTATGGCGGAATTGGCATCATAATAGCCGAAGATAAAGCCACTCTTATAATTGATAGGGTTTTCCCCCACGGTCCGGCTGATATCGCTGGGCTCAAGAAAGGCGATTTGCTTATCAGCGTAAGCCATTCTTCGACAAAGGGCATGAAACCCAGTGATGTTGCCCAACTCATTAGAGGCCCCATTCAATCCAAGGTCACCCTCGATGTTCTTCGACCCAATGTCAAAAACCCCCTGAGTTTTGAAATCACCCGAGGAAAAGTTATTCGCCCAACGGTAAAAACTACGCAAAAAGAAGGGATCGTTACCCTCAAAATTTCAGGCTTTAATAAAAACACTGCTTATTCTTTAACAGAATCTATTAAAACCGCTTTTAAAAGCCATAACCCAAGCCCCCAAGGCTTTATCTTAGACCTCAGAAGCAACCCAGGAGGCTTGTTAAAACAGTCTGTCAGGATTACCGACCTTTTCATCTCTGGAGGGCGCCTTGTGGGAGCGAAAGGGCGGCATCCTTTGGCTAATAGGAGCTATCGCGCCAACAGCACAGACATTATTCACGGCCTTCCTCTTGTCGTAGTTATCGATGGTAAATCAGCCTCTGCGGCTGAAATTGTTGCAGCGACCTTGCAAGATCGAGGGCGTGCTGTGGTTATCGGAACCAACTCTTATGGAAAAGGCACTGTCCAAACAATCAATCGGCTGCCCAACGGCGGCGAGATGACCTTAACCTGGTCCAAGCTCTCCCTCCCATCAGGTTCATTTTTCCACAAACTTGGGGTCTACCCTGTTATCTGCACCAGCGGTGCCAAAAGCCAGACAAAGGGCCTGATTGAAAACACCGTCACCAGAGGGGATGAGTTCGCTGCAGTGATAAATGAGTGGCGTTCTGTGGGGTATGAAAATTTAGAACGACGCCAAGAGCTTCGCGGCAAATGTCCCGCTGAAAAGAGAAGTGGGGATATGGAATTAAAGCTTGCGACAAGACTTATTGAAAACGGCTTGCTCTATGAAACCCTATTAATCTTGGACCAACAAGGACAAGCCCTCCTCCATTAAAGTGTCTTAAGCTGTATATTCGTGAAATGCCACTTGACAGGAACGTAAGGAACTGTAAATTGCGCGCCCTGATATATAGCTCATTTTAGCGGGATAAAAACCATGGCGAAACCAGCCACTATTCTTATTAAACTGGTCAGCACTGCAGACACAGGATTCTTTTACGTCACCAAAAAGAACCCTCGTAATCAAACGGAAAAAATGGAATTCCGTAAGTACGACCCTGTTGCCCGCAAACACGTTCTCTTCAAAGAATCTAAAATCAAATAATTCTTGAAGGAACAAACGTCGCTTTAATTCGGCGTTTCGGACAGTTTTAAAGGATAACGCTGCTTTGATAATCGAAGCGGCGTTGTTTTTTTGTCTGGGTTCTGGGGAAAGACTCTAAGCGACACCTAAATTTATTCTAAAAATTTATTCACTGTCGATAGAAATTCAGGAACAGAAATAGGCTTGGCGATATAACCGTCACACCCCCCTTCCCTGATTTTCTCTTCGTCGCCTTTCATGGCGAAGGCTGTGACTGCAATAACCGGAATATTCTTAAGGTCGTCTTCCGCTTTGATCATCTTAGTCAAATCCAACCCAGAAATTTCAGGCAATTGAATATCCATTAAGATAAGGTCTGGGTGGTTATCACGTGCTAAGCCAATGGCTTCGCGGCCATCTTTGGTTTGCAGGGTTTCATAACCATTTGCTTGGAGAAGATCATTAAAAAGCTTCATATTCAGCTCATTATCTTCAACAATCAAGATGGTCTTTGCCATGATCTTCCTCGTTTATATACGCTTATGGACTACGCCTTAAAGTCCATGATGAATTATTCATGGAGGGAAGTCAAATAGGTATAATGTTATCCTCACACTGCAAAAAAAAGGCCGCCAAAAGGCGACCTATAAGTTTGCTCTTGAGGGAAGGGAAGTAACGGAAAGAAAAGCAGTCAATTGAGTTATTAGAGATTCTAACAAACTCTCAAGCCTGCAGACCTCTTTTCGTTAATCCCTGGGTGAACAAACGCTCACCTAGGATCAATATGAACCTGTGGAATGTATATAGCTGTGATGATCATCACACCTATGGGGATTTTTTAATAAATTTTTAATTATTCGCCGCGCACGTCTTCAACCATCTCCTGGAGACGGTCAAGGTCACGGATGAGAAGGCTGGTTTTTTGTCGTTCAATAATGCCCTGGCGGGTTAAATTACTCAAAACCCGAGCAACGGTTTCCCGTGTCGTACTCACCCGACTGGCAATATCACTATGGACCGGAATTGGGGAGATGATGGCAAACCCCTCATCACCCGACATGCTCAACTTTGCCTGACGCAAAAGTTCAGCGTGAACCCTGTTGTTCGCCCCTAAGGTGCTTAAATCCATAATCCGTTCATTAGAAGTCCGAATCACCCAGGCCAACCGCTGCATTACCTTAAGGGCAATATTCGGATGGCGGGTTAAGGTCTCTATAAACTGGCTTGGTGGCAGGGAGGCAACGGTGGTGTCGGTCAAGGCCATCACACTCGTCGAACGCGGCTGGCGATCAATTGCGGCCAACTCCCCAAAATAACTCCCCGCATCCAGATCATCGAGGGTAACTTCCCGGCCAGATAGGGAGTAGAGGATAACGCGGGTGCGCCCACTCACAATAAAAAAGATATCCTGAGCATCGCTTTGGCGGTCAATAATTTGCTCTTGGGCAGAATAAGACTTCCAGCTACAGTTTTTCTCAACCGCAGCTAACTCATCGGGCGATAAGCTCGACAGAAGTTCTATACCTTGCAGGCTATTTTGAGCGTTGCTAACCAACGGTTTTCCCCAAAAGCATTTATTATTTTCCCCAAACACTTAAGGCAATCTTATGTACAGTTGTTTTGACTTGAAAGCCTTTATTTTGTTTTTTTCTATTTTAACACCACGGTTTTGGTTCCATTAAGCAAAACCCGATGTTCAACATGGTACCTGACAGCCCGCGAAAGAACCATGTTTTCCGTATCCCTTCCGACAGCAACCAACTTGTTCGGCGAATAAGTATGGTCTACACGCTCAACCGCTTGTTCAATGATTGGGCCTTCATCCAGGTTAGAGGTCACATAATGGGCTGTGGCCCCAATAATCTTCACGCCACGCTCATGGGCTTGGTGATAAGGCTTCGCCCCTTTGAAGCTGGGAAGGAAGGAATGGTGAATATTGATGCACTTACCCCGCAACTTGTCACACATGCGCCCTGAGAGAACCTGCATATAACGGGCAAGAACCACGAGGTCGATATCAAGTTCCTCAAACAGCTTCCAGACCTCAGCCTCTTGCTCTTCTTTGGTCTCTTTGGTCACCGGAAGATGATAAAAAGGAATGTCATGCCAATTTGCGAGACTTTCCATATTTGGATGGTTAGAAACAATTGCAGGAATTTCCACATTGAGTTCACCCGTCCGGTAACGATAGAGCAAGTCATTGAGGCAATGGTCAAATTTTGAAACCATAATCATCAAACGCTCTTTATGGTTCCCGTCATGGATGCCCCAAACCATCTGGAATTTTTCAGCAATGCGAGAAAATTTTTTGGCTAACTCTCCGGCCTCCGGGGTAAAAGCACCAGAAGTAAAGACGGTGCGCATAAAAAACCGTTTAGAAACCAAATCACCAAAATGCGACGATTCTGTGATAAAGGCGTCTTGATCAGCCAGAAAACCCGAAACAGCCGCAACGATCCCTGTGGTGTCAGGGCAGGAGATGGTCAGGATATGACGTTTTTGTTGTTCACTCATAAATTTAATTCCGTCTAAGCATTAAGGAAGACACCACCGCGTCGAGGGTCTCCCATAGCAGAAAAGTGTTTAGTGTTTGTATCGAAAGCAACAGTATGAACCCCGCCGAAGAAAAGATTCTTACCTTCCCAAAGTTTGAAGTCGGCAACTGCCTCTTTTGGGGAATGCAAAGCCTCCTCAGAGAAGCCGCTTTCCGCATTGAGCAAACCCCGTTCAAAATGAAGGCGGGGGGCAATCACGGAGTCTTTTAAATTCAGACCAAAATCCAAATGATTCAGCAGAACCTGTAGAATTGCTGTGCGAATCCGGTTCGACCCTCCCGACCCTAAAGCAATAATTTCACCTTTATCCTGAAAAACTAGGCTTGGAGACATCATGGAGCACATGCGAATATCTTCAGGCCAGAGGTTAAAGCCATGGGGGTTGATATCTTCCTCACCCAACATGTTATTCATCATCACCCCGGTGCCGGGAACCACGTAAGCTGAACCTTCCCCGTTTGAAACGGTCAGGCTTGCCGCATTACCCTTTTTATCTATCACGCTGATGTGAGTCGTTCCCCGCAAAGCCTCCGGGCGCCCTTTGACTTGTTGGGCGTAAAGGGCGAGGAAGGCTGGATCAAGCAAGGCATTAGCCGCCTCACCACCATCTTGCTCATGGAGATTGCTGTCGACCCGGGCTTTATTGGTCAGGGCCATGGCTGCCGACAACCGCTCAAGGTGTTCTTTAGAACCAAAGGAGGTCTTATCAAGCTCAGCCTTTTTGAGGATTTC
Organism: uncultured Thalassospiraceae bacterium; assembly: GCA_965368165.1. Taxonomy (GTDB): domain Bacteria; phylum Pseudomonadota; class Alphaproteobacteria; order Rhodospirillales; family JAPHRK01; genus JAPHRK01. The sequence goes on along the minus strand of CBDULT010000003.1, from coordinate 19,021 downwards.
CAAGGCGAAAGCGATCAGCAAGCCCCCAGTTGAAGGCGGCGGATTGGTATAAATCTCTGCCCCACCGTATTTAACCGCCAAGGGGACTCGTCGTTCGACTTGATAGCCCTGCATATCGGCTAAGGTCAGATGCCCGCCATGTTCGGCACAATCCATGGCTATTTGCTGGGCAATCTCCCCTTCATAGAAAAGCCCTGCCCCTTCCCGCGCCAAGGCCTCTAAGGTATTGGCATAGTCAGGAAGGGCGAACAGGTCTCCTTCGCCAACTAAGTTTTCTGGGTTTGATGGGCTGCCATAAATTTTCTGGCAGGCTTCGTTAGACCGATAGATATTGCCAACGATTTCAAAAATATACGCCTGGAACCGATTCATCGTCACGCCGTCCCGAGCAAGCTCAATCGCGGGTTGGACAATTTCAGACAGAGGCATGGAGCCTAAATCAGCATGAACCTCGAAAAGCCCTTTAGCAATACCCGGCGTCGCAATCGACGCCTTACCGATATGAAATTCCTGCTGGGCCTCGCCAAAATCCGCCAAAATAGGGAAGAACTCCACTTCATTACGGGGGCGTCTTGTTTTTGGGGTTTGGCTAAAAAAGTCATAAAGAACAGGGGATTGATCGGCTTTGCGGGCGAGAAGGAACCCACCGCCCCCCAAGGAGGAAAGCACGGGCTCGGCGACACAAGAGGCACATAGGGCTGCGAGGGCGGCATCAAAAGCATTGCCCCCTTCTTGCAAAATCACTTGGGCGGCCTCAGCCGTTGCTGAATGCCCCGCTGCAACGCAGCCTTTTCCAGTCATATAAACGCCTATTTCCTACACACAAAATCATTAAGGGGTGGGGTAACCTTATGGCTTTTCTTTGTCAATCATCTTGCATTTAAGGCCCCTCTCGTTTCAAAATAAATCAAGGAGGGGCTATGGAATTACGATTTACCACAGCAATTATGGTTTTATTGGGGCTGTTTTGCTCTGTTCCCAGCATAGCAGAGGCCCAACGCACCTCGACATTTGACTTGATCACCATGAAAAATGGTGACTTTCACCATGGAACCGTGGCGCAAGAATCTTTTGTCCTGAAAACCCCTTACGGCACCTTAGAGATTCCCTATGGGCAGGTGAGTTATCTCAAGGTTACAGGGAGCCAAGATGAGGCAGATATTCTGGCAACTACCAGCGGCGCCCGTCTGAGCGGTAAGATCATCACCGAAAAATTCTTTGCCATACGGCCTCAGCAACCTTCCTTAACCATGCAAATGGCCGATGTGGCTGAAATCGAGTTTGGCAGAAAACCCCTGTCCAGAAAAAAGCAACCTTATAAAGACGCCCTTGAATTAACGAATGGAGATAGTTTCAAAGCCGTTATAACCCCGACTGAGTTTATGGTTAAAACCAATAAGGGTTTAAACACAGTTAAAACAAAGGCCACCTATATTGCAGATATAACCACAAGGGAAGACGATGAAACCACTCAAATTCAACTGACCCAAAACGCACCAGGGGAATTGATAAGAGGCACACTGCTAAATGGAACGCTGGCGGCAGAAATTCTCAATGGACAAAAAATCACAATTCCAACTTCTTTGATTAACACAATCGTCTTCAATGCCCACACAGTCGAGAAAAATGGCGCCAACGGGCTTCATTTTTCTTTCCGCAAACGATTAAACCCGTCTCTTCTTATCCAGGATATTCTTGAGGATGGGAGCAAAGCCCCTGAAGTTATTATTCTTCGGGGGGGGGACTTTCATCCGGGGGGGCGATACATCTGATAACGATTTCGATGAAAAACCACCCATGGAGATTACCCTATCCAAGCCTTTCGCCATGGGACTCTATGAGGTCACCTTTGAGGAATACGATCGTTTCTGTAGCGCAACAGGTTGTGATCGACCCGATGATGGAGAATGGGGCCGGGGACGCCACCCCGTTATTAACGTGTCGTGGGAAGAAGCGGTTGCTTACACCAAATGGCTTAGTGAAAAAACCGGGCATACCTATCGCCTACCCACAGATGCCGAATGGGAATATGCTGCCAAAGGGGGGACGACAACAAAATTCTGGTGGGGTGATGATGTCGGAGTCGCCAAAGCTAATTGCGCCCAATGCGGCAGTATTTGGGATGCGGAAAAAACCGCCCGTGTCGGCAAGTTTCCTCCCAATCCCTATGGCCTCCACGATACCGCTGGCAATGTTTTTGAGTGGACGGCAGATTGCTATCACAGCTCCTTCGCTGAGGCCCCTGCCGACGGCAGCCCCTTAGAAAAAGAGCCCGGCTGTGGCAAACGGGTGATCCGAGGCGGGGCTTGGAGCTTCCCCCCAAAAGAAATCCGTTCCACCAACCGCTGGCGCGACTTCCCCACAAGGCGGAGCGATGATACTGGTTTTCGGGTGGTCCGAGAAATTGATGAGTAAGGCCTAGCTCTCAGCCTTAATTACGCCATATAGTGAACATACGTTTGTTTTAATCAAAAACGGCTGGTCATTTTTATGGGTTCCATTTCTCGCATTGTATTTACCTGTCTTTCCCTGACGGTTCTTTCCGCCTGTGTAACAACCCCTACAAAAGCTCAACTTTCTTGCCCTTCTCCCGGCAATTGGCTGGATTTGGACTCTGGGAAGCTCGTTCAAGCATCGGGGGCCATCAAAACACTTGGTAAAGCGCAAGTCGTGTTGTTGGGCGAAACCCATACCCGGGCCGAACAACATCAGTGGCAAACCCACACTCTGGCGGCTCTTTATGGGCAAAACGCGAACCTAGCAGTAGGGTTTGAGATGTTCCCTCGCTCTAGCCAGGAGGTTTTAAACCAGTGGGTTTCTGGCGAACTTGACCGGGAAGCCTTTTTAAAAAAGGTCAACTGGGACCTGGTCTGGAGTTATAATTCAGCTCTTTATGCCCCTCTCTTAGATTTTGTTCGGCAAAATAGAATTCCTGCCCACGGCATCAACGTCGAGCGCAGCCTTATACGGACGGTGAGCGAAAAAGGCTGGGAAGCTGTACCAGCAGACAAACGGGAAGGCCTTTCTGACCCAGCAACACCCTCCGCAGGCTATAAAGCGCACCTATTCGATGTTTACTTAGGTCATCTCGGCCTAAGAGGCAAAGATGCCGATAAAGCAAGCCAAGAAGACGAGTCATTTCAACGCTTTGTTCAATCCCAACTAACCTGGGACCGAGCAATGGCTGAAAGGCTAGCCCTCCTTCTGAAATCACCTGCAATCACTCAAGTTGCGGGTATTATTGGCAGTGGGCACCTTGCCAACGGTCATGGGGTGGCCCACCAACTTAGAGACTTAGGCATCGCCAATATTGCCATTGCTATTCCCATGGATAAAGAAAGCGAATGTTCATCCATTGAAAATGGCTTTGCTGATCTCATTTTTATTACCGAGCCTATGGTGAAGAGCGATAGCCCATGGAAACCACTTCTTGGCGTCCTCTTGGAAAAGTCAGAGTCAGGTGTGAAAGCCGCTAAAGTTCTTCAAGAAAGCGTCGCCGAACAAGCCGGACTCAAAGAAGGCGATATTTTTAAATCCATTGCCGGAATTGAGGTTATAACCGTTCAAGAAGCCATTAAGGTTGTTCGCCGCCAAGCCCCTGGTACCTGGCTCCCTCTGGTGATGGAGAGAGGCGGAAAGAAGATTAGCATCATCGCAAAGTTCCCCCTCGCAAAATGATAAAAAAAATCCTCACAGGCATGATTTTCTGGATATGTGCGGCTCTTCCCGTCCAGGCGGAGGATGTGACCCTGCCTGTTGAGAATCTTCATTACGATCTCCACCTCTCTCTCAATCCAGACAACCAATCTCTTTCAGTGAAGGCAGAAATTTCTTTTACTGGAAAAGGCCTAATCTCCTTTGGCCTCGGATCACAAATGGTGTTGATGGAAGCTTTTCTTGATGGCCGTAAAACCGGGGTAATGGCCCGCGAGAATGAATTTTTTCTCCCCCTTTCTGATAGCCCAAGTGACCATCAGCTAACCCTTATCTATACCGGATACTTCAAAAATTTAGAAACATACCGCCAGCAACCGCGAAAATATCGAGGATTTCTTGACCCTCAGGGCAGCTTTTTGCCCGCTGGAGCGGGCTGGTACCCACAATTCAAAACCAAGGACTTCACCTATAAGCTTTCTGTTAAAACCCCATCCCTTCATAAAGCTATTGCACCTGGAAAATTACTCGAAGAGAGCACGGAAAGAGGCATCTACCATGCTATTTTCAAGGTCGAACACCCCATTGACGAAATCTCCCTCTTCGCGGGACCCTATCAAGTGAAAGAAAAGATGGTCGAGGGCATTCGGGTGCGGACTTATTTCCATTCCACTTTGAATGGCCTGGAAAACGATTATCTAGAGACCACAGCAAATTACCTCAAACGCTATAGCCAAGAGATAGCCGCTTACCCTTATTCCGCTTTCCATATTGTTTCCTCCCCCCTTCCCGTCGGCTACGGTTTTCCTTATCTGACCTACATGGGAGCTAACGTTCTTCGCCTGCCTTTTATCAAATACACCTCCTTAGGCCATGAAGTTCTTCATAGCTGGTGGGGGAATGGGGTCTGGGTTGATTATGCAGCAGGCAACTGGGCGGAAGGCTTAACCACCTATATGGCGGATTATGCCTCTGCCGAAGACCAGGGAGCTGAACAGGCAAAAGAAAAACGCCTCAACTGGCTGCGAGACTATGCCGCCTTGCCGAAAGAACGGGACAGACCCGTCCTCTCTTTCACTTCAAAAACACACACGGCCTCTCAAGTCATTGGCTACAATAAAGTTGCCTTTATTTTCCATATGTTACGGCAGGAAATTGGTAAAGATGCCTTCAAACGGGGGGTGCAGCGGTTTTGGCAAAGCCATAAATTCAGTCAAGCGGGCTGGTCCGAATTGCAAGCCGCTTTCCAAGTGGAAGCCAAACAAAATCTGTCTTTCTTCTTCAAGCAATGGCTTGAAAAACCAGGCGCACCGGAACTTTCCCTTGGGAATATTAGCACGACACCCATTCATTCCGGGTTTGAAACAAGCGTTGAAATTTTGCAAAAAAACGCGACGGATAAGCTTTCCATCCCCCTCACAATTGGGAAGCAAAAATTCACGACCCCTCTATCTGGTGCCGTCACAAGGGTAAGCTTTAAAACATCTCAACGACCTAATTTCGTGACCCTTGACCCGGATTTCAATGTTTTCCGCAAATTAGCTGAGGGAGAAACACCGCCGATCCTAAGGGATGTGACCCTTTCGAACCAAGCCAAGCTCGTGGTACTCGGCCAGGATGTTAAATTTAAGGCGACAGCCCAGCAACTGGCCGAGCAGATAATGGATACAAGAATTGACGCCCAGAGCCAAACAGCCGACATTTTGCACGATAAAGATTATCTGGTGATTGGCACACCAAAGGATATTAAAACCTATCTAGCCCAACGCCCTTCCCTCCATCCTCCTGCCGGCCTTCCTCTTGAAGGAACAGCCAAAGCTTGGGTTATTCACCATAAAAACAAAGCAACAATTGCCTTTATCGAAGCGAAAAACCAGGAAGCTCTGAAAGCCCTTTTACGTCCCCTGCCCCACTACGGACGCAGGAGTTATGTGGTTTTCAACGGGGCAAAAGTAACGGCGAAAGGCGTTTGGAAAACAAGCTCTAATCCTTTACGACAGAGAATACCTTAACTTGACCGACAACCACCAGATAGCTATGAGATTGAGCCTATCCTTTAGAAAGATTGATCAATGACTGACGAAAAACAGAAGAAACACCCTGAAGCTAAAAAACAGCCTGAGAAAAAACCTATCGGCTCGGTAACGAAATTCGGGCTTTTAGTTACAGCCGTTGTTCTTGTTGCTATCGTTGTTTTTGGCCGCAACGACGTGAATGACAACCAACCTGTTGCGGGAACCTCCCCAGTTCTTCCCGCTATTCAAATTGGGGGACCGTTTAACCTCGTTGATCATACAGGCAAGAACGTAACGGAAGCCGATTATAAAGGAAAATTCCTTTTGGTCTTTTTTGGGTATACCTATTGCCCTGATGTCTGCCCAACGAACCTCTCGATTGTTGCAGATGCTTTGGGGATGATGACCCAGCAGGAACGAGACAAAGTTCAACCTCTTTTTATCAGCGTTGACCCGGACCGAGACACCCCTGAAGTTCTCAAAGAGTATGTGACCCTTTTCCACCCTCAAATGATCGGTTTAAGCGGTACAGCTGAAAATATTGCCAAAGCGGCGAAATCTTATCGGGCTTTTTATGCAAAGGCCAAAGAGTCTGAAAATGACGACGATTATTTGGTCGATCATTCTGCAACAACATACCTCATGGGGCCGACGGGTGACTTCCTGACCACTTTCTCACATGGATCCGACCCAGAGATCGTCGCCAAAGGGCTTAAGAAATTTCTGAATCAATAATTAGGGGTTTGTTGACAGGCTTTTTGCTAAGCTTCATGATGTTAGTAACAAACTCTCACTTAAAGGCTAGATAGTTGAGACAATTCATTATCACTCTTGTAGGCTTATTGATCTTTCTGAGCCCCCTATCCGCTTCAGCAGATGGGGTCTTGAATGCAGTATCCTACCATCCATTGGTTAGTAACCCGGCGATTACTGTCAGCCCTTTAGATGATTCTGATGAAAACATACGCCTAAAAGCTGACTTTGAAAAAAATTTAAAGGCAGCAGGCTACCAGGTCGTTACTGATTCAAGTTTGGTTTTCACCTTTGAGACTCGCGGAGATGCGGGGTCTTGGGGAAGTGGTGAGCGACGGTCGGTTGTTGAGTTTTCAGGCCATAGCGGCAGTGGCGGTAAGGAAAACCAAAAAACCAGGCTTAACATATACAACTCTGAACGTGGCGGCCTACTCAACAAAGGCAAAAATTCTACCGACACAGGGACGGCACCTCTCTACAGAATAGACGTATCCCTTGATGACCGCCAAGCCAAAAACCGTATTTGGCAAGGCTGGGCGATTGCTGATCTGGGGCATTTAGAACGGAACGAATTAATCAAAAAGATGATTCTGGTCCTAACCAGTAACATCGGCAAAACCATTCGTCGTCAGCCTTTCAAAATCAAATTTACTGATCAATGATTTAATGCAAAAATTTATCTTCGCTCTCCTCGCCTTGCTTGTGGCAGCGTCAGCCCATGCCGAAGATTTTTCAGGCATGCCTAACGTTATCAATGGTTACACCCTCGAAATTAACAATACCAAAATGTACCTCTGGGGAGTTAATAGCCCTGCAAAAGACGAGTATTGCTTGAGCACTAAAGGCAAACGTTTCACCTGTGGTGCCGCAGCGGACCGTACATTGCGCGTACTGCTGCAAAGCAAGCCTGTTGAGTGTAAGGAAATGGGGAAAGCTGTCGATGGCACCCCCTTAGTCCAATGCTTTATAGAAAAATTTGATGTCGCCGATCAACTGGTTTTAAATGGATGGGCTGTGGTTAAAGCTGACGAGAGCAACCGTTATTCCTACTCAGAAAAAACCGCCCGATTGACAAAAAGTGGGATGTGGAAATCTCTCAGATTCAAACCAGATCAGATTCAAGGCCGAAAATAGCGAGGTTTCCACAAGTTTAGGGGGTTTTCCATTTGCCGTTTGAGTAAAATCCGGGTACACCCCCGTCTGCGGTCTTTATTGGAAATTTAATGTGTTATGAGCGAGTCTTTGAAAAACGCCCTACTTCCTGCAGGCCTTGGGGATGGTCTTCCTCCTCAAGCAGCCTATGAAGCAGATATTATCGAAAAAATAATTGGCCAATTTCTTTCCTTCGGCTATGACCGGGTTAAACCGCCTTTGCTGGAGTTTGAAGAGAGCTTATTAGCTGATAGCGGGCTTTCTACTCTGGCAAAGACCTTCCGTTTGATGGACCCGGTTTCGCAAAAAATGCTGGCTTTACGCCCAGATATGACTTTGCAAATTGCCCGCATCTCCTCAACTCGTTTAAAAAACCGAGCCCGCCCCCTCCGGTTAAGCTACGCCGGAGAAGTCCTTCGGGTAAAGGGCACCCAGCTCCGACCAGAAAGACAATTTGGCCAGGTTGGCGCTGAACTTATCGGGTCGGCCTCCCCTTCATCTGATGCCGAAATCATACTGATGGCCCTAGAAGCTCTAACAGCTGTTGGCATCAAAAACCTCTCTGTTGACCTTGGCATTCCTACCCTTGTACCTGCTATTTGCCGAGAGTTAGGGTTATCTGATGACGAGGTTGCTTCTGCAAATTCTGCCCTTGATCGCAAAGATGCTGCCAGCGTTGCCGCCTTAGGTGGAGAGGCCGCCGTGGTTTTTGGCAAATTGCTCGCCACTGCCGGCCCTGCAAATGCAGCTCTTGAAGCTTTAGAAGCTCTGGACCTAAATGGGGAAGCTGCTGAAGAACGCGCGAACCTCATAGAGATTGCTCAATTGGTACTAGATCAGGCCAAAGAGGTTAATGTGACCATTGATACGGTGGAACGGCGGGGCTACGAATATCATAGCGGGGTCACCTTTACCTTCTTCGCTCTCAATGTGCGCGGAGAACTCGGTAGCGGAGGGCGGTATTTAAGTGGGAGCGAGCAGGAACCAGCCACAGGCGTTTCCTTATTTTCAGATTCCTTACTTCGTGCCCTGCCTGCACCCAAAAAAACTAAACGACTTTTCCTTCCTGTTGGTACGTCCTTAGAAGAATGCCGTCAGGTACGCAAAGAAGGCTGGTCAGCTATTTCAGCTACAGAAAATATTCAAGATAATGTAAAAGAAGCCACAAGACTCGGCTGTACACATATATTTATCAACAGCGAAATCCGTGAGTTATAGAGTAAATTTGGGAGAGATTTAAGACCATGGCCAATGTAGTAGTTGTCGGTTCCCAATGGGGGGACGAAGGAAAAGGCAAGATTGTTGACTGGTTGTCGGAGCGCGCTGGTGTCGTTGTACGTTTCCAAGGAGGCCATAATGCTGGTCATACTTTGGTCATCAACGGGGTTACCTATAAGCTGAGCCTGCTGCCTTCTGGCATTGTACGTGGCGGCAAACTTTCTGTTATTGGTAACGGTGTGGTTCTTGATCCCTGGGCCTTGCTCAAAGAAATTGAAACCATCGGGGCCAAAGGGGTTGAAATCACCCCTGAGAACCTCCGCATTGCTGAAAATGCTCCGCTTATCCTCCCTCTCCACAGCAATCTTGATGGCGTCCGTGAAGCTGCCTTAGGCAAAGCTAAAATCGGCACCACCGGTCGGGGCATCGGCCCGGCTTACGAAGATAAGATTGCCCGTCGGGCCATTCGTGTTGGCGACCTTGCTGACAACGAACTGCTCGAAGAAAAAGTTGATCGTCTGCTATTCCATCACAATGCCCTCCTTCGCGGCCTTGGCTTTGACGAGTTCAAAAAAGAGGATGTCCTTGAGCCCTTGAAAGAAATTGCACCAAAAATTCTACCTTATGCTGATTCTGTTTGGCAAAGGCTAGACCAAGCTCGCAGAGAAGGGACACGCATCCTTTTTGAAGGCGCACAAGGGACCATGCTTGATATTGACCATGGCACCTACCCCTTCGTAACCTCTTCCAACGTGGTAGCAGGTCAAGCCGCTGCAGGGTCAGGTCTTGGCCCCAATGCGATTGATTACGTTTTAGGTATCACCAAAGCCTACACCACCCGTGTCGGCAGTGGGCCTTTCCCAACTGAATTATTCGATGCTGTTGGTCGCCGCCTTGGTGAAAAAGGCCATGAATTTGGCACAGTAACCGGGCGCGAACGCCGTTGCGGTTGGTTTGATGCCGTTTTGGTCCGCCAAGCCGTTAAAGTTAATGGCATAACAGGCATTGCCCTCACCAAGCTTGATGTTCTTGATGGTCTTGAAAAATTAAAAGTTTGCGTTGGCTATAAACTTGATGGGGAAACCATCGATCACTTGCCAGCCAATACCAAACAACAAGAACGTGTCGAACCTATCTACGAAACCTTCGAGGGATGGTCCGAAACAACCTATGGCGCAAGAAGCTGGGCCGATCTTCCCGCAACAGCCATCAAGTATATTCGCCGGATCGAAGAACTTATCGAAGCCCCTGTCGCTTCTGTATCAACCAGCCCAGAGCGAGAAGATACAATTTTGGTTCAGGACCCATTCGAGGATTAATTTTTCATTCACGCCCTCTAATCCTTGATTGGCCATTCTTCTGGGCCATCTGTTAAAGAATCGATCACACTTTCTGTGTAATTTATGGCAGTAAGAATTGTTCTGGTGACATTTGTTTGTCACCAGACATGTTGCTCGTTTGCAAAAAGCCCGTTAGAGTTTCAAATGAAAGGGAGTAACTGAGTCACAGATTTGTGTCCGGTAAAGAGTAGATGGCAACCGAACCACAACAGACCGAAACGACAGAAAAAACAGAGCCGACTGAGCCTGCAGAGGCACAGGTACAGGAGCAGGTACAAGCACAAGTACAGACTCCTAAGGGGCCGGTGCTTGTTCGCGACACATATAAGGTCTATCCAACGGTTCCTATTCCCGAATTAGATACGCCAACAGCCACGGCCTTCAAAGCCATTGACCCTTCTGAACCTGATTTAGAAATTATTGCCTACGCTTGTCTGCCAAATTCATTACCACGAATTACAGAATTCTCCATTTTTAAAGGAAATTCTTACCATTCGGTCTTAACTCTTCACGAGTGGGATGTCATTTTTTGGCCCCCCTTTGGGCACAAAACAACAGTATTTATTTACGACAAGCCTATCGGTGGGCGGCTATCAACGGTGATCGCTCAAGAACTTAAAACCATCAGCATCCACGATATCACCGAAGAGGTGGTCTCGCCCATCATCCAAGGAATTAAAAGCCTCACCGCTCGAGGAGCCCCCCATCGAAACATTCGTCTAGACAATCTTTTCTACAAAGATGCTGAACGAACCCAACTGGTTCTTGGGGAATGCCTTTCTTGCCCTCCTGGCTATAACCAACCGCCTGTTTATGAGACCATTGAGAGGTCTATGGCCCACCGTGCAGCTCGAGGTAAAGGCACCGATGCAGATGATATTTATGCTTTAGGTATCACTGTCCTCCATTTGATTCTTGATAAAAAACGCACCGAGCATTTGACTGCTGATGAAATCCTTGACCTAAAGATTGAAATGGGATCGTTTAGGACTATCGTTGGCGATGAACCCATGTTGCCGAAGCTGGTTGAACCTTTACGGGGAGCCCTTACTGACGATGTCTTTACGCGTTGGGCTTTAGAAGATCTAGAGTTTTGGGTGGATGGTCGACGTCAACGGCCCTCACAACGGACCAGAACAAAAACAGCTAAACGTCCAATTAAGTTTGCCAAAAAAGAATATAATACGCTTCGTCCTCTTGCTCGCGCGATGGCGGTCCCCGAATTAAGGGATCAATCATTACAACTCATACGGGGAGGGACTCTGGAGAACTGGCTGCGCCGGGGCTTAGAAGATAATGATGTCGGCAATGCAATCCATACAGCCAGCCAAATCACCTCCACATATCACACGGACCCAACTAAAGCCGAAGACGTTTTGATCGCTAACATTTGCATGATTTTAGACCCAGAATCTCCTGTCCGTTTCAAAGGTTTTTCCTTTATGCCGGAAGGTTTTGGAACTGTTTTTGCCTATGAATACCTGAGGGAAAGCCGAGCAAAATTAGCGATCGAATCTCTTGCTTGTAACGTGGTTGGCCTCTGGTTTGAAGCAAGAGCAGGCGCGGTTGCTGTCCTTTCAAACGAAAAAACCGAATTTGCCCGTTATAAAACATATTTAACGTCGGCTGACCCGGGCTATGGCGTCGAAAGATGTCTCTATGAATCCTATAATGGTTTACACTGTTTAAGCCCTCTTATTGCTCAAGATTATGTCACAGATATTAACGAACTTCTTCCGGCACTTGATAACGCTGCGAGCCGTGTAGATTCTCAGACCCCTCCGATGGATCGTCATATCACGGCCTTCATTGCTACTCATTTCAATTACAATACTGAAAAGCACCTCAAGGCATATTCTTCCACTGAACCTGAAGTGAAAATACTCGGTATGTTGAGTCTTCTTGCTATTTTGCAGTGGAAATTAAAAGTGAAAGAATTGTTAGGCCTCGCCAGTTGGGCAGGCGGCTTGATGGGGCCAGCTCTTTCTGTTTATCAAGGCCGAACCACGCGGCGAGATGTTGAAAAAGAAATCCCTAAAATCGTTAGAGAAGGCAGCCTACCTGAACTTTACAATCTTTTTGATAATGCAGAGCGTATTAATAAGGACTTTAAAGACTTTCAGGAAGCGAAAGCAGGGTACCAATTAACAGAAATGGAAGTTGCCGATATTCGCTCTGTCGAAACTCAAGCAGAACGAGCCCAACAATTAGGCGAACAAGCAGCGGCCGTCGCAGGCATTGTTCTTTCGCTGATTATTGTTACCCTCACTTTTATGGTTCAAAAGGTTTAAGGGCAATTTGAGATAATGGCAAAAAAACCTAAAGAACCAAACACCGGAGGCAAGAAAGGAATTTCCTGGACAGGCCTGACAATCTTTGCCGTTGGGATCGGGCTGGTCTTTGTCGCCATGCCAACAGTCATCCTTTTGATTTTTGGTCTCCTACCGACCTTTGCCTCACTCTTAACCGATAAATCTTACCATAAGTCCGCTAGTTTCTGTATTGGTGCTCTAAATTTTGCTGGTCTCTTTCCTTATCTGTTTGATCTTTGGGGCGGAGCAAACACTATTGGTATCGCCGTTGAGATGATCGCCAATGTATTTTCTCTCTTCATCATCTACGGTGCAGCCGGATTTGGTTTGTTATTGTTTAATTCCATCCCTCCGATGATTGGGGCCTTCCTCACGGTGGTGAATGAAAAACGCATGAAGGTTCTTAGAAAAACTCAACAGAACCTCATCGAAGAATGGGGGGAAGCCGTCGCTGAAACTGGTCTTTTTGATAAAGAGTCCGCAGAAAAAGAAAAAGCAAAAAGCAAGGAACCAGCCACCCCAGCAGCGACACCTCAAGCTACAAAAACAAACGCTTAAATTAGGCTTCCCATTTTAAGGAGATAAATGGGTCAGCCTAATCAAAAAACACCCTAGAAAAAAGGAGAGCTCGAAAGCTCTCCAAAATTTTACCTCTCACGACTCATTTACTGAACTCAATAATCAGGCAACTTCCTGACAGTGTTTCTTATCGGTTGATAAGCGTTGACCAATGGCAGCATTGCGAACCGCTTTTTGCATTTTCTCAAAGGCTCGCACCTCAATTTGGCGAACACGCTCCCTGGAAATACCATAAACCTTACTTAATTCCTCAAGAGTCGTTGGGCTATCTTTCAATCGACGTTCCGTGAGGATACAGCGTTCTCTATCTTTCAGGCCTTCCATGGCTTCGTGCAAGAGGGCACGGCGTCCTTCTAATTCTTCGCTTTCAGCATAGACCTCTTCTTGGCTATCGCTATTGTCTACCAGCCAATCCATCCATTCGCCTTCCCCTTCTTCTCTCATCGGCGCATTAAGAGAATGGTCCTTACTTGCCATGCGTGAGTTCATGCTGATGACATCAGCTTCGGAAACTTTCAAACGATAAGAAATTTTAGTGACATGCTCAGGAGATAAATCTCCTTCATCAATCGCCTGCATTTGGCCTTTAAGTTTACGCAGGTTGAAAAATAACTTTTTCTGGGAAGCCGTGGTACCAATTTTCACGAGAGACCACGAATGAAGGATATACTCCTGAATAGCAGCACGGATCCACCACATGGCATATGTTGCTAGACGGAACCCTCGTGTATGATCAAAGCGTTGAACGGCTTGCATCATACCAACATTACCTTCGGAAATAAGTTCGCCAATCGGCAAGCCATAGCCTCGATAGCCCATGGCTATTTTTGCCACAAGGCGCAAATGGCTGTTAACCATCTGATGGGCGGCGTCTAGTTCGCCATGGTCGTGAAATCTGACGGATAAATCGTATTCATTTTCAACTGTCAGCATCGGAAATTTTCGAATGCTTTGCAGGTAGCGGGATAAGTTTTGTTCAGGTGAGACTGAGATTCCTAGTTGGGCTTGTGCCATTGTTGAGACTCCACTTTTTGTCTATCGAGCTTTAGGTTTCCCCACCCTTTTATTATTTTCCGTCCCGGCTTTTCTTAGTTCCCCACTTTTCTTAAAACTATTCTAAACACGCAACTTAACTTTGGTCAACCGCGAGAAAAGATATATATTATTTATATTATCGCCCTAAACGGACTGTAATTTTTGTGACAGCTCTATGATTTTACTTGTTTTTTTAGATTCAAATTCCATATATTCGTTGTGAATTGGATGTAAAAAACCTATCAAAAATGCGTGAAGAGCCTGCCCATTAAAGTCATGAATGTATTTTCTGAACTCTTGATCGGCGCCTTTCAAGTGGCGACTCTGCCCGCGCCCATAGGTGGGATCACCAATCAAACCATGTCCAATACTCGACATATGGACTCGGATTTGATGAGTTCGCCCGGTCTCAAGACGACATTCAACTAAGCTTCCCCGCAAGCCAAGAACCTTTAAAACCTTATAGTGGGTTATAGCTGGTTTTCCCCCACGGGTGACAATCGCCATCTTTTTCCGGTCATGGGGGCTGCGCCCTATATCCCCTTCAATCATGCCTTCCCGAGGGGAGGGGACTCCCCAAACGACAGCATAATAAGCTCTGGTTATTGAGTGATCGGCGAACTGATTTGCCAAACCATGGTGGGCTTTATCATTTTTCGCCACCACAATAAGGCCACTGGTATCTTTATCAATACGGTGAACAATGCCTGGACGTTTGACCCCCCCGATTCCGGAGAGGCTATCTCCGCAATGAGCCAGCAAGGCATTGACCAAGGTGCCATCAGGTGTCCCCGGTGCAGGATGAACCACCATCCCGACAGGCTTATCAACAACAATGAGGTGTTCGTCCTCATAAACAACCGTTAAAGGGATATCTTGGGGTTCCGGAATAGCGGGTTTATCTGCCGGAATATCCACCTCAATCAGTTGACCGGATTTGACCCGGTTGGATGGGTCGTTTATGGTCGCGCCGTCGCAGGAAACCCGCCCCTCAAGGATGAGGGTCTTGACCCTGGTTCGGGAAAGCTCCGGCAGTTTCTCAGCTAGAAATTTGTCAAGACGCCCCCGGTTGGATACTTCTTCGACGGTAGCTGTGAGTTTTGTTTTATCTGTCATAGCTGATATTGTCTCATGAAGGACTAAAGGACGAAAGTATGAACGCGTTAAAAGGTTTGGTAATCGGCATGGGCCTGTTAATTGTTGCTGGTTTAGCACTCCTGGTTTGGGGACTTTATCAAAAAGCACAGAACCCAGACTTCAAGTTTTTCGACCTCACAGGCGATGGCAAAACAAAAATTGAGTTTGCCTCAACCGAACCAACTCCGCCTATAGCCCAGAACACAGCCCCCTTACAAGGCTTTGGACGGAAAACTGTCCATTTACAAGCTGGGGACAAGCTTTCATCTGTAACGGCAGAAGCCCAACGCCTGATCCTGCGCATTGAAAAAGCTGACGGACATCAAGAGTTGGTTATCGTTGATATGAACTCAGGAGGCGTCCTTGGAACCCTTAACCTCCAGACAGCCCCATGATCACCTTCCCTCCACAACTCTACGACCTCCTGGAAAGTGAGGCTGAAGAAGCTTATCCGCTTGAATGCTGCGGCCTCTTAGTTGGGATAAGGGGTAAAGAGGGGGGGATTACCGTCACCCGTGTGGTCCCCTCACCCAATATGCGGACAGAGGATGCGACCAAGCGTTTTGAAGTCGATCCCAGATTACAATTCGAGCTAATGCGTCATCTACGAGAAAAGCCTGAAGCGATTATCGGACATTACCATTCTCACCCTGATCACCCCCCCCTGCCCTCAGAAACAGACCTTAAAATGGCCCTTGACCCGGAAATGACATGGGTCATCATCGGGGTAGAAAAAGGTAAAACAAACACGGTCAAAGCTTTCTCTTTAGAAAGCGACGGCCATGCATTTCATTCTATTGAATTAAGGCAAGAGCAATGAACTTCTGCAGCGACAATACAACAGGTATATCTCCCCAAATTCTCGCCGCGATTTCAGAAGCAAACCAAGGGAATGCCATGCCTTATGGTGCCGATGAATACACCCAGGAAGCTGAAAAACACCTAGCAAGCCTGTTTGAAACCGATGCCACCGTTTATCTCATTGGCACAGGAACCGCCGCCAACAGCCTTGCCCTTTCAACAGTGACCCCTCCCTATGGAGCCGTCCTTTGCCATAAAGACTCCCATATTGCCTATGATGAGACAGGGGCACCTGAGTTCTATACCGGTGGAGCAAAACTGATTGGTCTGGAGGGAGATTACGGCAAGATTACACCTAAACGCATTGAAGCAGCCGTTGCCAACAATCGAGGTTCAGTCCATCAAGTCCTCCCCTCGGCAGTAAGCCTCACGCAATCGACCGAGTTTGGTGCGGTCTACAGCCGTGAAAAAATCAAGGCCATTTGTGACATGGCTCATAGTCATAATATGAAAGTCCACATGGATGGTGCCCGCTTTGCCAATGCCGTCGCCAGTACTGGAGCAAGCCCTGCCGAGCTCACCTGGAAGCAAGGGGTCGATGTCCTTACTTTTGGGGCTACCAAGAATGGGGCCATGGGGGCTGAGTCGGTTATCTTCTTTGACAAAATCCTGGCAGAACAATTTGGTAGACGACGCAAACGAGGGGGACAGCTCTTTTCCAAAATGCGGTTCATTGCGGCTCAATGGAATGCTTACCTTACGGACAACCTATGGCTCAACAATGCCCGTCATGCTAATGCGATGGCAACGAAACTAAGCCAAGGGCTCGCAGCCATTGAGAGCTGTCAGGTAACATCCCCCGTTGAAGCCAATGAAATTTTTGTCGTCATGCCAACACCCATTCACAAGGCATTGACGGATAAAGGCTTCAATTTTTACCAATGGCCGGGAGACAATAAAGACCTCTACCGACTGGTCACCGCTTTTGATAGTAAAGAAGAAGACATCGACAGCTTTATCCTAACAGCCAAAGCCGCCGCATAATAAAACTTGATCGTCACGCACCCATCCGCTACATCAAGCCTCAAGCGCAAAAACGCTCGCCACCATGTCCCGTTCGTCTAGTGGCCTAGGACGCTGCCCTCTCACGGCGGTAACAGGGGTTCAAATCCCCTACGGGATACCAATTTTTTATTGGGGCTAATATATTGATAAAGTTAAATAAAATTAACTCTAACCTTCTCATCAATAATTTCACAAATATAAACCTGCCCAACTTTTGCCCAACGGAAAAGCGTGGGATCAAAGGGGATTATAGCGTGAGGGAAAGAGAATAGCAAATCATACAACTCTGACCCCTTTGATTCATGACCCCTTTGATTCAGACCCCTTTGATTCATTTTGTTGGGCTCTCTCTCCCAATTAGGTCTTTCATGCGCTTCTAACTTTTCCCCACCTAAAGGCCCATAAAGATAAGCAACTTCACCCAAAGTTGAGGTGCGGGGCCTAAGGAGCTTTCCCTCGGCATAACATAATTTTGGGCTACCACTATCAAGGATGAATTGCCGATCATCATCGTCGTAAAATTCGACCTTATCCTTACCGATTGTCCAAATATATAAGGCGTGATGGTATTTTCCATCTTTGTCCGCACCGCCTGGCTTATATGCCCGTAACATGACCCTGTCGTTATCGAGCCAGACGACGGATGTACTGGCATCAAGGGCCAAGTCTTGAGGCCTATGGATAATTTTGTAGTCGATCGGTTTTCCTTCCGCCCCCCTAGATTGAGTCGGCGATAGGCCTGCCGCCAAAATGACGGCAAAAATCAGAATGAGGGGATTTAGCCGTTTTCTCAAGATCATCCCCCTCCGCTTTTCTTTGCGGAAGAGTTCCCACCCAACGTATCCATGTCGTCATCACAAACATCGACAACAAATGTCCGTTCATCGCCTTCAACCCGACCATCTGGAAAATACTCTTTAGCGCACCCCCCAAAGGCTAATCTACATCCATTAGGCGATACATCCCCCCCGCCCCCAGGGGGGGGAGTTAGGGAAATGCCATGTATGTAACAGAGGCTATCTTCACGGCAAAAATAGCGGGGAGCATGTCTTTTATATTTTGAGAAATAGAGGAAATTATAGTAGGCATTCGAATCTATAATGAATATTCCGTTTTTAGTGTAGTTGAAAGAACCGGTAAATTTACCTCTTGGAATGTAGTGCCCCTCCATAGGAAGTTCATACAATCTTATGTTTTTCAAACCCTCTAGAAGAAAGAGGTATTCCACTCCCTTATTCGGTTTGTAGGTCTTTTTTCTATATATTCGATCAACAAAAATATATGCCCCAGACCATTTTGAATAGTAATAAGGAGTTACTTCCAGGCTTTTATCGGTTTGGTATTTAGAAAAATCAAAAACGGATACTTGATCACCGTCCGCATCCTTGAAAGTAGTTATTTTTTTATTCTTTGATATCTTTTCTACCTCGTAGTATCCGACTTGACCGTTCAGTCCGCGAAGCTCCCCTTCCCCAGGCATTTCGTTTCGATCAACAAATTTGCATTCTCGGCGATTAAAAACACGACTACTGTTAGGATTGGTTAGGGGCTCAAACACCTTTTCTTTAAAAATTTTTTCTTTGCCTACAGGCCCAAATGCATAAGACAGCGTTTTCCGACCGAGCTCGACAATTCGAAAAACATTTCCATTGGCTGAGCAATATGAAAGCGCACCAGATTTAGAGGAGTGCGTGGGCGCTAAGACCGGAGAATAATACTCCGTACCCTTTCCCACCGTCCAAATATATAGGGCTAATTGTCTTTGCCCAGGTTTGAGTTCATCATCCTTAACCCAGCGTTGGAGTAGAATTCTATTATTATCCAACCAAAAATAGGGCCCCATATAGCGATGACCGTCAATTTTCAGTTCATAGGTCATGAACGTTTTCTCAACCAACTCTTCTTTAACGCCCGGCATGAGTTCTTCCATGGTCCAAACCCGGTCATTAGCCCAAGCCGA
>CBDULT010000002.1:0-339331 GCA_965368165.1 uncultured Thalassospiraceae bacterium | reverse complement strand
ATTATCAAAAGGCGGAGAATGTTCTCAGAAAAATCGCTAGATGATATATTAGCAGAAAATTGTTAAGCTAAAACACTATATAACCTGTTTGCGTATTTCCGGGTATTCCTTTGCAATATCCTTTGCAAGTTTCCGTCGAGCTTCAATCTCTGATTCGGTTAACCTCCTAGAGGTCGCATTCTCGTTTCCACTTGGTTGTGGGTTTGGTCTCTGTTTTTTAGCGTGAGACATTACAGCTTACCCCCCTGTTCCAGGCGCCGCCAGCATGAGGAATCTATGATAAATGACATTTTATAATTCTTATTAAGAATAATCATGGATCGATTTCTTTAAATCGGGCCATCACTCTCATTCCAAATATTTTTTCATCTTTAAACATTAAACGCAGCAAAGGAACAGGTTCTTCAGGTTTAAGAAGCTTTTCTCTTGTCGTATGATAGGGTTCCTTTTTAGAAAAATATGGCGAATAATGAGTAAGTTTAAGACGAGCACCTACCCCACCAATACTTTTCCCGAACCCTCCAACGCCCACACGTATGTTGCCATATTTGCGAAACGTAACTCCTTCCATATCACTCTTAAAAAAGATTTCATACTCATCAGGAGCTCTCTCAAAACCTTTGACAATGAGCTCAAACTCAAAGTTCTTGAAAAACTGACTGACTGACATGGCGGTCGTATCTCTGACAACTCCCTCAAGTACTAAAGAACAGAAACGCGTCTCTTCTTTTCTGAGATCACATCGAAACTTGTGACCATGGAGTTGTTGCCACAAAGAAGCCATTTCACGGGGAGGATCTTTTGGAAGGGCCTTCATGGGTTTATTATCAAGATCTAAAAGCTCAAAACTGATCTCAAAGACATCCGTTCCGCTACCTGAGATCATCTTAGAAACTGTGTTCTTAAAAGAGTCCCATACACCAGCATTGGCATTTCCCACAAGAACAAAGGAAAGAGTAACAGCCCACATTATTTTTTTCATATTCTTACCCCTCTTGTCCACAATAGGCGGCTTCATATTCGGCTAAAGTCCATGGCTTGGGTGAATCGGTTGGTATTGCTTTGGTCAACCGTTCAAAAAGAGAAGGCCCCCTCCCCTTGGCTGCAATAATTTCTTGCTGATGCTCTTTTTGAATTTTAAGAATGGCTTCTTTGGTTTGATCATCGGCGACCAGAACACCGTTAAACCCGGGTGTATAGGCTTCTGTGCGCGAGGTTTTATAACCGATTGAAGAAAGGCCCCTATGACCAGCGGAGTTGGCTTTTTGCCAAAGATTGTCTTCGCCCCAATCGGCTTTGATAGCGTACCAAACCAGCCAAAGGCGCTCCTGGAAGTCCCACCCCTCATTCCACCCGGCGCACTCTTCCTTACTCGCACCCATAAGGATAGTACCACAGCGGTAAGGGAGGCGTGGATCTTCAGCAATCCACTGTTCTTTGTCTGCCTTATCCCCATCTAGGGATAAGAGATACTGCCACCCGATTTCACGGGCATCGTCCCGCCTACTGATTTGATTTTTTTCGTGTTGTGCCGCAAACCAATAGAGCCAGGCCACATTAGCTTCCAGCCCTTTCTCAACTCCCCAGTCCAAAGGTGGCTCGTCTTTGATATTAGCCCCCGTTTTCACAAACAAACGGAACTCAAACTCCGGCACCCACATTTCAAACTCGGCATACCGGGCATCATACCGTTTAGGGAGCACCGGACGGAGTTTCCCCCTCTCCTGTCGCAAATACTCACGCAAGGTATCGTTTATTTGAAACATAAATAACTCCCTTAAACGAGTTCAGAGCTTGCGGTGCGCCCCCGCAAGGTAAACTCAAATGATCTCTGGTGATCGGGGAGTTAGTAAACCAACACTAGGTGGTCCCTACGACCTTTAGTTCGGAGAACCTGGACATACGTCGCAAGCTCCCCGACCAAAGAGGTCAAGGATATCATCACGGTCGATATCGACCGCTAGTGTAGAGGTTACTAAGCCCCAGAGCTGTGCGTACCAGCTCCAAAGACACCATAAATCAGTCTGTTAGGAGAAGTGAAGTGTTATTTTAAGTTTTTTGGAAAAACAAAGGGAGTGTTACGGGAACTATTAGTACCGAAGCTTGATGCGTCACATTCAAGCGGCCTGCTTATGTGTATAGAACACCGATAACCCGTCTTGCATCTACGATGAGTGGGATTTCGGAAGGGACTGATGATGACGGTTTTGTTCTAACGATGGCTGACGCCCCAAGTCCCCCAACAGATTCCATCAGTATCGTTCCTTCAAGACCAGGAACGGGGTTCCCAACCCTCTTGAGAACGGGGCTACCATCTTCTAAGCGTGCCGCAATGATCTCTTCTTTGTTCCGAGAAAGGTCGTCGATCATAATCTTCTCCCCTCCTAAAACTGTTTGGTTAGGAAGTGCAAACGGTACCGCACTGTCTCTTCTAACTTTAAAGCCGATTTCAACTTGATTTAAAATGGTAGTTTCCTCTATTTCTACAGCCTCATTACTTCTTTCTGGTCTCACGGACAAAGGCTGAGAGTTAAAAAGCACCCCGACTACCTTCAACAACTTGATTTCATGAGGCTTGAAACTCATTGGCGGAGCCCGATGAAGTGGGTTTTCCGTTTCAGAAGACAGAAAAATCATATCTTCCCGATTAGGGTCTCTAAGTACTCGCCGAACAAAGATTTGCTGTCCCGTGAGCACCACGGCCCATCGGCCATCCTCTACAAAATCCTCATCACTATTAACTATCAATATCGACTTGGATTTTGCTGCAAACCCCATGTTGTGAGCCTTGAGAGCGAAAAGAGATTTCCCTTCAAACCAAGATTTGGGCACAGGTTCTACAAATTCATCACCTTCTCCACCAGAGGGACCAACAGCAAAAGCTGCCAAATCAGGGATACACTCGACGTCTTTGTCCAACAACTTTCTCCCTGTTGGCAGCCGAACAACAGTTGTCATCTGCTCTAGTTTTTCTCGTTTGCACCATCGCCGATATTCCTCGTGTATATCGTTGACCAACTTGAGAATGCGTTTGAGATCGTCTTTTACTTCATCGACCTGCATGTAAGTAACCAACCCTGCATCGGCATGATGGGCCTGGTTCAAAATGCGGATACAATTCGATCCATCTTTGAGGGCATCATCATTCAGGAAATTTCTAAACACCTTTGATTCGAATAAATCGCTAGGTGGTGACCCGGCCAAAGCACGTACCTTACTCAAATAATTAGAGAAAGTATGAAGGTCGAGGCCATCTGTTGCCGGATTCTCGAACAAATCTGCCAATCGGGCCTCAACATGAATCCTAAACTGATTGGCGTAATCCAGAGCTGCCGTATCATCGTCTTCATTGGCAGAAAAGGTTTTTCTCTTTTTTTCCAATAAATCAGCAGAAATCGGTAAGTCAATGCAGGAACGCAATCTGTTAATAGCATGGATAGACCGATGATCTAGATCCGCTCCAAGACCGAGGCGCTTAAATCCGAGTGCCGTTAATTTGGCAAACGCTGAATCATTAGTGGTGATCAATGGTTGGCACCCAATTTTCAGCAGTTGGGGAATGGCATTCGCAAGCTTTTCTCTATTTTCAGGGTCAAGCAGTTCGTGAGGATCGTCGAGAATTAATAGATTCAAACCGCCTCTATGATTGAGATAATGCTCCCAAAAAGCTAGGAAGAACCCTAGAAGATTGGCCCTAAAGGCTGAGGAATTGCTAATGTGTTCCGACGAAGTTGCGAAACCTTGGGTCTCGGATTGGAAGCCGAGCTGGCCTTTTGCATCAACCGTTGACTCCTTCAAGGTCGGTGCAATCTTCGATGCAGATCGATAAATTTTGTCCTGCCAATCCAATGTTTTTTGATGAAGAGTTTGTCGTAGAGCATCAACTTGCCTCTCAGCCAGTTCACCAAGCCCAATGATTGGAGGCAAAGCTTCCGCAGCAATTTTCATGTTTGCCAAACCCGCTTGTAAATCGTCGTGGACGTTCAATTGATTTTCCATGTCCAGACAGCGGGAAACTGCATCTTCAATGGGGACGGTAGACTCGGAGATAGAACGTAAGTTTTCGAGATATACAGTCAAGCAAGGCGAACCTGCTACCTCATTAGGTTGCTCGGAGTTCCCATCGTTCTTCCATCCAATAATACGCTTAAATGCCAATTTGCATTCAGTGCCGTTACAGATCCGCCATTCTGCAAAGGCAATGGCTCTGACAAGCCTATCCACGGTTTCTTGTAATTGTGTGCCAGCGCAACCAGGAATTAATTCTGAAGGCGGCTCCTGGAATTTTGGCAATTCTGAAAAGTGTTCTCTGCACAGCTTTTCTGCAATCGTCTTTATGGGTGAGAGAACACCACGAAAGCAATCAGCTAGAAACAACTCGTTACTGAGTGCTTCAAAGATCAAGTCAACGGGTTTCGGTGGGAGCTTCCTTTCGCATTCCCCTCTTAGCGCATCACATAATATGTTTATTAACTCTCCTCGGGTATTCGTTGCCCATTCAATCAATTGTTGGGCCAAATAATCTTTTTCCGAAGAAATCGCTTCTCTTAAATGATCACGAACTGGCCTTTTTGTCACTGGGTCTAATTTCCCATCTAAGGTCTCCGCACAAGTAGGGCAATCTTGAAATTCAGCATCTTGAGAGTGCGCTGTGTGGCCCCACTTACCGATTAGAGCGTAGAGGCGCAACCTAGACGATTGTTCTGGATTTTGAGAGAGGGCCAAAAATTCGGCCGCTACCCGTTTTAATTCTTGAATTCGTGCACGTACAGTTCCAATTTCCTCTTCGGTCAGATTCCCTAACGTTGCTAGGCGGCTGGCGCTTGCCAACCCAGCCAGAGAGCTTGGGGATATAGCCCCAAGGGCTTGAGCCGCCATAATTCCTACCTCTTTACGAGACTGAGAGGAGGTGGGGTCGAAGGTCATTCCGAGAATGCTTTTCGCATCACCGAATAGAACTGATAGGGCCGACTCAATTTTCTCCTTTGCTGCCGTCAATCCCCCTTTGGGGTTTTCAATACTTAAAGAAGGGAAATCCAATTCCTTCAACTGGTCAAATTCGCCAAGGTTTTTAATTGCCATTTGGCGATATTCTTCAAATCGCTCCTCTACGCCTTCGATTTCCCTTTTCTTGCCCTTAACCAAGTCCTTGGAGATCTTGGCTTGCGTTTTTCCTGCGTGCTTAGAAAGAGCCACCAATTCGTTCAAACCTGTGAGTTCAGCAACCGCCTTACCCATATCGCTTTCTGAGCCGAGGCGGATATAGGGAAGCAGCCCCGGCATAAGCGTACCCACTTGGACAGCTTTTCCATCCAGGTCTAGAGCACCAAGACCGGTCACTCTTTCTTGAATTTTCCCTCTAGCACCGCGTGACAAAGTTCTCTTGATCACATATTTCCGACCGTCTTCATCTTTAAAAGTCAGCTTAACCCAAGTATCGATGGGTAGATCTTCGTGTTCTTCTCCTGCCAGTTCCCAGTCCCTAGGAAGTGGAGTAACAGAAGCCATGGTCATAAACTGCTCAGAGGGTTCTTCTCCCTCTCCCCCTATGAGATTCCGCAGAATATCTACCCCTGCGTTCATTGCTTCCGGAGGGCGTTGCGATCGAAAAAGTTTGCCGGTTAAGCACCAAACCAAAAGGTTTAAAAGAGATGTTTTGCCGGAACCATTACGGCCTTCAAAAAGGTTAGCCTTACGCTCCACCAAATAGGTAAAGCGGTCTGGTGGATTTTTCTCTGAGGCAAATCGTTGAACTCCAGCGAAGCGGTGGGCATCAATACGGCTAAGAGTATATCGGCGACCAGCCCCTAAACGCGCTTCTTCGGTCTCAATAAGGGTGTTTTGACCTTGGGTTTGCGCAGCCTCTACAAGAGCTATAGCCTGTTCCCTTTTCGAGTTCCCTGCCCATACAGTTCGATGTTGCCAGTACCAATATAACATTCTCTTCGTCATATTGTTTTCGATTAATACTTGCTCTCCATCTCCCCCTCCAACTGTAATAGAACTCCCGTTCAAGAGGGCCGCAAACAAAGTATCAATCGTCAAAATGTCGAGTGTCAGTGTTGGTTTTGCAGTATCAGGCATTTTAATTTGCTCTATGATATAGGACGAGAGATGATTATTGACATCACAGCACATAATAAAAATCATGACTACACTTTTAATTGTTTTTAAGTGAATTACCCAAGCCGATTGCGAGGGAGCTTGTCATATTAGCAATGTGCAAATAGTTGAAATTAAAACGATATTCTTATCAAGCCAATCACATGCTTAATCTAGATCAATAGAGTAATATTTCCCCCAAAAAAAATCACTCGCCTATAAAGGGCGGATTATTCAAAGTAGAAAACGAATGGCGGTTTGTGAAGCGTGGCGACCCAACCTCAATATACGGGACTGGCGATTATCCAGACAAGTCAGATAGAGTGGCTATTATCGTTATATATTCTAACTGACTGAGATTTCAAAGGGTTCATATATCAAGGATATTTTTGTTAAAAATATTACTTTACCGAAGCAAACCAATCGTATCACCGATCATTTCCTTGGTTAATCTAATAACGTTGACATTGGCTTCATAAGAGCGCTGGGCTTCTTTCATGTCCATGGCTTCGACGAGACCATTGACATTAGGGGTCAAAACGTAGCCTTCAGCGTTGGCCGCCGGATGACTTGGGGCAAATTTTTTACCGAAATCAGATTTGTCTGGCCTTATTTTATCAACTGAAACGGTTTTAGCACCCAGTTCGCGATTGAGCCTATTTTTAAAAATCATTACCTTCCGCTGGTAAGGGTCATCTCCGAACTTAGTCGGCAGAGAGTTCACGTTGGCCATATTCTCAGCAATTACCCGAAGTCTAGTTCCCTGGGCTTTCATACCTGAAGCAGAAATATTCAGAGTTTTAAATAAGTCATCCTGTTCCATCACGTATTTCCTTTTCCGATAAAACATAATTGCTGAGCGTCAAGAGCAATCAAACGAAGAGGTGCCCCCCGCTACATGTTATGCTCTTTGAAATATATGCCGTTGGCCCGCTGGACTTCACGGACATATTGAACAATTACCTTCATCTCTTTTTCTTTCACCTGAGGCTGTGGCGGCATGTCACCAAAACTCCAATGATGCCGATTTACCCCACGCTTCGCTGCCATATAAAAGGCCGCATCTGCATGATGGCCTGGGTTATAAATATTATGAATAAGAGGCGGACCTTGGTCGCTACCGGACCCGTTTTCGCCATGGCATTGAGCGCAGTTTGCATCAAAATTTTTCTTACCTGTCTCAGCCAATTCTGACAGCTTCGGTATTTTGACGTCTACAATCGTTGCCCCGGCGTCCGAGCTAAAAAATTTAGAGACGAAAATCCCAATGCCACCGATCAAAAACAGGCCGATGATGATAGGAGGAAGTTTCTCTTTTATGTTCATTTTGGCATTCCATTTTTATAGAAATCTCGTGTATCTGTTATCACCCTCTTTAGAGTGTCGTAGCTCACTGCACCTCGAATTACGTTGCCGCCGACAATGAAAGCAGGGGTTCCGGTAATGTTGAGCTTTTGGGCGAGACGAATATTTCGGTCAATCACCTTGTCGATTGCTTCTAGGTTATCTTTCATCTCCTTTTTCAGCAGATCAACATCGATACCGACCTCCTTGGCAATGCCAAACACCTGCCCTTTCGAATAACTGCCTTTGGCCTCCATCAAAGCATTGCTGAAGGCAACATATTTGCTTTGTGGGCGCGCAGCCAAGGCGGCACGAGCGGCGAAGGTGGAAGCAGGCCCCAATATGGGGAATTCTTTAAAAACGTATTTGAGATTTCCGTCTTCTTTGATCAATTTTTGGACTGTTTTGTGAACCTGTTTGCAGTATGGGCAGCGATAATCAAAAAACTCTACGAGAGTAATATCGCCGTTGGGATTTCCTGCAATCGGATCATCGGGATGCGCAAAAACATCTTTACCCTCTTCCGTTAAGGTTTTTTGGACAATATGGTCTTGCGCCGCCTTTTGTTTGGCTTCAAAAGCCTGAAGCGCTTGCACCACAATTTCCGGGTTTTTGAGCAAAATTTCACGAACCACTTCTGTCATTTGAGCAGAAGCCTTCGGGAGAGTTTCTGCGCGGGCTTGGCTTACATATAGAGCGACAACTGTAAGCATAGCCAAGAATCCAAGAACCATAATTCGGAGAATTTCTTGGCTACCAATTGCCGCAGCTTTAGGTGAATGTTTCAAGATCATTGCTCCCCGAGGGCCATTTGGTGCCCCTCTCCAACAATGGCAATTTCGCCCTCCAGTTTAAGGGTTTGCTGGTCAACCATCCAAATTTTGGGTTGTTTACGGCTTGAGACATAGATTTTTCCAGTCCCTTTGATGACCTCAAGATGGTAAGGAGCGGGAGATAATTTTAATTTTCGCTGGCCCCCTGTTTTGAGGTCGGTTGCAACGAGAAGATCACTTTTTTTACTAGTGGCAAAAATCTGTTTTCCATCTTCTGAAATATCCAGGCCATGGGCCGCTTTTCCTATTTCAAAGACTTTGCCAACCTCACCTGTCTTAACCGAAACTGTAGAAACAGTACCTACACGGGCATTGATGGCGTAAAGCGTTTTCTCATCTAAAGATATGGCCAGATGTTCTGGTCCGGGCCCGCTCTTGAGTACTCGGGCGACCTTCCATGCAGCCAAATCAATTTCACTTATAGTGCCATTGCCGGTGTTGCTCACATAAGCCGTTTTGCCGTCTTTTGTAATGATCGTATAGTTAGGCCCTGGTCCGGTTTTAAGGCTTTTCACCTCGCTGGTTTCCAGGTTAGCTAAACTTATGCTCCCCTTGGTCGGGTGAGTAGAAATTACTTGGTTTCCATCAGGGGTGATGGTCTGGTGATGGATCATCCCCTCGGCTTTCAGGGTAGACATAACATGGCCATGAACGGGGTGAACAATGTAGATCGTTGACTCCGTTTTATCCCCGACCTTCTTTTCTTTCAAACTACCAGAAATGACATATTCACCATCTGGTGTCGTCACCAAGGCGTGGGGATTTTCAACTCCTTCAATCTCCTGCACAACCTTATTGGTTTCTGGGTCAATGGCGAGAATTTTATTGGCTGATCCCGCCGCCACGTAAATGACAGGCTTAGCGAGAGCCATACCAGAAATCAGACAGGCGGCAATCGACACGGGAATGAGAGCTTTAAGCATTTTAGTCGTCTCCTTCATATTAGTTCACGAGGTTTTGTTTCATGAACGTCAAAACTTTGTAGAGGTCTTTTTCGGTCAGGGTCTCATCCCCACCAAATGGCGGCATAGGTGTAGGCAAGTCGGGCCGTTCCACACCCTCAACCACCGTTTTCACTAAGGTGTCTGTCGATTTACTCAGTGGCCCTTCTGGTTTAGTGAGGTCTGGGATATCCGGCATGGCTCCCTCTCCTTCTCCGCCGTGACAAAGGGCACAAGATCGAAAATAGATCGCTTCTCCTGTTTCTTGCTCCTGGGCAGCAGCATCTGTCACCAATAAGGTTAGGATTGGGGCTAACCAAAGAAGTTGAAACAATCCGATTTGACGTCCCAGTGCTTTCATAAGATCAGTTCCTGGAAAAAAGGTGCTTTTTCAAGCATCCATGTGCTGACGGTGGTGAGATATCCCGTTGCCATGGCGACACCAACCAAGACCAAGATGCCTCCGGAGCCCCGATGCAGGGCGCGCCCCCATCCGCCAAAGCCACGCATACGATCCATGAAAGACTTCGTGAATAGAGCGACCAACAAGAAGGGCACAGCCAATCCGAGAGAATAGATGGAAAGGAGAATAACCCCTTGATCAACAGTTGCCGATGCTGCGCTAACAGTGAGAATTGCACCAAGAATGGGGCCAATACAGGGAGTCCAACCAAAGGCAAAGGCCGTTCCAAGACCAAAGGCACCCATTGGGGTACCATTGGACAAATCAACGTTGAACCGGGTATCCCGGCTTAGCCACCCAAGTTTCAACAGCCCCATAAGCTGCAGACCAAATATGACGATAATCACACCAGCGATAATGCTGGCCTCGTAACGGAAAGCCAGCAGATAGCTACCCATGGCGGAGGCTCCAGCACCAAGGGCGATGAAGACAGTTGAGAAACCTAAAACAAAACTGAAGCTCATCCACAATATTTCAAGCCGGGTTCTTATGGATTGAGAATCCCTCACTTCTTCCAAGGATTTCCCGGCCACATAAGATACATAACCAGGAACCATGGGGAGGACACACGGAGAAAGAAAGGAAACAACGCCCGCAATGAACGCTGAAAGAATTCCGATGCCTGCGATCTCAATCATTAACGGTCTCTTTCCTCAACGCATACAGCTCATGTGGCGCGGTCCTTGGCAAGCGAGGCTGCCGAAGCTCCATAGACTTTTGATATAAGTCACCACATCGCGTGCGTCGCCTTCAGAAAGACCGTTATCCTTCCAAGGCAACATCCGCTTATTTCGAGGAGAACCATTTAGGATAGTTTGGACCAATTGATCGTCCGGGTGGTGCCATCCGTGGGCGTCATCATTCAATGCTGGAGCTAGAAACAAACCGTCCTCATCCACCGCGTCAGGATCTTCGGGTTTTTCACCCACCCCCTTCACGCCGTGGCAAGCCTGACAATTGTCATCGTAAAGCTTTTTTCCAAGAGCAATGCGTTCAGGCGTAGCCGTGAGTTGGCCTTCATAGCTCTTCCAGGTCTTCCCTTGGTCCTTGCTGACAAACCCAGCCCCCGTATCAGAGGAAGCAAGCCAAAGATTTGGATTGGAAGGACTGATGGCAAACTCCATCAAGGCCCGTCCACTATAATCACTTGATATTGTCGTCCAAGTCGAGCTACCTGGTTCGGCAACGACTAATCCAACTTGATAAACAAAGGCATATCGTTTTCCAGAAGAAGTCACAGAGATCATGGTGACCGACTTGCCTTCGGCATGGTCCAGTTTCCATTTCTTGCCACTATCACGGCTCACATAGAGGCCATTACGTGTCGCCGCAAAGATGGTTCCGGGGTTGCTCTTGGAGACCGCAAGATCAAACATAGGTGCTGGAAATTTTCCAATTTTTTTCCAAGTTAAACCGCCGTCTTCACTTTTTTGAAGTTGCTCTGGCTCAGCTCCATAAACAACATCCGGGTTGCTCTGACTAAAATCAATGGCGGTAAAGACCACTGCTTCACCATCTCCGTTGGAAATCTTAGCCCAGCTTTTTCCACCGTCTTTTGAACGAATGACGCCAAGTTTTTCCGATTTCCCCTTAAAACCACTACCAATGAAAAGGTTGGGGATTGTGGGGTGTTGAGCAACCTCAACGAGAGCACCGGAATTTTTTGAAATTTTTTCAATTACGCCGTTTTCAGAAACGGTAAAAATTCCCTCATAAGCTGCAACGCGAAATTTTTTAGTCTCATCAGGTAAAAAAAGGTAGCTGTTTATACGCTGGAGCTGGCTTTGATAATGTGGGGTTTCTGCAATTGCTGGGGTTGCTGTAACAAGTGATGTTCCGGCAAATAAAAGGGCCGATAAAGCGGCAAAATAATTTTTCATTTAAATTCCTGAATAAAATTAGAGGGACCCTTCTGGTCCTGTATCCCACTCATTCTCGTTGAAAGATTTTTCTGAAATTTGTCTTTGTTTTAACTGCCGATGACAAAGTGTGACAAAGGAGCAAGCTGACAAACTTTGTTACACTTTTTTCCCGTATATAATGCCTTTACAATTTGCTTTTTGCTGCAGCTTCACGAGCTTGCTTCAAATGTTCTTTCAGGCTTGGTATCCAAGGACTCCCTACCGGAGAATCAGCTACGAGACCTTCCCAGAGAGCAATCGCCTTGGGGAGCTCAGCGGTCGTTTCTGCAAAAGCCATTCCAACATAAAACCGGGCCTTAAAATTCTTGGGGTCACTGGCGAGAACCGATTTAAAGATGGCCCGAGCTTTGGGGGGCACGTAGCCCTGTTCGATGAACACCAAAACCTCTCCGTAATCGAGAGCTAAATCGAGATTTGTACCATCCAACTCATAGGCTCTCGCATAGGCATTTGCACTCTCTTCAAGGCGGTCGAGGACACGGTAAGAACGTGCCAACATGCCCCACCCTTTTGCATTGTTAGGGTTTTCTTCCAAGCGAACGGCGAGCCGTTCGACCATTTTTAATATCTGTTGAGATTGTTCAGCTCTTTCAAGCTCGACTCCTCTGGAAGCATAAGGAGCATCGGGCAATCCACGTGCACCCAACTGCCAATAAATCCCCATTGATCCGAGTGAAATGGTAACAATGCTCAAGGCTATAACTGTTCGGCGGAGACCATGGCCAAGCTCACTTGTCTCCCCATGTTCTTTAGTTTTTGGAGTTTTTAGAAGCCTGCGTTGAATTTCAATCCTTGCGCATTCAGATTCTTCTTCTGTTATCAAACCCCGCTGAATATCGTTTTCAACCTCGGACAACTGATGGCTATAAACTTTAGCATCATAAGCCATTCGAGGGAGCAGTTCTTTGGGGCGTCTTATAAGCGGTAAAACCAAAACCACAGCAACAATCAGGCTGATTAAGACACCAACAATCCAATAAGTCATCATTTAACTCAGTGCCTCTTTTTTCATTTTTTTTAGTTTTATTTTTTCATCGAGAGATAGGGTATCATTCTCTATTTCAAACCCTCCCTCCCTTCGCCGAAGAATTCTATAACCAGCGAAAACGGCGATCAAAAACAACAGAACGGGCCCAAACCACAGAGCATAGGTCACCATCTTAAAGGGTGGTTTAAGCAGGACAAAATCACCGTAGCGATCGACGACAAAATTGATTACTTCATCATCACTGTCACCAAAAACTAGTCGTTCCCGAACCAGAACCCGCAAATCTTTTGCCAGGTCGGCATCTGAATCATCGATAGACTGATTCTGACAAACCAAACATCTCAAATTTTGGCTGATATCTCTGGCGCGAATTTCCAAAACCGGATCAGCTAGGACTTCATCCGGGTTGACCGCATAAGCTGGTAAAGACGTCAGAAAAATAACAAACACTGCAATAATGCGAACCATGCTTAACCCTCCTGAACTTGGGTTGAAACTTCTGTTTCGTCAGTGACAGATTGTTTGCTCTTTCTTGCTGGCACACCAAGGCGGAACCGTCGATCTGATAAGGAAAGTAGACCGCCAAGTGCCAGCATCAAGCCCCCAACCCAAAGCCAAGGAAGCAAGGGTTTATAGTAAATTCTGGTGACCCAGCCACCGTTCTCAGCCTTGCCCCCAACAACGGCGTAGAGATCGCCAAACCAATTGGATTTGATAGCAGCTTCAGTAGTGGGCATGCCTTCAACCGGATAGGTTCTTTTTTCTGGTTCAAGGATAGTGATTTTCTCACCGTCTTTGCTGACAAAGAACTTTCCCCGTTGAGCCGTGTAATTGGGGCCTTGTTTTTCCTCAACGCTTTCCAGCCTAAAATCATATCCTGCAACTGCAACACTTTCGCCTAACTTCAAGGACTGGATACTTTCAATCTGCCACATGGAGGCCCCTGTAATCCCAGCCACAATAATGGCAACGCCAAGGTGGGCCGCCGTCATGCCGTAAGCAGACCTTGGTAGATTAGCGACCCGCTTTAATGTTGAAGTAACCGAACCTTGGAAACCTTCAATTCGATTCAGGAACTCTAAAGTTGTGCTGGAAAACAAGCCCACAGCCAGAGCAAAGCCTAGGGCTGTTAACGACCCGCCATCTGGCGTCAAAACCCAAGAAACAGCACCGGCAACCATGGCAACTGCCGCTACCCATCTGAGCTTGAACAAAGACGCTTTTAAACGCCCCCGTTTCCAGGTCAGCATGGGCCCAAAAGTCATTAAGACCAACAGGGGCACCATCATAGGGATAAAGGTCAAGTTAAAGAACGGCGCTCCGACGGAGACCTTACCCGCATTCAGGACGTCGACAAAAAGAGGATAAAGTGTTCCCAATAAAACGGTTCCCGTTGCAGCACTAAGCAATAAGTTGTTGAAAACCAACCCACTTTCTCTCGATGTTGCAGCAAAGATGTTATTGCTTTTGAGTTGAGAGCCTCGCACGGCAAAAAGCAACAAAGAGCCTCCCACCGCGATCAATAGAAGGATCAGAATAAACACCCCTCGATCCGGATCACTTGCGAAAGCATGAACCGAGGTTAAAACACCGGAACGCACGAGGAAGGTTCCTAATAAGCTCAGGGCAAAAGTCATGATGGCGAGCAAAATCGTCCAACTTTTCAGGGCATTGCGTTTTTCAACCACAATAACTGAATGAAGAAGTGCCGTTCCAACGAGCCAGGGCATAAACGAAGCATTCTCTACTGGGTCCCAGAACCACCAGCCACCCCACCCAAGTTCATAATAAGCCCACCAACTACCTAAACCGATTCCTAAGGTTAGAAATACCCAGGCGGCAAGCGTCCAAGGCCTCACCCATCTGGCCCAAGCCGGATCAACTCGTCCTTCCATAAGCGCTGCCACTGCAAATGAAAACGCGATCGAAAAGCCAACATATCCGAGATAGAGGAAAGGCGGGTGAAAAGCCAAACCTGGATCTTGAAGGATCGGATTCAAGCCCTTTCCATTCAAAGGAGCGGGAAACAGACGCAAAAACGGATTTGAGGTATATAGTATGAACGCAAGGAAACCCACGCCAATCATCGCCTGAACCGCCAAAACCCTAGCCTTCAAAGAGGGAGGCAACCCACGTCCGAAAGTAGCGACTGCCGAACCAAAAATTGCCAAGATAAATATCCAAAGCAGCAGAGACCCCTCATGGTTCCCCCACACGCCAGAAATTTTGTAAAGCATAGGCTTCGCCGTGTGCGAGTTTTTGGCCACGTTAAGAACGGAAAAATCTGACGTCACATAGGCGTAAGTCAGGGCCGCAAAGGAAACGGCAATCAGGAATGCTTGCATATTTGCCGCTGGGACGGCAGCCGCCATCCATCGTAGGTCATTTCTATTTGCTCCAATGAGGGGAACGGACGCTTGGAAAACCGCCGTTAAAAGCGCAAGAATCAGGGCAAAATGCCCAAGTTCGGTAATCATGAGTAAGCCTATATAAAACAAGGGTGAAATCTAGAAAGTGGATACTTTTTGCAGCTCTTTGATTAGAGGGCGTATTTGTTCTTCAAATACTTTCCAGGTAATCGCACCTATGTGCTTAAAAACGATCTCCCCTTTACGGTTTACCAAAAAGGTCTCCGGCACCCCGTACACACCCCAATCTATGGCAACACGCCCGTCACGATCTGCCCCGGTTCTCGTGTAAGGGTCACCTAACCCATCCAACCAATTCTTGGCATCAACGGGTTTGTCTTTGTAATTTAAGCCATGGATCGGGACGATATTCATGGCAGCTAGTTCCATCAAAATAGGGTGTTCAGCTCGACACTCAGTGCACCATGAAGCAAATACATTTACCAACGACACTTGCCCTTCAAAATCTGAGCTTGAAAGACCAAGTTTTCTTCCCTCAACGGGAGGCAAGTTAAACTCTGGCACCGGCTTACCGATAAGTACGGAAGGCAACTCTTTCGGGTTCAAGGTCAGCCCAATAGCAAAGGCGACAGCGATAATTCCAAAGAAGAAAATTGGAATTACATAAACCGCTCTTCCTTTTCGCTCCTGTGTATCGTGATGGACGTCGCCTGAATGATTGATCGCATTATCTGTACTCATGGCAAATTACCGCACTAACTTATTTTGAATGAAACGGGATGAGTTTTGGGTCAGGTTTTACAGTCTCGGCAACAACGGTTCCCTCTGTATTTTCATCCTTAGAGCCATGGCAACTTTTCCCCATGACCTTATGCATAACCAGGTGCGCACCAACGCAAATAGCTAAAGGTGCTAAAGCCGACAGAGTTGAGCCTCCTCTACCAATGACTGCAAAAAAACCAACCGCCATGGCAGCACAGCAAATCAGCATCATGGTGTTGTGAGAGCTAATAAAATTTTTCAGACGATTCTGTAACATTCGTGTTTTTCCCATCCCTTAAGAAAACGAGTGGTGAACCAGTGGTAAATCACCTAACTAGATCAATTCCAACGAAGAGAAGTCTTATCTTTTTAGCTCCTCACACCGAGAAATGTAGCGGGCAGTCTTTACGTAAGTTTGTCTGGGAAAACGGAAAATGGTGACAGTGTTTGCCAGACCAGAGAGATGACAAACTTTGTTACAAACTTGTGCTCTTCCTTCGAATTTCTAAAGAGTGAACTAAAACCCACTCAAGCTTGTAAAACTCTGACACAAAAAACTCGGATTCAGACAAACCTCAGCAACAATTCCATGATTTAGTAACTGATAGATCAAAAACTTTACTCTCAGCAGGGTGCCGTTATGGCGCATTCACTGGGGTTTAGAAATTGGAGAGGGGTAATGGCTAAGAATAATCAAAACACTCAACTGCATCATCATCACAACCAATCTGAAACAGGTTCAGATACCCAAACAACTAAAGATCCCGTTTGCGGGATGAGTGTACCGTTGAATGGCAAAAAACCGAGTTTCCAGCATAAGGACAAGACCTACCATTTTTGTTCAAATAGTTGTCATGATAAATTCGTAAAGGCCCCGAACCATTATCTCTCCGGGGCGCATAAAAATCAAAGTGACAATCTACCCAAAGGCACGAAATATACCTGCCCGATGCACCCTGAAATTGTTCAAGATGAACCTGGTGATTGTCCAAAATGTGGGATGGCGTTGGAGCCTATGGGAATACCAAATCTTGACGATGGCCCTAACCCGGAACTGGTGGACTTTACCCGGCGGTTTTGGGTGGGAGCCGTGCTGGCAGTCCCCCTCCTCGTCTTAACCATGGGGCCTTTAGTCGGGTTTGGGTTTATTCGTGATCTGCTGGGAGAAAAAACAACCCTCTGGATCGAACTTGGCCTCAGCACCCCAGTCATATTGTGGTCAGGTTGGCCCTTTTTCAAGCGAGGCTTCAATTCCATTATCAACCGCAGCCTTAACATGTTCACGCTCATTAGTATGGGCGTAGGTGCTGCCTATCTGTTCAGTATTGTCGCTGTGCTTTTGCCAAACATCTTTCCAGAAGGATTCAAAGACGCCAACGGTAATGTTGGTGTCTATTTTGAAGCAGGCGCAATAATAATTGTTCTGGTACTACTCGGTCAACTCATGGAACTCGGCGCAAGAGAACGCACAGGGTCTGCAATTAGGGCTCTTCTAGATCTCGCTCCTAAGACAGCCCAATTACTCGTTCCCGGCGGCTGGGAAGAAGAGGTCGCCCTTGAAGACGTCAAGGTTGATGACTTTTTACGCGTCCGCCCAGGAGAAAAAGTTCCCGTGGACGGTGTTGTAATTGATGGTCGCACATCAATTGATGAATCCATGATTTCAGGTGAACCGGTTCCTGTCGAAAAAGTTAAAGGAGACAAAGTAACGGGCGCGACCATTAACGGGGCCGGAAGCCTCATCATCAAAGCAGATCGCGTAGGTGCCGATACCACACTCAGCCAAATCGTGGAAATGGTCGCCAATGCCCAGCGCAGCCGGGCGCCAATCCAAAAGCTTGCAGATTCAGTCGCGGGTAAGTTTGTTCCTGCGGTGATCGGTATCGCTATTTTGTCCTTCATCGGCTGGTCTCTTTGGGGGCCCTCCCCGGCACTAGCTTACGCTCTGGTATCGGCTGTTGCCGTTCTCATTATCGCCTGCCCTTGCGCCCTTGGTTTGGCGACCCCCATGTCGATCATGACAGCTACGGGGCGAGGGGCTCAAGCAGGTGTTTTAATTAAGAACGCAGAAGCCCTGGAACGGTTTGCAGAGGTAGACACCTTAATCGTTGATAAAACCGGAACCCTAACAGAGGGCAAGCCCAAATTGGTCGCCGTTTTACCAGAAGAAGGCTACAAGGAAGAGGAAGTCCTTCGTTTAGCCGCCAGTCTTGAACGAGGATCAGAACACCCATTGGCCGAAGCCATCGTCACCGGAGCGACAACACGTGGTATTTCTCTAACAAATGCCGAGGAGTTTGAAGCCATAACCGGAAAAGGTGTGAAAGGCATCATTGAGGGACAATCGGTTGCCCTTGGCAATACTAAACTCTTAACTGAGCTAGGCCTTGAAGACACGACATTGACAAAATTAGCTAATGATAGGCGCGATGAAGGTGAAACGGTCATGTTCGTGATTATCGCAATGAAAATAGCAGGCTTGGTTGCTGTCGCTGACCCAGTGAAACAGTCAACTCCAAAAGCTCTGCAAGCACTCCATAGCGAAGGCTTTCAAATTATCATGGCTACTGGTGACAATGAACGAACGGCTAAGGCCGTGGCCGCGAAACTTGGCATCGATGAAATTCGTGCTGACGTTCTGCCCGAGGATAAAGCGCGTATTGTTCAAGAACTCCAAGGCCAAGGCCGCAAGGTAGCTATGGCAGGCGATGGGGTAAATGACGCCCCCGCCCTCGCCCAGGCGGATGTAGGCATTGCCATGGGGACGGGAGCCGATGTAGCGATAGAAAGCGCCGGGGTTACCTTAGTAAAAGGTGATCTTAACGGCATAGTACGAGCACGTCGCCTATCAAAAGCTACCATGCGCAACATCAGACAAAACCTATTCTTTGCCCTAGTCTATAACGCTGCAGGTGTACCCGTGGCGGCAGGCATTCTCTACCCTTTCCTAGGTATATTGATTTCCCCAATATTTGCAGCCGCAGCCATGAGTCTTTCATCAATATCAGTCATTGGAAATGCCCATAGACTCAGATCAGCTAAGATATAAGGAGATCCATTTAGTTGGAAAGAAACATGGTTTCATTACTAAAAAATTCAATGGTTATGTGGGGTACCGCCTTTTTGGTCGGTGGCGGGGTTTTGTTTTTTCTTTTCTCAGAGCCTTTGGATTTGTTATTTGATTTGGAAACAATCCAGAAAACAATAGAAGAAACAGGTGCCTTTGGCCCCATCATCATTATTGTTTCTATCGCTCTTGCCGTAGTCTTCAGCCCTATACCCAGTGCCCCACTTACGGCTCTTTCCGGAGCCGCATACGGTCATTTTTGGGGCGCTGCTTATGCCTTAAT
Organism: uncultured Thalassospiraceae bacterium; assembly: GCA_965368165.1. Lineage (GTDB taxonomy): Bacteria > Pseudomonadota > Alphaproteobacteria > Rhodospirillales > JAPHRK01 > JAPHRK01. Next base: position 320,257 of record CBDULT010000002.1, on the reverse strand, counting down.
CGGTGCTCAAATTGGCGCTATGATTGCTTTTTTTATTGCCCGAAAACTAGGAAGCAAGCCCATAGGGAAAATTGTCAAAAAATTTGAACTTCCCACAGGCATTTCATCACAAAACGGTCTAACCTTTAGTATATTAATCGCTCGCCTGATCCCAGCTATTTCCTTCGATATTGTGAGCTATTTGGCAGGTCTTTCAGCCATAACTTCTATTCGATTTTTTGTTGCCACTCTTATTGGGATGGTGCCTATGACCTTCCTATTTTCCCATGTCGGAAACGAATTTGCATGGGGCAACGGTGGTCTTGCAGGATGGGGGGCGTTGTCAGGAGGTATTATTCTGATCGTTGCAGGTAGCATGTACACAAAAATGCGGCGTAAGAAAAACCAGTTGCAAGTATCCAAACAAGAAAAAGTAGACGTTTCAACCTTCAAGCAAAAGAAGGAAGTCGTATGATGACTACAGACCCAACAATAGAATATGGACTCTGGAGTCTGGTTGTCATTAACTCGGCCATATTTATTATATTTGCTTTTAGTTTTTTCAAACCAAAGACTGCAATCGACTGGCGGTCCTTCGGGGCGTTCAGTGCGTTTTTGATTGCTCTATTTAGCGAGATGTATGGCTTCCCTTTAACCATCTATTTTCTTTCAGGATGGTTACAGACCCAATATCCTAATGTAGATTGGTTTGCACACGATTCAGGCCACCTTTTAGAGATGATGTTTGGTTGGCAAGACAATCCGCATATTGGTCCTTTCCATTTGTTAAGCAGCATTTTCATTGGTGCCGGATTTATTCTTATTTCACGAGCATGGCGAGTCCTATTCATCGCCCAGAGAAACAATACACTAGCAGTGATAGGACCATACAGCCGTATTCGTCATCCTCAATACGTGGGGTTTGTCCTGGTGATGTTTGGTTTTCTATTCCAATGGCCGACATTGCTCACCCTCATCATGTTCCCGATACTTATCTGGATGTACACCCGCTTAGCACACGCCGAAGAAAGGGAAGTACGCAAAATGTATGGCACGGACTACCAAGCCTACGCTGACCGAGTGCCTGGTTTTATACCAAATTTCAACAGTAAGGTAGGTTCGGGGGTTTGAAAATTCTGAGAGCTGGTCGATGCAATGAAACATAATCTCCAGCTTACATTGGTGATGGTTATGTGGGCCCTATGTTTCCCGTTAATCACTGTTGGAATTCAGTATTCACCCCACTTAACCTTCGCGGCAATACGAGCACTTCTTTCTGGAATCGTACTGCTATTTATTGCATCTGTCTTGAGGCAAAGCCTTTGGTGCAGTGGAAAGGATATGATGACCTTCGCTGCAATTGGCGTTGGTGCCACAACTTTAGCCTTTTTTGGAATGTTCCATGCAGCAGAGTTTGTCACACCAGGAATAGCAACCGTAATCGCCAGTTCCCAGCCCTTGATGGCAGCTCTCCTCGCCCATTGGTTCTTAAAAGAACGATTGAACCTCCAAGGGAAATTAGGATTGCTCTTTGGATTTTCGGGAATCTCCTTGATCTCTTTGCCGCAGTTTTTTTCGGGGACAGGTGAGGCTTTTGGAGTTGGTACAGCATATATCGTAATAGCAGCCATCGGCATAACCATCAGCAACGTAATCATCAAACAAATTGCAAATCGGATTTCCCCTTTGATAGCAATGGGGTGGCAATTGGTGATGGGAAGTATTCCCCTTGCGATAATTGCTTTCCTTACCGAGGCCCCGTCCACAGTTCAATGGACCCCTGAGTTTATATGGAGTCTGTTCGGGCTTAGCGTGGCCGGCACTGCTTTTGCCTATTGGGCTTGGTATAAAATTTTGGAAACAACCAAACTGAGCCACGCTAATGCTTTCACATTTCTAGTGCCAATATTTGGGTTAGGAATGGGCATAATCTTTTACGGAGAACAACTCTCAACCGTAGCAATGGGTGGGGTAGTTATAACTTTGATCGGAATTCATCAAGTTTCATGATCGACAAAACCCTGATAATTTTAGGTGAAAATTGTGACGATGTTTTACTAGCTTTGTTTCAGACAAACCATGTCACAAAAAGAAGTTTTACAGGCAAAATTCTGAAACATTATTCTGATTATAATTTTTATGATCTCACGAAGCTAAAAACGGCAGTTAGTGAGCAAACCATATTCATCCAGGAGAAATCACATGATCGACAAAGTCGCTGGGGCTGAAGGTGTATTAATTCCGAAACAAGCAAACGTTGCGGTAAATCCCACTTCAAATAACTTTGCCAAAGAGCTGGCCGCCACAAACAAGGAAACAGGTACTGATTTATTGAACGAACTCGAAAAAGAGAAGGAGAAAAGTGGTTGCTGCCAACAAAAGAACGATTCGGACTCAATAGAATCAAGTATAGGAAGTGATACCGTAAAATCTAACGTCTGGCCTGCTTAAAGGATGCTCCATTTCGGTGTGGCTGCCTGTTCATCCAACAACAATAAAAGAAAATTGTGACAAAGTTTTTCAGCCAGGGTTCGCGAAACACATTGTTACACTTATTTTAGTTCACAATATAAGTCCATGGTGTATATAAATATTTTATATCCTCAAAGAAATAAACAATATCCGTTAGCAACGACATGAGAACAATAAGAGGCGAATTTATGATTAGCAAAAATGGAAAAATTTCACTTGTCCTCGCTGCTGTGCTTGGTGTGGCATCTATCTTTACTATCAACGATGGGTGGGCCCATGGGGGCGCAACCGGGATCGTCAAAGAACGCATGGAGTCTATGAAATCTATGGGCAAGGCTATGAAAGGCGTGGCCGCTATGGTCAAAGGCGAAGCCCCCATGGATGACAAAAAAATCTCTGAATATGCTGCGGCCCTCAAATCCGGCGCCACTCATATCCCCAAAATGTTCCCCAAAGGCAGCAATGAAGGCCCCAGCGAGGCCCTGCCCAATATTTGGCAAGAATGGGACCGCTTTGAAGGCCTCGCCTTACAGCTCCAAAAAGACGCCGATATGCTGGCCAATGCCTCAAGCGGTGATCCTCGTAGTGTAAAGATTGGCTTCGCCAAAGTTGGGAAAGGCTGCAAGGATTGCCATAGCGATTTCCGTAAGAAAAAAGCCGAGTAATTCCATATGATAATCAAAAAAGTCGAATTGAAAGGCCTGTTGACACTCGTGTCGTTTGCCGTCGTCGGCTTAACCCAATCGCAACCTGCCTTCGCCACAAAAGAAACACCTACTGAGCGGGGCTCCTACATCGCGGCAACAGCGGGATGCTCCTCATGTCATACAGACATCAAAAACAAAGGGGCAGAGATGGCTGGCGGAGTCGCTCTTAAAACCCCATTTGGCACCTTCAACGTTCCAAATATTACCCCGGACAAGGAAACAGGCATAGGTAAATGGTCTAACGAAGATTTCATCAAAGCGATGACCAGAGGATTATCTCCGACGAACGATCATTATTATCCCGCATTCCCATACACGTCATATACCAAAATGACCCGCAAGGATCTGTTGGATTTAAAGGCCTATCTGGACACGGTCCAACCCGTAAAAACAGCGGTTCCAGATCATGACTTAAAACTTCCTTTTCAATTTCGTCCCCTGTTGGGGGTATGGAAAGCCATGTTCTTTGAGCATGGAGAACTAAAACCCATTGAAGGGAAATCCGATACTTGGAACCGGGGGCGTTATCTTGTCAATGGCCCCTCCCACTGCGGAGAATGTCATACGCCGCGAAATCTCCTCGGCGGCTTTGACAGTGAGAAAGCGCTTGCTGGAACCGACAAAGGGCCCAACGGTGACAAAATCCCCTCCTTACGCCGTGACGGCAATAACGGCTTCAGCAAATGGAAGGATTCCGATATCGCCTTCGCTATGGAAACCGGCATGACGCCCGAGGGTGATTTCCTAGGCGGTACCATGGGTGAGGTGGTCACCAACATCACATCAAAACTCAACCCCGAAGACCTGAAGGCCATTGCCGAATATCTGGCGAATTGAACGTGACGTCATTCCGGTAAAAAAGCCCCTAACTTTGGGGCTCTTTTGTTTTGACGTTCAACATGTCGTGTCGCTTGCGAACCTTTTCCGGCCATTGGCTCTTGATGTAAGAGAGCACGGCAACGATCTGTTGGTCAGATAATACGCCTTCAAATCCCGGCATATCGGACTCGTATCCGGTTCCGGCAACCGCGGCCGGACCTTTTTTGGTCAACTCAAACAACAATTCATCGCCATGATGCCACGTGTGGCCGGATTCATCGTGGGGCGGTGCCGGCAATCTTCCATTTTCCAAGGGGGTGCGCCAGTTGGGTTGGCCTTCAAGCTTTTCTCCATGGCAGGAAGCGCATTGTTCAAAATAAATATCCTTGCCAGCCAAAACCACCTGGGGGTCATCGGGTGTCAACGAGAGCGCAACCTGATCAGTCTTAGTCAACTGGGTATAGGCGAACCCAGCGGCAAAACCCGCTGCAATAAACACAACAAAACCAAGTATTTTTTTCTTATCCATAATTCACCTTACATTTTTCAGCAATAGGTATGTACCCACCGCCTAAATCATGCCGAGACGAGTTCCTCGGCTACGGGCTGTTCCGCCTCAATCATCTGCAAAAACTCTCCGAGCAGTTCGGGGTCCCATTGACCGGAGCGCCTCTCACAGATCAGAATTTTCATTGCCTTCTCATAGGGGATTCCTTTGCGATAGACACGGTCACCTGTCATCGCATCCCACGTATCTGCAATCGAAACGATCCTTGCTAAGAGCGGAATTTCCTCGCCCACCAATCCATCTGGGTAGCCCTTGCCATCCCAGCGTTCATGATGCCATGCGGCAATCTCAACAAAATCCTTAAATCGACCGAGAGGCTTCATGATGGTCGCCGTCATAACGGGGTGGGATTTCATTTGTATAAATTCTTGGTTATCTAATTTAGCAGGTTTATTGAGAACTGAGTCCGGGACTCCGATTTTTCCAAGATCATGCATGAGTGCGCCTTTTTGGAGAATTGTTAGCTGTTCGTTCTCTAGTCCAATATGCCGACCTAACATTACCGAGAACTTCGCCACTCTTGCTGAGTGTTTTGCCGTATAACTGTCTTTCGCTTCCAGAGCCTTAGCTAAAGATTTGAGAGTTTGGAGATATGCGCTCTCCTGCTCAGTTAAAAGCACTTCAATACTATCCGCCATGGAGTTAATTGAATCGCTTAACAGCCCCAATTCTGCGCAGCACTTGGTTTCCACCCTTCTCGTTAAGTCTCCCGATGCAATCCCAGTAGTCACTGATGTAATGTCTTTCACAGGCTTTAGGAGCCAGCGTTTAAATACAAGCCATGTCAGCACCAACATGACAATAATCCCAACACCTATCGTTATCGTAATGGCCTGCTCAAACTTCTGATCCGCCTTATCAATAAGCGCGACGGTAGCTGATAGGTCCAGTTCTGCAGAGAGAATTAGTTTTGTTTCACCTTCCCTTTTTAGGGGGATGCTCAAGCTCGACTTTGCCTGCGCTTCACCTGTTTGAGGATCATCAAAAAGTTCAATCTCCCCACCGGCAAAATCATGTTTACCTGTGAGCAACGTTTCAAGGTGATGGGATGCAAGGGAGCCTGGCATGGAAAGCGGCACCTGATTGCTCCCCATCCTCTGTCCCGGTGTTTTTTGCGACGCTTGACTTACAACTATATTGCTTGGCGTTCTGATGGAAAGGCTTGCTATGGAAAAACCAAAAGCATCATTTTGGCTCAATAAAACTTTCTCAGTCCTTTGTTGAAGCCCCCCATAATTTGACCAATCTTCAAGATTTTGTATTTCTCTTTCCACGCCATGCAAAAACACCAAAGCCTTCTGGCGCGTTTGCTCGAATGTTGCTTCGTGATGTTCGTGTTCCATGATAACAGCAATGGTTACGCCGACAAAAAGCATACAAATTGCCAATAACCCCATTATGCGTTGGGTTAAGGACAAATTATAAAAATGCTGTTTCATTTTTTATTTTTACTCCTATTAGGCATAGCTATCTGTAAAAACCAAGACAAATTTTAAGCAATGCCGTACGCCTATCGTGGTGATTTGTTACAGCAATGGGGGGTATGTTCCAGGTTAGCGATTTCATTCTCTTCGCTAAACCTAACCCAGTTATGCTGTAGGGCGTGCAACCAGTTTGAGGACAGCTTCAGCCCCATATCCTCAAGGGTTTTTTCAATGATGGGGAACTGAATTTGGTAGAGATCATATTCCACCTTTACTTTTTTTCCACTTAGACCAGCGTCGACTGCCAGCACACCATCACTTTCACCTAGGCCTTCCTGTATTATTTTCTCGCAGGCTACATCAATCTTTTTTTCAATCTTAAAAGTGCGCTTAACTAGGTGCATATTCATAGGCGATTTTCCTTCTTCATTATCCAATGAGGATCGTATCTTCTGCTGTGAATTGATAAGGCGGTATAAGCAAATTCTTAGGCGCTGGACCTTTGCGAATACGTCCCGATGTATCGTAATGAGAGCCATGACAGGGGCAGTACCAGCCGCCGAACTCACCGAGTGGGTCTCCAATTTTTTGACCTAAAGGAATACAGCCTAAATGGGTGCATATTCCGACAACGATAAGCCATTGCTCTTTAATAACTCTGTCAGCATCCTTCTCAGGGTCAATAAGGTTCGCTGTATCATCGTTTTGGGCTCGCCCAATTTGTTGTGCTGAGCGATGATCTATAAAGACTGGTTTGCCCCGCCATTTTACGGTTATACGTTGTCCGACCTCAAGGGGGGTAAGGTCAACTTCCGTTATTGAAAGTGCTTTGGTATCAGCAGCCGGATTCATGCTGTCCAGAAATGGCCACAGAGCGAGGGCCGAACCAGTGACACCCAGGGCCATAGTAGATTGAGCCAAAAAATCCCGCCTGAACTTTCCGTCTGTTAGCTCACTTTTCGAAGCAACCGCACTTTGCATGACTAATACCTCCTATACCTTTTTATAGAGCAACTTGTTGATCCCCTCTCCTCCTTGACTTGAATGCCCAGACGATGAGAGTTAGTCCTCCGATAGCCAAGGGGGCGGACAACCATTGTCCAATCGTCGACCCACCCAACATTAGGCCTATGTGAGCATCGGGCTCCCGGAAAAGCTCAACAGTTGACCTCGCCATGGCATAGCACACAAGGAAAACTCCCGTTAGAAAACCCGAGTGTTTCCGAACAACCTCAAAACGAACTAAAATATTGAGCAGAATGAAAAGGGCTAATCCTTCTAGCGCAGCCTCATATAACTGGCTGGGATGACGAGCTTCCGGTCCACCGCGAGGAAAAACCATGGACCAGGGGACATCTGTCACCCGACCGTACAGTTCACCGTTGATGAAATTGGCAATGCGCCCAAAGAACAGGCCAATGGGTGCCGCTATCGCCACTAAATCAGCCAATCTAAGCAGTTCAATACCTTGGCGCTTGGCAAAAACGATCATTGCGAAAGTGACACCAAGTAAGCCACCGTGGAAGGACATACCGCCGTGCCACACTTTGACTATTTCAAGTGGGTTTTCGAAGAAGAAAGCGGGCTGATAGAAAAAAACGTAGCCCAAACGCCCCCCAATCACGACCCCAATGGTCGCCCACGTGATGAAGTCTTCCAACTGAGTTTTGGAGACACCCATTTTCAGTTTATTCGAAAGGAAGCGCATATGAGCCCAACCCAAAAGCAAACCGACAATATATGCTAGTGAGTACCAACGAACCGCCAATGGGCCAATTTGAATAAGAATTGGGTCAATATCCGGGAATGTCATCTATTCATGCTCTCTTGTCAAAAACGGAGGTTTCATCTTTTCAAACCTTCAAAAAAACTGGGAGCCGCAGCACTCCATCTTGTTCATGGGTTCGAGTGCTCCACATCGCGGGGGAGGGATCCGCGTGTCAGCTATTCGAGATAAACGAGTGCGGCTGCGGTCTCCCCTTAGGTGGCGCAGGGCTGATGTTTTGCCACCCAATATTTGCCAAATGGCTTGTCATACTCCTGAGTATGGCGAACCGTCCACCCCGCCAAAAAATTAAACACTAGAGAGTTATCATAGGAACTACAGGCAAACTGGTTTTTCATTTCATCGAGTTTGCTCAGCATGAAACTATGGTTACTTTTATGGAGATCCAAATTTGGATAACCGCACGCAGCCATTAGTTCCTCTTCCTTTTTAAGGTTTCGGGACATGAACAGAGTGATATCTTCGATACGACGACAACTTTCGCCTTGTTTCTCACAGACCACTTTGCCCTCAAACATTTGACCAGTCAGAAAGAATAGGCTTTGCTTGCTCATATCCACGATGGGAATTCCAATTTCCAGTTCTTTCAACCAAGTTGCCGCATTCATAGGTCTTCCTTTCTCATCCTTTGAGATCGACTTTCTTATTTAGGTATTCGTCGCGATCGATTTCACCAGTCGCATACCTCGCCCCTAAAGCGGATAAGGCTGGATCGTTATGTGAACGGCCTGTCGAAGAACTACGGTACAAAACTACGCTCACAACAATGATCACCAGCAAGATCAGGCCCCAGAAGCCGAAATGGCCCATAGACCAAAACCATCCGTCACCAGACATGTGCGACCCACCGTGATGGCCCCATTCATTTCCCCACATTGCTTTCTCCTTTTGGTTAGTTATGGTTTTTCTTCTCAGATTATTTCGCTACTAAACCACCTCCATCTTTCAGGAGTTTGTCTGTTAATGCGCAAGTTGGTGACAAATCATGACGACACGCTTTGTGGACACGATTTGTCATACTTTTCTGTGGTTAGTTGGTGTGAGTAATGCGCCCCGTCTGACGATCAACGGTGTATTTGGAGACAACGGAATTATCTACAGTCATGATTACAACCGAATAAGTATCGTCATCTACCTTTGCAACCTTGCCAACTTTCAGTCGTTTATTGCCTGAGTAGGCCAACTTACCTTCAAAAATATCTCGTACATTATTAAGTGACAGGTCTTTGTTGCCTGAAATACCATAGTCATGCATACCACCCCCCATCATAGAGCCCATACCACCGGAACTACCTCTCATGTGAGCCATCATACGGTGCATAATATCATGATGACTGTATGTCGAACCGGGAGACATCAAGGTTGGCGCCAACTGTTTTTGCTTGTCCGTTAAGACGGCAAAAAGGGCTTCACGTGCAGCAATCACCGCCTTCCCGTCCTCAGCACGGGCTTCCATCATGGTTTCCATCAACTGCCGGCGATCTTTTTCATCCATTTTATGAATGGCATCGCGGTCCATGGCTTCATGTTGCGCCCGAGCGTTCTCGGCAGTTTCCTTGACAGTATTTACATAGGTGCTCCAGGGCTTTTCTTGAGAAGAGGTAATTGCCAATTTTCCTTTTAATTTATCAAACTCTGCCTGATCAAACTTAGCAAAGCCAAGCATGCCCGAACTCATCATGCCGTCCATCATATTGGAACCGCTGCTCCCCATCATGGCCGCTGAGCCCATAGGCATCTTACCATCACCTTTATGATGATTGGCATCCGCCAATGCAGGGACAGTAAAGGCTGTCGTTGCGACAGCTAAAACGGCGAGAATTTTTGTTGTTGTTTTCACTTATCTATCCTTCCTAGATTAATTTGATGGAATCATTAGACACCCCTAATGTTGCTAGAGTTTTTCAGTTAACCTGGAAAATGGTGACATTATTTTACGGTTCCGGCTTTTGACACATTTTGTCACTAATATTTTTTCTGCTTAAAAAATAAGCCTGTATAGTGATATTTATGAAAACAGAACCGCACATACTCATTGTCGATGACAATCAAGAAATGCTCGATCTCGTCTCCCGCCTATTGAAAAAAGACGGGTTCAGGGTCTCTACGGCCATTGATGGTCGTGCCATGAAAAAATTTCTGGCCAATAGTCGGATCAATTTAATTCTGCTCGATCTTATGCTGCCAGATGTAGATGGCTTGACCCTTTGTCGAGACCTTAGGGCCGAATCAGATATTCCCATCATTATGGTAACCGCCAAGGGTGATGAAATTGACCGGGTCCTGGGTTTGGAAATGGGAGCCGATGATTACCTGCCTAAACCCTTTAGTTCCCGAGAACTACTGGCGCGGGTCAAGGCGGTGCTTCGCCGATCTTCTTCCATAGCACCTGTAGGGGAAGAGGAAAAAGTGGCCAGGTATCTATTTGCCGATTGGTCTTTGGACCCGAGCAAACGTGAACTTGAATCAGGGGATGGACTTATCATCCCCCTGAGTACAGGCGAGTATGAATTATTGATCGCCTTGGTGGAGAGGCCCCAGAGAGTGCTCAGCCGTGATCAACTCCTCGACCTTTCCAGAGGTCGCGCTTCTGCAGCCTTCGATCGATCTATCGACACCCAAGTTAGCCGGCTGCGCCGAAAAATCGAGGAGGACCCCAAGAACCCCGAGGTCATAAAAACAGTATGGGGTGGCGGCTATATGTTCACGCCGGAAGTCACAAAGGCATGAAACGGTTCCTCCCTAAAACACTGACCAGTCAGACAATCTTAGTTTTGCTCATAGGGTTGAGTGTTTCCCACATCGTCAGCATGTTGATCTATTCTGATGATCGGGTTGAAGCGCTGACACTTATGGGCGGTCGAAACATGGCTCAACGTATCGCCAATATATCGCATCTCGCGATTGAGTCTCCAGATGGCTGGCGCAATAAAATAGTCTCCGCTGTAAGCGATCAAAACTTCAAGGTTTGGCTGACCCCTGAAAGCATGATTGTCTCAGAAGGAAAAAACAATATTCAGGTTAAAGTTCTCAAAGATTATTTGCGTAAACAATTAAAGATAAATAATCCCAACGATATCCATGTTCAACTACTTGAACGCGACCATGATGGTGGCATATTGGGCTCATTCGGACCCAATAGCTGGATGCATATGGAAATGATGAAGGGGATGCATGGAATCTCCGGGCATCAGTCCTTGAGGGTCTCCCTCTCCCTACAAGAAGGGCAATGGCTCAATTTCGCGACAGATATCCCCGAAGCAAACTCCGTTTGGTCCACAACATCTTTGCTCTCGCTCCTGTCCATGGTTATTGCCGTCGTCATCCTGTCAATCTGGGTCGTGCGTCGACTCACTAGCCCACTCAGGTCACTTGGACATGCGGCACAAAGACTTGGAAAAGATGTAAATGCCCCTTCCCTTGATGAAAAAGGCCCAAAAGAAATCCGGGATGCCGCGGTAGCCTTCAATGAAATGCAAGCCCGAATCAAACGCCTCATTGATAACCGGACCCGAATGCTGGCGGCGATCTCTCACGATTTGCGCACACCAATAACGCTTCTTCGTCTAAGGACTGAATTGATCGATGATATGGAGGACAAGCCAAAAATGTTGGCTACACTTGACGAGATGGAACATATGATCGCAACAACTCTTGATTTTGCGAGGCAAGATGCCCAGCAAGAAGAAAGACGAAAAACCGATCTATCGGCACTTCTAGAATCAATTTGTAGCGACGCCACTGATGCCGGATTAGATGTCTCTTACAATGCACAAGAGAAGATGCCCTATAGCTGCCAACCAGTGGCACTCAAAAGAGCCTTGAATAATCTAATAGAAAACGCTGTGAAATATGGCGGTAAAGCTGATGTCCAGCTAACAATATCCCCAGAAAATCTGATTATCACCGTTGAAGATTATGGCCCCGGCATTGATGAAGATAAAATAGACAAAGTGTTTCAACCCTTCTATCGCTGTGAAGAATCTCGCAACAAAAATACTGGTGGGTATGGGCTTGGTCTAAGTGTCACCCAATCGGTTGCTCACGCCCATGGCGGTGAAATCATACTTACAAACAAGACTGGTAAAGGTCTCAAAGCAACATTTACATTGCCACTCTAACAAATGGTGAGAGACACACCATGGCCTTACGTTAAGAACAGAGAATATGCCGCGATGATAAACTCAAGGTTTTGTCTTCTGGAAAGAAGAGGTGAAAGGCCACTTTTCAAAGTGTTTATCTTATTTTTTTCTGTTCTTTTTGTTCTTTCTTCGATCCATCAAAGTTTAGCCGCATCGTCAAAATCAAAAAACATCTCCTACCCATCACTTTTTGGCACAACGGAAAAACGTTCTCGAAATTTCAAACCCTTCAAAAAATGGACTGGTGCGTTGAAACGCTATGCCAAGGAACAAAGAAATCTCAAACCTGGCAAATGCAAGTCCACTAAATTCAACAAATGTCACTACGACAAATGGCAAACGTTCCTATCTACTCTCAAAGATAAAGACCGGATGACCAAGGTGAATAAAGTCAACCGCTACATGAATAAGGCCCGCTATATCCTCGACCCTGTCAATTGGGGCAAGAAGGATTACTGGGCCACGCCAGGGCAATTTATGGCAAAGTTTGGAGATTGTGAGGATTACGCTATCGCCAAATACATGTCCCTCAAACAACTCGGCTTTAAAACCTCCGAAATGCGGGTAGTCGCGGTCAAAGACTTGAACCTCAAAATCGGACATGCCGTCCTTGTCGTCTACCTCAATGGCAAAGCCCTCATTCTCGACAACCAAATTAGAAAGGTCGTCGAGGCCAAAGTGATCAAACACTATGTCCCGGTTTTCTCTATTAACCAGAAATATTGGTGGCACCACAAAAAGGCCTAGCAGCGGATCTAAAGACACAGGGACTTTGCACTATGTATTGGGATACAGAACAGACCCGATTGCTGAATTGACGCACTGCCATTCTTGCCGAGGAAAATCTATATTGCTCTCCCTTCTGGTAGGGAGGATGTATTATCTCCAAGTTCTGGAAGCCGACCGCTACAAAACCCTTTCAGAAGAAAACCGTATTAGCATGCGTATTCTGCAGCCCACGAGAGGTCAAATTTTAGATCGGCAAAACATTCCACTGGCAGTGAATGAGCCCAATTACCGGATCATCCTCATCCCAGAACAGACCCGCGATATAGGCAAAACCCTTCAGGTTCTTAAGCAGGTTACGGGCATAACGGAAAATGAAACGAAGCGCATCCTGAGAGACCTCAAACGCAGATGCGTCACAAGTATTATCTAATAATTTAATTCATCGTTTGATAACAATAAGTTATACTCCGTTTAGCGACTTTAAAAAAATAACAGTGTGTTTTAACGATGGAATTCACAAGGTTTGGCAAGCAAGCAATCTTAGGAGCATTTGATGGAGGAGAAATCACCTCAGATGCTGGAGTTTTGTTGCTGCGGGAAGCAGCCAATAAGTTGAATTTGTTTTCCTGGGCTATATGGTCGAAGCCGATGCGCTTAACCTACTCAAAGAGGCCGGGCATGAAGTCCGAATTCACGCAGTCCTTAACGGAGGACAAGCCTTAAACGATACGATGCAAGGACTTGCACAGGTACTTATCAATATTCCCGACATCCCAATCGTTGTTTGGTTGAATGAATATTTTGGGAGCATTGTCCATAAGAAAAAGAATTCTGGTGAAGAGGTCAGTTTTGAAGAGTCGCCACTCTACACCAAAAACAAAACCCGCTTTCATGCATTAATACGCCTCCCTGAAGTACGCAAAGAAACATTTGGTTTTGACGTTAAACAAATGATGGAAGCAAGGCTGACTTTCGACGAGGCAGTACAATTTAAAGAATTCCCCATCATGTCCAGGCAACGTCTCAAGATGACCTGGCGCGGATTGCAATCAGCCATGGAACAGGCGGTACTGTGATGGGTAGGACCAATAGAAAAACAGGAGAGGCATTCGATCTCACCGATTGGCTCAAACGGAAGGAGGCAAGGGGAAATAAGGGGGCGCACAATGCGCCTCCTGTCCCTCAATCACCCATCACAAGCCCTAAACTAAACGGCTTGTGGAGCGTACCTTTTCAGGTAGATCCAGGTCATGAGTTTCCCTCCACGCAAGTGGAGGCGAAACAATGAGTGAACTCGACACTCCTCCTCCACCTCCTTTGCTTGGCGAAGGCTCCTTGGAGGAGTTACTAACTCTGCTTTGGAAAACTCATAAGGTGACGGTCGATGAATTCGACCCGATCCTTATGGTTCACACCATCCATAAAGTGGCCATTACCGATTTCCAAAGAATGCTGGATCACTACAGCCGGGTTTATTCGGATATGACGAATGAAGCCGCACAAGCTTTTAGCGACAATGTGAAGCAATCTATTGAAGACTTAAAGACCAAAGCTCTCACGGATGCAGTTCGTGAACGGCTGGCAACAGTCAAAGAAACCACCGAACTCACAGATATAGCCCAAACTAAGTTTCGCAAGTCCGTGAAACTTCTCTGGTGGCTCACCGCTCTCAATTACCTGGGGGTGACCATCACCCTCGGCATTTTGATTTACGTAATTAAATAAGACGAGGAAACGGCAAGATGAAAAATAACATTAACTTACAGACAGCATTAACTGTGTGTTTTTTAGTTCTAGCAATAGCAGAACCAGCCTTTGCTGCTGGAGATGGTTGGGAACAACCTGCTATTGGCCTGATCAGTGTTCTCGAAAGTGGGTTAGTAAAATTAGGTGTAGCAATTATTGGCATCGTCATAATTGGCTATGCCTTTTATCAAGCTTTCAATAATGATTTTCAAATCAAACCTCTGGCGGTGAAAATATTTGCTGCGGTTCTAATCTACTTTGGACCACAAATGATTAAAGCATTGCTTGAGGCCGGAAAGTGAAGGCTCAAAGCGAAGTTCTCACACAAATCCAAAGGCAACCAACTGTTCTAGCTCTTCCTCCGCGCCTTATAATGCTGGCGATTTTAGGGGGGGTTCTCGGCATCATACCGGGGTCAGCCCTTGATATTGCCGCTTTAACGATCTTCGGCCCCATCATTGGTTTTGCCGGGTCATGGGCGTTTCTGTTTTTGGGGTATAGGGACAATCTTCATTATGACCGGGATTTGACCCTCTCCCCGGTTTTCTGGATTGGCAAAGACAAACCCTGCCAGCTTATCGCGGGAAACAAGCCATGATCTGGACACAAGTGGCCGCAACAGCAGTGGCATCCTGAAAGACTTAAACAAAGCCGACACTTGGCAGAAGGTTCACCTGGCACTTGCTGAATACGACACCGGAATCAAAAAGCGGGGAAATGGCCTCGTCTTTCATAGCCTGAAGGACAAACGGCAAACAATGAAAGCCAGTTCTTTAGATCGCTCCTGTTCCCTGAAGGAAATGGAAAACCGCCTGGGCAAGTTTGAGCCACCTAGGAAAGGTCACGAGAAGATCACAGAAGCCCCAAAGCACAAGTACGAAGCAAAACCTCTGCTAAAGAAACACCCTTACTCCTCGCAGCTCTGGCGGAAGTTTTTGACCACAAAACAGGCTATCCCCAAAACCACCTTATTCGGCCGCACAAAAGCCAACTGGAAACTTTTCCTCATGACCGAAGCCCACGCCGATCCACTTGCTATGGTCCTACTGATCGCACATCAGGAAATGTTGCATATGATATTTGGTCCAGGAGGAAAAATTCCAGTTCCGATTCCTAAAACGGTATTACCAGCTCTGGCATCATTAATGCCAACCTTGATGAAAGGAGAGCAAAAACCATCTACTGAAGGAAAGCTAATCAAGCCAACACACAACAAAAATGACGACTTAATAGGGCTGATCGTTCTTGATAAAAATCGCAGCGGTATTATGGCACTCGGCAAAACAGCCCAAAAACCTCTAAAGAAGAAAGCACCACACGATACTTCTAAGGACCGTAACATTTAACACAAGGCGGACCGAAAAAGGAAAAACAAACTACTTAACCTTGAGCAATTGCTCCCATCTTGTTGTGAAGGAAGGGGAGCGATGGTTTTGAGTCATGTACCAAGTTTTATTTTTTCTAACCTTACCGAGATTAATAAGACCTGGGCCAATATTTTGGTGAATCAAATCACATACCTTAGACAGTTCCTCTTCTTTTTCATCATGAAAATCAAAGAGGTCCCTAGGGGCTTCTTCCGCTCTTTTCAAGCCCAAGAGTAATACCCCTGCTTTTTTGTAGTGAATACCCGGTTTAAATATTTCTCTTAAACCCTGCATAGCGGCTCTGTGAATAGTTCGCAAATTACTGGATGACGGGTAAAGGCCAACTGTTGTTGAATTGCTATATTGTGGCAAGTCACGCCTGAAGGGGCTTGTTCTGATAAAGATATTGATACTGTCAGCAACGAGTTCGTCCTTTCTAAGTTTAGCCGAAGCCATATCGGTAAACTCTGAAAGTGCCGCCCGTAGTTCTTCAACTGTCTTCAAAGGCTTACCGAAACTCCGTGAAACACAAATTGTTTGCTTGTCCTGAGCTTCGTCTTCAAGCTCGATACAGCGTTGCCCTTGAAGTTCCTTAAGAGTTCTTAAGCCAACAACTCCCATCTTCTGGCGTACCCATCCCTCAGGAGCTTCTCTGAGATCGTAAGCAGTATAAATCCCTCGACCATTCAGCATCTTTGCCCATCGCCTTCCAATGCCCCACACGTCACCAACCTCTGTTTGCTGTAAAGCATAATCAAGCCATTTAGACTCACTCAGGTCTAACACGCCATTTGTTTTGGGTGACTTCTTCGCCAGACGGTTAGCAATTTTAGAGAGGGTTTTAGTCTTACCTATCCCAACAGAGACAGGTATCCCCGTCCATTGAATTACTGTCCTTCGGATATGGTTTCCATAAGCCGTTAAGTCGCGATGCTCAAAGCCAGAAAGATTAAGGAAGCATTCATCAATACTGTAAACCTCAACATTGGGCGTAAACGAAGAAAGCACTGTCATGACCCGGTTACTCAAATCACCATATAGGGCGTAGTTGCTCGACATGACGGTAACCCCTTGACGTCTCATGCTCTCCTTGTGTTTGAAGTATGCAGCACCCATTGGTATCCCGAGAGCTTTTGCCTCATTGCTCCGAGCAATAACACAGCCATCATTATTAGAGAGAACTACAATAGGGCGATTAATTAGTTTGGGTTGAAAGACACGCTCACAGGAGGCGTAGAAATTATTACAATCAACCAGAGCAAAGATAGTCATTCGAAATCACGGACAGAATTCTTGACCACACCCCATATTTGGGATTCTTCAGGTAAAGGAATAGTGGGGTAGTTTGGGTTTTCTGGTGCCAGCAACCAGCAACCGTTAGCACCACGCTTAAGACGCTTTACGGTTAGCTCCCCCATGACAGCCGCAATCACGATACTCCCATTCTTGGGTTCCAGGCTCCGGTCGACAATCAGCAAGTCACCATCATAAATACCAGCCCCTATCATTGAGTCGCCTTCAGTTCTTACAAAGTATGTTGCGGCGGGATGTTCGATATAATCATTAAGATCGAGGTTCCCCTCTATGAAGTCATCAGCAGGAGAAGGGAAACCAGCAGGAACACGAGACAGGATATAAGGAAGCTTTAGCTTCGAAGTGATTGCAGATAATATTTTCATGCCAGCCCCAAAAGAACATTAAGCGAACATGTGGCATTCTTTAGGAGAGAATTCAAGAGAAACTTTAATGCTAAATACCTTATAAGAGATTGAGAGACCGTATGGCGAATTACAAATCATCGTCAGCCGAAGTCTTGAGATTCACACCTTATAACATCGTTACGTTTACATACAGGCATCGAGCAACTCCATCAGGTGCATTTTGTGGGCAATACTAATAATCCCTAAAATGAACTTTTGACTACCCGATGAACTACAGAATTTTGCAATAATCCTCACCCAATTCGATCAGAGTAATTCGCAACTGAATATAGTCTATATCGAGTGAATAACTTTCGCGCAAACTCTCAACATTCTCCATCAACGGCTTCAAGTACCCTTCTGCACTTTCTTCGCGCCAAATAGGTATCAACGGAGGCAAAATATCCAATAGCCACGCTTGAGTAGGGGAATGCTCAAATATTCTTGTTTCGACATCACTCAAGTCAATTTTTTTTGAGATGTATCGAGACATTATATAGGGGGCACCTGGAAAAAGTTGAATTAGACGATCAAATCCTTCGTAACTGTTTCCCCTTAAGAAATCACAGACTTCCATAAACCACGCCATATTTTGATCACCGCGCCAGATTGCCTCGCTTAGAGAAATACCCATCGTTTAGCCCATCTACCTATTCTTCCATCAGGTGCACTTTGTGGTCATTTAGTTTGCGTTCGAAAAACCAGAACACTTTGCTTGCCAAAGGCTCTTAAAACGAGGGCCGTCGGCGAGGTCTTCCCGCAACAATTTGTGGCATACAGTTATTAGTCAACTCCTGTACCAGATGTTGATAGTGGGCGCACATGATCCCCAGAGGGTATTTCAGGTGTATATTTCAACCACGTCCAACCCTGCTCATTGACAAGATAATCTTCCACCGGAAAGTAAACTAACGTTGATATTATTATGCCCAGAACAAATAAGCCTATGAGTACGAATTCGTTATCGATATCAACTCTTGGAATCTTTGAAAGGAGTGCAATTATTATAATAGCTCCTGCAATTATAATAACCACCTTGCCTAGAACGAGTAAAAAATCTGCGCCAATTTCGATAACAACAGCAAGTAAAAAAAGGCCCATGAAAATGTAGCAAATACTTCGAATTATTTTTTTAATGATATTCAATGATCTACTCCTCATCAATATGCTTACCTAGCATCCATTTTTAGGTGCACTTTGTGGACATTATTTAACAGCTATTTTGTCTTCAACACGGCGAACATTAAAACACCTCCGGCAGTACTCAAAATCATTATACCCGCCTCCAGCATCAGTTTCACCTGACGCCAGCTTCCATCATGCTATTCCATTTGGAAGGCGAGTGATCTTTCTGAATATAATAATAACCCTTCCCTTTTGCTGGCTTCCCAAACATTTCAATACGTTTATCGACCTCAGATCGTAAAGTTGGAGAAAGACTTTGATACAAGGCAAAACCTTTATTATTAGCTTTCTTTATGAGGTCTGCTTGGTTTCCTTGAGACCCCCCCAAAGCGGAAATTCCCGCAAATGTAACTGCCCACTCGCTCTTCCACTTTTCAGATTTATTTTCAGCCTGAACGGTATCGAAGTTTTCTACAACTTCTTTATCTAGGTTGCGAGACTGAAAAGTTGCCCACAAGGGTACCTGCCTATCATCAAAACTTACAATCTCATTTCTCGAGGCAGATGCTTCTATCCCTAGTGCGTCCGCACGATTGGCCACAGCATGCCAAACCCGACCAAGATTATCTTTAGCAGGTTCCCTAAGGAGGTTAATTTTAGGCCTGTAATAAGCGGTAGCCTTCTCATAAAGCTTCGTTATTTCTACCGTATTTTTAGTAAAGTTGTTGATATTAGAAGCCAGAATTTCTGTAGCCCTGGCCTGTACCTTTCCGTGAGGCGATTTCCAACCATCGGCAACAAAGTTAACTAATTCGACTTGGGCAGGCTTTAGTCCAGCTGTGGTAACTGGCAGGTTTTGGAGTTCCGCGAATATGTCACCTGCAAACTTCAAAACCGCCTGTTGGAATTCTGGTTCGCCGAACCCCGGACGTGTAATTAGATAGTCCGCTTTTGCATTAAACTTGCCCAAAACGTCTGTTACGAAGCGGATTACTCCCGCCTTCCGGTCTTCATCAGTACTGATAAGTTTCTCACTGAAAACGCGTTCTTTTAGCTCCTCCAGCAATAGATAATCCACTTCTTTGGACCTACCAAATTCATTCAATAACAAATGACTCAAGAATTTGATCAGTGTGTTGACGTCATAGGAAAATCCAGGGTTTCCAGCATGATAAGATACGCCTTTAACCATGCTAATCTGCTTAGGCAGCAGCTTTTCATTATATACTTTAGTCCCAAGCGGGAATATCCCATTTAGATTCAGACGCAACGGCAAACTGTTCATCGCAGTTAAATTTACGATTTGGCCAGGATAGCGGTACATCTTTGGGGCACCGGGCTGTCCTATATTTGAGAGATGATTGACGTCAATATCCACTAGATGTGCATGTGGTTTTCTCCATAGCCATCCATTTTTTCTCTCCGCTGGTTTAATGGAGCGAACAACCCAGTCATCCCCTTGCCCTTGATAATAGTTGATCTGAGTTCTATAGGTTGAAGCCCCCCGCACACTCAGTTTCATAAGGTTCGCGGGGTATTCCTTCAAGCGATCTCGAAGTGACTTAAGATAAGGCTTGTCATCATCAAGATGGGGTAAAATCTTTTGTTTCGGCCCGAATACACTTTTTACTTTACCGGCCATGATAATGTCCCAGCGCAATCCTTTGATAGGGGTTGCCCAAGCAATAACGGCTGGAATTGATATTGTGTCATAGTTTTTTGTGCTTACAGCGTTATCGAGGCGGTCGAGCAAATAATTGATCGCGATGATACCGCCAGTACTATGGGTTATGAACATAACATTTTCATAGCCCATAGATTTCAGTTTTTTAATACGGGCTTGAAGTTTTTCAACGTTTGTCTTGATATCCTCTTCTTCACTATCATAACTAAAACAATCCATGTCAAAGAACCGATTATCTCGGAAGAGAGTGTATACAGAGCCGTACTGTTGACCGCCTTCCCAATACTTATCTTCACCAAAAGTACTCTTACAAGAACCGTCCCAACCATGGATCGTTAAAGCTACAGACTTGAAAACAGGGTGATCCTTACAGTGGGCAAACGTCGCACCCTTAGGCCCACAATACCCTGGGTCATTTTCCTTAGCCAGAACCTCACTTGCAAAGATTGAAGCCATAGAGCAACCAATCACCACTCTCATAAAAGCTACTATTCTCATCTCAACTCCCCCACAAAGATGTCCATTCCAAAAATTAACGTGAAAAACCAACACTTCAACTCTCTATTCCGTCTCTCATTTCGTGCATTTGGGTGCTTCTCTCTATTAGTCGCATCACGACCAAAAGAATAATGCCAAACATATAATTCTCGTATTGATACTACATTCTCATTTCTGTATCGTAACTTCAAGTGCAACAGAAGCAATAAAGGACACTTTTGATAAAGGTTGCTTACGTTAGGCTTACACCAAAGGGAAAGCCGCTAAAATACTGGAAAGACCTGTTAAGAGATGCTGGTTGTCGGGTCGATGAATCCGATGATCCATTTTATGTGGATAGGCCAAAAGAAATCGATGCGAAGCATTTAGAGCTTGAAAAACTACCGATGCTAAAAGCAGCCGTTAACTCTACATATAAAGGTGAAGTGTTTGTCATTCCAAACATGGGGCATTTCGGAGCTTCCAAGATATGGTTCTGGGTAGCAGGAAAATTAGGTGAAAAAGGGAGCCTGAAATGACAAATGAAGAAACACCAACCATTAATGAAATTCTTGCTGATCCTGAACTGAATATGATTTTCTTGGAACTACCTAAATCCTTAGACGAGAATTATAAGAACTCCGAAGTAGTGGAATTAGGTTATGTCTTCCCAAGACTGATGAGAGACCTAAGGTGCTTGGAAAAGCATCTTCTTGAAAGTTGGTGCAATGAACCTGTAAGAAAATACCATCATACTGAGATTGTTCATATCATTAAAAGTCGCGTAGATTGGCTGGAACATGCCATCGGCAAAATTTCTTCCACCGATCAAGATATGATTTCTAAGGAAATCCGACGTAGTGAACAAAATACATTCCGGTCCATTTCAAAAAGTCGGTACGAAACTAGAGTTTTGAAGACCCTTGAAATTTTACGCGGACACATAGATGTAGTTGAGACAAAACCCCTCGTCTCAAAAAAAGAGACGCCTTATCTTTACGCTTTTATATCTATAACAGCTGATAAGGGGGTTCTAGATCGTGAAAATCACGGTTCAAATATGGGTATTCATTACCATTACTGCGATAAACAATTTAAGCGTTCAGACACCATAATTACCTTCGATCAAACGACGGTGCAAAATCCGCCTATTCATCCAGTCGTATGGGAAAAGCATGCTGAGGGAAAGGCAAAGTTTTTTGCTAAAGCTGCGGCTTGGAGGCAGAAAAAACGAGTAAGTGTTTTTAACGCCTGCACCGCAGACTTAAAAGGTAGAAACATAGCCGATTACAGATGCCCAAGCTTAAAGGCAATGCCAGTATGGCCTCATTAATGTGAAAAGTGGGGACAGGAAAAGTGTGGATAGTCTGCTGTTTTTACATAAAGTCCACCAAGTCCGCAACTAACTACAGGCAGAAATAAAAGATGCCTACATACAGGGCGAATAAATGTCTGTTATCGTGGGTAGAGCTGAATGTACGAAAAATTCAAAATGATAACGCCCACAAGTTGAACAGTATGAAATGGACAATAACACACATTGTCGTATTAGTAATTATAGTTTTCTCCGGTTTCGAGAAAGAAGAGCAGAAGGTATTTGGTAAACCGTTAGGTGATTGCACCTCAACAGGTAAAAGTTACACTGTTCGCACGACCGAGGACTCCTGCCCTGTCTTAAACGTTGTTGATAAAGGCGGAACGGAAATAAGAGTGAAACAATCGTATCTTTACTTTCTCGATGATGAAAAAACGGAATGGCGATTGACCCCCCTGCCAGCCAAAGAACACATAAATGACAAGTGACACAAGGTGAACGGAATGAGCAAAGACGCTAGTGATACGATAACAAGACTTCTCACGGACCCCAAAAAGATAGAGAGCCATTGCCAAGCCGTGAACCACGATAACCCGACACAGGTTTCCCATGCTCTGATGGAAGTCCGTCAGATGGCATCAACAGCGATAGGTCGCGCTGATCTGAGAGGTTTTGGTGTAATTGAGGGTCATTCCGGCTTTTCAGGGACGTATGATTTACCAAACGGATAAACAGACACACATGGCAAGAGCATAGTACCCGGCACAACTATGGGAACAAGTTCGCGAGTGTGCCACTACATGGCGGGGCATAGCGCCCTTCCCGCCAACCAAAACAAATTTTGGGGCGATCAGACGAGGTGAACCTGTAATGAAAATAAATTATTCTACTGTATCAATTGATATTTCAGTAAATATCCCTGCCCCATGGGGGGGACAATCTTTTAGTATTTCTGAAGACGAACTTGCAGAATATCAAAAGAACCCAGATCGCTTTGTTGCCAACAAATTTGGGGTTACTACAGATCATTATCGAAGATGGGCAGAATTAATATTACAGCCTCAATGTTGTGCTACGACACAAAAAGGAACTAGGTGCCTTATTCCAATAGTTAATGAAGAGTTGGAAGGAATAAAAACACCAGACCTTTATAATCCAAATGGGCATTACCTCTGCCATAAACACAATGACTGATAAACTGACACAAGGTGAACCTAGAGAGGACAATAAAATGGGATTGTACGTGAGCCACTTAAAGACCTTGCCGGTGGATGTTCAACGGGACCTCTATGTCTACTTGCTTGATTACGGTTGGCCCGATGGCGAATACGAAACGATCTTCAAAAATCACTTTCAAACGATTGCAAAACGCGCATCCGAGGAACGGGCTGTAGTCCTCGCAAGCCATCGAGGCATCCACTTCGCCAATGAGGTTTTAAGCTATCACAGGATTTTTGATTTTGTTGCTGATGAGGTGTTACCGGCAGTTCTGATAACTAAGACGCACCCATCTTACTTCATAGAAACCTACGGCCCTCACGAGCACTCTATCCAGGATGCAAACAAGGACGATCTTTGCGTTAACGACGTAGTGCTGATTGCGCTTAAGAGAGCGTGTTCATCCCCTGCCGATTTTAAAGCTCTCGTGGAATCAATATTTGCTGACCTTGGCAAGGGATTAGAACTAAATAAATTCCGTGTGGCAAAACATGAAATCCGCAACCAAGAGCGCCAACAAGAATTAGGCCTCAAAGGCATGGGTAGGAGGCTGGGTAGAGCAATCATGCTTGAACCGAATTTCGCGGGCATAGGGGTTAACTTGAAGGCCCTGTTTGGCTACACAGACGAAACCCAACCGACAAATGACACAAGGTGAACAGATGGAAACGCTAGTAGACATCGCGCCGGTATTAGCTGCTATTTTGATTGCAGTATTTTCGCCTGTGATAACAGTCAAGCTAACCCTAAAGCGTTTCCGACAAGAAAAATGGTGGGAGAAGAAAGCCGACGCCTACACAAGGGTCATTGAGGCACTACATCATTCTAAAAAATATAGCGAAGATCATTTAGATGCTGAAGCGCTGCATCGAGAGCTTTCAGAAGAACGTAAAAAGGAGCTATCAGATAAGCTAAAAACAGCAATAGAAGAAATTCAAAGACTATCCGATGTTGGCGTTTTTCTTTTTTCAAAAGAAGCTGTGGTCCGTTTAGCCCAGCTTCGCAAAGAAGAAAATGAAGCAAGGAATGCAGAGACTTATTTCGACCATTTAGATATGGGTTATGGAGCCGTCAATTCGTGTTTAAAGGATATGGTCGTCATCGCGAAGAAAGACCTAAACGTTTAGCGTATGATCAATGACACAAGGTGAACGGTAAAAAAAACAATGCCCATAAGCGCTGTTATCGAAAATAAAGTGGTCTTCTCTACTGATTATTCTGATGAGGAGTGGGATAGGCTTAGGAGTTTGAGCAGAGAGCAAATTCAATTGCGCTGTTGTGGAACCGATGCGGTATTAAAACGATCAAAAAGGGGTCTAAACTATTTTGCGCATAAACCTCATCACCGAATTTCATGTCCTTGGAAGTCCAAAAACAACTTCCACGATGAATTGATAAACTCCTGTTTAGATCTGTTGCATAACAAAGGGTTTGATTGTGAATTAGAGCAATTAGTAAACGAGAAAGTCTGCCTGGATTTCTTATTGACCAAAAAAGACGGCGACAAAAAAATTGGGGTGATGTTGGAAACCGCACCGATCTCACAGAGAACCCTTGAAACAATTAATTCTGATAATTTGTCTCTAAAGAAACTCGGGTTTGATGATTTGGTTTGGCTTGTCCCTTCATCCTGGGAAAAGCACATTAGCGATTTGAATGCCCTGTATTATAGAGGTAAGGAAAAACTAGATACGGTAACTGCCGGGGTTCGAGAATTAAGCTGTTATATCAATTCTCGACATATGCCCAAGGAATCAAGGCCCTCGGCAGGGGGTTTTCCAGTAAAAAGAGCTGTTTCGGAAAGAAAAGAAAGAGAAACGCAGCGGTCAACAATTGAAGAATTAAAATCAACTGTTGAAGAAATGAAGAGATCGAGTGTAGGTGGACCAAACGAACGGGTGTCAAAATTAAAGACAATTGCAAATAGCTATTTAGGCAAAGACGCAGATAAATGGTTGGGGAGTAAAATAGGGGCACCTCATGATGATAGTCCTCTGGAACTTGCTAAGTTATCGGCATCCTATTTTGTTATCTCCCTTAGCTGCTTAATTGAAAAATTGGACAAATGCGATTGTATTGATAACAAACCTACAAGGTGAACCAATGGTGACTATTGAAAACATTGGCAAAAAATACGCTGCATGCCAGAAAATCACTTAAATGACAAGCTGACACAAGGTGAACAATATGAAATTTAGAATTGAAACAGTAACCGACGCGGTAAGCGAGAAAGTCTCTATTGATTTTTACGACACAGAAACCGCAACAGTTCCAATCCAAACAACAGGACCAATTTACCCTGATCAAAATACGGCGGAAGCCGAAGTAAGAAAGATGATCAGTGAAACTACCGACAACACATCGAATCAGTTTTGTGGGACTATTTGCGCCTTTTCGCGAGAGATATTCGAGAAGAGTATATGTCTCTCGAAGTGGCAAGGCTCCAGTGTTTGGGCGTTCATTTGGGTTTGGAGGAATTTCTACGACATAAAGGCTTTAAGCCCCTGTTAATAGTTGGAGATGTCCAAGTTGATTCTAAATCCTTGTTTGACGTTTCCAAGAATGAGTTAGATGAAGAAATGCAGGGCAAGCATAAGAACTCAAACAAGGCTATGAATTTGCATGCCTGGGTGATGCTTGGTGACCATATTGTCGATGCCACGCTTATACCGTTTTATCAAAAAGCAGAGTGGCTTTCTGGCAAATTGTTAGACAAGTTTTTTGGATTAGTTTTTGAGCCAAACACAAATAACCCACCTTTTCAACATATCCCAATGTTTGTTGGCCGGGGAGTTGTGGATAGGGTAGCTCATAAAACCAGAAAACAATGACAAATGACACAAGGTGAACCAATGAACGATGAAATCAAACACACAATCCTGTCAATTATCTGTCTTGTCGTCATGATTGCGGGGGTATGGATCACCTACGACCAGTTGGGCGGAATTGTTTTGGATTATTTTACTGCTGATAAATGAGACAAGGTGAACCTATAAAAAAACTATCGATACCGCCCTCGCTTAGGCGGTTTTTTTATGTCTATATTTCCCATGTCGTAATTCTAGAACCTCGTTGAGCATAGCGAATAAGACAGGTAGGGCCATGTTTGGACCAGTAGGTAGGACTACCGACTATAACCTGTCCCAACTACGACAGAAGAAAGTCGTGCAAAGTCATGCAATAAATATCGGAGTCATGCAATCTTATGCAAAGACGTGCAAAGTCATACAATAACGTACAATCTATTGAAAAACATCAATAAAACAATGCGCAAATAAACTTGCCGATTTCAAATAGATTCAGTATCCCTGCTTATCAATATATCTTAAAAAGTCATTAAGTTGCACAAACACAAACAAACATCCCTTAAAGCTTGCGCCGTCTTTTTGGTACATTTAAAAACTTCTGGCAGTCAAGCCCAGGTAACTCAACGTGTAACAGGAGATTAAGCATGAACGATCTAACAGCATGGAACTTCGAAGGAACCGAAGTAAGAAACGTTTATATTGATGGAGAAACCTGGTGGATAGCTCAAGATATCTGCTCTTGCTTAGAAATATCGAATTCTAGAAAGGCACTAGAACGACTTGATGACGACGAAAAGGGTGTAACCATTAGTGACACCCCTGGTGGCAAGCAAGAAATGAATATCATCAACGAGCCTGGTCTGTATTGTCGCCAAATGGTTAATCAAATGGCAGAGCAATAACTCATGCAAGTTGCAATATACGCACGGCATTCGACGAACATGCAAGGTTCATCGACAACTGATCAGCTTAATCGCTGTCAGAAATTTTGCGAAAAACAAGACTATCAAGTTTCTGAAATTTATCGTGATGAAGGCGTTTCAGGATCACATCTGATAAACCGGGCAGGCGTCAATCAAATGTTATCAGACGCCTTAGAAAACAGGTTTGAAGGCATCGTCACAGAAGACCTCTCGCGTCTCAGCCGTGACCAGGGCGATGTGGCCAACTTCTTCAAGCGCATGTCCTTTATTGGCATTTGGATTGAAACCGTTACTGAAGGAATGATAAACGAGCTGCACATCGGCCTTAAAGGGACGATGAATGCGCTTTACCTTAAAGACCTGTCAGACAAGACCAAGCGAGGGATGATTGCCTCAGTGCTGAAGGGTAGAATTCCAGGTGGTGAGATATACGGTTATGGCGTGGTCCACAAATTAGACAGTGAAGGGGAAAGAATACGAGGTTTGCGGAAAATCAATGAGGAGCAAGCTGAAACGGTTAAATGGATATTCAATCAATATTCAGACGGTAAAACCTTAAGACAAATTTGCGATTTACTAAATTTTAATAATACACCCGCACCAAATGGCAAGAACTGGCATCCAACGGCTTTGTGTGGCACGGCCTCACGACAAGCTGGAATATTAAGAAACACCACTTACAAAGGCATCATCAACTTTAATAAGATGTCTTACAAAAAACATCCCGATTCAGGCAAACGCCGTGCTATTGTCAATCCAAGGAACGAGTGGATCGCCGTCCCCTGCCCTGAGTTAAGTCTCATTGATGACGTTCTCTTTGAAGAAGTGCAAAAGCAACTCAAAGAAAGATCAAGCCAGAGAAAAGAAATCTTTATCACCAATAAAATCCTGAATGAAAAAGAGAAGCTGGAGGAGATATATCAAAAAAATCGCGAATGGCGCGCCAAGCAATCCAAATCGACAAATCCGCGAAAAATATTCAGTGGTAAGATTTTCTGTGGCCTACATGGTGAGAAGATAAAAGCTTCAAGAGGTAACAAATACGCTTGCTCAACAAAAAGGTGTCTAGCAAAGCAATTGACAACAGAGACGATCATGATTGCCATTGTAGAAAATGGGTTGGCAACGACAGAAGAATTTTTTATTGAGGCTTACAATCGAGCAGATGTATTAGAACGGCGAGAAAAACTTGAAATCGTCAGAAACAATAAACAAGCAGAAATAGACATTCTCAGTCAAAAAGTGACAAACACCATTGAAGGACTGGGGCCGAACACCAAGCGAACAGATCAAATTCGAGAATATTTTGAGTTAAAAGAATTAGAAATCCGACGGCTGAAGCTTGACTTAACCAGACTCGAAAGAGATTTACGGCGAGTCACCCTCCCCTCCGATCTCCCCCAACTTTTAGATAAATACCACCAAAAACTGAAAATATTAAAAGCCGACCCACTTGATCCAGACACCCACCGTCTCCTTCGTTCTGCCTTCCTCCGGATCGATCTCACTGCCCAATTAAATGAGGCAGACGATACAGTAAAACACACAGCTAATGTGAAGATTGATGTATTGCAGTTGGTCAAACGTTTAACCGAGAAGACAATCAGGGAATCAAGGAAGTAGCTTCTTTTGTAGAGCTTATGGATTTCTCGCAAGTGTTAATCAATTCGCCATATAAGCGACATATAGTTGTCGGCAGGGAAAATAGGAATTTAGAATGATACCCGCTAGATCAAATCAAGAAACTGAAACGCATATCCTTTCACAGTTTGAAATCAAATCACTCCATGATGATAAATATTGGTCTTTTAAGGGGCGCTCAAAAAGGACTCAATGTCATGCATTGATTCAATATCCTGCGATGATGGTTCCTGAAATGCAGGGCGAATTAATTGATATTATTAGGAACAATGGAGAAGACGTCTCATCTGTATATGATCCGTTCGTCGGGTCCGGAACTACCCTCGGAGAAGCCTTAACCCGAGGGTTAAGCTTTGGGGGTACAGATATCAACCCTCTTGCAATACTCGCATGTGAAGTTAAATCAGGTCCCTTTTATCTAAAATCGTTAAAAACAAAAATAGATGAACTTCTTGAGCGCATTACTAATGATCAGTCCAGCGAAATTGACATTCACTTCTTCGGTCGAGACAAATGGTTTATTCCAAGAGTTCTGGTCGAACTTTGCAAAATTCGAAGAGCTATTCGATTAGAAAAGAGAAAATGGGTTCGTAAATTTTTTTGGGTGGCATTAAGTGATACAGTCAGGTCTACTTGCAATTCAAGAAGTTCAACATATAAGCTCCACGTAAAAGAAGATAACAAAATTGAAGCCGTTGGTAGTCCAATTTCATTTTTCACAGATAAATTACTTAGGAATTATGGCCTCAAAAAAGAGCAAAAAGAAATCTTAAAGCTGAATAATCATCTAAATAGGGCACATCACTCTAGCGATGTTGTCTTATCAAACGAAGACGTAAACTCTCATTCATCAAAATTAAAAAAGAAATATGACCTGCTTGTTACCTCTCCTCCCTATGGGGACAATGGAACAACAGTACCCTATGGTCAGTTCTCATACTTATCCCTTAAATGGATTGATACAAAAGATATCAATTCGAAAGTAGACGAAAAGTTGCTCCTTAATACAGCCTCTATAGACTCCGCTGGATTAGGAGGATCAAAGAGAATCGCTGAACATCATTTTAAATTTTTGAAAATCTCATCTAAAACTTTCAATGCTGTTTACAAAGAATTGGAGAAGCAACCTAACAAAGATGGCCTCAAGCGATATACTGCATTTTTTAGGGACTTAAACGCATCCCTACCCAACATATTAGAGAACCTAAGAACCGAGGCATACATGCTATGGACCCTCGGCAACAGGCATATTAGCGGAGTTGAAATTCCACTAAACGACATTCTAAAAGAATTATTAGAGTTTCAAGGCTGTAAATTTATTCATGAAATTGATAGAGAAATCCTAGACAAAAAAATGCCCCGCCGAAACAATAAATCTAAAACAATGACCAATGAGACAATCTTGATTATGAAGAAAGGATTGTAATAGTCCTAGCCTATCTAATCGGATTGGGCCACTTTTGCATTAATCGCTTCAATAATGAAATTAATAGGCAGAGAAAAAGTATTCATGGCATTAAACACCTTTTTCTTATTCACATTTGATTGTCTACCATGCAAAAACCTATTTGGATTTAAATCTTGATAATGATCAATAATATCAGACCTATTTGATGCTATTTCTTTTTTATATTTAATCAAAACGTCTTGGTTCACAGCCAGCTCATTTTTAGCAAGCTTATTGAATAGATTATTCATTTTTCCTTCTGGGCCAAAACTCTTTTCCTCATCGAACTTTTTCTTCTCTTCTGAAGAATAAAACTCCACGATAAAAGCTTTTAGTGAAACTTCAATTAGTGGCCTAATACCAATCATTGAAAAAGTAGGGTTTGTCACATGATTATCAGCAATCCCATGAATGATGTCATTTATTTTTTGGTATTTTCTTATGGTCTCAAATAGGCCTTTTATTTTGTTTGCTTCATCAGCATGCACTGTCTCAATGTTTATATCTGCTGGTTCTCTTAATTCGATGCCATATTTTTCACAGTGAAAATATATTTTATATTTTCCGGGAGCATTCTTAGGAGAAAGATACCTTCCTTTCTGTATGGCAGCCTCCTCACTCTCAACACGTATTTCATCTAACGTAAGGTGCTTAAGAGTCGACTTAATAAGTATATTTTTTAGATCACTTGATGTTCCCCAAGGAATAGGAGAAATACGTTTCTTGAATTCAAAAGAAGGGATTTTTTCTTCGACTATAAAATCAGATTCAATGATTTGATCTTCGTAAACAAAAGTGATCCTGCATGACCCTTTTGAAGATACATTAATAACTCCTGTTGTATCGTCAATAATTACGTTTGCATCAGCACATTCCGCACTAATTTCTGAAAAAGTTAGGTTAGTTTTTATTAGTTCTTTGAAGCTAAATTCAGTGTTTTCATATAAGGGCTTATGTAATGATTTGTTTTCAAAAGTAGTCCCTTCTCGGTAATTTCGTACTTGTATGTCTATCGATGCAAAGATATTGATGATAAGGTCTTGCATTAAAAACATGAATTTTTTTTGTGGCCGATTGACTTTGAAATCATTCCTCTCATTTGAAATTTTAAGGCTGGAATTATTTTCATTATAACTATCAAAATGCACATAGCCGAATGCGTTTTTAAGCTTATAGTTCGTATTTTTACGGTTTTGTGATATTTCAGACAATTGAAGCCAATCATTATTTTTATTTAAATAATTATAAAGCCCATAATTGTTGACATAAATCTTCGCCCCGCATGGATAATCTATAGCATCTGCTTTTTTTCCGGCCCAAATATAAAGCTCTCCTGAAAAGGCGTCCAAGTCTATTCCAGTAAAACTAGCAAGCCTCTCAAAAATTTCAGATGGTTTATAAAGAGGTATCTTATTGTCTTTTAGGAAGCTTTTAAGGGATGTTGGGTCTGTCAGGTTAATTGAGGCATCGGAAATATTATAAAGCTGTTTAACATTTTCGTCATAAGATATTGTCAGGTGATCTTTTTCATATGCAAAACTTGCTTTAGCAACGAAGAATCCTTTGCTACCACTTTTTTTCTTATAATTTTTATATAAAAATTCTAACTTTTCCCTAGGAATATTCTTTAAATTTTCACCGTCTTTATAGATTTCAATAGTGGGGAGGGTATCGCTTTTTTTATAATATATAATAGAGGATGCATATAGCTTTGCCAGCTCATCCCTATCGGTGATCAATAATATATTATCTTTATTTACACCTTGTAGAATAAGTTCCGTTCCAGTGGTTTTCTCACTAATCTCTTCGTCTACAATTTCACCAGAACCCTTTTCCCATAATAAATGGTAAGCTTTGTTATCTTCTTGTGAAAAAGTTTTAATTTCAAGAACATTACACAAATTGAAGGCCGTTAATATACCAAGGCCTTTACTTCCAGCGTATGGCTCACCAATTCTAGTTAATTCATTCCCTTCAGACATCTTCCGGGAGCTAAAAATAGTTCTTAAATCAGAGATATCGCTTGCGCTAAAGCCATAGCCATTATCCTTAATACGAACAGTCTTCTCTCTAGCATCGATATTGATTTGGATTACATCTTGTTTTTCAACGCAAGAATCAGATGCGTTTTTTATCAATTCGGACAAAGCAACCACGGGAGCAAATGCTACTGCAAACGCCTCTTCAAATTTACCACCCTCAATCGAAACTGGATTACGCGACATTAATCTACCTCAAACTTTACAAAAATATACGTAGCGTATAAAATATTAATACAAATTAATTCTACGCTACGTATAACAATAGAAAATTACTTATCATGACAAATAGACTTCTCAAACAATATGGACTTACTGGCACTCGTCTTGCAAAAATGACGGGTCAGCACCATCAAACAATATCGCGAAAACTGCATAAATCTCAAGGGTTATCTCTTGGTACGAGAGAAGCGGGAATACTTGCCTGTTTTTCGGTAATGACCATTGAACAAAAAGCGATTGTCGGTGCTGTTTTTGAAAAAGTATTAAAAGACATTTCCAAGCTCTAACATCACCCACTGTTTATATATTCCTCGAACCAGGCTTGCTGTTCCTCGCCTTGCTCGACTTCTTCGGTAGAGCGGTTGCCTATTGAGAACAAGAGTTCAGCAATAAAATAGTCCGTATTTGATTCATCAGAAGAACAGGGAATAATTACATTCCCATCTTCATTTTTGATGACGACAGAATAAACAATTGAACCATCTGAAAGGGTGTCTCTAATTTTGTGAATTGTGGTCATTTTTAAATTCTCCTTAAGCCACCATTTCCTGAACTTGTGCCTGGGCAACATCATTCAGAAAGGCTTCAATGTATTGAATTGGGTCTGTCACATCCTGCGGATCGGCGGGGATGTCCATCCAGTGATCGGCGAGAGTGTTTTGTGCTTTGGGGTTAGCTTTTTTGACTTTGAACAGGTGGAAGCTTCCAAATGCCATACTGAAGAACTCAACCTTGTAGGTGTTTCCTGCGACATAGGCGAGGAAGGTTTGATCTTCTAGTTTTTCTGTAATTTCTTTTAACATTGGAATTCTCCACCAATTCAATTTAGTCGAACAGCTTATTTCCAAGGCAATTTGTGGAATTTGCCATGCTCAAAAACATAGAGGTCAACGTCCCTCAATCGATAACGACCACCAGGACCGCCCTGAATGACATAACCGTCAAAATCATGGGAAAGGCTAATGGGGAACGGCTTAGGCTGGGATTGGCTGCTAAAGTATTCACTGCTCTTGCGAATGTTGGCATAAACTTGGCTATCTTGTTGGTTTGACATTTCTTTTTCCTTTCGTCGTGAAAAACAAAACCCCGCTGCTGGTGAGCAACGGGGCTATGATGTTTATTCAGGTTTACGATCAAGAAAGTTGATACGGTCAGCAACGAGCTGAACTGAGAACTGTTCTTTGTTATCTTTGTCAGTCCAACGGTTATCACGTAGTTCACCAATAACTTCGACGTAGCGACCTTTAGTCAGCCAACCTTTTTCGATCATGTCGTTGATAGAGGGATTAAAGCTGGTAATAGAAAACCAATGGCTCCGAGACTGTTTTTCCCCGTCGTCATTCTTCCAATTATCGGTTTTAGCCATGCGGATTGTGCCGATTGTGGTTCCGTTGGTTGTTTCGGTTTTGGTTGAACCAATGAAGCCTTTTCCTGAGAAGTCCATGTTTGTATGCATAATAAATTCCTTTTCCTTTGATTGAGTTTCAACGCGACCTGTTTGTCTCGGCCAAGGAGGGCGAAGCAACCGAAAGACGGAAGGTTTACATCTTGTGAAAACCGTCTTGGCAGGTTGCTTCGAACGATCGGTCCGAGCTAAGGTAAGCGTGTCTGAAACTTCTTGATCACAAAGGGGAAAGGGCAAATTTGTTGCATCAACAAACTTTGGATCAAAAGGCGGTATTGTTGATTTATCTAAACGAACCCCGGAACCTGGGACAACTCGCCCTGCCCTAAGCCAATTGGGAGGTTTGACGACAGGAGGGAAAAACTTAGAGCTTTTGACTCTATTTTCCATGAACTGTCTTCCGAAAAACCCATGGAGTGATAAAGGTGCCGGACCAAAGGCCGAGCTTCTTAGATTTGGCTTGACTCTGATCGGAATAATAGGGCGACAAGGAACCAAGATACGGCAAGGCATAGCCAGACTGGACCATCGCCCGGCCAATATCCAAACGACCAGCAAAACAAACTGCTATCGTTCTTCCATAGCGGCCTATACTGTTAACTCGACATGTGACTAGCCCCTGAGTTCGAGCAATAATGTTTTTCAACTTCTGAGCGGCAACTTGCCCACAGCTCCAAACCTCATCATGAGAATTAGTGCAGCTTTGCTGAAACTCCGGCGCATCGATGCCCATAAGCCGAATTTCACGACCACCTTTGCACCATCCTGAAGAACTAACCCGACCACCAACAAAGATTGAATCTCCATCCCGGACACAGGCCGGGCCAGTGACCAATTCCTGGGCAGAAAGAGTTGAAGGGACGACAAGAAAAAATAGTAGGAGAACGAAGTTGATCTTCATGGCTTTTCCTCCAGATATTCAGAGAATAATCGAATCATGCCACGATCTTTATCTAACTTAGCAAGGTCCAGGGCATAGCTGACAAAATCCAACGTGGTTATGACCTGATCGTTGACAATAAAGAGATCAGGCATGGGGTGGTCTTTAACCAGTTCACCTTGGCCACGCAGGAAATAAACAGCTTTTTTACAAACTGGAAGTTCTTTCCAATTTGCCGTTTTCACCTGGTTACGCATGGTTGATCTGGGAGGATAAGGAGGACGTTTTAAAGCCCGAATATCAACGTTAAGGCTAATGGACAGCTTGTCTTCAAGCCTATCCAATTGGCGACTAACAGTTCTATCTACTTTGCGCCAACAGGAAATTTTTTGGTGTGCGTGTAGAACTGTGGTGTGGTGCCGCGAACCAAACTGCATTCCGATAAACTTCAAGGAACAAGCCGTTAAACGGCGAGTAAGATACATGGCGATTTGTCGGGGCATGGCGATAGATTGTTTCCGGCAATGGTGGGTAAGGTCGGCAACCTGCAAACCAAATTCACTCGCTACAGTTTCCTGAATAATTTGCCAGTGAGGCTTTAAATCATCACGCATGACCAGCTTCCTGCTCAATTAAAGCTCGCAAATTAAGCCTGATAGTTCGTCTTAAATGACTAGCTTTGAACATTGAATGGAGATAACCGGCCGGGTTTTTCACCCCATGCCGATCCACGGCAACACAAACCGCCGCCATGGCTGCCCATCCATGAGTTTGCAGGGCGTCTTTCCAAACAACGGCCCGCAATCGAACCTGGTTTGTCATCATCCAATTCACCGACCTGGCGACGGCCTGTACTGCTGAAGGGGAAGGATTATCACTCAAGGCGTCCATCAGTTCGGCAGGGGTCATATTGGCCTGAAGGGAGGGAGAACCTTTCACCATGGCCACAATTAGAGCCTGGTCATCGGAATTCGACACCCCGCTTACACTTCCCGGCCTTTGTACAAGGTTCATAGAACCAGGATTCAGATTGTAGGATTCAAGGGGGACATCTGAGTCCCCCTGGGAGGACTCTTCTCGCCTCTCTAAAGCATCATTACGAACCTCAATATTTTCTTCACGCTCGGCTTTAATTTGGTCTTCAAGGAAAATCACAGCCTCATGAAGCTCTGCGAGACGAGCTGCGAGGGGGCGAAGATCAATGCCCGCATCACCAGATCGTCTGTTCGTGTTGCTATAAACCCGAACAATCCAGTGATTATCTTCTAACAAGCGTAAAAGCCGCCGTATGTGTCTTTCATCGCAAGACATCATTCGGGCTAAACGGCGATTGCCCGGCATAACTGTAAGCTTGCCAGTTAACCAACGGTCGGAATCATAAACATGCTCGACCAAAAGGCTTAGTAAGTGAACGGTAGTTGAGGGAAGTGCGGGGGAGAGAACCTTGATGCCTTTAAGCACCAACCCTGCCACAGAAGCAGCGGTCACCCCGTCATTGGTTCCATTAAAACTGTTGGCTAAAAACGCCAGTTTCGGGAATTCTTTCGCCCTGGCTGCTATGCCTGTGGGCGATAAAGATTGAGTATTTGTAGACATTTAACATCGGCAGAACTCAGAGGGTGCTTTGAACTTGACAAAGCGGTCCCGTTGCCTAAAATACTCATCATCTTAAGAGGAGTGCTTTAAGCATTTTTCCAGAAACCTCGTCACTTCCAATGACGGGGTTTCTTTTTGTCAAAAATTTATTTCAATAAAATCTTGTGGAAAATCAGAGTTCTAGTGAGCCGCCTCCCTTAGTTTGGGCGGTCCTTACAACTTTTCTCTTGCTATAAGAGAATCCTGTACGCTATGTTTCGCGTTCACAGGAACCCCGTGAGGGGAGTGGTTGCGGGGAGAGGATTTGAACCTCTGACCTTCAGGTTATGAGCCTCACCTTCGTCTGCCAATCCCCATCTTTGGAAAACCATTGCGGATAGTTTCGGCTATATAATTTGGGGCTAGATGGGCATAATGATTCTCTGCCATCCTTGTATCGGAATGCCCTAACTGGGCAGCAATAACAGCCAAAGGTGCCCCTTGCATAGCTAAATGGCTGGCGTGGGTGTGGCGGAGAATATGGAAAGAGGCTGGTGGGTTGATTTTTGCTGCATCACAAGCTGCTTTGAGTGGGCGGGCTTGGTGTGATTTTCCCCAAGGGGTTCCATCAGGTCGGATAAAGATTAGGTCGTTCGGTGAATTACTTGCTTTAAAATCAGCAAAAAAGCTTATTCCCTCCTCCGTGAGGACCACATTACGGGGTTTGCCGTTTTTGCTCATTTGGATAAACAGGGTTCCACTATCTTGGTTAAAGTCATTGAAGGTTAATCGTGATATCTCGCTGTAACGGCAGCCTGTAAGTATTGCAGCTTGCACCAAGGGGCGGAAACTTTCTTCACAAGCCTCAACCAACTGCCGACATTGTTCTTCTGTCAAGTATTGGACCTTAGCGGCATTAACCCCTCGAAAGGGTTTTACACGACGCCAGGCTTCATCACTAAAGACCCTCCCTTCTAGATAGGCCTTATTTAAAGCAGCTTTTAAGACGTTGAGAATTCGATTAGCCGTCACCTTCCTTTGGCGTTTTTCCTCAGGAGAACTTGGCGCATCAAAGAACTTCTGATCTTCTCCTGGACGTGTCCGCTTACGTTTGGCTTGGCTCGCCAAGTTTTCATGAAAGGTCCACATATGGGCGTGAGACAACTTCTCGACTTCATGCCTACCAAGTTCGGGAAGAATATGAGCATTGATTGCATATTGGAGAGGTTGTAGCCCTCGCCGATGAACAGTGAACCAAGCGAGATAATCATCAAGTGCCTGCTTAACTGTATAGCCTTGCTGCGCTACCCCAACGTCCAAACCTGCACGACGTTTACCCTGCTCAGAAAACCAGACCCGAGCCAACTCTTGTGCTTGACCAAAAGAAAGGATGGATACGCCATCAGCATCCTGCACATCATCAGCAGTTCCTATCTTCTTCTCCTGGTATTTGCCATCACCCAAGAAGAAACGAGCGATCCATGCCCCGCCCTTTTTACCTTTCCTATAACCCACATGGCATCCCTGATCTATGGCTTTCCAAAGAATCAAAGGGGTCAGAGTTGTATGATTTGCTATTCTCCTTCCCTCACGCTATAATTCCCTCTTATTTTTGGATCAAACCACTCCGACCCCTTTGATCCAATACAACCCCTTTGATCCAATATATTGAACAAGGAAAAACATGAAACGGTCGCTTACACGGAAGATCGGATACTACCAATTGAATAGGCCAGAAGTAAAATGAGTTATATCCCTACAGCTTTTGCACACCTTGCCTTTGTATGGAAACTGTATCACTACGGATGTGAAGGCGGCATTGATCGAAGTAAGCTCGATATACCACTGACATTTCAGGACCATAACCCAAGAATGTTATGGGTTTTACCTGATAAAGTTTTTGATACTGATGGTGATCTGATTTTGGCATTGGAAAACAATTTAACCATAGCTTTTGGTGCGGCTGTGATTGTTCTTGATAGTGAATGTGGCAGACGCCCAAACGATATTGAAACTGGTGCAGATCAGTGCCGCCACCTTATATATCAAATCAGAAATGCTTTTGCTCACAATATGGCTGAACCAAAATGGGAAATCCGTAATGAAAAGTTCCGTCGTGTTTATAAGTTCGGAAGCATATGTGCCAATTTAGAAAATGTTAATGGCAAGCGATTTGAGTACAATGATATTGGTGGGCCTGATGCCTTGGAACGTATTAAGGACTTTGCGATTCAAGAACACCTAATATGACCTGATTCGTCTTAGATAACGATATCCACAAAAAT
Organism: uncultured Thalassospiraceae bacterium; assembly: GCA_965368165.1. Classification (GTDB taxonomy): domain Bacteria; phylum Pseudomonadota; class Alphaproteobacteria; order Rhodospirillales; family JAPHRK01; genus JAPHRK01. Next base: position 281,775 of record CBDULT010000002.1, on the reverse strand, counting down.
TATTAATGCAGGGGGCATACAGTGACTAATTCCAATGAAAGATACATCGGTGGATATAGTAAGGAAGATGCTCAGATAGCTCTTTCCCGCTTAGTTAAGCTGAATAAACCTCACTACATATATATTTTACATCGCCCTAATGGTGATCCGTTTTACGTTGGCAAAGGTCAGAAAACCCGTGTCTTCGATCATGAAACTGAAGCCAATGGAACATCGGCAAAAACCCATAAATTAAATATCATTCGTTCGGTAATCCGCAGAGGAGAGAAACTCCGATATACAATTCATGCGGCGTTCGATTGTCATGATGATGCTTTGAGCGAAGAAATTTCGTTAATCAAGAGTATTGGCCGTTACGATCAGGGGGATGGCCCCCTGACAAATCAAACTGACGGAGGAGAAGGCGGATTAAATCCTTCGGAGGATTCTAAAGAACGACACAGACAAACTCTTGCTGGTGACGGTGGGGATGATCCAGAACGTACAGCTTCAAATCAGTTTTTTGCAAATTTCTGTGACGTAAAATCTACTCCTATCAAGCCAATTAGTTCTTATGGACGTTCAGTAAGTACTCTTCACAAAATAGGGACTCTATTGGGATGAAGCCACGAAATGCCGGAGCATTGGTTGCGATGGCTGTTGCCCAATCAGTTTTGATTGAGAGTGGTGCCATTTTATCCAGGCGTTTTTCTGTCAATGAGGTAACAATGATTCTCGAAAACGGATGCGGACGAGACATGCTGGTAAATGGCATGATCGAAATAAGTGATGACACTCCAAAATATGAAAAAATAAATATCACCCCCCGAGGGGTTAGATATATTTGCCAAATCTATAACAAAAATGATTTAGTCAGTTATGGGGTGCTTGAAGAGTGATCTGATACGGGAAAAGCTAATTTGCAGTAGTCATGGTACTACCGACTATCAAAGCCAGAGGATTTCAAACTATTTTCCCACAGTATCTGGCTCAGAACTTGATACTATTTCATCTGGCAACTTCTGAATATCAAAGCCAAGGTCAGATAGCCAAGGAGCGTCAAATCCTCCGGTAGGGCTTGTTGGGACTTCGCCTTTGAGTAGTCCACCACGAAGAATTGATGGGAGCCATTTTTTGCAAGTGAAATGGTAGAGTATTTGACTTTTTTGTCCTGCGGGGCAAGGGGCTGTACGGTTTAGATAAAGCCGTAAGCCCAATAAATCAAAGGGGTCAAATCAAAGGGGTAAATCAAAGGGGTCAGAGTAATTTGTTTAGCAAGCTCGGAGGTTGACAGCACCCTCACTGCCGCCGGGGGCAATGTCGCCATTGCCGGTGCCGATGTCACCACCGCCAACGACAACACCCTCACGGCGGCGGGGTCGGTCTGCGTTTCTTCTGTGGCGGATGAAACCATCGATGTCACCCTTGGCAAAGACAGTTTGATCACCACTTCATCTTTCACTCCTCAGTGAGGACGATGAACCAGAAAGTCTCCCTTATCAAATACTACAAATCTGTTCCATTGGTGCTGACGTTAGACAGGCATGGTCAAATTAGCCCGAGTGGTTGCCCCTGAACTCCCAACGCCATGTTGTTGAGTTGGTGCGGATTACGGTTTGCCATTATAAGGGGCATTTGTGTCTTTATTCCCTCTCATGACTCAAACGCATCTGTCTATCAGTCAACGAGCCGTCATTGTCGCTGGACGAAGACAGCTCGTTTTTATATTGTAGCTGTTAGGTTTCATTAAATTGAGGGGGCAAAATTGGCGAACAAAGTAACGGTCAACAGAATGGAGTGGTCTGAGGATTGGGTTGTTGATGGTGGTATTATTGACAACGACCACAAAACTCTGATTGAACTGATCAATGATTTTAATGAGAACGTCCCCAATTTTAGCAAATCTGAGGAGATGAACCCTTATTTGCTTTCCTTGAAAAAATACACCCAGACCCATTTTGGTCGGGAAGAAAAGCTACAACGAGCGGCTCAATATTATTTGCATGAGGAACACCTTGTCGAACACCGGGATATGGTCTCCCAGTTGGATAAAATGATCGAAAAAGCCGAGGCGGCTGATGGAGAGACAATCACCAATGTGGCACTAGAAATTTCAAGTTTTCTTACCGACGTGTGGCTGGTTAATCATATCTTGGTCAACGACTTGCCCATGCGACCTTACGTGGATGGTATGCAAGAAGAAGCTGCTGGTATGCTGGAAATGCGCGGATAAAAACGCCCAAACCTATTTCAAAAAAAGGGCGGTTCAGGGGCAATGGGAAATTTATATAAAATTATCTTACTGGTTTTATTAGCCACCCTCCCCTCTCACAAAGCAAAAGCAGGAAACATTTTGGTTTTTGCGGCGTCGAGTACGTCTCATGTGGTGAATGAGCTTGTTGAGGTTTATCGACAACAAGGCGGGGGGAAAGTAAGGGCGTCTTTTGCCAGTAGCTCTGTGCTTGCCAAACAGATTTATGCTGGTGCCCCGGCTCATATCTATATATCAGCCAATCAACAATGGATGAGTTTCTTAGAACAAGGGGGGGCCCTAGAAAAAGGTTCCAGGTTTAATCTGGTCGGAAATTCTTTAGTTTTGATTGCGCCTTCTTCTTCCACTCTAAATTTTGACAATCAAACCTTAGTTCACCTCCCCCGCCTTATTGGTAAGGAACGGATTGCCCTTGGTGACCCGGATCATGTTCCGGCGGGAATTTATGCCAAGCAAGCCCTCGAAAAATTGGGGATATGGGAGGTGATGGAAAGTAAAATAGTGCGTATGCCCCATGCCCGCGCAGCCTTGGTCATGGTGGAACGAGGTGAAGTTGCCGCCGGGATAGTTTATGGAACCGACGCAGCAATTGGCAATAATATTAAGGTGTTGGCGACTTTTCCACCGCATTCTCACCAGGCAATTAGCTATCCAGTCGCCCTTGTCAAAGGGAACAATACGCCGGAAGCTCTTAAATTTATCACCTTTTTAAAATCACCAAAAGCTCATAACTTGTTTACAAAACACGGTTTTTTGGTATCCAATTGAATTTACTTAATTGGAGAGATGATTGTTTTCCTTAACACCCTTTGAATTGGAAGCCATAACCCTAAGCCTTAAGGTGGCCTTTTGGTGTGTTTTGCTGAGCCTTCCCTTGGGAATAGGCGTCGCTTGGGTCCTGGCTCGGAGGGAATTTCCCGGTAAAAGCCTGTTAAACGGCCTGGTTCACCTCCCTCTGGTCCTGCCTCCCGTTGTTGTCGGTTATGTCCTCCTCTTGCTTTTAGGGCGGCGGGGGCCTGTGGGTAGCTGGCTTTATGAAACCTTTGATATTGTCATAGCCTTTACCTGGAAAGGGGCGGCGATTGCCTCGGCCGTTATGGCTTTTCCCCTGATGGTCCGGGCGATCCGCCTCTCGATTGAAAATGTCGATACCAAGCTCGAAGCTGCAGCCCGGACCCTTGGGGCCAGTCCCTTACGCGTGTTCTGGAGCATTACCCTGCCTTTAACAGCCCCCGGCATCTTGACAGGAACCCTCCTGGCCTTTGCGCGTAGTCTTGGGGAATTTGGCGCCACCATTACCTTTGTTTCAAATATTCCCGGCGAAACCCGAACCCTGCCCCTTGCCGTCTTCTCTCAAGTGCAAGTTCCGGGCGGCGAAGACGGGGCCTTACGGCTTGTCATTATTTCTGTCGCCCTTGCCATGATCGCCCTTCTTGGGTCGGAAGTGGTGTCGCGCAGACTTTCCAGGCGAGGGTAAACGGCAATGACCTTAGAAATAAACCTTCAGCGCACCCTCGGCACCTTTGAAATCAAGGCTGATTTTGAGGTGACCTCTCATGGTGTTTCAGCCATTTACGGACGCTCTGGGTCCGGAAAAACCTCTCTGGTTAATATGGTCGCCGGGTTGGAGAAGCCAGACACGGGTCGTATCGTCATTGATGGAGAAGTGCTTTTTGATAAAGACAAAGGGATCAACCTCCCCCCAGAGAAACGTCGCTTAGGGTATGTTTTCCAAGAAGCACGGCTTTTTCCTCACTTAAGCATCGAGAAGAACCTTCTTTACGGCAAAAGCACTCTCTCACCCCAAGATAATATCGTTACCTTTGAGCAGATCGTTAAGTTGCTGGATATTTCCCATTTGCTTAAACGTCGCCCCTATTCTTTGTCCGGGGGAGAGAAGCAACGGGTAGCTTTAGGGCGTGCCCTCCTTGCAGCACCTCGCATCCTGCTTATGGATGAACCCATGGCTTCATTAGATGCGCATCGGAAAAGTGAAATTCTACCCTTCATTGAACGCTTAAATGAAGAGGTGAACCTACCAATTATTTACGTCAGCCATGCCATTGAAGAGATCATCAGATTAGCAGATTCTCTGATCTTAATGTCAGAGGGAAGAGTCGTTGCCTCAGGCCCTATCGAAGAAGTGACAAGCAGGTTGGACCTCTTCCCCTTAACAGGACGCTATGAGGCAGGCGCCGTGGTTTCAACAACAGTCAACCTAAACGATAACGGCTTTGGACTATCGGTCTTAGCCTTTAACGGCGGCGAACTTTTAGTCCCTAAAGTGGATATTAATAAAGGGTCTAAGCTTCGTCTAAGAATAAGAGCCCGAGATGTCTCTATCGCCACGCAAAAACCAGAAAATACGAGTGTTTTAAACATACTGCCTGGAACAATTAAAGAGTTACGTGAGATTGGAGAGAGCCAGGTAGAGGTGTCCTTAGACATAGGCGTCTCTCTTTTAGCCCGGGTAACGAAGAAAGCGCGTCACGATTTAAAACTAGAACCAGGCAGCAATGTTTTTGCCATGATTAAGGCCATTGCCATTGACCGACAAACCATGGGTCGCCGGGGACAAGCTCATCGAATTTAAAGAAAAACGCTAGCCAGAGAGACTTAAATTTTGTTTTATAAGCTAGCATGTTCTCACAAGCCCCTAAGTTACAATATAGAAAAACAAACGACCCGCCCTGGAGAGGCTAACAAATGAGCGATAATGATTATGAAGCCCAAATAGCCGCTGACTTTGGCGGAGAAGCTCGAGACATCCTCGCACAGCTTGAAGTGATGGTTCAGAATATGCAGTCAGGTGCATTTTCGATGGTCGATGGAATGCATAATATTGCGGATAATATGCGGACACTTCGCCTCCTTTCCATGGACGTTGGTCACCACCTGATGCAGTTAGCTTTAGAGCGGGTCGACCACTACCTATCTGGCCTCCGCGATGTGACGGATAACAACCTGAGCGACATGGAAATCTTCGTCTATGTGCTGACGGATATTCTCAATGGGGATATCGACCCTAAAGTAGACCAAAGTGAATTCGTTCGTTCCCTCCCCGTCCTCAGGGCCATTGATGTCAGCGAACTGGCGACCATGGACATTGAGATTTTGCTTGTTGAGCCGCAAAAGTCAGCAGCTCGACTTTTTGAACGTGAGCTTCTAAACAGCGGTTATCGGGTTCACATAGCTAACCGCTCATTTGCGGGTCTTGAATGGGCTGTTCGTACCAAACCAGACTTCATTGTCTCCTCTTCTGTTCTTGATGAGATGAGTGGGACAGACCTCGCCATTGCTTTAGCGGCTATCCCAGGAACCTCCAATATTCCTTTTGCCCTTCTCACCAGTTTCTCTCGGAATGATAAAAGCCTGGTCGGACTTCCTGACAAGGCAATGCTGATCAACAAAGGCAAACAATTCTCCGATGATATGGCGAAAGCCCTAGAAGCTTTTGATATTATTTAAGACCACCAGGAGGGGTTCCATGCGCAAAAATCTACTCGCTGTCCTTTTATGTAGTTTTCTCCTTGGGGTTCCTTCCGCTTGGGCTGATAACCACCAGCCCCCCCTTGATGAAGAAACACCCCAGGAACTCCTTAACGATGCGGCAAATCGTTTAGTGCGTGCTCTAGAGCTCATCCTCATGGCGATTCCTCAATACAGTTCTCCTGAAATGTTGGAGAATGGCGACATCATCATTCGGCGTGTATGGCCCGAAGGTGAAGGGCCGGATGGCGTTGAACAACCAAAAGAAATTCTAGAGAATGAGAAAAAAATATAATAATTATTTCTTGTTAAACAGACGTTTAGTTCTCTCGATTTATAATTCGTGATCGCAAAACAACTTGGGCAGTATCGTGGATATCAAAAAGATGCTTACGGATGCTCTTCACTCACAAGAGCAAAAAGCGTTGGAGAAAAAAACGCAGTCAAGGCTGCCTCAACTCGACGAACTTGATGAATTCCACGCCAAACAGTTTGCCTGGTCCATTCCACTCATTCGTGCTGCAGTAGACCTTAAAGCCGAACTCAAAGGGTATAACAACTTCAAGATTGAAACGACGGAGGTTTCCATATCCATGACTATTCGCCCTGAAACCACAAGTGGGGCCTATATTGATGACCTTGAATTTTCAGTGAGAACCCAACTGCCTTCGGACCGGTCTCCAGAGAAACTGTTTCTCTGTGAAACGGTTGTTCCCCATGACTTAGAATCAGATATAAAGGTAGAGAAGATGGTGACTGTTGAGGAGGCTATCTCTTGGCTTGTCGAGAAAGCCGCCATGGGCATTAAAGGCAATTTCTAGAGCAATTGAGGCATTCCCTATTCACAGGGAACCCCCTCAGAGGTTAGGCTGCTTTCGCAAAAATAAGACTGTCTAACTGCTCTCGACCGAAAAAAAGGTTACCAAACCTTTCTAACAACTCTTGCAATTCTTCAGGATAGGTCCCGGCTTTAGCCGTAAATTCTTGCAAATGCTCTTCAGTTTCACCCAACAACGAGCTTTCAGCAACGGCTTCTTCGGGCATAAGCAAACCTTGTAAAACGGCCTCTTGGGCGGCCCCCCAGCTTTGCAAAGCAGTGAGGCTATCTGAAAGGAACATCAACATATTGAAGACTTCTAAGCGTTCTTCAAAAGTCCGTTCTTCACTCCGAAGCCAAGGTGAGTTTTCAAGAAAGTTGCGCATTTCTCCAGCAAGGTCTCTGGATTGGATAAGCAAGTCAGAAAAGAGCGAATTCATTTCAACACTCCGAGTTCCATTTAGTTTCAACCCCCACCCCTTGATCATCAAGAGGTGGGGTAGAAACGCTCTATCCAGGGAGGCAGGGATAGAAGCGGCTAGAGGGATCAAGCAAAATCAGGCGAGTAACTTCCACTTCCCTCAAGAGAGCTTTTCCCGCGTAGCTTAAGTTATTAGGCTGCTTTGAAAGTTGTTTAATTGCTCTTAATTCAAAGCTTCTTATTTTCTACGCTTTAATTAATTTCAAACCCTCATTTAGTGGTTTAAAGATAGCGACAAGAAAGAGAAGAAACAATTTGCTGTTGGTATACTCTATAAGGTTTTTTGCATATAGGCGTATACAATAGGAGAGCATTTATATATACGAAAGTATACTTTTTGTAATCAATCTAAGTTACGAAGGGGATTTAGGCAGACCAGTTGAGCTGAAGGGCAAACTTAGTCGCTTGAGTACGGTTAGAAACATCAATTTTTCTAAAGATGCTACTCAGGCGTTTTTTGACCGTTATTTCCTGAATATTAAGTTCTCGGGCAATCTCTTTATTGGAGAGTCCGTCAATAACTAAAGTCAAAACTTCTCCTTCCCGGCTATTCAAGGTGCTAAAGGGGTTTCTCACGCCATCTTCCATTGTCGGTTTAGACGTGCCATCGTTATTGAAAATTGTCGAAGGGAAATAAGGCTCTCCGGATAAAACCAACCTGAGTGCATTGACCAAAGCGGCTCCCCCGATGGTTTTGGGGATATAGCCTTTTGCACCATGGTTCATGGCCCCGACAACATCTCCGCGACTCACAGAGCCAGAAAGAATAACAACAGGTATATTTGGGTATTTGGCACACATCTGATCCAGGCCACTAAAGCCATTCATTCCCGGCATTTTTAGATCGAGAATGATCAGCTTCAAGTCAGTCGCATCTGTCGCACGCGTTGAAGCTTCCTGAAAAGTCTCCGCATCAATGATTTCGACATTTTCATCAATACGAGCAATCAAAGGCTTCAATGCTTCACGAACCAAATTATGGTCGTCAGCAAGAACAACTTGCACCTAAATCCACCTCATATCAGGCTGCTCCTTAATTAAGTCAGCCTTACCCCGTTAATATATAATCTTAAACCCTGTAATTGATTTCCCTATCCCCGGTCAATCAATTAAGGAAGATGCTACTACACTCAACACCCTATCGCAATAAAGCATTGTGTTTGATGATAAATCTTATGAAAGAAGGAGCCTGACAGTTTCAGCTAACTCAAACAATTCCACAGGTTTTCTAAAGATAGCCGAAGCACCTTGATGGCCCGTTTCTTCGCTTGCCAAGGCTGGCTCATCACTGCTGAGCTTAAACTCATCCGCTTCTAACTGCCCAGTAGCGATAATCACAGGGAGTTCTGGCAGTTGTGCATGAAGGCTCTTCATAAGTTCGTTGCCGTCTTTATTGGGCATTCTAATGTCGGTAATAACCAGATCAGCCGGGTCTTGATTAAATTTTTCCAGGGCCTCACCCCCATCATGGGCAAGGGTAACTCTATATCCTTTTTGAGAGAAAAATGTGCCCAAAATCTCAGCCGCCATGGTCTCGTCATCAACAATCAAAAGATGCCACTTTCCGGCATCTAAATTCCCCTCTTCCTCCTTGTCTTCATCGCTTTCCTCCAAGGCAATTCGCCAGCGTTTCACCTCTTGGTCAACCGGAATCAGAATTGAAAACTCTGCACCATCTCTTTTGTTTCGCACATCTATCGTCGCCCCCATGCGTTCAATGATGCTCATGCTAACCGAAAGACCAAGCCCCGTTCCTTTTCCAGGGTCCTTGGTTGTGTAAAAGGGTTCAAATATCTTAACAATTTCCTCTTCTGGGATTCCACCACCGGTATCGGCAACACTCAGTTGAAGTTTATCTGCTTTACGGCTGTAGCTACAACGAACGGTGATGGTTCCTCTCGCTCCTTCTCCGTCTCTTTCTTGCGCCCCTTTTGAAGCCAAAATAGCATCACGCGCATTGGTTAAGAGATTAAGAATAACCTGTTCTAGTTGAATTTTACGCCCTCGAACAGGATACCTTCTGACAGGGATTGTTACATCAAGCTTAACCCCTTCAGAACGGAACTGACGCCCCACCAAATCCGTTACCCCTTGTACCGCCTCATAAGGGTCGAAGACTTCTTGTTCCATCTCGTCTTTACGACTGAGAATCCTCATGTGATCGATGATTTCAGCCATTCTTTGTGTTTGTCCACTGATGGTCACAAATTTTTGTTTTTGTTCTTCAAGCGTAGCGACCCCCTCATCAAAATCCATAATGGAGGCATCAGAGGTCATCCGGATTATGTTAATCGGTTGGTTTAACTCATGGGTCATCCCCGCAGCCATCTCTCCTAATGTGGCAAGCTTTGAGGCTTGAACCAACTGAGCTTCAACTTTCTTTCTTTCGGTGAGGTCAAGAACCACCCGAACAAACCCGAGCTCCCCTCCTTGTTGGTCAGTTATTTTTGATGAGGTCATAAAGGCAGGAAAAGTTGTTCCATCCCCTCTTTCCGTCACCATCTCCCCTTCATAATAATCATCCCCCACTTTACCCCACCCAGTTGCTTTACCTTGATCTTCAGAAGGGGAAATTTTCAAGACTTCATCAAAACGCCGACCTAAAACTTTAGCACCTTCTTTCAAGAAGACGACCTCTGCAAACTTATTCCAGTAGGCAATTCTCCCATCAATATCTGTGGCGATAACTGCGTTTCTAACCTGCTCTAAAAGAGAAGCTTGGAATCTAACTTGCGCTTCGGCTTCGCGGCGCTCTGTTATATCTTCAGCGGTATAGATAAAGTTTGAAATGGTGCCATCATCGCTTTTAACAGGTGAAATGGAGGCCGCAGCCCAATAGGTTTCTCCATTTTTTTTGCGGTTATGAAATTCACCATGCCATTCATTTCCCTGGACCATAACCTCCCTGATCTCCCCATAGACGTCTTTGTTATATTCCTGGGTTTGAAAAACAGCCGGGGATTGGCCAACTACTTCAAACAATTCATAGCCTGTTACTTTGGTGAATCGAGGGTTCACATATTCGATAAGCCCCCCTGGGTCGGTAATAACAATAATTGCAGGGCTTTGCTCAACGGTCCGCGAGAGTTTTTTAAGGGTGTTTTCCGTCTTGGTATGTTCTGAAATATCTGCGGCAGTCCCGCGATATCCTAAAAAGTGACCTTCGTTATCAAAAACGGGTTTCCCACTAATTTTGATATACCGCGGCATATCATTCAGGTCTTGAATAATAACCGTATAATCACGGAATGGCGCATGGGTATTCGTGATGTTTTGTAATTTACTTTTATTTGAAGGGTCAAAGGCCCGAACGACTATATCGTTTATTTTCATTCCCTTTAGCTGATGGGTATCAATACCAACCACGTCTTGAAAGCGATCAGAAATATTTTTGATCCGGTATTCTTCATCGGTTTCCCAAATCCAATCGGAAGAAGCCTCAGCAACATCTTTAAAACGTTGCTCTGAACTGAGGAGGGCAAGTTCGGCCCGTTTTCTTTCAGCAATCTCAACTTGCAATTCTAGAGTGCGTTCTTTAACCCGCACCTCAAGAGCATCATGAGCCCCTTTAAGGAGTTCTTCCGCTTGTTTTTGAGCTGTAATATCTGTTGCAGCCCCTCGATATCCTCGGAATACGCCTGTGTCATCAACAATCGGTTTGCCACTTATTTTGACATGTTGTTCTTCTTCATCTTCACCAAAAAACCTAAACTCGATATCATAAAATGGTTTTTGAGCCATCAGAATACGACGGTAACTATTCCAGCTTTTACGCCCCCTGCGACCCGGTTCAAAACCTTCAATTTCCATGGGAGAGCGGTTCAGGACATGCTCAGGAGAGATATTCATACGACCAAAAAGTTGATCTGAGACATAAGTGAAGCGAAGTTCCTCATCCATTTCCCAGAACCAATCAGAGGCGACTTCAAGAATATCCCTAAAGCGAACTTCACTATTTTGAACTTCCTCTTCAGCAAAACTTGCCGACAATCCTTTTGAAAAACGGGACGCAAAATCATTCAAAAAATCAACATCATTTTTGCGCACATGGCGCCCTTGGATAAAGCTCAAAACAAGCTTGTTGTCAGGGCTATTGGTGTTTTCTATATGCCCAACCCATAGGTCATTGTTTTCATTAAACTCAAGGGATTGATAGCTTTGGTCACCAAAGATAATTTTTGCTCCCTGAACTCCATAATCTTCAAGCCATTCAGAGAAACGATTAATTGAGGCTTCCAGGAGGTTTTTGAAGCTTATATCCCTTTGGCTCACAAAACGTGTCACTTCATCTAAGCAACGCAACTCTTTTAGTTGCTGGCTAGCGCGTCTTTCTTTCTTCAAGTTTACCACGCGACCAAAAAACCAAGCGGGGATGGCAAGCAACAGTCCAAAAATAATATAAAAGTGGATATCGGGATTTTGCCCGGATAGGTTCATTATCTCATGAGCAATAATGGTTGCGATCAGGATGATCGTTGTCAATTTCCACGGCAAGGCCATGTTTATTTGCTCCCTGTGATATTAAAACTCAAATTGAGCTTAGCAAAACTTACACGCAGGACGAATGAGAAAGTCGTCTTTATACGTCAGTATAGGGTGTATCCGCGTTAAATTGACCTGCATAGATTTATGAAATAAAATCATCAATATAGCCATTCACAATTTCAGGGAACTCTTGAACAACCCAATGCCCGGCATCCGGAAGGCGTTTTATCGTCACATCAGACACATATTCATCTACTCCCTCAAGGAGAGACAAGCGCAGGGCATGGTCTTTTTCACCCCAAATAATCAGTGTAGGCACGGTTATTTGAAAGGCTTCTTTGTCTAAAATGACGGGAGATTGCTTTGGATCATACTTTTCTGGAACAGGGAAATTACTGGCGCGATACCAATTTAACCCCCCGGTTAAGGCCCCCTCTTGTTGCCAGGCGTTTATATAGGCTTGTTTGTCATACTCTGTAAGGATTCCCGAACCTTCTAATTCACCAAATGCAAACCGCCAAAGCCACTCAAAACCCTCTTCTTTGAGCTTCGCTTCCGCCTCAGGGGTTCGAAAAAATCGCATATACTGGCTGGCTTTTATCTGCTCTTCATTTACGCACAAATCTCTCAAGAAGGTTGCCGGATGGGGGGCGTTAATAATCACTAATTTCTCAAGTCGATCTTGATGGGCTAAGGCATAGGCCCAGGCTGCAGCTCCTCCCCAATCATGGGCAACCAAAACAAATTTTTTATCTGTAAATTTTTTTGCCAAACCATCAATATCTGAGATTATTTTATCAATTTGGTAGGAATCCACTCCCTCAGGTTTATCCGTAAGGTTAAAACCCCTTAAGTCTGGGGCAACAGCCTGGTAGGCGTTTCCAAAGTAATCAATTTGTTTGCGCCAACTATAAGAAAACTCTGGAAACCCATGCAGAAATAAAATTAAGGGGCCCTCACCTTTTGCGATATAATTAAAACTCAGACCATTAACTTGGCAAAAAGCATTTTTTATCATTGAAAAGCTACCTGAATATAATTAACGTTAACGTCACTACTGAAACATATAGGATAAGTATATATCCATATAGATATGAATTTAACAGGTTGCCAGCCTTAACAAATAGGAAAATAGATTATGAGCCTTGATGATGTGCTAGAAGGTTTCGAAGAAAACTTAGATAAGATGGCCTCTTTAAATGCGAAGGTTGCTTATGACTTCGGGGACGATGGACTTGTTTTTATTGATGCAACAACTTCCCCACCAACAATTAGCCGTGAAGATGAGGGCGCAGATTGCACCTTAAAAATATCTTTGGAAAATTTCATCAAACTGACCAACGGAGACCTAGACCCAATTATGGCCTTCACCATGGGTAAGTTGAAAGTTGAAGGTAGTATGGGCATTGCGATGAAGCTATCAGCCATATTGAACGAGTAATAAAAATAATCGCTAGGCGGCAACAATTCTCATTGTTTTTAAGAAAAATTTATCAACTTTAGCGTTGTATAGAAGCTACACTACGAAAAAAAATGTGATATTTGTTGCATTTATCTCTTTATTATAAGGATTCTTAGTTGGTTTTCTTTTAAATAAAAGATATGCTTGGCCTACGGTTATATGTGTTTCTAGGGGATCATTGGGTGAAAAAACTGTTTAAAAGTGTTTTCTTGGGGTCAGCAATGACGCTCGTACTGAGTACGCCGACTCCTGTCTGGGCTCAAGAATTTAACGATGAGCTATCCGGGCTTTTGCAAGAGCACCCTCAAATTAGAGCCCAAAAGAAAACAACCGAAGCTGTCAAACATACTATTGGTGAAGCTAAGGCAGCATTTCTCCCTCAAGTAGTTATTAACGCTGACCGTGGCCTTGAAGATATCGATAATTCTTCAACGCGTTCTTCCGGTTATGAAAAAGATTGGCACACCAAAAGAACTGTTGCTGGCGTAACGATCACCCAAAATTTATTTGATGGCTATGCACGGTTATCAGCCGCAAATACGGCGCGCATTGCCCACTCTTCCCAAAGTTCTACCCAGGAAACCACTCAACAGACAATTATATTTGAAGCGGCGACCGCTTATTTAAATGTCCTTAAACAGTCAAAGCTGATTGAGCTTTCAACGTCTAAAGAAACCAGCATCAAAGAGCAGCTTGAACTTGAAGACGAGCGTGTTAAGCGCGGCTCGGGCATTAGCACGGACGTACTGGAAGCCAAACAACGCCTTCAAGACGCTAAAAACAACCGAGTGATTGAAGAAGGACTATTAAAGACTGTTGTCGCAAACTACACTCAAGTATTCAATCACGCCCCGAACACCGCTGCTTTAACCATGCCCTCTCCTCCTCTAGACCTGCTCCCAACAAGTCTTGAAGAGGCCATTGATTTAGCACAAAGTGCACATCCTTCCATCACAACATCAAGCTTGGATGTCGAGCGGACACGTGAGCAACGGACCCAAGTGAGGGCTGATTATTACCCATCTGTCGATCTTGTTGGCAGCATGAATTATGAGCATGACAAGAATGCGACACTCGGCACCCGCAGAGATTATTCACTTATTGTACAAGCTACCTGGAATGCCTTTACTGGCTTCTCAGGCCGTGAAGGTGAACTCAGGGCCGCTTACGAGTATGGCGCAGCACAAGACATGCAGATTTTTAACTCTCGAAAGGTTACGGAAGCTACACGCGTAACCTGGGAAAAACTGCAAACAGTCCGCGAGCAAATCACTTTGTTAGAAAATGCGGTAAATATTGCGGCTGAGATTTATGCTGACAAGAAAAGCCAACGCGATGCAGGAAACAAAACGGCTGTTGAAGTTCTGGATGCGGAAATTGTCCTTTATGACAAAAGACTAGATTTGGTGCGAGCAACCTTTGATGCCCAACTCGCCATCTATGAACTGCTCTGGTCGATTGGTCGCCTAACGCCAAGCATTATTGGCATTGGCTAGCTCTCAAAATCAAAGGCTAACTCACCAAATCAACCATTTTCATTGGTCGATATATTAGAGTTTGAAGTTATAGGTTTCGCCGCGTGGAGCTGTTTCTTCTAATCCTGCAGATGAGTTGCGCTCATATATCCCTGCCACAAACGACAACCTGTACAGGTATTTGTTAGTTTCGGAACCATTGAGTTCGTCTGAACTATTTTCAGGCTCACGATTTTCAAACGACGCAATAAAGTCTGTTCCAGACCCAAAATCAAGTCGTGGGCGGCTGTTTGGGGTAAAATCATGACGAGGTGAATCGTTATAACCATAAGCAAAGTCATGAAACTGCTGAGCGAAAGATTCAGCCTGAACGCCGCCGCCAGCACTCAAATCATTGACGGGAGAACCGCTAACATTTGCAATGTTTCGTGCGCCCGCAGCAGAACGCCCACCAACAACGGTAGGTGTACTCGGTGCTAAAATTGGGCGTGGTGCAGTAGCCATAACAATCCTTAGGTCAAAACAACCTATATTTGTCCACCTACATATTACGTCAAATTTAGAAAAATTTCAATGATTTGCGCCATTATCCACTTATAAGCGCAAGATATTGATCGGAAGAAGGCTTCTGGAAAACTGCTAATAATGCTTCAACACCACTATAGTATTGGAATTACAGCTATAATTTAAAATACAAAATAATTTGTTTTATAGAAGCATATTTATCAATATTAAAAAAAACAGGCCGAATCCAACATGGTTCAGACGATTTTAGCTTCCGACAAAACGCCATGCGCCATCGGGTTGTTGGCAAGCTGACAATTTTTCAAGCTGAAAACCTTGTTGACCGCTTACCGTCACATAGATTTCACGGCAGGGGAGACCACCCTGCCCTGCGTAAGTCCGCACGGGCGTAAAGCTACCATTATGACCTGTCTGGGGATTGCTCCAACCTTGTGTAACGCCATTAGGGCCATTATCCAGTGTCGAGGCTGCGGCACTATCAAAGGCCCAGCTATCTGCTAGGGTCATATTACGGGCAAAAGTAAGCCCCGTAACCCCACCAAGGGCCGCACCAAGCCCGGTATAAATCATTCGGGAAGCCCCTCCCCCAAATTGGTACCCAACAAGAGCACCAACACCGGCTCCTGCGAGGGCTAATGTTTTTTCATTCCCATCCATATCACCGACAATTGAACAGGACGAAACAGATAGTGCGATCACTAAGGTCAATATCTTCTTCATCGCACCCTCCTAACAAGCGCAAAAACATTTTGGTAGCCCATCATTTTGAGCCAACTTTATTGCTAATGCCTTAACAAGACAATTTTTATATTATTTTAAATGCTGGGGAAGGGCTGGGGGTAATTCAGGCTCAGCCATGGGTACGGCCTGCTGAATAGGTTGTTGAGCTTTGGTTCGTCTTTTATTTAAGACCCTATCCCGATAACTCAGCACACTTTCGGTTATAAATGGCTGACCCACACACTGAAAATATGCCCTTGCTGGAAGCAAAACAGGGCAGGCAAGAAAATCATGTTTTATAAATTGTGCTTGGCGTTTGGTTTTAGCACATTCCTTACGCGCCAATCCGATCACGTCATTTGGGTTCGCCCATTCAGCGTTGTAACAAACCATCACGTTTTCAGCGATTTTGAGCTTCTCCCCCTGATAGGAAACAGTCATATCATTTGTACCGTACACATAAGGAGGGGCACCAGAGCAGCCCATAAGAGCTAAACAGCTCAGCACAGTCAAAATTTTAATCTGAGAAAAAAGTATTTTCATTTTATCTTAATAACCATAAAATAAAAAAAGAACAATCACCGTATTCTTTGAGTTCACAACAATCAAGCTAAGCATATGGTTTTATTAAGTTACGATATGACAAATGAAATAAATCTTTACCAAGCGTGTCTCACATGGCGATGATGGGCGGGAGCGGCTCAGACCTCCGCAGCCTGTCGGGTCAGGAGAAGGCGGCTATTTTCCTCCTTGCCTTAGGTGAAGAGCATTCCGCTCCCCTCTTTGAGCGCATGGACAACGAAGAAATCCGTGAACTTTCTTCTATTATGGCCTCCCTTGGCAGCATTAGCTCAAA
The DNA here is from genome assembly GCA_965368165.1 of uncultured Thalassospiraceae bacterium. Taxonomy (GTDB): domain Bacteria; phylum Pseudomonadota; class Alphaproteobacteria; order Rhodospirillales; family JAPHRK01; genus JAPHRK01. The sequence goes on along the minus strand of CBDULT010000002.1, from coordinate 265,214 downwards.
AGTCATGGAGAAGCTTTTCGTCGAATTTGCCGATCAGCTCTCTTCTACGGGTTCCCTCGTTGGCACCTATTCCAGCACTGAACGTTTGCTCATCAATTCTCTGCCTAAAGACCGGGTTGAGCAGATTATGGAAGAAATCCGTGGCCCGGCCGGTCGGACCATGTGGGACAAACTCAACAACGTGAACGAGTCCGTTCTCGCCAACTATTTCAAAAACGAATACCCCCAGACTGTAGCCGTGGTGCTCTCTAAAATTAAATCTGACCACGCGGCCCGCGTGTTGAGTGTACTGCCGGAAACCTTCGCCATGGAGGTCATCACCCGTATGCTTCGCATGGAAGCGGTACAGAAGGAAATTCTTGAGTCTGTTGAAAAAACCCTCCGTACAGAGTTTATGAGCAACTTGGCCCGCGCTGCTAAGAAAGAACCTCATGAAATGATGGCGGGTATCTTCAATAACTTTGATCGCAACACCGAAGCCCGCTTCATGTCGGCCTTGGAAGAACGTAATCGTGAATCGGCTGAGAAAATTCAGTCCCTGATGTTCACCTTCAACGATCTCATCCGCATCGATGCGGCTGGCATTCAAATGATGCTGCGCCAAGTCGAGAAAGACCGCTTGGGCATGGCCCTTAAAGGGGCCAATGATGAGGTTAAAGACCTGTTCTTCAACAATATGTCTGAACGCGCTGGCAAGATGATGAAGGAAGACATGGAGGCCATGGGGCCCGTTCGCCTCTCCGATGTGGATGAAGCCCAGGCCGAAATCGTCGGCGTTGCGAAACAACTGGCTGACTCCGGAGAGATCGTCATTTCTGAAGGCAGCGATGAAGACGAGTTGGTCTTCTAAAGCAGTTCCTAATTAATTTACGCAATAACGCCCCTATTGATCAGGGTTATGGTATCAAGCCCAGTAATGCGTAGGATGCGCCAAATTTTATTCCCTTCGGAGATATTTTTCCATGTTACTTGCTAAGCTAGAAAACCAGAACGATGCCGATCAAACGATCATGGAAGGCGTCTGGATGTCTGGCTTCGGTTTCTTTGTCATCATGGGAATGGAAGCATACACCGTCCGGTACGCTGGATGGGATTACGCGTCTTATACAAACCTCTTGGTATCACTAGGTTTTGTCTTGGTTTCATATTTCATTTGGAAACGCAATCCAGGCCCCGCAATGATTGGCTACGCCATCCCTTTAATTCATCTAGCCCTAAATTTTGACATCCTAATAGCTATGTTTGCTGCCCTGACACTCTATTTCATTGTTAATGGTATCAGAGCGATCAAACTGTACGATAGTCTTCCTGCAGGCCCGAAGGAAGACCAGGTCTAAAAGTTCTTAAACTGCCCTTCCCGCTTCCAGCGAATCATACCGCCAACCATAACGCGGACGTCCTTAAAACCTGCCTTGACCAGAGTGCGTGCAGAAATACTGGCGCGGTTATCGGTACGACAAACCACATAGACTGTTTCTTCCTTCATCCCTTCAAGCTGGTCGCCGAGATCTTTTATTTTTTCGTCCAGTTTTTGAAGAGGAATATTGATTGCCCCAGGTACATGGCCTAAATCGCCATAAAATTCAGCTTCAGTCCTGACATCAATAACAGCTATATCACTGTTTTCTTTCAAGTGCTTAACAACATCTTCTGGGATAGCGTGCTTAGCCCCTGAAAGAAACTTGGGGAGAAGACGGATCACGAGAGCGACGGCAATCGTTCCAACCAGAGCGTAGAATGTTGTATCTTCCATAAGGTATTTCCAAGAATATGAGGGAATTAAATCGCCTTATATGGCATATCACTAATAAATGCCAGAAAACTAATTATTGAACCACCTCCTTCGGACCTTTATGTCTTCGCTTATGACAAATCCTATACATATCATTGGCGGCGGTTTAGCAGGGTGCGAAGCGGCTTGGCAGGTGGTTAGCAGGGGCATTCCTGTTATCCTCCACGAAATGCGCCCAACCCAATCAACTGCAGCACATAAAACCGATGGGCTGGCAGAACTGGTTTGTTCCAACTCCCTGCGGTCAGACGATTCAGACTATAATGCTGTTGGACTGATGCATGAAGAACTCCGCCGTTGTAATTCTCTCATTCTCAAGATTGCCGACGAAAATGCTGTTCCTGCAGGCGGTGCTTTAGCTGTCGACAGAGATGGCTTTAGCCAGCAAATCAGTCAAACATTGGAAGATCATCCCCTTGTAACCATTGAACGGGGCGAAGTTGATGGCTTACCGCCAAAAGAATGGGATAACGTCATTATTGCGACAGGCCCCCTCACCTCTGAGGCTTTGTCAAAAGCCATTATGGAGCTGACGGGAGAGGAATCTCTTTCCTTCTTTGACGCTCTGGCCCCGATTGTCCACAAAGACAGTATTGATATGTCTAAGGCCTGGTATCAATCACGTTATGATAAAGGCGATGGGACCGATTATATTAACTGCGCCCTCTCTCAAGAACAGTATTCCGCTTTCATCCAGGAGCTTATCGATGCTGAAAAGATGGCGTTTCATGATTGGGAAAAAGATACCCCCTATTTTGAAGGCTGTCTTCCGATTGAAGTTATGGCAGAACGCGGAGAAAAGACCTTAGCCTTTGGTCCCTTAAAACCAGTAGGACTGACAAACCCCAACAACCCCGATCAACGAAATGCTGCTGTCGTCCAATTGCGTCAAGACAACAAGCTGGGAACGCTATGGAACATCGTTGGCTTCCAAACCAAGATGAAGCACGCTGAACAAGTCCGTGTTTTTAGAAAAATTCCCGGTCTTGAAAAGGCTGAATTTGCCCGACTAGGCGGCATCCATCGCAATACCTTTCTGAACAGCCCCAAACTCCTTGATTCTGAACTCCGCCTTAAAGCCGACCCACGCCTACGGTTTGCAGGTCAAATAACCGGCTGTGAGGGCTACGTGGAGAGCACGGCTGTTGGGTGGATAGCTGGTCGCTTTGCCGCTGCCGAACACTTAGGTGAAAAGGCCTCAATTCCGCCAACAACAACGGCTCTAGGGGCCATTCACAGCCATATTACAGCCGATGCCCTTGAGGAAACCTATCAGCCAATAAACGTCAACTTTGGCCTTTTCCCTCCTCTGGAACTGAGGAATGAAAAAGGGCGTAAAATTAAGGGCAGGGAACGTAAGCTCGCCCAAACACAACGCGCAAAAGAAGCCCTGACACAATGGCTCTATAAAAATGGAGAAAAGTAAACGGGAATTAACCTGAAATTTACTACACCCCGTTCATAGTTGCAGCCATCATGAATACAGATCCAAGCAACTCAGACATTCTTCATTCTGCATCTAAATTAGCCGAAACTCATGGCAGGGATGCCGCGTTAATTGCCGAACTCAGGGCAGACGAACTTAAACATCAAGGGAACCTTGATGGCTACCGAATGTGGAAACGGATCAGCCTAGTTGTTGATGAGTTGATCAGTAATGGCGAAACAGACACAGCCTTATTTCATTAAAATCAAAACGGATATTAAGGAAATAAACTAAATTCTATTGCCTTTCGTCTTAGATCATCATTTACTATAAAGATAACAGAATGTTGGGTGAAAAGAGGCAACCATGAAAAAGAGAAATTTGCTAATAACAGTACCACTTTGTGCAGTTTTACTGGCATCGGCGGGCTGTGCTAAAATTTTGGACTCTGGTCCCGACCCAATTCAGCTAAAAGCTGAAGCCAAAGCGAAAGAAGATGCAAGACAAATAGCCCAAACCCAGATGGTCTATAAAACGGTTTCAGACCAATTTACAGACATCCCTGTCCCCAATGGTGTTGCCATGAATGTGGAGCGCACCATTGTTCTCGGTGCAACAGGAGCATGGCTAGGACGCTTGGTTCTTTCCTCCCAAGAAGAAACAACACAGCTTTTTGATTTCTATAAAACAGAAATGCCTGGAATGGGCTGGCAGGAAATGACGGCTGTTCGGGCAATCCACAGCGTCTTAAGCTATTCTCGATTAGGACGGATCGCCACTATTCAAATTCATCCTGGGCAAGTCAGCACGTCAGAGATTGTCATTACCGCGTCTCCTGAGCGTGCGCCACGCATGCCGGGTATGGGCGATACGACCAAGGGAACTTCAAGCTACACAGCCCCCCCAACCAAATTTGGACAGTAAACTTTAACAAAAGCAGTCAAACAAAAAGGGTGGAAAAATTCCACCCTTTTTCGTGTCTTGAACCAAAAACTACTCTAGCTGATAAAGCTAGGTTCGCAATATTGTCTTTTACGCTTTAGCTGCTTGCACAAGGCTGTTGCAGCACCCTGGCTTGCCAATGGACCGGCTTTGAGGCGATAGAAAATGCCTTTGCGGGGGCCAAGGTTAACTTTACTGACAGATGATTGCAGCGTACCCAGCAGTGAGCGATGGGCGCGGCGTAATTGCGCCCACCCTTTGTCGGCAGCAACTTTTGACTTGTAAGACCCTAGGTGAACCCCAGGCTGAGGGCCACTTGTTTTTGCCGCTAAATCTTTTGGCGTTTCTTTCTCCATGGCCTGTTTAGGCACTTGAGGTTGCAAGCCACCTTCAATAGCCGCTCTTTCTTTTGCATACTCATCTGAGCTAATAAGGCCTGAGGCTTTGAGTGCTTCGAGACGACGAACCGCATCGGCAGAAGCCATCAGCCCTTTAGGCGGAATTGCCGGGTTGGTTAAAACGGCAGGCTCTGCTGGCATCAGACCGTCAAGAATCATTGAGCGTTCAGCAGAATGCTGGGTAATGGTAATGGCTCGCATTTCTAAAGCCCGGCCAATCGCCCGGAGGCGAGCCGCTATTTGTTCAGCCGGTGGTAAGGGACGTTCCAATCCAGAAGCGGCTGGCTTGGAGGTCAAAGGAAGAAGAGCACCAATATTACGAGAACGCCGGACTTTATACTCCTCAGGCGTAATTAGGCCTTCGTCTAAGAGAGTCCTCAAAGCTTCAAACCTTGATACAAAGTTCTTATCACCCGTCGACATAGACGTGATCACAGGTTGAGAAGTCGGTGCCCGGCCCATGGTGGATGCTGTCATAGGATTAGTCGGCATGGCCTGCACACGAGGAACGGGGCGCCTCATTGGGGAGGCCATTGCACTCATTGGATTGGGAGAAGAAACATCCCCCGCCCCAGACATACGCGGCGTTACACCGCCGCTTTCCATCAGGGCTAAATTGACACTAGCAATTTCGGATACACTTTTGGGGTCTGTTTGGTTTAAAAGAACCATCCGGACAGAATCTGAAGGACGTGTTGCCAATAAAGCCTCAAAGGCGGCTCGAGCCTGAGTCATACGTCCAGTATTTTTGTAAAGCATCGCCATACCTAATAGAGCGTATGGGTCTTTGGGATTTCGTTTAAGGGCGGTATTAAACCGGGCCTCAGCCATAGGGTAGTTACCCTTGGTTAATTCAGCAATGCCCAAATCAGCAGCGATTGCATTACCGCGCGCCGGGCTTGCAGCCCAGAAACCACTATCCAGAATATTGTTATTCTTAACCGCACCGCAGCCGGCTAATCCAACGCCAATCGTTATGATCGCAGCAAAGCGGGATATATTTTTTTTCACCACGCTAGCCCTTCCCCTTCATTTACAATGCCAAACATGAAAATTTTAAATTTTCGCTCTGGCTCATCCAAGTAGTTTGAGTATGATGCCCCATGAGAAGGCGCAAAACAACTATCGCTACTTCTCCGCAATCATATAAGTACTTGGACAAACACTAAAATTTAATTAAGTGTCGGCATTTCAAAGGAAAAAGGTAACAAGATGAATGATAATCCTGCCAATGAGGAAAACCAAGAAGGGATAATTTTTGCGAAAATCACCCGATATATCGCTGAGCAAATCGCTCACGAAGCTGAAGAGGCCGACACCGAAGAAGAACGCCAAGCCATTCAGGAAACCATCGAACTCTACATAGAAATAGCTGAAGCTTTTGAATTAGCCGGTGGCTTTGAGTTTGAAGCGGAGCAAGCTCTTTCTCTCTCACAGGCCCTGGCCCTCTTGGTTGCAGGTATGAACGCCCTATCAGAGCAAGCTCACCAACAAAAACAATCCAATGCCGCCGCAAAAATGGAATGGGCAGCCATGCAGGCCAATACCATGACGGCAAAACTCCAGGAATGCTACCTTGCTGGAAGCTCAGGCTTTATTACCATCAATGATGAGTAACAAAGCCTAACGCACAGACCACAAACACTCGACGGTCTTCATCGCTTCTCCCCGTGTTAGGTCTGGGCGCACCCGAAGAACAGAAGCGACGGCCCGCTCTATTTGCCCAACATACTCAAGACCACCACTATGCGCATCGCGCACGGCTTCCTTAACCACTGAAAAAAGATCTGCATTTACCATAATAGTCTCCACCTGTTTACTTTATGTTCTCATAATAGAACAAACAAAGAACATTTGCAATACATTTTTAAAACCATTATTTTGGGCAAACTTTTCTATCCAAGGTCGCTGGAAAGTATTATGCCTAACTACTGTTTTTACTTAGGAGCACCAGATGGACTTCACCGCCCTTCTCAATTCATTATCCGTTTCAGCCTCGGTTCTTTCTGGAAGCGATATACCTGTTATCTCACCTATTGATGGCAAAGAATTAGGTATTGTGACTGCGGATACAAAGACACAAACAAAAGAGAAGATTGGAAATTCACAAAAGGCTTTTGAGAGTTGGCAAACGGTTCCGGCGCCTCGGCGGGGAGAATTAATCCGCCTATTTGGCGAAGAGCTTCGCCGTTCGAAGGCCGCTTTGGGGCAGCTTGTCACCATTGAAATGGGCAAAAGCTTGCAAGAGGGCTTGGGTGAAGTCCAAGAAATGATCGACATTTGCGAGTTTGCAGTTGGCCTTTCCCGCCAACTTTATGGCTTGACCATTGCTTCTGAACGCCCAGACCATCGAATGCTCGAAACCTGGCATCCTCTCGGCCCTGTTGGCGTAATCAGTGCGTTCAACTTCCCGGTCGCTGTTTTTTCGTGGAACTGTGCATTAGCCGTGGTGTGTGGCAATTCAGTTATATGGAAACCTTCTGAAAAAACGCCACTCACCGCCCTCGCCGTAACGGCTCTCTTTAAGCGTGTTCTCGAACAAGTGCCCGAAGCACCTGATGGCCTCCTGCAACTGCTTATTGGCGACCGTTCCATTGGGGAACAGTTGGTTCGCGATCAACGGGTCCCGTTAATTAGTGCCACGGGGAGCACAGAGATGGGCCGAAAAGTTGCCCCTCTGGTCGCTGAACGTTTTGGACGGACAATCTTAGAACTGGGAGGGAATAACGCGATGATTGTTACTCCCCAAGCGAACTTGGAGCTTGCCGTCCGGGCCTCCGTCTTTAGTGCTGTTGGTACCGCTGGACAAAGATGCACGTCCCTGCGACGGCTTTTCGTTCACAACGATATCTATGATAGGTTTGTGACCTCCCTGAAATCTGCCTATGGAAAAGTCACTGTTGGTACGCCTCTCGATGAAGCAAATCACCTGGGCCCTCTCATTGATAAAGAGGCGTATATTGCCATGCAAAAAGCCTTAACCGAGGCTGAGACGCAAGGGGCCAAAGTGACAGGTGGGTCACGCATCCTTACCGACATCAACAAGAATGCTTATTATGTTACCCCTGCTCTGGTGGAAGTTGAAAGTCAAACCGGGATCGTTAAAAGGGAGACCTTTGCCCCAATCCTCTACATTATGCGCTACCAAAACCTGGAAGAGGCTATCGTCCAACATAATGATGTCCCGCAAGGCCTTTCTTCCTGTATCTTTACAAATGACTTGAGGGAGGCTGAGTGCTTTTTAGCAACCAACGGCTCTGATTGCGGTATCGCTAATGTCAATATAGGCCCCAGCGGTGCTGAGATTGGCGGGGCCTTCGGCGGTGAAAAAGAAACAGGCGGAGGGCGCGAATCAGGTTCCGATGCCTGGAAAAGCTATATGCGGCGAGCAACCAATACCATCAATTATTCCTCTGAACTTCCCCTCGCCCAAGGCATAAAGTTTGACTTATAAACTCAGCGATGGAGCCATTTGAATGTTTTGGACGATCTTAGCAACATGGTTTGGTTCGGGGCTAAGCCCGAAAGGCCCTGGCACCTGTGGGTCTGTCGCCGCCCTGCCCTTTGGTTGGCTCATTATTGTTTATGGGGGCATGTCAGGATTACTTGCGGCAACAGGGGCGGTATTCTTAATCGGCTGGCTTGCTGCAAACCGCTATATGGAACAGGCTGAAACGGCCCATGACCCCGGAGAGATCGTCATCGATGAAGTTGCCGGTCAATGGCTGGCCCTCTTTCCTGTTGCCTTCTACTTTGGACAGGCCAACGAAGTCGGTTTTATCCTTGCCTTTGTCTTGTTCAGGTTATTCGACATCTTCAAACCTTGGCCTATTAGTTGGGTCGACAGCCAAGTTGACGGTGGGTTTGGAGTTATGATTGACGATATCTTAGCTGGAATATTTGCAGCCACTGTCTTGTGGTTGGCCTATAGCTATTTATAAAAAGTAAAAAACACTTAAAAACGAGCCTTTACCTACCTCCGCTATTGTCAAAACACACCAATTGTGTGACAGTTTTGTGTCACTCTAAAGTGTGAGATTGAAGTGTAGGTTTCGGGCAGATTTATTTCTGTGCGGAAATTAAGATTTTTGGTTCAATTTGCATCCTGTGGGGGATTCATAGAACTTACAAAGAGGATCACCTGAGCAAAAGACTTGCTTGGTAAGGAAGGATTCCATCTGCTTCGGGGGTGAGTTGCTTCCTAGGGTGTTTTTTGATTAGGTATACTCATTTGACCGGAATTATTTTGATTTGTGGTTAGGCAGGGTGCGCAGGGCGATGTGGTTCATCGTTCAAGTAGTAACGCAGCCACAAATCAAAAGAACCCGGCCTTCGGTGGGGCATCTGAACGTTTTGGAGGGCGTCGCTATGCTTGAACGATGAACCACATCGCTCGGCGCACCGCTCCTACCCAAAACGGTCATTTGCCTCCATCAAATGAGTATACCTAATCAAAAAACACCCTAAAACAGACTTCTAATATACAATAATTAAATTAAGTCACAAATAGTTGTGGACCGCCCTGCAAAGTAAAGACAATAAATACGCAGCACCAAGGGGAATATAAATATGCTTAAAAAGATTCTTTTACCGACTATTTTCGTGCTCTTAGCTTTTGGGTTTTGGACAAGTCCGGATTTTAAAGAAATTGCTGCGGGTGTCGCTATATTTCTTTTTGGCATGCTTTCCCTCGAGGAAGGTTTCCGCGCCTTTACAGGTGGTTTGCTTGAGAAAATCTTAGCGAAAACAACAAACACTTTAGGCAAAGCATTATCGTTTGGTATCGTTTCCACCACGGTTATGCAGTCCAGCTCTTTAGTATCGGTCATAACTATTTCTTTCCTCAGCGCGGGCCTCATCGGCCTTTCTGCAGGTATTGGCATTATTTTTGGGGCAAATATTGGAACCACCACCGGTGCTTGGCTGGTGGCTGGTTTCGGTCTTAAAGTAAAAATTTCCGCTTATGCTATGCCCATGCTGGTCTTTGGTATCATCATGGTCTTTCAGAGCAACAAAACCATTAAAGGGGTTGGCTATGTGCTAACAGGTCTTGGTTTCCTGTTCCTCGGCATCCACCATATGAAGTCAGGGTTTGAGAACTTCAAAGACACCATTGATCTCGCTCAATACGCCATGTCCGGCTTCTTTGGCCTAATTGTCTTTATGCTTATCGGCACCTTTGCCACGGTGGTTATGCAGTCGAGTCACGCGACACTGGTTTTGATTATTACAGCCTTGGCAGCGGGGCAAATAACCTATGAAAATGGCCTTGCCCTGGCAATCGGGGCCAACGTGGGCACAACAATTACAGCGATCATTGGCGCGTTAAGTGCCAACTACCAAGGCAAACGACTGGCCCTGGCTCACTTAATCTTTAACATTACCACAGGTTTGATCGCCATTGTCTTCATTCAACAGATCATGTGGTCTGTGGATATAGTCAGTGCCAATGTAGGAATCGACGAAAGAGATTTCACACTCAAGCTGGCTGTTTTCCATACTATTTTTAACGCAATCGGCGTTATCGTCATGGCACCCTTAACGGGCAAGTTGGTTACCTTCTTAGAAAAAACAATCCCAGCCCCACAAGTTGATATTGTTGAGCCTAAGTTCTTGAACGATGCCGCGATTGAGTTCCCTGAAACTGTCTTTGAAGCTCTTAAAAATGAGACCCTACATCTCTATGACAATGCTTTCGAAGTAATGGCTCACGGACTCAATGTCCACAGGCGTGTCATTCAATCCGACGTAGAGCTTGATGAACACCTGCAAAACAGCCGTGAGCTTATGGAGTTCAATCTGGATCAGGTTTATATGATCAAGGTAAAAGCCCTTTACGGGGCCATTCTTGACTTTATCAGCCGAGCCCAGCCAAATATCCCACTTGAACAAGCAGGTCAACTCGCTCAGTTGCGTGATTCAAGTCGCTATATTGTTCAGAGTATCAAAGGCATCAAGCACCTTAAAAAGAACATCGATAAGTATATCGTATCTGACCGTAAAATTATTCGAGAACAGTATAATGATATGCGCATCCAACTGGCTGAGATTATGCGTACAATTTACCTTCTGGATACGGGGGAAGACGATACGGTAGATGTGTTGGATTTGGATGATTTCAAAGTTGAAGCCGAAGAGAACAATATTATCGTCAACGGTGAACTCGACGAAATGATCCGTAAAGGTAAAATCACGCCTGTTGAAGGGGTCTCCTTGATGAATGATCTGGGCTATGCCCGTAACATCATCTGGAACCTTTCCGAGCTTGGAAAAGCCATGTACAGCGATAGAGACGAAGACGTGAAACAAGCACAAGAATTGTTGGCTTTGGATGATGACGACGTGACTAAAATTGCTGAAGAAGAGGCAAAATCAGGAACAAAATTGGCTAAAGATTAACCCCCAAAATTAATATGTCGTATGACACTTCCTGTCATTAAGGTGTCACACGAATTATGCTAAAGAAGGAAGGGTAACTTATGAAAATTTCTAAGTTGGTGAAGACTTTCAAAAAGGTGATTAAAATGGCCGACAAAAAACAAGAAGCTAAAAAATCTGCTCTTAAGAAAATATTGCAAAATCTAGATAAGAAAGAGGGCAAACTTAAGAAAAAACTTAAAGATACCAAAAAAGACAAAGAGAAAAAATCACTCAAGAACAAGCTCAATGTCGTTGAAGCACACAAAGAAAAGGGCAAGAAAGCTCTTAAGAAGCTTTAAGACCACTTAGTTAGCTGCTGTAGCGTATTTTATTAGAGCGCTGCGTTGGGGGCAGTATGAACTGGTATCGTAAACCCGGACAGATATTTTACGGGCTAAAACATACCTCCCCCACAAGCTCAATACCCCATATCTCTTTTAATATAATCCGCCCGTACCTGAAGCTGGGAAGCCACTGCTGCCGCTTGAGATTGAATCCGACACGCCTTCAATAACCACTGTCTCCCCAGTTGGGATCGTTCCGGGCTTAAAGGCTTCGAGAATGACGTTTCGGTCACCGGGGCGGGCTAAGGTCCCTGTTTTGGCATTTACCCGAACCAAACGCACTCCTGGGGGAATACGGAAAGGAATGTTTGGCTTGCCTTTAAGGGCTTCTTCCATAATGTCTTTAAAGATCGGAGCCGCAACATTAGAACCGGTGTCTCTTGCTCCAAGGGTTTGGGGGGTATCAAAACCCACATAGGTCCCAAGGGCCAAATCAGGGCTAAACCCGACAAACCACGTATCAAAGCTACTATTGGTTGTGCCTGTTTTACCAGCCAAGGGGATACCTAACTGGTTAATCCGCCGTCCGGTCCCCCGTTTAACAACCCCTTGCAGCATTGAAACCACCTGATAGGCACTTGCGGGGTCTGTTATCTCTTCTCGAGTATCGGGGACTTCAGGGATTGGTTGACTGGTCCAAAACTTAGACACACACCCATCACAAGGGCGCTCATCATGTTTGAAAATCGTTTTTCCATGCCGGTCCTGGATACGATCAATCATGGTCGGGGTAATCCGTTTCCCGCCATTCACCAACATGGCATAACCCGTTGTCATTTGCAGTAAGGTGGTCTCCCCTGCCCCTAACGACATCGCCAATTGTTGCGGCAGGTCTTTAATAATATCAAATCGCCCCGCATAGTCCGCTATTTTTTCCATGCCGATAGTTTGGGCCAAACGAACCGTCATCAGGTTTCGAGATTTCTCAATCCCCAAGCGCATGGTGCTGGGTCCGTAAAACTTTTTAGCATAGTTTGCTGGACGCCATTTAGGTTTGCCCGGCCCTTGGTCAATAACAAAGGGGGCATCTAAAATCAGAGTGGAAGGGGTAAAGCCTGCATCAAGAGCGGCAAGATAGACAAAGGGTTTAAAGGCTGACCCTGGCTGACGTTTGGCTTGCGTTGCCCGATTGAACTGGCTTGAGTCGTAACTGTAGCCCCCGGACATAGCCAAAATACGCCCCGTATGAGGGTCAAGAGCAACGACACCGCCTTGAACAGCGGGGATTTGGCGTAATCCATATGTCCCTTCTGGATAGGCTTTAGGCTTCTTCTCCCCTTTTTTCTTTGACATATGTGTGACTTCTTCGACGAGAACCACATCACCAGGCGACAAGACCTGGCTTGCTTTTTGAATACTCGGGCCGAGTTTTTGCCCTTTCATCCAGGCCCTGGCCCATCTCAATTCATCTAACGGGATCGTCCCTTGCAATTTTTCACTTAAAGCAATGTCAGCTTTCTTAGGGTCAACAGCCATTACAACCGCCAAGCTCCAGTTTTCCACCCCCTTGGGTATTTCCATTTTGGCAAGTTGCTCAATCCAGCCTAAGGGGCTTGTAAACCGTGTCACCGGGCCACGCCACCCATGGCGACGGTCATAGGTTTCAAGACCTTTCCTTAAATGGCGATCGGCAATTTTTTGAAGCGCAGGGTCCAGGGTAGTGCGAACAGAAAGCCCTCCTTTATAGAGTTTTTCTTCTCCATAACGATGAGCCAGCTCCCTACGTACTTCTTCCGCATAGAAATTTGCTTTAACAAATTCTGTTTCGGCCCTTTTCTCAACGATCAATGGATGGGTACGCGCGGCATCGGCTTCTTGTTGCGTAATTGCCCCATCTTCTACCATCCGGCCAATCACCCAATTACGACGCTCAATGGCCGCTTTCAGATTTTTGCGGGGGTTATAGTTATTCGGGGCCTTGGGGAGAGCGGCTAAAAAGGCAGTTTCGGCAATGGTCAGTTCATCCATCGACTTATTAAAGTAATTGAGAGAGGCCGCAGCCACACCATAAGAGCCCAAGCCCAAATAAATTTCATTAAGGTAAAGTTCTAAAATACGATCTTTTTCAATGGCCCGTTCAATGCGTAAGGCCAAGATTGCTTCCTTAATTTTACGGGTATAAGAGACCTCGTTAGTGAGCAAAAAGTTCTTTGCAACTTGTTGGGTAATTGTTGATGCGCCAACAAGACGCCGCCCCTGACCAATATTTTTAATATTAATCAAGATGGCACGGAGAATACCTGTGGGGTCAATACCCGGATGGTAGTAGAAATTTTTATCTTCAGCAGAAAGAAACGCACGTATAACCCTTTGGGGCATCGCTTTCAGAGGAACAAAGGCCCTCTTTTCAATGGCATATTCAGCCAACAACCGCCCGTCACCTGCATGCACACGGGTCATCACAGGCGGTTCATAATCTTTAAGTTGGGAATAATCAGGCAGGCCCTGTCCGTATTTATAAAAGACATAGAGAACCCCTCCCCCCCCGGCTAAGCCGAGCAGCACAAGAACGCCCATCAGTGTGAGAAAGGATCTCAGCATTTTGTTGTTTTTCTCTGCCTTCGTTTTTTGACTTAATCTTTGCTGTTTAACAGTATGGGCTATCTTATGTCAAAATGATGTCACATCAAGAACGATGCGCTTCTTCTACTTTTTTAAAGTAGGAAGAAACAGCGTCAACAACCCCTTTCCCGATTTTTGCACGGTATTCAGGGGTTCGAAGGGCTTTTTCATCTTTCCTGTTTGAAAGGAAGCCCAGCTCAACAAGAACAGAAGGAATATCAGGGGCTTTCAGAACCGCAAACCCGGCAAAACGATGGGTATTACGCAAGACTGAAATTTTGCCTTTAAATTTAGAAACCAGCCCCTCAGCAAAATGCACCGATTGGTTCATGGTTTCGCGTTGGGCCAGATCAATAAGTATATTGGAGACCTCTTTTGATTCATGGGACAAATCCATGCCGCCAATCACATCAGCTTTATTCTCGCGTTCCGCTAATGCTGCCGACTCTTTATCCGATGCTTTTTCAGAAAGAGTATAGACCGAGGCACCGCTAATTCTGCGGTTTTTAATGGTATCTGCATGAACAGAAATAAACAGTTCAGCTTCTTCGCGTCGGGCAATTTCCACCCGTTGGCGCAAAGGGATAAAGATATCGCGAGTCCTTGTCAGAACGGCTTTAAATTGCCCGGTCGCTTCCAATTGTTTTTTGATTTCCTTGGCGACCGCTAAAGTAATCCATTTTTCCCGTGCGCCATTGAGGCTCGTTGCGCCGGGGTCGACACCACCATGCCCGGCATCAATCACAACAACATGCTTTGCACCTTTAGGCCGTTTGGCACGTTCAAGGGTCCGGGGAACAGGAACAACCGCGCGGGCAGCAGCCGGCGGCCCCGCCTTGGCCCTTTGCGCTTGCATATCGGCAACAAAAGCATCCCGGGAGGTTGAAGCTAAATCCAGAACAAAGCGATAGGGCTTGCCTCTTGAAGGGGGGAGAATAAAAGATTTCTTTATTCTTACCGGGCCTTTGACATCAAGCACGAGCCGAGAAGTGCCCGGAATAAAGAGACCATAGCGGAAATTGGCGACATGTCCCCCGGAAGTTTTCAAAGGACTCGTCGGATTTTCCCAATCCATTTCCGGCAAATCAACTACGACCCGGTAGGGATCACGCAAGGTAAAAATGCGGTAGCTGACTTTCTCGGTTATATCAAGAACAAAGCGGGTTTTGTCGCTGTGGGCCGCAAGGCGAACACCTTTTACCTCAGCTTTGCCATAGGCGTGTTCAATCGGTGCCCCTAAAGTAACACCAAACCCAATAAATAAGACCAGACTAATATGTGCAAACAGCCGCAACATGCAGCGAATCTCTTTCCAAAAAGCTAGTTTAACAAAAAAACCATCATAAAACGGCCACAATAAAGTGAAAGTTAACAGTGATTAACTAAGTGTTTCCTAAGAAGATCATAAAACTTTCATAAGTTGATTGTGGAATTAAATTCCTACGGTTATGTTAACGCCGCGTGTTCATGCTCTCGATTCTTTCGATTTATTAGAATGGGGTGTATAGCGGCTTAGGTCCGCGTCGCAAGTTAAAAGTCAAAAATCATAGAAACAGCTCTCGCTATTGATGTGATTTTAACAAAAATTTTAAGGAATTATCATGCCGATATTGGCAGCCCGTTCATCCAGTGAAATCGCTTTGAAGTCAAAGTGCATGCGTGAGTATACTCTCGCCTGGAGAACTGCTGGCGCCGTCGGCTCTTTAGCAACAAAACAAATCAGCCCACGTCCTAACGAGATAAAGATGACGATGGCTGTTCTCCGGAGTTATAAATTAAATGGCAACCAAGCGTATGCTTATAGATGCCACGCACTTGGAAGAGACCCGAGTTGTCGTGGTAGATGGGAACCGACTAGAAGATCTTGATGTAGAATCAGCTTCAAAAAAACAAATCAAAGGCAATATTTACCTCGCAAAAGTCACGCGAGTTGAACCGTCGTTGCAGGCGGCCTTTGTCGATTATGGCGGCAATCGCCACGGTTTTCTCCCTTTCAGTGAAATCCACCCCGACTATTATCAAATTCCCATGGAAGACCGGGAAGAGTTGATTGAGGGCGAAGCCTCCGAAGCCGAGAGAGATGAGGCGGAAGTAGATAAAGAAGCTGAAGCCAAAGGAGACACCAGCGAAGCTGAAGGCACTGTTGAAGACCTCGGCGGAGACGACGAGGACGAAACAGATATTCGGCGTCGAACGCGGACACAAAAACGCTATAAAATCCAAGATGTTATCAAGCGTCGCCAGATCGTACTTATTCAGGTTGTTAAAGAAGAACGCGGCAACAAAGGGGCTGCGCTCACAACCTATATCTCTTTGGCGGGTCGTCATTGCGTTCTGATGCCAAACACCGCCCGTGGCGGTGGAATTTCCCGCAAAATTACCAGTGTGCAAGATCGTCGTCGGTTAAAGTCTGTTCTCTCTGAGCTCTCCATCCCGAAAGGCATGGCAATCATTGTTCGTACCGCTGGGGCAGAACGCAGCAAAGCTGAAATCCGCCGCGACTATGAATATTTAGTTCGTTTGTGGAACACGGTTCGTGAAATGACCTTGGAGTCCACAGCACCTTGTTTGGTTTATGAAGAAGGCAATTTGATCAAACGGTCAATCCGTGACCTTTACAGCCGCGACATCGACGAGATTATTGTTGAAGGCGACAAAGGGTATCGGACGGCAAAGGACTTCATGAAAATGTTGATCCCGAGCCACACCAAAAAGGTTCAACCTTACAAAGACGAAGCCATGAGCCTATTCCATCGTTACCAGGTGGAGGGCCAGTTAGATGCCATGCATAGTGCCACGGTACAGCTTCGTTCAGGCGGTTATATTGTAATTAACCCAACCGAAGCCCTGGTTGCCATTGACGTCAACTCTGGCAAAGCAACACGCGAACGCAATATTGAAGAGACCGCTTTCAAAACCAATATGGAAGCCTCTGACGAGATTGCCCGCCAATTAAAGCTACGGGATTTAGCTGGTTTGATTGTGATCGATTTCATTGATATGGAAAATAATCGCAACCAAAACAATGTTGAACGTCGCCTCAAAGACGCCATGCGTCATGATCGCGCCCGTATTCAAATCGGCCGCATCAGCCCCTTCGGCTTGATGGAAATGTCACGGCAACGCTTACGCCCAAGCATTTTGGAAACCAGTTCTGAGGTCTGCCCCCATTGTGAAGGCACTGGCGTGCGTCGTTCAATCGATTCAACGGCCTTGCATGTCCTTCGCGCTATTGAGGAAGAAGGAATCCGGCGCCGGACCGCAGAAATGCGTATCCATGTTCCTACCTCTGTTGCTCTTTATATCCTTAATCAAAAACGTAGCAGCTTGACGGACATTGAAATGCGTAACCATGTGACCGTTGAGATTGCCTCAGATGATGAGCTAATCCCTCCAGCTTACCGCATGGAGAAACTTGCTGCCTTAGATAAAAACGCTATTGTTGATGATGCACCAGCCGCAGACGCCCCGGTCACAGGGTCTTCTGTCGAGATGGATGTCGAGTCTGATGCGGAGCAAGAACAGCCAAGCAGGGATGAAGAAAACGGCAAACGCCGCCGCCGCCGCCCAAGACGTCGTCGGAAACCACAGGAAAATCGTGAAAACGCTCATTCTGAGACTGACAATACAGAAGTCGTCGCGGGTGAAGAAGCTGCCGTCGTATCAGATACCCCTGCAGAAGAAACCAGCAAACCTGACGATGGCGAGGACCAACCGAGAAAACGTCGCCGCCGTGGTCGTCGTGGTGGCAGAAGACGCCATAGGGAAGAAGGTGAAGAAACAACCGTTGCTGATACGGCTGAAACAACCGACGCATCAACTCCCACCAAGGAAACTGTTGAGGACGGTAATGAAACCAGCGCAACAACAGCCACGCCTGCTGAACCTGAAACGGCAGTAGAAGAGTCAACACCTGCTCCTGAAGCAACGGAAATCGCTGAAACGACCGTTGAAGACGCAAAGCCGAAACGTCGCACAACACGAACCCGGAAAAAAGTGGCCGATGGTGATGAAAAACCTCGTCGGCGTCGCACCCGGAAAAAGGCAGAGCCTGAAGCAGAAGCTGAAACCGAAACAGCAAGCGAAGTCGCTGTTGAGGGAGGTGCGAAAGAAGCTGCGGCTGAGGATAGTCCTGAAAAACCAAAACGTGCGCCACGTCGCCGCGCCCCAAGGAAAAAGAAACCTGAAGCAGAAGCTAAGGTTGAGCCAAAAGAAACAGCCCCTGCCCCACAGGATGCAGAGATTAAAGTTGCGGAGACACCTCCTGCACCTCCAGCCCCAAAACCTGCTCAAGAAGAAGCCCCCGCCGTGCCTTTCGTTGAAAGGCCCGTGACTATGGTTAAATCAGGCAAAACGGAAGAAGTGACTGCTGATAAATCCGCCAAAAAAGGCTGGTGGCGGCGCTAAACCGCCCCACCTACTTTATCCAGGCGATTAAACGTTTTGCAGCTTCTGCCATATCTTCGGTTGAGCCCGCAAAAGAGAATCTCATGAAATGCTGTCCACGCTGGGGGTCGAAATCTACCCCTGGCGTCGCAGCGACACCTGTTTCGTTAAGCATCCTGCTACAGAAATTTAAGCTGTCATCGGTAAATTCGGATATATCCGCGTAGAGATAAAAAGCGCCATCAGCCGGTGCCAATTCACCAAAACCTGCTTTCGGGAGTTCATTCAACAGAAGTTCCCGGCTTTTGCTATAACGCACAACATTCGCATCAAGGTCATCACGACAATCAAAAGCCGCTATAGCTGCCAGTTGCGATAAGGTTGGGGGCGCGATAAACATATTTTGGGCTAAGCATTCAATTGAGCGGCTTAATTCTTCCGGAATAATCATCCATCCCAACCGCCAACCTGTCATGCTGAAGTATTTTGAAAAGCTATTGATAATAATACTGTCTGCCCCGAACTCCAAAGCCGTATGAGCTTGTTTACCATAGGTAATTCCATGGTAAATTTCATCAGAGATAAAACGAATTCCCTTTTTAGAGCAATAGTCTACCAGCCCTTTTAGGTCCTCTTTTGACAGCATACTTCCGGTAGGGTTTGACGGGCTGGCAATCAGCAAACCGTCTAAATCCCCGTTAATACTATCAATAACTTCCGGCGTTGGATGAAACCCTGTTTCAGCACCGACGGGAATATCAACAGCCCCAATACCAACTGCACGCAAAATATTGCGATAGGCCGGATAGCCCGGGCTACAAACCCCGACCCGATCTCCCTCATCGAATGCACTGAGAAAAGCCAGTAAAAATCCACAGGAAGACCCCATGGTCGCAACAATGCGCTCAGGATTAACCTCGACACCATATGTAAAGCGGTAATGCGCGGCTATTTGTTCCCTAAGTTCAGGCACACCTAAAGCCAAAGTATAGCCCAGCTTATCGCTTCTTAAGGCCTGCTCAGCTGCTTTCAGCACTTTTTCGGGTGCTGAGGTGCTGGGTTGCCCGACTTCTAAATGGAGCGTGTCTTTGCCCGATGCCTCGCGAGCGGCTGCAGCGCGCATCACATCCATGACAATAAAAGGAGGAATCGCCCCCCTTTTAGATACCTTTAAGGCCATAAGCCCCCCTTATTTACTGGCATGACTAGAGAGGCCAAAACCGCGTGGGTCCGCACTCATAGAGCAAGTTTCTGGTTTGGGAGGAAGCCCGTCCGGACAATAGAAGCCATTAACCATTCCTAAGGCCCTTGTTGGTGCAACCTCATGGCCTTTCGCTCTTAATCCCGCAATAACTTCGGCTGAAACAGAGGGTTCATAATAAACCCGATCAGGGTAGCCCCCATGATGTAAACGTCCTTGAGAAACGGCTTGTTTCAGAGGCGTTTCACGAATAATTGTATCTGCTAAAACAGAAACAAGAGCCACGGGAGCAGCCACGCCCCCTGAGGCCACTGCACCAAACTTCAGGTCTTTGGAATGGTCATTTATAACAAGGACGGGTCCCACGGAAATTGGTCCCCGACCATTTTTTCCTGGTCGAGCCGCAAGGAGAATGCCTGTTTCCCCCGCCATACGCCCCGTACCGAAAAGATTGTTCATGGTCAAATTGCAAGCAACTGCATTGCCACTTCGATCAATGGTCACAAATCCTGTTGCCGCAGGGTTTTCTTGACGCGGGCCAAGGGCTGGATTCACCTTTATGGGATTGGTTTTACGCTTTTCGTTAAAGCTCGCAAGCAACCGTTCAGTTTGGCTTTCACTCAAGATCACATTGGCAGGTTTTGCCAAACTATCATTCAATGACATCCAGTTAGCCCTGCTTGCATAAGTGCGCATGGCAGCATCTACAAACATATGGCCCTTTTCAGTTTCAGAGGCATCTTCATAGCGATCATCATCCAGCAAAAGTGATAATAGTTGCGCCCCCGTTACGCCACCAATCACTGGCGCACCGGCAAAGTAAGCAGAATCATTGTTGATTTTAACTTTAACCGGATCCCGCCATACTGGTACATAAGTGCGCATGTCTTCAATATTCAAACCTCCGCCCGCATGGTTAACGGCCTCAACAAACTGACGGGCGTATTGGCCGCTATAAAAGGCACCCGGACCTTTTATTCTGAGGAGAGTTAAGGTTGCCGCCAGGTCTAATTGTTCGACGAAATCCGCTTCCCGGACGCTTATGCCTCCTTTAACACCAAAAACTCTTTGGCTTCCCTGGTCCTGCATAAGAGCCGATGCCACCTGGTTCAGGTCTGATGAAAAGGCCCGGGAAACTTGGTTACCAAAACGAGCTAAATTTTCAGCCGGAGAAATCAGCCCCTCCCACCGGAGGGTGCCATATTTACTATGCAATGCATAAAACCCTCTGGGGTTTCCGGGGATCGCAGCGGGACGGTCTGCATTGGCGACTGTTGTTTTTGGGGCTCGCGGTAAGAAATCGAGCATCTCCAACTTATCTGTTTCGTGATCACGAACGAGGCAAACACCGCCACCACCAAGGCTCGCCGAAGAAGGCAGGGTAACCGAGAGCGCGAAATAAAGGCCAACAGCCGCATCGACCGCATTCCCCCCAGCCGTTAGAATATCCCTGGCAACAAGAACAGCTCGGGGCTCATCAGCAGCCACCCCTCCATAATACCCTTGAACATAGCCTATTTGTCCTTCCGCTAATTTCTCGTCGCTGCTGCCACATGCCACGAGCATGGAGGAAAGAGCACCAACCAGGACTAGGTTTCGCCATCTTTTAGGGCTAGCATACCCAGGTAAGAGTTGAGCCTGTGGGGTATTGGCCTTATCTTTACCCATGAAGCACCGCTCAGCACGCTGAGTAAAAGAGGATATTTTCTTGTTCAAGTTCATCGCAACTATTTCCACCCTAATATTTTTTATCTTTATATGGTTACACCCGTCACCATCAAACGCCAAGGGGCCTTCGCTCATTCGTGATGCGGAAATTGAAAGTATCATCCGAGCTTATGCAACACCACTGTTCCTCGCAGCCGAATTAAACCCAGACGCCATTAAAGTCCACCTTGTAAACGATACAACACTGAATGCCTTCGTTGCCAGTGGATTTAATATGTTTATCCATACAGGCCTCCTAATCAAAAGTTCAGACCCTAGCGAGGTGATTGGTGTTATTGCCCACGAAACAGGCCACATTATCGGGGGACATCTCGCCCTTAGAAGTGAAGCCATGAAAAATGCCGAATCCCATTCTCTAATCGGTTATGTTCTTGGCGGAGCGGCTCTGATAGCAGGAAGACCCGATGTGGGAGCTGCGATCATGAAAGGGGGCCAAGCTTCCGGGGTCACAGCATTTCTGAATTACAGCCGGGGGCAAGAATCGTCGGCAGACCAAGCCGGCTTAAGATTATTAGACGCAACAAAACAATCTGCCCTGGGGCTTAAAAATTTTTTAGGCGTTCTCGCGGATCAAGACCTTCTCAGCCCTCAGTATCAATCCCCTTATATGCGGACACACCCTGTCACACGTTCAAGAATAGATTTTGTGGAACAGCACCTTAAAAATTCTAAATATTCACAGGTCGAAGTAGACCCTGTTCTTTTAAAGCTGCACGATCGCATGCGCGCCAAACTTAAGGCCTTTCTCGAACCACCAAATATAACACTAAGATACAATAAAGAGACCGACAAAAGCATCAATGCACGATATTCTCGCTCCATCGCTTTATATAGACAAACAAAGCTCACAGAAGCCCTCCCTCTGATTGATAGTTTGATTGAAGATGAACCCGAAAACCCTTATTTCTGGGAATTAAAGGGACAAATGCTCTTTGAAAACGGCAATATTACTGAAGCTCTACCAGCCTACCAAAAAGCCGTAAATTACGCCCCAAAATCGTCACTAATTCTTGTTGATCTTGCCCGTGTTGAAATAGCCTTAAATGATACAGAAAAGCTACTATCAGCCATAGAGCACCTACAAGAAGCCTTACGTTGGGAACCCCGTTCTCCCTTCTCATGGCGACAACTCGCCATTGCAGCGGGGCGCACAGATAAAAAAGGCATGGCCTCTTTGGCCTTGGCAGAAGAAGCCTATCTTTTAAATAGCAAAAACGACGCCCTTTTTCACACGGCTCAGGCTGAGAAATATCTTAAGCGAGGGTCGAGACCATGGCTAAGAATTCAAGATATTAAAGCCCTGATGGGACTGGATGAAAAACAGGACAAAAAGCAGACAAGAAAATGAATTTAAAAACAGGCTTTTTGGCTCTGTGCCTCCTTTTTTTATCTGCATGTGGGCATCCTCCAGCGACAATTTCTCCCGAAGGGAAGTTGACGATCCTAGATTTTTCACACCCACAACAAAATCTGGAAACCTTAAAAGAAAACTGGATTGTTCTTGGAGTTAATTTTAGCCGTTTAACCGCCCCTGACCTTCAAGCATTGGCGTTAGTGGAAGATGGCACGACAAAAGCTCTGAAAATAAAAACTATCCCGTCGAGTTATTTGCTCGCTAGAGAAACAGCCGCAACGACCCTTGTCGCCTCTCCTTATCTAAGCTGGACATGGAAATCCAACACCCCGCCACCGCCCTATAGGCTTGTTGTTGGTTTCCAAGGAGGTGCCCCAAAATCTAATGAATGGGGCTTAAGTTCACTCAGTTCCTCTTTACCGAGCTTTGATCGTTCGATTACTCTAATCCAGAAGAAAGACCTAAGTACCCCAAAAATCCTAAATATCGAAAAAAAACAGGCTCAAATTTCTTACGGTGTCGCCCCCTTTTTAAAAAATAGATGGAAGACGGAAGTGATTGATCTTCATGGTCTTTATGCCAGTATATGGCCTGCAGATCGACTTGGGGGGGTTAAGGTTGTTTTCATTGGCTTATCCGCTCATGGCACCCTTTACTCCCAATCAGCATTGTTAAAATCAATCACCCTTTCCAGATAAAATTTTCACCATTGCGTGAAGACCCCATTTTTTAATTGTTTGTACCTTGTCCATTGCTCTTTCCTCCCTCAATATGCAGACAAATTTATTGAGAATGAGGTTATAATGAAAAAAGTATTTCAGTTTTTTGCCATTGCCCTTTTTAGTTCGATCATGGCGACAACTTTACCGGTACATGCAGCAGATGCTCCTTTAAGTGCTGAACAAGCTGAGGCGGTACGAGTGCTTATCCGGGAAACATTACAAAAGAACCCCGAGATCGTTATGGAGGCCATTCGCACCTTCCAAGTGGAGCAAGCAAAAGCTGAAAAAGAAGCCAATAAACATGTTCTTGCCCGTTCCCAGGAGCAACTTTTGAATGACCCCACTTCGCCTATTCTCGGGAATCCTGAAGGGGATGTCTCTCTCGTCGAATTTTTTGATTACCGTTGTGGTTATTGCAAACGGGTCTTCCCCTCCGTGATGAAACTTTTGAAAGACGATGGAAATATTCGCTATGTGATTAAGGAGTTTCCCATCTTAGGGCCTGATTCTGAATTTGCCTCTCGGGCAGCCCTCGCGGCTCAGGAGCAAGGAAAGTATTTAGAGTTACACGTGGCTTTGATGAAGACACCAGGGGCCTTATCCAAAGATAAGGTTCTCGGCATTGCCAAATCTATTGGCCTTGATATGGATAAACTTAAAAAAGATTTAGGCAGCGAAAAGGTGAATAAAGCCCTTGCCAATAACTTTAGTCTCGCCCAATCCCTTGGCATTAGTGGAACTCCCGCCTTCGTGATTGGCGGCGAATTAGCTCCTGGCGCCATTGGAATTGAAAGAATGGCCGACATGATCAAAAAAGCCCGTGACGAGAAAAAGAAAGGCTAAAAAAATGTTTGATAGCAAACTTTTTTTCTATATTTTAGGAGGTCAGAATCAATAGTACCCTAACACATTTTTTTTATGTGTTTTAAAAAGAAAGGGGGGAACGTGCCCAACAAAGTAAACGAGAAAACAGCCGCCGCTGTTATTGATAGCCCGGAAGAGCTTTTAGCTCATGCCTTGCAAATGGAAACAGAAGCCGCTGAACGCTATGCTGAAATTGCTGAAAATCTAGAATTTCATAACAACCAGGAAGTTGCTGCACTTTTCCACAAACTTGGTGAATATGGACGTCTCCACGCTGCTGAAGTTAAAGAGATGTCTAAAGATATGGACCTCCCTCATATTGCTCCGTGGGATTTCAAATGGCCGGATGGATCTGGTGACAGTCCTGAAGCTTCTTCATTAGAAGACGTTCATTACTTGATGAATTCTTATCAAGCTGTGCAGCTTGCCATGAAAGTAGAGTCTGCTGCCTATGAGTTTTACGCTGGTGTGGCCGAAACCACCCCAAATGCGGATACGAAAAAGATAGCTCAAGAATTTGCTGAAGAAGAATCAGAGCATGTTGAACTGCTCAAAGGGTGGGTCGACAAGTACCCCAAACCGGATGAAGATTGGGATTATGACCCTGACCTTCCCAATGTTGTGGAATAATTAATTCACTGATTCTATTTTTTTCAGTGGGAAAACAACAAATCGAAAGCCGTCCACCCTTTCTACAAGAAGGAGGACGGCTTCTTTTTTGGCATTTTTAGCCTCACTGATAATTTCTTCGACCCTTTTAGGAAGCCATACGGTTTCTTGATTGACCTGTACGATGACGTCACCGCGCAGCAAATCCATTGCCAGAGCACGGTCCTTATCAATCAAAGTAACAACAACCCCCGTAGCCCCCCATCGTATTTTAAAACGCTTGCGTACTTTTGCCGTAAGGGTAGAAACCGTAACGCCAGAGCCACCAATGCCGCTGAAGGAAACTTTGTTTATGTTCCAAGCTTTAGGCCATATACCTGGGGCTAATGTCAGGGAAACATCTTTCATATTGCGCATAACGACAACATCGACTTTGCTGTCAGGCTTAAGGGCCCCCACGGCTGCCGTTAATTGCTGAAATTCATCGATTTGGGTGCCATTGAATTGGGTAATAAGATCACCCCGCTGGAAACCAGCAGCATCGGCTGGGCCGCCCAGAGCAATATCGCGAACCAAGACGCCTTTAACCTTAGCTAAGCCTAAAGCATTGGCCAGGAGTGGAGACATGCCTTGTATCTGCATGCCGACAAAATTTCCACGAGTTCCAGCCCAGGCAGAAGAGGCCGATGCTACAGCCAAACAAAGCAGTAGTCCA
This sequence comes from uncultured Thalassospiraceae bacterium, assembly GCA_965368165.1. GTDB lineage: Bacteria > Pseudomonadota > Alphaproteobacteria > Rhodospirillales > JAPHRK01 > JAPHRK01. The sequence goes on along the minus strand of CBDULT010000002.1, from coordinate 239,751 downwards.
AAAACCAGACCGTATGGCGAAAGTCGCTTTATCAACCCTTGTGTTCCCAATGCATAGTTCCCACGAATGCTAAAGCATATCCAAATCTTAGCCGTAAAAAGCCATATCTTATTTAAAGTAAAGACTTTCCCCCCCTGGAATTCAAGGCGTTTATCGCTTTATTCCAGCTCGACTAAGCGCATCTGCCAGGGCACCCCCTCTTTCATCAGTGTTCTGTTGTTTTATTTTCGTTTTATTCTTTACACGATTATCGCGACTATTTGAAGTTTTCTCTTGTCTTTCAATATTTTGGATTGTTTTTTCTTTTAACTTCATGGACAGGGCAACGCGCTTCCGCCCAATGTCCACTTCCGTAACCTTTACCTTAACCACATCCCCCGCCTTCACAACTTTTCGGGGGTCATCAATAAATTTATCAGCTAATTGAGAGATATGGACCAGGCCATCTTGATGGACACCAATATCAACAAAGGCACCAAAATTGACCACGTTACTTACCACACCCTCAAGAACCATACCTACCTTTAGATCATTTAAGGTATTAACATCTTCCTTAAAATGGGCCGTTTTAAACTCTGGACGCGGGTCACGCCCCGGCTTTTCTAGCTCCTTTAGAATATCCCTGACTGTTATCAACCCAAAGCGTTCATCGGCAATGCTTTCTGGATCAACAGAGCCAAGGATTTTGCTGTTCCCAAGGATTTCTTCAACGGGTTTACCGGTCATTTTTAAAATTCTGTTCACCACGGGGTAAGCCTCTGGGTGAACCGCAGAACGATCAATCGGATTGTCTCCCTCACTAATTTTTAAGAACCCTGCCGCTTGCTCAAAGGCTTTAGGGCCGAGCCTGGGAACTTTCTTGAGACAATTGCGGTTGGCAAAAGCCCCATTGGCTTCTCGATAAGAGACAATATTTTCAGCCAAAGTTGCCCCGAGCCCGGCAACCCGTGAGAGCAAGGGAACAGAGGCCGTATTGAGGTCAACGCCGACACCGTTCACACAGTCTTCCACCACACCATCCAAGGCCCGCTCAAGCTTTAACTCGCTGACATCATGTTGATATTGACCAACACCGATTGATTTAGGGTCAATCTTAACCAGTTCCGCCAAAGGGTCTTGGATACGTCGGGCAATTGATACGGCCCCCCGCAAGGAAACATCCAACTCAGGAAATTCTTTCGCCGCAAAGGCCGAGGCAGAATAGACCGAGGCTCCGGCTTCGGATACAATGATCGATGAAAATTTAAGTTCTGGGTGCCGACGGGCTAAATCGCTCACAAGCTTATCCGTCTCTCTTGAGGCCGTACCATTGCCAATACTGAACAGCTTAACGTGATGGCGCTGAACCATATCAGCAAGCAACGCGATGGACTCATCCCACTGCTTACGAGGCTCATGGGGGTATATGGTTGCCGTTTCTAATAGTTTTCCCGTTGGATCAACAGCCGTTACCTTCACACCTGTTCTAATGCCAGGATCAAGGCCAATGACAGCCAGAGGCCCCGCCGGAGCCGCCAAAAGCAGATCACGTAAATTCTCCCCGAAGACCCTTATGGCTTCTTCCTCTGCGCTTTCTCTCAATCGCCCCATCAAGTCCATATCAAGACGAAGCGATATCTTAATACGCCATGTCCAACTGGCTACCTCAAGCAACCAGCGGTCAGCGGCTCTTCCTTGGCTTGATATGCCAAAACGAGCCGCAACTTTGTTCTCACAAACGCCGTCTGCCAGGCTTTCTGGTAATTCAAGAGACAGGCGAAGAATCTCTTCGTTACGGCCCCGGAAAAGAGCCAGTGCCCGATGAGACGGCACTTTTTTAATCGGTTCTGAAAAATCAAAATAATCTGAAAACTTCGCCCCTTCTCTTTCTTTTCCGTCAACCACACGGGAAACCAAGAGGGCATTTTCCCAAATATATTCTCTCAGATGGCCCGTAAGTTCCGCATCCTCTGAAAATAGTTCCATCAAAATTTGCTTCGCCCCTTCAAGGACGGCCTTTGTATCTCCTATCCCCTTCTCCCCATTGACATATGAAGCAGCTTCTTGTTCAGGGTCAGAGTTAGGGTTGGCAAGCAGGTGGTCTGCAAGAGGTTGAAGACCTGCCTCTCTGGCAATTTGTGCTTTGGTCCGGCGTCTTGGTTTAAAGGGGAGATACAAATCTTCCAATCGGGCCTTGCTATCTGCATCGCCAATAGATTTTGCAAGCGCATCGGTCATTTTTCCTTGTTCAGTAATTGACTGAACGATGACTTTTTTTCTGTCAACAAGCTCGCGTAAATACCGTAAGCGATCATCTAAAAGCCTGAGCTGGGTATCATCCAAACCGCCCGTTGCCTCTTTACGGTAGCGCGCGATAAAGGGCACTGTTGACCCCTCGTCCAACAACTTAACTGCCGCATCAACCTGGTGAGATGAAGCCCCTATTTCAATAGATATTATCTTATTAATCATCATACTATAGCTATTTTCTCATTTTCAACTTTATGGCAACAACTTTATAAACATCCAACCCTGTTAGATCGGCAATTTCATGGATAGGAAAGGCGGTTTCTTTAAGTAAAACTTCGGCGTATTTCAATGGGGGCATCCTCACATTGCTTTTACTTTTTCTCATGGTAGAGGCAAAGTTTTTTCGTCTTTCTTTCGCTCGTTCTTCTGCCTCATCGAGCCCCCGTGCGCGGGCTGCCTTAAAGGCCTCCTCACGTTGATATTTGTCCGCACGGAGTTGGTACTCCATCAAGTTTGCATACTTAACGAACTCTTTGACGCGAATTTCATCTTCCCGAGTACGGCGCGGGTTTTGGGGAACTTGTTTGGGGTCTGGGGGTTGGGCTGCTGCCGCTTCTTCTAAGGACATCCCGTTCTTTGAAGCCATGCGTTTTGCTGCCGTCAAAGCATTGGCTTGCTCACCCGGAAAGGGGCTCGACTTGGCAAGCTCAAGCAAATTACGAAATCGCTTTCGTTCCGCAGCAGTAAACGGGGTACTAGAAATTTTCCAACGCTCCCTAAGAGGTCCAAGCAAACCTCCCTTTTACCTCATAGCTTAAGGTAATAGCTAGGGAATACTCTAGGAATACCTAGTGAACTTTATGAGCTTCGCCGCTGCCACTCTCTTCATAAACGTGGACCCAGTACCCTTCCATTGGGTTGTTGTCCAGGTAACTCAAGAGGTTTTCTTTGTAGCGTTCTCCCCCTTCCCTGATCAAAAATTGCCATACAGGCTCTAATCGTTCGGAGTTTTTATCATTTTGGGACATTGAGACAGAACCACCCCAAACAACAGGGAAGCCCTCAAAATAATTTTGGGCATAATGTTTAAAAAGTTCAGAGTCATTGATGATGACATCTGTATGCGGTTCAAACATCATTCTTAAGCGAGTCATAATTTCCTCCAATCCTGGTTTAAGACCAAGCCTCATGAACAAAGAAATCAGTACAGACTCTATATATGGGTACGGTTCTCAGGTTTACAGGGTTTGAGAACCCCCAATTACAGATTTTTTTTATTTCTTTGCCGCAGGTTTTCTTGTCGTCTTGGCGGGGGCTTTTTTCTTAGCAGGAGCCGTTTTTTTCGCGGGAGCTTCTGGTAGGGCATCCTGTCGACGATTAGCAATGTTTTCGGCAGCCTTTCCGACCCCTGCCAAAATTGTTCCCAACTGGTTTCCCGGAATTAATATTTGAACCGTCGGCTCCATATTGTCACTGGTAACTTGTTGAGCAAAAGTCAGGCGAAAAACACCATTGACGTGGGTAACATTAATGACCGAGTCGGCAAAAAAATGGGGAACATCGTTACTCATAAAACTAGCCTCCTGCTTGATATTTTAACGTTCTTGCATGGCATCAGACATGCCAGCCAGCAACGGTTCAAAAAGATATTCGAAAACGGTACGCTCGCCTGTACGAATATTCGTCATGAGTTGCATACCGGGGTAAAGTTGATATTTCCACTTCCCTCGCTGGAAGTAACTTTGTTTTGTTTCAACACGCACCTTGTAATAGGGGTTTCCTTCTGGGGAAAGGATGGTGTCGGGGCTAATCGCCGTAACGACTCCTTCGAGGTCTCCATAACGAGCCGCATCCGATGACGTAAGTTTTATTACCGCTCTTTGCCCAACTTGGATATGTCCGATATCTGTTGTCGGGAGCTGAGATTCAACAACCAACCGATCTTCGCCGGGGACAATATCAACCACATTATCACCCGCTTTAACCACCCCACCAATGGTCGTCACATAGAGGGTTTTGACAATGCCCTCAACAGGAGAGCGTAAAGTGGTTCTGATCAAACTATCGGTAAATTTCCGTTGTCTTTGGGAGAGCTCCCTAAACTCTAGGCTTGCTCTATCTAATTCCGCCCTGGCATCTTGTCTAAAAGCATCATAAATGGTTTTTAATTGAGCATCAGACTCTTTAAGAGCGTTTTTAGCTTTCAACAAAGCCGTGGTATCGGCGGCAACATCTCCTTCAAGCTCATTTGCTTTTTTCAAAAGCTCGAGGTGATCATAGCGGGTCGTCAATTTTTTCCCAATCAGCCCCTTACTAATTTTGATTTGTTCGTTTTGTAACTTGAGGGCTGATTTACCATGTTTTAGACGGGATTGAATCTGAGTGACTTCGTTTTTACGCTGGTTAATTATTTGAGATTGTGACTCGATTTTATTATTTTGAGATTTGGTCCGTATATCAAATCGTTTGATCGCTTGGGCAACCAATTCAGGGTACTTGGCGATGAGTTCTTCTGTATAGGCTGGGTTTTGCTCTCCAGAGGCCTCTGCTTTGAGACGAATGATATCAACCCTCAGGGAATCAAGTCGTACATTGAGTTCTGCCACATCAGCATCACTAACTGTAGGCTCCAAAACGACTAGTTTTTGCCCTTTCTTAACCGCTTGGCCTTCACTGACGGCAATCTCAAGAACAATCCCTCCCTCTAGGTGTTGAATTGTTTTGAGCGAGGTCGAAGGAATTACTTCCCCTTGGGTCATGCTGACAACATCAAGTGTCCCAACGTTAATCCATATAATAAAACTGACACAAGTTGTTGAAAAAACCCAGAAAAACAAGCGGCTCACAAGGTCGGTGGGCGGGTCTGCGGGCGCATCCTCAGGCCGACGCCCCAGAACGGAGAAGATATCTTTAGCTTTTCGTTCTTCCTCAGCCTCTTTGCCAAACCCCAAGAGGTTTTCAATAAATCTGATCGGGATAAGGAGTATGGCTATTATTTTGCTCAACAGACTGGGCTTCGGCGGCTCTGCGCCGGGTTGTTGTCCCATCGTCAGGCCTGGGGGCATCCCCAAAGGCATTCCTTGAGATTGACCCGGAGCCGCACCACCCTGCCCTTTTGCTTGCTGCGCCTGGGCCAACAAAGCTTGGAGTTGTTCAGGGGTTACTTTTTGTTTTTCTGGAGGGCTTTCTGGAGGTTTTTCTGGGCTATCAGACATCTTTTATCTCCTCCCCATCAGCATCTGCATCCGCAATGGCTGCTTTTACGGTTTCCGGCTGGAATTCTTCAGAGAAGAAGGTGACGCGCGGTACAGGCTTGATGCTAAGGTCAATCGCAGCCGTAATACCTTTAATCATACTGGCTTTGTGCGACATGATCACAATGGTACGTTTTTCCTGGGCAAAACGGCGAAGGGCCGTGGCAACAGCTTTTTTACCTTCATCGTCGAAACCATCGGACATTTCATCAATAATCACCAATCGCCCATCACTCATCAAGGCACGTGCTAGAGCTAAACTGCGGCGAACCCCCACAGCAAGTTGGCGGCCATTTTCGACAACTTGGGTTTCCAAACCTTCTTGGCTTTCGTTAACAAAGGTTCGAAGCCCAGCCTCATCAATAGCTCGGTTCACTTTGGAAATATCTGCCTCTGGGTCAACCACCATGAGGTTTTCAGCAATGGTGGCATTAAGAAAGGTGGGTTCTTGGGGTAGATAAACGATTTGTTTGCGCCACCACTCAGGGGCCACCTGTCTGGTTTCCATACCATCAACAAGGATTTGCCCCCGCACTGGCTCCAAAAGCCCAACCAACAATCGGGCTAAGGTGGTTTTTCCGGCCCCAGAAGACCCAACAACAACAATAATGCTGCCTTCCTCAAACCGGACATTCAGAGATTCAATCAATGGTGCAGGTGCGCCAGGGTAAAGGAAGGCGAGATCCCTAAATTCAAGCGCGCCACTAAAATGTGCTTTTGCCGATCCAGTGTCTGCTTCCAAGGGCACCTGAACAAATTCATTCAACTGTTTTAAGGCTTGCTGCGCTTTGGCTATAGCGGCACCGATTTGAGCAAATTTTGAAATCGGCTGCATGGCACGGGTTGCCATAATATTGGCACCAATCATGGCACCGACATCCATATCACCGCGCACCGCCATAATTGCACCAACGGTAATAACCGCGACACTCATCAAACCCGTTCCGCTTTGGGTAACCGCCTGAACCATTCCCTGTTGTGCCGCGACTTTCGCGCGCAGCTTTCCCGCAGCATCAGAGGTCTCAAACCATGCTTTCTTGATAAAAGCTGCCGCATTGAAAGCATGAACCGTATCTACTTCACGAATGGCCGTTTCTAAAACCGCCCCGGACTGGCTTGAAACAGCCCTAAGCTCATTGGTGGTTTCCCTGACAGCAATGGTTCCCAGAATTCCGTAAGCGAAAATACCACCGATAAAGATAATGGCGATGGTCGCGAGTAACGGATTGAGCAAATAAAGGAAGAAAATAAAGATAAAGGAGAATGGCAAGTCAAGAATGGTCGTGACGTTGGTGGCACTGAAAGCACTCTCTACTTCATTGGTACTATTGATAATTTCACGACGTTTTCCAGCCGGGATGTTTTCGAGGGCAGACACTTTGCCATGGGCAAGAACCGCAAACCCGCCAAGCGTAACTTCTTCTCCAGGGCGGTGGTTGAGTTCCTTCGCCATACGATGACGCACTTGGCGGAAGGCGAATTCCAGAAAGATGGCGACAACAGTCCCGACTGTCAGGGTGGCCAAGGTCGAGTCAACACCATGAGCCACATAGCGGTTCAACACCTGCATGACAAACAGCGGAGAGGCTAAAGCAAGAATGTTGGAGAGAAAAGCAGCGAGAACCAATTGCCAGGCTAAATTCGGTCGCTGTTTCAGACGTTTAAAAAATTCCGACATATCTCCCCTAAACTCATGTCATTAAGCATCTGATTTTATCAAACAGCCTCTAACAACTTTTGGCAACTGAAAAACGAAAAACGTTATTAGAAAGAAACAGCTAGGCGGAGCATTAAAGGCTCCGCCTAGCTGTTTTTATTATGCCTGTGTCATCATGTCATCTATCCCCGTTTCGAAGTCTGATTCATCGAGGGTACCGGAGGTAATCGTAACATCAATGGACATAGCCACGGTTGTACCATCCGAGCTGATTTCAAGGATATCCCCGGTGGTGTTCAACCGAGCCTCATAGTCCATACCACTGGTTCCCCAGGTTCCATCATCACCAAGATAAGCGAAGGTGCCCCCCATGAGGATTCCAGAAATATCGAATTGATCGACAATACCACTGTCATCAGCCGTACCAGCTTCGAAGTCAGTGATTTTCTCAGTGCCACCAGCTGAAGCATCGCCGATAGAGGTGTACATAAAGGTATCGCTACCAGAACCACCCGTCAGGGTGTCATCACCAAGACCACCATAGAGCAAATCATCTCCACCGAGAGCACTCATGATGTCAACGCTGGTGCCTATGCCCCCAATGATAAAGTCATCAGACGCAGACCCCGTAAAACCGGAGGTCAGCGCAAATGTCTCACCATCAACAACCGCACCTGAGTCTAAGTGACCATCAAAATTGATATTTTCAACATGATTGGTGTCGAAGTTCTCAATGGTAACCGTTAAGTCATTGCCTTGGAAACTCAGGTCAATAACGAAGTCACCAGAACTGCTGTCTTGATAACCGCTCAAGAACTCGTTCTCATCTCCCTGAACCATAAGAATGTCATCAGTTCCGCCACCATCGGTAATGGTATCGTCACCACTCCCCGCGTTGATGATCGTGACGTCATCGCCATCACCTAGGTTGATAATGTCATCACCAGAGCCACCGATAATGATATCGTCACCACCATCAGCGTTGATCGTGTCATTGCCTTCCATGCCGAAGAACGTTTCAGGATAAACACCAACGGTTCCGCTAAGAGTATCGACACCCGCTGTACCCATTTCATCGGCGGGAGTAATCGTAACCCCAATGAAATCTTCTGGGCTCGGTGGACTTGAAGCACCAACCAGCGCGATCAAGGTACCATTGAAAGCCACATCTGTACTCGTGCTCTTAATATAGAGATATCCATCAGTCCAAGTGCTGCCATCTAGGTCAACACCCGTTTCTATAAAGTAAGTGATGGAATCATCTGGAGCACTTGTCGCAATGTTACCAACCGTGGTTGTCAAATCGGTGGTCCAGGCAAACGGTGTTTGCAGTGGATCATAGGCTATACTGCTATCAATGCCGACAAACTCAATCTTGTCTTTACCGATTTCAAAGTCTTCGATCCAATCGATACCTGCCGTCGTTGAATCCCCTGCATCGATCTTAAAGATATCTGCCCCACGGTCAGCACCATAGACATCTTCACCATCGCCATACATCAAATCAGAGCCAGCCCCACCAGTTATGGTATCTGCCCCGGCACCACCTTCGAGGTAATCCCAACCTGCACCACCATCTATACTGTCATTGCCACCGTTACCACGCAGCACATCATTCATATCGTTGCCAACGATCGTATCAGCCGTGACCTTACCTGAAATAGCCCACATATCGCCGGAGGCCTCGCTAGAGACATCAAATGTGGTTACGGTCGGATCAGCCAGACGATAGGTCTCGAGGGTGTCATTATTATCATAATCAAACGATAGATAAGTCATTGGCGTCGTGCCATGACCTAAAATTGTCGTTGTATGCACAGACCCATCCGATTCATCAATCAGGGTAAAGACCGCATCAGACCCATTGCAATAAGAACCGATCATGGAGAAACTAATTCCAATTTCGAAGGTATCCGTGCCGCCAATATTGACCGATCTGTCAATCACATCCGTGCCTGTTGAGGCCACAAAGAGGTCATCATCCGTCGTACCATTTAAGGTATCGTCACCCGTCGTCCCCGTAATAGTGCTAGAGCCGCCGCCACCATCATACCAGACGCTGTTACTGCTTGGTGCAGAGGTTATGCCGTTCAACGCAATTAGGGTGCCGTTAAATGTAGAGTTGGTTGTTGTGGACTTCACATAGAGGTAACCGACCGTTGACCCATCGGTAATGAAATAGATGGTGTCATCCGCTGCCCCACCAACATTCGTACTGATGGTGGTTGCAATGTCTGTAGACCAGGTCCATGGAGTTTGGGCATCATTATAGGATATTCCAGTAAGGCCACTAAACTCAATTGAGTCGACCCCATCCGTAAACCCAGTGATTGTATCCACACCGTTCGTCGTATCTGAATCTCCTGGACCGAAGGAGAAGATGTCGGAATCCCCCGTTCCAACGTGATTTTCTTGAGCAGGTGTTGCTTCAATAAAGTTATTGGTCTCTATCCACAGATCATCAACATCCGGGGCAGTCGTCACACCCGCCAACTTAATTAAGGTGCCGTCAAATTCGTTACCGCCTGTTGTGGCTTTTACATAGAGATAACCATCGGTACCGTCCTCGAAGAACAGCATCTCATCATCAATGCCACCGTTAGCAGCAATATCTGCAATACCCAATGCCATGGACCCGAAGGTACCGTGGCTTGAACCGGAATAGGAGATCCCTTCCATCATATCGAAGGAGATATGATCTTCCCCTGAAGTAAAGTCTGTAATGGTATCAAACTCATTCCCGGCAAAAACAGAGTCACCTGCTTCAAAGTTGAAGGTATCATAGCCAGAACCACCCGTTATGGTATCGGCCCCCCCTTCACCAGAAAGTTGGTCGTCGCCAGCACCGCCATTGATGATATCGTCACCTTCATTACCCCAAATTTCGTTAAACTGGGCTGTACCGGTGATTGTATCGTTATAGGCACTGCCCTCGACATTTTCGATACCATTAAGAATGTCCGAACCAGAGCCACCTGTAGCCGTTGCCGAGCTTAGATCAACAACAACCCCACTTGTCGCATTGGCATAAACAACTTCGTCACCAAAATTTCCACCGACGCCGTCACCATTAATGGTTTCGTTGCCGCTACCCATGATAAAGATATCGTCACCATCGCCACCGGACAGGGTGTCATCGCCGCTGCCACCGGAGGTCAGGATATCATCGCCATCACCACCGACAACAGTGTCAGCAGTAGCACTATCTTGACCCGCCCATATCCAATTTATGCCATCACTAAGCGCGGATACACTCGAAGAGGCTAATGAAACCCTATATTCTGTCAGGCCATCGTAGTCGTCAAATTCAACAAACTTCAGTGTATATGGTGCTGAATAGACATCTTGTAACGTGACAGTCCCCAGATTGTCGTCATCATCAAAATGAGAAATGATCAGGTCACTGCCTGAATGAACAATGTTATAAATTTCGTATGGATCTTCAACCTTGAGGGTATCAAGAAGATCATCGGTTGAATCAAGTACGATGAGGTCATCACCGCCAGAAATCATAATCGTGTCTTCACCTTCGCCACTGTAGACGGTGTCATCACCCAAGCCACCATCTATGATATCGTCACCGCCATTACCGTTGATAATGTCGTTACCTTCATAACCATAGATAAAGTCTTGGTTTTCTGTGCCGTTCAAGGTGTTAGCGCTACTGTCGCCTTCGATAACGCTCAAACCTGGGCCGTAATCAATATCTCCATCGGCGAGAGCTGTTGTAACGCCAGCCAGCTTGATCAACGTGTTATTAAAGTCTTCACCATAGCCAGAGCCGTTAACGAAGAGATAACCATCTGTATTATTGACCGTGAAGAACACAACTTCTTCATGGCCTGCTAAGGCCGCAATGATAGCCGCCGTCGCTGTTCCAGAGTCTGTAAAATCACCAAAAGTAACACCAGAATATTCAACACCAGCCATCCCCGTAAACTGCACAAGGTCTTCAGCCGTTGTGAAATCGGTAATCGTATCCATAAAGGCTGAAGTAGACTCGGTGCCATCATTGTAGACAAAGGTATCAGCCCCAGCGCGCGCAATCAGAGAATCAGAGCCTTCACCACCTGTTAGAATATTGGTTCCGCCTTGGCCATCAAGGGTATCATCACCAGCACCACCATCAAGGAAATTGCTACTGCTATTACCTGTCAGGATATCGGTGAAACCTGTACCGATAACATTCTCGACAGCTTTAACAGTCGTATAGGTTCCTGCCACACTGGTTACACTTGCAAAGGAGGGAGAATTTTCAAGGTCAAGGGTAATCCCTTCGCCCATATAAGCAAAGGAGACGGTGTCTGAGCCACTGGCACCTTCAATGGTATCACCATCGTTTGAAGCTTCGAAATAATCGTCGCCAGAGCCACCATAGAGGCTGTCAACGCCAGTGCCACCATATATCGTATCGTTACCGACGCCACCATCAATGTCATCAGCACCAGCATACCCATTTAGAATATTATCTTCATCACTACCAACGATTGTGTCATCATATTCGCTGCCTTCGACGTTTTCGATACTAATCAGCACATCCGTATTGCCATCACCATCAACACCCGTCCCGGCATCAAGGTCAATATCAATTCCAAATGGATTAGTGCCGTCATTATAATATTCAGCGGTATCATTTCCAGTACCACCGTCAAGGGTATCTAGCCCTGCACCACCAACAAGGATATCATCGCCGCCATGACCGTTTAAGGTGTCATTTCCACCTTCACCAAGAATGACATCATTATCATCGCTACCATCTAGAATATCATCTCCACTGTTACCAAAGATCGGCGGGATTGCGCTAAAATCAACATTGCTAGGAGCCGAGCTTAGGTTATCAAGATGAATTAAGGTACCATTAAAGTCACGTCCCGTACCGGAACCATTGACATAAATATAGCCTTCAGCAGCGGTACCCGTCGTGAAGAAATATACGGTGTCTGTGTCGCCATTTGTAATAATGTCCGTGATGGCAGTATTAACATCCGTATAGTCATTATAGATGCCACCTGGATAGGTAATACCTTCAGCACCAACAAAATCAAGCCTATCACTGGCAAACTCAAAGTTAGTAATTGTATCCGGTTCTGCCAGGGTTGAGTCATTCGCTGATTCATAGGCATAGATTTCGCTGAACCCGCTCCCCGTAAGAATATCGGCCCCTTCGCCAGCAGCGACGACAACGCCACCAGAAGAAGAAGTTAGCGTAATATTATCGGCGCCCTCACCGCCAACAACATAACCACCATCCGTGACCGTAACCGTATTGCCCCCATCGGCCAGATTAAGGGTATCGTTGCCACTACCACTCATCGTAACATTTAGGCCGCTTACTGAGTTAAGCAAAGTGATCGAGTCGACACCTAATGAAGCATCCAGGGTTTCAGCACCCGTTAAAATCAAAGAGCTATCGCCACTCCCTCCTCCTCCTATATGAACCGTATCACCTGTAGTTTCACCACCGGTTCCCATATCAATGACTGTTCCGTCTAAAATCCCATTAAGGGTCAGGTTATCTTCACCTTGCCCCATCATGATATTTACACCCGTCAAATCTCCACCAAGCGACAAGGTATCATGGGCCGTTCCCGTATCTACTACGGTGATATTTTCAATTCCAGAAATGTCAAAATCATGGTTAATATTGTTGCTTATGGTTATGGTTTCTGAACCAGCCGCACCATTAAAAATGTTTCCACCACTTCCGGTAACGGTTACCGACATACCATCGGTCAGGAGGTTAACGGTCTCCGTATTGGCATTAACAGAAATGCTTGTTCCTGAGGCCGTCAAATTGAGAACGTCCGTTCCAATTCCCAGATCAATAACTGATCCAACAGATGCGTTCGTTATCGTAAGCGTTTCATCGCCAGAACTGCCATAAAGGAATTCCGCACCCGTCAAGCTTAAACTATGTGAACCACCTATATTCAAGTTAACAACATCACCCGATCCGTCACCCATATCAATCGTAGTACCAGATTGAATTCCTTCAAGGTACAGGGTGTCATCTCCCTGCCCCAGAGATATATTGGTTCCGGCTTGGTCATTGAGGATGGTTAAATTGTCACTTGGCGAACCCATATCAAGGACCGTAATATTTTCGACATTGTAGGCCGAAAGACTATGCGTAACCGTGTTCGCAAGAATAATAGAATCTGTACCATCTCCACCATCAATATAGTCGCCTACCATAGCAACAGTTGATGTGACGGTGTCATCACCAAGACCACCCAGGATAGCATCAATACCATCACCGCCATCCAGTGAGTTATTGCCACTATCACCAATCAGCCAGTCATTACCCGTGCCACCCGTTAGCAATGTTGCACCACTAGCGACCAGAATATCATCCCCCACTGAACCATTCGCCCCAGCAGAAGCGGTTACGGCATAAGATAATGAGCCAAGACCACTAAGGGTGTTGTCACCGATCAATGTGCTTACGCCAGCCCCGGTCAATTGATCGACAAGGGTAACGGAACCACTGGCAAAATTAACAACCAGATTGTTCCCTGCAATAGCAAAACCTGTGAATGGTTGCGCTTGCAGATCAAAGGTATCGATACCGCCATTGCTGACAATACTGTCGTTACCGCCAAGGTATTGGAAGACATCGTTGCCACCCGGTGTCGTGCCGGTAAGGATATCGTCCGTCCCAGCATTAGGGTCAACCACAATATTTTCTGAGACTGTTACCGTTACTGTCGCTGTATCCGTTCCACCATGGCCGTCATCAACCGTATAGGTGAAGGTTGCATCCCCAATGAACGAAGCCGTTGGGTCAAAGACAACATCGCCACCCACCAAGCTCACTGTGCAGTTAGTTAAGGAGGCAACACTGGTGATCGTCACGGTATCATTCGTATCAATTTCAACATCATTGGCAAACAATTGAGCAGCGGTAAATGTTGTCTGGTTATCTTTTAGAGATGATAATGAATCGTCAACGGCATCAGGAATATCATTAATGCCGTTTATCGTGATCGTGACATCATGTGTGGTGCCATCAAAAGTGGTCACCTGGTAGATATCATTTAAAGACTCACCAACCGCAAGAGCCTGTACTGCTGGGTTGGCGTTATCTAGGGTAAAGTTCCAGGAACCACCGACGGTAATATCGAAGGTACCATAAGTGCCAACCGTGCCTGTTTGGACAACAAAGGTGCTTTCGCCCGCATCAGCATCGGTAACGGTGAGGGTATCAACATTACCCGTAGAGGAAGAATCTTCAGCTATTGTGTTTGCATCACTGCCACTAAATGTCGCAACATCATTGATAGAGTTAATCGTCAGATTAACCGTGTATTCATCAGATACCCCGCCATTATTATCATGGACGTAGTATGTGAAGCTGTCGGTACCGAAATAGTTAGCCATCGGCGTGTAGCTATAAGAACCGTCAGAATTAAGCGTGAAGGACAAGTCATTCACAGGTTCATTGCCAACAACAAACGTAAGCGTATCACCTGTATCCACATCTGAGGCCGTCAAAACACCCGCTTTAACCTGATCTTCATCGGTGGATAGGTTAAGGACAGGCGAAGCAACCGTCGGCGCATCATTCACTGGCTTAACAAAGACCGTAATGACTTGATTGGTCGTGGTTTGACCCGCAGAGGTAACATCAACCGAGAAGGTGTCTTCGCCATTGAAATCTGCCGCAGGGGTGTAGGTAAAGGTGCCGTCATCATTAACAACAACCGTCGCCCCGTTAGCCGAACCTGCATTGATCGTAAAGCCTGTATTGAGATCGCCCGAATTCGGATCGTAGGCTTCAATCGCCCCTCTAATGATTGTGTCTTCATCACCATAAATGACAATACCGTCATCCAGAACTGGACCATCTGTTGTTATCTGAGGGTTACCAAATGCAATACCGTCATTACCATATGAGGTACCGTCATAAACATTGGTCCCATCGATATCATCCAGCGGCCAATAGCCCTTCAAGTTCGTTTCGGAAGAAGGGTCAATAACGACGCTAGAATTATCAATAATTTCTTGCTGAGTGCGACCTTCACTCCAAATCCGCCAATCAGACATAGCACCGTCTAGGAGATAAGTTGGGGTGGAGCCATCATTTAGATGCCCCCCTAAAATAACTGGTGCCGTGCCATTGAATATATCCGAGCTGTAAGCAACGGTTTGGTCAAGTTGACCATCAAGGTACATATTAACATTTGCACCATCGTAGCTGACGGCAACATGATGCCACTCGCCTGTGGTAATAACGTTCGTACCGACGATATCAACGGCAACATTTGTACCTGAATCACATAGATTTAGACCAAGTTTTAAACCGCCGCCACTATCATATGCCTGTAATGAGAATTCACGTTGGTTTGTCGTGCCTTCGTATTTGCTGATAATTTTTTGTTGCGCGCTCGTGTTAAACTTGACCCAACCTTCAAAGGTTAAAGCCGAGCTCAGGCCATCAATATCCGAAATGCTTACATAATCGTTTGCGCCATCTAATTGCATGGCTCCATGAACAGGTTCAGCATAAAGTGGGCCGGTATCGGTTATTTCTGGGGTGCCATATACAATGCTATTCAGCGCATATGCTGTTTGGTCATAAACATTGGCACCATCAATCGCATCAAGTGCCCAATAACCCCTCAGGTTAGCATTCATCGACGGATCAATAGTCGTATCGTAATTATCGGCGATTTCCTGGGCCGTTCTGGCACCTTCCCAAACACGGGTTTCTGCCATTTGTCCTTCAACAAAGTTAGCAGGTGCTCCCCCACCTGTCGCACCAATGGTGATCCCCGCTGTTGAGGCTTCTTCAATTGTGGTAAAGGTTGCGCCGCTTTCAGTGCCGGCAGCTTCCGCTCCGTTAACATAAATGTGGAAGTTTCCAGCCCCATCGACGGAGGCGGCAAGATGAGCCCATTCATTGAGACTAACCACAGAGCTATCAGTATCGTAGATAGTTTGATTATTGCTGGAATCAGCAACCACCAAACGGACTTGCCCGGTATTTAGAATATTAAAGGTATATGAGTAGTCACTCGCTTCCCAAGTCGAGACAAGAACTTGGGTATTGGTCATATTTGTCGTATTGACCCATGTTTCTAAGGTTAAGCCAGCAGAGAGGTCATGCCCCGCATTGGACGTTTGCAAATAATCTGTCGACCCATCAAAAACCATGGCATTGTTAGATTCAAGCACACCAGCAACAACTGGCGGAACATTGGTATTTGACGCACCATCCAAAGCCACCAGGGGAGGAGGCGCGAAAATATCTCGTAATTCAATCAAGGTACCGTGGAAATCTGTTCCGGTACCCTCCCCGTTCACATAGAGGTAACTTGAGCCGTAATCAGTTGTGAAGAAGATTATGTTATCGGGGATCGCATTCTCATGAATATGATCAATAATCGTTTGGGTATCAGCATATCCAAGTTCCGATGGGTACAGTTCGTTATAAGGTGTTTGACCCTCATTGTAGAGAATGCCATCCATAGCTTCAAACTTGATGGTATTTTCACCTACATTGAAATCTTCGATCGTATCCCAATTAGATGCGGTTGAGTCAGAGCCATTGGTGTAAATAAAGGTATCATTACCTTCGCCACCTTCAAGGTAATCGCTTCCGGTGCCACCGACGAGCGTATCGTTACCTTCCTCACCCATCAAACCGTCATCTCCGGCACCACCAACGAGTTCATCGTCACCAAGGTCACCATCCAAGCGGTTGTCGCCCTCATTACCAATCAGGGTATCATCGTAGCGTGAACCATCAATATTTTCGACATTGGAAATCTTATCATCACCCCAACCCGTGGTTTGGGCTGTTGTGTCGTTATTCAGATCGACAACAATGCCTGCGACATTGGTTGAATCGAAGTAGGAAACGGTATCGCCTTCTACTCCATGAGTACCACCATCAAGGATATCATTACCCTCACCACCGATGAAGTAATCATCCCCAGCACCACCTTCAAACTCGTCATCACCAGCCATGCCGCTCAGCACATCGTCGCCATCGCCGCCGTAAATGGTGTCATCGTTATCAGTACCAGCCCAAGTCCAGTCAATACCATCAGCCAAGGTGGACTCATTTCCAGTGACCAAGGAAACTTTCATGATATCCACGCCGTGGCTGTCGCCTTCTTCGAAGGTTTCGAAGGTCAGGTCGTAAGCATAATCACCAGCATAGACATCAGCGACAATCAAGGTGCCTGTCGTGCCATCCTCGTGGATATGATGAAGCAGGAGGTCGTCACCATCCCGCTCTGCACTGATAGGATAGAATGGATCTGCGATACGAATGGTCCCATGTAGGGTTTCCATGCCCTCAAGGAAAACAATATCGGTACCTTTGGAGACAATGATCGTGTCATTAGATTGGGCACCGCCTGTGAAGAAGGTATCGTCCCCCTCACCACCATCCATAACATCATCACCATCAAGGCCATACAAGTAGTTGTCATTGGCGTCACCGATAAGAATATCGTTATGGCTTGAACCGACGACATCATCAATATTTGTTAGGGTATCTTGGCTATCAAGAGCATTCGTCGTTTCCATGGTCGCGGTAAAGGAAGACGGGCCGTTGTTGTAGAACAAATTGCTGATCGAAACATCGGCAGAGAAAATTGTATCCAGGGTATCATGGGTAATTAAGATTTTAACCGTTTCCCCACCAGAAGGCGTAGCAGAAACAGCCGTCACATTTGGATCGTTATTAATCTCAGCAATCAAACCGTTGAGGATTTCATTTTCTGTATCGCCCGTCATGGCGTAATAAGAATATTCGGTCCCCTCAATCATGACGCTGATTTTGGCTGGATCACCCGTATATGTAGAAACTGAACTTATGGTTACGGCACCATCGGTTTCATTGGTTAAGGCGTTAGGTAATTCAACCGTTATCGAATTCGCAGTAACCGCTGAAATTCTGTATGTGCCATTATTTTCGCCATAGTTTGCGTCATAGATATTGACGACATCACCAATGGAAACATTGGTCGTGAAGTCACCAGAAGAGCTACTGATTGTTGCGGAACCCGCGACAAAACCAAGGTCGCCATAGTCGGTCGCCGACAACTGAGTACCATCCGCTAGTTCAAGGGTCGCAGAGGTATCTGTGGCATCCGCAACGAAACTATCTTGCTCAACTTCAATAAAGCTATTATCGCCTTCAACATGCCTTACGATAAAGTCAAAGTTATTGTTAACGGTATCTGTCACGCTGATGCGAGTGCCCTCTGCCAAGCCAGCAAAGGTTCCAACCACACCTGTAATCCGACCGGAATTTTGATCGAAGGTTAGGGAGCCAGATGGAAGGCTGAAGGTCCCGCCTTCAGTCGCAAAAGTGATATCTAAAGTTTCTTCCTGATATCCTGAAGTTGCCAAATGACCATCTCGCGCTGTGCCCGCCGCAAGGTTGACTTCAACACCAAATTGAGAGTCTTCATAGGAAGCTACATCACCAATACCGGTGCCACCGTCGAGATTATCAGCCCCTTCACCGCCAATAAGGACATCGTCGCCATCGCCGCCCGTAATCTCATCATCACCGCCATTGCCATAAACCACAGCATATTGACTGCCTGTAACTGTAATTGTATCGGCACCTTCGCCACCACCAACTGCTTCAACGTCGGTAACTGTCAGTTCATTAATGCTGGAAGAGGTAATAGAAACTGTGTCATTTCCGGCACCGCCATCTATGGCCGTGCCACCAGTCGCCACTTCTAGGCTAATCCGGTCATCACCAGAGCTACCTGTGATTTGGTCAGCTCCCATAACATTAACCACATTACCGTCAGCGGTAAGTGTCAGGTTATCCGTAACCGAATCGTTATCCTCAAGATCAACTGTCACAGGAACAAGGTTGGCACCAAGGGTAATGTTGTCAGCCCCATCATAGCTACCATACAAATAGCCCGTATTAAACGGCGTACCATCCGCATTATAGCGTTGGCTGTAAATGCCCCTATTGGCTGTCTCACCCGGTTCATCCTGGCCAAGAGATTCCCATGTAAAGACATAGCCGCCATCAGCCAAACCTGCGACTTGAACCCATGACTGCTCATTAACGCCATAGGTATTAACTTGGAATTCTTCACCTTCTGGATCGCCTGCCGCATCGTAACGTTGCGCCATAAGCTCAAAAACGTCCGTCCCTGCGTGATTGGAATGCCAAGCAATGATAAAGCCACCATCTTCCAAAGCGGCGATAACACTCGCCCCTTGATTGAGATCGTTGGTGTCCGCTACATTGAATTCATCAACCATGCCCTCACGGTCTACTTGAACCGTATTACCCGAGCTATCGAGAATTGTTGCGAAGATACCTTGGGTACCATTGCCTTCATCGTTGGTGTCGGTATAGGTGAGGACAATATTGCCATTGGTCAGTGTGGTGACTTTCGGATATGATTCCTGCCCATCGGAGCTACCGGTAATGGCATTAAAATCAGATACAACCTTGGTCCCAAACTCATCAAAATAGGCCCCTTTAACCTGATCAACACCCGTACTATTGTCATTCCAGAAGACCGCATAGCCCCCGTCATCCAAAGCAGTGATCACCGGTTGATACTGACTGAGCGACGTCACTGTTGTATTGATCTGAGTATCGGTCGCATCGTAAGGATTTCCATCGATTGAGAAGCGTCGTCCATAAACACCAAAACCACCTGCTTGGTCTTGGTCTTGAGACTGCCAGACGTAGTAGAGATCACCGGATTCCAATTCGGTGACAGAAACATGGGATTGCTCAGCAGTTACATAGCTATTAACCTGGAATTCATCCCCGACAGGGTCGCCATTAGCATCATAAATCCGCGACATAACAGTCCAGAAATCACCGTCCTGGCCATTTGAATGCCAGGTAACCACAAACCCACCAGTGGAGAGTTCAGACACATTAGAATAGTCTGAAGTATATTGTTCGTATGCTCCTTGAGATACAGTGATTTCACCTCCGACTTCTTCATCAAAAGCATTGTAACGCTGAGCATATATCCCTGATGTTGTGGCGTCAGGGCCATACCAACTCACCACATAACCGCCATCGCTGGTTGCGACAATATTTGATGTAGCTTGGTTTCCAACGGTTGTTGTATTCACAAGCTGTTCAGCCTGAGGGGCATTCACATCGATACTATAATCTTCATCTTGGAAAGCTAAGGTTTCGACATTTTTGATCATGTCGGTACCATCGTCACCATCGCCTGTATTCAAGTCAGTGACTGTTACGCCTTCTGAATCAAAGGTTATTTCATAGTCAGCCGCATTACCGCTGAACTCAACCGTATCAAATCCATCACCGCCATCAATCATGTCATCATCATCGCCAGCGATCAGGGTATCATTGCCCGCACCACCATTGAGAATATCTGAGCCAGTGCCACCGTCTAATAGGTCGTCGTCACTCCCACCATTCAGGATATCTGAGCCCGCATCACCAAATAATTCGTCATCACCGCCACCACCGTGGAGTTCATCGTTTCCGGCGTTGCCAATCAGCGTATCATCGTCAGCCAAACCAAAGACCGTATCGTTACCGCCCAGGGCATCAATAACATCTTCCACACCAGACCCAATGAGGAAGTCATCCCCTTCAGTAGGCACGCCACTGGTTTCAACTTGAGGAGCTTCGACTTCAATTGTGATGGTTGCTGTGGTGATATTCACCGTATCGTTGATATCAACCGTGAAAGTGGTTGTTCCAGCAAAGTCCGTCGCAGGCGTGAAGGTAAAGGTGCCATCGGGATTAACCACAACGGTCCCTTCGCCCGCAGCCATCGCCGTGTTGAGCGCAAAGGTTTCAAGACCTTGAGTCTCAAGGTCGTAAGCCCCAATGGTACCGCTCAATTCGTGATTAACACCAGTGAACAGGTCATTGGTATAAAGAGGCAATAGGGGGGTCGTGCCAAACTCAGGGGTTCCAAGTATGGTCGCCGTCGTGTTCGTCGTTGCATCAACAAGTGCCGTCACCATGCCACTCGTATCATCATCCATGAGGTAATTCATCACCAGAGCGGGATTGCTACCCGGATCAACAGGCGCATTCATGTTGTTCTGGATATCCGTTTGGCTACGGGCTGTATCCCATAAACGGAAATCGGCAAGCTCACCATCGAGGTAGTCCGTATAGGTACCATTGTAATAAGCACCGATAACAAACGGAGCCGTCGGCGCATTTAGCCCATTGGTATAGGACTGTGAGGCTCCCAACTGAACACCATCTTGGTAAACGGTGACCGTATTGGCGGCATCGTCAAACGAAACCGCAATATGCGCCCATTCCTGAGCTGTCAAATCAGCAGTGAAGCTCAGATTAACCTGTCCTGCACCATCCCCCACAGGGTCAAGACTCACCCCAACAACGCCGTTATTTATGCCAACAACAAAGGAGCGGTCATTACCTGAGGCGTCAAAGGAACCGCCAATGATTTGATTGCCACCTGTGAGTGGATCATTCAGGTTTACCCAGGATTCCAACGTAAAGCTGCTGCTCAATTGAATTGCGGAAACTTGAGCTACTGAAATGGCATCCGTTACACCATCAAACGAAACAAAGTTTGCTGGTCCTGTACCATCATCAAGCACCTGATCAGGCGCAGTATCATTCCAGTTTTGGGTACCGTAATATGTTGCATCGGCATCATTATCAGACGAATCAACGGCGACTGATCCGTTGCCATCATCCAGTTTCCAGTTACCGAGTAAGGTTGTATCGCTTGGGTCTACTTCTTTATCCATGAAGTAGTCAATTAAGCCACCATCGCGCACGTCATCCCAAACACGAACATCAGCGATATCGCCATCAAAGGTCATAGAGCCGCCGCTTGAGGCACCAATATAAGCTGACCCAGCGCCATCAACTCCCAAGGAACCCGAAACACCAGCATCGCCAATGAAATCGTAGGAACCATCGGCTTGGCCATCGACATAAAGTTGAGCCACACCGTTGTCGTAGCTAACAGCAACATGGTGCCAATCACCGTCATCAATATTGGCGGTGCTGGATGCATTGAGAGTGCCGCCCGTCACGACGAAAGCCAACTTGCCGGAAGCCACCATCAGATTGGCGTCCTCACCAGTGTTGGATGATCCTGCAGAAATAATATGGTGGTTGGCGTTGGTGGTACGAACCCAGGCTTCCCATGTAAATTGGTCATCACTCGCGCCAATTTCTGATGCTGTGCCAATATCCACTTTACCTGTGGCATACATGTTCAACACAGACGCAACTGGATTGCTTGGCGCACCGTCACCAATATTAATATCAATGCCATTGCCTGAAAGGTCTACAATATCGCCAATTTCACTCACATCACCTAGACGCCAATGGGCTTCTAGTTTGCTGTTGGTGTCGATGGGGTCTTGGTCGAAGTCGCGCGCAATATCTTCCTCGGTACGCTCTTCGCTCCACACCCGAACGTCAGCGATCTGACCGTCAAATTTATCCAGCAAAGAACCATCTTGTTCATAAGCACCAATGGTAAAGCCTTCATCCGGATTAGCTATCGGCCCTGAGCCAGCAGCTCCCGTATCAACCAATATTCCATCGATATAAAGGGAAATATTGCCATTGGTATCTGTTGTCGCTGCAACATGTTGCCATTGCCCAGGGTTGATCAATCCGGCCTCTGTCACAACATCTGGACCGACACCAAATGTTGTGAAGGCAAGCGCACCCGACGCGGTTGTTTTCAAAAGAACCCCGTTATGGGAACCTGAGGTGGTCGCATCACCGACAATCGTAAAGTTACCTAAAGCATCAGGCTTAATCCAGGCTTCCAGCGTAGCACCGTTCACCATGGAGGGTAACGTACCTGTTGTTTTGATTACGTCGTCAACACCATCAAAATCAAGAGCACTAATGGTCCCTTGAACACCTTTCAGGGTCGCAGGGGTATCGACGATGGTGTAATCCTGATCAGCAAAACGCAGAACCTCAATCCCTGTCAGGTGATCAACACCATTACCAAGGAGTGGATTAAGAGTCGTGATCGTCAGGTCCCCACCGCCAATATGGTCGATTTGATAATCAGCCATATTGCCCGAATATTCAGCAATATCGTTGCCCGCACCACCATCAAGGTGGTTGTTGCCAACACCTTCGAATTCAACGGTGCCAAAGGCTTCAAAGACAACAGTCGGAGAATTACCCGTGCCGTGATCAACAATGCTAAATGAATCTGTGATCGTATCAGCAACAGGCTCAATGGTGCCACTTGGCCCTGTGAGGGCTTCGTTGCTATTGATGGCCTTTATCAGTCCCTGAACGATATCAACGTATCCATCACCAGATTGGACCAGGTAAGCGATTGACTCACCGTTGATTTCCATCTGTGCAAGATCACCAACGTTCCATGTTCCCGTTAAGTTTACATTGGTTGCTGGTGCTAAGTTTGATGTGCCGCCACCCCAGTAGATAGATGTATCAATAGGAACATTATCTGTGAGTTCATCAGATGATAATGTGAAAGGAACGCCTGTTATCTGTGCCGTTAGGGTGAAGGTACCCGTGGCGCCAGCAGCAGCGGTGATACCCGCAGCATTTAAGGCAGAAGTATGAGCTGCCAACCAAGAGGAAATCAGTTGATCAACCGTTGTTTCTGTCGTTTGCGTGATATCGTAATTCACGCCATCAATAACAAAACGGAATGAATCTCCACTATCGGGTGCCCCATCTATATGAACTATCTCAGATTGCGCGGCTCCGACAACAGGTGTCTGTGAGATCGTCCCATTGGAGACAGAATTCTCAATAATGGAAACTTCGTCGCCATCACCTTTAAGAATGTCGTCACCAGCCCCGCCGTCGAGAGTATCGTCTCCAGCTTCACCGAGGAGATAGTTATTGTCGCTATCACCCGTAATCATGTCTTCGAAGGATGTGCCTTTGACTTTATCAATATTGATGAGGGTATCGGTGTCCCCAAAGCCGTCAGTCGCTGTATTATTAGACAGGTCAACTGTGATGCCCCGCTCACCACCGTAAGAATCATCGTTAGAGTAATCAACCTGATCAGAACCACCGCCGCCGTTGATAACATCATCACCCGCCAAACCACGGAAGTTTTCACCGGATGCACTAGAGCCCGTAATGGTATCGTTGAACATTGAGCCACGGACGCCTTCAATGCCTGTAAAGGTATCGTTACCGCTTTGTGAGCCGGAAGCTGTTCCCGTTGCAAGATTAACGGTTACGCCCGTTTCATCATCATTGGAGCCATCTTTAGAGAAATCGATTTGGTCAAAGCCAACACCGCCCGTAATATCGTCATCACCACCCATGCCACGGTAGTTTTGATAGTCTGTGCTATCGCCACCGATAAAGGTATCATTCCCAGAGGTGCCACGGACACTTGAGATACCGAAAAGTTTATCCGTATCGCCAAAGCCGTCTGTCGCTGTACCATACCCATCACCAGAGTCAGACAAGGTGACCGTAACGGCACCGGAACCGCCATAGCGGGCATCTTTGGAATAGTCGACTTCATCATATCCACCGCCGCCAACGATAGAATCAGCCCCATCAAGACCTTGGAAAAGTTCGAAGTCGTCTGAACCGCCACCGATAAGGGTATCGTCCAGCTTGGTGCCACGAACCATTTCTATGCTTGATAAGGTATCCGTATATTGTGTCGTGCCATCGCTATGATAATGCGTGGCTATTCCGGTATCGAGATTAACCGTTACACCAACGGCTGTATTTGCGTTGTTGTAGTTATAGACCACGATATCATTGCCATCGCCACCATCAATGGTGTTATTACCATAAGCCGCTTTGAAGTAGTTATCTTCATCATTGCCCGTCAAGTTATCGTCATAGATAGAACCAATAACGCCTTCCATGCCGATAAGGGTATCGTTACCCTCACCACCTGTTGCCGTCCCAAGGCTAAGGTCAACATTAACAGCGGCCGTTGAATCGTAATACATGGCAATATCAAAGCCATCGCCACCGTCCAGGGTATCATCCCCGGCATTACCCATAATTTCGTCATCACCGTCGAGGCCTTGGATAAGGTTTATGCCAGCATCACCAATCAGCAAATCACCTTCGATGTCGTTATTACTACCAATAATATTTTCGATATTTGAAAGGGTGTCGGAATAGCCATAACTGTCATCGGCGGACCCAGAGGACAGGTCAACTTCAACCCCATAGCCATCGGTGTAATCCACCGTATCAATACCAGCGCCACCATCTAGGCTATCACTTCCTTCACCACCGATCAGCAGATCATCACCACCAGCCGCATTCAGGGTGTCATTGCCAGCTCCACCGATGAGTTCATCAGAACCAGAAGCCCCGATAAGGGTATCGTCCCCTTCGTCACCAAACAAAAGATTCCCTTGGGCACTGGCATTCAGCGTATCGTCACCATCCATGCCATCAAGAATAACTTTATCGGTGCTGGCGGTAAGAACATCGTCCTCATCCGTACCATACAGGTAAGTTGGAATATATTTCTGACCATCTTCAGAGAAGCGTTGTGAGTAGATGCCCCCTAAATCACCATCTTGTCCATTTGACACCCAAGTGACCAAGAAGCCACCATCGTCCATCGCCGTAACATCAGAATGTTCTTGTGATCCTGCATAGGTTTCAACAATAAAGTTTCCACCTTGTTTTGACCCGTCAGAATTAAATATCTGAGCATTAATGTCGCCATTATGGGTCCAGGTAACCACATAATTACCTTCAGACAGAACCGTAATTTTAGCATCGGAGTTTGTAGAGCCATCACCAGCACTAATCATCAGATCATCGTCTACAGGCGTACCATCATCCTCAAAGCGACGGATAAAGACATCACCAATTCCAGGTAAAGCAGCACCAGCCGTCCAAACGACAGCATAACCACCCTCAGCCAGCGACGTAACATCACCGATCCGAAGGTCAACCAAACCAGTTGTATCAACATGTTCTGAAGCAACAACTTCAGTCCCTGCGGGTGTAATAATTTTATGCAGTAAATCGACGGGGCTTCCATCATTTTCTTGATAGACAACAACCAAATTACCATTACTGAGCAGATCAATGGAAGCAACTTGTTGGGCTGCATTCTCATCGGTGTGAACTGAGAACTCAGTCCCAGCATTGCCCGCACTATCAACTTGAATTCCGTTTAAATTCCAGTAGCCCCCAGCCTGTTGTCCCCAAGCCGCAACAAAGCCACCGCCTGCGACGGCTTCAAGAGTAGGCCAAACTTGTGTTCCGGTTTCTGTTTCATTCAATGTTGACGGACCAACGACGGAGCCGCCGGAAGCATTGAAGATTTCGAACTTAATCCCTTCTAAGTTTGAATCAGCTTCAGACCAAGCAACAACGAAATTACCGTTGGTTAAGGCCTGAACAGAGGTCATATTCCCTGTCCAGTTGCTTTCTGCAGAACTAGAAATTGTCGTTTCAGTTCCTAATGGGGCACCTTCAGAGTCATAACGCTGCATCATCACG
The DNA here is from genome assembly GCA_965368165.1 of uncultured Thalassospiraceae bacterium. Classification (GTDB taxonomy): domain Bacteria; phylum Pseudomonadota; class Alphaproteobacteria; order Rhodospirillales; family JAPHRK01; genus JAPHRK01. The sequence continues at coordinate 213,170 of CBDULT010000002.1, read as the reverse complement.
TTGGTTGCAGAACGATAAACAATAACCACATCGCCATTATCGAGGGTTGTACTTGAAACGGATTTTTGCTCTCCAGCAGTTATCGTGTTTACCAGTGTTTCAGAATAAAGTTCCCCCTCATAAAGCTCAAGTTCACCATCGGCAAATTCAAGATATTCAATATTGGTGAGGGTATCAGTCCCCTCATCGCCATCACTGGCATTCATATCGGAAACCGCTACACCGTTGGCCGTAAAGCCAATATCGTAATCAGCCATTTTGCCTTCAAAACGGGCTGTATCACTGCCTTCACCGCCGTCAATGGTATCGTTGCCTTCCAGACCCGTGATCACGTTATCATCACTGTTACCTGTGAGGACATCGCCGCCAGAACCACCAGCGAGATTTTCAATATTGACGAGAGTGTCCGTCCCCCCATCCGTCCCGGTATTTTGCGGCCCTGCGTTGGCTAGAGAAACCGTAACGCCTTCAGTATTGTCGTGGTAGGAAGCCGTGTCGTTACCATCACCACCATTAATAAAATCATCCCCCATTCCGCCGACAAGAACGTTATCATTGTCGTTGCCATATAGGGTATCGTCCCCCCCTGCGCCTTCGGCACTATCGAGGCCAGCACCAAGATTTATGGTGTTAGAGCTAGCATCCCCTGAAACAATCGCTCCACGACCGACCGATGCGGTATCAGCAGTTTCAAACTCACCGAAGTCAACTATACCGTCGTTGCCATTTGCTGTGGCATCATCAGCATTGCCATCTTCCATAGGCCAATAGCCAACAAGACCAGCCTCATTCCCAATTAGGGTATCAAACATATTGTCTTGAATGGCTGTTTCGTTTCTTGCTGAATTCCAATAACGGACTTCATCAATTAAACCTGTCACAGGTGTGCTTGTGATTGGGTTATACCCCATGATTAAATCAGAAGTACCTGGCGAATACGGGGCTATGCTTTGGTTTGCATCCAGATTTCCATCAACAAACAGCTGCATATTTGCGCCATCATACTCAATTGCAACATGATGCCACTCGCCATCTGTTACAATTTTATCACCATAGATATTTTGCTGAGATGAGCCATCGCCCATAACCATCCGCAATGTTTCGCCATTAGTATCGAATAGGAGTTGGAAGCCCCCGTAAGGAGATGTGTCAAGTTTTGAGAAAATTGCCGCATGAGCTGTTTGCGCTCCATCAAGCTTTACCCAAGCTTCAACAGTAAAGCTTGCAGATTCTAAGCCTGCATTGCTTTCAACTGTGATTGTTCCATCACCACCAGAGTTAAATCTAAAAGCTTCATCGCTATAGGTATCTTCGACAAATGTTAGATCACCATCAGAGAAGCTGGCAATTTCAACGCCTGTGAGGGTATCCGTCCCATCATTGCCATCTGTTGTATCGGTATCGGCAACAACAAAGTTACCATCAACGTTATCAATGATGTAACCGTCAGATGATCCGCTAAAGATAGCTGTATCAACACCATCTCCGCCATCAAGGATATCGTCACCAGCACCGCCGATCAGGTCATCATTATCGGCACCACCATCCAGCATATCATTGCCAGAACCACCGTCTATAGTATCTAAGCCCTCTCCTCCGAGAGCGATATCATTTCCAGCACCTAAATTAATGGTATCATCATCAGCACCACCGAGGACAAAATCATCCCCTGTTCCAGTGGTCAGGGTGTCATCACCATCACCACCATCAATGACGTTATCGCCATTTCCGGCATTAATCTGGTCAGCCCCAGCAAGGCCAAGAATAATCTCATCGCCCTCACCTGTGGTTATGACATCAGCAACAGCAGTACCGGACAGATTTACGCCAGCTTGGTAAGGTGTGCCATCACCAGAGAACCTATGGCTAAAGATTTCGGAATCAGTTTCCCCTAGATTAACCCCGTCAAAGACCGCAACAAAGCTACCATCAGAAAGTGCCGCGACAGCCGCATCCTCTTGATATCCATCGGTCTCAACAAGGTTTACCTGGAACTCATCTCCAAGGGGAGCCCCTGCTGAGTCAAACTTCCGAACAAAGACATCACTTGGGTCACCATTCTGGTTATCGGATTCCCAAATCAGCATAAAGCTACCATCATCAAAGGCCGCTAGTTCTACAGCTTCCTGGTCATCAAATGTCGTTTGGTTGGCTTGAATTACCGCACTAGGATTGGTTCCATCATTATCGAAAACCTGGAAGAAAACACCATTTTCACTGCCATCAGGGCCGTAAGCCTCCCAGGCAACAACAAATTTACCCATTGATGGAAGACTAACCACATCGGCATATTTTTGATCGCTTGCAGTATTCGCGATATCTAACTGTATCTCAGAAGTAACCGCCGTTCCTGTGCTACCATCAAAGATGCGCATGAAAGTATCATTGGTATTATCTGGATCATCCGTATCAGATTCCCAGACAACAACAAAATTACCATCATCTAGGTAAGCAACCGTGGGGTTCTCTTGGTCTTCGTCTGTCGTCAGGTTGACGGCAATTTCAGTGCCGGCCTTAGAACCATCTCCATTGAACCGTTGGGCATAAACACCATCGTCCCAGCCATCCTGAGACATTGATTCCCAAACCACGACAAAGGAACCATCAGAGGCTACCGCGACATCAGGGTCTTCTTGATCTTTATCGACATGGGTATTGGCCTGGATTTCTCCAGTTGTTGCATTGCCATCAGCATCATACTTACGAATATAAACACTATAGTCGTCTGTTGGTTCAGTACTGGCATCCTGGCCTTCTGATTCCCAAACAACGACAAAGCCGCCATCGGGAAGGGCTTCAACAGCCGGATCTTCTTGCCAACTCGCCGTCGTCGTGTTGACCTGGAATTCACCGCCTCTTGAGGTGCCGTCAGAATTATAAACCTGACCATAAACACCACTGCCGCCAACACCATCTTGGTCCGCAGATTCCCAAATAACCACGTAGCCGCCATCGGTGAGGGCCGCAATTTTACCCGTATTCTGCCAAGAGGTGGTTTCGGTATTGACCTGTATTTCGCCGCCAACAAAAGGACTAATTGTTACATCAGCAAATTGAAGTTTTTCAACACTGTGAACGACATCAACGCCATCAGGTCCTGTAACCGTAATCGAGGTGCCATCTGTTGCGAATGTGTAAGCCGCAATATTACCCGAGAATATAGCAACATCATCACCTGCGCCGCCATCAATCGTGTCATTGCCAGCCCCCCCCGTGATCGTGTCATCACCGTCACCACCGACAGCAATGTCATCCCCATAGCTTAGGGTTATAATATCGTCTCCGTCACCACCGTCGACTTGATCATTTCCATGGGCAGAATCAATGGTATCATTGCCATCACCACCCATAAGGGAGTCATTGCCTGCCGCGCCGTAGATGAGATCGTTACCTGCGCCACCGTCAATTTCAATATCCGTCAGGCCACTGTTTGTAATGGTATCAGCACCATCGCCACCCAAAACATGTTCAACATTCTGAACTTGAGCCGTGATACCCGCATCAGAAAGCTTTAGGGAATCATCACCCGCACCGAGGTCGGCATTGATCAGGCTTGAGATGGTATTCTCAACAGCAACGTGATCATCTCCATCACCCGTAGCAAGAGTTTCAACATCTTGAACAGCAAACTTGCTGGCTTCACCAGCAGCACTGTTTAAGGTAACCGTGTCGGCACCGGTATCACCATTAACAAGCAGATTATTTGTTGGCCCTTCAAGAACGATATTATCATCCGTTGTAGTGCCCCAGAGTGTAGTTAAGCCAATGACTTCACCGGCAGCGTCATAACGTTGCGAATAGATTTCATAATTGGATGTCGTAACGTGATCTGAATGCCAACTGATAATGTAACCGCCATCTGTGGTGGCTGCTATAGAACCACCAGCCTGGCTACCAGTTGCAGTACCTACAAGGGTTTCAAGCCCAACTCTGTCACCTGTGGCATCATAACGTTGGCTATAAACATTAAGGTCGGTAGTTTGGTCAGACATCCAAGCCGCAACAAACCCACCATCTTGAAGTGCTTCAACCCTTACCCATTGTTGATCGCCTGTAGCTGTGTGATTAACCGGGAATTCCAAGCCTACTTTAACACCAGCCTGTGTAAATATTTGCGCCACAACCGCAAGGCCATCTCCATCAACATTTTCAGATTGCCAGCTAACTACGATATTACCATTCGCAAGAGTAGCGATATCTGGAATACGTTGTTCGCCTGATGTCGTGGTATTGACCGGGATGTCACCTGTAACTGGCGTTCCATCTTGAGCAAAAATTCGCAATAATGTAGCTGATCCATTGCCATCACCACTATCAGCAGACCAAGTTACAGCAAATCCACCATTATAGAGGGCTGTAACTTCTGGTTCTTCTTGAGAATAGTTTATTACGTCATTGATAAGGAACTCCCCACCAATTTTCGCTCCAGTATCACCATCAAAACGTTGTGCTTTAATACCTGAACCCGATGTATCACCAACACCACTACTGTCTTGCCAAGTGACAACAATATCACCATTACTCAATTGGGCAGAAGAAGGATATATTTGATCATTCGCAGTGTTAGTATTCACTACGAATTCGCTTGATGTTGGGTTGCCATCGGCATCGAAGATTCGTCCAGCAACCCCTGAAACACTTCCATCTTGTAAATTTGAATTCCAGGTCGCCATAAAGCCACCGTTATCCAAAGCAACGAAATTCTGCAAAACAAGGTCTTGAGTGTCTGCTGTCGTTGTATTGAGTTGGAATTCAGAACCAATGGGTTCACCATCGGCAGTGTACATTTGGGCGTAGACATCCCCAGAATTCGTCGCATCAGAATTATAGGCAATAACATAATTGCCATTGCTAAGGACTGTAACGACGGGTTGAGTCTGCCCACCGGTTGTTCCTGTGTTGACTAATGTTTCAGCCTTATCAACATTGATCGTGTATGAATCGTCGGCAAAATTAAGATTTTCAACATTGGTTAGAATATCAACGCCATCATCGCCATCAGCCGTATTCGTGTCAGTAACAATGACCGATCCGTCACCACCAAAGGAGAAGGTATAATCCTCTCTATTGCCGCTGAAGATAGCTGTATCAATGCCGTCACCACCGTCGATGACATCGTTACCAGCCCCCCCCGTAATACTGTCGTTACCATCACCGCCCTCGATGAGAACGCCAGTTGCACCGATATCAGTGATAATATCGTTGCCAGCACCGCCAGAAACACCCTCAACATTTAAGACTGAAACCTCGTTGCCACCATCAGAAAGCGTCAGAGCATCGGTTCCGGCTCCAAGGTCAATTGTTGAGCCTGACGCAAGGTCCGTTTCATAGCTAACTAAATCGCTATTTGTTCCACCATTTAGAATTTCAATATTAGAAACGCTTATAGAATTACCTGCATCGCTAAGATTAAGCGTATCAACACCTGCACCGCCATCTACTGAAGAGATATTGCTGCCAAGATTAAAGACATCATCATTGCTATCGCCCATGAGCAGAACGTTGTTTGAAGCAACTGAGGCGTAACCATCGTAGCCTTCAGCAAAATCAATCATCTCAATATTGGTAAGAGTGTCGGTCCCCTCGTCCCCATCAGAGGCATCAATGTCCGTGACCGTCAGAGTTCCAGCACCATCAGAGGAGATCAAGTATCCAGCAAATGAACCACCGTAACTGACGGTATCAGCGGTTCCGCCACCACCATCAATAAAGTCATTACCGCCTAAGCCAATGAATATGTTGTCATTGGCATCACCCGTTAATGAATCTGCGACCAAACTACCAAGAATATTTTCAATGTTTGAAAGTGTATCCGAACCACTACTGGTTCCAACTGCGGTTCCCGCTCCTAGATCAACAACGACACCATTGGAGAATTCATAATCAGCCCAATCGTTGCCCGTACCACCGTCAATGATGTCATTTCCGCCTGAACCTTCAAAGGTGTCGTCACCTGCACCACCAGTCAAGCTATCCCCAAAGACAGAGCCCGTAACACCATTGATGCCAGAAATTGTATCAGAACCCCCTAACCCATCGTCTGCTGCCGAACCTGCGCCTAGATCAACAATGACCCCCGCAGTAGAGAGTTGGTAAGAAATCCATGTATTGCCAGTTCCGGCTCCAGTAAAGCTATCAGATCCCCCCATACCCTGGAAAATAAGGAACTCAGCCCCGTCACTAACGAATGTATCGCCACTGCTGGAACCAATAATTTCTTCAACATTGTTCAAGGCATCGCTACCAACAGAGGCGTCCCCTGTTACAGTCGTTCGTGTTGCATTAATCGCGCCAGTTGCATCTCGATAATCAGCAATGGCCTCTCCACCATCCCCGATCAATGCATCATTGCCAGCACCACCAACCAGATAATTTTCACCCTCAGCACTTATCAGGGTGTCATTACCATCCATGCCGTAGATCGTTTGCGGACTAACACCTTTGCCCGTAATGATATCAATACCTGCCCCACCTGTTACGGTTTCAACACCGGAAACAGAAACTTCATTGCCCGTATCATCCAGGATCAGTTGATCGGTTCCGCCACCACCTGTGAAGGCATCGCCCTCTTCCGCAGTGCCTATAAAGGTAATGGTATCATCACCTGCAGAGCCAAGAATATTGTCATCAAGGCCATCTTGGAGGAAGATCGTTTGAGTACCGGATACAACAATTGTGTTCCCCGAAACCGTCACGTTAACGGTTGCCGTATCACTCGCCCCGTGTTCATCCGTTACGGTGTACGTAAAGCTATCTTGCTCAGAGTCACCCCCAAGCAGATTGTTCAGGCTTGCAACACTCGTGGCGTCATAGGTGTAAGTCCCATCAGCATTGAGAGTAACAGTCGCGCCAAGGGTACTAGTTATTGTGCCAGCAGACACAGTCAGCGTTGCCCCATCATCAATGTCTTTATCATTAGCCAACAGACCAAAGGCAACATCCGTGACTTCAAGGGCTCTTGAACCACGCGCCGACGCATTGTCAGCGAAGGCTTCAGGAGCATCATTTTCACCGTCAATGGTAAGCGTTACTGTGCCAGTAACATAAGCTCCATAGCCGTCAGTGACCGTATAGGTGAGCGTATCAGTCTCAGTATCGCCAACATTGAGGTGATCAACATAAGTGGCATCAGGAGTGTAAATAATTTGCCCGAAAGTTGAACTCTGTGGATCAGTATCAATAGCTGCTGAACCAAACGCCCCTTGGGTTACCGAGAAAACCTCTAGGGTATCGTTATCTGCATCCGTATCACCCGTGAGAACATCAATCGCAATAGAACTGTTCTCATCGACACTTGCTGTTTCATCATCCGTAACTGGGGCTGTATTAGTACCCGTGATCTTAACTTCGAATGTTCCCGTGGTCTCGACCGTTCCGTCAGTAACCTTATAGGATATTGAGTCTGTAACCGTTACACCTCTGGCAATGCCATCAGCAGCAACTTCATCTACATCATATTTAATGCTGCCCAAATAAGGCGTGGTATTTGTCGCGGTTAAGTTGTTGCTATTTGTATTCGAAGTATCGCGGGCAACATCAATGACACCAGCATGAATAATTGCTTGCTCAAGAGCCGAGACGTTGTTGGTTGCGGTATCAATGCTAATACCACTGCTATTGGCGTCCATATCAGCACCAACCATAACATTTATTGTCAGGTCAGAAGTCGGCAAAGCATCATCAACGCTGCCATTATCCTTGATATCAGCCAAAAGGGCATTCAGGCCAGCAGTGGTTAGATTAATACCAAGAGTCTCAACAGCAACATTACCTAAGAAATTAACATTCGGGTTGTCAATCGTAAGGGCAGCCTGAAGCTGAGCTGACGTATGACTGCCAGAATAGAAATAGTAGTTATCAAGAGAGTTTGCTGTAGATGTCCAATCAACCACAAGAGCGGCCGTATCGGCTGTCGCACCACTATCAGATGATTCGTAAATAACGAGGTGCTGACCATTGTTGATGGTGAACGAATAAACGTTACTGGAGAAGATGTCATCCATGCCTTGCAAGGATAGACAGTCGTTACTTCCGCCGTCGTTATCGTAAACGACCGTTAGTGACCCATCCGCCACTTCGTAAGTGTGGTCAACATCCCCGGCATCTGCCGTCGAAACCGTAGCTGTAAAGACCGTCCCTGGGTTTACGGCAGTAAGAATAAGTTGGTTATAGGTTGGGCTAAATGAGTTGTTATCAACCGATGCCGTAACAATCTGGCTCGCTTCGGGATCACTATTGATAGCATCCCTCAATTCTGTCTGGATATCTCCAGCATTGCTATCGTTGGTATCCGTTACATAAGTGACCGTATGTCCATCAATGGTCACACTGTAGGTATCGCCTTCTTCTGGTGAACCAGTAATTTCAGCAATGGTAATGGCTTCGACTTGTGCCGTCGCTTCTACAGCATTGACTTCACGGGCAATTGTAATGGTGTTCGTATCACTAGAGCCGCCTTCAACAACATAAACATCAACAGTTACGCGCTCTCCTGGATTGGTTCCTGTGACAATGAGTTGTCCAGGATTATCCATATCAGCTTCAACATCTACAGCCGAATCAACAATCACGTTAGCAAGACCATTGACGATATCCATCACGCTGGTCTCGTTGCCATCCGTCGTATAGGTATAATCAGACCCATTTACTTTGACGGTATAGGCATCACCGGCTTCAAAGACATCCGTATCGACAGTAATTCTATCAACTTGAGCGGTGGCTGCATTGGCTTCGTGCTGATCAGAAAGAGCAATATCAAGAGCATCATTTGCATCATCTAAAGCATCATTAGCATCTGAGAGAGCCATATAAGCATCATATGCGGCAGCATCAGCGGCATCATACTGGGGGTTGCCAGAACGAATTCCGGCGTCATACAAAGCGTCGACAGCGGCCGTTGCGGCAGCTTCCGCCGCAGTGGCGTCAACGACATCTTGTGTTGCGCTACTCACTGCGGTTTGGGCAGCAGCTACAGCAGCATCTGCAGCAGCAACATCAGCCGTTATCTGGTCAACGGTTAGTGCGCTAGAATTAAACGTGGTTGCAGAACCCTTTGATGTGGAGAATTGGTCCGCATCGGTAAGGATTATCTCCCCTGCCGATGGTCCCGCGACGACATCAGAAATAATATCTTCAAATTCAATCTGGGCTATTAGGTCAGCAGCAATATCATTGACACTTATGGTGGCGCTTGTTTCAGTCGTAACAGCAATCGTGCTGTCGTTGGTAGCACCGCCATTTGTCGCCTTAACAGCCGTCGTAAAGTGAACACCATCTTCCAGACCAGTAATAACAAGATCATTTCCATCAACAGCCACTGAAACGGCAAGGTCAGGGTTGGAGTCAATATTATTCTTAATTTGGTTCGCTAAGACGGAAAGGTTTTCATTTCCTACTGTCGTATAGGTGTATTCAATCCCATCAATTGTGACACTATATTCATCTCCGGCTTCTATCGTTCCACCGAGAGTAATACGATTAACTTGCGCCTGGGACCCTACTCTGTAGGAGAACTCTACCCCTCCTACGGTAACCTTATAAACATCCCCTTCTTCAGGAACACCACTGATGACAATCGTATCTTTTTGATCTTCGATAGCGACCGTGCCGTAAGACCCATCGACTAAATCATCGACAAGTATGAGGGTATCACCGTCAACATCTGTATCATTTGACAGGGGACGAATAATTGCTTCTGCATCATCCGCTGAAATGTTAACTGTGTCCGTATTGGCAACAGGTGCATCATTATCTGGCGTTATGGTAATCGTAACGGTGCGGGTATCATAAGTTCCCCGGGCAACATCACTGCCATCATAATCTTGCACTCGATAAGTAAATTCATCGGTACCGAAGAAGTTGGCATTTGGGGTATAGGTAAAGTCACCTGTCGTTTCATTAATAGAAACTGTTCCATTGACCGGGTCGCCACCAGCAGCAGTGGTGTATTTAACCGTATCGCTATCAGCATCAGAAGCCTCTAGGCTACCTGAGATAGTCGTATCTTCCAGAGTGGTCAGAACAGCCTTGGCTATCGCAATATTATTATTGGTACCGCCATCAACATTGGTTGCTTTGGCATCAACATGATAACTGCTTGTATGGGTGAAATTAAGGACGCCATCATCAGAGCCAACCGTTACTGTTGGGGTTACATTGCCATCAATCTCGGCAAAGAGGGCATCTCTAACATTTTCAAGAGTATCGCCACCAGAAACCGTATAAGAAAATTCTTCGCCATCAACTTCAACGGTATAGATATCCCCAGCTTCAAGAGTACCAGACAGGGTAATTTTATCCGCCTGGTCAACACTATCGGCAACAGCCGTAATGGCAATCGGGGCGTTATTTGATCCGGTAACTGTAATCGCAACAGTTCCGTGGGAAGCAATATCTAACTGACTGTCGTCGGTACTACCAACCGTCGTTGTATCTGTTTGAATAATCAGTGGGGTCGCATTATCGCTGTCGGCAGTAATAACAATAATACCATCTTTAAGACCCACAGAGGCTGTAGCCGTTGATGCTGCGCCAGTTCCGCCTGTAACAGTACCTCCATTGATCAGTGACACGAAGGCGTCACGAACATCTTCAAGGGTATCGCCATTTTGCACTTCGTAGGTAATTGTATCACTACCTACTTTAATCGTATGAACATCCCCTTCTTCGATCGTGCCACGGATCGTTACTTCGTCTGATTGGTCTTTTCCTGTATCCGGGCCGGAACCATCAGAAAGGATATATTCGAATGAGTCATCTCCATTGACACCAGCAGCAAGATGCTCGAACTGACCATTGGGGTCATAATCAAAATTACCGTTTGAATCCAAGGTAATCTTTGAGCCATTGGCAAGGGTTATCGCGGTTCCCTGAACAACTGGAACAAAATCACCAGACTGGTCTTTGACGTAGGCAATGGTAAGGGTATCACCATCCGCATCACTATCATTTGCAAGTACATTGATATTAACTTTGGCATCATCACTCGCCGTAACGATAAAGTCGTCCTTGGCATCTGCCGTGTCGTTAACGCCCGTAACGGTGATTGTAACGGTTGCCGAGTCAAAGCTTGGGGTGTCGCCGTAATTATTTGTGACGGTATAGGTAAAGCTGTCTTCACCTGAGTAGTCTTCATCAGGAGTGTAGAGGATTTTGGAGGAAATTTGGTTGAAGGAAGCTCCTCCCAAATCAATATCATTGCCTTTGTCAGTCGCCGTTGTTGCAAACAGGTCGCCGGGCGTAACCGCAGTCAGGACAAGTTCTCCATCCCCATTAACTGTTGCCGTGACAATTTCTTTAACGGCTGTATTTGCATTGATAAGAAGGGCTAAGCCATCAGCAACATCGGAATCTTCATCACCATCGGTCGTTACATCAGCATTATAGGTGAAAGTTGTTCCATCGATGGTAACACTATAAGCATCGCCATCGCTCGCGGGGTCGGTGAAGGTAATTTCATCAATCTGCGAGGTTATAACAACTTGACCATGCTTCGCCGCACCAACTGAAGCAATTGACGGTAAGTTATCAGTATCTCTTAAGGCAACCGAAGCCGAGTTGGTATCATTGGCAAGAACGTCGATTTCAATAGAAGTATCTTCGTCGACACTGCCCGTATCATCCCCCGCAATCGGCACGGCTTCAGCTGAGTCTTGGGCTGATTTAAGTTCTGCCTGACGGATGGCGTTGGCGAGATACGTTTGGTATTGAAGACGCGCACCATCGGCCTGGCTGGCGGCTTGCTCAGCGGTAATCACCTGAACCGATGCAATTGCTGCAGCCGCAGCACCGATCGCTATCTGGTCAACGGCTAATCCAGAATTTGCTTCAGCATCCGTTAGATAGGTCTCTAATGCGTCGGAAATACCTTCTAATTCAGCCGTCGTCCGGGCATTGAGATAGGTTGCTGATTCAGTATTTGCAAAGGTAAAGGTAAATTCATCGCCATTATTCGACGTTCCATCAGGATCGGCGGTGAATGTTTGGGCAAGATCAATTAATTCGGCTTTCGTTGTTGCCGTATTTTTAGCGGCAGAAGCATCGGAGGCATTAGTTTGCACAGCATTTGAGGTACTAAATGCTTCAGCCACAGCATCTGCCAAACCATCAACAAGAACCTCAATACCGGTTTCCAAGGCTGTGATTGAATTTGCTTCAGACCCCCCCACTGAAACAGAAGGATCAACCGCAAAGCTGATAGCCCCTGTTTTTGCGGATAAGATTAAAACACCGTCAGCAGCCCCTTCCTCAACATCAACAAAACCTGCGGCAGCACTGCCTTCAATGGCTGCCAAAAGACCGTCGCGGACGTCTTCTAAGCTTTCGCCCGCTTGTGCTTCATAATCAACGGTAACAGGATTCCCTGAATCGGCATCATCTGTAATGATCAGTTGATAGGTATCGCCCGTTTCAACATTGCCATCCGCATCACCAACAAGGGTAACCGTAAACTCTTGCTCAGCCTCAGCAAGAAGGTCAGCCAAAACGGTTGAGTTGGCGAGGGTTTGCAAGTGAGTAACGGCCGCAGCCGTATTTTCAGAACCAGTAGTGAGGGCCGAAGAGATGTTTGTATAGGCTAAATCAAAGGCATCAAAGGCCGCATCGACAGCATCGTAGAAATCTCCACTAGCAGCCCCATAAGGTTTGTTACTTCCCTCACCAAATTGATCAAGTGCCGTTTGAAGGGCTGTTTTACCATCAGCTACGGCATCTTCAGCGTAGCCCAATGTTTTAATTGCAGACTTAGTCGCGGCATTAAAGGATGTTGTGGTGTTATTTTGAGCGGCAGAAGCTTCCTCATCAGCAGTTTCCAAGGCGTCTTTGAACGACTCAATATCAGCTTTAATGAGGGCATCACCCGTCGCATTGGCCCGAGCGACCTGCCCTAAAGCACCATTATAAGCACTGTTGGCTGCTGCAGAATCCAAATCAGCTTCATCACTTGAATCTGTTGCATCATCCGCAGCAGATTGGGCATCAGCGAGATAAATTTGAGCGGCGGCATCGGCTCCCTGAAGCTCTGTAAATCCGTTAGGTGTCGCAACGGCAGTTGCAACAGCCTCTGCAGCATCTTCAGCAGCATCTTCGGCTGCTGCTAATGCATTCGCGGCAGCCGTTTCGGCGTTATTGGCATTGGTTGCGGCGGCATTAGCCAAGATTTTAGCTGCTTCTGCGGCATCTGCGGCAGTATCTGCATCGCCAGGATTAACAGCATTCGCAGCGGTTTTTGCATCAGCTAAAGCCGTCTGCGCATCGGCGAGGGCTTCACTTGCCAAGATGGCATAATCATCGGCACCAAGCACATTCGTGGTAACGCTGGCAAGGTCAACAAGCGTCGTCGCTCCATAAACAACGGCCTGACCGGGTGTGTCGGAGGTAATAATAATGACACCCGCATCCCCTGCTGTTGCGGTAACCAGGTTTTTAACTGTTGAGGCGTTAATGGCACTAAGGAGTCCATCTCGTAAATCGCCGTTATTGCCGTCATACTCAATGGTCACGCCACCAATTATAACGTTCACCGTATCGGTATTCGCAGCAGATGAGCTAATGGTGAGGGTATCAACTTGTGCAACACCAAAAGCGGCTTCCTCGGCATCTTCTGCCGCCTCTTTTGCCGCGATCGTGGCGTTGACAATATCAGCGGCAAATTTAGCTTTAGCTGATTCAGAAATTGAAAGTTCGCTCTGGGTCGTCGCAACATCAAGAGCCGCATCTGCAATATCATCGGCCCCCTTAAGGTTGGCAACAGTTTTAGCGATTGAGATGGTGATACCGTTACTATCTGAATCGGCAGTGGCTTCGAATTCTGACCCCGGTGTTAAAGCCGTTAGGGTAATCGTTCCAGCGACAGTACCATTGGCAGCAGAGACAATTGTACTGATGCCACTGTTACCAGCATTTACCGCACTAACGATGCCATCCATAATGGCTTCGACAACATCACCTGAATCAATGTCTGCTTGGGAAACATTATAAGTAACTTCTGTACCATCCACGGTAACAGAGTATTCGTCATTTAGAACAACATCATTAGGGTCAACGTCATAGGTAACCGTATCGACTTGAGCAACAGCCGTCGCGGCTGTTGAGTTGGCGGTTGTTGTTGCGACGGAGACCGCATCAGGAAGGTCAACACCATTATCATCTACAGCCGAAGCGGCAGAGGTGAACGGGATGCCTTCATTATTAGCAGAAATCAGGATTTGCCCGTCTTCCGCACCGACAGAAGCTGTGACAATCGCCCCAGCATCGCTATCGGCATTAATATCGGCAATAATGCCTTCACGCACAGAATTAATCGTTGGATTAGCCCCAACCGTATGTTCAACCGGATACTCGAACGTATAGTCGCCAATCACGATGGTATAGACATCGCCTTCGGTTGGCTCACCTGTGACCGAAATTGTATCAACCTGAGCCACACCAGCGGCTGTTGCCGCAGCCGATTCAGCGGCATCTGCAGCCTTTTGCGCAATTGAGCGCAATTCGGACAAGTTTGGAACAATGACAGCGTTATCCGGGTTAGTCACAACTTGAGCGTTTTTATAAGCACTCTTCGCGCTTGCAGCGGCTATAGTTGCCGAATTTGCTGCCGTTTGTGCCCCTGTAACCGTACTGGCGTAATCTGCTAAGAAAGTTTGGATTGCAGAAAGGTCGCTTGCATCAACAGCACCCGCCGCATTTTGAACCTGAGTGGAATTACCTGACGCCGTACTCGCTAAACTCGCAGTCTTATCCGCTTCGAGACCAACAGCCGTTGCAGAAACCTCCGCAACAGTAATATTTCCATCCAATGCCACGCGATCAACCGCTTCTTGGGCTCCATCGATGGTATTGGCAGTCGTTCCATCAATAGCATCTTGCGCGGCTTGAGCTGCCCCTTGGACTGAGACCAATGAATCCTGGAACTCAGAGACCGCATCATTGGTTTTTTCCAGGGCTATTTCGGCTTGGTTATAAGCCTGCTGCAAGGTGGCATAGGTCGAAGGATCAATCGTCGCGCCACCATTTGAGGTCGCCGTATTGTAGGCTGTTTCAATGGCATCGAAGGCGGCTTGAGCTTCGGATTGAGCATCGAGGCTATCTTGTAAGTTATCCTCGGTCGTCTCCTTAGCTTCAACCGCCGTGTCACGCGCCTCTTCTGCATCTTCTAGGGCTGATAACACAGCTTTCGCATTTTGCTCGCGAGCATCAGCCGCATCTCGTGTTGATTCTGCTTTTGCATCAGCCGCTAAAGCCTGGGCTTCAGCCGCCTTAACCTGCTCGACTAAAGCCTCCATTTCGGCAACGGCTGCTGCTAGTTTTTTAGTAATAACGTTACTCACGTCATCACGATAAGCTGTTGTCAAAATATCGAGCTTATCGGCAGAAGCCTGGCTAGATTCCGCATTTGTTACCGCTTGTTCAGCAGAGCTCAAATCTTTGGTAATGGAATTAACCACAGAGGTTTGAGCTTTTTGAGCAGAATAGTGCGCATCAAGAAGAGAGGACGGGACATTCTCAGAATTGACCAGATCGGCGCGATTATCCGGGAAGTCAGAACGATCATCTTTTGCTTCAGCAGCCGCAACCGCCTCGGCAAGTTCCGTTGCCAAATCTGAACCCGTTAAATCTAGATTCAGGCTGGTGGCAATGACGTCAACCGCATCTTGAGCAAGCCCCGCATAATCTTCTGCCCCTTGAGAAGCCTCAGAAGCGGCGGTAATTATGGCGTCAAGGGCTTCGGATAAAGTGACACTATTGCCATTAAGAGTTAATTGCTGACCATTATTTGCACTCGCAAGGAAGTCGATGGCATCAAACAGAGTTCCTTCACCATTAACATAATCAACAACAGCTTGAATCGAATTATCAAGAGCCGTTCTGGTTGTCGGATTATCAGCACTCGTTGCCTCACTAATATCATCAGCAACTTCTGACAAAAGCTTCGCAAGATCAGTGTATTTTTGCGCAATCTCAGCATTATCTTCCGCCTCGTCAAGCGCGTTTGAGACCACATCAGAGATATTATCTAGCGACGCATCAGCGAAAGCCTGAGCAACTTGTTGCGAGCCGATTTCATAGGAGACCCCAAAGCCGGCTTTAGAGGCCGCATCAGCCGCAACCTTAGCCGCTTCAAGGGAGACACTGGAGGATAATTCCGCCTGGGTTTTGGCAATCGTTTTAGCACTATTTGCTGCATTGGCTGATTCCTGGGCAGACGCAGCGGCGGCTTGAGATTTTGTCAGCGCGGTAGTCGCCTGATTAATGGCATTATCCCAAACCGTTTCAATTGCAGTATCATTCCCATCATCGCCATCATCAGCTTTTTGCCGTTCAGCTTCAACTTTAGCCAAAGCTTTTTGACGAGAGGCCACAACGGCTAAAGCCGACGCTAAATCGACACTTGGCTGCACCGCACTATCAATAGCATCGGCGTAAGCAACTGATGCTTTTTGGGCAGATTTAGAGGCCAATGCTGCTGCATTTGCAGCCACAGCAGCCGCTTTTTGTGCATCAAGACGATCTGAGGAGGCTGAACCATCTGTCCAGGCCGCCGCAGCTTCTAATGAATCAGAGGCCAATTCACTGGCAGCTTCAGCAGAACCCGCACTTCGTTGTGCCGCAGATCCATAAGACGCCGCCACATTAGCCTTTGCCAAGGCCGTCGCCCCATTGCCCGATGCCGCTTCAGCCGCCGCTACAGCAGCAGCCTGAGCTTCATCAGCTAAGGTTCGAGCTTGTTCTGCATAGCTTAAAGCAAGGTCAGGAAGAACGTCTTTAGCCGCCTTAATTGCATTATTCGCAGCCGTTTCAGCCGCTTCTGATTTTGTCCGAGCGGTATCCGTTAGATCATCAACAAGTGCTTCCGCTTTCTCAATTTTTAGGGCTCTATCGGTGGCGGCTTGTGTCGCAGCGGCTTGAGCTTGTTCTGCAGCTTCCGCAGCAGCAGCCAAGGCATCAGCGGCAGCTTCTTCGGCAAGAGTAAGGGCGCGTTCTTGCGCGGATTGAAGATCAGCAGCACCGATGGCATCAATTGAATAAGACTCAGCCAAGGCATTGGCTTTATCTGCACCAGCAGAAGCTTCTGCTGCCGCACCGGCAGCGGCACCTGCCCGCTCTGCTTGCTGGGCAGCACCATTACCTGCGCCGTCCGCCGCATCAGCAGCCGTTGTCGCTTGCAGGTTAGCCTCTTGTGCAGCTTGATTGGCGGCAAGAGTTGCGATTTCAGTGAGGGCGGCATAGCCATCAGCACCGATAATATGATTAGCAAAGTTAGTGACAGACGCCCGCCCACTGGTCGCGGTGAAATTAGCCGAAGAGGTTAAAACAATTCCGGTATCGCCGGCCCCTTTCCAGGCTGAAACCGTACCATCCGCATTAATAGCTTTAATGACCTTAGCTTGAACAGCAGCAAGGTCGTCGCCAGTTTCAACATCAATTGAAATGGTCGTATTTGTATCAATAATGATATCAAAGTCACCATCATCTGCGGCGGACGTCAATGTCATTTTATCAATTTGCTCAGCACCGCGAGCGGCAATTTCTGCAAGCAAAGAAGCTGATTCAATAGATCCAATTTTTGCCAACTCAGTGAACTGAGCTTTAAACTCGGCACTTGCACTGCTTGCTAAGCTTGCATAATCGTCAGCACCAAGGACATTTTCCGTCGTGGTTTTAGCTGTTGCGCGATTTGCATTCGATACAGTCAGGGTGAAGTCATCACCTGGCTTATCAGATGTGACCGTAACGCTTGAGCCCCCCTCAGCCTGTGCTGTCACAGAATTTTTAACAGCCGTTGAAGCTGAATTAATCGCCGCGACCAATTTCGCCTGAATGATGGCTTTTGTATCACCGCTAGCAACATTGACCGTAACAACATCGCCATTGATCGTAACGCTAAAATTGCCCTGAGTGGTATTTGTTTTCAAGGTAATGGTGTCGACTTGAGAGCCACCTTTTTGAGCTAAATCGAGAAGAGCAGCCGTATCCGCTGCGCCTTCTGCTGCTTCAGCCAACTCTTTTAATTCTGCAGCACGCCCTGAATAAGCAAGAGCCTTGGCAAACTGGGTTATGGAAATATCCCGTGCTTCTTCAGCCGCATCTGCAGCATTGGCTGCCGCTAAGGTCGCCGCAGTCTGCGCATCAACTTGTTCTTGAGCTTTTTGTGCCCGCAACAGAGCTTTTTGCGCATCCTTGAGAGCTTGGGAATCAGCTTCATCTTTCTGGGCATCTACCTCGTTTTGAATGCCCGTCAATACAGCTTGAAGTTCCGCCGCAGAGAGCTGCGGATTAGGATTGACCACGTCTGAGAGATTTGAAGCCGCGACGGCAAGGTCATAAGCAGCTTTTGCAGAAGCCAAATATTCATCCGCAAGAGCTTTCGCAGTTTCCGCTTTTTCGACAAGAGAAGTCCGGGCCGCAACGGCAGCTGAATCAGAACTGGCAAAATCAACAGGATCGTTTGCCGCCGCTGTATCTGTCGTCCGATAGATAATATCGCTATAGATACCGATTTCTTGACGATCATTATCATTAACGCCATCGCCATCAGCATCGGCACCTGCATCACCGTCATAATCGTATGAGGCATCATATTTATTGGTGGTCGAAACCCGAACATTGAAAGCATAGTCAGCGGCTTTACCCGCACTATTCGCAGTTAGAATAATCTCGCCATCAGCCCCTTCGGTTGCTGTGACATATGTCGATGCATCGGTATTAATTTCGTTCATTAATGCCGTGCGAATGGCATTCATATTAAACGCACCAGCCCCATCAATTTCAGAACCCAAAACGGTATAATCAATGGTTACTTCATCACTGGCAGTGTCTTTTCCAAAAATGGTGACACTATAAATGTCTCCCGCCTCAGCCGTTCCGGTTAAGGTGACTTTCGCTTCGGTAGCCCCTCCACGGGTACCACTTGTCGTTTTCGCTTCAACAATGTTGTTGTCATCAACCCCATCCGTTGTCGCAGCTAACTCAGAAATAATTTTTTCATAAGCAGTAATGGCTTTTTGATAGGCTGTATAGGCATCTTCTTCAGCATCTTGGGCCAAATGTTTATTTGGATTTTGTCCTTCAATTGCCTGAGATTTAGCCGTTTCAGCATGCTCAGCCGCTTCATCAGCCGCGTCCTTAACCGCTTGCACAGCCTTTTCCAAACTCTCCGCTCGCGCTTCTAAAGCTTCTTGATAATCATCTTCTGCGGCAGATTGGGCAAACTCCAAATAGCCTTTGGCAATGGCAGCAGCTTTTACCGCCGTTCCATAATCATCAATAGAGTCATTGTAATCTAAAAGTTTGAGGGTATAGGTATCTTTTAAGGCTTCAAATGAGCCTTGAGCATCACTTGCCGCATCAGAAGCATCGGAATATTCGTCAACAGCCTCATCATAATTTTGCTGAGCTTTTGTAATCACTGTTTCAAAATAGGTTTCTACTTCTTGAGCAAATTCCAACTCGGCCTTCGCGTTTGTTAACTCTTGCTCACGGAGCTCAATAAGGGCGGTTTTTTCTTCTGCCGTGTAAGTCGTACTCGTATCATCAGCCGCAGCAACAACCATTAAGGCATTGGCAGCATCGAGGGCGTCTTGCGCATCATCAACCCCATCCTCTGCATCCGTCGTTTTTAAAGCTTCTTCATCACGCTTGTCTTTTGCCGTCTGCAATGATTGTGCATAAGCATCCTTCATAGCCTCGGCAATCGCTTCGTCAATCAAGGTATCAATATAAGATTGACGTGACGCAATGTAATTTCCAGAAACGGAAGTCACTTCAGCTTTCGCCTCATCTAAGTCACTCTTCGTCGAAGTAACATTCGAATTAGCTGTGTTATATTTTGTGAGGGCTGTGCCATCGATATATTCTTTAGCGGCTGCATTAGCCCCAACCTCTGAAGTGATGGCATCAATCGCCCCTTGCACGTCAGAAATACGTCCCCCACTCGCGGCCAAATTCTCAGCCTCTTGAAGGATTCTATTGCCGATAGATGGGTTCTTTTGAACGACCAAAGCCCGAAGGGCCGCCATATCGACAACATCTTCAACGGCTCTAGCCAGGGTTACCGCTTCATCATAAGCCGTTTCCGCACTCGACGCACTGCTGGCCATAGCCGCAGCTTTTTGCGCAAGTGTCAGGCTGGAATTCGGAACAATCGTGTCATAAGCATGACCCGCAACTTCAGAAATTTTGGCAAAGGTTGTTTCACTCGCTTCAATAGAAGCCTTAAGCTCAGCATATTCATCACGCCCGTCGAATCTGCTCTTAAAACTACTCAACCCAGTATCAAGCCGAGTAACCATGCCTGTGATTGAAGACAGAGTAAGACCAGATGGCAAGGCATCTTCAAGCAAGCCTTCCATTTGTTCAGCGGCTTTTTCTTGAGCTTTAGAAAGAACGTCCCCACCACTAATTTTTGTGGCTTTGGCTTCGGCTAAAGCTAAGGCATAGACTTCTTGCGCAGCCTGGATGGAAGCCGCAACAATTTTAGCCATATCAGCCGCAGCTTGCTGGAATTCCGCAATAAGAGATTCGATTTCAACTTCGTCTTCACGGGTAAGGGTATTGCCACTTAGAACCAGCAGACGCGCAACATCAATATTGGCAGCAATAGAAACGCCGCCCGCACTGATACTGGTCGCAAAGCCAAAGGACTCCAGAGTAGACCCGATAACCTCAACAACATCTGACGCCTCATCGACTGACAAGCCGACATCAACACCTGTGAAGTCTTCCTTGGCACTATCTTCTAGATCACTATAGGCCGAAGCTGCAGATAGTTCTGCCGCATTGGTTGTCGCTGTCGCTTGGTCAACTTGATCAAGGTAATTGCTAAATTGAGCCTCATAAGGATTTGTCGTATCCCCACCGGCTCTCTCCACGGCATTCCGCCTAAAATCTTGAATGCGACTTTCAGCAACAACTGGAGGGCGAATCAGTTCCTCCATCAATGCCTTCAAATCATCCATAAAGTGCTTAAATTGACCCTGCTGTTGCTCAAAACTAAATTGAGCACGCCCAAGCTCTTCCTGAATACCTTCAATGGTCGCAGGACCAGAGGGAGGCGGGGCAATATATTCCTCTGCAGGCTCATCATCTGCACCGGGAGCCTGACTTTGTGGCGCAGGAAGGCTACTTAAAGCGTTCCCGTAATTTTGGTCAATTTGGTCTTGTGCCATCACAGTCGGTGTCGGTGGAATCTGGAAAGCAGACTGTAGAACAACCGTTTGACCATAAGCCCCCATCACAACCGTACCGGCTTGGGTGGTTACAGAAATCTCACCAACAATCACATTGCCATCGGCATCAACTTCGTTGAGCAAAGTAATGGAGTTATCACTGCCTTCCTCTGCGGCATTACCGGCAACTTTAGTTCCCCGGATACCAATGGTAGCCACGGGGGTGGTCAGGGTCATGGCGTCTGGGCCAGTTTTGGCTATTTGTCCACTGACGAAAGAAAATACACCTTGAACGATTTTTGCGTTGAAGTTCCCATCCTGGGTACCAGGATCGTAGACCATTTCATCAATGACCATTCTTCCCTCTGGGCCGAGAGAGAAAGAACTTTCATCAACGAAACTGACACCGATCGAGCCGGAGTCTGAGGTAACAATTTCATCCCCTTGGAAAATCGGATCGCCTTCTTTAGCGACCTCACGGGTACCATCCACACGAACAATCTCAACAACGCCTTCAATTGACGAAACAGAACCGATTGGTTCTTCCGCCGAAGCATCGTTAGCCCCTTGCTGGATGACCTGGGCAACTTGGACGTCCACAGGTTCTTTCGCCAGGGCGTCAACAAAGTCGGACTTAAACATTTTTCCATCTGATGTTTGAAGATCAGGGAGGGTCGTTAGATCAAAATATCCCGTAACCAGAACCTCTGCTCCGTCCTGTCCGGTAATGATAAGGTCGCTTCCATCTTTTACATAATCAGATTTTAGCAACCATGTTCCTTCGCCAACAACGAGGGGAACATCATTTGAAGCTTCAAGCACAGCATCAAATTTAGTCCCGGAATCGCTATTGCCAGGGGTGTTATCGTGAATAGAAATGGCCCATTCCTCTTTGCTTACAACGCAACAAAAAAAGCGAAACAAATAGCTTGTTTCAAAATCATCGAATCAAGAGCATTTAATTTTTTTCAAATTTTACCAAAACTACCCCTAAAAGGTAATCCCCCATATGGTGGAATTATGAAGTTTTTTTCTTTTTTTTCTTATAGATAACTTTCCTCACCAATTTACACCTACAGCCCTAAGTGCACATAACCTATAAGTTGCTTTTCAGCAGAAAACGTTTTGGAAAAAATGAAAAAAACACTATATTTCTAATTCTTTTGAAAAAATATCTAATGGGGTAACGGGGATGAAGGCAAAAAGCGGTGCAGAACAAAGAACACACCAGCGTAATTCATTAACCCTAGGCGCGCGCCTTAAATCTGAAAAATTATCGCAATCCGTCATAATTGATGACATTTCGGTTGGCGGGGCAAAACTCAAACTCAGTGGCGGCTCACCAAGCCTCAATGCTGCGGCAAGCCTGGAAATCAACACATTCGGGGATTTAAGTTGCACCGTTGTCTGGAACCGTAAAAACTCCCTTGGTATTAGCTTTACCGAAAATGAAGAAAAAACAGGTTCCATGCTTTATTCCATCGCCAGTTATGGTGCTGGAGCCATTGCCTAAATTTTTCCTTCGATAACCGCTTGATCACCAGATATTTTTAAGTTACACACTGCGCCAACGGACAGGTGGGTGAGTGGCTGAAACCAGTGGATTGCTAATCCGCCGAGCTCTTCACGGGGCTCCGAGGGTTCGAATCCCTCCCTGTCCGCCATTTTTTTCCTCGTCCTTATTTCGCTTTGCTCGAACGCCCTGACGGGGCGGCGAATGATCGCCGGGCCGCAGTCGCGGCCTAGCAGAGAGTTTAAAACTTCTGGTTCAGTCTCCGCCATTACTTGTTCAAATTACGTAATACGTAGTTCAGAATGCCCCCATGGCGGTAATATTCAACTTCGTCCAGTGTCTCAATGCAGCATTTAACCAATATATCCTTTGTTGAGCCATCTGCTTGGGTGATGGTCACGGCTATATTTTGACCGGGGGTGATCCCCTCACTGAGGCCCGTGATGTCA
This sequence comes from uncultured Thalassospiraceae bacterium, assembly GCA_965368165.1. Lineage (GTDB taxonomy): Bacteria > Pseudomonadota > Alphaproteobacteria > Rhodospirillales > JAPHRK01 > JAPHRK01. The sequence continues at coordinate 190,044 of CBDULT010000002.1, read as the reverse complement.
ATGGTTTCCGAACCATCTAGGTTCAAGTCAGTGCGGGTCATGCCGTCTTTAAACGCCAGCGGCAACACGCCCATACCTACCAAATTGGAGCGGTGGATGCGTTCATAGCTTTCCACTAACACCGCTTTCACGCCGAGTAATTTGGTCCCTTTAGCCGCCCAATCACGGCTTGAACCGGTGCCGTAGAGCTTCCCACCAACCACCACCAAGGGCGTACCATCCTCCATGTGCTTCATCGCCGCTTCGTATATGGTGGTCCGTTCACCATTGTAGACAGAAAAGCCACCTTCGCTACCCGGCACGAGTTCGTTCTTAATACGGATATTGGCGAAGGTGCCGCGCATCATCACTTCATGATTACCCCGGCGTGAACCGTAGGAGTTAAAATCTTGCGGACGAATCTGATGTTCCGTCAAATATTGTCCAGCCGGGGTTTCTTGCTTGAAACCACCCGCAGGCGAGATATGGTCAGTTGTGATGGACTCCCCCAACATCGCCAAAAGTTTCGCACCATGGATATCGGAAACAGCATCCGGTTCTGGTACCAAGTTATTGAAAAATGGTGGTTTTTGAATATAGGTGGATGCCCTATCCCAAGCATAAGTTAGGCCCGTCGCCGATTGAATTTCATGCCAAGCTGCAGAGCCCTTAAAGACGTCGGCATAACGCTTGGCAAACAGATCAGCCGTAACCATCTTAGTGACCATATCGGTCACCTCACTATTGGTCGGCCAGATGTCTTTGAGGTAAACAGGATTACCATCTTTGTCTTTGGCCAAAGGTTCGTTGATAATATCACGGGTCATAGACCCAGCGATAGCATATGCCACCACCAATGGCGGTGAGGCGAGATAATTAGCTTTCACATGAGAGTTGATGCGGCCTTCGAAGTTACGGTTTCCTGACAGCACGGCAGTCGCGACGAGATCGCCCTTGGTAATCGCCGTACTAATCGGTGCAGCCAATGGACCAGAATTGCCGATACAAGTGGTACAGCCGAATCCCGCGATATTGAAGCCCAAGGCATCGAGACTATCTTGCAAGCCCGCATCTTGTAGGTAATCACCAACCACTTGGGACCCCGGCGCCAGCGAGGTTTTCACCCAGGGTTTAGATTGCAGACCCAATGCGCAGGCTTTTTGCGCCACCAGACCCGCCGCGATCAAGACATCGGGGTTCGAGGTGTTGGTGCAGCTTGTGATGGCGGCTATGACCACATCCCCATCGCGCAGTTGATAATCTGCCCCTTCCACATCTTCACCCCTCGGCGCCTCCACACTTGCCATGTCTTTGAGGGCTGATGCGAAGGCGGCAGCACTGGATTTCAGGTCAATGCGATCTTGTGGACGCTTCGGACCAGAAATAGCGGGCTCAATGGTGGATATGTCTAATTCCAAGGTCGTCGAGAACACCGCATCGGGGGTGGAGCTATCACGCCACATGCCCTGTATTTTGGCATAAGCTTCGACCAAAGCGATATGATCATTTTCTCTGGCGGTGAGTTTGAGATACTTAATGGTCTCCGCATCCACTGGGAAGATACCACAGGTAGCACCATATTCCGGTGCCATATTGGCGATAGTGGAACGATTCGGCAGGCTCAGGTGGTCAAGCCCTGAACCATAGAACTCGACAAACTTACCAACCACTCCCAATTCACGGAGCATTTCCACAATACGCAGAACCAAATCGGTAGCCGTGATGCCCTCTTGCAATTCTCCCGTCAGCTTAAAGCCAACCACCTCGGGAATCAGCATGGATATCGGCTGGCCCAGCATCGCCGCCTCGGCTTCAATGCCCCCCACCCCCCAGCCCAGGACTCCTAATCCATTGACCATAGTGGTGTGGCTGTCTGTGCCGACCAAAGTGTCTGGGTAGGCAAGCATGTTGCCGTCTTCTTCCTTGGCCCAGACCACTTGCGCCAGATACTCGATATTAACCTGGTGGCAAATGCCTGTGCTCGGCGGAACAACACGAAAATTATCGAAGGCCCGCTGGCCCCAGTTGAGGAACTCGTAACGCTCTTTATTGCGTTTAAATTCCAACGCTTCATTTTTTTGGAGAGCATCGCTGGTACCAAAATAGTCAACCATTACAGAGTGATCAATCACCAGATCAACCGGAACTAAGGGATTGATTTTATTCGGATCGCCACCGACCGACACAATGGCATCACGCATCGCAGCTAAATCGACCACCGCAGGGACACCCGTGAAATCTTGCATCAAGACTCGTGAAGGACAATAGGCAATCTCATGGCCACCTTTGGCATCAATTGCCCACCCGGTAGCCGCTCTCACATCATCCGTTGAAACCGTGCGGCCACCTTCGAAGCGCAACAGGTTTTCCACCAGTATTTTGATTGAGTAGGGAAGCTTGGAGATTTCGCCCAGACCTGCCTGCTCCGCGGCTTGCAGACTGAAATAATCATAGGCTTTACCGTTTACATTCAGAGAGCGACGGGTCTTAAATGTGTCTCTTCCGGTCATTGGGAGGCTCCTCATTTGTCACAAACAGGCTGCAATGATCTAAACATATTCGCATATTTTGGTATACAAGACAGCTTGAAGACTTATGTATCGCGCACCAAAGCGACAAGCCAAAAAAACTATGCCCTATTTTATGAAAGGGTCAAGCTGATCTCTAAAGGGTTACCCAATTGCAATAGCCTCCCTTATATTCCATTTAGAGAGTTAGTGTCGACCTCATCCCCCGAGCGAGCCTCCTCTACCAGTGTCCGGAATAAGGCCTGCTGATGTTTGTCAAAGACAAGAAATTCCGGGTGCCACTGCACACCAATGAAGAAACGTTTATCAGGGCGTTCCAGTGCCTGTACGAAATCACCCCGGTCGCACGCCGATACGATGATTCCTTCACCAAGTTTGTCCACGGCCTGATGGTGGAGACTGTTTACGCGCACCCTATTTAGATCAAGGATATTTTGCACCTTAGAGCCCTTTTTCAGAGTGACGATCTTGCGGGCTAAAATGGTGCGAATATTTGTCTTTTCACGCGGCATTCCACGTATATCGCGATACAAAGTCCCACCGAAAAATACGTTCATCATCTGTGCGCCGCGACAGATACCCAGAACAGGTAAATCTTTATCGACAACATAGCGTAACAGTTTCAACTCCAAGGCATCGCGCTCGGGATCAATACGAACGTCTAAGTTTATTTCGGCGTGGTACACTTCAGCGCCAATGTCGTCTCCACCACCAATGATCAGACCATCCAAACGTTCGGAGGGATACGCACTTCCCGGAGCTAAGAATACAGTTTCACCCCCAGCACGCCACACCGCCAGCCAGTCAAAGAAACACATGATTTTACTTTTATGGCGAGAGACCGTAACACCGATTACAGGTTTGTGAGGTTTTCGAGCCATCGGCGCACCTCCTTCAACCGCTCTGTAATAGGATTATCGTCTTCGGCGAGGTAACGATCCGCCAGACGCCGTAAGTTGCCCTCGTCCGCCGCCAAGCATTCCACGGCGACCCAACGGTTCCACTCCTGAATGATCCCCCACTCCGGGTCGGATAGGCGCGTATCGGGCAATCGATAATGAAAGGTCGGTCGGGCCTTGATGCGTTCGTCATCGGTGAGCCGCGCTAAGGTTTCGAAATCCAGATGCTGAAACAGTGGCAACATGTCAAGTTCTCGGTTGCGGGTCGGATTCATCGCATAGTAATCATTAATCAGCTCTTTTAAATCCGGCGCGTAATCAGCCTTCAATATTTTCACGGCAAAATCTTGAGAAAACGGATCAATATGCGGTAAAATTTTTCGTGTGAGGTTGACCTGAATTTGTTCCCGCAGCCAATCGGATAACAGAATATAAGCGCGTAGAATGGCCAATAGATAATCGACATCCTCACGGGCGACCTCTGGGTTGAGGTGAACGCCAAAACTGTACATTGGGTTCTCATCTGTTCCCTTGGCGCCCTGCGTGCGCAAAGCTTCGATCAACCCCGTTAATTCCCCTAGTTCATCCCACGGTATAGGGGGGGAGACAATTTCCGTCGGCACGACACCGGCAGAGGCATTGCCGATCCATTCGCGCACCTGGGTGTCCATATTGCGGACACCCCGCACCCCCTTTTCGTTCATCGGGAGAGCACTCTCTTCAAGCACATCACCGAAGTCTTGTTCCGGGTGGACGAGACGCGTATCAAGTTCAATACGAAAATCACCCCACCACGTGTTCTCCACAGAAAATACAAATGGCGTATCGCCCTGCTTTACAACGCCGCCAAAGCAGTCTGCCACCAACTTGGCAGCCTGCTCCGAAGACAGACCCGCGAACTCAATCTCGACACCGACACAGCGGTTAGCACCGGACGGATTTAGGGTATTGGGGAGGATATGAATATTTTGGGGTTTATCAGTCAAAATCGATCTCCTGAAAAAATAGCCACGCAAATCCTGAGTTTTCACCAACCGTCTTGTATAAAGGTGGTGTGCCGCATAAGACCCTCAATTGAATGCCTTAATTGCAGTCCTTTCTTGACAATTCATTCTTGACGCGGCCTATCGCGTGGATCGCTATTATGGGCGTCACCCTTGAGGACGGCGCGTAGCATAATCGGCGTGAACACCGTTGCCAGGATGGTCATCAGCACCACGGCCGAATACATATTGGCAATAATCGGTGGTGCAGGGTCTGGGTAGTAGAATAGACCTGCTTTAAGCGCGATTGACGCGATCACAAGCTCAACAGCCCCTCGTGCATTCATGCCCACCCCAATGGCCAGAGATCTCCGCCAAGTAAAGCGCGAGGCTCGAGCTGCCAAACCACTCCCCGCAATCTTACCGATGAACGCTGCGGAAACTAACACCAACAAGAATAACGGGACCTCAACAAGAGCGGATATATCAATATGAAGTCCAATGGAGGCGAAGAATATCGGGGCCAGAAACCCCATGGTCAGAACCTCAAACTGGCTGCGTAGGTCTTCATAAACATCTTTTTGCATATTGCCGTGAGTGAAGAACAATCCCGCAGCATAGGGGCCGAGAATGAAATGCATATCCAGCTTTTCGGCCAGAACACCGAAGGCGAGTGCCCACAGCAATATTGTACTAAACTCAATATGCGGGATTTTAAGACGAGCAACCAACCGCCCTACCCAGGGGAACACATAACGCCCAATGAGCACCACTGCGATAAAAAATATTGTGATTTTCACCGCTAACACTCCAGCAGTAGCGAGACTGATATCGCCACCGGTCTTAAGTGCCGCAGTTAGAAGCGTGATCAAGAACAGGCTGACAATATCATCGAATACGGCAGCCGAGACGATCACTGCGCCGAGCCGCGTGTCCTGCTGGCCCAACTCCATGAGCGTCGCCACAGTCAAGGGCACCGCTGTAACCGACAGGGCCACCCCCAAAAACAAAATCTGTAAGATCTTCCAATCGCTATCGGGTAAAAAGACATAACCGATGCCAAGCCCTAAGCCCATAGGCAAAATCACACCGCCCAAGGCCACCCACAAGGCGGGCATTGATGCCTTAGCCAAATCGCGAGGATTCATTTCCAGGCCCGCCAATAGCATCAGGAAAAAGATACCAAGGTCGGTAAGCGCATCGAATACGCGGTTGTCGGTAAATTCTGATAGAATTGGAAACGAATTGCTGCTGAGTCCGATCAGGCTACCCAACACGACACCTGCAATCAACTCACCCACGAGGGCGGGTTGATTGATCCGCACACAAACCTCCCCAAACAGGCGGGTTACCGCCAAGATAACGAGCAACACATATAACATTTCCATAAAGAGTCCAATCAGTTGAGATTGCAAAAATTCTTCATCCCGCCAGCATAAGAGACGAAATAGGTGCGCCATCCCCCCGCTTAACCGAGGGCGCGGGTTAAGCCTTTAGTGGTAACGAGATTGTCTGGTTTCACTCATTGCACCACCAGGCCCACATTCGGGCATCCTGGCACTGACGCATGGGCTGACGGCTTCGCCTGTCAGAGACACACCAATCCACCCAGAGAATGATATGACTACACTCTTCCAGACAGCTTTGGTAAAGCTGTGCAATTAAGTCAGGTCGAGCACATCATCGACCTGACTTAACAGATGGCCTAGTAGTTTAGAGCATCCTAATTCTTCGCTTTTTTACTGGACTGTTGTTCTATTGAAGAGGTGTCAATCAAGGGGAATTCTTCAATATCGCCAATCACATTCTCAGACTTGCCAAAAATCGGTTTGGACAACATATATTCCCCAAGTAAACGGGCAACACAGTCCAGTGACTTCAAATGTGTTCTCTCAAATCCGTGTGAGGCATCAAGACCAAAACAGATCAGGGCTGTACGAATGTCATTTCCGGCTTCTAAAGCAGCCGCCGAATCACTGCGATAATAGAGAAAAACGTCCCGGCTAAATTCAATGGTCTTTTGCATACATAGATCAATCAGATGGCCGCTTAAATGACGATCAAACGGGCCGCTTGAATCCTGCATGGCGAGCGTGACGCCATACTCGCAGGTATTCTGATTAGGGGCGATGGTGCCGTTATCAACAGAGACCATCTCAGCGATATCACCTTGCAAAACGTGCGATGCCCCGACACCAACTTCTTCAGAAATAGTGAAGAGCAGATGGCAGTCCAAAGGCAATTCACGGTCGGACTCTTTTATGGCTTTAGCCGCTGCTAAAATTGAGGCAACGCCTGCCTTATCATCAATATGACGAGAATTAACAAAACCGTTTTTATTAAATTCCGGCTGAGGATCAATGGATATGAAATCACCAACACGAAGCCCCAGGTTCCATAAGCCATCGACATCGCTCACAACTTCATCAAGACGGAGTTCAAGGTTTTCCCATTCAGACGGTTGGGTATCAATTTCTTTATTGTAGGTGTGTCCTGAGGCTTTTAAGGGAAGAAGGGTGCCCCGATATTCCAAGCCATCATCACAATGGACAGTACATTTTGCTCCTTCGGCAAACCTTGCAGACCAAAACCCAATGGGCACGACAGAGAGGCGGCCATTCATTTTAAGGTTTTTAACCATAGCCCCCAGCGTATCCAAATGTGCGGCGACTGCACGGCGAGGGCTATAATTTGACCCGGAAAGGGTGGCGCGAATTGCCCCGCGTCGGGTAAGTTCGTATGGAATGTCTAGTATGTCTAATTCTTGGCAAGTCAGTCGAACGATATCATCCGTCATTCCTGATGGGCTAGGTGTATTTAGGAGGCTTTTTAAAACCTCTTTTAAATATTGTTGATCAATGACGAGTGGTTCAGTTGGCATTCTAAATTTCTACTTTCCTGGTATATGGAAAGAGCATATCCACAAATTTCTGGGCTGTGGGTTGCGGCTCATGGTTGGCAAGGCCGGGGCGCTCATTGGCTTCGATAATGACGTATTCACAATCCTCAACATCTGGAACTAAAAAATCAAAACCAACCAGCGGAATCTCCAATGCAATGGCAGCCTTCACGGCCGCCCTTTCAAGGGCTGGATGCAAACGATCCGTCACGTCATGAATAGTGCCGCCTGTATGCAAATTTGCTGTTTTGCGAACCCTGAGTTTGATCCCGTCGGGCAGTACGTCATCCATAGTATATCCAGATTGCGCCACGCATCGTTGTGTTTCTTTGTCGATGGGGATCCTGCTTTCTCCACAGGTCGCCGCAGCCCGGCGACGGCTTTGGTAGTCGATTAATTCTTTGATGGTCATTTTGCCGTTACCCTTAATTTGGGCAGGCTTTCTGATTGCTGCGGCAACAACTTCATTTTCAATAACAATGATTCGGAGGTCATCTCCACGCACAAATTCTTCTAATAATACTTTGTCTGCAACTTCACGCGCTTCTTCAATGCCGACCAGGACTTCCGACAATTCACTTAAATCCACTTTGATGCCCCGTCCTTGTTCACCAAAGGCAGGTTTGACAACGATACGTTTATGCTTACTGAGAAATGTAGCCACTTTGTCTGGATCATCTGCAACGATTTGTTCCGGTACACTTAATCCCTCTCGTTGCAAAATATGACGGGTGACGGTTTTATCATCACAGCGACTCATGGCAATTGCGGTGGTGAGTTCACTCAGGGACTCTCTACAGGTAATTGACCGCCCCCCCAATGAGAGCTGGAAAAAACCACCTTGCGCATCCAGCACTTCAACAACAATTCCCCGACGACGGGCTTCATCAACAATAATTTTCGCATATATATTTAAGTCTTTTTCGGGGTCGGGACCGATAAAAAGCTGCTCGTTGATAGAGTTTTTATTTTTGATGCAATAAACAGGAACTTGTTCAAAACCTAGCTTTTTGTAGAGGGAAATCGCTTGCTCATTGTCGTGCATGACCGACAAATCAAGAAAGTTTCGCCCTTGCTTGGCAAAATGTTCAATAAGTGATCGGACTAATGTTTCGCCAACGGCAGGGTGCTGACATTGTGGGTCGACCACCAAAGCCCAAAGGCTACACCCATTGTCGGCGTCAGCAATCGCTTCATAATGATCTACGCCCGTTACGGCCCCTAAAATATCACCCGTATCTTCATCTTCAGCAATTAAAATTGAAAGAGCCTTATTGGTTGGAGCTTTGACGTAAAAATCATCATAAGCCGGTACCATACGACGTGAGAGATACAACTGATTGATCGCTTGTGCGTCATCGTCGCTACTCAACAGACGTACACAAACCCCCACAGAGCTGACATTACGTGTTTTATAGCGACGAAAATCCAACCGATAAGTTAGCGAAGGGTCCAAAAACAAAACCTGGGGGGCGTAAGACATCACCACATGCGGATCACGGACATAAAGGGCAACATCCCTTCGGCCTTCTTTTTCCGCACTCAATGCATCAGCTAGCTTCTGTGGGTTATCAAAGGTTTGCCCGAAAATTAATCTCCCCCAACCGCAATCGACACTAATTTCATTTTCCATCGCCTCAATAGCATCGCTATCAACGGGTTCTCCCCAATGCTTAAGCGAAGCCATTTTTACTGGATTCATGGGGTCAAGGCTGTCTCTATGCTCTTGGGTCATCATAGTTAAATCCCTTGTTCCTGGAGCCAAAGTTCAAGTAACGCCACCTGCCAGAGTTTCGACCCGCGCAAGGGCGTAATGTGATCTTTTGGCGAGGCAAGAAGTGTTTGGATATAATCTTCCTTGAAAACATTACGTTCTCTTGCCTGTTCACTCAGTAATACGGAACGCACCATATCTAGATAAGGGCCTTGAATATATTTCAAGGCTGGCACGGGAAAATACCCTTTAGGACGATCAATGACCGCAGATGGGATAACTTTACGGGCTGCTTCTTTCAAAACCCATTTCCCATTACCCTTCACCTTGTACTCAGCCGGAATGCGGCCCGCCAGTTCACATAATTCATGATCAAGGAAAGGGACTCGGGCTTCCAGTCCCCATGCCATTGTCATGTTGTCCACTCTTTTAACCGGGTCATCAACCAACATTACCGTTGAATCCAGCCTCAAGGCCTTATCCACATCACGGTCTGCTCCATCGCTGGCAAAATGGGCTTCTATGAAGTCACGAGAATAGTTTTTCCGGCAGTAGAGATCGGTGACAGCATGGGCATAAGCTTCTTCATCTTGGTCAAAGAAGGCTTTCTGATATTTGTTGATGGCGGTGCCCTCCTCCATCATCGGCGGATACCAATGATACCCCGCGAAAATTTCATCCGCCCCTTGACCACTTTGCACCACTTTCAGGTGCTTGGAAACTTCCTGTGACAAAAGGAAAAAACCAACATTGTCATAACTCACCATCGGCTCCGACATTGCCTTGATTGTTTTGGGCAAGGCTTCCAGAAGGTTTGATGAGGGCACAAAGGTTTTATGGTGGGTGGTTCCATAATGGTTTGCAATCAAGTCTGAATACTGGAACTCATCACCTTTTTCCCCCCCGGCTTCTTCAAACCCAACCGAAAAGGTATTAAGATCTTGCTGACCAGCCTCGGCTAACAATCCTACAATTAAACTGGAATCAACCCCACCAGAAAGCAAAACCCCAACAGGAACGTCTGCGACCATACGTCGCTTAACCGCAAGACGCAGGGCATCCAGCACACGCTCCTGCCATTCTTCTCCCGATATATTACAATCTGCTGCGGACTGATTGATATCCAGTTTCCAATAAACGCTTTCAGATGTGGAACCATCCGCATCAATTAATCGAATTGTTGCGGGCGGCAACTTCCGCACCCCCTTGATCATCGTATGCGGGGCGGGCACGACGGCATGCCAGTGCATATAATGGTGAACAGCAACTGGATTGAGCTCTTTGTCCACGTCTCCCGCCGCTAAAATAGCCGGAAGACTTGAAGCGAAACGGATACCATTAGGACGTTCTGAGTAATAAAGAGGCTTAATACCGAAACGATCACGGACCATAATAATTCGGCCACTAATATGTTCATGGATGGCAAAAGCGAACATGCCATGAAAACGTGATAAACACGCCGTTCCCCAAGCATGAAAAGCTTTTAAGACGACCTCTGTATCGCCTGAAGAAAAGAACTGGTAGCCCATTTCTTGCAACTCGGCGCGCAACTCTCTGTAGTTATAGATACAGCCGTTGAATACGATCGTTAGATCAAGATCATGGTCCGTCATCGGTTGCTTGGCCTGGTCACTGAGATCAATGATTTTCAGGCGCCTATGGCCGAAAACAACCCGATCATTTTGATAGATGTCACCACTATCTGGCCCCCGAGGGACCATGGTGTCAGTCATAACAGAAACCGCCTCAACAGATGCTGGAGCGTTATCGAAATTTACGTCACCGCAAATACCACACATAATATAAATAAGCAGCAATATAGTATAAATAATTATATATTTGGTATAAATAATATTATTTGTTCAATACAATAAACAATTTAAACATAAACAAAATATGTCACATCAATAACATACAATATTTTAACCAATACTATACACTGCGCCTTTCTTTTTTAAACCTCAAACAATTAAACCTAATTTTTTCATAAATTTATTGACGGAACAAGGTTGTTTATATATTATGTTTATTCAACGGGCTTCAAAAAGGTAAGTCCGTTTTTTATTGCGCACTTAATAATGCTTCAAAGATTAGGGGCTCCCTCTTTTCAAACAGCCTTATCACAAAAATAGACAAAAGAGGCTAAAATTGACTCTGAGTAATCACAAAAACCTAACCCATGCCGTTGATACCTTGCAGGCATCAGCCAATAAGGTCGAAGACGGAATCAACAATGTCCTTGAGCCTGAGATTAAAGACGCTCGTATTTCGTCTTACGACACCAACCGCTTGGTGCAGGGTTTATATCAAAAAGTTTTGATTTTATTTTCCATTTCCATCGCCATCAATGCAGCAACACTCATCTATATCTTAAATATGTAATTATAATCTATCGATGGCACCTGCCAATTGAAGTTGGGGTCCTCGTAAATACAGACAAATTGGCCACGGGTAGTACAGAACTCATTATTTTTGTGAATAAGTTTAAGTCTGCCAGCATCAGGCTTATTTACTATTTTTTGCCAGTGATTTTGCAATACGGTGACGAACCTCTTCAGGTTGAGTACTAACAGCATCAGCGAGGCTACGGAGTTGGTGGCGCAACCCATGGACCTGATCAAGGAGCGGCAGGATCACGTCCATCGCGTCCTTATCCAATTCAAGTTCGGTCGAGAACTCGAAGATAAGACCGACTCTGGCAACATCTATCTCTCGGAACCAATAGCCATCCTGGCCTCGTTCGGGCATCACCCAGCCGTGTTCAATCCAAACATGGAGTGTCTCACGTTGTAGACCCGTGTAGCGCCCGAGGATTTCCTTCTCTTCCATCATGACGTCATCCCTTCCCTATCTTGTCGCGGGTCGTAGCCATGATCCTTGGCCCAATCTTCTAAGAAGACGCGGAGCTTCTCGTCCGGCTTCTTCGGTAGCACAACGACGAGTTTTACCAATTGGTCACCAGCCCTATGCTTGCCATACGCTGCAACGCCTTTACCCTTAAGCTTGAGGGTGTCACCACTGTTCGATCCGGGGGGGATGGTCATCATCACCGCCCCTCCGGCTGTTTGCACCTTTACCTTTGCACCGAGCACGGCCTCATTGATCCCTACCGGAAGATCGACACGGATGTCCCGCCCCTGACGGAGGAACACGGGGTGAGGCTTAACCTTAACCTCAATATGGGCATCACCAGCCGCGCCGCCGCCAAGCCCTGGCATCCCTTTTCCTCGGAGTCTCAGTATTTGGCCATCGCGGTGACCGGGTGGAATAGTGATGGCAAGGGTTTTGCCGTCCTGCATGGTGACATGTTTTTTTGCCCCGTTAACAGACTCTAGGAAGGATACCTCCATCCGGTAGGCAATATCTCCGCCTCTCATGCGGATATTGCCCCTCTCACCGCCCTGTTGTTGTGCCCGAAAGATGTCAGAAAAGATATCCCCCAGGTCATCAAATCCAGCACTTGACGCATAGGGGTGATCGGCATTCGCATCGGCGTATTCACGGTAAAATTGGCGGGAGGTTTCATTGCCTTCAGCGTCAATCTCACCGGCATCATACTTGCGGCGTTTTTCCGCGTCTGCCAGGACGTTGTAGGCAGCCTGAACCTTCTTGAAGGTTTCCTCAGACGTCTTGTCACCGGGATTGAGGTCCGGGTGGTGTTTCTTTGCAAGTGAGCGGTGCGCTTTCTTTATTTCCCCCTGGGATGCGCTCTTCTCGACCCCAAGCACTTTGTACAACTCATCCGCCACGGCTTAACTCCTTTGGTCAGAATCAAATCCACTCGTAGTGCAGGCTAGTCGCCCCACCGCATAATTACGTTACTCTTTATGTGGTTGATCTGCCAAGTTAAAACAAGTTGCCTGACTTGTAATTAAGGTAATCTGAGGGCTCCATACAAATTAATAGAGCGCGGGGCATAGCTTGGTGACCTCCACCTAAACATGCGATTGACTGCATATGCATTTTACTATATATACAATATATGAAATATACAGTTAAAACATTTTCCGCAATGGCAGACCCCCTTCGGTTGAGATGTCTTGCATTGCTGACTGAAAATAAAGAACTTTGTATTTGTGAATTTGTCTTCACGATGAAAGAACCGCAGCCCAAAATTTCTCGCCATATGATGACCTTAAGAGACGCAGGTTTGGTTAAATCTCGTAAAGACGCCCAATGGCTTCACTATCGTCTGGCAAAAGACTTACCAGATTGGCAATTGAATGCACTGAGGTCAGCTTGCGATGCGATGAAGCAAGAAGGGCAACATAAACGAGATGTTAAACGGCTTGGAACGATGACCAACCGTCCGTCCAGGTCATGAAGTGAGAGCACAATTATGTTTGAACTATTCACAAAACTAGCTGATGTCATAACATATTCTGTATTCGGTCTCACCACTGAGACAGCTACAGCAAACGCTGTTCATTTCTTTATCGAAGACACCACCAAAATATTCTTTCTTTTAACTCTGATTATTTTTGTCATGGGGTTATTTCGAAGCCTTCTGTCGCCGGAGAAAATTCGAACATATCTTGAAGGAAAACCCAAAGGAATAACCTACTTTCTCGCCGTCACATTAGGGGCTGTAACACCGTTTTGTTCCTGCTCATCCGTGCCCCTCTTTATCGGTTTTATTGAAGCTGGAATTCCTGTCGGAGCAACGATGGCTTTCTTGATTGCCTCACCGATGATTAATGAAGTTGCCATTGTCATCTTAGGCTCGGTTATTGGTTGGGAACTTACGGCAATTTATGTAGGGACAGGTTTGCTTGTCGGTATGTTTGGTGGTTGGGCCACTGATTTTTTCAAAATGGACCGATACGTAGAAGATTATGTTTGGAAAATCAGGACCGGACAAATCGTTGCCCCGACTTACGATAGCAATTTTTCAGGACGTGTCACTTTTGCCTGGGGTGAAGTTGAAGAAATTGTCGGTCGGATTTGGAAATATGTCATCATTGGTATCGGCATTGGCGCAGCTTTACATGGTTATATTCCTGCCGACTTCTTCGCTAAATATGCTGGTGCGGACAACCTTCTTGCTGTGCCTTTTGCCGTCCTGTCTGGCATTCCCCTTTATTCGAATGCGACGGGTGTCATTCCAGTTGCAGAGGCCTTACTGGGAAAAGGCGTCCCAATTGGTACGGTCATTGTGTTGATGATGAGTGTTGTCGCCATCTCAATCCCTGAATTTATTATCCTGCGTAAAGTTATTCGCGTTCAAGGTTTGGCATATTTTGCAACCTTCCTTGCGATAGCCTTTATTTGCGTTGGCTATTCCTTTAATGCACTTACTTAAAAATAATGGGAGATTAGAATGAAAACTCTTAAAGTCCTTGGTTCTGGTTGCAAAAAATGTCAACAAACTGCTGAAATCATAAGAAAAGTAGCCGACGAGTTGAATGTTGAAGTTGAAATCGAAAAAGTAACCGATACCATTGAAATTATGCAATATGGAGTAATGTCCACACCAGGAATAGTTGTTGATGGAACAGTTCTCCACGCAGGTAGCGTTCCGACAACAGATCAGGTTAAAGGGATGTTGATATAAAGCATGGCCCCTTCGATCATTACGTTATTTAACGATATGAGATAAATATTGTAAAACCTTAAAGCAAAAAAACATAGTCGCCCTCTACCACCGTGGTAGCTCAGGACGCATCGGTTTTATAGGGGCAATTTTATTATGAAAATTGAGGAAGAGTATGGGGTTATTTGAAAGATATTTGTCCATCTGGGTTGGGCTTTGCATTGCAACAGGCGTCTTATTGGGGAATTTGTATCCCTCGGCATTTTCCTTCATTGCCGCCTTAGAGTTTGCTCATGTAAATCTTGTTGTTGCTGTTCTCATCTGGGTGATGATTTACCCCATGATGGTGCAAGTTGATTTTTCATCCATTAAAGATATCGGGAAGAAACCAAAGGGCCTGATTCTGACCGTCATCATTAACTGGTTCATTAAACCTTTCACTATGGCAGGTTTGGGGTGGCTTTTCTTTAAAGTCTTTTTTGTTGAGTGGGTCGACCCGCAATCCGCTGAACAATATATTGCAGGAATGATCTTACTGGGTGTCGCTCCTTGTACCGCGATGGTTTTTGTCTGGAGCCAACTCACAAAAGGTGACCCAAACTATACATTAGTGCAGGTGTCTGTAAATGACATCATAATGGTCTTTGCTTTTGCACCCATTACGGCATTCTTGCTTGGGGTAACAGATATTCATGTGCCTTGGGAAACGCTGCTCCTATCCGTCATTCTCTATGTCGTCCTCCCGTTATTGATGGGTATTTTTACACGTAAGAAATTAGAACAAAGAAATAATGAAAACCGTCTGGGGCATTTTATTCAAAAAGTAAAACCCTGGTCAGTGGTTGGATTGCTATCAACCGTTATCCTTCTTTTTGGTTTTCAGGCAGAAACCATCTTAGCCCAACCACAAACCATATTTCTTATTGCCATACCGCTAACGCTGCAAACCTATGGAATATTTATGATTGCATATTTTGCAGCAAAGGTGATGAAACTTCCACATAACATTGCCGCTCCTGCCGCCTTGATCGGCACTTCAAATTTCTTTGAGCTTGCTGTTGCCGTTGCGATTTCACTTTTTGGATTACACTCAGGCGCAGCCCTTACAACAGTGGTTGGCGTTCTCGTGGAAGTCCCTGTAATGCTGTCATTAGTCTATATTGCGAATAGAACAAAATATTGGTTTAGGTGATAAATTGCAGACAATTCTGCGAATAAAGCTTTTGGCATTTAGGAGATGTCAAGATTAGTAGTTTCGAAAGACATCCTCGATACTCAGCCCCATATTAATGGCAATCTCTTCAATGGCATCACTCTCGGCCCGTTTAATATCGCCATCAGCTTTACATATATTCCAGCAAATCTTTAAAACGAGTTTTTTATCACTGGTTGATCTAATGGTAGTTTTGATCATATCTAGCAAAGCTTTTTTCTCAATTTTGCTTTTCGATTTTAGCCTGTCCACATACTCATTGAACAGGTCAACGGCCTCATGAGGGTCATAAATTTTCAAGCGATCTACAAAATTTATGATTTGATCAAGGCGGCCTCTTTCTGAAAAATTTATCGCCCCATCAGAACTGGCAACAATCGCACAGGTCGCCATTACGGCTTCAAGAAAATGGCGATTATCATGTTTTTCAATGGCTTTGTGGAATGAAGCGATCAATCCTTCAAAAAGTGGCATGTATTTCTCCTAGGGGACTGCCCCAGTTAACTAAATTAAGCATCTCTTAACCCATTGCTTTGTCTGTTATAATTGAGCATGTGATTAAGGGTCAATAAGCCGCCATTCACATTTATCAAAAATAGTCCAAAATGCTTCTTTGGAACACCGTTAAATTTACGCATGAATCACTTTAATCTAAGTTCATGACCTATTTATCAAAAAAGATTGCAAATAAAGAATGTTAAGCCTCATATGTTTAGAAGTAGTTGCTTAACTATTTAAGTAAATGGAAAATAGCCGAACCGGGCACTTACCGACAGATTGGTCATAGGAGAACTCTTGGAGGTCCTATTGTTTCTATCAAATTTAACAGCCCTAAATCCGTGAGTACAGAGCACGAGAGCAATAGCACAATTGACAAACGCCAAAGCCAAAATACGGCGCGTTTAAAATGGGTTGTTGGCACTCCTTATTTTGTTCAGGGCACAAAAGATTTAGCCGAAATTCCGATTTTATTCTTCATTAAGTTTAGTCTCGGTTTAGGCGATGCTGGGGGGCAACTTTTCGACTCCTTAAAAGGGATCGGCTGGATGGCTAAACCCTTGTGGGGGTCTGTCTCCGATAAAATCCATATATTTGGGTATCACCGTAAAGCTTGGTATGTGCTTATGGCCTGCCTTGGGGTCATATTTTGGATCACAGCATCCGCTTTGGCGTTCGCTGAGGTTAGCGTTCCATTTTTATACCTTTTTGTATTTAATCTGGTTTTTGGCACCTATGCATTTGTCGATGTGGTCTGCGATGCAATCATGGTTGTAGAAGGCAGACGACTTAAGCGCGTAAGTTCTTTTGTAAATCTTCAATGGACGGTTTTATCTGTCTCCAACGCTGGGGCTCTTTTCCTGGGAGGGCGTCTCCAAGAATGGGTTGAAAATGGGGATATTCATATTGGGTTCGTATTTGCACTAGCGGGTTTTTTTCCTTTATTGACAGCAATTGTTGGCTTCAGAAATATAGAAGAGGAAAAGATAATTAAGCAGCCTTTAACCCAAACTGGGGGGCGAGGGTTTACGTCAACTTTTGCCGACATTCTAGCCTACCTCCTTAAAGTGCCTTCTCGACTGAACCATTTTCGCAAGGAAAACCATACGATTTGGTTGCTTCTTATCTTTTTGTTCTTTTGGAAATTTAGCCCGTCTGTAGGATTCATTGAAAGAAGTTACCTGATAGATGAACGTGGCTTTTCTGCGAGAACATTCGGAATTATTCTCGCCTTCGGTGGGCTGACTTTTCTGGCTTCGGTTTTGTCATATCGATGGACCGTCAATAGATTCCCATCAATCAAATGGCATCACTACCTTTATGGAATGGTCGCCATTGGAGTACTCTCCTTCCCCATCAGTTTTTTTCTATATCTCGAACCAGATCACCCTTGGTGGCGTTATGTATACTTCACCGTGCCTGAGGGCTGGAACCCCTTACCTGAATGGACTCGGTACGAATGGTTCAGGCTGATAAGTGGCAATATTCTGAGTTTCGCATCAATTCCCGCCTTTATGATCCCTCTAACGATAAACGCCTACACGGTAAAAATAGCTTATGCGGGGCTTGGCTATGCATTGCTGACAGCATTTTCAAATGCGACGAATATTCTTGAGGGTGTCGTTGGAGCTATTTTATATGAACTTTTTTCAGGAGAGGGTTTTAAAACTGTCATTTCTGGGTTTCATGGGACAGCGTTTGATTTCGCCGGACAAGCAGATTCAAGAACGCTCATTTTAGAGATTTTTGTCTACATAGGCCTGGTATTTACTCTCTTGACCATACCATTTATTGAAATGCTTAGGCGGGAATTACTCAGGAAAAAAATAAACGTTAAACTAAATTCTGAAAATACGGAAAGCTAGCAAAACACTAGAAATGGTAAATACAGCTTGGTGCAGCGCATCACACGTCTTTCATTTCGATCGGGGGCTCTTTTTACCCTGCCAGCACAAAGACAGAGGCGACCCCAAGCCCAAAGCAGAGCAGCATAGCTCCAATGGCTGAAGAGAAAATGCCGAACCTATAAACCACGAAAAAAAGGCTAAGTGCCGTAACAATCAAGACGACCGTTCCCGCAATCTCTTCATCAATCCCATAAAATACACCAAGGCCAATAAGCGTAAATATCAGCAGGCTTAAAGCAGTGCCCCACATTGCCCCTGCGATACGGCTAGGAGCAGGTTGCTCAACAAATTCATCATTCTCTTCCATCTTCTGCATTTTCCAAACCTTTTCTGTTTCCTTGAGTGCCCCTCTTGGAAGCTATCGCCTTATTATATTTCCTCAGATTGCCTTAAGCTAAAATACACTAACATGGTCATTTTTCCTGAGACTAGAATTTACCTGTTTGGTTGAGTACTTGTAATCGCTGCTCAAAAAGTTCATTCCGGCATTCAAGGTCCGCAACCGTGTAAACAT
This sequence comes from uncultured Thalassospiraceae bacterium, assembly GCA_965368165.1. GTDB lineage: Bacteria > Pseudomonadota > Alphaproteobacteria > Rhodospirillales > JAPHRK01 > JAPHRK01. Next base: position 171,377 of record CBDULT010000002.1, on the reverse strand, counting down.
CAATATGCTCTGGCTGTATATTTTCAATGACTTGAGATCTATCCGCTCCTTCGCATTTGATCTCAACAGTACGTTCCCAAACCAATTGTTCTCGATCAATTTTGCGGACACGTCGCCCATACCCGACCTCATTTTCCTTCCAATCTTCCTCTGCCGCTTTAATCATCACCTTGTCCAAAGCATGACGCAGCCGGGCCTCAAGGATTTGCCCCCATTGACTAAGACAAGTACGATAGGCATCGTTATCATAGGGAATTCGAGCGCATCCCTTAGGGGCTTCCGCCACTGCCGTGGCAGAAAAAACCATGGTCACAGCAACTATAAAGCTTGCGAATAGCTTGGTAGGTTTCAGAGGCATCAGCACCCATCCCCTGGTACAAACATCCTCCCAAAAAAGGCATTTTCTCCAAGTGCCCCCGTCAAGGCTTGTTTAATTTCCGCCGAGGTAGGGGCACGGTCTGATGGCAAAGCAGAGATCGATTTATGTTCTTTTGCCAGTTTCTTGAGACTCCCTGTTTCTAAGACAACTTTTCGTTTGAACTTGTCCCAACTGGTTTGCGTTTCAATATGACGTTTCAGGCTTTGAGAATTTTCCAAAATTATCTTTGGGCGATTGTTATTCTCAAGATAATGGAGGGCTTTTTCGATTTTATGAACGTTGCCAAGATCAAAAACGGACATCACTTCCAAACTATAAGCCGCTCCCCAAGCTGAGCCATATTCGGCTCCTTTCAGAAGGCCTGTCAACACTTCTGCATACTGACGTTTTTTTGCTTTATTTGACTTCTCTTTTTTACCACAGGCACTGGGAGAGCTGGTGAGGGCGTAAAGGACGGCAGCATCGGCATAAAGTGCTTGCGAGCAAGCCCCATCTCGAAATGTTTTTATTGCTTTTAGGGTTTGTGCGCATTCTTTAGCATTCTGTGTTTTTGTTGCCTCGACAAGGCTTGATAGTTTTTTCCAGCCCGCGTCGTCTTTAGCTAACGCTTCCACAGAAATTAATACTAAGGCTAACGCCAGAACCACGATTGTCTGTTTTTTTAAACTTACCATTGCAAGGCACCTCATTGAATGAGTCAAGATTAACTGCTCCAAATGCTTCTAACAGTGAGAATTACGCTAAAACTCTTTCACGTTTCTAATTTTTCATTTCGTATTCAAGGCGACAATCTGAAAGCCCAACAGAATTGGCTGCCCTTAACCATTTATTTCTTTTAGCTTCCGGTTTAACAAATTTGAGACGATCAAGACCTAACGAGTCCTTTACGTTTAAACTAAATCCCACTTGGCTTTATGTTACTTAAAACTAGGATCAAGACATGTTACCAGTCCACCTACATTTCGCGTTGTACTTTTTGTACTGTTGGAACTCTTATTTATAAACCCTTCTGGCCGAAGAACAGCATGCGTACAGTTTTTATAGTACCAGTGCTCTTCCGCCTCTTGAACGGCTTCACGCTCTGATTTTGCATGCACAAAGTAAATGCTCGGGTCACCAACATCACAACGTTCAACAACTTTTTTGCCTACGGCTAATTCACATTGAACCATATACCAACGTGGCTCAGAACTTTGTTGAGAGTTACGCGTTTTTGCTCCAGCACGTTTTGGAACGATAATTTCATCGGCTTGCTCAACCACGACCTCTGAGCCTATATTATCCCTCTTTTTCCGCAGTTCATCCATCTCGCGGTTATGCTGATTCTTCATGTCACGATATTCATTGAGGGTTTTCTGTGTCTGTGCATGAAGGGTCGCGAAAAACTCTTTCATATCATTGTCAGAGTTTTCGGCCTCTATGGTCGGTTTGGGAATATTGAGCGGGCCTTCAATATTGAAGGTGGCTCGGGCGACACCAATTTTGCCACTTCCGCTATCACGGTGTTGCCCCACCAGCAAAAATACCAATTCCGTTTTCCTGGAAATATTTTCTGGAGCATATCCTGTTATTTTTCCAGTCACTCTGCTACTGCCCTGAGTAGAATTCCAGGTCACACCCAGCGATTTAGAATGTCGTGCTTTAATTTTTTGAAGGTAGAATTGCTCTGGTATATCCAGGCGAAAAGGAACCGGAACACCACTTTTGATTTTCGAGGGAGCCGTTATCTGGACTTTAAAATCCGGCTCGGCCGAAATTGCAATCCGGCGTCTAAACTCTATTGTACATTTTTGGTCATCAGTAGCAGTAATCTTAACCCAACTAATTTTACCTTTTTGGGCTAACTCACTCTGCAGCCTCAGCAAAGCTCCACGCGAGACGATGTTTTTCTTGGTGATGGATAAACCTGCCCCCGTTTTAATATCGAGCTTAACCGGAGTCTTGAACCAATTGGGATATTCAAGATTAATATTACCCCTCTCACCAACTTTTAATCGGCGGGGAACATAGATGCGCATTTTATCAAAATCGGTAACTTCTTCCGAAATTTGATTTTCCAACTTTGGGGCCTTGGTTACTGTAAATTTAGATGTGCCAGCGGGTTGCGCATCAAAAAGGGCCTGACCAGATGTTTGCTTGAATTTGTCCAATTCAACGATTTTGACAACAAAGGCATAACGCCCTGGAGGTAAACCGCTACTATCAATCTCAACAGGGCCACCAAATTGTCCTTTGCTAAACAGCTTTGCAGACCCCAAAGCCAGTAAGTTACCAGTGAATTGTTTGGTCACTCCACCAGAAACTTTGACGCTCACCCCTCCGGGGTCACCATCAAGAGCAGTCACAAAGAAGAAAGCAACTTGCTGAGGGATGTCGTCTTCCTTGACGTCTAATTTCACATCAAATGAAACGACATCTCCTTGCGTTGCAACTTGTCTTGAACCTGCATTAGCCTCCGTTAGGGACGGCCCGCACCTCTTTGCTTCCCGGATAGAGGTTCTAAGCGAGAAAGAGATCGAGTCCGCCCAATTGAAATTTTCCTCTTGAAGGGTGCTTTGGTATTTTCTGAGGTCAATACGCAGTTGCGTGACTTTTGCCGCTAAAGACTTAAGGTCGCTTTGCAAAACAGCCCCGCCATAGCCAATATCTGCCAGCCGTTCAGATTCAACCTCATAGGCATTCAGCCGTGTTTTAAACTCCCTTAAAGGAGAAGGTTCGACAGGCGGCGTTACTTCATTTCCAAAAGCGGGCCCTGATAGAGAACCAATGAATAAAGCGGGCAATAAATATTTCAGCATCATTCTGCCCTCCTCTTCTTTAGCCAGCCATCTGGGTAGCGCAACAAACCTACTTGCTTGTTTTCCTCAATTATCAGCTTTGGAAACTCCTTATGAATGACCGTGACCTGATCGCCAATGCGTTTGGATATATCTTGCGGCGTCATTCCTAAACCAGCGAGTTTTTTCATGGCACTTGCCGGTGTTTCATTATGACCAATATTCGCAATAATGGAATATCCAGCAGCAAGTTCATCCGGCACTTTGGTCAAGGTTTTCGGGAGTTTTCGAAACTGCATGAGTTTCTCCATTATGGCTTCCCGCGCGGGACCATCAGGCGTCGTATCAAGTTTTGTCAAAAGGGCCGTTTTCTCTTTCTCAAAGAGCTTTGTTAGCCCCTTCTGTCGGTCAGTTATTTGCTTATCATATTGTTTTTTAAGCTGGCGGAATCCCTCTTCGAGTTCGCCTTCCGCCTCAGCCAGAATATTTTCCGCAGCCTCACCTGAAAGTCCTTTAGCCTTTTTGACATTTGTCCCAGCTCTTTCAAACCAATGGTTGGCCTTAAACGCAACCACCATTCCGATTTGTTCCGGGTCGTTGAAAACACTTTCCTTGGTCGGGTCCAGGGCGACATCCAAGTTGAAGTAGGCCTCATTATGTAAGGCATCTGTCGAAACTTGGTCCATTTCCGCCATTAAGGTTTTAGCCGCATTTTCATTGGGCGGTACCGTACCGTGAACGGCACGGTAGAAAGCCGGACCGTATGCTTCATCAAGAACCGGTGCCGGAATATCTTTCCATTCCCCATCAATACGAATCCGCGCGGTAACATCCCGGTCGAAACTGACCTTTACCTCTCCTGTCCCCGGATTGGTAATAAGCTGGATATCTATATCTTTCTTGAGGGTTTCCTTGATATTTTTGAGGTCATTTTCTGATAAGCTATCTCGTGCTCTGCCCGTTTTTTTCAAATAGGAATCCAGGTATGACTCGGCTAAATAATCTTTGGTCATGTCATCGGCCTGTCTATACAGCCGCCCAATCCGGTCATTATAGGCATTAATTACCTCTGCCCCGACATTAGCAACTTTCATCCCCTGCATGGCGTGTTTATCCGCCTGAACAGCAAGCAGGGTCCTGCGAATTAATCTTTCATCGCCAGAGGTCAGCGCATCCTTAAACTGGTTGATTTTTCCACTGCCCATCATCCGCCCTTTTTGAAAAGCAGCCACGCGCACATTTTCCTGCCCCCAGGTCATCAAGTTGTGACGCGCTTCTTGTTGGCGGGCATAGAGAACCTTCGCTTGAGCTTGAAGCTTTGGGGGGACCAATTGATCAATCACCTTTACAGCATTTTGCAGAGAACCTACGCCTGCATCAGCAAGCCGGGAATTTAATTTAGCCAATTGGCTCTGACCAAGGTTTTTACTGGCGAAGGCAAAGCTGCCAAGTAAAACACCTATCCGTGCACGCCTTTTGATCGCTTGTTCAATGGCTAGGGGAGCCGCCAATAGCACGCCCGTCACCGTTAAATCAAAGTTCGTCAGTTTGTTTCCCGCCAGGTCTTCGCCGTCAATGATTGACAACACATCCATGGCATCCCCAACCAAGGGGACCACGCCAACAAACTCAACCACGCCATTTTGTGCGGCAAGCATAGCTTTAATATCGGCATCAATAGTCTGCCTTTCCTGGGCCGAGGCATACTCTGTCACCAAAGCGGCGTAGCTCCGCATATGAGCGAGAGCCTCTGCCGGGTCTTGTATGGTTAAGGCTTTGATGTAGACCTGTAACAGGTTTTTATATTGCACAACTTTCTTGCGCATAGATTGGGCAGTTCTTTCTTCCGCCTTGTCAATCAAGCCGTAGTAAGCAACCACATTACCAACTAGAGGGGCATCGCGAACCTTATCGGTAAATTCCCGCAATGTGCCGATACCCGTTTCACCTGGGCTATTGAAATCGCTCCTTAAAATAGCTGACCGCGCAACGCCCTGAATACGCTTCAATCGCTCAACATCAAGGCCAAATTCTCCGGCTATACGATAGGCATCCGCCAGCATACGCTGGACCTTTTGTCCGCCAAAATTTTCTTCGCCACTCATCCATGACTCGAGATCACCACGAAGTTCATCCCTCGTATTCTCAAGTTCTCGGAATCGTTGCTTCGCTATTTTTTCAAGCAACTTGTCGATACGCATTTCCAACGCAACAATTTGTTTCGCGCCATCAATAGAGCCTGTTGTGCTTTGGTCCGAATTAGCGGCCATAGCTTCCATTGCTGAAAGAAAAATGGATAACGTGATGATAAATATTTTATAATTGCGCATACTTATTTATAACCCCTGTTTCATTCATTCAGACTAGCACTTGTTTTCGGAAAACCAAACTCGCCTATAACAATCAGTGTCATTTACTCAAAAACAGTTCACAATAAATTGTCTCCCCCACAACCCTTGCAGAACTCTGCCAAGGGTTAGTAAAAGAAAAGTAATATAATTTTTGAAGGAATAAGGTATGTCTCAGGGGATTCCCTTTGTCCGCAATATGGATTTTGAATATGGCAAGGTGCAGCGCATCACACCTCATATTCGACGCGTGGTAGCACGAAACCCCAGCTCTTTTACCTTTTACGGCACGGGAACTTATATTGTTGATTCAGGGCAAGAAGGCGGAACTGTGGCTGTTATTGATCCCGGTCCCCTGCTTGAGGACCATGTCGATGCCCTGCTCTCAGCCCTTAAAGGGCAAACCGTTAGTCATATCCTGGTCACCCATACCCATATTGATCACTCCCCGGCTGCCGCCCCGCTAAAAGAAGTCACCGGGGCACCAACTTATGGGTTTGGGCCTCACGGTTCAGGCAAAGCCCTGGATAAAATGCGGATTATGGAAGGCGGTGATCTAGATTTTGTCCCTGACATCCTTTTGAAAGATGGTGAGATTATCAACGGTGAGGGCTGGACCCTTGAGGCGGTGCATACTCCTGGTCACACCTCAAACCATCTTTGCTTTGCCCTTCAGGAAGAAGCAGCCCTTTTCACAGGCGACCATGTCATGGGGTGGTCCACCTCCGTCATCTCCCCTCCCGATGGCGACATGAATGTTTACATTGCCTCCCTCGCTCGCCTGTTGGTGCGCAAGGACACCATCTACTGGCCCACCCACGGCCCCGCAATCACCGACCCACGTCGCCATGTCGAAGCCTTGATAGGCCACCGCGAACGCCGTGATAAAGCCATCCTGCTGGCTTTAGAAAAAGGCCAGACGACCATCCCTGACATGGTCTCCTTCATCTACCGGGGTGTCCCACGCAACCTCCACCCCGCCGCCGGCCACACAGTCTTGGCCCACCTGATCCATTTGGTTGAGACAGGCAAAGTGAATTGTGATGGGGAACCTAGTTCAACGAGTGAGTATTGGGTTTAAAGCTTGGGGGTGTTAGGAAATTGCCAAGGCATAACCTGAACCACGGACGGTACGGATGGGGTCTTTGCGGCCTTCTTTGGTTAGTGTCTTACGCAAGCGGCGGACGTGGGCGTCAACGGTTCTGGCTTCCACATAGACATTTCTGCCCCAGGCCAAATCTAATAGCCGCTCCCGGGTGAAGACCTTTTTAGGATGTTCAGCCAAGACAGCCAGCAGGCGAAACTCTGTGGCACTCAGATGAATACTGGTCCCTTCGTAGGTGACCTTATGGGCTTCAAGGTCAAGAGTGAGTTCCCCACAGGCAATCACCGTTTCTGAAGTTGCCGGGCGGGACCGTCTGAGTACGGCACGAATGCGGGCCAGGAGTTCAGATGGCAAATAGGGCTTAACGACAAAATCATCGGCCCCAATATCAAGCCCCCTCACCCGATCAGCTTCACTCCCCCGAGCGGTTAACATAATAATCGGCGTGCTTTTTGTCTCATCGGTGTTACGCAAGATACTACAAACTTCGATACCAGTTCGTTTGGGCAACATCCAATCAAGCAAGATCACGTCCGGTTTATATTTAATCGCAAGGCTACAGGCCTCTTCCCCATCAGGGGCATGTATAGTCTGATAGCCATCGGCTTCCAGATTATAGACAAGCATTTCCGCTTGTTGTGGCTCATCCTCAGCAATCAAAACTAAGGGCTGGAGAGTTTGCTTCATTCTCTATCTCTCACTTTTTCTTTGCTTCAATGAGTTGAGGAAAAAAGGCGGTAAAAACGGTTTCTTTGCCGGGAACGCTTTCCACCTCAAGCTTTGCCCTATGGCGATTAAGAATATGCTTAACAATAGCCAAACCTAAACCAGTCCCCCCAATCGCCCGAGAGCGCACTTTATCTACCCGATAAAAGCGTTCCGTCAATCGGGGAATATCTTCTTCAACGATACCAGCCCCCTGGTTTTTAACGGCTATGGATAGTGCGGGCCCCTTTATATCAGGGATATCTTTAACAGCCTTAATTGAAATGTTTATTTGTGTTTTTTCATCGCCGTATTTAATGGCGTTATCAATCAGGTTTTCAATAACCTGAGAGAGTTGGGGGCGTTCCCCGCGAATTTTAAGATTTATATCTTTGCAGGAGATAGAAATGATCATCTGTTTCTTTAGGGCACGAATATGCAGTCTTTCGACCACGAGACTTACCAAATCAAAAGCAACCACACTGCCTTCGGGGATCTCGTGCTCATGGGATTCAACGAGAGAAAGAGAGAGAAGATCATCCAGCAAGAAAGCCATCCGTTCTGACTCTTGGGCCATAACATTAAGAAATGCATCCCGCCGCTTAGGGTCGTCTTTAGCAGGGCCTTGCAAGGTTTCAATAAACCCCATCAACGAGGTCAAAGGAGAACGAAGCTCGTGGCTCACATTGGCAACAAAATCTGCCCTGATACGCTCGTTGCGTCTGACTGAGGTAATATCATGCATCGCCAGCATGACCCCACTTTTCTTGTTATCTGCCTCACTCGCCAAGGAAGTGATATGAACTTCATAAATTCTCCCAAGGGGAAATGGGAAAGTCATTTCATGGACAATTGGGGTGTTTTTTTTAAGAGCAAGATCAATAGATCTCAAAAACCCTTTATCATCAAATGAGAAGGATAAATCCTTACCCCTTGATTTTTCTGGCATAATTTCATTGGCTGCACGGTTGTAATCAATTATTTCTCGATTATTATCAACCAAAATCACAGCATCTTGAAGACTGTCGAGAATATTGGTTTTTAAAGCCAGTTTCCCGGCCTTGAGCTGTGATTTAGCCATTTATCCTTAACACCCCGGTTTGCCCCCAACAATGAACCATAAATCACCAAACAACAAAACAACGAACATTTAAGGCAAATTGTCATCGTATTGTCACGTAACCATCATACAGACGCAACAAAATTGTCATATTTTAACAATTCTAAATGAGGGGTTCCCAATTCAAATCATGAATCTAACATGGTGCATATCCTGCACAGGGGGTGCCGTATTTAAGCTGGGGATCAACATTAAAATTATTGCGATGGCTTTGAAGAAATCATCTCAAAGGAGTAAAGCCAATGGTAACCAATCCGCTAACCAGCCTGTTCGGGCATTCCCCGTTCAAGCCAATACAAAAACACATGCGTGTTGTCGTTGACTGTGCGTCACAAGTGCCCGCACTCTTCGAAGCTTTGTTTGAGAATAACGCCGAGGGTGTTTCGAAAGTTCGCGACCAAATTTTCTCCCTTGAGCAACAAGCTGATGACATCAAGAATGCCATGCGGGCCCAATTGCCTAAAAGCCTGTTAATGCCAGTTAATCGTGGGGATTTACTCGATTTATTGCATGCTCAGGATGATATCGCAGGAAATGCCCAAGATATTGCAGGTTTCCTGACGACCCGCAAAATGCCCGCCACCAAAGAACTGAAAGAGCCAATTATTGCCCTTGCAAAACGTTGCGTTGATACCAGCAATAAAGCAGGTGAAATAGTTGAACTGCTTGACGAACTCGTAGAAACCGGGTTTACGGGGCGTGAAACGAGCAGAGTCGGAGAAATGGTCGACGAGCTAAGTAGCGTCGAAAGCGAAACAGATCGCCTTGCTATTGAAGCCGTCAAAGTTCTTTTTGCCAATGAAGACAAGATGAATGCCGTCGACGTGGTCTTTTGGTATGAGTTGATCAAATGGACTGCAAACTTGGGCGATAATGCTGAACATGTTGGTAACCGTCTGCGCCTGTTGATCGCTCGGTAATCACTTTTATATCCAAAGTTAACTTTGGGGGAAAATAAAATGGAAATTCTCGCAGAACATGGCCCGGTCCTGATCGCCATTGCTGTTATCTTCGCTATTTACATGACTTGGGGCATCGGCGCGAACGATGTTGCCAACGTTATGGGGACCTCGGTAGGGTCTGGTGCTGTTACCGTTAAAGCCGCTATTATCATTGCCGCTATTTTTGAATTTGGTGGTGCCGCTCTTGCCGGTGGACACGTGACCAGAACCATCAGAAAAGGAATGATCGATCCAACCAACATTGCCGACAACCCGGAGATACTCGTCTTCGGCATGTTATCGGCGTTGCTCGCTGCTGCAATTTGGTTGATGGTCGCCTCCTTCCGCGGTTGGCCCGTATCAACAACCCACTCAATTGTTGGCGCAATCGTTGGCTTTGCCATCGTTGGTATCGGGTTTGATTCGGTCAAATGGGGAGCCATTGGTAAAATCGTTGCCAGTTGGGTTGTCTCACCAGTCCTCGGTGGTGCCATTGCTCTTTGCTTGATGCTCAGTATCCGGTTTTTAATCCTCAACACAGACAACCCCTTCAAAAATGCTAAAAAATGGGGTCCAGTTTATGTATTCCTGGTTGGTTTTATTATTGCTCTGGTGACCTTATTTAAAGGTCTTAAACATCTTAAATTTGATGCCAGCCCTTCTGTAAGCTTTGCTCTGGCTACCGTTTTTGGGCTACTCTGCGCAGCTATCGGTGCCTTCATGATCAGCAAAGTAAAGGTAGATGTGGAAGCCGACAAAGACTTCCATTTTGCCAGCGTTGAAAAAGTCTTTGTCCCTATGATGCTGTTTACGGCTTGTGGCATGGCCTTCGCTCACGGTGCCAATGACGTTGCGAACGGCATTGGTCCCCTCGCCGCTGTTTATGGCATCATCCAGTCAGGGGGTGAAATTGCCCAGAAGTCAGCTATGCCATTCTGGATACTCCTCTTAGGTGGTTGTGGTATCATCTTCGGTTTGGCGACCTACGGCTACAAAGTTATGCAGACCGTTGGCACCAAGATTACCGAACTAACCCCAACACGTGGTTTCTGTGCCACCATGGCAGCTGCAATCACCGTTGTCCTAGCCTCTCGCCTCGGCCTCCCCGTTTCAACAACACACATTGCCGTTGGTGGTGTGATTGGTGTTGGTTTGGCCCGTGGTGTTGGTGCCATTGACCTTCGGGTTATTGGCGGAATTTTCTTATCCTGGATCATTACCTTGCCAGTTGGTGGTGCCCTTGCGGCAATCATCTTCTTCGCCCTGAAAGGTATCTTCGGCTAAGTTACAACATACATCCCTCTGTTCGCAGATGACGAGCACGCAAAAGCCCGAACCAAAGCTCTCTCTGGTTCGGGCTTTTTAATTCTGCTATCTGGATATTTAGAGTCTTTCTGGTTGATATTGACCAAAAAGACTCTAGGGCTATTCCAGGTTCTCAATCAGCTCAAGTAAGGGCTCAACGGGATATTCAAAAGAAACCAACCGTTTGCCAACATTTAGGAAAATGCCTGGTCCCATTGGGTTTGCGCTATATAAAATATGGTGACCCTTAATCTCTCCAACGTTTAACCAAATAGACCCATGGGATGAAAGTGGGGTATGGCCAACAATTATTGGGGTGCGTTTCTGAGCCCCAAGGCTCTTACGCAATTTTTTAATATCCCCTTTAGAGTAACCACCCGGCTTATTAGGGTGCTTAAGACGCGACGTAACTAATTCCTTAGCTCTTTTTGGATGCTCTCGTAGATTTATGATCTCTTCTACAGACATTTGTCTGCTAGGCGGTCCAGCATGACAGGCAATAAATTCATCCGACTTCGCGACGTAAGGGAGAAGGTCATAAAACGTCTCCATTTCATCCAGGTAGTCTTTCCCCCTTAGAGCCTTCAATCGCTTCTTCAGCAGCATACCTTGAGGGACACCTTTTTTACTGATCTCGTGGTCAAAGCTATCGTGATTCCCACGCAGGTAAAAAACGTTTTTTGGAAAGCGTAATTTCAGACGGAAAATGATGTCCATAATCAAAACCGAACTGTCCATTTTTTCCAGATCATTATCAACTTCGGAATGCACGGCATCGCCAAGGATCAAAAGATTTACAGTATCTTTTTCCAGGCATTCTAAAATATGATTTTCGCTTAAGATTTTGAGGAGGTTATTAATCTGTGCATGAAGGTCACCAACAATGACCGTAGACTTGTCATTAGGTAAATCAAGAAGCCCTCCCGCTATGCCAGTTGAATCTTTCTCACGATAGGGCTCTTTTTGCAGGAGCTTATTGACGTCTTTTAGCAGTAGCAATGCTTCATCCGGGGGAAGAATTTGAATAGGACTCCCATAGATATCCCGTATTTTCTTGAGAGTGTCCAATCGGTCAACACTTATGCCCCGCTCGCGCGCTTGCCAGGGGCGGCCCACAATTGCCGTTTCATTGCCTACGTTCGGAAGGCCAGAAATCATGGTTTCACGATCTTCATCAAGGATTGTGAAGATAAGGTCTCCAGTCTCATTGGCAATATTGATATGGCGTTTCGCAACATTTTTTGAAAAATTAAAAATGGCGTCGTATTCATCGTTCGCCCGCCCAACTAGAACATTCTCACCTTCCTTAAGACGGATAAATGGGTAGACCCCTTTAGCTGCGTCTTCCGGATCATAGACAATCCAGTTTTTCTGGACACGTTTCCGCCGCACACCAAATGGAATTTCTGGGACGAAGTAAAGTCCTTTGCCACCAAGCTTAAGCTCCAAAGATTTCCCATCATAAGCAACCCGAGATTCACCAAGAAGTTCTTGAGGTTCTTCACCCGGAACGACCCAGTTTAGATCGTCTCCGCCGAACAAGCTTTTCATCGATTTGCTAAGCCCATCAAAACTAAGGATAGGTTCAGGGGCTTTAACGGCCCAAACAGGAGGGGTTAAATCATTATCCGTATCGACAATCCGCATTGGAGGGTGCTGGTAGGTTTCCCGAACATATACTTGAAGCTTGCAGCGATGAAGATAAAGGGCCGTCTCAGCGTAAGTTGCTACTTGTCGCTGAATGATTTCAAGGGTCACATCTTCATCAGCAGGGTGATAGCTTTCTGCATGCCTGTTTTCGCGGAAACTCAAAATCATTTCAGGAGACGGAAGAAGGAACTCAAAGATATAGCGTCCCCGCCAATCTGTTTGGAAAACACCTTGCCCCGAAGGCGGTATTTTTAGGCGCTTCTCTTCTAATACTGGTAAATTAGGTTTCTCGAGCCATTCTTTATCGAAAACGGCTAAAGCCTCATTGAAGCCGACGAACGGCAATCCGAGATGAACTTCCCGTGGTCGATAGGTCAAGGATTGGTCACGCCACCAATTATTACGGGTTAAATCAACATAGCCCTCGTTTGGCCAGCCATGAAGCAAGTTGATAAGATTGGTTTTACCTGAACCGGGAGGCCCTGTGACAATCAACTGCCGAAACTTTATGCCGATTGGTAGCTCAATCCCATGGATTGTCTGTAGAGCCTCCACTGGAATAAGTTTTTTATTTATCGACGCAGGCATGACAGAGTCCCCTATGCATTAAGCAAATCCAGCACCTTAGAGAGAAAAAGGCCTCCTCAGGATCACCCAACACTTCCCATTATGGCTGTAATAATAGAGTATTATCCCCCTCTAAAGCAATGAAAAATCACGGATTATTAGATCATTGTTGGTCGGCTAAATTATGATTTCAAAGGTTAAGTTAGGTTTGGTTTATATCCAAGGGCAGAGGGCAGGCATGTCGGGAATGTTTGCCACATGAGGAATTTACCGATAGGTTTTGCCCAAGGAACTTCATCATAGGAGAACGGTTATTTCTATTAAGAAACCTGTCGTCGGGATTATCGCTAATCTCCAGGTTATTGACGACGAATACCCCGCTCAAACTTCTGGAAATATCAACATTGAAGCAATTTCAGAAGTGGCAGGTGCCATCCCGTTGATCATCCCCTCCCTTCCCGACACAATAAACATAGATCAAATCATGGAGATTTGTGACGGGTTCCTCTTTACGGGTGGTCGCCCCAATGTCCACCCCGAAGAATATGGACAAGAAGAGACCGAAGCCCATGGGGCATTTGATCGTAACCGAGACCGTCTTACCCTGCCCTTAATCCGCGCCTGTGTTACCGCTGGACAGCCCGTTTTGGGAATTTGCCGGGGATTTCAGGAGTTTAACGTCGCCATGGGTGGCACCTTGCATCCTGAAATACGCGATATTCCCGGACGGATGAACCACCGGATGCCTCCAAACGGCACCCTAGATGAAAAATTCGCCCCGCGCCACTCTGTCAATTTTCCACCAGACACCTTTTTTTCAAAAATCTTTGGCGCAGAGGAAGTCATCGTCAATTCCCTCCACGGTCAGGGCATTGATCAACCCGGCCCCTGCATTAATGTTGACGGTTACGCCCCCGACGGTACCGCCGAAGCCCTCACCGTAAAAGACGCCCAAGGCTTCGCCATCGCCGTCCAATGGCACCCTGAATACAACGCCATCCACGATCCGGTATCCGTGTCCTTGTTTAAAGCTTTTGGAGAGGCTCTTCTGGAATGGAAAAGAAAGGCCGAATAATCTTTACCCTGCCTTTTGCTGGCGACTAGCCAAGTTTCGCTTTACGTCGCGCCAGATACTAAGGCCATAATTATCACCGCTATTTTGCATCTCTATAGCTTTCTCCACCGCAACAAACAGGGCTTCATTCTCACCATGAAGTTCAATTAGGTAGTCGGCTATTTCTTGGGGATCGTCAGACATGATACTCATTATTCAAAATAGTCATTAACCAAAAAAGACCCCGGCGACAACGCCTGGGGCCTTTTAGAATTGGTAGCCGAGGACGGACTTGAACCGCCGACACGCGGATTATGATTCCGCTGCTCTAACCAACTGAGCTACTCGGCCATATGTCATTGTGCTGTGGTTAAAAGCACTATGGAGACAGGCGTATACGGTGTTTGGGGGGGGACTGTCAAGCGTCAATCAACCCTGAAATACAGGATAATTATTTTGCAATCCAGCCGCCACCGAGAACCCGCTCGCCATCGTAGAAAACACAGGCTTGTCCCGGGGCTACTCCGGGGTGAGGTTCTTTGAATACAACCCGAGCTCTATCGCCTTCTTCCCCATAAATTGTCGCTTCGACAGGGGGTTGGAGCGAACGGACCTTAACTTGCAACGTGACACCCGCAACAGGAACAGACTCTCCTGCCCCAATCCAGTTAACATTGTGAAGCTTAAGTTCAGGTTGGTCTAAGTCCTCTTTTGCCCCGACAACAATTTGGTTGTTGGCGGCATCAATACGGATGACATAAAGAATTGCCCCGCCCCCGATTCCAAGCCCTCGGCGTTGGCCAACCGTGTAATGGACAATGCCTTTATGCTGTCCCAGGACCTCACCTTGCAGATTAACGATATCCCCGCTTTTAAAGGCACTCGGGCGCATCTTTTGCACGACATCAGCGTAGGAACCATCGGGGACAAAACAAATGTCCTGGCTATCGGGTTTAGACGCCACCGTAAGGCCATGTTTTTTGGCAATAGCGCGGGTTTCATCTTTGGTCATTTCACCTAAGGGGAAACGCACATAGTCAAGTTGCTCTTGAGTGGTGGCAAAAAGGAAGTAGCTTTGATCCCGCCCATGGTCAGCACCACGGTAAAGCTCAGCTCCGTTCTTCCCCATTTTCAGGCCCACATAATGGCCCGTAACCATCAGGTCTGCCTGGAGATGCTTTGAGCGTTCAAGGAGGTCACGGAATTTAACCGTCTCATTGCATTTCACACAGGGAATCGGCGTTTCACCCGCGACATAGGAATCGGCAAAATCTTCGATTACATCCCGTTTGAAGGTTTCCTCAAAATCCAAGACGTAATGGGGAATACCAATCGCCTCCGCGACCCGGCGCGCATCGCGGATATCTTGGCCCGCACAACAGGCTCCCGGCTTAGAGATCGCTTCGCCATGGTCGTAAAGCTGCAAGGTCACGCCGATAACGTCATAACCTTCTTCTTTTAGCATTGCCGCTGTCGCCGAGCTATCAACACCGCCGGACATCGCAACCACAACCCGCGTGTCTTCGGGCTTTTTATCAAGGAATAAGGAGTTCATAAGCGCAATATAGGTGTGGAACTTAGATTTCGCAAACTTTCAGTTTGCTGCGTTCAAACCCCACTTAGATCTGGGGATAAGCCCTAAAAAAACCGGGGCTCATTCGGGCGTAAGCCAAGCACGAAGAACGTCCCCGGCACTTGAGGGCCTGGAAACTACTTGGTCTCTAGGAATCCACTTCTCAGGTAAAGGATTACTTTCCAAATGCCCTCATCGGTCAAGGTATTGAAAAAACTTGGCATATCGGTGTCGAACTGGTGCCCGCCTTCACGAATTGACCAAAACATAAAAGGGGCGGTGGAGGAAGGCATGTGGAGGGTGTAAGCCAAAGGGGCTGGTGGCGGATCAATTTTAGAACCGTCAGGGCCATCGCCGAGTCCCGTAGGACCGTGGCAACGGATGCAATGTTCGTCGTATAAAACGTGACCTTGTTTAACTGTCTCATCACTCGCCGTAATTGGGTTGCGCTTGTCCCAGTATTTTTTAGGGACGCCGTGCATATCTCCAGCGGCTTGTGCGGCACTCAAAGTTCCCCAACTTAATAAAACGGCTAATGCCGCAATCCCCCACCTCTTCACTGTCTTTAATCCCTTTCGTCGAGCCAAGCCATTTGAATGGCTTCAAGCACCTTTTCATTAGATTTTTTCGGGTCATCCTCGAACTCTGGCAAGTCTTGAACCATCTGCCACAGTTCGGTAAAGCGAAGCTTTAAAATTTCCACATCAGGGTGGGCATCTTCAAGCTCAATGGCAATATCATTGACGTCGGTCCAGCGGTATCCCATCTTACTTATCCACGGCCATGTTGCGTGTTGCTTCAGGTAATGTGACGACTAAACCATCCAATTCATCAGTCATTTCAATCTGACAACCTAAGCGAGAGGTGTGGGTCAGAGCAAAAGCAAGGTCGAGCATGTCTTCTTCATCCTCGGTAGGCTCTTCCAATTTATCGAACCAATCATCATCGACAACCACATGGCAAGTAGAGCAAGCTAAAGACCCTTCACAGGCCCCTTCAAGGTCTATGTGGTTTTTATGGGCAATCTCTAAAACATTTACACCGTTTTCGGCTTCAACTTCTTTGCGGTCACCGTTTGATAGAACGAAAGTCATTTTAGGCATCTAAACTACTCCTAGCGATTTCCGTTAACCGGAAACCTTATTGTCTAATTTATCTATTTCAACACCACGCAGGGCTGAGCGAATTCCGCGATCCATGCGGCGTTCGGCAAAAACCTGAGTGGCCTGATCAAGAATTTCGACCCCACCATCAATGGCAGGACGTTCAGTTCCAGCAATGGCTGTTTTTAGTTTAACAATTGCCTCACCAATCTCCGCCTGCTCGGCCTCATTCAGCAAGTCACCATCAGCCTCAAGTGCCGCTTCAATAGCTAAAAGAACCCGGTTAGCCTCAACACGTGATTCTGCCAGCAAACGATCGGTAATATCGTCTTGAGCGTTGACCAGACTATCACGCAGCATATTAGCCATTTCGTCTTCGCTCAGGCCATAGGATGGCTTGACCTCAATCTGTTGCTCAATCCCGGTTGTTTCTTCGCTCGCCGATACGGTCAACAAACCGTCAGCATCAACAGAGAATGTCACCCGGATATGAGCCGCTCCGGCTGTCATTGGCGGAATACCGCGCAAGGTAAATTTTGCCAATGATCGACATTGGTCGACCATTTCCCGTTCTCCTTGGAGAACCTGGATAGCCATGGCCGTTTGACCGTCTTGATAGGTGGTAAACTCTTGCGCTTTTGCCACGGGGATCGGGGTATTGCGATGAATAATTTTTTCCACCATGCCGCCCATGGTCTCAATACCGAGGCTCAAGGGGGTTACGTCGAGCAACAACGTATTAGAACCTGCCGTCAAAGCTTCGGCCTGTAAAGCTGCCCCAACAGCGACCACTTGGTCTGGGTTGATATCTGCTAAAGGCTTGGTACCAAAGAACTCTTCGACTTTCTGACGCACCAGAGGAACTCGGGTAGAGCCCCCTACCAGAACAACACCCTTGATTTCTTCACGGCTAATCCCGGCATCATCCAGAACATTACGACAAATTTTAATTGTCCGCTCCACATGCTCTTCGATGAGTTTTTCAAAGGTCGCTTTATCCAGGCTATGGCTTGTTTGTTTGCCTTCAGCTTCAAGCATCCATTCGCCGCTCTCGCGGCTGGTAAGGCATTCTTTAGCGATACGCCCCGTCATCAAGGCAACCTTAACTTCGTCGCTGGAAATTTTGGACTCTCCGAGTCCTTTTACTCGTTCGGCAAGGAAATGTTCGGCAATGGCATGATCAAAATCGTCACCGCCTAAAGCCGCATCCCCCCCGGTTGAGCGGACTTGAAAAACCCCTTTTTCCATTCGCAGAACAGAAATATCAAAGGTGCCACCGCCAAGGTCATAAACGGCAAAAACCCCTTCGGCCCCTTTATCCAGGCCATAGGCCAGAGCCGCAGCCGTTGGCTCATTGACCAAACGCAGGACTTCAAGTCCAGCAAGTTTGGCAGCATCTTTTGTCGCTGTTCGGGCCGCATCATCGAAATAAGCTGGTACTGTAACCACAGCCTTCTCAACTTTTTTATCTAAGAGTTCTTCGGCACGCTCTTTAAGGGCACGAAGAATGTCGCCAGAAACATCGACTGGCGTTTTGACATGTCCCGCGACCCTCAGCTTGACCATCCCGTTTTCCCCTTCTTTTTGAGGAACGAGATCAAAAGGTAAAACACCTCCTAGGGATTTTAAGTCTTCCGGCCCCCGACCCATCAGGCGTTTGATGGAGCTGACAACGGTTTCAGGACGGTCCAGGAGCAACTGTTTGGCAATGCCGCCGACAAAAGCAGAGCCATCAGGGGCATAAGCCACGACAGAAGGCACAAGGCTCTCTCCGTTTTCATCCTTTAAGACGCTCGCTTTCTCATCTTTGCTGAAAGCGACCACAGAGTTGGTGGTGCCAAGATCAATACCGACCGCCGCTGTTGTTACTTCGACTTCAACGTCATCTTGGGCGGCTCCAGGTTCGGTAATTTGGAGTAGATTCAGGGAAATTTCTTCACTCATGATAATTCTTTATACACTCATCAGTTTGGCCCGGCGGGCTTTTGTTTCATCGGTGAGTTTTTGGAGATATTTGAGACGTGTGGTCAATCGGCAAGCTTCACCATAATTATGGAGATCAAAAGCATCCGCAAGGTCTTCGACACACTCTTTAATGTCATCAACAGCTCGTTGACCAACAGCCATAACCTCGTCGGCAGTTTCAGCCTCCAACAGGGCCTCCCGCATTTCCATGGCTTCCATCAGCAATTCTTGGTCGTTCACTAAATTGCAGCCTTCCGGCAGGACTTCTGTACCAAAGAGGTGGACCATATAGTCCGCTCTCTTTTGCGGGTTTTTGAGGGTTTCATAAGCTTCATTAAGGCTAATGGCTTGTTGTTGGGACAAAGCCTTCTCGGCTCCACCTTTGGCAACAAAGCGGTCTGGGTGAAGCAACCTTTGCAGTTCAAAGTACTTCTTATCCAAAGCAGCAACATCAACCCGATAAGCTACCGGCAGATCAAATCGAACGAAATGGTTAATCTGCCCCGGTGATTGGACGACCTTGCAGGTGCCACAAAAGGGATTCCCTTCATTAACAGGCCCTTTGCAAGACCAACAAGGGATCACTGGCGTGGCCTCGGCTTTCTCAGCTTCTATTTTAGTGTCAACACTCATCAAATATTTCCTAGAACCATTTAGGCTTAGACCAGCTTAGACATGGAAAGATTCACCACAGCCACAGCGGCCTTTTTCATTTGGATTGTTGAACACAAAACCATTCGCCATCTTTTCAACAACGAAATCCATTTCGGTTCCGATGATGAACATAGACGCCTTTGGGTCGATAAAAACAGTAACGCCTTTGTCTTCCACTTTTTCATCAAACTCGCCTTTTTCATCAGCATATTCAATGGTGTAAGACATACCTGAGCAGCCTTTTGTGCGAACTCCGATGCGAATACCAGCGGATGGCTTGCCGCGTTTATCAAGCAAGCTCTTCACTTGAACAGCAGCAGCATCAGTTATAGTCATTGGTGCAGGACGTGCTTCCATCATTCTTTCTCCATTCTCTCCATCATTAGTCCCACTTACTTCCTCACAAGTTGTTCCCTGATGTGAAGGGGCTTATTCAGCCGCCTTCTTTCCCCGTTTGGTTTTGTAATCCGAGATCGCTGCTTTGATGGCGTCTTCAGCCAAGACTGAGCAGTGAATCTTCACCGGAGGCAAAGCCAACTCGTCGGCAATGTCGGTATTCTTGATATCACCCGCTTCGTCAAGGGTCTTTCCTTTAACCCATTCGGTTACGAGCGAGCTTGAGGCAATCGCAGAACCGCAGCCGAAGGTTTTAAACTTGGCATCTTCGATGATGCCGTCTTCGGTTACTTTGATTTGCAATTTCATCACATCACCACAGGCTGGTGCTCCAACCAAACCAGTGCCAACATCCTCATTACCTTTTTCCATCGCACCAACGTTACGAGGGTTTTCGTAGTGATCAACCAATTTATCGCTATATGCCATTTCTATGTTGTCCTTTTTTAACCGATGAAACTTTTCAAAGTTCCAGCAAAGTTAATGTTGTTTCTCTATTGTTCCGCCCACTAATTTTTAGTGTTCCGCCCATTCAATGGATTTTATATCGATGCCTTCTTGGGCCATTTCCCAAAGCGGGCTTAATTCTCTGAGCCGAGTTACTTCGGCAATAATACGATCTGCTGCATAGTCCATTTCTTCTTCAGTTGTGAAACGACCAATGCCAATGCGCAGACTGGTATGTGCCAGTTCATCTTCAACACCCAAAGCCCTCAGAACATAAGAAGGCTCTAGAGAAGCAGAGGTACAGGCAGAACCGGAAGATACACATAAATCTTTGATGCCCATCATCAAGCCTTCACCTTCAACATAGGCAAAACTGATATTGAGGTTTCCAACAACCCGATTGTCATAATCCCCATTGAGATAGGTTTCTTTCAATCCGCCCGTGATTTTGCTGTAGAATTTATCCCGGAGCATACGCAGACGTTCAGTCTCTGCACCAAGTTCTTTTTCAGCCAACTCACAAGCAACGCCCAGGCCCACACAAAGCGGTGGAGCCAAGGTTCCAGAACGCATACCGCGCTCTTGCCCACCACCATTAATCAGGGCGTGCAGCCGAACCCGAGGACGACGGCGAACATAAAGAACACCAATCCCCATGGGGGCGTAGAGTTTGTGACCGGAGATGCTCATCAAGTCGATATTCAACTCATTGACATCAAGGGGAATTTTCCCAACGGCTTGTGCGGCATCCGTATGGAAGAAAATTTTCCGTGCCCGACACATATCGCCAATTTCTTTAATCGGTTGAATAACACCGATCTCATTATTCACGGCCATGATGGAAACCATCAGGGTTTTATCGGTCATGGCGGCTTCAAGCTTTTTCAGGTCAATCAGGCCATTTTTTTCAACAGGGAGGTAAGTTACATCGAAACCTTCCTGTTCCAGATGACGGCAGGTATCGAGAACACACTTGTGTTCGGTCACGACCGTAATGATGTGGTTTTTCCGCTCTTTATAGAAGCTGGCGACGCCTTTAAGGGCCAGATTATTGGACTCTGTGGCCCCTGAGGTGAAAATAATCTCCTTGGGGTCAGCCCCAATCAAGCTGGCAATCTGACCACGAGCTTTTTCAACAGCCTCTTCCGCTTCCCAGCCATAGGCATGGCTGCTGGAATGGGGGTTACCAAACTTTTCGCTGAAGTAAGGAAGCATTGCTTCCACAACGCGGGGGTCAGTTGGCGTCGTTGCCTGATAATCCAGATAGATTGGCATTTCACGCTTTTTCAGTGTTACCGTGTTAGGCATAGTACACAAATCCTTTTCTTAAGCTGCCGAAACAGCCTGATGTTCCGAAACGCCAAGTCGTCCATAAAGGCCGCTCCACGTCTTTATAAAATTATCCACATCTTTTTCGGTGTTCCCCCATCCGAAACTTACGCGAATAGCCGTCTCTGCTTCTTCTTTCTCAATCCCCATGGCTTCCAGCACATGAGAACTTTGCACTTTCCCTGATGAACAGGCCGACCCGGCGCTGATCATTATTCCGGCCAAATCAAAGGCCATAACCTGTGTTTCATTCAAAACGCCTGGCATGGTAAAGCAACTTGTATTGGGCAGACGCTCCACGTTTTTCCCAAAGAACTTTACCGTCGGCACCATCTCAGCAATTCGAGTTTCTAAAGAATCCCTAAGGATCAAAAACTCTTCCGGGTGACTTAAGTTGTTAGTTAATGCTGCCGTTGCAATACCAAATCCAACAATCCCGGATAAATTTTCCGTACCAGCCCGGTTTCCACGCTCTTGTCCCCCACCTCTAAGCAGAGGTTTTAGCTGTAGATCACCATTGTAACGCACCAGCGCACCAACACCTTGAGGGCCACCGATCTTATGGGCCGAGATACTGGCAAGGTCGACACCCCAGGCTTTTAGGTCCATAGGGGTCTTACCCAGAGCCTGCACCGCATCGCAATGGACGAAAGCTCCATATTTTTTCGCAATCTCGGCAACTTTTGCGACTGGCTGAATTACACCTGTTTCATTATTGGCCGCCATGACAGAAACCAAGGTTTCTGCACCGTTATCTTTCAGCGTTTTTTCCAATGCATCCAGATCGATAAGCCCCTCACCATCAACAGGTATAAGCTTTGCGTCTTCTTTAACTTGGCGTACAGAATCGTGCTCAACAGCAGAGATTATTAAGTGCTCTCTCCCCGTGCCCGTCAAAGCCAAATTGTTGGCTTCGGTTCCTCCAGAGGTGAAAACAATATCGCTTGAGCGGGCCCCCATAAGGGAAGCAACTGAATCGCGCGCCCCTTCCAATCGGGCATTTGCTAATCGTCCGGCACGATGAACGGATGACCCATTCCCACACATCGCCAATGCCTCACCCATTGCTTCTACCACTTGGGGAAGCACGGGGGCTGTCGCGTTATGATCAAGGTAAACGGTATCGTTCATCATCAGGGTACTCACTTCTCCTTATTGGGCCGCAACTGTTTTTTGGCCGTCTTCGCCACGATAGACCGCACCACTGCCCCCGAGAACCCTGCGTTCGCAGATGTCAGCAACAGAAACGGAACTGAGATAGAGGTAGATTTGATTGCCAAGCTCTCCCCAAAGGTCATGGGTAAGGCAGCGGCTGTTATTGCCTCTGCAGCCAGCAGGAGACCCAGGAGTGCATCGGGTGGCTTTGATGGGCTCATCAACCGCAATGATAATATCCGAAATTCGGACCTCTTCAGCCGTTCGAGAGAGCATATAGCCCCCTCCTGGACCTCTAACACTTTTAACCAAGCCGCCTTTTCTAAGTTTGCCGAAAAGCTGTTCAAGGTAAGAAAGAGAGATTTCTTGGCGATCTGCGACATCTGCCAAGGCAACAGGGTTACCTTTACTATGACAAGCTAAATCAACCATCGCCATCACGGCGTAACGCCCTTTGGTGCTAAGTTTCACGAGGCACCTCCTTCAAAAACGCTCCTGCAATACGCAGGCGTAAAGTCACACATTCGCCGACCAGAAACCCTCATCAGGACTTCCCAACCCCGGCAGCTATAGTTTTAATATTTTCATTTTCTTGAGTGCTAGCCTTTTCAAGCTTAACAACCTTATTGCTTTTATCGTCACCTTCGAGCTCTTCAATCCGCCCCATCAAAGCCGCAACCTGCTGATTCAAAGCATCAATTGAGCGGGCAACAGGGTCGGGCATATCTGATAAAGTCGCGCCGTAAGCACAAAATTTTTCGTCTTCAATTTTTTGTGTCATGACCATGCGTGCTGGAATACCAACCACGGTGACACCTTCAGCGACATCCTTAAGCACAACGGCATTAGCCCCTACCCGAGCCCCTGTACCAAGGGTAATCGGACCTAATACCTGAGCGCCGGACCCAACAATTACACCATTACCTAGGGTGGGGTGTCGCTTGCCTTTTTCCAGAGTCGTTCCGCCCAAAGTTACTCCTTGATAGAGGGTAACATCGTCTCCAACCTCGGCAGTTTCACCAATTACCACTCCTGTGGCATGATCAATAAAGAATCGCCGACCAATTGTCGCACCAGGGTGAATCTCAACCCCTGTAAAGACTTTAGCCACGTGAGAAATAAAGCGCCCAAGCAGCTTCCAGTCTCGCTTCCAGAGGCCGTGGGTTATCCTGTAAAACAGCAGGGCATGGAGACCTGGATAGCACAAAAGGACCTCTAAACGGGACCGTGCAGCAGGGTCTCTCTCAATAAAGGAGTCGATATCTTCATGAATCCTCTTGAAAAATGTTAGTGCCATCGTGTTAATATCCCGTCCGTAAGCTTGTAGAGAGTCGCTTATGTGACAAATAATGTAAGTTCTCGGCTTTTCTGCCTAGTCTTGATATAGGATATCCGACCAAATTGGTCAAGTTTTATTGTCCTACTTTTTTTGTGGGTTTAACGCAAAGGAAGTTTGGCAATTTTCTCAATGGAGCACTATTGACGCGTCATGCCTGAAGTAATTTTTAATGGACCTGAAGGTCGCCTACAGGGTCGCTATCATCATAGCAAAACTGAAAATGCCCCCGTCGCTTTAATTTTGCATCCTCACCCCGAACATGGGGGGAATATGAACAACCGGATCGTTTACGCTCTTTTTCACGCTTATGTGAAAAGAAATTTCTCGGTTCTTCGGTTTAATTACCGTGGCGTGGGACGCTCGCAAGGGCAGTTTGACAATGGCCAAGGAGAGCTAACTGATGCCGCTTGCGCCTTGGACTGGATGCAAAGTTTCAATCAAAACGCCAAAGAATGCTGGGTTGCCGGGTATTCATTCGGGGCTTGGATTGGCATGCAGCTCATGATGCGCCGACCAGAAATCTCTGGGTTCATTTCAATTGCCCCACCCGCGAGCCAATACGACTTTACCTTCCTGGCCCCCTGCCCGTCTTCCGGCTTATTTGTTCATGGTTCTGAAGATGAAATCATTCCCGAAGAATCTTCGGCCAAGCTCGCCGCGAAAATTTCTTCGCAGAAAAACGTTTCTGTCGACTATCGGGTGATTAAGGGAGCCGGACACTTCTTCCAAGATCAACTGGCTGAAATGAACAATCACGTCGAAGATTATATGGACATTCGACTAGCAGAAACTTCTACCTAAGAAACTTACGGGAGAGAATCGAGAGAATCCCCCGTAAGAACAAAACCACCAAACAAACACTCTCATAAAGGGTGTTTGTTTCATCATCAATCAAACGGTTGACTGATGGGGCATATTTTTCGAGTTATTTAAACCGATTCAGCCTTAAAAATCTGTGTAAGGTCATTTCACATTTACAACTTTGACTAATTTCGTTTGAATTACAGATATTCCGTCAATAGATACTCATGATGATTTCAAAATCAAACCTAAATTAGGGAAGTTACTGGTGAACCAACCAACGAATGGCACGCTGGAAAAACTAACGGCATTAAGGAATGCCTTCAGAGACAAGTTTAACTCACGACGAACCGCTATTAATCAAGTCGTTGAGACTTTGTGCGAGGCCCAAAGCGAGCATGACTGGAAAAAAGCCGCTGAAGAACTCAAAGGTATCTCCCATAAACTCGCAGGTGCTTCGGGTACGTTTGGTTTTCCAAATATCACAAATATTAGCGAAGAACTTGAGATTCTCTCTGACAAAATCATCAAAAGAAGTAATGGGCCTACGCCTCAAGATAAAGAAACTCTGTCATTGCTTATCAAAAAAATGGCACTTGAAGAAGTTAACGATACCACAGGTTTACATCAAATTACTCAATGGGAATCCTTTTCCAAAACTCATTTCCACGACGAGGAAGCCCCTTCTCAAAAAATATCTATTACCCTGGTCGAGGACGATTTAGAATTAGCCAATTCACTCAAAGAACAACTGACCTATTTTGGTTTTGACATCACTATCCTGCCCGATGTTTCGCTCTTAGAAAACCAACTATCTTCTTCCCAACCCACCATACTCATCATGGATGTTTCTTTCCCTGGGGACGCAGATGGAGGGGTCAAGGAAGTCAAGCGGTTACAAAATGAAAATAAATTAAGCTGCCCTGTCATCTTCCTATCAATGCGTAGCGATATGGAAGCTCGACTAAGTGCCGTGCGCCTTGGGTGCATCGGTTATTTCATCAAGCCCACAAACACCTTAGACCTGATTGAACTCATAAACAAAACCACCCAAAGAGGGGTGCAGAAGTCTTTTAAGGCGGTCATTGTTGATGATGATGAAGAGGTCGCTATTTACAACGAAGAACTCTTAAGCAAAGCGGGCTTTGAAACTCTGGTTATTACGGACCCCCTGCAAGCAATAGACCCCATTCAAGAGTTTGGCCCAGATGTGATGTTGATTGACATCCAAATGCCCAACTGCAACGGCTTTGAACTCTCGCAAGTTATCCGTCAAGACAACAAATACCTTCAAGTCCCCATTGTCTTTTTAACCGGACAAAACATTGAAGATGCCTGGTTCCGCACAATGGAGTCTGGCGGGGACGAATTCATTCGTAAGTCCGCCCCCCCAAAGGAAATGATTGCTGCCGTAACTGGCCGAGCTAAACGGGCCAGAAAACTAAATCAAATTATCAACAGTCATGCAGAAAACGAAGCGCGTTACAGTGCTCTAGCGGATGCATCACAAGAGGGGTTTGTTACCATTGATGATAAACTCAACATTATCAACTGGAATAAAGCCGCTGAAAATCTACTCGGATATCATGCAAATGAAATTATTGGGAAACCAACTTCAATTTTGTTCCCAGACAAAACAACAGAAGATGAAAATCATTTCATGAACCTTCTAAAAGACAACAACATCCAGTCTATGCAGGGAAAAGTAATTGAAACGGAACGACTTCATAAAGATGGTCGAAAAATCCCTGTAGAAATTTCATATACCAGTTGGAAAATACACAATAAAACCTTCACAACAGGTATTGTAAGAGACATCACGGCCCGACAAAAAAGTGAGAGAGCCCTTAAACAAAGTGAGGCTAAAAACCGTAGTATCATTGAAAATTCTGCAGAAGGCATCATCTCCATTGACGCCCAAAGCATCATTAACACTTTTAATCCGGCTGCCGAAAAAATGTTTGGCTATTCGGCGCAGGAAATCATTGGCCAAAAGGTATCAGAGCTTGTTCCTTCCGCAGAAAGGATCTCGCATGATCGTTATGTTACCCAATCACAGCTCCATGCCCCTCGGATCATTAACAATGCCCGCGACCTCTATGGGCGACGTAAAGACGGCTCCTTATTCCCTATGGAATTAACCGTTTCAGGCATGGAGATTGACGACGCAAAGATGTTCGTTGGTATTATGCGTGACATTTCAGAACGGAAAAAAACGGAACAAGCACTCAAAGATGCAGATGAAAAAACACGGCAACTTCTGGATACAGCAGCCGAAGGTATTTACGGCCTAGATGCTGACGGAATTACGACTTTTATAAATCCAGCCGCCTGTAAAATGCTCGGTTATGACCAAGAAGAACTTATTGGCAAGCTCATGCACACCACAGTGCATCACAGTTATCCCGACGGCTCAACCTATCCTAAAGAAGATTGCTTTATGTATGCAGCCTTTAGGGATGGGCAGGTATATCAAATCAACAATGAAGTCCTTTGGCGCAAAGATGGCACCAGCTTTCCGGTCAAATACACCAGCTCTCCCATCTGGAAAAATGGGAAAACCGTCGGGGCCGTTATCAACTTCAATGACATAACAAATGAAGTTGAGGCTCAGAACAAACTTGAAGCAGCAAAAGTCGAAGCGGAAAGAGCTAACAAAGCTAAATCTGAGTTTCTTTCGAGTATGAGCCACGAGCTAAGAACCCCTATGAACGCCATCATTGGGTTTGGTCAAATGCTTGAGTTTAACGAAAGAGACCCACTCTCCCCTGCTCAAAAAAAATGTGTCGACCATATCCTTTCAGGAGGAAAACACCTACTCGACCTCATAAATGAAGTGCTTGATCTCTCCAGAATTGAGGCCGGAAAATTACAGCTTAACCTGGAAGAACTCACCTTAGGTGAGATTATTAAAGAATGCCTGAATTTATCTGAAACCCTTGCCAGCAAACGAAATATTGAACTGAATTTTTGCGAAAACTGCAACAGTCTCACCACCGTTTTTGCCGACAGGGTGCGATTAAAGCAAGTTATCCTCAACCTCCTTTCTAATGCTATCAAATACAACAACCTAGATGGAAAAGTGACGATCAATTGCTCATTACCTGATCCCCTCACCCGCAGGGTTTCAATAACGGATACGGGCGATGGAATTCCTCTAGAAAGCCAAAAACACCTCTTCTCTCCTTTTAATCGTCTTGGGGCTGAAAGCACCGAGATTGAAGGGACAGGCATTGGTCTGGCTCTGACTAAAAACCTTGTCAAAGCGATGAACGGAAACGTTGATTTTGTTAGCTCTCCTGGCAAAGGGAGCACCTTCTGGATTGATATTCCGATCACTGAACAAACTCCGATAAATACTCAAAGTGAACATGGCACCCAATCGGCAAATGTTCCTAAAGAGAAAAGCCTTGCTGAAATTTCTGGGACACTTCTTTATGTAGAAGATAATCCAGCAAACATGGATTTGATGAAGTTGGTAATTTCTCAGGTTAAAGGGCTAAAACTTCTGACAGCTATGGACGGTGAAGAGGGGATTAAATTGGCTTTGAAATCCCAACCAGATATCATTATCTTGGACATTAACCTTCCAGGACTTAATGGGTTTGAGGTGCTGAAAAAGCTACAATCCACCCCGGAGACCAAAAACACACCTATATTTGCTCTTAGTGCTTCTGCTATGCCCAGTGAAGTTGAAAAAGGGCTAGAGGCTGGTTTCCAACAATATCTCTCCAAACCGTTTGATGTTACCAAAACCCTAGACGCTATCAAAAGCGCCATAAAGGAAAAGAAAAATGACTAGCCTTCAAGATCAAATTTATGCATCAAAAGTCCTTGTCGTAGACGATAATGCCGCCAATGTTGAGTTGCTGGAAATGATGCTGAATTTAGCTGGCTATGACAATGTCCAGGTGACAACAGATTCTCGTCAGGTTAAGTCCCTTTTCCTTGAGCAGCAGTTCGACCTCATCCTGCTTGATATCAGAATGCCTCACCTGGACGGCTTCCAAGTGATGGCACAGCTTTCAGAACTCGTGGAAGATGACTATGTGCCTATCTTGGTTCTCACCGCCCAAAAAGACATGGAGACCCGCCTCAAGGCTCTTGAGTTAGGTGCGCGTGATTTTTGTACAAAACCTTTTGACCGTACTGAAGTTCTTAACCGAATTGAAAACATGCTGGAAGTAAGGTGTCTTTATAATGAACGGACCAATTCCGCAAAATTACTTGAACAAAAAGTTCAAGAGAGAACGAAAGAACTTCATCACACCCGGCTAGAAATTATTCGTCGATTGGGACGCGCCGGTGAATATAGAGATAACGAAACCGGTATGCATATTATTCGCATGAGTAAAAGTAGCCAACAGCTTGCCTTAGCCACCGGGTTAAGCGAAGCCCATGCTGAGATGGTTTTGAATGCAAGCCCTATGCATGATGTGGGGAAAATCGGGATACCTGATCGTATTTTGCTTAAGCCCGGCAAGCTTGATCGTGATGAGTGGGAGATTATGAAATCCCACCCACAGATCGGTGCTGATATTATTGGTAACGACGGGGCTGACCTCATGAAGATGGCAAGCCAAATCGCTCTGACACATCATGAAAAGTGGGATGGCTCAGGCTATCCCAATGGCTTAAAAGGGAAAGAAATACCAATCGAAGGGCGCATCAGTTCTATCTGTGATGTTTTCGATGCCCTCACTTCAGAACGCCCCTATAAAAAAGCCTGGCCTGTGGAAAAGGCCATCAACCTTATTAAGGAAGAAACAGGACGACAGTTTGATCCTAAACTTGTCCCTCTTTTCCTCAGTATTCTTCCAGATATCATAGAAATCGGGCAACAGTATACTGACGACACGGAAAGCCATCTCCAGTCATTTGAAAAGGGAAGTGGCAATGACCCTGAAGTATAGTTTCTTTGAAGAATATCTCGTCGGACATGACCAAATTGATGACGACCATATAAAGCTTTTTGCTGTAATGAATGGAATAAGTCAGACAATTGACGAAGGAGATACGGCTCTGTGCCAAACTCTCTTTACCTCTTTCTACAAACTTGCAGAAGAACATTTTCACAATGAAGAACTCATCTTAAAAGATCAAAACTACCCCGACCTCGAGCGACATATCAAATATCATCAAAAGTTACTTACAGACGCAAAAGAAACTGCACAAAAATGTCAAAACCTTGAGAACAACACGAAAGCTAAACAATATTTTGAAGAGCTTGCCTCTTTCTTTATTCACGACGTTGTCAAAGGAGATCAAAGCTTTAAAAAGTTTATAAAACAATAGCTTTCAGCTGTTTTATAAACTTATGGTATGTTTTAAATTGATAATAAACCCCTCTCTATGAAGAGGTTGGTCGATAGAGGATTCCTCCTGTTGTTGGTTCGGGGACGCCCGTAGTTTCCGGAAAGCTTAAGGGGAGTTGATAGCGTGAGCGGACCGCAAGGAAAGCGAAAGCTTGCGCTTCTAAAGCATCACCATCCCACCCAACAGTTTCGACAGCCGACACTTCGCCCCCCAGACGTTTTTGTAAGGTTTCCATCAAAAAACTATTTTTCCGCCCCCCTCCGCAGACCAACCACTTTTTCACTGCTTTTGGGAATAGTTTTTGGGCATGAGCAATCGATTCCACCGTAAAGCCAAGTAACGTTGACAAGCCATCTTCAGGGCTCATCCCTTCCACTTTATCGGCCACCCAATTAGCAAAATCATCTCGGTCCAGCGATTTCGGTGCCGGGTTCTCAAAATAAGGATGAAGGATAAGCTGTTGCACCACGTCGTCATGGCACTTACCTGACCGAGCGATGACTCCTCCCTCATCATACTCCCGGCCAAAAAATTGTCGGCACCAATCATCAAGCAAGGCATTTCCTGGCCCTGTATCACAAGCCATGATTTTTTCACCGTCAATCCAAGTTACATTCGCAACCCCCCCAATATTTAATACGGTGAGGGGCATGGTCAGGCTTTGTGCGAGAGCTTGGTGATAAGCGGGGGCAAAAGGGGCTCCTTCTCCACCGTTCAGAACATCCCGGGACCGGAAATCACAAATCACCTCTACCCCCGTCTCATCAGCCAGGAGTTGCCCATTGCCTATTTGGCGGGTAATGCCTTCTTCTGGGCGGTGGTAAATTGTCTGTCCGTGGAAACCAATCAGGTCCACACCTGAGACATCAATCTTATTGTTAGAAAGAAAATCAAAAATGGCACTAACATGGGTCCAGGTCAGAGACGTTTCAGCTATCTTTACGTCCCCTTCCTTATCGCCGAACAGGTCCATAATCGCTTTTTTGGTATTGGCCTCATAGGGGTAGGTGGCAGAGGGACCAAACGAATCAATCTTAATGCCGTCGGTTTTAAGCAGGGCAATATCGACCCCATCCAACGATGTGCCGCTCATTAAACCAATGCAGGTCTGCATTTTTGCCACTTTATCTATTGCTCCAGTTGTACCGAAGGGGTGATTGTGCTAATTAGCGCCGCCTCCAACAAGAGTTTGGCGGAGTTTTCTTTCGATTTTCTTACTTTAAGGGCTTTGTAAGCACATGACCACCTATCGCTCAGACTTTGTTCGCGCCATTGTGGAACGTGGTTTCCTTCACCAATGCACGGACCTGGAAGCCCTTGATGAACGCGCCATGCAAGGCCCTATAACGGCCTATATCGGCTTTGATTGCACTGCCCCAAGCCTCCATGTGGGGTCAATGGTTCCCATCATGCTCCTGCGCTTGTTTCAGCAAACAGGTCACAAGCCTGTTGTCCTCATGGGCGGCGGAACAACAAAAGTTGGCGACCCTTCAGGAAAAGATGAGTCTCGGCGGATGCTTACCGAAGAGAAAATCGCCGAAAACATGGCGGGTATTAAAAAAATCTTCTCGAAGTTCCTGACCTTCGGTGATGGCCCAACAGATGCCATCATGGTCAATAATGATGATTGGCTCAAAGAACTTCAATATATCGACTTCCTGCGTGAATTCGGGCCTCACTTTACCATCAACCGGATGATGTCCTTTGACAGCGTAAAGCTGCGTTTAGAGCGCGAACAACCTCTGACATTCCTTGAGTTCAACTACATGATTCTTCAAGCTTATGATTTCCTTGAACTTAATCGCCGCAATGACTGCGCCATGCAAATGGGCGGGTCAGACCAATGGGGGAATATCATCAATGGGGTTGAGCTGATCCGGCG
Organism: uncultured Thalassospiraceae bacterium; assembly: GCA_965368165.1. Classification (GTDB taxonomy): domain Bacteria; phylum Pseudomonadota; class Alphaproteobacteria; order Rhodospirillales; family JAPHRK01; genus JAPHRK01. The sequence goes on along the minus strand of CBDULT010000002.1, from coordinate 139,466 downwards.
TGTTGACAGCAAACCCGCCTTTGGTCTGACAGTCCCCCTCATGACCACAGCTTCTGGGGCCAAGATGGGCAAAACTGCAGATGGTGCTATTTGGCTCAATGAAGATATGTTGACGCCCTATGACTACTGGCAGTACTGGCGCAATACAGAAGATGCCGATGTCGGGAAATTCCTTCGCTTGTTTACCAATATACCTCTTGAGGAAATTTCCAAGCTAGAGGCCGCCCAGGGGGCTGAGATCAATGAAGTAAAGAAAACTCTCGCCACGGCTGCGACAACTCTTTGCCATGGTCAGGAAGCCGCTCTAGCGGCCCAGGAGACCGCCCAAAAGACTTTTGAAGAAGGAAAACTTGGGGCCGGCCTGCCAACCTTTGCAGTTCCCAAGGCTGAACTGGAAGAAGGCATCGCCGCTTTCCAACTTTTCCGCAAAGTAGAACTCGCAAGCTCTGGCGGGGAAGCCAAGCGCCTTGTGAAAGGCGGGGGGGCTAAACTGAATGACATCCAAATCAAATCAGAAAACCAGGAAATTAACCTACTAGACCTGAACGCTGAGGGTGTAATTAAATTATCTGCAGGAAAAAAACGGCACGTGATTGTCAAACCTGTTTAGGCCTATTTAGCGCAGTCAATACAAACGGCAGCGGCGGGGTCAAACTCTAGCCGCTTCGCCGGGATTTCCTCATCACAGGAAGCACAATAACCATAGTCATCATCAGCTATACGTTTAAGAGCAGCTTCTATCCGTTGAATTTTAACGAGGCGTCGGCGGTCGGTTTCAACAGCCATCGCCTGAACCTGTAGAGCATCCATACGTGAAAGCCGACCTTGGGTAGTTTGGTCCAGTTCCACAGGTTTCTTCGCGTCTTCACTTGTTCCGGCAACAGAGGTCAACTCTTTTTGTGCCAACTTGAGCTTCTTTTTCAAGCCTTCCATATCGAGGTCAGTTCGCAAGGGCATTTCCACCCTTTTCACTTTGCTTATCAGACAGCCCTTCGAGGTCAGGCAACTTAAATTCCTCTTCATGCCCAGGCGGTAAAACCTCCGACCCTTTGAACAGGTTTCGTAAAAAACTTGGGGCTAATGTCGTCAAGGTATCCACTTTTGCTGTTGGTTGGTTAAGAGGGCCTGTCACGTTGTAATTCGCCGCAAATATCCCCCCCCCCTTTTCACCACCTGTAAATAATTTACCAAGGATCGGAATATTACCAAGCAGACTGTTGAAAACATAAGCCGGAACCAAGGTCCCTTTTAGATCGACGAACTCAGCATCCGTATAAACTTTTCCAGAGGCTGTCATTCCCAAAGAAAGGCCGTTCGCTCTGGCATCCTTCACGTTTAGGATCCCTTGATTATAGACGAAAGGTGCCGACAACCTGTTAAAGGCAATCCCCTCTCCCCCCAAGGCTTCAAGGATTCCCGTTAAGGCCATGATAGAGACAATGTGAGCCAAGACAGGCGCGTCAACAACTCGGAAATTAGAAACCGATAACTGGCCCTCCAAAGGCGACCCAATTAAACTATCATCAAAGTGCCCTGTAAGTTGTAATATCCCACCATGCATATTCTCCATCAAATCCAGGACCCTTAGGCTTTCCCCAGCATCATCAGAAGTGACTAACAGGTTTCGTCCATTTCCTATTGGTTCAATAATTAATCGAACGGATTTATTATCTGCCACCCAGCCATCAAGAATGGCAGATTGCCAGACATTTCCATCATATGAAAAAGCCCCCGTGGCTTGATTTATGATTTTGTCTGTATCCAACCAAACTTTGCCAATACTGAAAGAAAAAGTAACTGGGGGAATTTCTGCCCCTGCGACACCTTTACCCTTATTATTTGGACCCTTATTATTTGGCGTAAAGAGTGTTTTTCTGACCGGCGACAAGTCTAACCCCTTACCATGGAGGTCAATATCCCATCCTTTATCACCAACCGGGACAACAGTTCCGCTAATATCAGTCCGATCATGCGTAAGGTGATCTACTCGGATCGCTTTTACCCCCGTCATTCCTTTATTTAAGGCTATTGCCCCAGAAGCTTTTAGGCCAGCGGCATCAACCGTAAATTCATTAACACCCAAAATTTTCTGATCTTTCGCTTCGAGACGTACCCTGGCTTTTCCAGGTTCCCCTGAGCCTTTAGCCCAGTCAAACAAAGGAAGGGCGAGTTCCGCTTCGGTTAAATCAAGCTGAATATCTAAGTCTGTCTTTCCGCCATGATCTTCTGTCGCCACCACACTGGCTGCTGTAACCCCGGTGAGATATCCCCCTGAAAAAGGAGGAAAATCCAAACCTAGTTCCTTGACTAATTGGCTATCATTTACGGTGCCATGAATAGAGGTGCGGGATTTATAAGATGCTAACTTCTCAAAATTTTCTTCCCAACGGAGGGTAACCGGAATTGTTCCCAGTTGGCTAACACCCCCAATGCGCATCGATTTTTTATCTACATCCAAGCTGAGACGGCCCTTGGATATATTTAAGCCCATAACCGCATCATCAATGTGAACATCTTCCAAAATAGACGAAGCTTTAACCTCAACGCCTTCAAAAGTCAGGGTTTTTTCCAGTATGAAATCTAATTTAAGATTGGTCGACGAGCTTCCTTTGGTTTTTGTTGGGTCAATACCGAGAGCAGAAGCATAGCCAAGAGGTTTGCTATCAACCAACCCTAAGGCATTTTCCAAAGGTCCCGTCACGGTGAGGCTGATATCAGCATACTGGTCAACTTGATCCATACCGCTCAAGCCGACAAACCCCTTTTCCAGAGCAAGCCCATTAGCATTCCCATTTGTAACCGTAATATCAAACCTGTTGGTATCAAACTCAACAGTCCCATCGACCCCCGTCACCTTCGGCATGGGAGAAAGATAATCGACGGTAACGTTCTCAAGGGTCATATCTCCGCCCAGGGACAAGACCTGCCCTTGACCTTCAGGTGTAACCCGAGCAGTTAACTGAGCGTTAGCTTCAACAACTGTGCCCTTGGAAAGATTAGCAACTGTCCATGTCCAGGCGTCAGTTCCCATTGATTGCGGCCAATATTTTTTAACCTCATCAATTTTTACATCCTGAAGACGCCCACTCCCTTCCACCGTCATTTCCCCACCAATGCCATCAAGACGTGTCGAAATAGAGGCAACGGGACCCCCGAGGTCAATAGTGAGCCTGTCTAGTTCTAGGTGTCCGGTAAAGTTTTGGCGATACCGCCCTTTCCCCTCGATTGAAGCAAGAGGCCATGTGTGGTTAATCGGTTCAGGAACCGTTATGGAGGCCCCTTTCTCAAAAACCACTGATAGCTTACTGATAGAAATCTCTTTACGGTCATTATTGACCATACCAACAACAGCAAACTCTTTGGTCGGAATGCTTTGTTCCGCAGGCTGAGGGATTTTTACAACGCCCTTTTCACCAGAAATATCAAAGGTGAATGAGGAAAAGTTCCAATCAAGCCCAACACTCCCTGCCAAAGTTCCCTGCAGAGGCATATCAAGTATTCGCAAAGCCTTCACATCTTCAAAGAAGTTTGAAAACAGGGCCGGGTTAGCCTCATCAAAATCAACCCCAAAGTCAAAACGGTGTTTGTCACTCAAATAGGCCCCAACCAGAGTTAAGGCAAAGCTATCACCGTCAACCTGAACATTTAGGGCGGCTTCGGCAGAAAGGCCTTCTGGGGTTCGTTCTATAAAAATTTCCGACCCTGGTGCAAGCCAGGTCACTTGCGACTTTAGATCGCGTATTTCTATGCTGGCATGGGATATACTTACTCTACTCAAGTAGCTTAAAGGCCGTGCAGGGTCTGGTTCTTCATCAATACGACGGAGAAATTCAGAGACAAAAGCTGAGGGGTCTTCCCCTTTGGTAATTTGGGATTTATCCGATTCCCCCAGCCCGACTTCAAGGAAACCGTTTGTTTGTCTTATAAGATGAAGCTTCGGGCCAAAAAGTTCAATTGTACGAGGGGCAAGTTTCTTTTCAAGTAAAGCTTGGGCACTGACAGAAAGGGAAAGTTCAGGCACAGTGGCAATAGTTTTGCCATTTTTACCGACAAGGGCCACCCCGGTGACCCGGATATCTAAGTTACGTTGCCAACCCGCCCAAGTGAGCACCGTATCCTTAAGGTGAACCTTGAAAGAACCATTGCGGGGCGTTAAAGAATTCTCGATATATTCATTGAGGAACCCGAGTGAAATAGGCCCTGTAGACAGCTGCCAAGCGGCATAGGCAAAGACAATAGCAAAGCCCGCCCCTAATCCACCAATAACCTGCAAAAGTCCCCGAAGGGTTTGACGGATCAACGAATAATATCCTTACGCAAAGCCAACTTGACCGAAACCTCCCAATAAAGCACTCTTGCCAAAATTATGGGAAAAAATGAATGTCCGAATTTTACCAACAACTAAAACAAAGCCAACTCCCAAAAGCTGCAAACGCCGAGCTTTCCAGCCTTGGGCGATCACATTGGCACGATGCCTTAGAGACCAGCGAACCCAGTGTAGCTGACTTTGGGTTAAAACTTAGTAGCGATACACAGGGATTATTCCTGTTAGATGCCATTTTCGGAAACAGTCCTTTTCTCACCCACTGCGCAACCAGTGACCCAACATTTATGTGCCTCGTCGCCCAAAAGGGTCCCGACGAAGCTCTTGACTTTGTTTATAAGGAATTAGACAAAAAACTCAAGGATTCTGAGGACTTAGTTGAGGTAAGCAAGCAGCTTAGAATTGCCAAGCACCGTATTGCCCTTCTCACCGGAGTCGCCGATATCTCTGGTCACTGGCCTTTGTTCAAAGTCACAGATACGTTAAGCATTTTTGCAGGTCGCGCTTTAGACATCGCCATTCGCCCCCTTTTGTTACAGATGCATCACCGAGGGACTCTCATACTTCCTAACCCTGAAACCCCAGAAGTTGGCTCGGGTTTGGTTGTTTTGGGCATGGGGAAATTGGGCGCAAAAGAGCTTAACTATTCAAGTGATATTGATCTTATCATTTTGTTTGATGATGAAATAATTGAGACCAAAGAGCCCTACGAGCTGCAAACGGCTTTTGTTCGCCTGACCCGCCATCTGGTTAAACTTATTGATGAGCGAACTGCCGATGGGTACGTCTTTCGTACCGATTTAAGATTGCGACCGGATCCCCGTTCGACCCCCCTTGCCCTTTCGGTTAATGCAGCCGAGGTCTATTACGAAAGTCTGGGGCAAAACTGGGAACGGGCCGCTATGATTAAGGCCCGCCCTGTTGCGGGTGATATTAAGGCCGGGCAAGGTTTCCTTGATCGCCTGAAGCCCTTTATTTGGCGGAAAAATCTCGACTTTGCCTCGATCCAGGATATTCACTCTATCAAACGCCAGATCAACGCCCGACGGGGAGGCTCTAAAATCACCGTTAGGGGCCACAACCTCAAACTGGGGCGGGGAGGAATCCGTGAAATCGAATTCTATGCCCAAACCCAACAATTAATTTGGGGGGGGCGCAACAGAGCCCTTCGCAATATCATGACCTGCGACAGCCTTTCTGCCCTCGCTGCTGAAGAACGCATCACACCTGAAGCCGAAAGAGAAATGACTGAGTCCTACTATTTCCTTCGTCGCGCAGAACATCGGCTGCAAATGATTAACGATGCTCAAACCCATAGCCTGCCGGAAGAGGATACCGATCTAGAAGAGGTTTCTATTTTCCTGGGATATCCTGACGCCAAAGCCTTTACCAAAGACCTCCTCTTCCACCTCAAACGTGTAGAAGGGCATTATGAAAGATTGTTTGAGGACTCTCCTTCGCTAAGTGCCGGTGGAGAAGTGGAAGGTAATCTGGTTTTTACAGGAGGCGATCCCGATCCGGAAACCTTACAGACCCTCGAAAAACTCGGCTTTAAAAATGCCAAATCCGTCGATGAGACCATTCGCGGCTGGCATCATGGGCACTACCGCAGCACCCGATCTTCACGCACCCGACAAATGTTGACGGAGCTTAAGCCGACTTTGCTTTTCGCTTTGAGCCAAATGGTCGACCCTGATTCTGCCTTTAATAAATTTGACGAATTCCTCTCAAAGCTGCCATCCGGGGTTCAGCTTTTCTCTATGTTCCACTCAAACCCTGAGCTCTTGAACATGGTAGCAGAACTTATGGGGGGAGCCCCTCGTCTTGCGGTCCACCTCAGCCGTCATCCGGCTTTAATGGAAAGCGTTTTGACCTCAGATTTCTTTGCGCCATTGCCCGGCACTCAAGAACTGATTGAAGAATTAACGGCCGAACTGACTCATGCCCAAGACCAACAGGAAGTTCTTGAGGTGAGCCGTCGCTGGACCAATGACCGAAAATTCCAAATTGGCGTTCAATTGCTTAAAGGGGTGGTCAATGCCAAAGAGGCCAGCCTCGCCTACAGCAACGTAGCCGAAGGTGCCTTAGCCTCCCTCCAGCCTTTTATTGAAAAAGAATTTGCCAGCAAACATGGGGTTGTTCCTGGAGGGGGCATGGCGGTGATGGCCATGGGCAAGTTAGGCAGCCAGGAAATGACCCCCAGTTCGGACCTTGACTTGGTTTATGTTTATGACTGCCCGGAGGATGCAAACAGTTCTGATGGGGAAAAACCTTTGATGGTCACCCAATATTTCGCGAGGCTAAGCCAACGCTTCATCAATGCCATTACGGCCCCCATGGGAGACGGCACCCTTTACGAAGTGGATATGCGCTTGCGGCCTTCCGGCAATTCGGGCCCCATCGCCTCCAAGATGGAATCCTTTGTGAAATACCATGCTGAGTCCGCCTGGACTTGGGAACACATGGCCCTCACCCGTGCCCGAATGGTCACCGGGCCAAAGGAAATTCGGGGAAAAGCTGATGAGGTCACACGGGATGTTCTTGTGCGGGAGCGTGATCCTGACACCCTCCTCAAAGATGTTGCGGAGATGCGGGAGCGCATGGATAAAGAACGTCACACCGATTTTATTTGGGAGGTAAAACTCTATCGTGGCGGCCTGGTTGATATTGAGTTCCTGGTGCAATATTTATTACTGAAACACGCCCCAACCCACCCTGAAGTTCTTAGCCGAAGCACAGAAACAGCCTTAAGAAATCTCGCCTCAATTGATGCTTTGGACCCAACCACCACTCAACAGCTCATTGATGCTCTTGGGCTTTGGCAATCAATCCAATGCATGTTACGCCTAACCATTGAGGGATACTTTAACAAAGATCGGGAAAAAGAAATTTCTCCGGGGCTTCAAGCGGCTCTGGTGAAAACAACAGGTGAAAAAGACTTTGAAACCCTCTTTGCCCGCATGGAAAAAACAGCCCAAATCGTTACCCAAATCTACCAAACCCACATCGCCATCCCGGCAGCAAAACTACTGGAAAATGACACATGACCATAGAACTGAATGTAGGCGACATTGCCCCCAGCTTTAACCTCCCTATTAACGGCGGAGAAACTCTTTCTCTGGATAGCTTTAAGGGCAAGAACGTTGTGCTTTATTTTTATCCCAAGGACAGCACACCCGGTTGCACGACGGAGGCTCAGGGATTTCGGGATAATTTGAAAGCTTTTGAGGCTGCTGACACGGTGGTTATTGGGGCGTCTAAGGATAGTGTTAAACGCCATGATAACTTTGTTGCCAAGCAGGAAATCAATTTCCCTCTGCTTTCTGACGAAGAAGGTACATTATGCAACGACTATGGGGTTTGGCAGGAAAAGAAGAACTATGGCAAGACCTATATGGGCATTGTACGTTCGACCTTCCTCATTGATAAAGATGGAAAAATAGCCAAAATATGGACCAAGGTGCGGGTGAAAGGCCATGTGGAAGCCGTTCTTGAAGCTGCACAAGCTCTTTAAATATGATACCACTAAGTGAAGCTGCATGTCTGGTTCTTAACGAACAGTCTCCGGCTGAAAAGGTAGCTAAAACCCGGCTCTATGCTCAGGCATGGCGGGACGGAGAAATCACCGAGGTCGGGCGGGCCTCACCGCCAGAACACCCTGCCCGTCCCGCACGTCCTGAATTGCTCTCTCCCCGCCATATGCCTAAGCGGAAGTCTGCTGCCGGAGCCGGAAAAATCGCCCTTCTCCATGCCATCGCCCATATCGAACTTAATGCCATCGATATTGCCTGGGATGCCGTCGCCCGGTTTGGGCCTGACATGCCAAAAGAATTTTGTGATGATTGGGTAAGGGTTGCTGACGATGAAGCAACCCATTTCGAGCTGTTGGAAAATCGTTTGAATTCGTTGGGAGCAAACTATGGTGATCTTCCAGCCCACAACGGCTTATGGGATACCGCCGTCAAAACATCCGATGATGTCTTGCGGCGTATGGGCCTAATGCCCATGCTGTTTGAAGCCCGTGGATTGGACACCACCCCGGCTACAGTTGAACGCCTCACCAAACAAGGCGACTGTGAAACAGCCCAGATTATGGCCCGAATTTGTGAAGATGAAATCAGCCATGTGGCTGCGGGGGTGAGGTGGTTTGAGCACTTAACAAAACAACGCGGTCTTCACCCCATTAATACTTTCAAAGAACTTGTAATCCAGAATACAAAATCCGTCCTCAAACCACCCTTTAACACCCAAGCAAGAGACCGCGCCGGGATGGATCGAGAATACTATGAAGGCGGTTGAAGGTTTTTTTACTTAAATCTATCTCACAACAACTTAAAGGCTAATGCAATCAAAAGAAAAGCCTAGGGTGTTTTTTGATTAGGTATACTCATTTGACCGGGATTATTTTGATTTGTGGTTAGGCAGGGTGCGCAGGACGATGTGGTTCATCGTTCAAGTAGCCTAACGCAGCCACAAATCAAAAGAACCCGGCCTTCGGTGGGGCATCTGAACGTTTTGGAGGGCGTCGCTATGCTTGAACGATGAACCACATCGCTCGGCGCACCGCTCCTACCCAAAACGTTCATTTGCCTCCATCAAATGAGTATACCTAATCAAAAAACACCCTAGTCCTCTTCCTTGTTCCCCGCGACCCGTTCAGCCAATGAGGCTGCCAAGAAATCATCTAGGTCCCCATCTAAGAAAGCTGAGGTATTGCTGGTTTCTTTATTGGTCCTGAGGTCTTTAATCATTTGATAGGGTTGCAAGACATAGGAACGGATTTGGTGACCCCACCCGATATCGGTTTTAGCGTCGTGTTCCGCTTTGGTCGCATCTTCCCGGCGTTGGAGTTCCAAGTCGTAAAGACGCGCTTTAAGCATAGACAGAGCGTTGGCACGGTTTTTGTGCTGAGAGCGATCGTTCTGACACTGGACGACAATGCCCGTCGGAACGTGGGTCATGCGGACAGCACTGTCGGTTTTATTAATATGTTGTCCCCCCGCCCCTGAAGCCCGATAGGTATCAACCCGAATATCTTTGTCTTCAACTTCCACTTCAATGTCATCGTCGATATGTGGATAAACCCCGACAGAGGTAAAGCTGGTGTGACGTCGGGCGTTGGAATCGAAAGGAGAAATACGCACCAAACGATGCACACCACTTTCTGTCTTAAGCCACCCATAAGCATTATGCCCTGATATGCGGAGAGTTGCTGATTTGATTCCCGCTTCTTCACCGGGGCTTTCTTCAATTAAGTCAATTTTATAATCATGCTGTTCCGCCCAACGGGAATACATCCGTTGGAGCATCAAAGCCCAATCCTGGGCCTCGGTCCCGCCAGCACCCGCATGAATTTCAAGATAGGTATCATTAGCGTCAGCCTCCCCCGACAACAAGGTTTGCAGCTCGGCTTTAGCCACTTTGGTTTGCAAACCCTGGAGAGCGGTTTCTGCCTCCGTCACGATATCGGTATCATCTTCCATCTCGCCGAGTTCAATCAATTCCACATTATCATCCAGGTTCTGGACGATCTCATCGACTGATTTAATACTGGCTTCAAGTTGGGTACGCTCACGCATAACCGCTTGGGCTTTTTGGGAATCATCCCACAAGCTTGGGTCTTCGGCGAGGTGATTTAGCTCTTCAAGGCGGAGTACGGCTTGGTCGTAGTCAAAGATGCCTCCTCAGCAGTTCGACTGACTGCTTCATTTCATTGACCATGGTTTCGATTTCAGCACGCATAAAACAACTCCTAAATTTTACCCTTGCGGATTTGTAGCTTTACCTTTCCTTCACGGCAAGAATTGATTCCAAGCTCCACAGACTCTAAGATAACTTTAAGACTAAATTGGAGAATTTTGCAGAATGCATAAACGCATAGCCGACGCAGCTTTAGGAAATCTGGACGGGGAAAAAGCCGGATACTATTCTGATATTGTTTCTCAGGTATCGGAAGACCCCCGGACTGAAGTCTTCCCAAATTTAGTTTATACCGTCCTTAAGGAGACCATGTCGCTATTGCCAACTTATCTGGACAAAGTCGAATTCATCAACCTGCTTTTCGCTTTTGTCACCACCAACAAAGGGCCCTTACAGGAAAAATTATTCGGCAAAGAGTACCTCCAGGACCCCACCGTTGTTCGTCAGGTCACAGACGGTTTTGTTGACCTCATTGTTGAGCGAACCATGCAGCATTATGAAGATGGCGATATTGATTCCGATGAAAAAGTCATCCAAAAATACACTTGGCCCTATCGTGTGGAAGATTTAGTTGACCCAGACGATGAAGAAGCTATGGAAGAATTAAATAACCGTCCTAAATATACAGGACCGGAAAGACGCCAGCGTTAACTTTAGGAATTTACCCATGACGAATGAAAACCAGGTTTATCTAGCTGGACCTGAAGTGTTTCACTTTGAGGCAACCAAGCGTATCCCTGAAATGCAGGGAATATGTTCAAGTCTTGGATTTACAGCCCTTACCCCCCTGGACCACCTTGAGGAATCGCCAGAAGGCATCTACAAGAAAAATATCTCCCTAATTGAGCAGTCATCCCTGCTTATCGTAAATATTACTCCCTTCAGAGGGATTTCCTTAGATCCCGGCTGTGCCTTTGAAATCGGGTATGGAGCGGCCTTAGGCAAGCCCATTATCGCCTGGTCAATGGATAACCGTGACTATCTCGCCCGGACAACAGGGGCTTATGGCGGCAATGTGAGACAAGGCGACGACGGCAAGTGGCGAGACCCAACAGCAGACGAAGTTGAAAATTTTGGGTACCTTGAAAACCTGATGGTCACAGTCCCCGCCTTAGCGACAACGGATAAAATCTACACAACCTTTCAAGAAGCGGCTGAAAAAGCGGCTGAATTCTTTAAGGTAAAGGCTTTTTTCAAGGGATAACGCCCAGAATTATTGGTCTAATTCCATCTGGCGAATGGCAGCAAGATAATCTGTATTACGCTGCCATTGGCGAAGAACTTTAGCGGCGGAATCTTTGGTCATTCGCGAATATAAAGACATGATCTGCTCTGTATCAGGTCTTGATGGCCCTTGAGGCCCCACACGGGCTTTTCGTGTTTGGTTGAAAATTTCAGCAAATGTAAAACGGTCTATACCAATTGCTTTGCACGAAATAGCCAGCCCTTCCCCTCCCGGCTCGAACAAGACCCGCATAGCAAGGGTCTCGCGGAGTTTGGTCATGCGACAGAACATAGAAACAAAGAGGGGAACCTCCCCATCTCTTAAGGCCGTCAACAACATGCTTGGTTCAAGCAAACCTTCATTGTCGAGTTCTTGTGACAGGGCCTGGGCGGTTTTATCTTCTTCTCTGCTTATTTTACCCTCACCAATTTCTTCAAGGGCTACCTGCTCCAAAAGATTATCAATGGTCAGTTGATCAAGGGGAAAGTTGTTTAAAATATACTGACGTAAAGCGGCAGAAACCCAGAGAAACATCTGCTCAGCCATTTCCGGAGATAAATCCCGGCGATGCAGGAGCGGCTCTTGATAGCTGTCTTCATCTTTAGAGCGGGCAACGACATATTCCATGGTTGCCTTTGAAATTTTTGCACTGGGGTTTTTTAGTAGTGTGCTTATCACGCCAGTTTGACCAGTGTTTACAAGCTCCTGAGAAACCTCCTCACTCACATCTTCACGGATGGCAACAGCCAACTGATGTTCAAGGGTTCTGTTTTGGACGACCTCAATGAGATGAGTATCACGCAAGACTTTGCTTTTCGTCAGGACCGGATAGGCAACTTCGATAGAATCATTTGCAAGGATTTTAATAAGTTCTTCAGGGGCATCAAGGAACCCCCCTAATCTTTCACTCAAGCGTTTGCGGACTTTAACTTCTACTTCAAGGACAACATTACGCAGGATGTCGAACATGAGGGTTCGTTCCCGCTCAGACAGAGCATTTTGCCTTTCCTCAAACAAATCAGATATGGTGGCTGCCAGGGCAGTTCGGCTGTCTTCTGATTTTTGCCGCGCAAGGCGGAAAAGGTATTCACTATCAATAGGCTGTTGACGCTGGTCGTCCAATTCGCTCACTTTTCACTCACGGCTCTCACTAAAAGTTAACAGAGGCAGCCTAACCTATTATCTGAGCCTCGTCCACGGAACGAAAGTATACATATCTACTTATCGTAAATTTGGCTGCCATAATCTGGAGCTAAATCAAACCCTGGATTGATATATCATCGCCCAATCAACGTTTTCATCATCAATTCAACTCTTTTACCGTAGGGAGGGTGCAGTAAAGCTGAGCCATTAATTCCTGATTGGTAAAACACCCCTTTTTTCTTTGAAAAAGTCTCAAACCCTTCTTTACCGTGATAATGCCCCATACCGCTGGGCCCGATACCACCAAAGGGGAGGTCTTCCTGGGCAATATGAAGGAGTGTTTCATTGATACTCACCCCGCCAGAAACAGTTTCATTGAGAACCTTTTCAATACGGTTCTTATCTTTATCAAAATAATAAAGAGCTAAAGGCCGGGGGCGGTTGTTCACATAGCTTATGGCCTCCTCAAGGGTCTCATAGGTGACAATCGGTAGAACAGGACCGAAAATCTCATCCCGCATCACCATCATTTCATCATTGCCATCAAAGACCAAAGTCGGGGCAATTTTCCGGCCTTGTTCCGATAATTTTTCGTTGCCAGGATTGATCTCAAAAATGGAAGCCCCTTTTTCCCGGGCTTCGTTGATTAGATTGGTTATGCGCGCGTAATGGCGCTCATTTATAATTGAGGTATAATCAGGGTTATTTTCAAGGGAAGGATAAAGTTTAGTTACAATTTTTGTTGCTATATCCTTTGCTTCATCCACCCTCCCTTTAGGAAGCATCAGGTAATCTGGGGCAATACAGGTTTGCCCCGCGTTCATCAATTTGCCGACCAAAATGCTGCGAAGAGCTTTCTCTAAGGGGTACGCCTCATGAACAATAGCCGGAGATTTTCCCCCAAGCTCCAAGGTTACAGGCGTGAGGTTCTCACTAGCGGCCCGCATAACGTGATGACCGACAGACGTCGATCCAGTGAAAAGCAAATGATCGAATGGAAGATGGGAGAAGCTTTCAGCAACCTCAGCCCCCCCTTCAACAACAGTCACCAAGTCTGAATCAAAAATTTCAGCCAGTAACTTAGAGATCAAGGCACTGGTTTTTGGGGTGAATTCTGAGGGCTTTATCATGACCCGATTTCCCGCAGCGAGAGCGGCTTCTAAGGGAAGCATAGCGAGATTAATCGGATAATTCCACGGGACAATAATACCAACAACACCAAGGGGTTGATACTGAATACGTGCTTTAGCGGGTTTAAAGACCCAAGACACAGGACGGCGACGAGGTGCCATCCATTTCTTTAAATGAGACTTACTGTGTTTGATCCCAGAAATAGTTGTGAATATTTCAGCCAGAGTACTTTCATGACTGGACCGATTGCCAAAATCTTCACTGATCGCTGAAATGATTTCGTCTTGATTGGTCCGGACCATTGCCAGGAGTTTATCAAGGCGTTCCATACGGATAGAGTAATCGGGCGCAGGTTGATGCCTGGATGCCTCATACATCCTCGTAAAGGCCTCAACCATCTCTGGGTGGGCATTCCCTGTTTTGATGTTGAGATCGATGGTCATATCACACGCCTCCAGCCATAAAGTGAAGCTTAGAGGTTAGCGTTAGTCGTCAATACCTGCAAGCATTGGAGCAGAACCTTCGATTTTTTGAATTCTGTCTAGACCTTGCTTCATTTCAGACATGATGAACTCTGCACGTTTCACAGGACCACCAGAATCCGGCTTGGGGAAGAGCCTTTGGAAGGCATCCATTTTCACCCAAAGAGCACAAAGAACGCCGCCGATTGTGGTATGATAGTTTTTAATCAATTCTTCAACCCGGCGGAATTTTTCTGCGGACAGGTTGTCCCACATTTCGTTCGTACTACGGTCAAAGTTTTCAAAGCGACCCGTAATTTCAGCCGTCAGATTGTTCATGGTATCTTCAACCATATCGCAAGTATTCATGGTATTGCGATCATTCTTAAGCTGCCAATTTTTACGAATATCGGTCAATGATTCCAAGAAGTTTTCCATAATCGGCCCCATACTATCCAAGCATTGACGATAGTAGGAAAGCGACAAGAAAATATCGCCATAATCTTCAAGGAAAGCCGGCACCTGCATAACTTCAATTTCAAGCTTATCCGCCATCTGCTGCAATGAAGTGAGGGCTTTTGTCTTATCTGGATTTTTAAACAAAGCTAAAATATCGGAGAAATCTTGGAATTCGACATCGCTGCCATAAATTTGGGAAATCAAAGGACGGGTAAATTTTCCCATATAGCCTGTAAGCGTGGCATTTTTTTCTGCGGAGAGTTTTAGGGAATCAATTTCATTAACTTCAATACCATATTCCCGCAATGAAATACGCAAGCTAAAGACGTCGTAGCTATGGAGAAGAGCCAACTTCATCAAGATACCACGGTCAGGAACATCACCATCCTGTGGCCAATTAAAAACCGGGCCTAAATCCTGAATATAGTATTGACCGCTTCCCGTGCCTTCATCATTTTTAAAAAGCTCAATAACAGACTCAAGGCGCACATTTTTAATCATGCGCGCTGTCCGCAATGATTTTGTCTCTAAAGGAATCATATTCAGCGGAAGAACGGATAAGGAATCCCGATCATCATCCAGCGGCAGTGCTTTTAATTGCCGTTCTTCATTTGTTGGAGCTTTTTTGGCCGACATCGATACCCCGATCAGATTTCGTTTACTATTATCTATTTCCCCAAGCCCTCAGAATAACCAACAAGAGCAACGAAACAACACTAAAAGATGGATTAGGGGCCAATTTCCAATGTTTTAACATAAAACAAACATTTTTTTAGACCGCTTAAACCATTTGATCCAAATTACTCAATCCTTGCGGGCTTTTGATCCCAAAACTTTCACCCCTAGATCACACCCCACTTCCAACAATCAAATGGTTTCCCGGCTTTTTATAATTTTTTCTGCTATGGCAATATCTTCTGGGTAAGTTACCTTGAGGTTTTCTCGATCACCCTCAATTGTTTTGACCGCAAAACCAGCCCTCTTAACCAAAGGAACGATGCCCTTTTCCTCCCACCCCTGCTGCAGGGTTGCTGCCATCGTCTTGAGCAGAATATCTCGGCGATAAGCTTGAGGTGTCTGCACTGTCACAAGGTTCTCCAGAGAGACCGGAGCCTCAAAAAAACCATCTACCGTATAAGATAATAAATCCCTATTTTTCACAGAGACGACAGGGGCAACGGCGACATGATCTTCTGCAAAATATAATACCCGCTGAGTAATATCGAGGGTCATGAGAGGCCGGGCAACATCATGAATCAGGACAGTTTCACCCGCAACATAATTCAAGGCAATTGCAAAAGATTTCTGGCGGGTTTCTCCCCCTGGAATAAATTTACACGGGAGCAGCGTAAACTTCGTTTGTAAGTTAGCCAGTTCGGCGGCCTCTAAGGTAACCACAATCTGTTCGGAGAATTTTGCAAAAAATTTAACGGCCCGTTCAATATAGGTTTCACCCGCAACCTCAAGAAATGCCTTCCCTCTGCCCCCAAGACGGTCCCCTGAGCCGGCAGCAAGGATAATGGTGCTGATATCTTTATTCTTTAACGCCATGAGCCACCTTAGGGTGAAAAAGGAGTGACGCCATTATTTGTTGGGGCGTCCCTCCAGAGGCAAAGGCATATTTAAAACTTTTTTTGCGCACCTGATGAAAATTATCATTTATCAAAACAGCCGCTAAAATATTTTCGAATTGATCTCGCGTATCAGGAGAAATTACCGGGCCATTGCGGTAAGTCCAAAAGGGGTTACGCAGATCATCCCATGCTATTTCAGGTGGGCATTCCTGCGTATTATCTAAAAAAACAATCGGCTTATCGAAGTGCATAAACTCCATAACTGCACTTGTCCGATCAGCAATTAAAACATCGGCAAGGCTCATCATCGGCAAATAGTCTGAGGTTAAAAAACCATAATTTAAGAGTACATTTTTTCGCTGACAAATTTGTTTCAAAGTATTTAGAAGTTCCGGCTCTTCAACCAAATTTGGATGAAGCTTAAACAGAAAATTATACGCTTCCACATTGTCCATAGCTTCAAAGAGCTCAATAAAAAAACTTAACCCTGAATAGGTGTTTTTTGTACGCTGTGCGTTTGTCGGATGGGTTGGCATGACCAAAATGGTTTTCTTCTTAGGGTCTAAGAAAGAAAAGGTTTGGCGAATTTTTTCTGGGGAGGGAGAATGTTTTAAAAACTGCTTCAGCCTTAAGCATCCACTCTGAACGATGACGAAAGGCCCCATTTGACTCCGTGTTGTGTGGATCATGTCACCGTAGCTGCGTTTGTCCTTGGGCTGTTTATATATTTCATAGAACAGATCAACGTCTTTAGGCCCCTGAACCACCATGCCGTCCCAAGCGTACATATTTCCTGTATAATAACCTGCATCATCGGCAAATTTATGGCTAGACCCATGGGATACCCTCATCAAGAGAGTTTGCGGGTTTAAATCGGATTGCACGCCTTCAGAAAACCAGGGATAGCCATTAGAAAACATAAGAATTTTGTAATTATCTAAAAAATTTCGGGCTGCGGTTAAATCATCGCTCCTGCAAACAAAAAACTTAATATCGGGGAAAGTACGGCATAAGGTGTTCACATATACAGTGGAAGCACTATAGACCATCACAGAGCGGTGTTTCGTCGCACGAATATAAGGTAAGAGATAATAAAGGTGGTGGGTTGCTGGCGCGGTAAAGAAAAAGCCGAACTCTTCTCCGTCGCCAATATCAGGTAAAATGGCTCCCGTCGCCGTTTTTCTCGGAGTAGCCTCCCTGGGCTTATTCATCGGCCCCTATTCCCCCATAGCGACAAACGCCCCAAAACTACTTGCTGGTCATGACCCAAACGCCATCCCACTCTTTCGGAGTGTCAGCGATCAATTGTTCATTCCGGCCAATATAGACTTCAGCAAGGCCGTCCCCTGGGTTTGCCTTAAGAGCTTCTTGGAAAGCCAAAATAGACTGTTCAAAGTTTCCATTATGATACTGTTTCCGGCCTTCATTGAAGTAGTTCACAGTATCCATCATGTTAGGGAACGACTCGTCTGTATGGTAATCAAGAACTTCATATATCCGTACCGGTTGGGTCTTTCCTTTGACGACAACATCATCAACATCCCGCATTCGGTAAGTCCCTTTCAGCTTCTCTTTCGTATTGGCACTGATGAGGATTTGAGCTTTGTATTGTTTACAGGCACTCTCCAAACGCGCCGCCAAATTCACCCCATCGCCAATGACCGTGTAGTCCATACGTTTAGGTGAACCAATATTACCGGAAACCACACTGTCCGTATTCAAGCCAATGCCGATATTCACGGGCAATAGTTTTCTCTCAATCCTGTCGCGGTTAAATTCATGCAAGCTGGTAATCATGTTGATGGAGGTTCGCATGGCCCGATCGGGGTCATCGTCATGGGAAATAGGAATCCCAAAGGCCGCCATAATGGCGTCGCCGATAAACTTATCGAGCATCCCTTCTTCCTGCTGGATGCAATCAACCATGATGGTGAAATATTCATTAAGCAGGCTAACGGTTCCTTGGGCACCCAACTCTTCAGTAAGCGGGGTGAACCCGCGAATATCAGAGAACAAGATGGTGGCCTCAGTGTTGGCCCCGCCAAGAAGCTCTTCACCACTGCCGAGTAGCTGATCCGCCAAACCTGGGTCCATGTAACGAGCCATGGTTGATTTAACTCGTTTTTCAGAGCTGATATCTTCAATCATAAACATGGTGCCGAGTTTTTTATTCTCAGAGCTTATCAAAGGAAGTGCGGTAAGGTTGATTGAAACCGCTTCTTCGTCGATGGTCAACTCAGCATCCATGAGATGCTCTTGTTCTTGGCTCTCCTCGACTTTATCGATTTGATCAATCAGCCAGTCATTCTCCCCAATGAAAATTTCCTCAGCTTGTTTACCGATAATATCGTCTTCCTCAATTTTGAAAACCTTCAAGCCCGCCGCATTACAGGTCACCACCTTCCGGTTATCATCCATGGTAATCACGCCGTTGGACATACTTTCCAGCATGGATTCATTGTAGTTCTTCATATTTTGAACGTCGTCGAAGAGCTTCGCGTTCTCGAGACCGATAGAAACTTGCGCCGTAAAAGCTTTCAGTCGGGATTCGTCCTCATCGTTAAAAGGACCGCCTTTTTTATTCAAAATTTGAGTAACACCAATGGTCTTACCATCTTTATTAACCACCGGAACACAAAGGATCGAACGGGTAAAGTACCCGGTTTGTTTATCAAAAGCCGGATTAAATCGAAGGTCAGCATAAGCATGGCGAATATTAACAGAATCACCCGACGTAAACACCGCCCCGGCAATACCTAAGTGATTAGGGAAACGGATTTGGGTGGTTTCGAGTCCCTCACCCACTTGCGACCAAAGCTCGTTGGTTTTCTCATCATTGAGAAATAAGGTAGAACGCTCAGCGTTCAACATGGTTGTTGCCTCACCCATAACTTTTTTCAGCAACTGGCCGAGGTCAATTTCAGAGGTGATATCCGCAACCATATCCAAGAAAGCCAATTCTTGAAGGCGAGACTTCCGCATGGTTTCAGCGAATTGAGCACTTTGTAGAGCGACAGCGGCTTGAGTAGTTATAGCTTCAAGCAGGGAAAGGTTTTCTGGCGTAAACTGTCCTTCTTTCTTATTGAGAATTTGAGCGACACCAATCACTTCTCCTTTTACCGTTCGAACCGGAACACAAAGGATTGATCTGGTGGTGTAACCCGTTTGCTTATCAATGGTATGATTGAAACGGTCATCTTGATAGGCATCGTGAATGATTTCGCCTTGACCAGAACTAAACACCGCTCCCGCAACGCCTGAATTATTTAGCAGTCTGATTTCGCGGGTGTATTCGCCCTGAGTGACGCGAGAATAGAGTTCGTTGGTTGTTTCATCGTTGAGGAACAAGGTACCACGTTCAGCATTAGTTTCTTCCATGCCGATATTAACAAGGGTCGCCAACACTTCTTCAAGTGTCTCAATACCGGCTACCGTTTTAGAAACTTGCAGCAGCAATTCAGCCCGGCGCAGTTTTTGGGCATCCGTTTGGGGGCGAGCAGTATGAACTGTCTCCACTTCCTCAGTCGTTACGTCCTCCTCTAAAGGAATTTCCTCTTCTAAAGGAGCGGGCTGTGCGCCGTTAGCCATTCTTACCCTCCAGTGAATCCCTTAATTCACCTATTGTTTCTTGTAACTGCCTTAACTCATCACGACTTGCACGGGCCGCTTTGTCTTTGGCATCTTCAGCCATATGCTTTTGATGCTCAAGTTCATCTCTCAGCGACGCAATGGTCTCTTTTAATTCAACGATCTCACTATTTGCTGTAACGATCGCATCTTGGACTTTTTTTGATGTCTCAAAATGAACAGCTTCCAGCTCATCTCTTAAAGCCCCAGCCGTATCTTTGAGCTGGAGAATTTCACTATTGGCGAGTTGCAGGGCTTGTTGCGTTTTCTGACTCGATGAATTTCGCTCCACTTCTAACTCGTCACGCAAGGCAATAATCGTATCCTTGAGGTGACGATTTTCCTTTTGTGACATATATAGCGGATCATCTCGATCAACTTCGTTAATGATCTCAGTCGTCATTCTATATTAATCGAGGTCAATCCTCGCCTGCCCTTCTGCGTAAAACCCAACATATCTCTTGTTAGTATACTCCTTTACTTAACAAGAGCCTCATATTTTCGTAATATATTATCATTTTCATATAGTTTATAGTAATTTTCGCCTACTCAAGGCTAGAATAATTCTACAATACAACAAGTTAAAGCAATAACAAAGTTGTTTAAAAACTATACTTTAGCGGCATCATCTATGGATAATTGTGGTGTGGTGTTGCCTTGCCACTCATTGATGCGCAGTTTTCCCGAAATGTGGAACCGAGCCTCCCGGTTGTTCAGCATTTCAGCCCCATAAGGGGTTTCTACGCCATTAAAAGCGATGGCTTTGAGGCGTCCGCCTTCTGGGCTAGTGAGGGTGCAGCTTAGGTGGTTTTGTTCTTTTCCCACAGCTTTGGCATAAACCACCTCAGCATTAGGGATAGCAAAACGAGGCTCAGGATTTCCGGCACCAAAGGGGCCAACCTGATCGATTTGGTTAATAAGGCGGACAGTCGCCCCCTTGGTTGAGATCGCCCCATCGAAGCTCAAGGTCGGGACAATACTCTCGGCTTTTATTTGTTGAGCAAACCTTTCTGAAAGGAAAGATTTAAAAGCCTCTAGCTGGCTTTTTTCTAAGGTAAAACCCGCCGCCATGGCATGCCCGCCACCTTTTGTCAGCAAGCCTGATTGGGTGGCGGCTAAGACGGCTGTACCTAAATCAATCCCTTTGATCGAACGTCCCGATCCTGTTGCCGTGCCGTCATTTATCGACAAGACACATGCTGGAACGCCGTAACGTTCTTTCAATCGGCTCGCAACGATTCCAACGACACCAGGATGCCACCCCTCTCCCGCAACAAAAACCAGCGACTCAGATTTTGCCCCGCCAACTTCAACTTGCTGCGTGGCTTCCTCTTGAACTCTGAGTTCGATTTCTCGACGATCAAGGTTATAGCCATTGAGTTTTTCAGCAGAAATATAAGCTTCGTCATACGAGTCCGTTGAAAGTAACAAAGACCCTAAGCCTGACTCTCCAACCCGCCCCCCCGCATTTACGCGAGGACCAAGGACATATCCTAAATGATAAGCCGTAGGAGCGTCGGTTACTCCGGATACTTCCGCGAGGGCAGCAAGACCTGGGTTTTCCCGATGAGCCATGACTTTTAAGCCTTGAACAACAAGGGCTCTATTGACCCCAACAAGGGGAACAACATCACAGACCGTTCCCAAGGCGACAATATCCAGCCAACGCCGTAAATCCGGTTCAGGTCGAGACTGGGTAAACCATCCTTGTCTCCGGAGTGCCCGGTTAAGAGCAACCGCCAGCAAAAAAGTTACCCCAACCGCCGCTAATTTTCCATGAGGGCTGACTTCATCAAGTCGATTTGGATTAATAATAGCCAGAGCTTTTGGCAGGGCTGGTTCGGCAACATGGTGATCAACCACAACCACATCAATTCCGATTTCCATGGCAACTTCAAAGGCTTCGTAGCTGGTAGTTCCGCAATCCACGGTCACAACCAGGGAAGCTCCCTGCCCTTTTAATTTTTTGAGGGCCTCCCCATTTGGGCCGTAGCCTTCTTTCATACGATCAGGAATATAGGTGATATTTGGGCAATGAATAGCGGTTAAAAGTTTACGTAAAAGAGCTGACGACGTGGCACCATCAACATCGTAATCACCAAAGATCGCAACCGTCTCACCCGCCGTCACCGCCCGCACAAGACGCTCAACCGCCTTATCCATATCCAAGAGATGGGAAGGGTCGGGAAGCAAATCCCGTAAGGTCGGTTCAAGAAAACTCTCGGCATCATCTAAAGTGACATCCCTTGAGGCCAGAATACGCCCGACGATTTCAGGTAAAGAGAGGCGTTGGGATAAGGCGAGAGCCGTTCGCTCATCTCCCCCACGAATTGACCACCGTTTGCCGCTTAACGAGCTTTCAACACCGAGAAAGGCCTCAGGCATATCTTACCCGGCAACTGGCTGGAGAGGGGCGATAAGAAAATCGTGGTGGGCTTCAATATATCGAATGGTACCAGTTTTTGACCGCATCACGAGGGAATGGCTATAGGCCCCTCCACTATGGAAACGGGCACCCGTCAACAAAGACCCATCGGTCACACCCGTTGCAGCAAAAGTAACATCCCCATGGGCCATATCCTGGAGATTATATTTGCGGTTTAGGTCTGTAATACCAAAGTCACTGGCTATTTTTTTCTCGCCCTCATTGCGAAAAACCAACCGCCCTTGCATCTGACCATTGACACAGCCAAGAGCCGCCGCCGCAAGAACCCCTTCTCGCGCCCCCCCGATGCCCATATAGATATCAACACCACTTTCAGCACGACAGGTTGCAATCGCACCACTCACGTCGCCCCCATCAATCAGCTTAATGCGGGCTCCAGCCTCGCGAATTTGCATAATGATGTCTCTGTGGCGGGGGCGGTCAAGGACACAAACAACCAAGTCAGCAACCTCAACCCCTTTGGCATCGGCAAGAGCGGATAGGTTTTCACCGGGCGCGGCATCCAAATCGATGAGACCTTCAGGTAAATGGCTGCCTACTGCAATTTTATTCATGTAAAGAGGGGGGGCTTTGAAGAAGCCGCCCTCCTCCACCATAGCCACAACCGACATGGCTTCATGGGCTCCTCGCGCAGTCATAGTCGCGCCTTCTAAAGGACAAAGGGCAACTTCAACATTTCCGCCCTTACCAGAACCAACTTTTTCACCAACAAATAGGGTGTCTATTTCGTCTTCACTCCCTTCGCCAATGACAATGGTGCCGTGAATATCCAGGCTTCCCAAAGCTTCGTGCATATCGGCAATAGCGGCGCGGTCTGCTGAAATTTCATCGCCTTTACCCATCCAGCGAGAGGCCGCAAGGGCCGCAGCCTCCGTTACCCGAACGGCTTCCATGGCAAGATTTCTATCAATGACCGGATGAACAGTTGCCGCAGCAGACATAGGAACTCCTAAAAATATTTTCGCTTAGAAAGACTCTATGCGGATCATGCGGGGCGGTTCAAGGACGGTTTTCAATTGCCCTATGGTTTCCAAGGTTTTCGTCATCGCCGCTTCTGTTGTATCATGAAGGGTTAAGACCACGGGAACGGCTTCTCCTGGGGCGCGACCACGTTGGATAACAGATTCCATGGAAACACTGTTTTCCTGCAAAATCGTTGCGATTTCAGCAAACACACCGGGCTCATCGACCACCATCAGGCGGACATAATAGGCCCCGCTGTGACCCGCCATTGAGGCGGGGCGAGACTCTTCTAAATCCTTGGTTGGCACACCAAAGGCTGGAACCAAATTACCACGGGCAATATCGACCAGATCGGCGACAACCGCACTCGCCGTTGGCCCTTCACCTGCGCCACGGCCTTCATACATGGTGGTATCGACAAAATCACCATCGACAACCACCGCATTAAAAACATCTTCTACCGCCGCAATTGGGGCTGTTAAAGGCACCATGCAGGGATGAACTCTTTGCTCGATGCCATTTTCAGTCTCCGTCGCAATCCCCAGAAGCTTAATCCGGTAGCCAAGTTCGGTTGCGAATTGGATATCCTGAAAACTGACATGACGAATGCCTTCGATATTGACTGAGTCGAAATCGACTTTACGACCAAAAGCAACACTCGCCAAAATCGCAAGTTTGTGAGCCGCATCGACACCATCAACATCAAAGCTTGGATCGGCTTCAGCATAACCGAGTTCTTGCGCTTCTTTAAGCACATCAGCAAATTCTCGTCCGCTTTCTCGCATGGCAGTGAGAATGTAATTACAGGTTCCGTTGAGGATACCATATACCCGCTTAATGCCATTGGCTGTTAAGCCTTCACGCATCGCTTTGATAATCGGAATCCCCCCCGCAACGGCGGCTTCGTAGCTAAGGGCTACGTTTTTTTCTTCAGCAGCAGCCCCCAGAGCGGAGCCGTGATGAGCAATCAGGGCCTTGTTGGCTGTGACCACATGTTTGCCGTTGGCAATGGCTTTTTCACAAAGGGCTTTGGCAATACCATCTGAGCCACCAATGAGTTCGAGAACAACATCCACCTCTTCAGAGGCGACCATTTCGGTAGCATCGTCATACCAGGAAAAATCATCCAGGCTCACGCCACGATCTTGATTACGATTGCGCGCTGATACCGCCACCACTTGAATTGAACGTCCGCACCGTTTGGTCAAAATTTCAGAATGTTGGTTGAGGATTTTAATAACACCAGCACCAACTGTTCCGAGTCCTGCAATCGCGACCTTTAAAGGTTTCGTCATGACCTTACTTCCTATGCGCCGTTGTGATGGCGGTTCATAAACGCCTTAATATTTCTCAGGGCTTGCCGAGAACGATGATTGTTCTCCACCAAACCAAACCGCACATGGCCATCACCATGTTCACCAAAGCCAACTCCCGGCGCAACAGCGACCTGTGCTTCTTTAAGCAGTAACTTTGAGAACTCCATGGAGCCTAAGTCTTCAAATCCTTTTGGTAGCGGTGCCCAGGCAAACATAGTTGCGGGGGGACTTGGAATATCCCAACCAGCCGCCGCCAAGCCATCAACGAGAATATCCCGCCGTTCCCGATAGAGACTACGAAACTCATCGATACAATCCTGGGGACCATTAAGTGCCGCCGCAGCCGCAACCTGGATCGGAGTAAAAGCACCATAATCCAGATATGATTTAATCCTGGTCAAGGCCGCGACCAGTTCTTTATTTCCAGAAGCAAAACCGATACGCCATCCCGGCATAGAGTAGGTTTTACTCAAGGAATAGAACTCAACCGAAATATCTTTCGCGCCTTTTACCTGAAGGATGGACGGAGGGGGTGTTTCAGTGAAATAGATTTCCGCATAAGCAATATCAGACAAGATATAGATATTGTGGAACTTACAAAAATCCACAACCTGCTCATAGAAATCCAAATCCACGCATTCTGCCGTAGGGTTGTTAGGATAATTAAGCACAATCGCTGTCGGCTTAGGCACAGAATGAATAACCGCATGCTGTAGCGA
Source organism: uncultured Thalassospiraceae bacterium (assembly GCA_965368165.1). Taxonomy (GTDB): domain Bacteria; phylum Pseudomonadota; class Alphaproteobacteria; order Rhodospirillales; family JAPHRK01; genus JAPHRK01. Next base: position 114,378 of record CBDULT010000002.1, on the reverse strand, counting down.
GGTGAAGAAAGTCTCATCTGGTTTGATGGGAATATTACGAACCGCAGCTCCTGCAATAATGAAACCAAACTGATGGATCGGATAGCTTGGGTTTGGCACCAAAATAACATCACCCGGACTGGTGATCGCCATTGCCAGGTTTGCCAACCCTTCTTTAGAACCTAAAGTAACAATGGTCTCTGTTTCAGGATCAATATCCACGTTAAAGCGCCGCTCGTAATAAGCAGATACAGCTTTACGTAAACCAGGAATACCTTTCGACGCTGAATAGCGGTGCGTTTTTGGATTTTGTACCGTTTCGGTCAGCTTATCAACGATGTGTTTTGGGGTCCCGGAGTCAGGATTACCCATACCAAAATCGATAATATCCTCGCCCGCCGCTCGCGCTTTCGCTTTCATCGCATTTACTTCAGCAAATACGTAAGGTGGTAAACGACGAGTTCGGTAGAATTCCTTATCCATAGCACTTAACCCAAAAAAAAAACTCTTGTCTGAACCGGAACCTTTTCCCGGCTAGACAAGAGCGTCATTTAAAAAACCGGAAAAATTAAAAGTCTATATAAACCTCTGCGCGGCGATTACCCGCTTCACCCGATGGCATGACTTCGTAATAAACGGGGTCAGCATCCGATAATGCGCCTACATACAAGGTTGCGGGGGCTACGCCAAGATGCATAAGCGATTTTGCCACCATATCTGCCCGTTCAGTGGATGTTTTTAGGTTAACCACATTATGGCGAGCCTCATCCATGTTACGAGTACGGCTACTGGCATGACCAATAACGCGAATAGTTCCGCCACGTTTCATCTGCAAAGCGGCAACTTTTCTCAAGATTGCCTGATCATTGCCAGACATGTTTGCTGAGCCAACACCAAACTGAATTGTTGCCACTTTATAAGACTGTGAAGACTTGGTGTGGTCGAATGTTGATAGGGGATTCGCGCCATCTTGCGTAATAGCGGTTGGAATAATTTGTGCCGTTGGCGTCCCTGTTGGTGCCTGATTGAGGAACCGAGCATTAAAGGCCCCCCCAGAATGAACTCCAGAGCTGGAAATAATCACCGTTTCTAATTCACCACCCTGATAAGGCATTGAAGCTGTAGCCACTTGTGGAGCCGGGCTAGCCGAAGCAGGCGCCGGAACAGTGACGGTGCGTGCGCCGCCAGCGTAAGGACGTTTTTGCGCTAAAGCGTTATGATAAATTTCCTGCAAGCTTTGCCTCTGATTGGTCTGAGCGGGTTGCGCTTGCATGGGGGCAGGCTGTGCAGCGACCTGAGCTGTGTCGCCGGTATTTTGTACGGGGCGCGGAGCTGGCTGAGCCTGGACAACAGCTTGAGGTTTCTCTGGCTTCAACGCCGACATGGCTTCACCTTGGCGAGAAAGGTCTTCGTCTGAATAGCGGCCTTGATCCCGGTCTGCAACCAGACCTTCTTGAACCAGCTCCTGCTCTTTAACGGTTGCTTGTTCCGTAGAACCTGCAGCGTCCTCCTCAGCAGAGGCTTCCGTTGGCTGAGTCTCGTCAGCAGGATTTTCATCTTCCGACATATAGTCAACCGTATCGCGGTACCATTCGGCAGGGTTCAGTGCGTCAGGCACATAAGAACATCCGACAATAGTCAGCGGAACGGCCAAAGCGACAGCCAGGCGCAGCGACCTTTTTGTCGCTACAAGCATTTTTCCATCCAGTTCGATTCGTGCCATTCGTCTAATCCCCTACTATTCGGTATTCCGCGTAATCTTTACGCCAACCAGTCCTTAAGTGCAAAGTGGAAATCCGGCTGTTTCCCTATAAATTTTTGCACAACTTGTTTAAAATTGCCCAGAATTGGTTAACACTATACAAATAGACTGATTCATTCACATCAAAAATGAACATTTTTCGTGTTTAGGTAGGGAATTATGAGTAAACAACCGGGAAACGACCCCTCATTACATAATCCGGAAGAATTATCCGAAGCTTTGTCAGACATTTCGCAACGAAGCCAAAAGCTGATTTCTGACTTTATCGCCAAACAAGTCAACAGTAGAGATCTTCCTTCCCTTGATCCGATGAATGTGGGAGATGCCTTTTATAAGTTGACCATGAATATGCTCAACAACCCGATAAAACTTATCAATGCTCAGGCTTCTTTATGGGAAGAATATACTAATCTTTGGCAAAATTCGACCCAACGCTGGCTCGGTCAGGCAGGGGTTGCTCCAACCATTGAACCAGAAAAAACCGATCGGCGCTTTAAAGACGAAGCCTGGCAAAACATCCAGGTATTCGACTTTATCAAACAATCCTACCTGATTACATCACGATGGATGCAAAACCTTGTCCATGACGTTGAAGGATTGGATGAAAAAACGGCGAAGAAAGTCGAGTTCTATACCAAGCAATATGTGGACGCCATTGCCCCAACCAATTTCGTCATGTCCAACCCTGAAGTTTTACGCACCACCATTGAAACCCGAGGCGAAAACCTGATCCATGGTCTCCAACACCTCTTGGAAGATATGGAAAAAGGCAAAGGCGTGCGCATGACCGACTACGATGCCTTCACTGTCGGCGAAAACATTGCCAACAGCCCCGGCAAGGTGGTCTATCGCAATGACTTGATGGAGTTGATCCAGTATTCCCCAACCACGGAAAAGGTAGCTAAAACCCCGCTTCTTATCGTTCCGCCATGGATCAATAAATTCTATATTCTCGACCTTCGGCCTGCAAATTCCTTCATCAAATGGTCTTGTGATCAAGGCCATACGGTATTCGTTATTTCCTGGGTGAATCCAGATCAAAAACTTAAAGATAAAGGCTTCGAAGACTATATGCTCGAAGGACCGTTGGCGGCCCTTGATGCCATGGAAAAAGCCACTGGCGAGAAGAAATTTAATACCATCGGCTATTGCATTGGCGGCACCCTGCTAAATTCAACTTTGGCCTATATGGCAGCAAAAAAAGATAACCGGGTCAAAAGTGCCACCTTCTTCACCACCCTGACCGATTTTTCCGAAGCGGGGGATTTATCCATCTTTTTCGATGACAAGCAGATTGAGAATCTTGACGACCTGATGGAGAAAACAGGTTTGCTCAACGGAAGCGAAATGGCCTCTACCTTCAATATGCTCCGGGCCAACGACCTGATCTGGTCTTTTGTGGTCAACAATTACCTGCTTGGCAAAGAGCCCTTCCCCTTCGACTTGCTCTACTGGAACTCTGATTCCACCCGCATGCCGAAGAAGATGCATAGTTTCTATCTGCACAAAATGTATATGGAAAACAAACTTGTAGAGCCCGGCGGCATTGAGCTCAATGGGGTTCCCATCGACCTACGTAAGATCAATATTCCAATTTACATGGTCTCGCCTAAGGATGATCATATCGCCCCGTGGAAAGCCACCTACGCCGCCACCCAAATCTACAGCGGCCCGGTCCATTTCGTCCAATCTGGCTCCGGCCATATCGCCGGAATCGTCAACCCACCCAGCATCAATAAATACGGCTATTGGACCAACGACGAAATTGCTAAAACTCCTGAAGAATGGGAAGCCAAAGCCCAGCACCACGAAGGCTCCTGGTGGCCCGAATGGCAAAGCTGGATCAAAAAATACGCTGGTGCCAAAACAACAAAGGCACGGGTGCCAGGCGAAGGTGGATTGAAGGCGCTAGAGGACGCGCCGGGGAGTTATGTGAAGGTGAAGTGTTAGGGAAGGATATTTCATTTAACTCACAGACAACCGTTTTTTTTCTTTACCGGGTGGCAATTGCGGCTGGGTTGGCTCAGGGTATTGGAACACCACCTTCTTATCTTTGATCGCGACCTGGACAATACCGCCGCTGGCCAAAGCACCGAACAGGAGCTCCTCTGCCAGTGGTTTTTTGATATGCTCCTGGATCACCCGCGCCAAAGGCCGTGCACCGAAGTTCTTATCGTAGCCTTTATTGGCAAGCCATTCACGGGCTTCATCGGTCAGATCAATGGTGACATCCCGGTCAGCCAGTTGGGTTTCGAGCTCAATGATAAACTTGTCAACGACGCGAGAAACAACCTCAGGGGGCAGGCTATTGAAGCCAATAATCGAGTCCAGACGGTTACGAAATTCCGGCGTGAACATCTTTTCAATGGCTTCCTGATCGTCGCCTTCACGGGTTTCGCGCTCAAAACCAATCGCAGGTTTTGCAAGATCAGCCGCCCCGGCATTGGTGGTCATGATCAGGATTACATTACGGAAATCAACACTTTTGCCATTGTGATCAGTCAGCTTGCCGTGATCCATCACCTGGAGCAGCACGTTGAACAGGTCTGGGTGTGCCTTTTCGATTTCATCAAGCAACAATACCGCATAAGGCTGTTTATCAATGGCATCGGTCATAAGGCCGCCCTGGTCGAAGCCGACATAGCCTGGTGGGGCACCAATCAGACGCGAAATGCTATGGCGTTCCATATACTCAGACATATCGAAACGCACCAACTCGACACCCAAAGTCAATGCCAACTGCTTGGCAACCTCGGTTTTACCTACACCCGTCGGGCCAGAGAACAGGTAGCTGCCAATAGGTTTTTCAGGTTCACGCAATCCAGCACGGGAAAGTTTTATCGAGCTTGAGAGAGCATCAATGGCCTTATCCTGACCAAAAACCATGGTCTTGAGGTCGCGTTCAAGTGTGCGCAGAGACTCCCGGTCATCGGTTGAAACACTCTTGGGTGGGATGCGGGCGATCATGGCAATGATTTCTTCCACATCCTTGACCGTCGCCGTTTTGCGCCGTTTGTTTTCTGGAACCAGCATCCGCGAAGCCCCAACCTCATCAATGACATCAATGGCTTTGTCGGGCAAGAAGCGATCATTGATGTAGCGATCAGATAGTTCAACTGCCGATTTGATGGCGTCATGGGTGTAGCGAATTTTGTGGTATTCCTCGTAGTATGGTTTCAAACCTTTGAGGATTTTAATGGCATCGTCAATGGATGGCTCATAGACATCAATTTTCTGGAACCGCCGCACCAGTGCCCGGTCTTTTTCAAAGTGGTTACGGTATTCTTTGTAAGTCGTGGAACCAATGCAGCGCAGGGTGCCAGCCGCAAGAGCGGGCTTTAGCAAGTTAGAGGCATCCATTGCCCCGCCACTGGTCGCCCCGGCCCCAATGATGGTATGAACCTCATCAATGAAGAGAATAGCGTGTTCATCTTCTTCCACTTCTGAAATCACCGCTTTGAGGCGTTCTTCAAAATCACCTCGGTAACGGGTTCCCGCCAGGAGAACGCCCATATCGAGAGAATAGATCACCGCTTCCGCCAGCACTTCCGGCACATCTTTTTCGGTAATCAAACGCGCAAGACCTTCGGCAATAGCGGTTTTGCCCACACCAGGGTCACCCACAAACAACGGGTTGTTTTTATTACGGCGACAGAGAACCTGAATGGTCCGTTTGATTTCTTTTTCACGACCGATCAGGGGGTCGATCTTACCTGATTGGGCTTTCTCATTGAGGTTGACACAATAGGTGTCAACGGCACTTTCGCCTTTACCGCCCATTTCCTCTTCGTCCATATCCTCATCCACCCCATGGGGGCTGCGGGATTCCGACATTTCTGGGACTTTGGCAATCCCATGGGAGATATAATTTACCGCATCAAGACGGGTCATATCCTGGGCTTGAAGATAGTAAACCGCATGAGACTCCCGCTCCGCAAACACCGCAACTAAAACATTCGCCCCGGTGACGGATTCCCGCCCGGAGGATTGCACATGGATTGCGGCCCGCTGAATCACGCGTTGGAACCCTGCCGTCGGTTTTGGGTCTTCTTCGCTTTCAGAAACAAGAGAAACAAGCTCTTCGTTGAGGAAGGTGGTCAATTGGCCCCTTAGCTGTTCAACATCAACACCACAGGCCTTCAGCACGGCAAGAGCATCGGTATCTTCGGTCAAAGACAGCAGGAGATGTTCCAAGGTCGCATATTCATGACTTCGGTCCGAAGCCAGAGACAGGGCGCGATGCAGGCTTTCCTCAAGATTTTTCGAAAGCATCCAGGTTTATTCCTTTTCAACTGTGCACTGTAAGGGATGTTGATTTTTGCGCGCGAGGTCCATCACCTGATTGGATTTGGTCTCTGCCACCTCATAGGTGAACACACCGCAAATACCGACACCACGATTATGAACATGGAGCATTATCTTTGTCGCCTCTTCTGCGCCTTTGCCGAAAATACGTTCCAAAACAAAGATAACGAACTCCATAGGCGTATAATCGTCATTTAACATCAACACCTTGTACATGGACGGTTTTTTTGTTTTCGGTTTAGACTTAACCGCTAGGCCAGTCCCCGATTCATCGTCCGTATGGTTATTCCCCTTAGTCATTGGGCCTTTTCTCTATTCATGTAATCACTCACACCTATAATATTGGACGTTAGCTAAAGAGTTAAAGCCCTTGTTGAAAAGAAAATAACAAATCTATTGGGAAAGGTCACGTTATCATGGTTTAGTGCCCCTCAGACGCCGGGCGCGCTCTTCGCGCTTGGCTTACGGCGAAATGGTTCGCCGGAGTCTCAATGGCCCATGGGATTTATAGAAAAGAAAAGGACCGCCATATGCTCTACGCTATCATTTGCCAGGACAAATCGGACTCACAGCATATCCGTACAGAAAATCGCCCTCTGCATTTAGATTATTTAAAGGCCAATACCGAGCATATTCACGCTGTAGGGCCCCTTCTTGGTGACGACGAACAGTCTATGGTAGGCAGCTTGCTGATTATGAATTTTGAAAACCGAGCGGCGGCTAAAACCTTTGCGACGGGCGACCCTTATGCCAAAGCCGGCTTATTCGAAAGCGTGACCATAACCCCTTGGAAGCAGGTATTACCTGCGGTTTAAAGCCAGAATCAAAAGAGGCGGCACCTGATGGCACCACCTCTTTCTTAGCCGTAAACGGACTAAGCTGCTAATTAAGCAACTTTTTTGAGCTTGCTGAGGGACTCAAACGCCACGTTCAGGCGATCACTGAGGGGCTTAACCACATCGCCAGCGAGTTTATTGGTCGATGAAGATACATTACCCGCTTCAACAACCAGTTTTTCATAGCCTGACTTAGCCAATGAAGCCTGTAGGTCGGATGCTTCTTTAAGGTTTTTGCATTTCATAACGGCCTGAGATGCTTCAACGGTATCTTCAAGATTTGTGCGAGCAAAACCAAAAACAAGTGTGGTCAATTCAGTTACGCCAGCCGTAAAAGTATTAATGGACTGAGCAACGGCATCAACATTGCCTTGATTAAAGTTCAAAGCTTCTTGGTAACCATTAAAGAACTCGTCTTTCATTTGGTTGTAGGTCTCTACAGGCTTCTCCATCGTATCAACCTTTGGTGCTTCTACTTTAGGAGCAATCGGCTTAGCGGCTACTTTGGGCGCAGCTTTTTTCACAGCGGCTGGTTTCGCGGCTGGTTTCTTAGCAACTGGCTTTTTAGCTACTGGTTTCCGAGCAACAGTTTTTTTAGCAGCAGGCTTAACGGGAGCTTTTACAGCTTCAACCTTCGCATCTGCAACAGGTTTTGTCGGGGCAGGTGCGGTTGTTTTTACGTCGGGGGTTTTAATTGGCTCAGCCATGGTCACTCTCCTTAGATAGCAACAAATTTTCATTCACGATCAAACCGATTTTCCTGAATTCGCCCGATCGTTTCTGGATATTACCTAAGGGGAATTTGCCAGAAGGTCAAGATTTTTTTGTGCAATGCAGCATTTTTATTGCGTCGCAGCATTTTCTTTAGGGAAGATACATCAAACCATCTGAACTAACCCGAATATTAAAGCGAATTCTGGTTTGTTCTGAGTGGGGATACTGATCGTGATATGTGGTTTCTCGTGGCGGATTAAAGGGGATTTCGGTCATATCCCAAATTTTAAGGAGGGATGAAAAGGCGAGTTGATCGAAGCCTTTTGCGGGCCATCGGAAAGAGTTAAAATTAAACTCCCCCTCTCGACAGGACAGAACCAACCAATAAAAGTCATCTGAGGAAAGCTCTTTCTCCTCTAGGCCTCTTTTAAACAAACCATCAGAAGCCATTGCCTTTTCAAGGAGGGCTATATCCGCATCTCGGAGAATAACTTTCGCTTTCTTTCCCTGCCACGGCTTAAGTAAATCACTGAGTTTATTGACATATAGCTCGCGAAGGTTTGCTTCGCCAATCACATTATGAGCTAGCTCATGGCCCTTCAAGTCGTAGGTGCGGACTTGTTCGGTATAGACACCGTTATAAACAAAGCGGTATTGGTTCGGTGACCCGACCTTACATTGGCTTCGAATATCGTCGCCATTGAGATAGCTAAACCACTGAAATTTTCGTTCAATAGGGTTAACCTCGTTACCACGGGAAGCGCATCCCGCGACTCCGAGGATTGAAACGACCAGAAATAGAGCAAAGATTGGCCTAAATAAGGGAACAAAAGTCCTTTTTCTTCTCAAGATGTAGTCCTTTTAACGGATTGTTAGCGGTCACCCCTCATCTTAGAGCTATAAGATGAATTTCTGCAAGCAAGTTTACTGTTGTATTCCCAGCCAGAAGGTTGAGAATAGAATTAGATTTTATAGGTGGTGGGCAGCGTGACTTTGAATAAATTAATACTCCTTTCTGCAAAAACTGCCTTTGCGCTCCTTTTGACCTTTACCTTATTTCAGCCATCAACGGCCTCAGCGAAGTACGCCTCTTACGTCGTTGAAGTGGGCACAGGGAAGGTTCTTCATTCAGTCAACGCTGATACGCGAAATTACCCTGCCTCCCTCACCAAAATGATGACCCTCTATATGGTCTTCGACGCCCTTAAGAAGGGTGATGTTTGGCTTCATGAAGAACTGGTAGTTTCCCGTCGCGCGACCTGGCAACCCCCGTCCCGCCTTGGGCTGGGCTTTGGTCAAACCATTACAGTCGAAAAAGCCATTTATGCTTTAGTGACCAAGTCAGCCAATGACGTTGCCGTAACCATAGCAGAAAATCTGGGGGGAACTGAAAAGAAATTCGCCCTTAAGATGACCGCTATGGCACGGAAGATCGGCATGAAACGAACCACTTTCCGTAATGCATCCGGCTTGCCTCATCGGGGCCAAATGAGCACAGCACGGGATATGTCTGTCCTGGCCCGGCATCTTATGTCGGACTTCCCCCAATATTATCATTATTTTTCTACCCAAAAATTCAAATACGGAGGTCGCACCTATAAGAACCACAATAAACTCCTCAGCAGTTACGATGGGGCTGATGGAATTAAGACTGGTTATATTAGGGCCTCGGGCTTTAATCTCGTGGCTTCCGTTGAACGCAACGGGCGGCGCGTTGTTGGTGTCGTCTTCGGGGGTAAAACGTCAAAACGCCGTGACAGACACATGGCTCAGTTACTCAACAAAGGGTTCTCTAAGCTTACCGGGACAAAACAATATGCGAGAATGAAGACCCCGCCGCAGAATGGGAAAGTCAAATCATCGAACACATCACCTGTAAGAGTGGTTTCCATTACTTCGGCTAAACATTCCTGGGCCGTTCAGGTTGGGGCTTATCATCGTAAGCAACAAGCGACTGACTTTGCCGAAGAAGCCCTGGATAAAGTTGCCTCAATCGCCAAACTCGGGAAAGTAAGGGTTGTTCCCTTAAGGCAGCGGCGTGGAAAAACGGTCTATCGGGCCCGGATTGTTAATGTGACGAAAAAGGAAGCCTACCGTTCCTGTCGTCAACTTAAACGCAAGCGCATCGACTGCATGGAAATCCGGTCTAAAGACAACATAGAAGTTGCATCGAACGATTAAGAGAGACGGGCTGCAAATCTACGCGCCGTTCCTGCGCAAGCGAGAATGACGTATATATCACCCAAAATCAGGAACTGGAATATCGCTGGCTTGAAGTTGTTCCGCGACAGCAGCCTTTAATCTTTCAAGACCTTCTGGAGAGGATGATTCACACCGCGCAACAAGCACGGCCTGGGTGTTGGAGGCTCTCAACAGCCACCAGCCATCTTCTGTTTGGACCCGAACACCATCAACCGTAGAGACTTCCACATCACTCGCGGATGCCAAACGAGCTTCGACCTCTTTAGCCACCTCGAATTTACGCAAGTCAGGACAGTCGAAACGGACCTCAGGCGTGCTATGGGTTTGAGGCAGGCGGTCCCGCATTTGATCCAGGGTGAGGTCTGAGCTAGCCAAGATCGACATCAGACGAACAGCGGCATAAAGGGCGTCGTCAAAACCGTAGTAATGATCGGCAAAGAAGATATGCCCGCTCATTTCCCCGGCAAAGGGAGAGTTCATCTCAGCCATTTTGGACTTTATCAGAGAGTGTCCGGTTTTATACATCACCGGATTGCCGCCCATACGGGCGATTTCATCGAAGAGAACCTGGCTGGCTTTGACATCAGCAATGATGGTCGCTCCGGGCGTTTCTTTAAGAACTTCACCGCCCCATATGGTCATTAACTGATCGCCCCAAAGCACACGCCCTTGGGAATCAATGACGCCGATGCGATCACCATCGCCATCAAAACCAACCCCAAAATCGCAGCCTTCCCGAGCAACAGCTTCTTTAAGCTGAACAAGGTTTTTCTCAACAGTTGGATCAGGGTGGTGATTAGGGAAAGTCCCGTCGATATCTTCATTTATCAGGATATGAGTGCCGGGAAGCTGAGCTGTTACCCCAACCATGGCCTCACCCGCCGCACCATTTCCTGCATCCCAAGCGACTTTCAAATCCCGCCCGTGGCGGAAATCTTTAGCCACCCGGTTGATATAGTCTTCCAGCATAGGGCGATCAATAATTTGTCCCCCGCCTGTCTCATAATCCCCTTGCGCGGCAATCTGCCCTAACTTTTGAATATCGGCACCAAAGAAAGATTTCCCGCCTAGCATCATCTTAATACCGTTATGGCTAGGAGGATTATGAGAGCCCGTAATCATCAATCCTCCATCAGTCTCAAGGAGGAAGGTCGAAAGATAAAGCATGGGGGTCGGACCACGCCCAACCCTGTAAACCTTGAGGCCACAAGCCCCTAGGCCGTCTACCGCAGATTTCTCGAGCTCAGGAGAACTCAAACGACCATCATATCCGACAGAAACGGTTTTGCCCCCCTGGCGCACGATGGCGGTTCCAAAGGCTCGAGCGGCTGCATAAACATCCACTGGATTGAGTGTCTCGCCGACAATCCCCCGGATGTCATATTCCCGTAAGATCGTTGGTTCCAGTTTATGTCCGTCGGTCATGGAATTGTACCTTTATTCGTTCGCTTCAAATGGACGACCAATGCAGGAATAATTAAACCCAGCTTCGGTCATTTCATCAGGGTTATAAATATTACGTAAATCAACCATGACCGGCGACTTAAGGGTTTCTTTCATGCGTTTGAGGCCCAAGTTTCTAAATTCATTCCACTCGGTAATAATAACCAGGCAATCGGCATCAGGCATGGTGTCATAGGCGTTTTCACACCACTCAATATCATTGAGCATTTTCTTGGCTTCATCCATGGCTTCTGGATCATAAGCACGAACCGTTGCCCCAGCAGTTGTCAGAGCGGCAAGGATATCAAGGCTTGGCGCGTCCCGCATATCATCCGTATTCGGCTTAAAGGCCACACCAAGCACCGCAATAATTTTTCCGTCAACTGACCCACCACAAGCTTCAACGACCCGAGCGGCCATGGCTTTTTTGCGTTTGTCATTGACGTCAACAACCGTCTCAACAATCCGCAAAGGACTATCATAATCTTGTGCCGTATGAACTAAGGCCAGAGTGTCTTTCGGGAAGCAGGAACCACCATAACCCGGTCCAGGGTGCAGGAATTTGCTGCCAATCCGCCCATCAAGACCAATCCCTTTAGCCACATGATGGACATCAGCCCCTACTTTCTCACAAAGATCCGCCATTTCATTGATAAACGTAATCTTGGTTGCCAGGAAGGTATTACCTGCATATTTGATCAGTTCTGACGTCCGGCGGCTGGTAAACAAAATTGGGGTTTCGATCAAATAAAGTGGACGATAGAGGCGTTTCATCAATTCTTGAGCGCGCGGGCTTTCGGTGCCGATAACAACCCGGTCTGGGCGCATAAAGTCATTAATCGCGGCCCCTTCCCGAAGGAATTCAGGGTTGGAAACAACGTCGAAGTCTCCGTCTGGCCTCGTAGTGCGAATAACCTTCTCCACCTCGTCGCCCGTGCCAACAGGAACAGTCGATTTGGTAACAACTACCGTGTATCCGTCCATAGCCTCGGCAATCTCTTTCGCCGCGCCGTAAACATAGCTCAGATCAGCGTGCCCCCCGCCTTTTTTTGTCGGCGTTCCCACAGCGATAAAGACCACATCGGCTTCTTTTACGGCTGATTTCAAGTCAGTGGTGAAATTTAAACGTCCGGCTTTGACGTTGTTTTCGACCAAGGTATCTAGGCCAGGTTCAAAGATTGGCATGATGCCTTTCTTGAGATTTTCGATTTTTTTCTCATCCAGGTCAACGCAGGTAACATCAACACCAAACTCAGAGAAACATGTGCCAGAGACAAGGCCAACATAACCTGTGCCGATCATCGCAATACGCATAGAGCCGTCCTATTCTTAAAATTCCGTCTAAGACCTATCTGGTCCTGCTAAAACATTTTTTTGACCAGTTCGGTCACGCCATCATGCAGTTCATCACTGGCAAGAGCAAAGGCCAAATTAGCCTCAATAAACCCAAGCTTGGAGCCGCAATCATAGCGCTCCCCTTCAAACCTTAACCCGTGGAAAGGAACCTTTCCAATGGTCCGTGCCATGGCATCAGTAAGCTGGATTTCGCCCCCGGCCCCTTTTTCATGGCGATCTAATTCAGCAAAGACTTCAGGCTGAAGGATATAGCGTCCGATGATAGAAAGGGTCGAAGGTGCTTCAGCCGGGTCTGGCTTCTCAACCAAGCCCTTGGCTTCAGCAAGGTGACCATTGTCGCTCACCACATCCAAAATACCGTACCGATTAGTGTGTTCCCGTGGGACATCTTCCACAGCAACCACATTACCGCCAACTTCCTTGTAGGCTTCAACCATTTGCTTCAAGCAACCAGGAGCGGCAAGGATAAGATCGTCTGGCAGAACCACAACAAACGGTTCATCGTGGATAAAATTTCGCGCACACCAAACAGCATGCCCAAGGCCAAGCGGTTTTTGCTGGCGCACATAGGCAATGTGCCCTGCCGTTGGCATCGCTTTATGCAAAATTTCTAAAGCTTCAATCTTGTTGCGTTCTTGTAAGACCTGCTCAAGCTCTACGGAATGATCAAAGTGATCTTCCATAGCACCTTTGCCACGGCCTGTTACGAAAATAAATTCTTCGATCCCGGCATCGCGAGCCTCATCTACAGCGTATTGGATAAGGGGGCGATCAACCACCGGCAGCATTTCTTTGGGAATCGCTTTCGTCGCCGGAAGGAAGCGGGTTCCCAAGCCTGCAACGGGGAAAATAGCCTTTTTAATCGGCTTTGTCATAATACCACTTCTTATACCAAGGTTTGATACTGGAACGCGGCGGATTTGTGCCACAGAGAAGCCTTTATCGCAAGTAAAGGTTACCCTTCACTTACCTAAAAGAACATCTTTTGCCTGATTGATTTTTGCCGCGAGGTAAGTTGACCCTCCATGATCAGGGTGAAGTTTGGCAATAAGCTGATGATAAGCCTCTTTTATCTCATCTTTCGAAGCCCCATAATCGAGCCCCAAAATGTCTAAAGCTTCATCATGAGACATCCCCCCAGAGGACTGTGAAGCCCTATTTTCCTGGCCCGATTCATCCCGCCATTGGTCATCGTATTCTCTTTCAAGAAATGCATCCAGAACCTGTAGCGACTGGGGGTCTTCGCGGCACTCGCTCCTCAGGGTCAGCAACTCTTCCAAGGATAAAGCATTAAGCTCAAATCCAGCATAGTCTCCCTTTTTGATATGGCCTGACATATTCCCGCTATCATGGTCCAGTGTCATGGTAAAAAAGATGGTTTCAACTTGAGATGTCTGCCCTTTTGGTTTTGACTTGGTTGTAGCCCGCCTAAAGTTTTTTAAAAACCGTGAAAAGGTTCTGAGACGCATGAACCAAGGGAACAGGGCCGGGATTACGGCAAAGGCCAACCCCAGCCGCCCAGTAACCGCAAGGGCAACAATAATAAGGATAATAAAAATTATCGCCGCCCATTTCATGGCCTTGATAATGTCTCGCGGTTCGGCTGTGGTAAACCATCTTAAAATGAGTGAAATACCAATCAACAGGCTGATACCAAGAATAAGCCAGGACATATGCTTAACGCCTCATCTGGTCGGCAATGCGCAGAACAGCACCGCCTTTGCTAGAGGCATAGCTTTCCAGAGCCTTACGGCCTCCGGCGGCATAAACGGCTACGGCTTTAAGCAATTCTTTGAGAGTTTGTGCCGATTGCGCATCGAAGCTGCAGCAAGCCCCATTGGTCAGCTTGGCAATCTCTTTAAAACCATAGGCCGCCACGGCATCCTCGCCTTCATGAAAGACAAAGGTCGGAACCCCTAACAGCCCCAGTTCGCCCGCTAGCTTACCAAGACGGTCCACATCTTCTTCCTGGCAATCACCGACAAAAACTAAAGCATCGACATGGTTTTTCTTGGTTTCTGTAATGGCATGGGAAAGAACTTTAGCAATCTGGGTTTCTCCAGCGGCACAATAAACCGAGGTCATTTCCTTGAGGAGTACAGAGGAATCTTGCGTCCAGTCAACGATCTCAAACTCCCCAAAGCCCCGATAATAAACCAGTTGGATCACTAGCCCGCCAAGGGAGGTGGTTTCCATAAACATTTCAGATTGAATATGGCTGGCCCAATCCCAAGTGGCCTGCCGACTTGCTGTCGCATCCATAGCAAAAATAAGCCGCCCTTTTTCTCCGGAGTTTTTACGCACAGGAGTCGCCGCTACTTTCTGCAAAAAAGCCTCGACTTCAGATCGGTTTGACCGCCCAGTAGGGAGCTTGTTTTTGTTATTTGTCATAAGGCCTCTCTAAACTTTCCAGTGTTTAGCAAGCTGAGCAGCAACAGACTTGGCCGCTTTGTCATCAAGTACACCCACAATATTAAGGACATCAGCTTCAACTGTCGCAACTTTAGCCGTGCGAACAACAGATTTCGCTTTAAGCCCAGCTAGATTAAGCTTTTTAATATCAACATCTCCGGCCCAGCCTGCATTTTTTACACTGGTAATCATCACCACCCAAACTAACCCCGTCCCTCCCGGTTCACCAACCACCAAACAGGGTCGCCGCTTGGTGATTGGACGCTCGACATAGGGAAACGGTGCTGAAACAACGGTGAAGGGTTTAAAGGTCGCCATAAGCTTCCTCATCTGCTGGCGAAGACCATTCCGTGAATGTCGTAAATGGATCGTCACCCTGTACAACCTCAACCTTTTTAGGCCGCACAACAACCGCCCCATTGGTCAGTTCATATTCCAGTTCATCACCTGGGCTAATACGCAAATGCTGGCGAACAGCTAAAGGAATCACCGTTTGCGATTTAACCGAAACCTTGGATGTAATTTGAGAAGCCATAACCACCTCACAAGTAAGACGTTCACCTTACAAATAAGGTAAGGTGAACGTCTTACTTTTTCAAGTATGATTCCAAAAAATGCTTACCCCTTACCGACCAGCATCGGTAACTTAAGTGCCTCAATCAAACTACGGACTTCCTGGCGGGCGGCGACATGGGAGAAACTTAGGTTTGCGCCGTTTCTGAGTTGTCGCAAGTCCATCATGGTGAGGCCTTTGAGGAAGAGTTCACGGTAGATCACCCGTTCACCAAAACCGGGAACAAGCCTAAAGCCAATGCGTTTTGATAGGGCCGCCAATGCTGTGCCCATATCTTCTTTATTGCGGGCATTAAGGGAACTGAGACGGTTGCGAAGGACGATCCAGTCCATGCTGACTTTGTCTCGTTGCGCTCGCTTCATTTTCTCTTGAAAAACCATGGCGGCGTAATGGCTGGGTTTTTCGACCTTAAGGCTGTCAGGCTCAATACGGGCAATAACATCCAAATCAATAAAACTATCATTTAGGGGCGTTATCAAGGTGTTAGCGTAAGAATGGCCCAAGGTAGACAGATTGCTGGCACTGCCGGGGCTATCGATGAGAACCACTTGGTGATTTTCAGACAACTCAGCAATACAAGCGGTTAATCTTTGTTCATCCTCTGCCTCTGCGGCTGATTTATCTCTTTCGTCACTGGGCAAAACAATCCGATGGGTGGGGCTAACTAAGTCAATTCCTTCAAGCTCGGCAAAACGTTTGCGGTTTTCCAGGTAGCGGGTAAAGGTTCCCTGCCGTGAGTCCAAATCAATGGTGGCAACGGAAACACCGAGTTGCATCAGGCCAACGGTTAAATGAATAGCCGTGGTTGACTTTCCGCTGCCGCCTTTTTCATTCCCGAGAACAATGATATGTGCTGTTTTATGGGTCGTCATTAAGCTTTTCGCATCCAAATTGAAGTGTCGTGGAAAACAGCGCCGCCTGCCGGAAGCCCCGCCTCTGCTGATGTCAGCAAGTTTATCCCCTTGCCTTCCTCGAAAGCATGATTAGGCCATATCCCTTCAACAATGACCGTATCAGGATGAAGGCCTTCAAAGGGTTCTACCCGAATGACGACATCGCCTTGATCATTACCAAGTCTCACCCGGTCATTATCCTTCAAACCCAATTTTTCACAAACTTGGGGGTGGATTTTGGCTTTGGGTGCCATCTCCATTCGTACCGAGGTCGGGGTTTCTGTGAAGGAGGAATTGAGGAAATTTCGGGCAGGAGGGGTCACCAGCCGGAAAGGTCGCTCAGACGTCACCTCATCAATAACCTCCCAATGATCTGGCAGGGAAGGAATTCTTCCCTCAATGTCGCCCAGCCCTTTCCAGTCTGGGGCAAAACGGAATTTGCCATCCGGGAACCCAAAGCCGTTCAGATGGTTATGCTCTTCTTCAGGTTTCGAACAATCGAGCCAGTGTTTGCCATAAATCTGCTCTGCACTGCCATAGCCGCTTTGTTTGAGGGCAGCATCGATTATTTCCCCAGCGGAGAGGTTGAAGCTTTCATGTTCTCCGCCCAAGCGTTTAGCCAGCTCTGAAATTACCTCATGGTTAGAACGACATTCTCCTGGGACCTCGATAACGGGCCGAGCCACCTGTAGGTAGGAATGGCCGCCTCCCAGATAAATATCATCATGCTCTAAGAACATGGTCGCAGGGAGGACGATATCAGCCATTCTTGCTGTCTCCGTCATAAACTGTTCATGAACACAGACAAACAAGTCATCCCGCATGAAACCAGCTTTTATCTTCTCATGCTCTGGCGCGACGGCAACAGGATTCATATTCTGAATAATCATGGCCTTCACTTGAGGCCCGTCACCAATATCTTGAACATCTCCCGTCAAAATTGGTCCAATCCGGGACATATCAAGTTTACGCACGTCTGGACGCATTTGGTCTTTTGCTTCGAGTAACTTGGCATCGACTTTGTAAACGCCACCATTTCCATGTAATGCCCCGCCACCAGAATGCTGCCAAGCACCTGTTATTGCTGGCAAGCAAGTTACAGCATGAACGTTCACCGCCCCATTGCGGGAGCGTGAGAAGCCATAGCCAATTTTAATGAAGCTCTTTTTCGTTTTCCCATAAAGATGGGCAAAGGAGATAATCTCTTCTTCTGATAACCCGGTAATTTTAGCCGCCCAGGCGGGGGTCTTTGCCTCTAAGTGCTTTTCAAGTTCCGTTGTATCACTAGCATATTTTTCTAGATAGTCGCGATCGGCATAGCCTTCTTTAAACAACACATGCATAATCGCACAGGCCAAAGCCCCGTCAGTCCCTGGGCGAACCGCCAAATGGATATCAGCTTTCTTTGCAGTGTCATTTTTATAGGGGTCGATAACGACAATTTTCGACCCTCTGCCTTTTTTACCTTTAAGGGCATGGGTCATGGCATGGATGTTCGAGGAGACCACATTACCGCCCCAAATTACAATCAGGTCAGAGTTTGCCATATCTTTAGGGTCTGACCCCCAGTTCGCGCCAATACCTGCCATCCACCCGGCTCTGACTAAGGCCGTGCAGATGGTTTTCCCTTGGCGAGAATATCCCAGGGTGTTTACCAGACGTTCAATTCCATCCCTTTGCAGTAAGCCCATGGTTCCAGCATACCGATAAGGCCAAACAGCCTCCGCACCATGAACTTCAGTCGCCTCTTTAAAAGCTCTCGCGACGGTCTCTAGGGCTTCATCCCAGGAGGTGGTTTCGAATTCACCTGAACCTTTAGGACCAACCCTTTTGAGGGGGTGCATCAGGCGGTCGGGGTGATGGACTCGTTCTTTGTATCGGGCCACTTTTCCACATATCACGCCATCGGTGTAATCATTTCCAGACGCCCCTCTGACCTTACCAATGGTTTTGCTATCCAGGCGTTCGACTTCAAGCGCGCAAACGCTGGGACAATCGTGAGGGCAGACTGAATGGATATATTCCGAGGGCATAGAAACTCCCAATACCTAGTATCAAAATATTGAGGTGATACTAGACACAGGATTCCAGGGGACGCAACTGCTCTTTAGGCACAAAAAAGGGGAGCCTGTATATAACAAGGCCCCCCTTAATTTGATCAAGTAAGATTAACCTTACTTTGCGTATTCGTAATCGTCTGCACCTTCAGGTAATTCGTGAGCGATACCTTTGTGACATTCGATACAGGTCTGTCCTTTTTTAACAGCCTTTGGATGCCTTTTCTTAGCCCGGCGCTCTTGTTTGCTGGAGTCCATGGCATCGAAAGAGTGACAGTTGCGACATTCGCGAGAATTGGTGGACATCATGGAGTTCCACACATTGGTCGCCAAATGCAGCCGTTTTGCTTCAAATTTCTCAGGCGTATCAATGGTGCCCAATACTTTATGGAGAACCTCGTTAGACGCTTGAATTTTACGAATAAGCTTAGGTACCCATGGCTTAGGCACGTGACAATCTGAGCATGTCGCGCGAACACCCGTCCGGTTTGTATAGTGGATGGTGTTCCGATATTCTTTATAAACGTTATCCTTCATTTCGTGGCATGAAATACAGAAATTCAGCGTATTTGTGTATTCCATAAATGTGTTAAATCCACCCCAGAAAATAATACCTGCGATGCCACCGGCGATGAAGATCGCCCCCCAACTGTATTTGGCCGTAGGAGACCAAAACCAGTTCCAAATTCCTTTGATCACTTTAATACCCCACTCACCAATCTCTTGGCATAAATCAAACTAACTTAAAAACTGCGGCCCTTTTATAACCATAAGTATAGAAAAGCCAGTATTGTCTTACGCCATGTCAATTTTATGGGGTATGACTCTCATCAACTATCAATAAAAAAACCTCTCACTTTTTAGTATTGATTTTGCCGTCCGGTTCAAAAGCACGGAATGTCTTTTTCATTGGCAATATCCTGATATTTGCTAAACAGGTTGCCATAAGAATAAGGATATATGAAATTTACCCCTGATCATCTTTTAGTGAAAGCTGACCTATTGGAAAAAATTGATTGTGCAGTTATTGGTGCAGGGGTGGTTGGATTGGCCATTGCCAGAGCCTTGGCTCACTCCGGCAAAGAAGTGGTTGTTCTAGAGGCCGCAAACGCCATCGGAACAGGGACAAGTGCCCGCAACAGTGAAGTCATTCACGCCGGAATCTATTACCCAAAAGACAGCTTCAAGGCCCGCTTTTGTGTCGAGGGCAACAAAAAACTCTATGACTTTTGCCAGTCACACGGCGTTCCCCATAAAAGGCTCGGCAAGCTCATCGTCGCAACAACGGCAGAACAGTATCCGGCCTTAAAAGAACTGGCGATGAAGGCAAAGCTCAACGGCGTTGATGATTTAAGAGAGTTAAATAAAGAACACACTTTAGAGTTGGAACCCAAACTCAATTGTCATGCTTCCCTCCTCTCCCCCTCGTCGGGAATTGTTGATTCCCACGCCCTTATGTTGGCCCTGCAAGGCGATTTAGAAGATGCGGGAGGGATGATCGCTTTAAATAGCCCCGTGCTAAAAGGGGAGGCAAAGGCGAAGGGGGTTTGCTTGAGTGTTGGCGGAGAAGAGCCGATGGAGCTTCAGTGCACACGGGTCATCAATTCAGCCGGGTTAGCCGCTCAAGCCGTCGCAAAAGTTCTCAACTCACAGAACATTCCCAAACGTTCTATCGCCAAAGGAAATTATTTTTCCCTTACGGGCGGACACCCTTTCAAGCGACTTATTTATCCCCTTCCTGAGCCCGGTGGCCTTGGGGTCCATTTAACATTGGATATGGGGGGGCAAGCCCGATTTGGGCCTGACGTCGAATGGATTGAAGAAGAAAATTACACCGTTGACCCTACGCGAGGGGATAACTTCTACGGAGCAATTCGGAGATATTGGCCTGACTTAGCTAACGACTCCTTAGCACCAGATTATGCGGGGATTCGTCCTAAACTTTCCGGTCCTAGCCAGCCTGCTGCTGATTTTGTCATTCACAGGCCTAATAAAAACGGCATACCGGGCCTCATCAACCTTTATGGTATTGAATCTCCAGGGCTTACATCCTGCCTTGCCATTGGTGATTTTGTCATAAGTTTGACAAAATAAACCTTTAGTTAGGTAAAGAGGGGGTAAAAAGGGCTAGAAATGTGTGTCAAAATAGGATTGAACATGTCTTCGTTACCAAAAATTATTTTTACGATGTTAGGGGTATTCGTTCTCGCCCTTGCCTTACCAACAGCTTCATATTCTCAAGAAGCCGGGAAAACGCGGGTTCAGGGCAGAGAAATAGGAGGGTCAGAAAAAGAAGAATTCCTTCAATATAAAGACGACCTTGTCGACTATCGAGAAGACATGCGCACCCTTATCCAAAACATTGCAAATTTTGGTCGCCGGGTTAATCCTAACTTTATCCTCCTCACTTTAAATGGTGCCGACCTCCTCAGCAAACGTATTGACGGCGATGATGATCAACGGGTGCCGGCAGAAGTATATTTACGGAGCATTGACGGCATTATCCAGGAGTCCCTTTATTACGGCAACCCAAGCGTGAATTCAGAAACCCAAAAGCAAGACCGGGAAGCCATCACCAAGAAACTTGATATCGCGCGCAAAAGAGGCATTCGGGTACTGACCCTCGATTACGCAACCAAAACGAAAAACATCTCAGCAGCTTACAGCCAAAGCCGCAAGAAGGGCTATATCGCTTACGTCGCTCCGGCTAAAGGAATTGAACTTAACGATATAGCCAAATACCCCAAACGCCCAACCAAGGAAAACCCCTCCAGTGTAACGACCCTAAACGAGGTTAAAAACTTTACCTACCTTTTGGATACAACTGCCCATGGCTCACAAGGCAAGTTTGCCATGAAGCTCCATGACAACAATTACGATATGGTTGTTATGGAACCATTCTTCCGTAAAAACACTCCCCTCTCTTTTGACGCTGTACGAACAATCAAGAGTAAGAAACTTGGGGCCAAACGCCTTGTTCTTGCCTATGTGAATGTCAGTATGGCTGAAGCCTTTAGGTTCTATTGGAAATCCAATTGGAAAGAAGGCCGCCCCTCCTGGATCAAAGCACCAAAAGCAGGGTCCGCAGACAAATACTATGTGGAATTTTGGCGGCCAGAATGGCAAAAGGTCATGTACAACTCACCAAAATCATACATATACGGTCTCATACGAGACCTTGGATACGATGGTGTGGTCTTAGATGGCGTTGAAGCTTACCGCTTTTTTGAAGGTGAAGAAGAATAAGCCTGACATAAAAAAAGCCTTTTTCTCGTTTCCTAACGAGACAAAGGCTTTTGTAAACTCTTCGAAAAAGGAACCTCTTAAGGCTCGAACCTTAGTGGGTATCTAAAGCGACGCTCTCAACAACAAATCCTTGAGCCTCTGGATAGCGACGCAACATAATTTCTTTTGCTTCCTGCTCATTTAGAGCGAGCACTTCTTGACGTTGCACATCAGCCCATTCATCACGAATACCATCGTGGCTTTTATTCTCTTTAACGAGGGCTCTTACATCTCTGTTATAAACGCCAACCTGAAAAGCTTGGCGACCATTTGTTGGAAATTCATACATTGTTCACGTTCCTTTTCCCGTTTAGTCCTGGTTGAGTTTTATGATCCCTCGGATCTTTTTTTATTCTTCTATAGAAAACGCTAATAGCTACCTTCTTAAAATTTCATTACTATTATTCTAAATTGGCAATAAAAATTCTAATATCATCGGCTTTTAGTCGATTAAGACGACCAATTCATATTACTTTGAATGGAAGGAGAGTTCCTTCGCGATCTCTTCAGCCGTCTTTTTTAGCTGGGGTAAAATTATATCTTCAAAATTTTTCTGGCTTAAGACATCACGTAATGACGGTTGAACAATCACAGCGACGGGATAACCCTTCAGCATAACAGGGACAGCATAAGCTCTGGTGCCCCTGATTGGGGAATCGTAATCACGATAGCTATAGCCTTTAATCCGCGCCTCCCGAACCCAAACATCAACTCGCTCCTGAGCAACCTGAAAGGCCTCTGTTTCTCCTGCTGCGAAGAGAGCTTCTCGAAGAGTTTTCTGATACTCATCTACGGGGAGATGAGCTAAAAAAACACGACCCGCCGCTGAGGTAAGAATGGGGAACCTTCTTTGATCAAAGTACTGAAGGGTGATGGGGGAAACATGGCGTGTACTGCTCTCAATCACCATTGAAAACCCATCTTGCACCATTAAATCAGTTGGCCACTTAATGGCTTCACTTAAATTATTCATCAATCGTTGGGAAATTTGAGAAAGCAAACTCCCCTGAGCAAAAGCACTGGATAATCGGCGCACTTTAGGGGTTGGACTATAACCGCCTCCTTCAGTCCGAGGGAGCTTTGCCACAAATCCTTCCGCGACCAGGGTATTCAAAATTCGGATGAGTGTCGGTTTTGGTAAATCTGTTTCAGTAACCAGTTTGGCTACTTTTACCGGACTCAATTCATTGACTGCAATTAAAACAGACAACCCCTTCCCTAAGGACTTAATCAATTCACTTCGTTCTGAGCTAAGGTTCATATGCCGGACCTTTTCAAAAAAAACACCTAATTTCTCTCTAAATAAAACAATCACTTGGAACAACTTGTATCACATTACGAACCACCATATCACATCGTTGACTTCGCAATATAAGATAATCAATACTGAGGGCCGTTTCATATTGGAGAGGAATGGTTATGTTTGCTGCTCAAAGGAAAAATCGCCCGGTCGAACTAGGGCCTTATCCCCTGGAAACTCTTCCTCGCAACCCAGCCATCATCGACCTTGAAGAGAAGATAGCGACAAAAGAAGCAGAGCTTCCTCAAGCCACCAAACCCCTCGCCATTGCGACCCGCAAATATCGCTCAGTGTTTGAAGCCAAACGCAAAGCAACTGTCTTTAGCCAGAAGGCACCAGTGCCTAATGACCTCTCCATCCGAACCCGCGATATTAAAGGGTCGGCATATTTTCAAGACGCCTCCCAGGTTGGCATATGTGAAATACCTGAGAATGCCTGGCTAAAGCATTTTGACGGGAAAGATAATTACACCCATGCCGTGGTTATTCTCGTTGAACATTCCTTGGCGATCGACAAAGACAATCTGGCTTCCGAATGGACCGACGGTATCGAGGGAGAAACCTCCCTTACAAGAGCGGCTCAAATCTCTGCGACGGTTGCCGGGCAAATAGCTTCTATGGGGTTTGAGGCACGAAGCTGTTGGGCAGGCTGTAGCGATGTTGACATTGAAAAACTAGCCGTTCTTGCTGGCCTCGTCTTAAGAGAAGATGACGGCATTACCAACCCTTATTTAGAAAAGAAGTTTGAACTCGCCGTTATCCTAACCTCTTATGCTTTAGAAACTGACCTCCCCTTAGATAAAAAAGCCAAAAAAGCAAAAGGACTCGGATACTTTTTAGGGTCCAAAGGAGCCGTATCGGGCTTAGAACGTTGGCGCAAAAGTCGCCGCCCCTCTCACCATGGCCCCTACCCCGTAGAAACCCTTAAGCGAGTAGATAAAGCGACAACGGTTATCCATGATGATGAGGTTCCCAGAATTCCCACCCGTGCATTGTTTTATATTCGCGCAGGCGAAGGGGATATGGGTAAAAAACCTTTAGAGCAAAGGCCTCGATGGGCCTACAAACACCCGGTTTCACAAGGATTACTCTCTGTGATGTGGGATATGGTTCCCAACCAAAATGGTGATATTTCCCCTCATACCTCCCCCGACACCTTAGGGGCTGAGGCCAACACAAAAGCTATTAAGGCTCTTGCTCATTACTTAGGCTCCTCAATCACCGGGGTTTGTGAAATTCCCGATTATTGCTGGTATTCCCACCGCAAAGACGGGACACAAATTGACCCCTACCACAAATATGCCGTGGTCATGCTGATCGACCAGGGAACGGAAACTTTTGAGGGGGCTTGTGGTGACGACTGGATTTCTGGGTCTCAATCCATGCGGGCCTATATGCGTGGTGCTGAAATCTCTGGCACCATGGCAGACCATATTCGCCAACTCGGGCATGGTGCTCGGGCACAGACCAGTTTTGACAGCGATGTGCTACATGTGCCTTTGATGATTTTGGCCGGGCTCGGCGAGCAAAGTCGTATAGGAGAAACGGCTCTAAACCCCTTCCTTGGCCCGCGCCTCAAAACCGTTGTTTTGACCACCGATATCCCGATGATTCCTGATAAACCTATCGACTTTGGGCTACAAGAATTTTGCTCAAAATGTGTGAAATGCGCCCGTGAATGTCCGAGCCTGTCCATTCCTTTTGGCGATAAAGTGTTCTTCAACGGGTATGAAACCTGGAAGCCTGATAGTGAGCGATGCACCCGTTATCGCATGCTCAACATGAAAGGGTCGGCCTGTGGGCGTTGTATTAAAACTTGTCCTCTGACCAAAGACGTCACCTGGGACGGCCCCTGGCTTGATCGTATTGGCAGTTGGCTTGGCATCAATGTTATGTGGCTCAAGCCCTACCTCGCCCCTCTGGCTATTTGGCTTGACGACAAACTCGGCCAAGGCAACCCCAATGATGCGAAAAAATGGTGGTTGGATATGGAAGTTAAGGGCGGAGCTTGCCATGAACCAAGCCCAGATAATTATTGCGAAATTCCAGATGCTACCAATCGGAAAATGATTAAACCAGATCGGAAAATTGATCCGAAAACGCAAAAGATTGCCTATTTCCCAGCCAGCGTCGTCCCTCCTCCAATCCACAAAGGCCCCTTCCCCACGGACCGTAAACTCGGTCTAAAATTTGCTGAAGAGGCGGAAACCGTTGCACAAGCTGTGGAAAGAAAGAAAAATGGCGGGGCACCACCGGAATGCTATAGCACCAAGTTCTAGGGGGCTTGGTCGCCAAACCGCCCTGAATATTTATACTTTTTGAACAGAGCTTTGCCTTCATCCGTATCCTGAAAAGCAACCATCCCGTCATGGATATCTTGAAGGCGTTTTTCAGCATGATCAAAACGCTTATTCAGGCATAAATAACTTCCATACTTACGCAGTTCATAAAGGCGATAGCCCTGTACTTCGACATCTTCCAAAAGCGGGATCAGGCGTTCTTTGAAGTCCAGGAGATAGCTTGCCCGTCCTCGCAAAAACATTGGCACAAGACTTTTAAAATTTGCTTCATCAATTTTGTTTGAAGGATCAACAAGTCTTGCCAGGCCACCAAACCCTCGTTGCTTGATAATGACTTGATCCTTTAAGTCTTCAATTTTTTCCAGGGGAGGAAGATTGTTTCTTTGCAAAAGAACTGCTGTAAGGGTCAGAAGTTTTGGCCCATATAAATACTTGAGCCGTTTACCCCGACTGAATTCGCCGCAGGCATATAAATCGATCCCAATACCTGATTCCATATTAAGGGCGATACGTTTCGGCGGGAATTGAACCAGTTTTGGCTGGTAACCGAGGTCCGTCAGGACATAGCTGTAAATTTCCATCAGCAGACCAGGGTTATCTTTATTTAGGTAACTTCCCGTGAGTGGTGGAAAGTTTGAGTAAGCAACTCTGATCTCTTGGCCCAACCCTTGAGGAACAGAAACAAATGAAAAAAAGGCCGCAATAAGTAAACTACAAAGGCTTAAGTGCTTAGACACAAATTTACTTATTGCCATTCTCAAAACCCAAAAACGCACACTAAAAAAGGACAGCAATTTTTTTTACTGTCCTTCTTTTATAGTCGTTTAAATTTGAAAACTCTAGAGCGGAATGTTTCCGTGTTTCTTCCAAGGATTTTCTAATTCTTTATTTTCCAGCATGGCAAGTGATTTGCAAATACGCTTACGGGTGCCGTGTGGAAGAATAACGTCATCGATAAAACCACGGTGTCCGCTAATGAATGGATTAGCAAACTTTTTACGGTACTCTTCGGTACGTGCTTCGATTTTCTCTGCATCACCAATTTCGTTACGGAAAATAATTTCCACCGCCCCTTTCGGGCCCATAACGGCGATTTCTGCAGATGGCCAAGCGTAATTTACATCACCACGCAAATGCTTGGAGCTCATCACGTCATAAGCACCGCCGTAGGCTTTACGGGTAATCACCGTGACTTTAGGGACAGTCGCTTCAGCATAGGCATAAAGCAATTTAGCACCGTGCTTGATGATACCGCCATATTCCTGCGAAGTTCCTGGCAGGAAGCCAGGCACATCAACAAAGGTAACGAGTGGAATATTGAAGGCGTCACAGAAGCGAACGAAACGTGCCGCTTTTTTGGACGAATCGATATCCAGACAACCCGCTAAAACCATCGGCTGGTTGGCGACAAAACCAACCGTTTTACCATCCATGCGACCGAAACCAATAAGGATATTGCCCGCATAATCAGGCATAATTTCAAAGAAATCGCCTTCATCGACAACTTTTACAATTAATTCCCGCATGTCATACGGCTTGTTTGGGTTGTCGGGGACCAGGGTATCCAGAGACATATCGTAACGAGTTGGATCATCTTGCACGGGGCGTGAAGGGGCTTTTTCGCGGTTAGATGACGGCAGGAAGTCGACGAAACGACGGAGTTGTAACAGAGCTTCCACATCATTTTCGAAAGCAAGGTCAGCCACACCTGATTTTGAGGTATGGGTTACAGCCCCACCAAGTTCTTCCTGGGTTACTTCCTCATGGGTCACGGTCTTCACAACATCGGGACCCGTTACAAACATGTATGAGGTGTCTTTAACCATAAAGATAAAGTCGGTCATGGCGGGAG
This sequence comes from uncultured Thalassospiraceae bacterium, assembly GCA_965368165.1. Lineage (GTDB taxonomy): Bacteria > Pseudomonadota > Alphaproteobacteria > Rhodospirillales > JAPHRK01 > JAPHRK01. Next base: position 87,108 of record CBDULT010000002.1, on the reverse strand, counting down.
AATATACAGCCCCCCCCGCACAAGGCCCCATGATCAAAGAAATCTGCGGCACAACACCAGAGGCCATAACGTTACGTTGGAAAACCTCCGCATAGCCAGCCAAAGAAGCAACGCCTTCCTGAATACGAGCTCCTCCAGAATCATTAAGGCCGATAACGGGGGCCCCAACCTTCATGGCATGATCCATGATTTTGCAGATTTTTTCTGCATGGGCCTCGGAAAGGCTTCCGCCAAATACGGTAAAGTCTTGGCTAAAGACAAAGACCAAACGACCATTAACGGTTCCATGTCCGGTAACAACCCCGTCACCTGAAACGGTTTGTTCATCCATGCCAAAGTCGTTGCATCGATGCTCTTTGAACATGTCGTATTCTTCAAAAGAACCGGGATCAAGGAACAGCTCTATACGTTCACGGGCAATAAGTTTCCCTTTGGAATGTTGAGCGTCAATACGGCGTTGACCGCCGCCCAAATTGGCCTGTTCGCGTTTTGCTTCAACTTGATGAATAATGTCGTACATGGAGTACCCCTAGCTAGTCTGCAAATCTATGTGCGGACATAGCACAGCCCCCTCTTCGGGAAAAGTTAAAGATAGTAAAATTCTGTTCTGTGCCAAACGTTTTTCTCTCTGAGTTGACATTGGAGCCCGTTTCGTCTTCTTTTTGAAGGGAAGAGGAGAATTGAATGCCGCAAAATGGCGAAATCAGATCAGTCGATTTAAACGACAGTGGCATTGCGTCATTTCACGTACATCCCTTAAATGATTTCAGCTATTCACCTTCTCAAGAAGGACGCCCTCATCGGCATAACTTTCAGGAACTGATCTGGATCGAATCGGGTAGCGGCAAACAAGCCATTGATGGCGAGGTTATGGAAATAGCTTCTTCGACTTTCTATCTCATTGCTAAGGGACAAATACACCAATTCCTCGCAGCAAGAGATATTAACGGGTTTGTTCTTCGCTTCTCTGATGATTTCAAGCCTCAGTATGGTTCAACCAAAAACCATCACTTTTCCGAAGCTTTTTTCAATAATGTCCAGGCTATTCCCACCCTAAGCATTGAAGGCAATTTAGTTTCTGATTTTGGTGTTTTATTTAAAATAATAGAGGCTGAATATAAAAAGCCGAACGCACCGGGCAAAAACGCGATCCTGCGCCATCTCCTACAGGTATTACTGATCAAAATCGTCCAGAATATTGATGAAGAGACAACAGGGGAAGGACAGGCAAACCTTGTCCATGACTCTGTTTTTAAAAACTTCCTTTCTCTCTTGGAAGATCATTACAAAGCCCACCATGACGTTGCATTTTATGGCGATACCTTGGCGATTACCCCCCGTCAACTTTCAGACCGAACCAAACAGGTAACAGGTAAAACAGCCAAACAGGTCATTGAAGAACGTATCACCCTAGAAGCTAAACGTGCCCTCAAATTCACCGACAAACCCATCAAAGAGATTGCCTACGATTTAGGTTATGATGACCCGTCTTATTTCAGCAAGGTTTTCAAAAGGGTGACCAACCATACCCCCCTTGAATTTCAAGCTCTGTAAAAAATTACCCTCCTTTAACGGTTTCCTCCCTTCACGTTCCCCCGTTCCCTTTGCTAATCTTAGGTCACATTTGAGGAAACACATTTATAAGGAGGGGGCTCCGTGGTCGAGTTCGTCTATTCAAATCAAGAAAAAGAAGTCGATACCTACGGGTACGACGAGGTGATCAAAAGCCATTGCCGTATGTGCCATGGCGGCTGTGGTGTCTTGATCTACAAAAAAGAGGGGAAAGTGGAAAAGATTGGCGGCGACCCAGAATGCCCCATTGCCCACGGCACCCTCTGCCCCAAAGGCATTGCCTCCACCCAAATCGCTTATCACCCTGACCGACTAACTCACCCAGTCAAGCGCGTCGGCCCTAAAGGCAGTGGCCAATGGGAACAGATTTCCTGGGACGAGGCCCTCAATACCATCGCTGAAAAAATTAACGGCTACAAAAAAGACTTTGGGGCTGAGTCCATCGTTATGGGCTATGGCACCGGACGGGATAACGAAGCAGTTATCTATCGCTTTGCCAATTTACTCGGTACGCCTAACGTTTTGACCGCCGGGCATCTCTGTTATGGCCCCCGCATCTCCACCAGTATTATCACTTGCGGTTCTAATCCCATCGTCGATTACGAAAACGACCCCGATTGCATTATGGTGTGGGGCAATAACTTGGTGATTGCCAACTCTGACGAATACAAAGGTGAATCCCTTTCTGTTTGCCTCGAAAAAGGCGCGAAACTGATTGTTGTCGACCCCCGTATGACCCGTTTGGCTGCCCGCGCTGACGAGTGGCTACAACTTCGTCCTGGCACCGATACCGCCCTAGCCCTTGGCATGCTCAATTATATCATTGAAGAAGAACTCTATGACAAAGAATTCGTTGCCAATCATGTCCATGGCTGGGACGAATTCGTTGAGCGTTGTAAAGACTATCCGCTGGAAAAGGTTGCCGATATCACCTGGATTTCGGTAGAACAAATCAAATCTGCCGCCCGCATGTTTGCTGAGGCCGACACGGCAGGAATCCAATGGGGTGTCGCCATTGAACAACAGGTCAACTGTGCTGATAACAACCGGACCTTGATGGCCTTAATGGCCATTACCGGGAACCTGGACAAGAAGGGCGGTCAAGTTCTGTTTGAAACAGCAAAAAACAGAAATGCTTCTCAATTTGGGGCTCACAAAATGCTCTCCAAAGAGCAAAAGGCCAAACGCCTTGGGGCTGATCGCTTCAAGCTAGCCGGACACTTTGCCATCCAAAACCCAAAATGTGTATGGGATGCCATCCTGACCCAAGAGCCTTATCCGGTTAAAATGGCCTTCTTTATCAGTTCCAACCCTGTTTTGACGCGGGCAAATGCCAACGAAGTCTACAAGGCACTCGAAGCTCTTGAGTTCATGGCAGTGGCTGACTTCTTCATCACCCCAACCGCAGAACTCGCCGATATCGTCCTCCCTGCCGCGACCTGGCTTGAAATGGACCATGTCGCTGATTTCTGGAAACGTCATGGCTATATTTTGCCCCGTCGGAAAGCCATCCAAGTTGGCGAGTGCCGCTCAGATCATGAAATGCTTAACGATCTTGGCAAACGTGTGGGGCAAGAAGAGCATTGGTGGGACGATTTTGAAGGCGCTTTGGATTACATCCTTGAGCCTCTGGATATTAACTTCCAGGATTTCAAAAAGATGAAATATATCCGAGGTGAAGTAAACTACGAAAAATACAAAACCAAAGGCTTCTCTACCCCAACAGGCAAGGTCGAACTTTACTCGACCATGCTGGAAAAATGGGGATACGATCCTCTGCCTAAATATAATGAGCCTCATGAGAGCCCGGTTAGTAAGCCCGAAATGACCGATGATTATCCGTTTATTTTGGTAACGGGGGCGCGTTCACCCGGTTTCTTCCATACGGAAAACCGTCAGTTGCCTTGGCTCAGGGAGCAACACCCAGAGCCCTTCATTGAAATCCATCCAGATACGGCCAGCAAACTCGGCATTCTCAATGGTGACTGGGTTACCATCGAGTCCCCCCGTGGTAAAGTTCGGCAAAAAGCCAAGATATTTGAAGGAATTCACCCACAGGTAGTTGGTGCCCAACATGCTTGGTGGTATCCCGAAAAGAAGAAAGAAAAAGGGGGTTGGGCAGAATCAAACATCAATATCCTGACCGACAACTCTTTTGAATCCTGCGACCCGGCTATGGGCTCCACAAGTGTCCGCACGCTCTTGTGCAACATTTACAAAGAAAAACGGGTTTAAGGAAGGAACCGACCAATGGAAATGAAAAATCTAACCCTAATGATCGACCATTATGCCTGCTTCGGCTGCCTCGCCTGCGAGGTTGCTTGCAAACAGGAGAATGGTTCGGACTATGGCGTTAAGCTCATAGAGCTCCGGGAAGACGGCCCACGCATGATGAATGGCAAGCTTGACTTTACCTATATGGTCAATGCCTGCCTTCACTCTGAATGTGAAGGCACCCCTTGTGTCCTGGCTTGTCCAGATGACACCATTTATGTCCGCGACGACGGCATCGTGATTATGAATGAAAAAACCTGTACGGGGTGCGAAGCCTGTATCCCCGATTGCCCAAGTGATGCAATCCGTATCAATGATAACAACATGATCACAGAGAAATGTAACCTTTGTGCACACCGAGTAGATAAGGGCCTTATTCCCGCTTGTGCCGATAATGTTTGTCTTGCTCACTGCATCTATTTCGGCCCGGTCGATGATGTTAAGAAGCAAATTGCTAACGCCCAAGTAAGTCGGACCAGAGGAGCTGCCTGATGGTATCACTCCTCAACCTCCCTTGCCCTGTGATGGGATTTGCGGCCTTTAGTGGTGTTGGTAAAACATCCCTGATAACCCAAGTTATTTCACAGCTCAGGGAGGATGGCCTCCGAGTTGGCGTGATTAAGCATGCCCACCATAACTTCGAGATCGACAAGCCCGAAAAAGATAGCTTCAAGTTTCGCAAATCCGGGGCAAGCCAAACCCTTGTGGCCTCAGCCAAACGGTGGGCTTTGGTCCATGAGCTTGAAGAGGAACCCGGAGATAACTACCTGGCTCAACTCCTTGGTCAACTGGACTTAAACAGTTTAGATTTAGTGATTGTTGAAGGCTTTAAACGGGCACCGATCCCAAAGATTGAGCTGCATCGCCCGAGCTTAGGTCACCCCCTTCTCTTCCCCCACGACCCAAACATTGTTGCCTTGGCAACCGATGAAGTGGATACCTACGATTGGGGTCTTCCTGTCTTTGATCTCGACGCCCCATCTGGCATAACGAATTTTATCTTAACCTACCGAACATCAATGCCCCTTAGAGCAAGAGCCTAATACTAATAATTGACTATCTAAAAAATATAGATAAAAAGTCCAAGCTGAATACCAAAGAGGGACGATAAATGGGGGCACCAAAAACTGGGTACATGTTCCAGCCTGATCTGGAAGCCATGCCCCGTGACCAACTGAAAAAACTACAGTTGGACCGATTAGGCGAACTCCTTGCCTATGCTTATGCAAACGTCCCTTTTTACAAACAACAGCTTGATCAGGCAAACCTACGCCCCTCAGACCTGAAGCACCTGGAAGACTTTGCGAAATTTCCCTTCACCGTAAAGACCGATCTCCGGGACGCTTATCCCTTCGGCTTGTTTGCTGTGCCACGTGAAAAACTGGTACGCATCCACGCTTCCTCAGGCACCACCGGAAAACCGACTGTCGTCGGCTATACCAAAGGCGACATTAACACCTGGTCAGACCTCATGGCACGGACCCTTGCCTGTGCCGGTGCGCGCCCTGGAGATATTGTCCAAAACGCTTTTGGTTACGGATTGTTCACCGGAGGTCTTGGTGCCCATTACGGGGCCAGCCGATTGGGATGTACGGTGGTTCCTATTTCTGGGGGCAGTACGGAGAGACAGCTCGCTCTAATGCAGGATTTTGGCTCTAACGTCCTTTGTGCCACCCCTTCCTACGCCCTCAACATCGCAGAATATGCCGATAAAGCTGGTGTGGATATTCAAAAATTCCCCTTACGTGTTGGGTTCTTTGGCGCAGAACCTTGGACAACCAAGATCAGAGACGAGCTACAAACCCGCCTTGGCTTAACCGCCACAGACAACTACGGCCTTTCTGAAATTATGGGACCGGGTGTCGCAACTGAATGTGACGCGGCCCAGGACGGCCTCCACGGTTGGGAAGACCATTTTCTCTTTGAAATTATAGACCCTGAGACAGGCGAGGTTCTGCCCCGTGGTGAAAAAGGGGAACTGGTCATTACTACTTTGACCAAGCAAGCCCTGCCCATGGTACGTTATCGCACCCGTGATATCACCCGCCTGATCGAAGAACCCTGCTCTTGTGGGCGCACCCATGCCCGGCTTGAGAAGATGACCGGACGCAGCGATGACATGCTGATTATCCGAGGGGTAAACGTCTTCCCGTCACAAGTCGAGGCGAACCTTATCGGCATTGAAGGCATTAGTCCCTTCTTCCGCTTGGTCATCAGCAGAGATGGCACCTTAGATAATCTCGCCGTTGAAGTTGAAGCCGCACCGGGCGTCGTCGATAGTGAATTTGAAAATCTTGCTAAAATTGCTCAGCATCAAATTAAATCAATGGTGGGCGTTAGTTGCTCTGTCCAAGTCAAAAGCCCCGGTTATATCCCACGGGGAGCAGGCAAAGCGCAGCGGGTTCTGGATTTACGCAATAAAGATTAAAGCAGACCCAACTCCCTCAGTTCAGCAGCCATTTCGTCAGGGAGTTCACCGCTTTCTTTTGCCCCGCTTTTCAAATCGTTTGGCACATCTTCATTATTAAAGTAACGCCAGCCCTGGAAGGGCTTTTGGGCGACCAGCTCCGTTGGGATGAGATCAGGGCTTAAGTGCAACTTACAGAAACGTCGTCCTTCTTCGTCCACATCTTCAATTACTTCAAAAATTTCCTGGCGCACCCGCATATAGCCTTTGATGATCCAGTAGAGCGACCCGCCTTGCAGCTCTTTGGCACGACGCGGCACCATTCGGGTGAAGGTATAGAGCTTTCCGTCCGGGGAATTTGCGAGTCTTTGGGTTTGAAACGCAGATAAAGTTTCAATTGATTCTGTGCCGACGGCGAGGCGGCGTAGGTTGACGGTCATTTTATCGTTTTACTTATTTTGCGGTTAAGGCGTTAGAGACCTTTGAAGCCGGAATTTTGCCGATTTCACCACAAATGTAAAGGCCCGCCTGGACAAGTTTGTCGAGGTCTACCCCTGTGTTGATGCCCAAGCCGTTAAGCATATAAACCACATCTTCCGTTGCCACGTTTCCCGAGGCCCCTTTGGCGTAAGGACAGCCGCCAAGCCCGGCAACTGAGCTATCAACAACCGAAACGCCTCGCTCTAAAGCAGCGTAGATATTCGCCAGAGCTTGACCGTAGGTGTCATGGAAATGAACCGCTAATTGGTCCATGGGAACCTCTTTAGCAACGGCATCAAGCATGATTTGAACCTTACCCGGCGTCCCAACCCCAACCGTGTCACCAAGGGAAATTTCGTAACAGCCCATATCTAAAAGTTTTTTGGAAACCCCCGCCACTTTGCTGGCCTCAATCTCCCCTTCATAAGGGCAACCAACAACGCAGGAGACATAGCCCCGTACCCTAACGCCTTTTGCTTTCGCGGCCTCAACAACAGGGGCAAAACGCTCCAAGCTTTCAGCAATAGAGCAATTGATATTCTTCTGAGAAAAACTTTCCGAAGCTGCGCCAAAGATTGCCACCTCTTCGGCTCCAACCGCCATCGCCCCTTCAAAACCCTTCATGTTGGGGGTCAAAACCGGATAGCTCACCCCTGCTTTGCGGGTTATCCCCTTCATCACTTCATCAGAGGCCGCCATTTGTGGCACCCATTTAGGCGAGACAAAACTCCCAGCCTCAACCACAGGCAGCCCGGCATCTGAGAGCATATCAACCAATTTAACCTTCACCGCCGCCGAAACCGGAACAGCCTCATTTTGCAACCCATCACGCGGGCCGACATCGACGATTTTTACTTTGGTTGGTAAGGCCATCGTTAGTCTTCCGTTTCCAGGGAAAGCAACTCAGCCCCATCAACCACCTGCTCACCTGCCCCATAATGAATTTCAGCCACCACACCGTCCGTCGGAGCGGAAATAGTGTGTTCCATTTTCATGGCTTCGAGAACCAACAAGGGATCGCCTTTAGAAACCTTGTCGCCCACGTTGACCTGGACCTCAACAACCTTCCCCGGCATAGGGGCCATGAGAGAACCAGAAGGAGCCTCATCCTCGCCCGCATGAACTGCGGCATCCCAAACAGTCAGTTTGTGGCTCACGCCTTGGCACATGATGGTCAAATCATCACCATGACGGGCAACTGTTGCTTTAACGCGGGTACCATTCAAGTCAGCGAGCAGATCACCGTTTTGATCTTTTTCACCGTTCACCAACATCTCGCCACCGGGAAGTTCAATAAGGAAACCTTGCGGGCGATAATGGACCGTGACTTTGACCTCATCCTCGCCATCCATGAAGGTGAGTTCTTGGTGGTTGTCGTCATTCATGCGCCACCCACTGGTCGCATTCCACGGCGAGAACGGGTCATTTGACTTTTCAGCCGCCACAGCAGCTTCACCTTTACGTTGAAGCAAAACGTCGAGGCAAGCCAAGGCCAAGGTACGATCTGAGGCCGGTTTATTTTCCGGGATCAAATCATTTTTGTGGCGTTCAATAAAGCGGGTATCAAGATCACCTGCCGCGAAGGCAGGATGCCCGGCAACGGCGGCCAAGAAATCAATATTGGTGGTCATACCAACCACCTGGTAGTCTGCTAAGGCTGACCGTAAACGGCGCAAGGCAGACTCTCGGTCCCTATCCCAAACCACCAACTTGGCAATCATCGGATCATAATAGATTGAGACTTCATCCCCTTGCAGCACACCTGTTTCAACCCGCACATGAGGGCCTTCAACAGGGGGCCGTAAATGACGCAACAAACCCGTTGCGGGGAGAAAATCGTTGTGCGGGTCTTCGGCATAAAGGCGGGCTTCAAAGGAGTGTCCGTTAATGCTCAAATCTTCCTGAGTACAAGGGAGCTCTTCACCTGCGGCAACTTTAATTTGCCATTCAACTAAATCCTGCCCGGTAATCATCTCCGTCACCGGATGCTCGACCTGAAGACGGGTATTCATTTCCATGAAGTAGAAAGACCCATCCTCGTCGAGAAGGAATTCAACCGTCCCTGCCCCGACGTAACCAATGGCCTTTGCCGCAGCCACCGCCGCATCTCCCATCTTACGACGCAACTCGTGGGTCATTCCCGGAGCCGGGGCTTCCTCAATGACCTTCTGGTGACGGCGTTGAACCGAACAATCGCGTTCAAACAGATGTAGAGCGTTGCCCTGACTGTCGGCAAAAACCTGAATTTCTACGTGGCGGGGACGAACCAGGTATTTTTCAACCAGCATATGATCATCGCCAAAGCCCGCCATAGATTCCCGCATGGCAGCCGCCAGGGCATCTTCAAACTCAGCAGGTTTCTCAACGACCCGCATCCCCTTACCACCGCCACCAGCGGAAGCTTTGAGCAAAACCGGGTAGCCAATCTTCTCGGCTTCTTTCGCCAGGAAGACCGCATCTTGGTTATCGCCGTGATACCCCGGAACCAAAGGCACCTTGGCCTTCTCCATGATCGCTTTGGCGGCACTTTTCGAGCCCATGGATTGCATGGCAGAGACAGGGGGGCCAATGAAGACCACATCTGATTTTTCACAAGCCGCAACGAAGTCGGCATTCTCTGACAGAAAGCCATAGCCAGGATGAACCGCTTGCGCGCCGCTCTTGCGAGCCGCTTCAATCACCGCTTCAAACTTAAGATAGCTGTCTTTCGCTGCCGCCCCGCCAATGTGATAGGCCTCATCTGCCAGTTGCACATGCAAAGAGTCTGCATCCGCATCGGAATAAACCGCAACGGTGCCAATACCGAGGCGTTTGGCTGTCTGCATCACCCGGCAAGCAATTTCGCCCCGGTTCGCTATAAGAATTTTTTCAAAATGCATATCGGTTAACCCTTAATCCAGTTGGGTTTTCTTTTTTCTAAGAACGCCCCTAGCCCTTCTTGGCCTTCGTCAGATGCCCGTTGGCGGGCGATGCGGTTGGAGACATCGTTGATCATATCATCGGTGATTTCCCCATCGACAGCAAAAACCAAATCCTTGGCCTCTCCCATGGCTTTGGGACCATTGGTCGTCATAAGTTTGAGGATTTCATCGGCTTTATTTTGAAGTTCTTCAGGCGCCACCACTTCATGAACCAACCCCAGGTTTTTGGCTTCTTCAGCACCAAAGCGTTCCGCCGTCACAAAATAACGTCTTGCCGCCCTTGGCCCCATAGCGGCAACCACGTAGGGGCTGATCATGGCAGGGATAATGCCCAGCTTAACTTCGGAAAGGCAGAAGCTGGCTTTCTCCGAGGCGATCACGATATCACAAGTTGATACCAACCCCACACCACCGCCAAAGGTCGCTCCTTGGACAATACCGATCAGCGGTTTCTTCATGAAATTCATGGTTTTAAGCAAGCCACTAAAGACCAGAGCGTCGGCTTTATTTTCTTCCGGTGAGTACTTGGCAACCCGCTTCATCCAATTGAGGTCTGCCCCGGCAGAAAAGCTTTTGCCTTCGGAAGCCAGCACGATGGCTCGCACAGTGTCATCACGGGACATGGCCTCAAAAGCCACCACGAGTTCCTTGATCAGCACTTCATCAAAACAGTTATGGACTTCGGGGCGATTGAGGATAACCCAGCCGACACCATTGTCATCTATCTTGGTTATTAAGGGAGAGTCCGTCATATCCATCACATCCTGAAAATGCCGAAGGGAGTAGGTTCAATGGGGGCGTTGAGCGAAGCCGAAAGCCCCAAACCTAGCACCATGCGGCTGTCTGCGGGATCAATAATGCCATCATCCCACAAACGGGAACTGGCGTAATAAGGATGGCCTTCCCGCTCGTAGCGTTCCCGGATCGGGTCTTTAAAGGCTTCTTCTTCCTCTAAGGACCACTCTTCACCTTTGGTCTCTTTAACGTCTCGGGTAATGGTCGACATCACCCCAGCCGCTTGCTCGCCCCCCATAACGGATATACGGGCATTGGGCCACATCCACAGGAAGCGCGGCGAATAGCCCCGTCCACACATGGAATAGTTTCCGGCTCCGTAGCTGCCACCGACAATCATGGTCAAGCGCGGCACCTTGGCACAAGCCACCGCCATCACCATCTTGGCACCGTCTTTGGCGATGCCCCCCGCTTCATACTTAGAACCGACCATAAAGCCAGTTATGTTTTGCAGAAAGATCAGGGGGATACCCCGTTGTGAACAGAGCTCAACAAAGTGCGCCCCTTTTTGAGCACTTTCAGAAAACAAAATGCCGTTGTTGGCAACAATGCCGACAGGATAGCCATAAAGGTGGGCAAAGCCACACACCAAGGTGGTGCCATAGAGGGCTTTGAACTCATCAAATTGAGACCCATCGACAATGCGGGCGATAATCTCCCGGACATCAAAAGGTTTTTTACTGTCCGTCGGAATGACCCCATAAATACTGTCTTGGTCATAGATTGGGTCTATAGGGTCTTTCATAGAAATATTGGGGTTCTTGACCCGGTTTAAGGTCGCCACAACTTTGCGTGCCTGAGCCAAAGCATGACCATCATTTTGAGCGTAATAATCGGTCACCCCAGAGGTGCGGCAGTGAATATCAGCCCCGCCAAGGTCTTCTGCGGTTACGATTTCACCCGTTGCCGCTTTAACTAAGGGCGGGCCACCCAGGAAGATCGTTCCCTGATTTTTAACGATAATGCTTTCGTCTGACATGGCGGGCACATAAGCCCCGCCCGCCGTACAGGAACCATGGACGACTGAAATTTGCGGAATGCCTTTGGCCGACATATTGGCTTGGTTGTAGAAGATCCGTCCGAAATGGTTTTTATCGGGGAAGACATCTTCCTGGCGAGGCAGGTTAGCACCCCCTGATTCCACCAGATAAATACAAGGAAGGTTGTTTTCCTCAGCAATTTCCTGAGCGCGAAGGTGCTTTTTCACGGTGATGGGATAGTAGCTTCCCCCCTTCACGGTGGGGTCGTTGGCAACAACCACACATTCTATCCCAGACACCCGCCCAATACCCGTGATCACGCCCCCTGCGGCAACAATACCATCATCTTCATAGAGGTCATATCCAGCCAACTGGGAGAATTCCAGGAAAGGCGATCCCACATCAAGCAATTGCCGGATACGATCTCGGGGGAGGAGCTTCCCGCGCTTAAGGTGACGATCACGATGGCGTTCACCGCCGCCCATTTTTATCTCAGTTATCCGATCCCGAAGGTCAGCAACCAGCTTTTCCATCACCTCGGCATTGGCCTTGAAATCAGCAGAGCGGGTATTTAAGGCTGTTTTAATAACGGACATTTTCCTAGGGCCTTTACTTCTTCACTTTTTTAGGACGTTCAACGATTGGCTTGCTACTTTCTTTCCAGAGCTTAAACCCGCCTTCGATGTGAGCGACATTTTCTAGCCCCATATCCTGGACAGCTTTAGTTGCAAGGGCTGAACGCCAAGCGGCAGCGCAATAGAACACCATCTTTTTGCCCGTGGCGAAAACTTCTTTGTGATAGGGGCTATCGGGGTCAACCCAAAATTCCAGCATACCACGGGGGGTATGAACGGCACCGGGGATCATGCCTTCCCGGTCTAATTCCCGCACATCACGGATATCAAAAATAGTGACGTTGTCGTCATCCATCATTTTTTCCGCTTCATCGACGGGAATGGTTTCGATCTCATCCATTGCCTCGGCTACAAGAACCTTAATGCCACGTTTCATCGCCATTTCACCAACCTCCTGAGCGCATCCAGCGCTTGATCATCCATAACCGATCTGAGCCCCAAAAAGCCTCATCATCGACAAAAAAGAACGGCGACCCGAACACGCCTCTATCAATGGCCTGTTCATTTACCGCTTTGAATTTTTCTTTAATTTCAGCACTTTGCATGCCCACGCCCATTTCTTCAGGGCTTTCTCCAATGGACGTAGCAACATTCGCCAGAACCGCTGGTTCCATGATGTTTTTATTTTCAGCGAAATAGGCATGGAAGGCAGCCTTGGCAAATTCCTTGGCTTTCACCTGATTACCGTCCCGCTCTTGCAGCCAGTAAAAAGCTCTGGAAGGGCTAATGGAAAGAATAGGGAAAGTATCAGGGATTTGATATGGCACTTCCATAAAGCGGGCAGTGCGCAAAGTATCCATCACGCTATATTCGAACTTCAGAGGCACTTCGGTGAAAGGTTTGCCACCGGTCTTCTGGAAGGCCGCACCAAGAAACATCGGTTTCCATTCACAGGTATATCCATATTTCTCTGCCATTTCATCAATCTTGAAAGAAGCGAAATAGGCAAAAGGCGACGCGAAATCTAGGTAGAATTCTACATGTTTATTCAAAACGATTATCCCTGTTATTCGGTTAACACAGCACGGCTGATAACGAGTTTTTGGACTTCACTGGTGCCTTCATAAATTTGTGAAACACGAACATCCCGGTAGTGTTTCTCAACAATAAAGTCTTCCGTATAGCCATAGCCTCCATGGATTTGGATGGCATCCGAACAAACCCGCTCCGCCATTTGGGAGGCAAAGAGTTTGGCCATGGATGCCTCTTTAAGGCAAGGAAGTCCTTCATCACGCAAGTTGGCGGCATGGTGAACCATCAATCGCGCCCCAACAATGCTGGTCGCCATTTCAGCTAGCTTGAATGATACCGCTTGATGATTGGCAATGGTGGTCCCAAAGGCTTCCCGATCTAAGGCGTAATCTCTGGCTGCGGTTAAAGCCCCTTGGGCCATGCCAACGCATTGTGAAGCAATGCCGATGCGGCCGCCTTCAAGGTTGGAAAGGGCAATCTTATAGCCCTGCCCTTCCTCACCGAGCAGATTAGCCGCTGGAACAACCATATCATCAAAAGAGATTTGGGCCGTATCAGAAGCCCGCTGCCCCATCTTTTTCTCAATAGAGGCGACCCGATAGCCTTCTGTTGCTGTCGGGACGATAAAGGCAGAAATACCTTTTTTCCCGGCGTCTGGGTCAGTAACGGCAAAGGTAATAATGATATCGCCAAGCTTACCAGACGTAATGAATTGCTTGGTACCGCTGAGAATATAATGATCACCGTTTTTTACGGCCTTACAACGCAGTGCAGAGGCATCTGAGCCGGCTTGAGGCTCTGTAAGGGCAAACCCCCCAAGCAACTCACCACGGGCCATTGGCTTTAGAAACTCTTCTTTTTGGGCCTCATTGCCAAACTTAACGATGGGCATACAGCCAACCGAGTTGTGGACACTCAGAACCGTCGAAAGGGCCCCATCGGCAATAGCGATCTCTTCCAGGGCTCCGGCATAGGCGACATGCCCAACATTTGAGCCATCATAATCTTCCGGAACCAAAGCCCCTAGCAAACCGACCTCACCAAGCTCCGTGATAATCTCACGGGGAAACAAGCCATCCTCTTCCCACTGGCGCACATTGGGGGCGACACGGTCCGTGGCAAAGCTGCGGGCCATATCTCTAATCAGTTGTTGTTCTTCTGTCAGGATCATAATTGTTGCCCCCCTAAAATGACGAAAGTAAGAAAATCCATCACCAAGGAATCTCCGTTCCATCATAATTATAGAAACGCCCGGTTTTCGAGATATCGACACTGTTAATCACTTGTCGCAAACCCCTTATGCTTTCTGGTGCATCAATCAGGCCCGCCGGGCCACCCATATCGGTGCGGACCCAACCAGGATGAAGCACAACGCAGGAAACACCTCGGCCTTTCAAATCAATGGAGAGGCTTTTGTTGACGGCATTCATCGCGGCTTTTGAAGATCGGTAAACATAGGAACCACCCGCTTCATTATCAGCCATACTGCCCATTTTTGAACTCATGGTGGCAATGATTTTGCGTTCACTGCGAGCAACTTGCTCAATAAAGCACTCTGCCATCTTCATCGGTGCATGAACGTTGGTTTGAAACTCGGTGGTCCAGGCATCGTAACGTGTTTCCCCAAAGCCAGCCCCCTTAACACCATAAACCCCGGCATTGTTAAGCAGGACATCAATGGTTTCGTCCTTAAATTCATCTGAGAGTTTTTCGATAGAGCCATGGTCGAGAACGTCAAGGAGATGAACTTCAACATTTCCTTCCACATCGCGGAGGTTAGCCCCGCCTTCCATGGTGCGACAGGTGGCGATTACCCGCCAACCATCAGCAGCATATTGGCGGGTGAATTCTTTACCTAACCCCCGGCTTGCGCCTGTGATGAGAATTGTTGGCATTACAGGACCTCTAAGGCAATGGCTGTGGCTTCACCGCCCCCAATGCAAAGGCTCGCCACACCTTTAGTGCCACCGGTTTTTTGCAACGCGTTGATCAAGGTGACGATGATCCGAGAACCAGAAGACCCGACAGGATGGCCCAGGGCACAAGCCCCCCCAAAGATGTTTACTTTGTCATGGGGAATGTTCAAGTCTCGCATGGCAATCATGGTAACAACCGCGAAGGCTTCATTGACTTCATAGAGGTCAACATCTTCAACAGACCAGTTAACTTTCGCCAAAACTTTCTCAATCGCCCCAACAGGTGCTTTAACAAAATGCTTGGGCTCGTCAGCATGGGTTGAGTGAGCCAGAATTTTTGCCAGAGGTTCAAGGCCCCGTTTTTCAGCTTCAGACAGCTTCATCAAAACCAAAGCAGAGCCTCCATCAGATATGGAGCTTGAATTTGCCGCCGTTACCGTTCCATCTTTACGGAAAGCAGGTTTAAGAGTTGGAATTTTATCCATGCGGGCGTTGCCGGGTTGCTCATCAACCTCAACAACCGTTTCACCACGGCGGGTTTTAACCGTTACGGCAACAATCTCCTTAGCTGAATCGCCATTGGCAATCGCTGCTTGAGCGCGTTTCAGCGAGGTAATAGCAAATTCATCCTGTTCTTCACGGGTAAACTGATAATCCTGAGCCGCATCTTCGGCATAGGTTCCCATCAACCGCCCAGGTTCATAAGCATCTTCCAAACCATCGAGAAACATGTGGTCATAAACCTTGCCATGGCCCATCCGCATGCCGCCACGGGCATTATCCATCAGGTAAGGTGCGTTGGTCATGCTTTCCATGCCACCGGCAACCATGATGTCGTTCGACCCCGCCATAATCGCATCGTGGGCCAACATGGTGGCTTTCATGCCAGAACCACACATTTTGTTCACCGTGGTGCAGCCTTTATCCCAAGGGATACCCGCCCCCGATGACGCTT
The DNA here is from genome assembly GCA_965368165.1 of uncultured Thalassospiraceae bacterium. Taxonomy (GTDB): domain Bacteria; phylum Pseudomonadota; class Alphaproteobacteria; order Rhodospirillales; family JAPHRK01; genus JAPHRK01. The sequence continues at coordinate 71,201 of CBDULT010000002.1, read as the reverse complement.
GGCGCGCCGGAGCCTGGCCCATGCCCGCTGGCAGAACCACCCCCATGATAACCTCATCCACATCTTCTGGAGCCACAGCAGCCCGAGACAAAGCTTCTTTAATAGCAGCCGAACCAAGGGCTGGCGCTTTAACAGTCGCAAAATCACCCTGGAATCCCCCCATGGGAGTCCGAGCAGCACCAACGATTACAATAGGATCACTTACGGTCATTTTATTAATCTCCAAATCATATTTTTAGATTGCCAACAAACGTTTTAAATTATCACTCGCGGGAATGACGTGAGGTTTTTACTTTTAATCGGTTAAGCGGTTTCCTGGAAGAATTCGCGGCCGATAAGCATCCGGCGGATTTCGCTAGTTCCGGCACCAATTTCGTAAAGTTTGGCATCCCGCAGCAAACGCCCTGTGGGGTATTCGTTAATATAACCATTTCCGCCTAGAGCCTGAATAGCTTCCAGGGCCATCCAAGTGGCTTTTTCAGCCGAGTAGAGGATCGCTCCTGCGGCGTCTTTGCGGGTGGTTTCGCCGCGATCACAGGAAGCGGCAACGGCATAAACGTAAGCTTTACAGGCATTCATGGTAGAATACATGTCGGCGATTTTACCCTGCATGAGCTGAAAGGTACCAATAGGTTTGCCGAATTGCTCACGCTGATGAACGTACGGAATGACGATATCCATACAGGCCATCATGATGCCGAGAGGACCACCGGATAAAACGGTGCGTTCGTAATCGAGGCCGCTCATCAGGATGTTTACGCCGCGCCCCACGTCACCCATGACGTTTTCAACCGGGACCTCGCAGTCTTCGAATACCAGTTCACAGGTATTGGAACCGCGCATGCCCAATTTGTCGAGTTTTTGTGCCGTTGAGAAGCCCTTCATGCCTTTTTCGATGAGGAAGGCGGTCATGCCTTTGGGACCTGCGTTTAAATCGGTTTTGGCATAGACCACCAAGACATCCGCATTGGGGCCGTTGGTAATCCACATTTTATTACCATTGAGCACATAATGGTCGCCTTTGAGTTCGGCTTTTAATTTCATGGAAACCACATCAGAACCCGCACCCGGCTCACTCATGGCCAAAGCACCGACATGTTCGCCACTGATGAGCTTAGGCAGGTATTTGTCTTTTTGTTCTTTCGACCCATTACGACGAATTTGGTTGACGCACAGGTTGGAATGAGCCCCATAGCTTAACCCGACAGAGGCAGAGGCGCGGGAAACTTCTTCAACTGCAATCACATGCTCAAGGTACCCCATGCCAGCACCGCCATATTCTTCTTCGACCGTGATCCCCAGCAGACCCAAATCACCCATTTTACGCCACTGCTCAGCAGGGAATTCATTATTCTCGTCAATTTGCGCCGCAATGGGTTCCAACTCGGTTTGAGCATAGCCCTTTACCGTATCGCGAATCATATCCGCGGTTTCGCCCAAATTAAAGTTTAAGGAAGGATATTCGATAGCAGCCATCTGGTCGTCCCCATTTTGCAATCAAAAGAACCGGCCTGCCCTGAGGTCGGCTCCAAGTCATTAATTTCCTAAAATCACTCTAGTTTACGTTTACGTTAACGTCAATTTCTTTTTATTACCAAAATCACCCGGAAACCGTCGGATTATCTTTGATGGTCATCAAGGTTACTTGGGTGACGGCACAGTGCTTTTCAACGCCACCCTTAACAGCAAAAACATTGGACTGGCAGACCGTCAGGGTTTTCCCTGCCCGGACCACCTCACCACGCGTCACCAGGAAATCTCCAACGGCAGGGGCCATAAGGTTGATCTTAAATTCCACCGTCAAGACACCATCGCCTTCTTCCATCAAACTTAAGGCAGCATACCCGCTGGCATTGTCAGCCAGAGTTGAAACCACCCCGCCATGGAAAAAACCATGTTGCTGGCTGAGTTCCTCTTTATAGGGAAGCTTGATTTCACAGGAGCCGAGCTGAACGTCGGTTAATTCGGCCTCAATTAAATTCATAAAGCCTTGTTTATAAAAGCTACTACGGACCGTTTCAGCGAACTGAGGGTTTCGCGGTGTGTGTTTAGACATTATCCGGCCTCCAACAATGAATAACCTTTTTCCAAAGCATGTTGGGGAAAGGCACAGGATTTTCTCAGTTTCGTATCCATATGAACCCCTACCACTTCAGCTAAAGCGGCAACTTTGCCTTCGTTACCAATGGTCATTTCATGGGTAAACTTGATGATCTTACTAGAAATTTCATTGAGTCGTGTATGGACTTGCACCACCTCTCCCGCCAAAACTTCCGCCTTATAGGTGAACTTAATCTCAAGGGCAGCCATGCCTCGGTTGTTTTCAGAGAAAAAGGCCTGATCTAGCCCCAGTTCAGCAAAAAATGCCCACGTCGCCTCGTCACATTTGCCTGTGTACCACATGACATTCATATGCCCCATCTGGTCACAATGCCACGGATAAACAACACCCCGATAGGTGAACACCCCATTACGCATAGCTGAATTCTCCCGCTTACCCTGTTTAATAACTTTTGGCTTTACGCCTTAATATCACCTTACCTTAACTTACGTTTACGTAAACGTTAAGTCGAGGATTATTTCACAAAACTCTTTTTGGTTTTGAATAGTCGATGTTTATGCCAAATTAATTTCAAACACTAACTTTAAGCGAGGCGATAAATGTCAGAACGGACTGCGGCCCAAATTTTGGTAGACTGCTTGGCGGCGAATAAGACGGAACGTGTTTACGGCGTTCCTGGGGAAAGTTATTTATCCGTTCTTGATGCTCTTCATGATCGAAATGATATCTCCTATATAAATTGCCGCCAAGAAGGCGGTGCCGCGATGTCGGCAGAAGCCTATGGTAAACTCACGGGGCGCCCCGGCATATGCATGGTGACCCGAGGTCCAGGGGCGACCAACGCCAGCGCAGGCGTTCATGTGGCTTTTCAAGACTCAACTCCCTTAATACTCTTTATCGGTCAAGTTGGGCGTGACATGATCGAAAGGGAAGCTTTCCAGGAGATCGACTACCGTCGCATGTTTGGTCAAATGGCAAAATGGGTTGCCCAAATCGACGATGCCGAACGTATCCCGGAATATATCAATCGTGCTTATGCTACAGCCACCTCTGGGCGACCTGGGCCAGTGGTCTTGGCCTTGCCGGAAGATATGTTGCGCGAAACGGTTTCTAACCCGTCTATTCTTCCTGCTGCCCCTGCCACCCAACCTGCCCCCTCTCCACAGGATATAGAGCAAGTTGCTCAAGCCCTCAGGGCCGCAAAGAAACCCTTTTTAATTATTGGCGGAGGGGGATGGTCAACGGAAGTTTCACAAAACATTCAGTCATTTGCAGAAGCTAACAACATTCCTGTCGGAGCCTCTTTTCGTTGCCAAGATTACTTAAATAACGACCACCCTAACTATGCTGGACATGTGGGGATTGGCATTGATCCCAATTTGGCGGCACATATAAAAGAGAGCGACCTTTTAATTGTCCTCGGCCCCCGCTTGGGAGAAATGACCACCAGTGGCTATACATTAATAGAGTCTCCCTTGCCCCAAACACCCCTTATTCATATCCACGCTGATGCCGAAGAATTGGGCCGGGTCTATCATCCAACCATCGCCATTAACTCTGGTTCCCTTAACGCATCCCATGCGCTGGTCAACTTAGGGACCATTTGTTCCTCCCTAGACGGGCAATGGGTAAAGCAGGTCAGAAACAGCTTCGAAGCGTTCCTGGTGGGTAAAGAGTCTCCTGGCAACATCCAAATGCAGGATATCGTTAAACATGTACGTGATACCCTGCCCGACACGGCTATTTTGACCAACGGAGCCGGAAACTATGCTATTTGGCTGCACCGTTTTTTCAGCTACCGCCAATACCGAACAGAACTCGCGCCGACCTGTGGCTCAATGGGCTATGGGCTTCCGGCGGCCGTCGCAGCTGCGGGGTTATATCCTGACCGACCCGTAGTCTGTTTTGCCGGAGATGGATGTTTTATGATGACCTGTCAGGAATTCGCGACAGCGAAACAATATGGTCTTAATCTCACGGTTATTGTGGTTAATAACTCCATGTATGGCACCATCCGAATGCATCAGGAAAAGTGCTACCCAGAGCGGGTTTTTGGAACTGATTTAATCAATCCGGACTTCGCACAAATGGCAAAATCCATGGGTGGATTAGGCAATATTGTTACCGAGACAAAAGGATTCGCGGAAGTTTTTGCCGACTCTTTGGCCTATAACGGCCCTGCCCTCATAGAAATACGCCTAGATCAAAATGCCTTAACCCCGGGGGCTTCTTTGCATGAAATACGGTCTAAAGCCATGGGTTTATAAGGTTTTGACTAATTATATATTATACTCAAAATTTAATAAATTCTTGATATTGATCAATTAAGGATTTTTATCTAGCGCTTGATCTGTTATCAAGCATTGTCCGTTTACGTGGGGAGCGAAACGGATACTCGGGGGAGTTTAGATAGATTCAGGTCAAAATAACCCCAGGAAAATATTAGTTTGGTGCTGTTACTGGTTAATGGCACCTGAGTTTAACAGAGGGAGATACTGTTTATGTCAAACGGTGAAAATGCGGGGGTAGCCTATTGGAAGGCGAACCTGAGAGTCATTACGATTTGCCTGATTATTTGGGCTATCGTTTCTTATGGTTTTGGAATTCTTCTACGAGCACCACTTGATGCCATGATGCCTATTGGCGGTATTGGTCTTGGGTTCTGGTTTGCACAACAAGGTTCCATTTATGTGTTCTTGGCGTTGATTTTCTACTACGCCACTCAAATGAACAAATTAGACCGTGAATTCGGTTTTGAAGAAGAATAGGGGCTGAATTCATGGAACTTCAAACATTAACCTACATCGTGGTTGGTGCGACATTCGCACTTTACTTCGGTATTGCTATTTGGTCTCGCGCAGCAAGCACTGGTGAATTCTATGCTGCTGGTCGCGGGGTTCACCCTGTTGCTAATGGTATGGCGACGGCTGCTGACTGGATGTCTGCTGCATCGTTCATCTCCATGGCTGGTCTCATCGCGTTTTCAGGCTACGACGCCTCCTTGTTCTTGATGGGTTGGACCGGTGGTTACGTGCTGCTTGCTATGTTGCTTGCGCCGTACCTGCGTAAATTTGGTAAGTACACGGTGCCTGAGTTTATTGGTGATCGTTACTATTCCCAAACCGCACGGATCGTGGCTGTGATCTGCTTGATCGTTGCTTCAATCACCTACGTTATTGGTCAAATGAAGGGTATCGGTGTTGCATTCTCTCGTTTCCTTGAGATGCCATTCGAACAAGGCCTCTTCATTGGTATGGGTATCGTGTTCTTCTACGCTGTGCTTGGTGGTATGAAAGGTGTTACATACACCCAAATCGCTCAGTACTGTGTATTGATCCTTGCTTACACCATTCCAGCTATCTTCATTTCACTTAACTTGACCGGCAATCCTCTTCCCCAGCTTGGTCTTTTCAGTGGCATGGTTGAAACCGGAACACCTATCTTGGTTAAATTGAACCAAGTTGTAACGGATCTAGGATTTACAGAATATACAGCGCAGAAAACAAATACGCTGAATCTGACCCTTTACACCTTGTCTCTAATGATCGGTACTGCTGGTCTGCCTCACGTTATCATCCGGTTCTTCACAGTTCCTAAAGTACGTGATGCGCGTTTCTCGGCTGGTTGGGCATTGGTCTTCATCGCGATCCTTTACACCACAGCTCCTGCTGTTGGCGCCATGGCTCGCTTGAACATCACCAACACCATTCAAACCGGTGAAATTGGTTCTCCAGATGGTAACCTGGAGTACGAAAAGCGTCCTCAATGGTTCAAAAACTGGGAAGCTACTGGTCTTCTGAAGTATGAAGACAAAAACGGTGATGGCCGTATCCAGTACTACAACGACAAAAACGAGGCGTTTGCTGCTAAAGCGGCGGCTTGGGGCTGGAAAGGCAACGAAATGGTTAAGGTTGACCGGGACATTATGGTTCTGGCTAACCCTGAAATTGCCCAACTACCTAACTGGGTGATCGCCCTTGTTGCGGCTGGTGGTTTGGCGGCTGCGCTGTCAACGGCTGCAGGTTTGTTGCTGGCGATTTCGTCATCTATTTCTCACGATCTGCTCAAGGGTGTGTTCACACCTGATATTTCTGAGAAACAAGAACTGCTTGCTGCTCGTATTTCAATGGCAGGTGCTATTGCTGTCGCTGGTTACTTGGGACTTCACCCTCCAGGGTTTGCAGCCCAAACCGTGGCCTTGGCCTTCGGTCTTGCTGCATCCTCTATCTTCCCTGCTCTGATGATGGGTATCTTCGCCAAGAAGGTTAACAACACCGGTGCAGTTGCTGGTATGTTGGTAGGTATTATTTCTACCTTGCTTTACATCTTTACCTTCAAAGGATGGTTCTTCATCCCAGGTACAGAAATGTTGGCAAATACCCCAGCAAACCACTTCATGGGTATTTCCCCAGAAGCCTTCGGTGCCGTTGGCGCAATGCTTAACTTTGCTGTAGCTCTTACAGTATCAAGCATTACCGCACCTCCACCAGAGCATATCCAACATCTTGTTGAAGACATTCGTATCCCTAAAGGGGCTGGCGGAGCTGTCGACCACTAAGATAATCGCTAGATTTTAGTGAGGATTAAAGTACTGTGGACCCTGCCCTTAAAAGCAGGGTCCACTTTCGTTAGGGCTACACCATGCCATCTAAATATGCTTGGTTAAAAGAGGAGAAAACCTTATGGACGTTGAACTGATTGAAATCAGGGACTTTCTGTCCGCGTACCATCCATTTGATCTATTACCCCCAGATGAACTAGCTACCTTGCCTAAAAAAATGGTGGCAAGCTATAGCCCAAAAGGGGACATAGTTGTTAATTGGGGCGACCCTTGCCCATATTTGTATATTGTGCGCACAGGTGCCGTAGAAACCCATTCTCCAGACGGGCAACTTTTAGCTTATTTATGCGAAGGTGAAGCCTTCGGTATTCATGCTCTTCTCAACGATTGCGTTGCTCTAAATCAGGTCATCGCCCTTGAGGATAGCCTGTTCTACATGTTGCCCTATGACGAATTCGAACGTTTAAGAGAAACCTATCCACAGTTTGCCTACTTCTTTGCCCCAATCGGGGCCGCTCGTCTCAGAGACGCCCATGCCCACGGCCATGGAAAAGGCGATACTGCTGAACAAATCAATTTAATGACCCTTCATGCCGAAGAGTTGTTAACCAGAGAGCCCGTTTCAATTGATGGCAAAGCGACCATTCGAGAAGCGGCCGAGAAAATGCGCGATGAACGCGTTTCCTGTCTCTTGGTCTGCGAAAACAGCCAACTAACAGGCATTATGACCGACAGAGATTTGAGAAACAGAGTTGTCGCCGATGGCCTGGATTACTCCGCACCTGTCGAGCAAATCATGACCCCTGATCCGATTTCATTGAAAACGGACAACCTTGCTTTTGATGTGCTTCTCACCATGTCACGCAATAATATCCGCCATTTGCCCATCAAGCGTGGTGACGATGTCGCCGGGGTGATCACAAGCACAAATCTTATCCAGCGCCAGACCACTTCTGTGGTTTACCTGATTGGTGATATTCACAAAAAAGACACCTACGAGGGTCTTGCTGAGGACGTTAAGCATATCCCAGACGTCTTATTAAATTTAGTCGATAGCGGGACATCAGCTCACAATGTTGGGCGGATCATTACCAGTATTGGCGATGCTACAACAACACGACTTTTGCACTTAGCCGAACTGAAGTTTGGCCCCCCTCCGGTTCCCTATTTATGGCTCGCCAGTGGCTCACAAGCCAGGCATGAACAGACCGGGGTATCAGACCAAGACAATTGCATCATTCTGAGCGACGAATATATTGAAGAAGAGCATGGAAAATACTTCAAGCAGCTCTCTCAATATGTTTGCGACGGCCTGAATGTTTGTGGGTACATCTATTGTCCAGGCGAGATGATGGCCATTACCGATAAATGGCGTAAACCTCTTAAAACATGGAAAAAATATTTCACTAAATGGATGACCGAGCCAGCCCCCAAGGCTCTTATGCTTTCCTCGATTTTCTTCGACTTACGCCCAATTCATGGGGACATGAGCCTCCATGACGAACTCCAAGGAATGATTTTAGAAAAAGCCAAAGCTAATCGTATTTTTATTGCTATGATGATTGGTAACGCTCTCACTCATACCCCTCCTTTGGGCTTCTTCCGCAACTTTGTCCTGATCCGAGGAGGCGAAAACAACCAACAGTTTGACCTCAAACATACAGGGGTGGTGCCAATTGTAGATATTGCGCGAATCTATGCTCTTGAAGCTGGGATTGAAGCCGTAAATACTCACGAACGCTTATTGGCGGGACAGGGGGCTAAAGTGCTGAGTGAAAGCGGGGCTCGCGATTTGGTTGATTCCTATGAATTTATTGCAATTACCCGACTTAAACACCAAGCCGACCAAATTCGGCACGGACAAAAACCAGACAACTTTATGAACCCTGAAGATCTCTCTGATTTTGAACGTAACCACTTAAAGGATGCTTTCTCTGTGGTAAAAACCATACAAAATGCGATGGCATCTGCCCATCAGGTAAATGTTTAGGGTACCAGCAGGATGATGTTCCCTTTCATGAGAAACTCCAGCTTGCGCCGCAGTATCTTGGCAAGTAAAACCAAGTTTGGCGCAACACGGCGTTTTTATGAAGCAGACCTGCCTTTATACACCACCCCTTTTGATGAAGTTGAGTATGTAGCCCTTGATTTAGAAACCACCGGACTTTCAGCTAAAGAAAACGAAATCCTGAGCATTGGCTGGATCGTCATCAAGGGATCAGATATTGAATTTAACACCTGTGGGCACCAGTTGGTGAAACCTGAAGTAGACCTAGATGCCCAATCCGTTACCATCCACAAAATTTTTGACAGCCACCTGGAAGGTGCAGCCGGAATGCGGGCAGCCCTTGACCGGGTTTTACCTATCTTGGCAGGACGTGTTCTCATTGCCCATCATGCCCGGGTTGAGCATACTTTTCTCCGAGCGGCTTGTATGAAGTGCTACAATACACCCTTTGAAATACCAACCGTCGATACCATGGAAATTGAGCGGCAGGTTTTTATGCGCAATAACCAAGAAATTCAAAACGGAGGCTTACGTCTTGATGCGGTACGTCAAACCTATAACCTTCCACGTTATCGGGCTCATAACGCGATGATTGATGCAATTGCTTGTGGTGAACTTTTTGTTGCTCAGGCAAAACGTCGCAGCGGTGACACCCCCCTACCCCTTAAAGCTTTTCTTAAATGAGAAGCCAATTTTATGATTGAAAACAATGTTTAATATTATTTCTATTATTTCTATCGGCCTGGGAATTGCAGGCTGTATTATGGCTGTGTTCAAGGTTTTCGGGCACAAATCACCCCGTTATCTCATTCCATTGTCGGCTGGCCTTGCCATGGTCATTTTCACCATTTGGAATGAATATTCCTGGTACGGCAGGTCTGTCGAAACCTTACCCGACGACGTGATTGTTGTTAAGGAATTGCCCGCTTCATCCATGCTCTATCCCTGGACATTGGTTTTTCCATCCGTAGAGAAATATATCCTTATGGATACGCTCAAAATCCAACGGCATAAAACTCATCAAGATTTTGTTATGGCAGAAACGGCTGTCATCAGTCGTTATGCTGACCCTTTGCGTGGCCTGCATATGTTTAATTGTGCCTTGGGGACCAGGGCTGATATTAGCCCGACAACAAAATTTGATGATCAAGGGATGCCCATTGATGTGACTTGGATCAAAGAAGACACATTAGGGGTTATGTACACAAGGGTTTGTTCTCAATAACTTACGACTGGAGTCATTTATGGGGTTTGGGGAAAAGTTGAAAATTTACGGCCTGGGTTTGGTTCTCATTTTGGTGGGCTTTATTGTCGCATATCAGTTTGTTGAGCCAGCTCCTCCCCGTAAGTTCAGCATCGCCACGGGTTCCAAGACCGGAGCCTACTTCCACTTTGCTCAACGCTACCACGCCATTCTCGCCCGAGAAGGGTTAGAACTGCAATTGGTGAACACCAAAGGCTCCGTCGACAATATTGAACGTCTTAAGAAAGGCGAAGTTCAGGTTGCCTTTGTCCAAAGCGGCACTTCCTCCCAGCAAGAAGCAGAGCAAGCTCTCTCCCTGACCTCCTTAGGCAGCCTCTATTACGAACCGCTCTGGGTCTTTATCCGCCAAGATATTGCGGCTGAAAGCCTTGATAAACTAGCAGGCAAGCGCATTGCTGCCGGAGTAGAAGGCAGTGGTACTTGGGTGGTTGCAAAACAAGTTCTTGAACTCAACGACCTGACCGAAGATAAAGCCAATATTCTGCATCTCTCCAGCGACGACGCCGCGAAAGGCTTGCTGGCCGGGAAGGTCGATGCCGCTTTCTTCGTCGCCTCTTTAGAATCCAGCTTGATCAAAGAATTGCTTGCAACGCCAAGCCTTAAGTTGATGAGCTTTAACAAAGCACCGGCCTATACCAAAAAGCATCGCTTCCTCTCCAGCGTAGAACTCCCACTAGGCGTGGTTAGCCTTCGCGATAATATTCCACCGCATAACATAACCATGTTGGCACCAGCGGCTACTCTGGTCGCATCAGACGACCTTCATCCTGCATTGGTCTCTTTGTTGGTCCAGGCAATGACTGAAGTCCATGGGGGGGGCAGTGTGCTTGATGAGCCAGGAGAGTTTCCTTCTGCGCGTTATGTGGATTTCCCCATGAACGAACAAGCAGTCCGATACCTCAAATCCGGTCAACCATTTTTGCAGCGATACCTCCCTTTCTGGCTCGCCGTTCTCATCGACCAGCTTAAAGTGTTTCTTGTGCCGTTACTTGCTTTAATGCTGCCCTTGGGAAAAATCCTTCCTCCCACTTATCGCTGGCGAATACGATCTAAAATATATCGTTATTACAGTGACTTGAAAGATATTGAAAAAGCTGGTGTGGATGAAACGGATGTGGCAAAGCTGGATGAGTTGGTAGTTCGGTTAGACGCTATGCAGCAAGAGTTATTGCGGTTGACTGTGCCCCTATCTTATTCAGAAGAGCTGTACCAACTGCGCCTTCATACCAATATGGTTCACGACACCCTGCTTAACTTACGAAAGTCCCGTGGCTAATATCATGGCTGATTATATTTTCTCTCCTCACGACCCAGTGACCCTTCCCATCAAAGGCAGTGACAAGCTTTTCCCCGTGCGCCGCGTCTATTGTGTTGCCCGAAATTACGAAGCCCACGCCGTAGAAATGGGCCATGACCCCAACAAAGAACCGCCTTTCTTTTTCCAAAAAAACCCAGAGAATATTGTCAAACCCGGGGTGAATTTCCCCTACCCAGACCAAACCACCGACGTTCATCATGAAATCGAACTAGTGGTAGCCCTGGCAAAAGGGGGGCGGAATATCCCTCAAGCAGACGCGTTGGAATATGTTTATGGTTACGGGGTTGGGCTAGATATGACCCGGAGAGACCTGCAGGCCGTGGCAAAAAAAGCAGGCCGCCCTTGGGAAGCTGCCAAAGCCTTCGAGAGTTCCGCCCCCTGCTCTGAGATCGTCCCTGTCGATACCATGGGTCACCTTAGAAAAGGTTTGATCTGGCTCGACATTAATGGTCAACGTCGCCAGGAAGGCAACCTCAACCAACTGATCTGGAAAATCCCTGAAATTATCACCCACCTCTCCACCTTCTTCGAACTCAGCGCCGGCGATCTCATCTTCACCGGAACCCCTTCTGGCGTAGGGGCCGTGAAAAGCGGCGACCATTTAGTTGGCGGTGTTGATGGCGTAGGCGAGATATCCGTCAAGGTGGTTTGAGGAATACTAAAACACCCCCTACGCATCGTGCGTCGACAAAACCATAAAAAAGTTTGGGTCGGTGCCAGATAATACGGGAACGAAGTTCCTAGTAAACCTCGTTAATTGCTTCTTTCACAATCCCTACGAGTTCATCTATCTGTCCTTCCTCAATAATCAACGGGGGGGATAGAGCAATAGTGTCGCCTGTGGTTCTAATCAGGGCACCTTTTTCGTAGGCTTTTTTGAAGATTTCGAAGGCGCGTTTGCCAGGTTCGCCTTCACGGGGTTGGAGTTCAATTCCCGCCACCAAACCGAGGTTTCGGATGTCGATAACATTGCGTTCACCTTGCAAGACGTGAACGGCATTTTCCCAATACTGTGCGAGTTTGGCAGCGCGGGCAAAGAGGCCTTCTTGCTGGTAGAGGTCCAGGGCAGCAATCCCGGCGGCGCAGGCCAGGGGATGAGCGGAATAGGTATATCCGTGAAAGAGTTCAATGGCTTGTTCAGGGCCGTTCATGAAGGCGTCATAAACATGGCCTTGCACAACCACGGCTCCCGCCGGAACCGTCCCATTGGTCAAGCCCTTCGCCATAACAATGATATCAGGCTTTACGTCGAAGAAATCGGTGGCAAAGGGCGAACCAAGACGACCAAATCCCGTAATGACCTCATCAAAGATCAGCAAAATGCTGTGTTTGGTGCAAATTTCCCTAAGTTTTTTTAGGTAACCTTTGGGGGGTAAAAGGACACCCGTTGACCCTGCAATAGGCTCAACAATAACAGCGGCAATATTTGAAGGGTCATGCAAGGCGACAATATTTTCCAGAGCATCGGCTTTTTCGGCACCATGTTCGGGCAAGCCACGGGTGAAAGCATTACGGGCGAGATCGTGGGTGTGAGGCAAGTGATCCACGCCGGGCAACAAACTACCGAATGCTTGGCGATTGGGGGAAATACCACCAACAGAAATACCACCAAAACCTACACCGTGATAGCCTCTCTCTCGACCGATCAAGCGGGTACGCTGCCCCTCGCCTTTCACTCGATGATAGGCCAAGGCAATTTTAAGGGCCGTATCAACCGATTCCGAACCGGAGTTGGCGAAGAAGGCATGCTCATACCCATCAGGCAACAATCCGGTCAACCGATTGGCAAACTCAAAGGCTTCTGGATGCCCCATCTGGAAAGTTGGGGCATAATCAAGGGTTTCAGCAGTCTTTTGAATAGCTTTGACGATGGGTTTGCGATTATGCCCGGCGTTGCAGCACCAAAGGCCCGCAGTCCCATCGAGGATTTGCCGACCATCATGAGAGGTGTAATTCATACCATCGGCACTTACCAACATGCGGGGGTCTTTTTTGAAGTCCCGGTTAGCGGTGAAGGGCATCCAAAATGAGTCGAGTTGATTGGGATTGCTCATAGCCTGTTGCCCTACTTCATGCTTGGAAAGTTAAATTCAGCCCCGGACCGAATGCCTGTCGGCCACCGGGAAGTGACGGTTTTAAGCCGGGTATAAAAATGAATGCCTTCCGGGCCATAGATGGAATGGCTGCCAAAGAGAGAGCGCTTCCAACCACCAAAGCTGTGATAGGCTACGGGAACCGGGATAGGAACATTAATCCCCACCATGCCGACCTCGATCTGATCGGCAAACTCACGGGCCGCATCCCCGTCACGGGTGAAAATAGCCGTGCCATTGCCATATTCATGGGCCTGGATCAGGTCAACCGCTTCTTGGAAGCTCTTCGCCCTCACCGTTGCCAATACCGGGCCGAAAATTTCCTCTTGATAGATGGTCATCTCTGGCGTGACCCGATCAAACAGAGAACCGCCAATGAAATAGCCGCCTTCATAACCTTGGAGATTAAAGCCGCGCCCGTCGACAACAAGCTCGGCCCCTTCCTCGACCCCTTTTGTAATATATCCTGTTACTTTGTCGAAATGTTGCTTGGTCACCAAAGGTCCCATTTCAGCATCAGGGTCCGTAGCGGGGCCAACCTTAAGGGCATTCACCCGCTTGGCAAGCTTGCCAACCAGGGCATCGGCGGTTTCTTCACCCACAGGAACAGCAACGGAGATTGCCATACACCGCTCCCCTGCCGAGCCATACCCTGCCCCCATCAGGGCATCAACCGCTAAATCAAGATCAGCATCGGGCATAATCACCATATGGTTTTTGGCCCCGCCCAAGGCCTGGACTCGCTTGCCGTTGGCGGCCCCAGTGGCATAGACATATTCAGCAATTGGGGTTGAGCCAACAAAACTCACGGCGGCAATATCAGGGTGGCTAAGCAGGGTATCAACCGCCTCTTTATCACCGTTAACGATATTTAGTACGCCATCGGGGAAGCCTGCCTGACGGAAAAGATCGTAGAAGAACTGGGCGGCGGAAGGGTTTCGCTCCGAGGGTTTCAGGACAAACGTATTGCCACAGGCAATGGCATTGGGGAACATCCACATGGGGACCATGGCAGGGAAATTAAACGGGGTTATCCCCGCGCAAACGCCAAGAGGCGCACGGTGGGTGTAGCTATCAACAGACGGGCCAACATTGCGGCTATATTCCCCCTTAAGCAGGTTAGGGGCACCACAAGCAAATTCCACATTTTCTATTCCCCGGCTGATTTCACCCAGGGCATCTTCAAAAACCTTGCCATGCTCCGCCCCAATAAGACGAGCGAGTTCATCTTTATTTTGGGAGAGCAAATCACAAAAGCGGGACATCAAGCGGGCTCTTTTTAGCGGTGGCGTATCCGCCCAACTGGGGAAGGCAGCTTTGGCTGCGGCAACAGCCTCGCCGACTTCTGAGGGTGAGGACAAACAAACCGTGGCAGTCTGCTCTCCCGTTGCCGGATTAAACACCGGAGCCGTGCGCCCACTAGATGAGGGAACCACTTTGCCATTGATGATGTTATTGATTTGATCTGTCATGTTCTATGCCCCGAAAATTTCCAGAGCATAAGGTGAATGATTTGCTACTCAGTTGGCAACCATAATAATGTAGGGCTACAAAGTTTCGATATTGAGAACTCCACCGGCCTTGAGAATATCTTCAAATTTCTCTGCGGCTAAGGGACGGCTAAAGTAGAAACCTTGAATCAGGTCACAGCCTTGGTTTTTCAAAAATTTAACATGCTCAATATTTTCGGCCCCCTCGGCAACCACTTCCAGATCCAACCCACGAGAAAGGCCAATGATGGCACGAGCAATTTCTGCTGTATCATGGTTGGATTCGATATCGTGCACAAAAGCACGATCAATTTTTAAGGTGGTTATAGGAAAACGTGAGAGATAGCTCAGGCTTGAATAACCCGTCCCAAAATCATCAATCGCCAAAGAAATGCCCATTTCCCGAATTTTATCCAGCTTTTCAATGGTTTTCTCCGTATCCCCCATCAACATACTCTCAGTGATCTCAAGCTCTAACCACTCCGTCGGTATGTTGGTTTTTTTCAGAACAGCCTCAACTTGGGCAATAAAATCATCCCGCATGAGCTGACGCCCGGAAACGTTGACCGCCATACGAGTTGGCGGCAACCCTTGATCCAGCCATTGCTTATTCTGGCGACAGGCTTCTTCAAGAACCCAATAGCCAATGGGGACAATCAGGCCGCATTCTTCCGCAATGGGGATAAACTCACCCGGACTGATAAAATCCCCGTCACTATTGGTCCAACGCACCAAGGCTTCCATGCCCTTTACCTTAAAATCAGCAGAGGCGACTTTGGGTTGGTAATTAAGGTAATATTCCCCATTGTCCAGGGCCCGGCGCATAGCCGCTTCCATGGAAATTCGGGTCTTGGCTTTGTCATTCATATCATTGGCGAAGAACTGGTATTGTGCGCCGCCGGATTTTTTAGCGTATCGCATAGCTGAATGAGCATGATCAACCAGAACAGCCCCTGTCTCCCCGTCATTGGGGAACAGACTGATACCAATACTTGCGCCAATTACAACCTCTTGGTTTTTGATCTGAAAGGGAGCGGCAAGAGATTTTAAAACCTTTTCCGCCACTAAAACGCTATCGTCGATGGAGGAAATAGACAGGGACAATCCAAATTGATCGCCGCCGATGCGGGCTGTAGTATCACTTTGACGCACGCATTTATAAAGGCGTTTGGCGACTTCCTTAAGCAGTTGATCCCCGACTTCATGGGTTAGCCCATCATTGATCAAAGAGAAGCTATCCAGACCAATACGCAAAATTGCCAGAGATTTATCTGTTCGGCGGGCCTGAATGAGACTCTGTTCTACCCGATCAAAAAACAAATCCTTCCCAGGAAGCCCTGTTAAGCTGTCTCGGTTGTGTGAAATACCGTCAACAAAATCTTCTTGTTGATCTTCAGTAAGCTTAAAGACCCCAAGATAGTTGGTTGTTGCCCCGTCTTTATCTTTTATTTCCGTAAAAGTGAGGGCCAAGAAGACCACTTCTTGGTCGCGTTTGCGGCACCAAAAGTCTCCGGCCCAGTAATTTTTGCTCTTTAGGGCCCGTTCTATTGAGGTTTTAAAAATTGACTCGTTGCGTTCAGCCGCCAAAAACTGAGGATGTTTTCCAGATAAATCACCGAGGTTAAAACCCGTTATCTCTTCGAAAAGGGAATTCACCCGAACAATACGATTTTTACTATCAGTGATAATGACAGCATCACTAACAGTTTCAAGAAGTGCTTCGAATATATCTAAATCGAGCATAAGCTCTTTTGAATTCATCACTTTTTGCGATTTACCCCCACCAAGGAATAGAAAAATTACCCAACAATTCCTTCACAAAGAATCGAGCCATATTCCATCAAAAAGGTCAAGCAAGAATAGGAAAACTTATTTATACATAAATTTGTGGTGGTATATTTTCATAAAACATTATAAACTAATTTATTCATATCTAAACAACACAAACTATACACTTTTATATAATTAAATACCTAATATCTAAATCAAGATCAACAATACAACACCGTAACAACAGTTTAACTAATTAAATTACTGATAAACAAATTATTTTTGTTTTCATTTTGTTATGCTAATAAATAAATGGATAATATTTAAAAATAGCACTCTATAAACAGGGAGGGCGTAATGCTTAGACTTAAAACAATCCCGGCGGTTCTTGCCGCAGGGGTGATTGCTATATTTTCGACCGTCAATAGTGCGGCAGCTGAACAGGCGAGTGCCAAGACCTTGGCAAGCCCCTGCGCAGGTTGCCATGGGGTAATGGGGACAAGTGCAGGACCAGCGACACCAAGTATCGCTGGGTTAACCGAACAATACTTCTTAGATTCTATGGCCAGTTACAAAAGTGGCGCCCGCAAGGGAACCATCATGGACCGGATCGCCAAGGGTTATACCGATGACGAAACTAAAGCTATGGCGAAACTCTTCTCATCTATGAAATTTGGACGCTCCATGCAAATGAGCGATGCAGGTCTTGCCGCTAAAGGTAAAGAACTTCATGCCGAATATTGCGATTCTTGCCACGAACAAGATGGTCGTAAAGCCGATGGTATCGGTATCTTAGGTGGGCAAAAAGCCGCTTATCTAAATTACACTATTGCTGATTTCTTCAGCGGTGCTCGTGCAATGGAAAAGCGTAAAGCTCAAAAAATGAATGCGCTTAAGGCTGATCATGGCGACGCAGGTTTTAACGCTGTCGTCCAATTTTATGCCAGCCAGAAATAAGGGAGGATCGATACTATGACGAAAGATAATCAAAATGTGAGTCGCCGATCCTTTATGCAACTGACGGGTGGCGTCGCCGCCGCAGGTGCTCTTATCGGTTTACCAACCATAGCTAAAGGGGCAGGTAAAGACGTTGTTATTATTGGTGGCGGCCCAGCCGGTGCCACAGCAGCCCGTTACCTCCGTATGTCAGACCCATCAATCAAGGTAACTCTGATCGAAGCTAACGCCACCTATCACACTTGCTTTATGAGCAATGAGGTTATTGGCGGTCTGCGTACCATGGAATCCATTAGCACTACTTACGACGGCCTGAAAAAAGCTGGCGTGAATGTGGTAAAGGACATGGCAACAGGCATTGATACCACAGCCAAAAAAGTCATGACAAAGAGCGGCAACAGCTACTCTTACGAACGCTGCATCGTTGCTCCCGGCATCGACTTCAAGTTCGAAATGACCGATGGCTATGACGCATCCGTTGCTGAGTCTATTCCACATGCCTGGAAAGCCGGACCGCAAACTGCGACCCTGGCAAAACAAGTGGCATCCATGGATGATGGCGGTGTGGTTTGCATCGTGGCACCTCCGAACCCCTTCCGTTGCCCTCCTGGGCCATACGAACGGGCAAGCTTAATAGCCAACTACATGAAAAAGCATAAGCCTAAGTCAAAAGTGATTATTTTTGACAGCAAGGACAAATTCTCAAAGCAAGGGCTGTTTACCCAAGCTTGGAAGAAGTTCTATGGCTTCGGCACTGAAAACTCCATGATCGAATGGATGCCTGCTGCAAAGCTGGGTAAAATCAATGCTGTTCACGCTAAAGATATGGTTGTTGAAACAGATTTCGAGACATTGAAAGCTGATGTCATCAACTTCATCCCCGCACAAAAAGCAGGTAAAATCGCTTTTGCGGCAGGCCTGACCGACAAATCTGGTTGGTGCCCTGTTGACAAGCTAACCTTTGAATCTTCATTAGTCCCTAATGTTCACGTCCTGGGCGATGCTTCTATCGCAACCAAAATGCCTAAATCTGGCTATTCTGCCAACTCACAAGGCAAATGGGTTGCTCAAGCGGTTGTCGCTCTGTTTAACGGTGGCAAACCAGGGACCCCATCCTTCGTCAATACCTGCTATAGCCGGGCAACTGACGATTGGGCATTCTCCGTTGCTGCTGTTTACAAACTGGACATGGAGAAGAACGTAATTGGGGGGGTTAAAGGTGCCGGTGGATTGTCCCCTATGGATGCCAGTGCGGAGGATCGTAAGCGGGAAGTAGCTTATGCTCACAGCTGGTACAACAACATCAAAAAAGACATTTGGGGTTAAGCTCAAAGTCAATAGGACGGCGGGAGACTATATCTCCCGCCGTTTCTTTTTTTTGCTGAATAACTGTTGTGTAGGGGCGCCTTTAATCAGGCGAAGGGGTAGCGGTGAGTGAATCTTCATATGTAGTCAAAAATAAACTAAAGCTGGCAGTCTTTGTCAGCATCGTCGGCACAGTCATCTTTGCGATGGGGCTGGATACTTTTTTTAATTATACCAACACCCTAAAATTTTGCATTTCCTGCCATGAGATGGAAAGCACCGTTTACCAGGAATATAAAAAGAGCCTGCATTATAAAAACGTCAATGGCGTAAGGGCTGAGTGTCCTGACTGCCATGTTCCCCATACATATCCAGACAAGCTCTTTGCCAAAATCTATGCTGTTAAAGACATCTACCACACCATTATGGGCACAGTAGACACCAAGGAAAAATTCGAGGCCAAGCGGCTGGTTATGGCGCAAAAAGTTTGGGTGAAGATGGAAAAAACTCAATCTCGGGAATGCAAAACGTGCCATTCATTCGATGCCATGGTCCTCGAACAACAAGGACGACGGGGCAAGAAAAAACACCCCGGTGCTATCAAACTGGGGATGCATTGCATCAGTTGCCACAAAGGCGTCGCCCACAAACTCCCCAAAGGGGTTAAGCGCAACGACGTCACTTCATTCGATGGCTCCCCTAGCCGCCGTACGGATTGATTCTGAAGAACTTTTTCTCCCCCTTTTTGGGGGAGGAATAGATGAAAGACTACTGAGCGATCTCTTTGCCAGCTTTTTTCAAGATACGTTGCAGCTTAGTGTGCAGCACATCATTCGCCGCGAGAATATCGCCCGTTTCCATTTCATCTTTTTTACCCGCGATCCCGGTGCAATAGCCACCAGCTTCGCGAACGATAAGGCTTCCGGCGGCAATGTCCCATGGCTTCAAGCCACATTCCCAAAAACCATCAAAACGACCCGCAGCTACATAAGCTAAATCCAATGAGGCAACGCCAAAGCGACGAAGGCCTGAGGTTTGGGCCATAACGGCCTCTGCCTGTTTGAGGAACAGTTCATGACCGGGGCGTCCCAAGAAGGGAATACCTGTAGCAAAAAGAGCGTCAGCCATATCTGTACGCCCTGCAACACGGATGCGACGCCCATTTAAGAAGGCTCCGGTTCCTTTTTCAGCCCAAAACATTTCATTATGAACAGGCTCGTAAACAACCCCGGCAATAATCTCTTTGTTGCGTTCTAAAGCTATGGAAATAGCAAAATGAGGAATGCCATGGAGAAAGTTGGTGGTGCCATCCAGTGGGTCAACAATCCAACGGTGGCTGGTGTCCTCCCCTTTGATTTCTCCTTGCTCTTCCAACAGGAAACCAAACTTTGGCCGCGCCTTTTGCAAATCCCCAACAATAGATTTTTCGGCGGTCATATCGGCTGTTGAAACATAATCCCCTGGGCCTTTTCTAGAGACCTGAAGGTTTTCAATCTCACCAATATCGCGAACCAAGCTCTGGGCGGCATTTTGGGCTGCGGCGACCATGACATTGATATTGGCAGAACGGCTAGCCATAGATGAATGGGACATAAATTTCTCTTTTGCGTTAGCTTGGTTATTTGCTTAATTGTTTGGGTATTCTACTTGGCACGTTCAACGTAAGTACCGTCTTCGGTATTTACGACAACTTTAGTTCCGGCAGCAATATGCGGCGGAACTAAAATGCTAATGCCATTTTCAAGTTTAGCTGGTTTATAGGAAGAAGATGCGGTTTGTCCTTTGACAACGGCATCAGCCTCAACAATTTCCAGGACTACTTTTTCAGGTAAAGCAACACCAATGACTTTCTCTTCGTAGGACTCGATCTGAACGATCATACTTTCCTGCAAGTAAGGAACTTGCTCTTCACCAATCAGTTCAGCCGCTAAAGAAACTTGTTCATAGTTTTCGCTGTGCATGAAGGTATACATATCCCCCTCAGCAAACAGGTATTGATAATCGGTTTGCTCAAGGCGAACCTTTTCAACGTTCTCAGAAGCCCTAAACCGCTCATTAAGCTTGGTGCCATTCATGATTTCCTTCAGTTCTACCTGAAGATAAGCCCCGCCTTTACCTGGCTGAGTGTGCTGAATTTTGACTGCACGCCACAGCCCCCCTTTATGCTCAATGACATTACCGGGACGAATAGAGTTACCGTTGACTTTCATGGCTCATACCGCTCTTGAAAATAGGGAATAATAATTGGCGCGGAACCTATCAGGTCACGCACGTGGTGGCAACCTTAGTAAAGCCGCTCTTAGCTTCGACTGGAACTCGCCTCCCGAATGGTATCATCAAAGGCCCTTACGGCCTCTCCAGGCCCATCTGAATAGTCCCAAACCCCGGCAACAACCGCGAGGAAATCAGCCCCAGCTTTAACCAAAGGGGCACAGTTATCAACAGTTATACCCCCGATTGCAACTGAGGGAACCGTGGTCATCATATTCCAGGCTTCCAGGGTTTCTAGATCAGCTTGGTGTTTCGCTTCTTTAGTTTGTGTGGAGAAAAAGGCTCCAAAGGCAACGTAATCAGCCCCCATTTCCCCGGCAGCAAAAGCTAAATCACGGGAATTGTGGCAGGTCACGCCCACAATGGCATCCTTACCAACATAATCGCGGGCTTCTTGGTAGGAACCATCTTCTTGCCCGATATGCACCCCGTCACACCCCATCTTGGCGGCAAGACGCGGGTTATCGTTGAGCAAAAAGGCCACGTCCCGTTCCTGCACGACCGGACGAAGAACATCGCAAGCGGCCATGATCTCTTCCTCACTCGCTTCCTTCAGCCGCAACTGAACACAGGCCACATTGCCCGCATCTATAGCTTCTGCTAACTTATCGGCAAATGAGACAAGTTCAATTTTGGGTGGGGTGATAAGATAAAGCTGGCAAACTGGTTCAGTCACGATATGGAGCACCTATAATTGAAATCGGCTTATGTTATAAATGAAGAATATTGGTTTGGGCAATCGGTGATCATGAAAACATTTAGCACATTATACTGGCTGCTGATACTCGGCTTTATGTTTCCCGGTCTTGCTTTCGGGGATGACAGCAAAGGGAGCATAAGCTTTCAAGTCGAGAACGACATGTTCGGTGGCCTTACGGACCGACATTATTCCAATGGCCTAAAAGTTACTGGGGTTATTGAAAAAAATATTTTGACCTCAAAACTTGTCGAACTAGCCCCGTCCCTCTTCCCCATTATTCCTGCAATTAAGCACAAGAACATTGATGCAGTGGTCGCCAGCTTAGGACACAATATCTACACGCCCGATGACACAATCAGCAGAGATTTGGTTGTTGACGATCGCCCCTATGCGGGGTGGCTGTACGGGACCATTGGCGTGTTGGATGAGAATGAAGAAAATAATAGTCTTAAAACCCTCTCCCTTGATATTGGCGTGACTGGCCCTCTCTCTTTTGGCAAACAACTCCAAAAGAAATGGCACACCGTTTTTGATTTAAAAAAGCTAAATGGCTGGGACCACCAACTCAAAAACGAATTAGGGTTTATCCTGAATTATGACTACAAAAAACGTTTTGTCCTCAGCAACCCAAGCAGCCCCCTTGAAATAGATTTGGCTCCAAACACCGGGTTTGCCCTTGGTAATATTTTCACATACGCCAATGGGGGCGCAATGGTGCGTGTGGGCAATAAGCTCAATATTGATTACGGCCCTCCTCGCATCCGTCCCAGCCTTCCTGGCTCTGGTTTGGTTAAAGAAACGGTGGAGTGTGGGTGGAACCTGCTTGATTGCAGCTGGTATTTTTTTGCTGGAATCGATGGGCGAGCTGTGGCGCGAAATATCTTCCTTGATGGCAATACTTTCGCTGATAGCCATGATGTTAAGCGCCACCCCTTTGTTGGGGATATTCAAGTGGGTTTTGCCTTCACAATGGAGAATATCCGACTGACAAGCACCTACGTCGTTCGTAGTAAAGAATTTATCGGACAAAAAAACACCAACCGTTTTGGGGCACTGACAGTGACCTATATTTTCTAGTTTTGTTTGCGGGGCTAATCGTTATAACCACAAACCATGGATAGTCTTTCACAACATCACACGGCCAAATACCGCATCCTTAAGGACACCTTTGGGTTCGACGAATTTCGGCCCGGACAGGAACCTATTGTCGATGCCCTGCTAAAGGGCGAGTCGATCCTGGCGGTGATGCCAACCGGGGCCGGAAAATCTCTGTGCTTCCAAATCCCCGCCATGGTGCTGAACGGGTTAACCATCGTGGTTTCTCCCTTAGTCGCGCTGATGCAGGATCAAGTTGCGGCTTTGCGATTGGCCGGTGTGGCAGCGGAAACCATCAACTCCTCAAAAGACCGCCACGAAAATGTCGATGCCTGGCGACGCATCGCCTCTGGGGAGAGTAATATTCTCTACATGGCCCCAGAACGGCTGATGACCAAGCGAATGCTCTCAGCCCTCGGCAAACTCCCCATTAAACTTATCGCCGTGGATGAGGCCCACTGCATCGCCCAATGGGGACCGTCTTTCCGACCTGAGTACGAAGACCTCCAACAACTTCGCAATATTTTCCCTGGCGTCCCGATCGCAGCTCTGACCGCCACGGCAGACGAAAGCACCCGTGACGAAATTGAGGCCAAGCTGTTTGACCGCCAAGGACGCTCTTTTGTTCATGGCTTCGACCGCCCTAATATTCACCTCTCCGTTGAGATGAAAAACAACGTCAAACAACAGTTGCTGCGCTTTATGGATCGACATGATGGGGAAAGCGGTATTGTCTACTGCCTGTCACGGGCCAAGACGGAATCCATGGCGACCCACTTAGTCAAAAACGGTATTCGCGCCCTGCCCTATCATGCCGGTATGGACAAGCGAGAGCGCGATAGCAACCAAGATATCTTTATGACCGAGAAGGCGGTGGTGATGGTCGCCACCATTGCTTTCGGTATGGGCATCGACAAGCCCGACGTTCGCTTTGTCGTCCATACGGACCTGCCAGGCTCCATGGAGGCTTATTACCAAGAGTTCGGACGGGGGGGGCGCGATGGCAAGCCTGCACGGGCGAAGATGTTCTATGGCCTCGACGACATCCGCATGCGCCGGGTTTTTATCGAACAAGAAAATTCCAGTGATGAGCGCAAACGGCGGGAACACAAACGCCTCGATAGCCTGATCGGCTATTGCGAATCTCCGCAATGTCGCCGCTCGGTCTTGCTATCCTATTTTGCCGAGCCCATCGAGCCTTGCGGCAATTGTGACGTTTGCCTGGACCCGGTTGACCTCCTTGATGGTACAGAGGTCGGCACCGCCCTTCTCTCCACCATCCAAAGCACGGGGGAGATGTTTGGAGCGGCCCATATCATTGATGTTCTTTGCGGGGCTAATTCAGAGAAAATACGCAAATTCAACCACGATGAACTGCCGACCTACGGCACCGGAACCGAAACCAAAAAAGAGCAATGGCGCTCCATCATCCGGCAATTGGTTGCCGGGGCTTACCTCAGTTTGGACATTCAGGGTTACGGCGGCCTCAGCCTCACCGACAAAGGCGATGCCTTTCTTAGAGGCGAGGAAACTTTCCAATACCGCAACGACACCACTAAGACTATCGCCCAACGGCGTAAAAAGAAAAAGTCCTCTCGCCCTGAGATCAACCTCAGCAGTGAAGATGAATCTCTGCTCGACGAACTTAAAAAACTCCGTCTCGAACTCGCCAAAGAAAAAGGCGTCCCCGCTTACGTCATCTTCCCCGACCGCACCCTGGAAGACATGGCCGCAAGACGCCCGCAAAACCTGGAAGACATGGCCGAAGTACATGGGGTTGGCGAGAGTAAGTTAGAAAAGTTTGGAAGCATATTTTTAGCCGCGATGAAACTTTAACAAACAATCCGTGTCTGACGACCCTGCAACTCTACCAGCACTTTTTTAATCTTATATATTCTCCATATTATCCTATATAACTAATATCAACGGGAGAATGGGATAATAAATGACAATTATATTGGCTATTGCGGTCCACGTTTTAAGTGCGGTTGTTTGGGTAGGCGGAATGTTTTTTGCCTATGTCTGCCTGCGTCCCAGCGTTCCCGGCATTGAGCCGCCTCCGGAGCGACTAAAGCTTTGGTGCCGGGTTTTTACGCGCTTCTTTACTTGGGTATGGGTAGCAATCGTCTGTTTATTGGCATCGGCCTATTGGATGGTTTTAAGCCATTTTGGGGGGCATGGGGGAGTTGGTCTGCATGTCCATTACATGGAAGGCGCGGGTTGGCTGATGATGGGCATTTTTGCCTTTTTATATTTCAAAGTCTGGCCCGCCTTTCGCACTGCCGTCACGGAAGGAAACATGCCCCTTGGCGTTGAAAAGCTAGCCATTATCCGAAAGATTGTCGCCACTAATTTAGCCATCGGGGTCGTCACGATCGTCATTGGGGCCACGGGACGATATTGGGGTTAAACCCTCAACCCGTTGAATTGTCTTCTACATCAAGGACTAAAGCGGTTTGCAGTAGAAGCTAAAATTTAAAAATTAAGCGGCAATACTTTTGCGTTCGGTGATATCAAGGATGGATGTGGCAATCGTATTCTGGCCCTTAAAAATCATAGGTGTCGCCGTAACTGAAGCCCAAAAAACCTGCCCGTTGCTTCGCTTCATCCTGACTTCTTGATCACGCAGGTATCCTCCTTCATCAAGCATCTTGCGCAAATCATTACGTCTGTCTTTAGATTCGAAAAAGTCGATCATAAAATAACGATCGTCCGTCTCCTCTGGGGAGATATCTAACAACGATCTGGCCCGTTCATTTACATAAATTAATTCCCCCGTAGCCGCTTCCGTTATAAGCAAGGATACAGGGCCAGATTTAACGATAGCCTCAAAAAGAGCTTCGCTTTCTTGGGCTGTTTTTGAATGATCACTTTTCTCATCTTCCAGGGCTTTGGACTTTCTTTTGACTTCAAAATTAAGCAACAAGGTGATCACCAGCAAGATAGCCCCTGTTGCGACCGAAATAACAACGGCCCACTTCAGCCAAAGGGCAACCCCACCGTCGCTAGCTTTGCCAAACCATCGCTCCAATGATTGATAATAAATGGAGCCTTCTTTTTCACGCAGCTTAACAAGATGTTGATCTAAGGTTTCGACCAGAGCTGCATGTTTACCTTTTGAAAAGGCATAACGAATTTCAATAGGGTTAAAGATGATGGAGCTTTCTCTCACATTAAATTCTGAGGAAAATTGAGAGGCAAACAGGCGATTAACCACCCCTGCATCAGCCCTCTTCTGTCCAACAGCTTCCATAACCTCTTTAAAGCTATCCAACTCAAGATAAACCACATCAACCCTGAACCGACTAAGCATCTCCTTAAATGCGCGGGTATGGCCTGCCTTTTTCATAACCGCAACCACATGTCCATTGAGATCAATCAGTGATTGGATTTTGGTTTTAGGCGGCGTTACGACTAACCCCCAATTGGTGATCACTGGGGTTTTGGTAAAATCATAAATGTCCGACCTTTTTTGGGTATAGCCAATAGCACTTAAAACATCGATTTCACCCTTTTTGAGTCGGGATAAACAGTCCGCCCATTGGCAAGGCTGATAATTAACCTTCCAGCCTTCTTTATTCGCGACATGGGAAAAGACATCAACAACCAGCCCTTTAACCTGTCCATCACTATCTTGGAAGTTGAGGGGCTTATTTTGGTGGAGACCATAGTTTAGGGTCTGTTCAGCATATGCAGGAAAAGCAGCCGTAATGACAACAGATACCCATAAAGCCATAAACCCAATTAACTTATACATCCCCAATACATCCCCACCTATATATTTTAATGTATCTATAGAGTTAGCAAAATTTAAGAAAAAACAAAAGTTCTTTATCAATTAAGTACTATGGAGTTTCTTTAATTTATTTAGTTCTCGCCATGATAAATGGTTTTTTTTGTATGTTTTAAGTAGAAACATCTAAAAATATTCAACAAATCAAATAACACCTAAACAATCAATAGCTTCTCCCTCTTCTTACCCGACCTGTTAAAACTTGAACACAGTTCATGGTTTCCTTTTGCTGTCAGTTTGTCTATCTTCGGGGCCGAATCTGAGGGCCGTCTGGTGATTGTTGGATTAGGACAGGTTACGCTGGTAGCACTGGTTCTGCACCTCGAGGCTGGTTATTTCGCTATGTACTATATTTTATGACAAAGAGAGCAATGAGCATGAACAATTCGAGTGCCTCGCACTTTGCGAAGTGGAAAGAGCAACAAAGTTCGGCTGAACAGATGATTCCTTTGGTTGGTCAGCTATACCGTGATAACGGCGTGACAATCAGAGTCTTCGGACGCCGAATCTTGAACAACTCCACCATCGATATCATTAAAGCTCATCGCTTTGCCCTCCAGATGGTCGGGGAAGAACTCGATATCCGTAAAAGCCTGATACTGGTACAAGCCATGACTGGCATGAACTTAGCCCCTGCCCGCGTTGATCTGGGCAAGCTCTGCCACAGATATATGCAAGGCGGAGGCGACCCCAAAGCCTTTTTGAGCGAGCAACTGGCGAGTATCAACACAGGGAAGAGCAGTATCCTTGAGGAGCCTCAAGATATTGTCCTGTACGGTTTTGGCCGGATTGGTCGCCTGCTGGCACGTATGCTGATTGAACGGGTCGGTGATGGCAATAAAATGCGGTTGCGGGCCATTGTGGTACGGGGCGGCAAAGAAGGTGACCTGAAAAAACGCGCGAGCCTTCTCCGTCGTGATTCCATCCATGGGTCCTTCAATGGCTCCATCAGGGTGGATGAAGATGAGAAAGCTATTATCGCCAACGGCGTTTATATCAAGGTCATCTATGCTAACGCTCCCTCTGAAGTCGATTACACCGAATATGGAATTAACAATGCTCTGATCGTTGACAACACAGGCATGTGGCGTGATGAAGAGGGGCTTGGGCAACATATCAAATGCCCTGGTGCTTCCAAAGTGGTTCTGACGGCTCCGGGCAAAGACAACATCAAAAATATTGTCTATGGCGTCAACCATGAGGATATCACCTCTTCCGATACCATTCTCAGTGCCGCCTCTTGCACCACCAATGCCATTACCCCGGTGCTCAAGGCCATTAATGATGAATTTAACATCGAGAACGGTCACGTGGAGACAATTCACTCCTACACCAACGACCAGAACTTGATCGATAACTATCACAAAGGTGACCGTCGCGGTCGAAGCGCACCTTTAAACATGGTGCTGACCAGCACCGGAGCGGCCAGTGCTGTCGCTAAATGCCTGCCTGAGATGAAAGGCAAGCTCACTGGTAATGCCATCCGTGTCCCGACCCCCAACGTCTCCATGGCCATCATGAACCTCAATCTAGGACGGGAAACAAGCAAAGAGGAAATGAACGATTACCTGCGTGATATTTCTCTCAACTCTGAAATGCAGGACCAAATCGATTTCACCGCCTCATCCGAGTTGGTTTCCACCGATATGGTAGGTTCGACCCACGCTGGGGTTGTCGACTCACTGGCAACCATCGTAGACGGCAAACGACTTGTGCTCTATGTCTGGTACGACAACGAGTCCGGTTATAGTGCCCAGGTCATTCGTATGATGCAGGATGTGGCGGGCCTGAAGATGCGGACAGTTCCATCTGATTGATCAAAAAGAAGGTCTCATTGGAGCGGCTTAAGACTGCTGACAAAGTATGACAGTACAATAATCGGCGAGTGACACTTAATACCAGTCATTCCTGCGAAGGTGGGAATCCAGTGATTCCAGTAAGTTGAGGGAAGCTTTCAGAGGGAATTTTCTGCACCCCTGGACTCCCGCCTACGCGGGAGTGACGAACTATGGGATTTGTCAGTAATCCGTAGCCACCCCTCATTGGGACGGCCTTTACCTGCCTATTTCCCATTTCCTGATATAGTAACGCGATGGATCCAATAGCTATTTGCAATTTTTTCGTAGGTACCATCAGCTTTAACTTCCGCCATAGCGGCGTTAAATTTTTTGGTTAAGCTCTCGGCGTCAGGGAGTTGTTTACTAAAACAAATATAGGTCGGTTCTTTTCTAAAAGTATAAAAGTCGAAACGATCATCAATTTTTTGCTGACGTAGGATCATGAGAGAAATATCGGCAAACACATACAAGAAATCAAAACGGCCTCGCTCCAAGAGTTTGATCGCTTGGGTATTGGACTTGGTTTCCTTTACAATGATCCCATTATCTTCCAACTCAGCTTGCAAGCTAAATCCACGGGTTACGCCGACGGTTTGATTTCTTAAATCATTCAGAGACAACAAGGGTTTGTCGAAATAACCTTTCCGCGTCAAGATACCAACGGTCAAATCACGTAATGGTTCACTGTAAATAAGCGTTTGTTCTCTTTCTTTGCGGTAGGAACATGTAAAAACAGCAGCCGCCTTCCCCACATTCGCCATGGTTATGGCGCGATTCCATGGAACCAGGTCAATTTTATAGGGTTCCCCTAAACGATCTAAGATGGCCCGCATGAGATCTATATTCAGGCCATCTCGCCCCTCAATTGGTTTGGGATTGGAGAACCCTGGAATAGGGCCAGCCACATAAATCCGTGTCTCTGCTGCAGTCGCTAGAGATGAAAAATGAATCGCCGTAAGAAACGCAATAATCGCGCATAAGTATTTATTCATCTTCCCTACTACCTTTTCAATAGGTGGGCAGAATATTGTCCATACATCTTAGTAAAAACCGCATCTATTTTCAAGAAAATGATCAATAAGGACCTTCCCCTTATTTTATACTTCCTGGATTTTTTTACGAAACCGAGCAACAACGACCTGTAAATCAACAAAAAAAGCCGCCCCAAACGGGAGCGGCTTTCTGGAAATATATGTAAGCTGAAGCTTAAC
Source organism: uncultured Thalassospiraceae bacterium (assembly GCA_965368165.1). Lineage (GTDB taxonomy): Bacteria > Pseudomonadota > Alphaproteobacteria > Rhodospirillales > JAPHRK01 > JAPHRK01. The sequence goes on along the minus strand of CBDULT010000002.1, from coordinate 41,465 downwards.
GCTTGGAGAACTGGAAGCTCCGGCGGGCTTTGGCTTTACCGTATTTTTTACGTTCAACAACGCGGCTATCACGGGTCAGGAAGCCACCTTTTTTGAGGACCGGACGAAGGACCGGTTCAAAGGCGATAAGGGCTTTTGAAATTCCGTGGCGAACAGCACCAGCTTGGCCGGAAAGACCACCGCCAGTCACTGTGCAAACAACGTCGTACTGATCTTTACGCTCAGCCGCATCGAAAGGCTGGTTGATGATCATACGCAGAACAGGACGGGCGAAGTAAGTCCCCCAGTCGCGACCGTTAACGGTGATGCGACCAGCACCAGGCTTGATCCAAACACGGGCAACAGCGTTTTTACGCTTGCCAGTGGCATAGGAGCGGCCCTGTGCGTCAATTTTTGGCTCAGCAGGAGCAGCAGCCGTGCCTTCAGCGACAAGGTCGTCATTGGCAACAGCAGTACCTTCGGTGAGTTCCTTCAGGTCTTCAAGACCTTTCTTTTCCTCAGCCATTCTTAGGCGCTCCTTTTGTTTTTAGGGTTCATTGCAGCAACATCGAGAACCTCTGGCTGTTGAGCCTCATGAGGATGCTCGGTACCGGCATATACATGGAGTTTCTTCATTTGAGAACGGCCTAAAGGATTACGGGTAATCATCCGCTCAACGGCTTTGATTACAACGCGCTCTGGGTGAGCCCCTTCAAGGGTTTTGCCAGCGGTACGGCTCTTGATGCCGCCTGGGAAACCTGTGTGCCAGTAATAGTTTTTGTCTGTCAGTTTACGACCGGTGAGGTGAACCTTGTCGGCGTTGATGACAATAATGTTATCACCACAATCAATGTGTGGGGTGAACATGGGTTTGTGCTTACCACGCAAACGCATAGCAATCACAGAGGCGAGACGTCCTAATACCACTTGTTCGGCATCAATGACGTACCATTTTTTCTCAACCTCTGACGGCTTAGCCGAATAGGTTTTCATATCAGTTACGTTCCTACTGGAATTAAATTCTGTTTACGCCAAAAACTGCACTCAAAGTGCTTTGTCGCAAGGCGGCGGAGTATGCCACAATACGTTTCAGTGTCAACAGCAAAAAACCGTTATTTTTCAAGGCACTTACATATGGGGTATTATAATACCGTATATGTAAGTAGCTGTTTTATTATATCTTTACGAATCAGAGCCTTAGCTTGATTTATGTCACGTTTAAACGCCAAACGGACCGACACCAAAAGGTTGGCAGCCCTTCAGTTGCAGGTCAAAAGTTGAAACTTTTTACCTCTGTGGCGGGATGGAATAAGTCCCGGTGGCGTGGGCGATTGGGTCATGTTCGTCGTCAGATGTAAACAAAGTGACTTCCATAACAGCGAGCCGTTTCCCTAGCTTGATCATGCGCCCTTCGGCCAAAATATCTGCTTGGGGCGGTTTGCGCAGAAAGTTGATATTGAAGTTGGTGGTTACCGCGAGTTCAACGGGACCGATCTGGCTTAAGACAACAGCATACATTGTAGCATCAGAAAGGGCCATCATTGCTGGACCCGATATGGTGCCACCGGGTCGCAGGTGACTTGGATTGTAGGGCTGTCGAAGAGTTGCAACCCCATCACCAATTTTTTCACAAATGGTCCCCGCATCTTTTGCGGCCGGGAGTCCTTCGTGCATAATTTCATTAAACTGTTTAACCGTTACCTTCGACATGAAGCTTTTGCCCTTTTGGTTTTGTCTATTCGATATATATAATATGTCAGATGATAAAACCAAATGGAACTAATCATGGCTGACAATAATAATTCTCCCTTAATCCTGCGCGACAACGATGACGGCGTTACCACCTTAACCCTTAATCGTCCTGGAAAGTTCAATGCATTATCTTTGGGTGTTTTAGACGCCCTTACCATTGAGCTAAGAGCTATTGGCGAAGATACCTCTGTTCATGTTGTCGTCATTCAAGCGGAAGGCAAAGCTTTCAGTGCCGGGCACGACTTAAAGGAAATGAGGCAAGACCCGAGCAAGGAAGCCAACAAGGTCTTGTTCGACAAATGCTCAACCATGATGAAAGCGGTTGCTTCCATTCCCCAGCCCGTCATTGCCAAGGTCCAGGGCATTGCGACAGCCGCAGGATGTCAATTGGTTGGGGCTTGTGATTTGGCCATTGCCTCAGAAGAGGCTACCTTCGCCACTTCCGGGATTAACTTGGGCCTTTTTTGTTCCACCCCATCCGTTACCGTCAGTCGGAATCTGCCGCGCAAAGTGGCATTTGAACTGTTGGTCACCGGGGAATTTATGGAGGCCGAAAAAGCCCTTCATTATGGCTTTATCAACCAAGTCGCCGCCAAAGAAGACCTCGACGAAGCCATAGCTAAACTCGCCCGACGCATTGCCGACCAGCCTGCGGTCTCCATTGCTTTTGGGAAAAGGCTCTTCTATCGGCAATTAGAGGCGGCTCTGGACGTGGCCTATGACATGGCCTCAGAAACCATGGCCTGCAATATGATGACAGAAGATGCGCAAGCAGGGATTGATGCCTTTATCGGCAAAAAACCGTCCCCTAAATGGAAGGGAAAGTAGCGTCAAACTCACCTAAAGAGTTTGCGGGCCTCGGCGAGGGCTTCTGCATCTCCTTGTTCAATCAGCTTTTGAATACCGCGTTTAAGACCTTTAGCTAAAGGGCCGCCACTATTGAGGATCCGCACGGCATCATGGATGGCCTGCTCCATTCCTGGATGGACCTGGACTTCGACAGTCCCAAGCTTTTTCACCTCATTTCCAATAAATTCAGGCTCCATCTCCCGAACGAGTCCGGGGCTTTTCTTCATAACGAAAGAAACAAATTGGTTGTCTCTGATAAGAATATGCCCGGCAAGCCAGCTTTCTAAGTAAGTCAGAACTTTACCAATATCAATAATTTCAGGGGTGTATCGATAGAGTTCCCTTAAGGCCCTAAACAGGGCGCGGAATCTTTCATGCTCGCGCTTATGGGCTTCATATTCCGGATAGCCGCCACGTTCCATGAAGAGTTCTTCACGTTCAAAATGGTCATGGGCGTACATGAGGAGAGCATCAATACAAGCCAGGATTAAATCAGTTCCAGCCCCTGATTCATGGCGCAGCCGTAATGTCTCTGCCGTCTCGAAAAGAGAACGGTGGTCGTCATCTATCGGTCTTATGTTTGACGCATATTTAGCAGACCAAACGATTGGCTTCATAGACCATGATACCTTCTGTAATTATAAAAGATGCCAATCGTTATTATTCTACTTTAATGGCACAAACCCTGAAATACTTTCTAACATCATAGGTGATAGAGCGGGCTAAGCACAAGAGCAGGAATACTTTACGCTCAATTAAATGAATTATAGTGCTGAATTAATTCTACTTGGAGGCTATTCCATTGCCTCTGCCGTCCACTCTGCCATTTGCTCTGGACGTGTGCGGTGAGAGAACGAATTGAGAAACTCTCCTTCTTTTCCCATGAGGTAAAAACTAGCCGTATGGTCCATCAGGTACTCATCTGGCTCAGAGCCTTCCTCTTGGTTTTTACGGAACCGCACCTTGTAAAGCTTGGACATGGCTTTGATATTCTCTAAGCTTCCTGTCAAACCAATCAAGCGGGGGTGAAAATTGCTCACGTAATCTTTCATCACCACGGCGTTATCACGCTCGGGATCAATGGTGACAAAAAGCGGCTGAATCTTTTTACCCTTCTCCCCCATAATATCCAGGGCATCTGAAAGGGTTTGCAACCCCGTAGGACAGACATCGGGACAGTAGGTATACCCAAAACTGATCAATAAATATTTACCTAAAAAGGTCTGGTCCGTGACCATATTCCCATTATGGTCTTGCAAAGAAAAAGCACCACCAAGCTCGCCACCCGCTTTAGCAGGCGTAGCGGTGACGAGAAGAACCATGACAAAAAAACAAAATCGGCTAAACATCTTCAATCCATTCAAATTTCACTTGACCGTTGAAGCGACGACATTCTCATTTAAGGCAGTTTATGCTTTTACATCTCTTGCCCCTTGACTCCCGTCAACCTGCAAGGCTTCTTTTTGAGGCATATAACACAAATTCATTTCTTATAAAGTGAGCACTTATTTTATGCCCCCTTCCCCCCTCATCGTTTGGTGGCTCGGCATTCGCCCCAAGACCCTGTCTATTGCCATTGCTCCGGTATTGGTTGGCAGTGCGGTGGCATGGGCTGAAAGGGGTGAAATTAGTTTCTCTACCATGATTGTGGCTTTATTAGGGGCCATATTTATCCAAGCGGCGACAAACCTGCATAACGATTCTGCTGACTATCGCAAAGGAATTGACATGCCAGGGCGTTCTGGCCCTCAAAGAATAACAGCAGAGGGATGGGCATCCCCAGAACAAGTGAACAAGGCGGCCTACTTTGCCTTTAGCCTGGCGGCTCTCACTGGCTGTTATTTAATCTGGGTTGGTGGCTGGCCAATTTTACTTCTGGGTCTCGCCTCTATTCTTACAGGGTTAGCCTATACAGGTGGCCCTAAACCCATCGCCTATACAGGGCTTGGGGAACTCTTTGTCTTTCTCTTCTTCGGCCTTGGTGCTGTTATGGGAAGCCATTACTTGCAGACGGGCGAACCAAGCCTCATCGCTTTTCTAACTGCAAGTGCCATCGGCCTCCCTGCCGCAGCAGTTCTGACCGTGAATAATTTCCGGGATATGGATGACGATCAAAAAAACGGAAAAAAAACCCTCGCAGTGAAAATTGGCCGAACAGCGACCAAGCTCGAATATATCGCTCTCCTTCATCTCCCTTTTATCATTCTATTTCTGATAAAAGACCTGGCTCCTTGGGCTTGGCTCCCCCTCCTCACCTTACCCCTCGCAACCTACCTCTGCCACCAGTTCACAACCACAAAACCCGGCCCCGCCTTCAACAAAATCCTCGCTCAAACAGCAATGTTTCAGTTGGTATTTTCAGTGCTGCTTTGTATGGGGTTAGCCCTTTAAAAAGGCCCTAAAAGCACAAAGGCCGCTTGAGTGAAGCGGCCTTTGTGTTGCGGATGATTGGAAAAGAAGGCTATTTCTTTTTAGCTTTCTTGATTGTTTTTTTAGCTTTTTTGATTGTTTTCTTTGCTTTTTTGATAATTTTCTTTGCTTTTTTCTTAGCCATGATCAGAACCCTATATGTTAGTTTATGAATATCCAATTTTTAAATATTCTTGGAACGCCAAAGACACTAAAGCAGTTGGTGAAGGGCTGTCAACAAACTACTTTTTTCGTTTGGCGAGCGGGTGGGCTGACTCTACAAGGGATTTCTTTTTTGACTCCAACACGTGGGTGTAGATTTGGGTTGTCGCGATATCGGCGTGACCAAGCATCTGTTGCAGACTTCGCAAATCAGCCCCATGGGCCAGGAGGTGACTGGCGAAGGAATGACGCAGCACATGAGGAGAAACCCGGCTGGGTTCAAGACCGGACGCAATCGCCAGTTTTTTAAGGGCCTGAGCGAAACCCGCGCGGGTCAGGTAGCCATTCTTTGTCGGAGACGGGAAAAGCCAACGTTGTTGGTCTCGCCCTTTGGTATTTTGATCAACAAAGATGTCTCGAACCTCCATGTAAGCGTCCAAGGCCTCACAAGCTGGTTCACTCAAAGGAACCATGCGTTCCTTGCCGCCTTTGCCTTTGACCAAAAGCACATTGTTATCATGGCGTAAAGCAGTGAAAGGCAAACCGACCAATTCTGAGACCCGAAGGCCCGTGGCATATAGCACTTCTAACAGGGCCGTCATCCGCACCCCTTTTGGCCCTTCTATTTCTTTTGCAGCTTCAAGCAAACGCTCCACTTCCCTTTCGCTTAAATACTTAGGTAAAGGCTGTCCTAACTTGGGGCTATCAAGAGAAGCGCATGGGTCGTCACCCCGGATCCGGTCTGCAAAAAGGTATTTATAAAATTGTCGCAAAGTTGAGAGACGCCGGGCACTGGTCGACGCCGCAAGGCCATCACGGTTCATAAAGCTGAGATAGGCCCGAATATCATCACCCCCGGCAGTCTCTAAGCTTTCGCCCCGTCGGGTAATAAAGTCTTCAAACAGGTCTAAATCTCGGCGGTAAGACTCAATGGTGTTCACTGCTGCGCCGCGTTCGGCAGACATCATTTCGAGAAAATTTTCCGCGTGGAAAGAAGCGGAAGGTCTTGTTTTATCAGACGATCCGCTCTTACTCATAATCCAGCCGCGATGGCCGCTTCAATTGCCAAGGCGCGCGCATCTTTCGCCAAACCAACCCGGACCAAAGCATCGAGAACATGGCGCAGGAACATGGGCTCCATGGTTGCTGAGCCTCCTTGTCCTAAGCCGATGGCTGATAAAGCAACAGTTTCAGCAACACGGATATTATTGGAGGAACTTTCAAGGGCAAACCAGAGGGAGGGCCTTTGCAGAACCCCCGCAACTTTTTGAGGACCAACAAGCATTTCCAGCCATAATTTTTCATCAATTGTCTCACCGAAGGTTTCCAGCAGCACCAAAAGCAGCAGGGCCTTATCCCGTTCTTCGGCAGATTCTTTGCGTTTTTCCCACCATGCCCTAAGTTGTTCAGGCCCCCAACTATCGGCTTCACTGTTCCCCGCAACACGGGCAAGAGGCATCAGGTTATCATAGGCTTCTTTGACATCAGCTTTGAATATGGCTCCGGCCCGAACCAGCCTAAACCACGTGTCTGCGGTTTCAACATCACCAACAGAGAGGAAAGCGCGAATGGCATCCGGGGCGAACCAAAGCAGTTCATCCCCCACCCTAATCCGTTTAAGGATCGGCAAAAAGACTCGCACACCAGACTCATAGCGCCCCCCTTCACGGGCAAGCACGAGAGCCTTTTGCACCACTTCCGCTAAGGCGGTCGGGATATCTTGAGCAAGGGCTGAACGATAGAGCAAAGCCCGCCCAACAGCCCCACGTACCTTGTCGGCTTTGGTCAAAGGAGAGGCGAGTTCTTTCTTGGTGAAGGGAACGCTGGCATAGATTTGCCGGAGGTTTTCAGTGCGCAACGCCCCGATTGCCTCTGCTCGTTCTGCCGCATCAACCCGCACCTCAACAGAAAGGTAAGGACTGATAGCGATGGCCTTCAAGACAGCCGGATTTGATGACCAAGCCGCATCTGTGGGCAATTTGACCTTTGCCGCTCGGGCCATGGCTAAATGAAGAGGTTTGGGGCTCGCCATACTTTCAAGTTTTGGCTTACCATTCCCTGCGAGCGCATCGAGCAAATCAAAAAAGATCGGGTCTTCAACCCCAGTCTCGCGGAGTAATCCTCCGCCCATGGAAGCTTTGTCATGCTCCCCAGCAAGGGCCTGGCAAAAAATGAAGGCTTTTTGCCAGAAAGGGTCGTCCCCTTCCCCTAAGTTCCCACTCACAAGAGCGCAAGCCCGGGCGAGGTCATTGGCAATGAAAAGCGAGTTTGCTTCAATACGAGTCAAAGTTGGATCGTTTTTTTGTCCCGGAATAACTTTCAACAGGTCGGAAACCCCAACCAAATCACCCATTGCTGCCAACCGCTCGACTCGAGCCGTTAATAAACTCCCGGAGATGGCATCGCCCTCAGGGTTTGCGGGGGGTGTTGCAATAGAGAGTAAAAGGCGACGCACCATATGGCGCATTGCCGGTGATGTCGTATCCGTGGGAAGGGCTGAAATCAGGCGATCTGCAAAAGCACGGCTTGTCCCGCTCCACATTTCCAGACCAAAGCCCCCCTCGCCCTTGGTAAGGGTGCCCGCAGATTCTGGATCAACAGCTTGGAGCGTGTCCATTTGGACACCATCCTCGCGAAGAGGCGTTTCCGTAGGCTTTGGCTCATCAACAGGTGTTTTTTCCAGGTCTTCCGCCTTAAGAGGCTCCAAGTTTGTCGGAGGCGCCAACAGTAAAGGCGAATTGCTCTCTTGAGACCAAACGGGGGATGATGACAGAGAAACCACGGCAAGGATGCCCGAAGCTGCTGTCAAAGCCTTGATCGATGACCCAATCAATTCCCGAAAACGAAAACTACCTGGGGAACTTATCATTAGGCAAAACTCTTTCAATAGGAGCCGTCGGGGCAGGGATATCCCAGGTCGCAAGAAACGCAGCTCCGCCGACAAGGATAATAAGCACCAGCATAAGGAACAAAGACGATATTTTTTTCATTGGCTAAGAATCATTTCAAATCTGTAGCTGTAACTAATCTATTTATAGGGTATACCCCGGAGAATAGTTAATGGAATTAACATAAAAAATTGCCCGGTTAACTATAGATAAGTATAAACCATGGCAATTTTTCGGCAGTGTATCGGTTAGTACGACGCCTTTCAACGATCTATAATACCGGATGAGAGTCCATTAGAGTATGAATGAGTTAAATAAGACTAAAAAATCAATTGTGCTGATCGGCCTTATGGGGGCTGGAAAAAGTAGTGTCGGTCGCCGCCTGGCGGCTTTTTTAGGTCTTCCTTTTGTTGATGCTGATCATGAGATCGAAGCCGCAGCGGGATGTTCTGTCTCCGATATTTTCAAACTTTACGGTGAAGATGCTTTCCGCGATGGTGAACGCAAGGTCATTAACCGCCTGCTCGAAGACGGTCCTGTTGTCCTGGCAACCGGGGGCGGAGCCTTTATGGATGACGAAACCCGCAAACAAATTATGGAGAAAGGAATATCGGTCTGGCTTAAAGCTGACTTGAAAACCCTCATTAACCGAACCGAAGGCCGCCCTCACCGTCCTCTATTGCAACAAGGAAACCCCGAAGAAACATTGAAACGGTTGATGGATGAGCGATATCCAATATATGGTTTGGCTGATATAACCGTAGATGCCAAAAGCGAAAACCCTGAGGCTACTGCCGAACGGGTTTATGGCAGACTGAAAGAAAGCACGATAAATGACTGAGCCAGTAGAAACCCTTGAAGTCCAGCTTGGTGAGCGAAGCTATGACATTCATATTGGCTCAAGCCTGATTGATCGTTGCGGGGAGTTCTGTGCCCCCCTCATTCAATCCTCTAAAGCGATTATTGTCACCGATAGTAACGTGGCTCCTCTCTATCTCAACAGGGTGGTCGATTCCTTAAAAAATAGCGGAATCGTTACTGAGCAGGTTGTTTTACCTGCCGGAGAAAGCACAAAATCTTTTGGACAGTTTCAGAAATTATGTGAATCAATCCTTTCCTTTGGTATTGAGCGCAAAACCGTGCTTATCGCCTTGGGGGGCGGCGTGATAGGCGATATTACGGGGTTTGCCGCCAGTGTTATTTTACGCGGCCTGGATTTCATCCAAATCCCCACGACCCTTTTGGCCCAAGTCGATAGCTCTGTAGGGGGCAAAACCGGGATCAATACAAATTACGGCAAAAACCTTATCGGTAGTTTTCATCAGCCGCGACTGGTTTTAGCGGATATCGACACCCTGGGAACCCTCCCCCATCGCCAACTCCTGGCGGGCTATGCGGAAGTCGTGAAGTATGGTCTTATCGACGATTTCCCATTCTTTGAGTGGTTAGAAAGTCATGGCAAAAACCTTATTAGCGGCGATATTGCAGCGCGACGTCACGCCGTTCTCCATAGCTGTCAGGCCAAAACAAAAATTGTTGCTGAAGATGAAAAAGAAATTGGCAAACGAGCCTTACTCAATTTAGGCCATACATTTGGTCATGCCTACGAGGCCGAAACGGGGTATGGAGACACCCTTCTTCACGGTGAAGCTGTTGCCATTGGCATACACCAAGCCTTTGCCCTGTCGGTTAAGCTTGGCATCAGTCCTCGCCAAGAAGCCGAACGAGTTTCACAGCATCTTGAATCTGTTGGATTGAAAACAAGTATAAATAAAATTAAAAACATCAACTGGTCGGCTGAAAAACTAGCTTCCCATATGGATAAAGACAAAAAGGTCTCGGATGGCAAGATTACTTTTGTTCTGGCAAAAGGCATCGGACAGGCATTTCTGACAAATGATGTTTCCCGTGATAGACTGATTGAAACTTTGAACGACTCCCTTATCGGACAACACAGTTAAAACCATGATAACTACAATTGGAATTATTTTCTTTCTGCTTATTCTTTCTGGCTTTTTCTCTGGCTCAGAGACGGCGCTAACAGGGGCCTCACGTCCTTTAATGCACCAGCTTGAGTATAAAGGTGAACAAAGGGCCGGGATCGTTAATCGGCTTTATCAAGATAAAAACAAACTGATTGGGGCCATTCTGCTGGGTAACAATCTCGTCAATATCTTGGCATCAGCCCTAGCAACCAGTGTTCTTATTAATTTATTCGGGGAAGCTGGGGTTGTTTACGCCACCATCGCCATGACCCTTCTGGTCCTGATTTTTTCTGAAATTCTACCAAAAACATACGCTTTTGAAAATGCAGACCGTCTGGCTTTGACAATAGCCCCGATCATTAGCCCAATTGTTTTCATCCTTTCCCCCATAACCAACACCCTTCAAGTCATCGTCTCATTTACCCTTAAAATTTTTGGGGCCTCTGGTCGTAACGAGGATACAGACAACAGCGTTGAAGAGCTCCGAGGGGCCATTGCCCTCCATGAAGGTGAAGATGACGAGGCCATTCACAATAAAAGAGCGATGCTTCGCAGCGTTTTAGACCTTAGTGAAGTTCAAGTTGTGGAAATCATGGTCCATCGGAAATCTATTACTTTGATAGATGCGGACCTTCCCTTAGAAGAAATCGTAAACCAAGCTCTCGCCAGCCCCTACACGCGGATACCTGTGTGGCGCAATCAACCTGACAATATTATTGGCGTTATTCATGCCAAGGGCCTGCTGAAGGCGACCCGGGCTAAAAATGGAAATTTGGACGGATTGGATGTCCTTTCACTCTGTGTTGACCCGTGGTTTATCCCAGAAACCACCACCCTGCTTGACCAGCTTCAAGCCTTCCGCGACAAGCACGAACATTTCTCACTTGTGATAGATGAATATGGCTCTTTACAGGGAATCGTCACCTTAGAAGACATTCTAGAAGAAATTGTCGGGGAGATCTCCGATGAGCACGATATATTGGTCTCAGGAGTCAGCCATCAACCAGATGGCTCTTACACGGTTGATGGTACAGTGACGATTCGAGACCTTAACAGACAATTTAATTGGGAAATCCCCGATGAAGAAGCCGCGACAATTGCGGGTTTAGTCCTCTATGAATCCCGAAGGATTCCTAAGGTTGGACAAATCTTTTCGTTTCATGGTTTCCGAATGGAAATCCTGCAACGTCAACGTAATCAAATCACCTCAATTAACTTAAAACCGCTGTCTTCGGAGTCCGTTCTAGAACTGAAAAACACTGAAAGCGAATAACAAATCGAAAACATTCAGACTTGCCTCTTGCCATAGGGGAGGTTTCCCCATCATACTGACTCCAGATGGGCTTCTGTTCGGAAGTTCACATGGAAGTAATAACGGAGATGCGAGGATGGCTCGGAAGATCATTCCCGATGTTGTAAACGGTCAAACTTTATCTAACCTAACCCCAAAAGACACGGTTCGGGCAGCCGCTCAGCTCATGGAGCAAAATCATATTGCTGCGGTCTTAGTCGTTGAAGGTGAAAAACTTGTCGGCATCATCACCGAAAGAGATTTGACGACCAAAGTCTTGGCGAAAGACTTAGATGCAGATCAAACGTTGATTGCTGACGTTATGACAGCAAATCCAGACACTCTGGAGCCATCAGAATCCCCCACCAATGCTTTAGAGCTTATGAGTGTCCGGGGCTACCGCCACCTTCCGGTTATTGAAGACGGCAAGCCAGTTGGCATTGTCTCTATTCGTGACCTTTACGCCTCGGTTAAAGACCGCCTTGAAAAAGATGTTAAAGACCGCGATGCCTTTATATTTGGTGAGACTTATGGCTCAAGCCACCAGTAGTCGTCTGTAAGTCACCAAGGGGGGGATCTACCTCTCTCCCCTTGGGTTTTCTTCCCCCTCGAACACATCCATTTAAAGGTTTTGGCCGTGCCGTTACCTCCCTCAGAACCACGAAGTCAACAGCACACCCGATCTATTGTGTTCCAAGGATTCGAACGCGATGATGGATTGTTTGATATCGAAGGACATATCACCGACAGCAAATCCTATGCTTTTGAGAACAAACAAAGGGGGATGGTCCAGCCCGGTGAGCCCGTCCATGAAATGTGGGTAAGGGTAACGGTGAGCGAAGATTTTGAAGTCAAAGACGTTATCGTCTCTATCGACACCGGTCCCTTTGATATTTGCAATGCTGTCGAGGGCATCTTTAAGTCCCTCATCGGTATAAAGATTGGACCTGGATGGTTCATGAAGGTGAAAAAAGAAGTCGGCGGGGCAAAAGGCTGCACCCATGTAGTTGAGTTGTTTGGTCCTTTGGCGACAGCCGCTATTCAAACAATCGTCCCAACATTAAGACGGAGAAAAGATCAACCGTCTGAATTTAAAGACCGCCCCTACCAACTGAACGGTTGTCATGCGTTAGCCAGTGACGGTCCTATGGTCAAAGAACGTTATCCAGAGCTTTATACCGGAGATTAAACGGAACGCGCCTCCTACTCGCCAGGAGTTTTAGTTGACATAGCTAACGCATGGATCGGCCCGGCCATTTCTTCTGTAAGCACTTGATAAACCATCTGTTGTCGTTGCACTCGTGACTTTCCTTCAAAGGCAGATGAAACGACTTCCACATTAAAATGAGTCTCCCCTTCAGGCTTGGCCCCGGCATGTCCAGCATGCTTATAAGACTCATCTTCAACCTTTAAAGCTTCTGGCTTCAAAGCTTCTGAAATCTTTTGATAGACTATTTCGGCAACGGTCATTGCTCACTCCATTTAATTTAACTTCGCCCTAAAAGCATATACCAGGCATTTTTTAAAGACATAATGTAGGGATTATTTTTCAGACAACAATCAAAAGTAGAGAATTCATTGTCAAAAATAGATGACCATCCGATGACGATTACAGCACAAAATCCCAAAACATACTTTACAACCAACAAAACAAAACGTCACCTGTGCTTACAACCCAACTACACTTAGCACTATACTTGCATAAGGCAAGTAATAATCATAAAAAACACAAACAAATAAAATATAAACCTCAGGTTTAAACTACAAAAAAAATTCTCCAATGTCTTAAAAACGTCTTTCCTTTGAAAGAAACAAGGATTACCCTCCTAATTCAAGAGATTAACAATGTATACTTAAGTATAAGCCAATATACTTCTGTATATAATCATCCCCTGAGACGGTTATGACCAAAAAAAAGACCAAAAGTATTGACCATCATGTAGGGGCACGTATCCGCCAACGGAGAAATGTCCTCAATCTTAGCCAGCAAGAGTTAGCCAAGCTCATTGGGGTAACCTTCCAGCAAGCACACAAATACGAAAGAGGCATCAACCGCGTTTCGGCAGGTCGTCTCTTTGATATTGCCCAATGCCTTGGCATCACAGTTGATTACTTTTTTGAAGGTCTCGACGAAACAAATAACAGGCTGTCAGATTCTCAACGGCGCAGCCTGGAAATCATGAATCATTTTTCATTGATCAAAGATGAGAGGCACCAAGAAGCCCTTTCAAATTTAGCTCGATCCCTTTCTGACAAGAGCATGAAGAAAAATGAAGGGGTCTAAGGCAAAGAACGACACCAAGAAGCCCCGTCTTGAATCATTCTAATAAATTACTTCCTCCCCTTGCTTAGCCGAATGAATAGAGTCATTATTGGCTATGGTTAATACCAAAGATAGAATTGGCCGTCATCGCCCCCTTTTCCCTCCGAACCGATTTATTCACGGTCAAACTGACCTGAAAATCTGTCATTGGGCTGGTTGTGAGTTAGAGGGCGAATTTAGAGCCCCAAAATCCAGAAGTGAGCTAAAAGACTATTTATGGTTTTGTTTGGAGCATGTTCGCTTATACAACGCTTCATGGAACTACTACGAGGGTATGAGTGATGATGAAGTGGAATCGGATCGGCGTAATGACGTAACCTGGAATCGGCCAACAAAACAATTTGGCGGCAACCATGTTTTTAAGGGAGAGCAGGTTGATGACCCTCTTGGCATATACCAAGAAAATATTGCCTCCCTCAACCCTCAAAATGGCTCAAATACGCCGGGGAATCCTAGGCCTCGCCCCCATTCGGATGAAGAGTTAGCCCTCTCCATGCTTGATTTAATATGGCCCATAACTGTGAAAAAACTTAAATCCCAGTATAAAAAGCTGGTAAAGGTACACCACCCAGATGCCAACCAAGGGGATAAACAGGCTGAAGAACGATTTAAAACGATCTCAGATGCTTATTCCAAATTGTTGAGCTACTTAGAACAAGAGAAAGTATAGACCTTATGACCTCATCTTCTGCCATCTCAATGGGCGACTCTTTTCCCCTGTCCGCGCCGGATATTAAAGTTTCCGTTCGCCAGACCTTTGGCATCGATTCCGATATGGAAGTCCCCGCCTTTAGCCTTCGCGACGATCACGTCCCGGCTATAGACGACTCTTATCAATTTGACCACGACACTTCTATGGCCATTTTGGCGGGGTTCGCCCATAACCGCCGGGTGATGATTCAAGGCTACCACGGCACAGGTAAATCCACCCATATTGAACAAGTCGCCGCTCGTTTGAACTGGCCTTGCATTCGCATTAACCTCGACAGCCACATCAGCCGGATTGATCTGATTGGTAAAGACGCCATCGTCTTGAAAGAGGGACAGCAAATTACCGAATTTAAGGAAGGTATTCTTCCTTGGGCTATCCAGAATCCAACAGCCCTGGTTTTTGATGAATATGATGCGGGTCGCCCTGATGTGATGTTTGTTATACAGCGCATATTGGAAGTGGAAGGCAAACTGACTTTGCTCGACCAAAGCCGCGTTATCCACCCCAACAAATATTTCCGACTCTTCTCTACTGCCAACACGATCGGCCTCGGAGATACCACAGGCCTGTACCACGGTACCCAACAGATCAACCAAGGGCAAATGGACCGCTGGAATATTGTCGCAACGCTGAACTATCTCCCCCATGACGATGAGGTCAATATCGTCACCTCTAAGTTGTCCTCTTACAACACAGCCGAAGGCAAAGCCAAAATAGCGGCCATGGTAGAACTCGCCGATTTAACCCGCGAAGGGTTCATTAACGGCGATATCTCAACGGTTATGTCCCCGAGGACCGTGATCACCTGGGCAGAAAATGCAGATATCTTTAAGGATATGGCCTTTGCCTTCCGCGTCACCTTCCTCAACAAATGCGATGAGATGGAACGCCCTGTCGTTGCCGAATATTACCAGCGTTGTTTTGGTGAAGAACTACCAGAAAGTTCTGCAAATGTGATGCTGGCATAAGGCAAGTTTAACCGTGTCTTTGATCAATAAAGAAGATAAGCAGGAAACCTTTAAACGGGTAACCACAGCGACTATTAAAGCGGTGGCGCGTCGCAGTGAGGCCATCGTTAATTTTTCTCCCGGGGTTCATTCTACCAGCGGGAACTCTGTCCGCCTGCCGACACCGTCAAAGAAAATGACGGCAGAGGATATTGGTCAATTACGGGGATTAGCTGATTCGGCTGCTCTGAGAATGAGGTATCACGATGATATCCTTCACACCCAACTTCTACCCAATGATTTAAGCGCACGGGAAACCTTCGAACGGGTTGAGCAGGTCCGGGTTGAAGCCCTTGGCGCAAAGAAATTCCCCGGCATTGCTGCAAACCTTGAAATCGCCCTGGAAGAACGCTGTAAATCTAAGGGGTTTGAGCGCGTTACCCAACGAGAAGAGGCCCCTCTATCTGAGGTCATTGGCCTGTTGGCACGGGAAGCCCTGACGGGTGAAGCCATCCCGGATGCCGCAAAAAATATAATCGATCTGTGGCGCCCCTGGGTTATGGAAAATGGTGCCAAGGAGCTTGGACACCTAAAAGACTGCGCCGACAATCAAAATGACTTCGCCAATGCCCTCTATGAACTCCTGATCGCTTTAGACCTGATGCAAGCCGCGGATGGCAACTCTCAAGACTCCGAAGACCAAGGAGAAGAGGAAGACGAGAGTGACCAGAACGAGCAAGAAGGTGACGACTCAGTCGATCAAGATGAAGAAGCCGGAGAAGCTCAGGCCGGGCTTGAGGCCGAAGATGGTGAGGGAGATGGCGACGGTGACGATGAAGAACAGTCTTCCTATGCCGAAGGCCTCGCCGAAAGTGCCAAAGGAGATGAAAATCCTGCGGGCCCCCGAGGACGCTATGACAATTGGCTAGACCAAAACAAAGGGCAAGGTAAGCAGTATAAAGTTTATACTCAGGAATTTGATGAGGTAACGCCCGCAGAAGACCTCTGTGACCCCGAAGAACTCAGTCGGCTGCGCCAACAACTTGAGCAACAGCTCTCTCACCTGCAAGGGGTTGTCGGGCGGCTTGCTAACCGCCTGCAACGCAAACTCCTGGCACAGCAAACAAGGTCTTGGGACTTTGACCTTGAAGAAGGGCTTTTGGATTGCGGGCGTCTTGCACGTGTTGTGGTTAATCCTGAAATGCCCCTTTCCTACAAATGGGAAAAGAACACGGATTTCAGGGACACGGTCGTCAGCTTGTTAATCGATAATTCTGGTTCCATGCGGGGCCGTCCAATTACCATTGCGGCGATCTGTGCTGATATCTTAGCCCGCACCTTGGAACGTTGCGGGGTAAAGGTTGAAGTTCTTGGTTTTACCACCAAAGCCTGGAAAGGCGGTGGCAGCCGAGAAAAATGGGTCAACTCGGGCAAGCGCGACAACCCAGGACGCCTCAATGATCTACGCCATATCATCTACAAAGGGGCCGATACACCTTGGCGCCGTACACGTAAAAACTTAGGTTTGATGCTCCGCGAAGGTTTGCTCAAAGAAAATATTGATGGCGAAGCCCTCATGTGGGCCCACGAACGGCTCATTGCCCGTCCCGAACATCGACGTATTCTGATGGTGATCTCTGATGGTGCCCCTGTAGACGATGCCACCCTCTCGGCAAATCCCGGTAGCTACCTGGAACGTCACTTAAGAGATGTCATAGAATGGATTGAAACCCGGTCCCCTGTAGAACTCACCGCCATCGGCATTGGGCACGACGTTACCCGCTATTACAACCGCGCTGTGACAATTACTGACGCAGAAGAGCTTGGCGGGACGATGATGCAGAACTTAGCTGAACTGTTCGATGAAAATTACAAGCCTATGTAAAAAATCAAAGGGGAATATGCGTTAATTTCTCATGGCTTATACCAGAACTCTTCCCGGTCAAAGGGGGTCTCTTCAGTTAAGCTCGGATTAGGTAGTGAAAATATTTTGCGGTTTTTCAAGTTAGCCCGCTTTAAGGCCGGACCATAATACTGATCAAAAAGAAGATCTAAGGTGCCATCCGAAACCATTTCCATCAAGCCTTTCTCTAGTCGCAAAGCAAGGTCAGGCCTTTTGGGAGTGACGAAAAAATATGTCGGCAAGGGAAGATAAATGGAGAGTTTATCTTCAATTCTCATTTGCGGATATTTCTTTTTTCGGCTGTCAAATTCCTTGAAAATTTCATTGACCCCCCTCGGGAAATAATCAAACCTCGCTTGCTTAAGCATGATAAACAAACCCTCATAGTCATTGCCACCCGTGACGTTAAAACCAAGCCTTTTCAAGGCCTGGGTGGCACTCCATTGAGCCCCAGAACCCACGGTTAGCTTTTTGAGTTCATCTAAGGTTTGGATATTCGAAAATCTCTCTTGATCCCGGTCATTGATCAAAAGCAATCGATAGCCCAAAAGGCCCTTACGAATTGGTATCCGAATGGGGATTGTTTTTTCTTCCCAAGCGCGGCGGGTGGGTGCCCCAAAAATGGTCATTGTCCCTTTGATAAGCTCATCCAGGGACCTCTTGCGAGAAATATGAACGGGGTAAGGCGCTAGTTTGAAGTCACCATACTCTTTAGCTGTCTTTGCAAGAGCCGTCTCTAAAATTTTTTTGTGATACTCGAACCGAGAGTCATTTTTCGACATTGAGGAATTGGTCAAAATAATTTCTTCGGCATGAAGCGACGAAAAAGGAACAACCCCGCAAAACAGGGCGCATAAGGCAGGTCTCAAGAATTTCCCTATCTTTAGCCTGAACATTATTATTTTCCGTTTCATCAAGGTAGGTGGCCCATCTTACCACTTTTACTTTCAATTTATCCAGCGACTTATCCTTCAGCTTCTAACAATTAAATATAAGCTCATTTAAAAGTTCTTATATTTTTTTTGTGCAGTATTACGAGGGTGAACGTGCTTTATGACGCACCATACAAATATTATGCTAAAGTATTGACTGTAATACAGAATAATCGGAGTTGATTAATGATTAATTGGGGCAACGTCACAATCCGGACGAAGTTGGGAATTATTATATGCGTGGTTCTCATTGGCATGGGGACTGGATCAGCATTTGCCCTTCTCGATATGCATCGCATCCTTCTCAGCGATCAAGAAACAAAAACAAAAAATATTGTTGAAACCGCCCATGGAATTGTTACTCACTACGAAGGACTTGCCAACAACGGCACGCTCCCTCTGGCAGAGGCAAAGGCTGCCGCCATGGAAACTGTCCGGGCCATGCGCTATGACGGAGAAGAATACCTATGGATCAACGACATGGCTGGCGTCATGCTGATGCATACAACAAACCCAAAATTGCAGGGCCAGAACCTCTATAACTTAGAAGATCCAAACGGTAAAAAACTTTTCAAAGAGATGATCGAGGTTGTTAAAGAGAAAGGCGATGGCTCTGTCTATTATTTATGGGCAAAACCTGGGTTCGATGATCCCGTAGAAAAAATTTCTTACGTAAAAGGTTTCAAATCTTGGGGATGGGTAATCGGCACCGGAATTTATCTTGATAACGTCAACAGCATTTTTATGGCATCGGTCGCCACCCTTGTCATTATCGGTCTTATCCTCATGGTCATTATCCTAGGATTATTTTATACCATTGCCCAAGACATTGGCAGTGGCATTAAGCGCTTAGAGCGAGGGATGCTTAACCTTGCTAAAGGGGATACTGAAGCAAAAATCAAAGGCAATGAGCGGCAAGATGAAATCGGTGGCATGGCCCGTGCCGTTGAAGTCTTCCGCGAAAACCTGATCACGGCAAACCGCCTTTCTACAGAACAACAAATCGAACAAGGTCGCCGCAATGCCCATGCAAAAGCAATAAAAGATCTAACATCAGCTTTTGACAATGATGTTTCAGAAATGCTTCAGTCTGTCGCCTCTTCAGCATCACAAATGAAGTCCACTTCTGAAGAACTCTCAGAAACGGCAGAAAAAACCAGCGGTCGCGCTGTTACCGTCGCCGCAGCGGCAGAGCAAGCGACGTCTAATGTTCAAACCGTAGCAGCCGCCACAGAAGAACTTTCAAGTTCGGTTTCTGAAATTAGCCGCCAGGTTGCTCATTCAAGCCAAATAGCCGAAGAAGCGGTAGCCGAAACCAAACGGACAAATATAATTGTAGGGGGGCTTACGGATGCCTCTCTAAGGGTGGGAGAAGTCGTGGCTTTGATTAATGACATTGCGGAACAAACCAACCTGTTGGCTCTGAATGCGACCATTGAAGCCGCTCGAGCTGGTGAAGCCGGAAAAGGGTTTGCAGTTGTCGCCTCAGAAGTCAAAAACCTCGCCAATCAAACAGCGAGAGCCACAGATGAAATCACGGGTCAAATAAACCAAATGCAGTCGGTGACAACCGAAGCCGTTGAAGCCATCCAAACCATTAGCAAAACCATTGAAAACATCAATGATATTGCGGCGACAATTGCCATTGCGGTTGAACAACAAGGTGAAGCAACCAACGAAATCGCCCATAACGTTGAAGAAGCAGCTATGGGAACCAGTGAAGTGTCTGCGAATATTTCTGATGTAACACGTGCTGCCGAACAAACCGGAGCAGCTTCTATGGATGTCCTCGGAGCGGCGAATGGTTTATCCAATCAAGCAACGGACTTACAGAACACCGTTCAAAAGTTCCTCAACAATGTAAGGGCTGCTTAAAGCGGTTTGTCCCTGCCTTTTATCTCATTTAAAGAATTGCTTGGTCTCCTTAATTTCTTCATAATCAGACCAAGCATTTTTTATTGGGGGACCTTCTGTGGAGCGCCGTAATTTTCTTGTTACTTCGATAAGCGCAGCGGGCACATTGTTTTTGCGCCCTGCAAAAGGGATTGCAGCTACTTACGAACTAGAAAACCGCCAAGCTTGCCGCAAACACCTAAAATTACTCTTTAGAAACTGGCAAGCCTCAAGCCGATTAGGGCGTGAATATTTAACGAAGTACCCTCAGGAAGATAACTTTGGCTTCTTGTATCAGGCTCTTACCAATAATGGCTCTTGCGATCTTGACCGCCGGCATTTAGCAAAGCTGAAAAACCAAGATTTTAAAACCGAAAATATTGTCTCGGTTCAAGGTTGGTACCTCGCCAAAAGCGAAGCCCAAGCCATGGCCCTTATTGCATTATTGTAGGATCAACCGTGCCTCAAGATTTTAAAACATTTGACACACACACAACCCTTGAGACCGACCTTTGCATTATCGGAGGAGGTGCTGCGGGCATCACCCTTGCACGTGAATTTATCAACACGGGTACCCGTGTCGTGCTGCTTGAAAGTGGAAGCACTGATTATGAAGATGACACCCAAGCCCTTTACCACGGAGAGCAAGCCTCAAAGAAGAGAGCCCGCAGTATTGAGGACGGCATCCACTACGGCGTAACCCTCCATGATTCCAGGTTACGTTATTTTGGCGGCACCACAAACCATTGGGGCGGTTGGTGCGCCCCCCTGACGCCAATGGATTTCGAAAAACGCGATTGGATTCCCCATAGCGGGTGGCCAATTAGCTATAAAGAAATTCTCCCTTATTACGAAAGAGCCAAAAAAACTTGTGAAATCGGTAAAGGGAGCTTTGATAAAAGCTTATGGGATGGACAGAAGGAAACACCCTACGCCTTCGATGAAAACAAAATTGTCTCACGGTTTTTCCGGTTCAGTCCGCCAACCCGATTTGGTGAACGCTATGGCAAAGAACTAGATGGCGCCCAAAACATAAATGTTATTCTCAATGCAAATGTTACTAAGCTAAAACTAAATGACTCGATGGTTGCAATTGAGGCCGTCGACATAAAAAGCCTTAATGGAAATTCTGGAACCGTTAAAGCCAAACAATTTGTATTAGCCTGCGGGGGGATTGAAAATGCCCGTATTCTTCTGCTGTCAAATGATAAAATCAAGGCTGGTGTCGGAAATCAAAATGACTTGGTAGGTAGATACTTTATGGACCATATGTACGATATGGTCGGGTCTATCATGACTCCAGATAAACCGACTAAACTTCAAAACTTATTTGAACAATTCACCCCTTCTGATAATCAAGAAATACCTGTCCAGGCAGCCCTTTGCCCATCAGACGAAGTCCAGCAATCCAAGAAAATTATGAATATCGGATTGATACTCAGTGGTGACTGGCGCAAACCTAGTCCAGGTGTTGGAGCTCTTTATCGACTACGCGAAGCCCAGATCCTCGACAAGGAAACGCCGAATTTAAGCGATGAACTATTTGAAGTCCTTACGGATTTAGACGACGCTTTGCCAGAAGCAACGCGCATTTTAAGAGGGAAAAGACCAAAGCACTTGCCCCGTTGGACGGGTTTCTGTGAACAATCCCCCAACCCACTCAGCAGAGTTATGCTGAGTGATCAAAAAGACGCGCTCGGCCTCAACCGTGTACTCCTTGACTGGCGGCTCACTCAATTAGACCGCCACACATTTAAAGAAATGGCTAAAACAATTGCCGCAGAGTTTGGACGTTTGGGAATAGGACGTATTCAAATAGCTTCATGGCTGGAAGAATCTGCTATAGATTTCTTAAGTGGTGATTTCTCTCGGCGGCTAGAAAGCGGACGACATCAATCAGGGACCACAAGAATGTCTGATGACTCTCAAAAGGGAGTCGTCGATAAAAATTGTCAAGTACATGGAGTTAAAAACCTTCATATTGCAGGAAGTTCAGTTTTTCCTACGGCTGGATATGCCAATCCAACATTGACAATTGTTGCCCTAACTCACCGCCTAGCTGATCACCTACGAGGACAAATGAGCGAACATGCCTGAAACTCAATTTTCCGAAAAAGCAAAACAATCAGATAATATAAACTACTTCAGCAATGTAAGGCGCGATGCTTTACCAATGCTTGAGTTCAAAAATGGCAGAGTCCTTGAAATTGGTTGCGGGACCGGAGCGACCCTCAATTTCTTGAAAGAAAATGGGAAAATATCCTGGGCAGGAGGGGTCGAGATATCCCCTTTAGCAGCAGAGAAAGCCAAGGAAACGCTGGATCAAGTCTGGCATGGAAATGTCGAGAACCTCCCCCTTGAAACTGAGATTCAATCGGAATCTTTAGACGCCATACTTTGTATGGATGTGTTGGAACATTTAGTTGATCCCTGGGGCATGGTTGCCCGTCTCCATAGGCTCTTAAAACCAGGTGGAATTTTAGTCGTCAACCTACCAAATATCCGTCACTACAAGATACCCCTAGCCCTTCTATTTAAGGGCAAATGGAAATATGAAGAATCAGGTATCTTAGACAGGACTCATCTCCGCTTTTTCGTTAAAGAAACGATGATAGAACTGATGGAGTGCTCAGGCCTTAAGGTAAACTACATCCAACGTATGCCTGAGTTAAAACCATGGAAAAACAAATGGATATACAACAAACTAACCTTTGGAATCTTTGAAGAAGCTTTTCCTACGGGCTATATGTTAAGAGCAATAAAGCCAAAAAGTTAAAGGTAGTCACAGTGGAATTTAAATGCACCGGACCTTACTGACGTTACTTCTTATTCTAAGTTTTCAGAATTTGGCAAAGGCTGCCTCAATTTTGGTTCTTGAAACACCAGCCATCTTTAATCCTGACAACACACCGACAAAATCGCTTGGTAGATTAACATTTGTCAAAGGGGTGGAGTATGCCTCAGAAGCAGAAAAATTCGGAGGGTTTTCAGCACTACTGATTGAAGGGGATCAGTTGATATCGGTAAGTGACCAAGGCCATTTGTTGCAAGCAAAAATCAACCATCAAACTCTCGCTTTACAAAAGGCAACCCTTATCCCTCTTCGCTCCAATAAAAATAAGACGCTTAAAAAGAAGAAGAAGGCAGATGCTGAATCACTCGCACGGGATGGGAAGGGAGGGTTTTACGTCTCTTTTGAACGCAAGCATCGCATCTCCCATTATCCGAACTTATCAGGCCCCTCCTTCTCCCTCACCCAACCAGAGGGGTTTAAAGATTTACCGAGTAACCACGGAACCGAAGCTAGTGTCAGGCTCAAAGATGGACGGCTGGTCATTCTTGCCGAATCATCGGCTACAGATGATAGCCTTACCTCGGGTTGGTTTCTCCAAGATAAAATTTGGCACCCCTTCTCCTACCGACGTTACGATGAGTTCAAACCAACAGGGGCTGCTCTTCTCCCCTCCGGTAATATCCTTATTCTAGAGCGGCACTACACCTTATTTGATGGGGTAAGCACCCGACTCAGAGAAGTTCCTTTCGATCAAATCGAGCAAGGAAATGTGGTAGAGGGAATTTTACTCGGTGAATTCAGCGTCGATAATTTTGAGGGGGTTGATGTTCGGGTTAATGAACAAGGAGAAACGCTGGTCTATTTAATCTCAGACGATAACTTCAGTGCCTTACAAAAAAACCTGCTATTTGTATTTAAATTAGAAGACTAAAGCGGTTTTGCATTTAGCCACCAACAATAAAGCCCGCCTCAAAATGAGACGGGCTTTATTAAAATCTGTAAGGCTTAACCTTTAAGCAGCTGCGGCAGTCGCTTTTCTAACCCGACGCTTAAGCTTAATAGCTTCAGCAGTCAGCTTTTTGTCAGAAGTTTTCAGAAGGTAAGCATCAAGTCCGCCATTGTGCTCGATGGAGCGAAGGGCGTTGGTTGAAACGCGCATGCGGATCGACCCAAGGCTATCACTTAAAACCGAAACATCCTGCAAGTTAGGCAGGAAACGACGGCGTGTTTTGTTGTGAGCGTGGCTCACATTGTTTCCGGATTGAACGCCTCTTCCGGTTATCGCGCAACGTCGTGCCATTGCTTTATCCTCGATCTAAACAAAGAAAATCCATTTCGAACCGTTTAAACGGCTCAAGAGACGCGGGTTGTACGTAATTGCCATGCCCCCGTCAAGGCCAGAATGGCAATAAATTGCCCTTTATCCTGCAAAAACCGTAATGCTGCCTTTAGCACCTGCAAAATCCATATCTTCAGAATGAAATTATTCTACCGACTTGCGGATAGTAGCACGGGTGACCACGGCGGGTCCGGCTGGTTTATGGGGGCGTTTGGGGAGATCGACCGTGGCTTCTGAAAGGTGGAGAAAGTCACAGCCCTCAAAATCAGTCTTCAGCATTTCGGCACTCACAAGATAATCCACATCAGACGGACCACCTGTATCATTGGCTACTTGGTCAGGATGAAAAGCTTCAAAGATAAGAACCCCGCCAGGGGTTAAAGCGTCACTCATCAACGTGTTAATTTTTTTGCGCTCAGGGCTGGTGAAATGCACATGCATGGAGACAAGGACTTCGTAGGCTTCTTGAGGCCAGTTCCAGTTAAATAAATCGACGGGAAAGGTCTCAATTGTTACCCCTCTCTGCTCTGCTAAAGCCTGGGCTTTTCCTAGGGCAATATCTGATTGATCAATGGAGAAAACTTCTAACCCCTGCTCGGCGAGCCAAACAGCGTTACGCCCCTCACCGCCCCCGACATCGAGACAACGCTGCCCTTTCTTGAGCAGGGAGGCTTGGCTGGCAAGAAACTTATTTGGTTCAGTCCCAAATAAATACTCTTTACCATCATATTTTTTGTTCCAGTTAATATCGGTATTATCAGCCACTACTCTCTTCCTTTAACCAGCCAAAACCCGTTTACGGGCTTCTGCATATTCGGTTTCAAGCCGTTTAACCATATCGTCGCAGGTAGGCACGTTCTTAATCGCCCCAATCCCTTGCCCGCAGCCCCAAATATCTTTCCAGGCCTTCGCTGATTCAGAACCACCTGAGCCAAAATTCATTTTTGAGGGGTCACTTTCCGGCAAATTATCGGGATCAAGGCCCGCCTTAACTATGGAGGGCTTTAGGTAATTGCCATGGATGCCCGTAAACAGGTTGGTATAGATAATATCCTCGGCACAGCTTTCAACAATGGCATCTTTATAGTCCTGGGAGGCATTTGCTTCTTGGGTGGCAATAAAGGCAGAACCCACATAAGCCAAATCAGCCCCCATGGCCTGTGCACTCAGGATACCGTTTCCGGTAGAAATCGACCCACCCAGCAGTAAAAAACCGTCAAACCATTCACGAATTTCATGGATCAGCGCAATAGGGGAAAGGGTTCCCGCATGCCCGCCAGCCCCAGAAGCCACAGCGATAATCCCATCGGCTCCCTTCTCCACCGCTTTTTTGGCAAAGTAATTATTGATCACATCATGAATGACAATACCGCCATAGGAATGGATGGCCTCATTGACTTCGGGCCGCGCCCCTAAAGAGGTAATAACGATCGGCACCTTATATTTCACACACATTTCCACATCATGCATCAGTCGATCATTGGATTTATGGACAATCTGATTAACCGCAAAAGGCGCGGCAGGCTTATCCGGGTTGGCTTGATTATGGGCGTCCAACGCCTCCGTGATTTGCTTGAGCCATTGTTCCAACACTTCAGCAGGGCGGGCATTAAGCGCCGGAAATGAACCAACAATCCCCGCCTTACATTGGGCGATCACCATGTCTGGGTTTGAAATAATAAATAACGGTGCCCCGACAACAGGAACAGACAAACGACCTTGAAGAACTTGAGGAAGCGACATTCAATAGACTCCGAAAATTTTAGCTATGGCTTTGAGAAAGCTTTTTGTAGGGCAGCACCGCATTCTTTAAAGCAATCTTTGGCCTTATCAATAAAAGCGGGCATGTTGATGAAACCGTGGATCATGCCAGGGTAATGGCTATGTATGGACTCAACGCCCGCTTTCAAGAGCTTGTCGTGATAGGCGGCATTTTCATCCTTTAAGGGGTCATATCCAGCCGAGACAATAAATGCAGGAGGAAGGCCCCTGAGGTCAGTATTAAAATAGGGCGAACAGAGAGGGTCTTTGCGATCCTGATGATCGCCACTGAAATAAGCATCCATAAACCACTTAATCAGCGGCTTGGTGAGACGATAGCCATCAGAAAGAGTCTCATGGGAAGCAAAGCTCCCGGTCATATCAATGCCGGGGTAGATCAGCAGTTGCTGAACAAACTTTGGCCCGCCCTGCTCCTTCGCTATTGAGCAAAGGACAGTGGAAAGATTTCCCCCAGCACTATCGCCGCCAATGGCAATTTTATCGGCCCGCCCGCCGAGTTTATCGACATGCGCAGCAATCCACTGAACCGCCGCCCAGCAATCTTCAACTGGTTTAGGAAAAGGAAATTCTGGGGCCATTCGATAATCAACAGAAACGACAATGCAATCGCTCTCAAGGGCCAGGTAACGACAAGGCACATCATGGCTGTCCAGGCTGCCAATTACATACCCGCCCCCATGAATAAAAATCAGCAGAGGCAAGGCCTTTCCTTTTGGGTCACGAGGCGTATAAACTCGAAGGGGAATTGGCCCAAACGGCCCCTCAGCTTCCAAGTCTTGGGTTCTAAAATCTCTGGAGGGTTCCCCCCACCAACCCGCGCCATCTCCTCATAGAGCTTCCTGGCCTCAACCGGAGCCAGAGTTTCCAGCAAAGGCCGCCCACTCTTTTCCGCAATATCCAAAACCATCTTCACTTGAGGGTCGAGGGCCATGATAATTAGTTCCAATACTTAATAGTAACGAGCTAACAAAAGGTAGCCATAGCTCAGCAAAAAGGCACGAAATTAGTTTTCGTTATTTATTCTATGGTCTGATTACAAGTAAATCTGTAACGGTTTGAACCCTTTCAACCCAACCTGCTGTAATAGGAGACCGCCATCTAATTAATTCTATAATTTCTCGATAATCATCTTGGGGCGGTCTTTCGTAGATTGGTTCATGATGAGCAACTCTATTTCGGAACTTCCGTATTTTATCTAATTTCTTCCAAACAGCCTCTCGCAATACAGTTTTAGATAAATCAGTTTTGCCTGGAAATATTGCTTCAATGGTAGAGTCCCAAATAACTGTATGATGTCGGCTTGTCATCATACCTACCCAAAAAACAAACTTAAGCTCTGAAATAATTTTGCCAGTAGTTGTTTGTTGATTAGCTTGACTTATCAACTCTCGCCGTGGCGAAAACCATTTTTGAGGATTAGGTAAACTTCTTCTAAAGCTATTATTATACGGCCAGTCTGCACCATAGAAATTTTCTATAGCATCAGCGATTCCATTGCGGATAGAAACTTCACAAACTTGCAATGGAAACATTATTGCAGCCGAAACTTGCGCATTCCACCGATAAAGTGCAAGTGCTTCACGAATGTCTTGTTTTTTTTCATCAAGATAACGCTGGAACCTAGGAGCAGACAATTGTGATGGTATTTCTTGCAGTTCAACGTCATTAAAACTTTTCGGCATAAATCACTCACTAGTTTCTAAGTTATTTACTTCAAAATTTCCGACAAAATTGACAGACAAACTAAATCGTACTAGTATCCTTTTATGAACTCTGGTCAACGCGGGTTTCACCCTCCCCAGAGACAATAGACAAAAAGGGAAACGGTCCTCTTCTGGGGGCCGTTTTTCTTTGTTATATAAGCATTACTATAAAGAGTTATCCGCCTCAACAATATCCTTATGCATTGATATGCATAATCTCATTTTTTAGTTTCGACAAAACTGTATCAAATTAATCGTCCTATCAACCGCATCTACTACCCTCTCGGACAACCCTTCCCCAGTTCCAAAATCTTCCCCTTCAACGGCATAAATTTCCACATGCTTGGGTAGTTCTCCTAGGCTCCGGGCCAACTCAACAGCCTCTGCGACCCCAAAGCGATGGGTCGTGTAGCGGAAGAAGTCTTGGGGGATTTCGGTTTCACTTGCGTTGAAACGGTGAAGGGTTCCAGGGCTTGCGGTGCCGGAATGGGCGGCGTCTATGATGATAACCTGGGACCGACCTTCCCAAGCCTGTATCAGTTCGGTGCCTTCGCCCCAACTTTCCTCCAGATCGTATTTTAAATTTTCCATCGAACGGAGTTCGTCGTAAACGGCGGGGCCGAAGCCGTCGTCGCGGCGGAGACGATTGCCAACACAAAGGATAAGCGGACGCTTGTTAGTCACGGTCCACAGTCAAATTAAGGAAATGGGTCGCGCAGGAAATACAGGGGTCGTAGTTGCGGATGGCCTGTTCGCAGACCCATTTGAGGTCTTCATCAGACAAGTGTAGATGTCCTTCCACCACGCCCCACAGGTCGCGCTCAATCTGCTTCTGGTTTTGTGAAGTGGGGGGCATGATACGGGCGGTTTCGATGCGCCCTTCCTGGTCTAACTCATAGCGGTGATAGCATATACCGCGCGGTGCTTCGGTGCAGCCCGTCCCCCACCCTGCTTTGGGTGTGATTTCAATGTGGGCGGCTTCAAGGGTCTCGTAGGCCTCGACCAAGCGCAAAGCTTCCTCAAAAGCATAGAGGGTTTCGACCATGCGCACGACGATGGATTTGAAAGGGTTGTTAACCGTCTTGCCTAACCCGGCGGCTTTGGCGGTTTCTTTCGCTAAAGAAGAGAGTTGTTTGAAATTGTTGTTATAGCGGGCGATGGGGCCCGTGAGATAAGGTTTTGAGCCATCTCCCATGACCCCATGCAAAGCATTGGAATGAGCCACATGCTCTTCATCGAAGTGGTTTTCAAATTCGCTTATTGGAATGTTCATGCCACCGCTGGAAATAATATTTCCTTCGGTAATAGCGTATTCATCCGGGTGGCAGAGCGAAACCGAGGTGTAATCATAGCTATAGTCCGGAAAGGTAAAGCCGCCAACCAGCAGAGCCAACTCCCGCGAGGTTTCAATCCCCCATTTAAGGTCTTCCGCCAAGCCCTTGATGGCTTTCTTCTTGGGTGCACCGTGAAAACCACCCACAGCCAAATTGACCGGATGGATGGCTCGTCCACCAATCACTTCAATAATTTTGTTGCCGATCTT
Source organism: uncultured Thalassospiraceae bacterium (assembly GCA_965368165.1). GTDB lineage: Bacteria > Pseudomonadota > Alphaproteobacteria > Rhodospirillales > JAPHRK01 > JAPHRK01. The sequence continues at coordinate 12,279 of CBDULT010000002.1, read as the reverse complement.
CTTCAACTGCAGGGCTTTTTTGACGACTTCCGGGTGATCTTTTGAAAGCTGGATGGAATCCTGGTAGCCGAGGAAATCTGGGGCGTGGAGCAAGAAGGCGTGGAGTACATGGCTTTCAATCCACTCGCCACAATAAGACAAACGCCGTAAATCCCGCAACGGTCCGGTGACCTGAACGCCGAGGGCGTCTTCCATAGCATGGCTGGCCCCCATAATATAGGCCATGGGACAGATGCCACAGATACGGGCAGTGATGTCGGGGGCATCACTGTAAATACGCCCTTTGAGCAAAGCTTCAAAAAACCGAGGCGGTTCGTAGATGCGGAATTTAAGCTCTTTGATCTTGTTGTCTTTGACCCGGAGATAAAGCGCGCCCTCCCCTTCAACACGGGCTAAAGCATCAACTTTAATGATACGTTTTTTACTCATGAGCGTTACTCTCATCACGGAAAGCCGGGGCGCCAGTATTGAACAGGCGATAGAAGTGTTTCACTTCCCGGTCACTCATGCCCAGCTCTTTCATTCGGGCACTCAAGGCCGCCGGGTTCGGCGTTTCCTTGGGACCGAAGCAGCCAAAACATCCACGATCACAACGGGGGCACACATTCCCACACCCGGCTTGCGTTACCGGGCCGAGGCAAGGCTTCCCTTGGCTCACCATGACACAGACCGTCCCAGCAAGCTTGCACTCAATGCACTGGCTATGGGCGGAGACATTGGGCTTGCGACCATTCAAAGTGGCGTTGATCAGCTCCAACAATTGTTCTTTATTGATGGGGCAACCGCGCAGTTCAAAATCCACCTTTACGTGGTCTTCAATGGCAGTAGAGGTGGTCAAACTATCGATATATTCAGGATGGGCATAGACCGTATTGATCAGGTCATCCACATTACGATAATTCTTTAAAGCCTGGATACCTCCTGCCGTCGCACAGGCCCCAATACTTATCAGGGCTCGTGATTGGGCCCGAACTTTTTTGATACGCTCAACTTCGTGGGGTGTGGTGATGGAGCCTTCGACCAAGGAGATATCGTAAGGTCCGGCAATCTCGGCTCGGGAAGCTTCCAGGAAATAGGCAATCTCAACAGAATCAGCCACCGCCAGTAATTCATCTTCACAATCAAGCAGGCTCAATTGGCAGCCATCACAGGAGGAGAATTTCCACACAGCGAGTTTGGGTTTGCGATTTTTTGCCATATCTACAACTCCCTCACGTCGAAGACCTCTTGGAGGTCACTAAAGGGAAATACCGGGCCATCTTTACACACAAAAGCTGAGCCATATTGGCAATGACCACAGAAACCAACGGCGCATTTCATATTGCGCTCCATGGAGACATAAATGTTCTCGTTGGCCACCCCCATTTCATTTAGGGCACGAATGGAAAAGCGCATCATGACTTCCGGTCCGCAAACCATGGCAACAGTATCAGGGGGATGGAAACCGCCTAAGTCTAACAGCTTGGTGACCACCCCGACCCGCCCATTCCAGCCAGAAGACGCCCGGTCAACCGTGACGTCAACTTTAAGATCAAATTGCCCTCGCCATTTTTCTAACTGCTTGCGAAAGAGAATATCTTCCGGGGTGCGCGCACCGTAATAAATGCAAATATTGCCATAGCGTTTCCGATTGGCGAGAAGGTGGTATATAGCGGGACGCAAAGGGGCTAAACCGACCCCCCCGGTGATAATCACAACATCGGAGCCTTCGGCGGCTTCAACAGGCCAGCTGGTGCCAAAAGGACCACGCACCCCAACGGTATCGCCTTTTTTAAGGCGGGACATGGCTTCGGTGACCTTGCCCACAGCCCGAATAGTATGAGTTAGCCTCCCCGTTTTTGTCGGGTCGCCGCTTATGCTAATCGGAACCTCACCAACGCCAAATTGATAGAGCATGGTGAATTGCCCCGGCGTAAAGGGGAAAGGGTTTCCTGTTTCAGCCTCAAGCTCTAGGGTGAAGGTATCGGCAAGCTCCCGTTTCACCTTTTTGACCTTAAAGGGAACAGGAATCATGGGGTCAGTAACGGCAGTCCCGGCATATTTTTGCTGAGCTACCATCACGATTTTTTCCTTTTAGCCTTTTTCACTTTACCGGGAGAGGGTTTGGCCGGTAGCGTTTTTTCATCATCTATCGAATGACTGTTATCCACATAGGCAGTCGGATCACCATACATATCAAGCATTTGCAGACGGGCGGCCCCAAGCCGATCTGAGATAACGGGCAAAAATTGTTTATAAAATTGGTACCCAAGAGAATGGTCTTTCTCACATTTGCCGCGCAAACACTTTGCATCAATGGCGATGGCACGAACCACCCCAACAGCCCGCGCATCAAAACGACATTTATAAGGGGGGACCAGCCAGGACCAGCCGAGAATTTCCCCATCGCTAAGCGTTTCAATAACAAGGGGCTCCCTTGCCGGTGTGTGGACTTCAAGGGCAATAGAACCATGACGGATGAGGTAGAAGGTATCCGCCTTACCACCTTCCCGATAGATCATATCATTATCACGGAAGATGGCGTTTTTAGCGCAACCAACGATTAGTTTACGTGCCGCGACATCCATACCTTTAAAGAAAGGATGCCCGTCCAAGATCGGGCCAAGGTCCGTTTTCTTTACCATCTTATTTCTCCACCATTTTCGGCTTGCGCTTAAGGGCTTTGATTTCTTCTGTAATATCAATTCCAACCGGGCACCAGGTAATGCAACGCCCACAGCCTGTGCAACCTGAGGAGCCGAACTGATCCTGCCAGCTTGAAAGCTTATGGGTCATCCATTGGCGATAGCGCGCCGCGCCATCACGGCGAATGGGCCCCCCGTGGATATAGCTAAAATCAACGGTAAAACAGGAGTCCCAGTGCCGCCATCGTTCCGCATTATTGCCATCAAGACTAGTGACATCTTCTACAGTTGAGCAGAAGCAAGTGGGGCAAACCATGGTACAGTTGGCACAATTCAAGCAGCGCGTTGCCACATCTTTCCAATGGGGGTGCTCTCTATTGTTGGCGAGGACCTTTGGGGCATCCTTAGGCATTTTGCGCTTCATGCTTCGTTTGGCACTATTGATCCGTGCTGTAGCAGAAGACAAATCACCTCGCGCAGCTTCCTGACTATCCATAGATTTAATCAGTTTACGGCCTTTTTTACTGCCAACCTCAACAACAAAACGGTGGTCTTTGCCATCAGATATTTCTGTTAAGGCCAGATCAAAACCATCATTTGCTTTAGGCCCTGTGTCCATAGATTGGCAAAAACAGGTCGGGGCTGACCGGGTGCAGTTTACGGCAACAACCAGGCTATTTTCCCGTTTGTCATTGTAACCCTTATCGGCAAAATCACCGTTGTTAAAAACTTTATCTTGGATTTTTAGGGCTGCTATTTCACAAGGGCGCACTCCAATGAAAGCATATTTAGGCACCTTGCTATTGCCTGGGTCGATCGAGAACCCTTGCCCCTTACGCTCTGCTTGCCATAATTTTTGCGCTGCGGGAAACAAGAATTTTTTCCAGCTTTGTGGCCCAACCGTATAGCGGAACAAGGCCTCGCTCTCACCCTGCTTCCCCATTGCTTTTTTCAGACGATAATGACCGCCTTCTTGTTCTTCTTCAAAACCCCTGGGGAGATCATTAATGGATTCAATTTCATCATAGATGATCGCCCCGTCGCCCACAGAAGGACCGACCACTTGGTAGCCTTGCCTACAAAGGCTTTCAATGAGATTCCCCAATTCAGGCAGTTTAATCACACGCCTTAACGTTTCCGTACCCATACCCATTACTTTTTTAGTGGAACTGATCAGGTTTATTTAGCCACAATTCGATTCAAAAGTCTCTGTTTATTTTCATCCCCCCCTTTTATCAGATCCTACTCTTTGGTTGTGCGAACAAACCTTATTGAATGTTTTGTTTGAAAACATCATAAGTTGTGCTAAACACGAAGAATAGGCTGTTGAGTAGAAATACCACCCCTGATACTTCAGTTTTTTACGCAGCGTAAAGTGGATAAAGTTATAACACAATGCACAAGCATTCTGACATTTTTGCTTTAATGGATAAAACCTCTGAGGCTTTACGCGCCCACGATCTGGATAGTAAGCAAGCCAGAGACGATGCCTATCAGTGCCTCTTTGCAGCCCGTATTATTTTGGATACGCTGAAGAGTGATCAGGGAAAATCAGACATCACCTCCACTTACGAAAAAGCGGAGCAATCCCTTACTAAGCTTTACTCTACCCTTTATCCCTATACAGGGAGATGGGATGACGTTAAGTCCATGATCTCTCAGATTGAGCACTTAAAGTCTTCAATCAAGAGCCCGTCACGCCCTCTAATCGGGTAGAGTGAAAATTTGGCCGGGATAAATCAAGTCTGGATTATCAATCTGCTCTTTATTTGCCTCATAGATAACCGAATAGTTGAATCCAGAACCATATTTCTTATGGGCTAAACGCCATAAACTATGCCCTGATTTGACGACAATAAAGGACCCCGGTTTCAACTCACCAGCGAAATCACTCTTAGAGAAGGGCATCGTCACACGGGCTAATACCTTTCCCGTATCATCAACGTGGTCTGCTCTCAATGTATAGGCACCAGGCGTCACGGTCTTCTCAGAAATTAAGTTCCAGTCACCATCATCTGTGGAAACAGCCTCCCCCATATGTTTGTTGTTTAGATACACATGAATAGTCGCCTCAGGCACAGCATGACCGCTAACAGCTACGCGCCCCTTATCGTCATAATCAACAACATCAACCGTCAGGTTAAACTTGTCGCCTGACTCACTCGGCGACTGCATGACCTGTGAAGGCTTAGAGCCATCCCGAGAAACTTTAAGGGCTAACGCCTTGCCCTCTTTGTCGGTTGGTTGTCCGGCAATATCCTTTCCACCTTCAGGAACAGCTAAAACAACAACGGATTCAGAAAGTAACTTATCACATCCCTCAGCCGCCATTTCCAAACTAAGTTGGCGGTTTCCGGGAGGCAAGGCAGCGGTGGGAACAAACACCCATTCACCTCGGCTATCGGCTTTCGCTTCACCAATGGCTTTTCCGTCATCAAGGATTGTTACTTTTCCGTTGGGAGTCCCGCGCCCAGCCATAACAGAATCCCCATAGGGGTTAATCCGCACCACATCAAAACTTGGCTTGATGCATTTTTGCGCGGCCTGATCGGCTGTCGTGGATGCGGGGTTCCCTTGAGACTGCCCCTTCTGGCTTTGAGGAGTCTCTACATCGGGTTCACCTAAAACAAAATTAAGGGCAATGGCTGCAATAACAACGATTACACCTATAACAGCGACGATAAGCGGTCGATTCACGGTGGCCCCCAGTGTTAATACTCTCGAGATTGACTTAAACCTTAGTACGCCATTCAAAAGGACGCAACGTTTTGACAAAATTAACAGGCAGCAGCCAACAAGCTAGAGCCTAAGACATAAAACAGGTAAATCAATACCGATTTACCCTTTTTATTTATTTCTAATTGATTTATTGTATGGCAAAATAACGCTTATACTGGGAAATAGGTGGAACGTCTAAGTCTTCCATCTTATTTATACCCCTCAAAGATATATGCCCCATAAGAAAAATAAAATCCGCAGGGGCATTGGATTCATTTAAAGGGAAAAACGATGAATGTTGCTGACTCGACGCAAGAACCCACAAAGCCTGTGATTCGGTTTGGGATTGGGAGAAAATTAGGGGCCGCTTTTACGGGCGTAACCGCCCTCACTGTCATCGCTATTATCGTTGCCCTATATTCTTACACTGGGCTGAGCACTTCTTTTCAAGAGGTTACGGAAGAAAGCCTTCCGGCTATCACAGCGGCCTTACAACTTGAAAAAGAAGCAAGTTCTATCGTCGCTGTAGGGGCATCCGTTGTTTCAGCAAAATCTGAAGGTGAGCGGGCGAAGCAACTTTCAGTTCTGGCAAAGAAAGATCAAATCATCACTGATTTGATGACCGCCCTTGCCACGGCCGATAAAGAAGGCGACATCACGGGTTCGATTCAAAAAAGCTATAACAGCTTCTCTGCAAATATGGGTAATCTCAAAAAAACCATCGACCAACGCCTTAAGATCGGCAATGAAATTAAAGCTGTTGCCAAAAAAATGCTTGAATTCAGGCAGCTACTTGGTGGTGAATTTGAAAATATCATGGATGGACAACGCACAGGCATTATTGGGGCCATGCGTGAAGACTCACCCGATGTCACCGATGTTGATGAACTGCGCGGAAATTTAATGCGGGTCGCTTTTAGTCGCGTTGGCTATCTCCAGGATTTAAACAAAATTCCTGCGGCATCTGATCAGCTTGTTGCGGCGATGAGTGGTGCTGTTAATGCGCCCTCCGTTAAAGATTTGGACGCGCACGTAAAGCTCTTCACTGAATACGTAGATGTGGCTCGGGCCACAATCAGTATTACAGAGTTGACTAAAGATGAAGACGGTAAAAAACTAGTCGTTAATTTCCAAGGTCTCGCCAAACTTGGTGAAGGCAAAGACAGCATCTTTGAACTCCGCAAAAGAGAACTCAATATCATTGCCAAGGAAAAAGGCATCCTGGCTGTTGGGGCTAAACTAAGTGCTTCAATGGGGGCAAATGCCAATAAGCTTGTCGGTATTACTCAAGAGCGGATTGCCTTAACCCAGGAAACTGTTGGCCGAACTGTTGCTGAAACCAAAATGTGGTTAATCGCTTTAGCGATCCTTTCTATCGTTGGTACAATTATTATCGCAACGGTCTATGTTGGGCGCCAAATTGTCGCTCGTCTCCGCCATATCTCCGATTGCATGGATTCCATTGCTGACGGTAAACTAGAAACCCGCATTCCTCGGACAGGTAATGATGAGATTACCGGCATGGCCCTCGCCGTCCGTGTTTTCCGTGAGAATGCCAAAGAAAATATCAAGCTAGTGGCTGAACAAAAAGAAACCGAACTAAAATCCTCCGCTGCCCGGCGTCAAATTCTTGATAAAATGGCATCGGAACTGGAATCGAGTGTCGGCAAGATTGTCACCTCTCTATCAGATGAAGCGACCAAGATGCAATCTTCTGCCGGCACCCTGCTTTCTAGTGCATCAGAAAATATTGAAAGAGCATCTACTGTTGCTTCCGCTTCAGAACTCGCTTCGTGCAATGTTCAGACAGTTGCCTCAGCAGCCGACGAACTTTCAAGCTCAATTAGCGAAATCAGCAACCGCGTTGCGGACTCCACAAGAGTGGCCTCCGATGCTGTGAGCGAAGCCGAAGAAAGCACCCAGCTTATCCGCGGACTGGCAGATGCCTCACAGAAAATTGGGGATGTTGTCAGCTTGATTACGGATATTGCTGAGCAAACCAACCTTTTAGCATTGAACGCAACCATTGAGGCTGCCAGAGCTGGGGACGCTGGCAAAGGGTTTGCTGTGGTTGCCTCTGAGGTCAAAAATTTGGCAACTCAGACCGCCAGAGCAACCGACGAAATCAACACCCAGATCAATGGGGTTCAGTCAGCGACTCAAAAAGCCGTTGATGCCATTGAACACATCGCTGTAACCATTGGCGAAATCAGCAACATTACCTCAAGCATTGCTGCAGCCGTGGAAGAACAAAGCGCGTCAACTCAAGAAATTGCTCGCAATGTTGAACAAGCCGCAGGGGGAACCCAGGAGGTTTCAACAAATATTCAAGGGGTGACGGGGGCTGCCAAGCAAACAGATGACTCTGCAAGGGTTATCGAAACAGGTGCTAAAGAGCTTTCTGGCATAGCCGATGCCCTTTCTGTTGAGGTTGACAAGTTCCTGACGGCTGTGCGAACCGGCTAATTTAACCGATAGCTGAGCCAAGGCCTAAAGCCTTTCACCGATGAGCTTATTCCTTTAAGTTCATCGGTGTTTTTATGCTTCTTACTGTTAGGTCTTCAATGAAAAACATCCAATCTCTTTGCGTCTTTTGCGGTTCTCGTTTAGGGACCTCCCCTGCCTATAAAAAAGCCGCTAAACAACTTGGAAAAATGCTGGCCGAAAGAAACATCCGTCTTGTTTACGGTGGAGGGGGGATTGGCATCATGCGCATTGTGGCTGAATCTGTCATTAAGCACGGAGGGCAAGTGACAGGGATTATCCCCCGTTTCCTGATGGAATACGAGGTTGGCAAGGTTGAAGGTGTTGAAACGGTTGTGGTTGAAAGCATGCATGAACGAAAGAACATGATGTTTGAGCGCTCTGACGGTTTTGTTGTTCTTCCTGGGGGGGTTGGAACCTTGGATGAAACCATAGAAATCATGACCTGGAAACAACTCCAAATTCATCAAAAACCGATCATTGTCGTTAATGTCGAAGATTTTTGGAACCCAATAGTTGGGCTCTTTCAACAGATTATCGACAAAGAGTTTGCCCATTCAAAAGTCATGGAACTTTTCACTATGGTTGAAAATATCGAAGACATTTTCACCGCAATCGACAAAGCACCTGCCCCCAATAAAATCGTATTAACTAGTCACTTGTGAGACACTTTGTGAGCGAGGCAATAACAAACAGCAGCATATATCTATATACATTAGTATACATTTTTTGGTTGTACATGGAATAAGCTAACGATTAGTATTGATTACACATAACTATAAAACGTAGCAAAAATATATATCTTGAATTAATCACAAAAAAATACACTTAAAATAAAATCAACCGAAATTTCTGCCGAACATTAATTTACAACTCTAAAAGATAGGGATAGCCATGAATGGCTTAATTGGTTCAAACATGAAAATTGGTCCTAAACTTGTTCTTTTCTTTCTTATTGTCGGGCTTACGCCATTCTTAGTTATTGGTGGGCTTTCTCTAAAAAACGCTAGCGATGCTCTGGAAAAACAAGCTTTTAATCAGCTTGTCGGCATTCGTGAGATTAAGAAAAAACAAATCGAGAATTTCTTTTCGGTCCGCCAAGGGGATATGGGCGTGTTGATGGAGACGGTTTCGACTCTGAGAAGCGAAGCTCTCCGCAAACTCACAGCCATCCGTCAAACCAAAAAGAACTCAATCGAAGATTATTTTCATACGCTTGAAAACCAAGTAATCACTCTTTCCGAAGATCGTATGGTCGTCGATGCGACGATTAAGCTCAAACGTATGTTCAAGAGCTATCGGGATGAACTCGCTATTTATGGCGACGAGATCGAAACTAAGCGAAAAGAATTGAGTGAATATTATACAGGGCAATTTGCCCCTACCTATGCCCAACAAAATGATGGCAAGGCTGTCGACATGACCGAAACAGTTGCAAAACTAAGCAAAAATGCTGTGGTTATGCAACATGCATATATAGCAAAAAATGCTAACCCTTTAGGTGAGAAAAACAAGTTCAAACAAGCCGAAGATGGTTCTTCCTATAGTGCTGTTCACGGGCAAATCCACCCTTCAATGAACCACTTCCTCGAATCATTTGGTTACTATGATATCTTTTTCGTCGACGCAGAGTCTGGTGATATCATCTACTCGGTTTTTAAGGAGCTCGATTTTGGCACATCCCTTCTCAATGGCCCATGGGCTGACACGGGTTTAGCCGAGGCTTACAAAAAAGGTCTAGAATTGGAAGACCAACAAGCCGTCTTTATTGATTATAAACTTTATCGCCCCTCTTATGATGCCCCTGCCGGATTTATCGCCTCACCTATCTTTGAAGATGGTGAAAAAATTGGAGTTTTGATTTTTCAAGCCCCCCTTGATCGTATCAGCACGATCATGAGTGAGCGGGCTGGATTGGGTAAGACAGGGGAAACTTATCTTATTGGGCCTGATCTCCTGATGAGATCGAACTCATACTTAGACCCCAAGAACCGCTCCGTAACTTCCTCTATACGTCATCCAGAAAAAGGAAAAGTTGACACGGAAGCAGGCCGGGATGTTATTGCCGGGAAAACCGATGCAAAAGTCATTAACGGCTATACAGGCAATCCAGTTTTATCCGCCTATACACCTGTTAAAGTCGGCAATTTGCAATGGGGCGTTTTAGCCGAAATCGATATCGCCGAAGCCTTTGTCCCCACAGATGACAAAGGCGTGGCTTTTTATAAAAAATATATTGATCAATATGGGTATTACGATCTGTTTGTCATGAATCCAGATGGCTACGTGTTCTATTCAGCAACCAAAGAAGCCGATTATCAAACCAATATGGTTGATGGTAAGTATGCCAATTCTGGGCTTGGTAAACTCACCAGGGAAGTCCTCAAAACGAAAAAATTTGGGATTGCTGATTTCGCCGCTTATGCGCCAAGCAAAGGTGACCCTGCCGCTTTCATCGCCCAACCCGTCGTCAATGATGGCAAAGTTGATGTCGTGGTCGCCCTTCAGCTTTCTCTCAAAGCGATCAATGCAATGATGCAACAACGCGAAGGCATGGGAGAGACGGGGGAGGCCTACTTAGTCGGGCAAGATAAGCTCATGCGCTCAGACTCTTTCCTCGACCCCGAAGGCCATACAGTCAAAGCCTCCTTTGCCGATCCTGAAAAAGGAAAGGTTGATACTGAAGGAACACGCCTTGCTCTTGCTGGTGAAGCGGGAGAAAAAATATTTCTTGATTACAATGGCAACCCTGTTCTCTCCGCATTTACCCCTATTAAAGTGGGGAATACTTCCTGGGCCCTCATGGCTGAAATTGGTGAATCAGAAGCTTTTGCTGCCACAAATAACTTAACGACTTTGATTCTGGTCATCGGCTCCATTGGTGCCGCTATGATTGCAGCAGCGGGCTATATGATCGCCAAGTCACTTAGTGGTCCAATCACGGTAATGACAGATAGCATGGGCGTTTTAGCCGCTGGTGATAAATCTGTAGAAATTCCAGGCGTTGGGCGTTCAGACGAAATAGGCAACATGGCTTCAGCCGTTCAGGTCTTCAAAGACAATATGATCAAGGCTGAGCAACTTGCCGCAGAACAAGAAAAAGAACAGGCCGTCAAAGAAAAACGGGCTCGCGTCGTTGATGAGCTTCTGAGTAAATTTAATGATGAGGTGGATGAAGCCCTCAACGTTGTCGCTTCTGCGGCAACTGAAATGCAGTCATCATCCCAAAGCATGCAAACTACAGCAGACAGCACAGCCCAAAGAGCGGGTGCCGCTGCGGCAGCGACGGAACAAGCTTCTGCGAATGTGCATTCTGTCGCAACAGCCACAGAAGAGCTCACATCTTCTGTCGCTGAAATCAACCGGCAGGTTACTGATTCTGAGAGAATTGGGCGGGAAGCAAAACAGCAAGCAGATCGGACTAATGAGTTGGTCAATGGTTTGTCTGAATCGGTCGGCAAGATTGGCGAGGTTGTTAATTTGATTAACGATATCGCAGAACAAACCAACCTATTGGCACTAAACGCCACTATTGAGGCCGCTCGGGCTGGTGATGCTGGTAAAGGCTTCGCTGTTGTCGCCTCAGAAGTGAAAAATCTTGCCACCCAAACCGGCAAGGCCACCGATGAAATAGCCTCGCAGATCTCGGGTATTCAAACTGAAACGAGTGATGCTGTAACTGCCATTAAGAATATTACGGAGGTGATAGATCAGATAAGCGAAATTTCATCAACAATCGCCTCAGCCCTTGAGGAACAAAGCGCGGCAACGGGAGAGATTTCACGCAACGTACAAGAAGCAGCGACAGGAACCAGTGAAGTAGCTGAGAATGTTACCGAAGTGAATGACGCAGCCATAGAAACAGGCAATGCCTCAAGTGAAGTCGCAAGTGCTGCAAGTGAGGTTGCTGAAAGAGCCGAAACCCTGAGAAAACAAGTGAATTCTTTCTTAGAAAACGTTCGTATGGCATAAATTATGTAGCTATTTTAATCTCACCCCGATCGTTAGAGAAAAGGTTAAATATTATGGAATCCAGTGTATCTCAAGGTGCTTCAAGCTTTTCGGTAAGGCTTTCGGGCAAAGTTAATTTTATGAATGTTGATGAGCTAAAGAAAATCATCAGCCAGTTTGTCAGTGCTTCGGCCCAAAATATAGAGTTTGATTTCGGCGATGTCGATATGATCGACTCATCAGGGCTGGGACAATTAGTTACCGCTTTTGATGCGGCTGAGGCTAAAGGCGGGAAAATTATCATAAAAAATGCGAAGGGGATTGTTCTTTCAACCCTCAAAACAACGAAGTTTGACGACCTCGCCACCCTGGAATAACTTTGATATGACGCGCTAACGAATTGGGTGCCTTAGCTAATTTCTTCTCTCAAAAGAGCTCTCCCTAAACTTATAGTAATTTAGTTTAATAATTTCTTTCCATGCTTTATACTTAGGCATGACCT
>CBDULT010000001.1:0-488665 GCA_965368165.1 uncultured Thalassospiraceae bacterium | reverse complement strand
TTCTCATAACCCAAATGATCACTCATCTCGGCATTCAACGCCCGTTCCAAAAGGGGAGCATTACCCTACCTCGAGCTTCTTTTTTATCTGCTCTGTATTTACAACTTTAAACATAAAGAACCCCAAAGTGATAGTCAACAGGACGTTATAAAACGTTACCCCTCGCCTGCTTATCTAGCTCTTTCAATACAATACTAGATTGCATATAATATCATAGCACCCGCTTACGTCTAGTGAAATTTCGAGTATAAGTTATGTTTTGATTTCAACACACTATTAATTTGTATCATTACTTATCTGATCGGGTTATTTTTCTCTGTGTTTCTCTCCCTATAAACCCCATTTATTTGACTTTACGTCTCACGACCTATAGGTAAGCGCCTCGCCCGGCAGGACTCCGTTTGCGGGCTTAGAAAATTTGAAAGTTGACCTAATGAGCAAATTTACGGAACTCGGTTTACGAGATTCCATTCTTCGTGCCGTTGAAGAAGGCGGATATGAAGAGATGACGCCGATCCAAAGCCAGGCAATCCCAACGATCTTAAAAGGGAAAGACCTGATTGGTGTCGCGCAAACAGGTACGGGCAAAACCGCCGCCTTTTCATTGCCCATTATTCAGCTCTTGGTGAAGGGCGAAGGCCAACGTATCCCGAAGACCGCCCGCTCTTTAATCCTGGCCCCTACCCGCGAACTGGCAGTACAAATAGCCGAAAATATTAGGGCCTATGCCAAGTATCTCCATTTCCGCACCACCCTAGTTTATGGCGGTGCTTCAGCTAAGCCTCAAATCAAAGCCCTCTCTTACGGTGTCGACATCTTAATAGCGACACCCGGTCGTCTGCTTGACCTGATGGGCCAGGGCCATATCAGCCTGAACAAAGTCGAGTTTTTGGTGCTTGATGAAGCAGATCGTATGCTCGATATGGGTTTCATTCGTGATATTCAAAAAATCGTTGATGCCATTCCAAAGCAACGCCAAACGGTGATGTTCTCAGCCACCATGCCCCAAAGCGTGGAAAGGCTGGCCCACAATATCCTTAACAAACCGGCTCGGATTGATGTGGCTCCTGCATCCACCACAGCGGAAAAAGTTGACCAGCACGTCCTCATGGTACCCAAGAGCCGTAAACGTGACCTCCTTGCCCATGTGATGAAAGATACAGCCATTGAACGGGTGTTGATCTTCACCCGCACGAAGCACGGTGCCAACCGAGTTGCCCGTTATCTCGACCAGTTGGGAATTTCCTCTGGGGCAATCCACGGTAACAAATCCCAAAACGCCCGCCAAAAAGCTCTCAATGAATTTCGCTCTGGCGACATTAGAGCCCTGGTCGCCACCGACGTGGCAGCACGCGGCATTGATGTCGATGGGGTGACCCACGTTATTAACTTTGAACTCCCCAACGAACCAGAAAGCTACGTTCACCGTATTGGGCGGACAGCACGGGCTGGGGCCACAGGTATTTCTTTATCTTTCTGTGACCATGAAGAACGGGCTTATTTAAAAGATATTGAGCGCATCATTCGACAACCGGTGCCTTTAATGGAAGATCACCCTTTCCATTTCGAAGGTATGGAAGCGCGGTTTGAAAATGGGGTCGAGGTGACCAAGCCCGCTCCCCGCAAACCAGGCCCGCCAAAACGCCGTGCCAATACAGGCAAACACAAACCCAATCGCCGCATTACTCAGCCCAAATCCCATGGAGCGAAAACAGGCGGAAAGCATGGCGGCGGAAGTCAGCGCAAAGGCCGCCCGACAAGCCGACGGTCTGCCCCTCGGGGATAAAACAACCGCCTAGGCAGTTTTATCCACCTCAAGGCTTAGCTCTTCAATCATTGTGTCGCGCATGACGAATTTCTGGATTTTGCCTGTGACGGTCATGGGGAATTCGTCAACAAAACGGATATAACGGGGGATTTTGTAATGGGCGATTTGCCCTTTGCAGAAGTCTTTAATTTCTTCTTCGCTGACACTCCCCCCGGCCGCCAAAGTAATCCAGGCGCAGAGTTCCTCACCATATTTATGATCAGGCACCCCAAAGACCTGAACGTCTTGGATTTTGTCATGGCGATAGAGGTATTCTTCAATTTCACGAGGGTAGACATTCTCACCGCCGCGAATGACCATATCTTTCACCCGCCCAACAATATTGCAATAGCCCTCTTTATCAATAGTCGCGAGGTCGCCCGTATGCATCCATCCAGCGTCATCAATGGTTTCTGCCGTGCGCTCATCATCGGCCCAATAACCCTGCATCACTGAGTAGCCCCTGGTGAGCAGTTCCCCCTTAACCCCTGGTGCCACAATGCGCCCTTCATCATCGACAATCTTAACTTCTACATGGGGATGAATGCGCCCAACGGTCGAGACACGTCGTTCTAAGGGATCGTCTGTACCGCTTTGGAAGCTGACCGGGCTGGTTTCAGTCATGCCATAAGCAATGGTCACCTCCGCCATATGCATTTCTGACACCACTCGCTTCATCACTTCAATGGGGCAAGGAGAGCCCGCCATAATTCCAGTGCGCAAAGTGCTGAGATCATATTTAGCAAAATCCGGGTGATCGAGTTCGGCAATAAACATGGTGGGGACACCGTGCAGGGCCGTGCATTTTTCTTCCTGAACCGTTTCCAAAACCGAGAGAGGTTCAAAGGCTTCCTCCGGATAAATAATCGTTGAGCCATGAGTCGTACAAGCCAAGTTGCCCAAGACCATGCCAAAGCAATGATACAGTGGGACCGGAATGCACAAGCGATCTTCCTTGGTCAGTTTCATGGCCTCCCCCACAAAGTATCCGTTGTTGAGAATATTGAAATGGGTCAGGGTTGCCCCTTTAGGAAAGCCAGTGGTGCCGCTGGTGAATTGAATATTGATCGGGTCATCAAACTGGAGTTGACCAGCGAGGTCTTTAATACGTTGCAACTCGGCTACGCCGCCCATTTTAGAAACCGCTGCAAAGGCGTACACCCCCGCAGATGTCCCCTCACCAATTTGGATTAATGTTTTCAAATGGGGCAGGCGTTTGGAATTGAGTTGGCCTGGTTGGCAGTTCTCAATCTCGGGAGCAATCTCTTTAACCATGGTGACATAATCGCTGGTCTTGAATTTCGCCGTGAGAATAAGTGCCTTGGCAGTCACTTTATTGAGGGCATACTCAAGTTCAGAAAGACGATAAGCCGGATTGATATTGACCAGCACCAAGCCAGCCTTGGCCGTGGCATATTGAGTAACCAGCCATTCACTATTGTTGGGCGACCAGATACCAATCCGATCCCCCGGCTCCAAGCCTAAGGCCAGCAACCCGGCAGCAAAGGCATCGACCTCGCGTTGAAGGTCTTTATAGGTCCATCGGATATTTTGATGGCGCACCACAAGGGCTTCTCGGTCCCCCCAAGCCTCAACCGCCGCATCGAAATTAGCCCCAATGGTTTCCCCAATAAGCCCAATATCACTGGCACCGTGAACGTATGATTGTTTAAGCATATCTGTTATCTCTTCCCCGTCTCAAATAAGTGTTTTGAAAGATGATACATCAGGGACAGGATTTGACAAACAGTACTCATGGGTTGCCTAAACTTATAGCCCCTCTGTTCCTCATGGCATCCTATGGCGTTTTGGTCACAGAGGGCACCGAGGAGAAGAAAACTCTCACTCCCCCTGCAAGAGATTTTTCCGCGCAACAAGGGCAATAAAGCCCCATAACCCCGTCCGCAAGGTCATCGCAGCAACGGTGCGCATTTCAAAGGCCGTGCCGGACAATATTTCGACGCCGAGCGCAGTGAAGACTGTCGCTGAAGCCACAGCAATCGCCATCGCTAAAGAAGCCCCCCATTTGGCCCGAAAATAAAGCCCCACCGCCGCCGCCATATAGGCAAACCCAGCGAGGAAATTAAACCAAACCACAAAGGGAACGTAATCCCCTGCCGCAGTCCGGCTGGCCTCAGGTCCAAAAAGAACCATCCCCCCTGAAAAAACCGTCATCCCCCCAAAGACCAGAGCAACAACGGCTAGAGTTGTCAAAACCTTTGGGTTTTTGCAAAAGATGGGATTAGCAGAAGCCATGAGTTTTTCTCCTAAATCAGACGACCAAGGCATTAAGTGAGCATACACTCACTTAATGCCTAATCTCAACTCATATCCTAATCAAGAGGTAAATTTCCTCAATAGCCAGGACGCAGGCGCTTGTAGATTTCCATGACAGCTAACAAACCTACCGCGAAGAGCAGGAGGGTGAGCCATTGGTCCAGGGTTATGGGCTGGATGCGGAGGATAGTGTTAAGGCCGGGGATATAGGCCGCACCAACATGGAGAGCTTGGGTGGAAAGCACGGCCATGATCAATACAGGGTTACGCATCAAGGGAATACGGAAGATAGATTGACGCTCAGAGCGGCAATTAAAGACATGAACATTTTCAAACAGTACCATCAGCAAAAGGAGAGAACTGCGCGCAGCAAATTCATCCATGCCGGAGTCGATAGCATGTTTGAAATAGGCAAAGGCCACCACGCCAATGAACAGGCTGGAGATGACAGTTTCTTCGATCATACGGCGGTCAAAAATAGGGGTTTTGGGGTCCCGTGGGGGATGGTGTAATTCATCACCCTCAGCTTTTTCCAAAGCTAAGCCCACATGCTGTAAGCCATTGGTTACCAAGTTAAGCCACAGCAGTTGCACGGCAAACAAAGGAAGGGGCAATCCAGCAATGAGGCTAAGGAAGAATAAGACGATTTCAGAGGCCCCGGTGCTGATCAAAAGATAAATCACCTTGCGCACATTAGCATAGGCAACCCGACCTTCTTCCACCCCATTTACGATGGAGGCGAAGTTGTCATCGGTGATAATGAGGTCGGCAGCCCCTCGGGCCACGTCTGTGCCTTCCTTACCCATGGCAACGCCTATGTTGGCGGAACGCAAGGCAGGGGCATCATTAACACCATCGCCAGTCACGGCAACGAAATGATTACTGGCTTGCAGGGCCTGGACGATATGGAGTTTCTGCATAGGTTCAACTCGTGCAAAAACTTTGGCACTGGAAATAGCCTCTGCCAGCAACAGAGGATCATCTTGCAAGTCTTTCAGTTGAGCTCCGGTGACCACATCTGTTTTGCGCTCCGCAATGCCCAGGTCGATTGCAATCGCCAAAGCCGTTGCCGGATGGTCGCCCGTCACCATGCGCACCCCAATCCCAGCCCGACGACATTTTTCGATTGCCCCAATGGCTTCGGGCCGCAAGGGGTCAATCAAACCAGCCAAACCAAGAAAAGTTATATTGCGGCGGTTTTGCAAACCTTCAAGCTCTTCACCCTCATCCCATTTCCCCTGGGCAAGAGCCAACACCCGAAAACCTTTTGCCGCCATCTCATCGGCTTTTTTCAGGATCAAGTCCGTATTTACATTATCACACATCGGTGCGATAACTTCGGCGGCCCCTTTGAGGTTCACCCGGTGACCATCGGCATAACCGTTGACAGTCGCACAAAATTTTCGCTCAGATTCAAACGGCAGGAAGCAGTCCATTGGATGGCGTTCGATCAATTCCTCACGCTCAAATCCCGCTTTGACACCCAGCACCAAAAAGGCCACATCCACGGCATCACCAAGAGGGAAGTACTCATTATTTTCCACGCGGAAAGTGGCTTCGTTACAGAGCGTTGCTACATAAGCCAAGTTATTGGCGGCAGGGTCGACCTTGCCGTGAGGGGTATAGCCTTCCCCTTCCACATCAATAATTTCACCTTCTCCCAGCCATAAAGAGCGAACGGTCAACACGTTCATGGTTAAGGTACCCGTCTTATCACTGGCAACGACCGTGCAGGCCCCCAACCCTTCAACCGCTGGCAAAGCCCGAACAATGACATTGCGCCTGGACATGTGGTTGGAACTGATGGAAAGCGCGATAGTAATCGCTACTGGTAAACCTTCCGGGATCGCCGATACCGACAGGGCAACGGCAAAGAAGAACACCTCTTCAATAGCCACCCCTTGCATCACCATGGTAACGCCTAAAATAACCACCGCGATAATCACTAAAGCCCCGATCACCTTGGAGAATTTTTCCAGTTTTACGACCAAAGGCGGCGCAGTATTTTCAGCAGTTTGCAAAGCCTGAGCAATACGGCCCAGTTCAGTATGTAGCCCGGTGAGAACCACCACCCCTTCGCAACGTCCTTGCATCACGGTGGAACCGGCGTGGAGGGTGTTTTCACGATCGCTGACCGTGCATTCTTCGTTAAGTTGATCTAAGGCTACTTTGTTAACAGCTAAAGACTCACCTGTCAGAAGTGACTCGTCCACCCGGGTCTCGAGGGCCGTGACAAGACGAATATCGGCAGGAACTAAGGCACCACTCTCAAGGAAGATATAATCCCCCGGCACCAGCTCAGAACTATCAATCTCAACCCGCTTGCCATTGCGCTGAACAATCACCCGGTTCTTGACCATGGCGTTGAGGCTTTCAGCACTGCTCTCGGCTTTCCATTCCTGGATGGTGCCAATGATAGCGTTGATTTGCAAAACAGCAAAAATGAAAATAGCATCGGTCATTTCGCCTATGAGGATCGAAACAGCCGCAGCAGCCAGAAGAAGATAGATTAAGGGGCTGATAAATTGCCGGAGATAAACAACAAGTAGTGTCGCGCGTTTTGCTTTAGGCAGTTCGTTACGACCAAAAACCTCTAGCCGCTTATCAACCTCTACTTGAGACAGTCCTGCTTTTGACGTTTCCAGCAGAGAGAAAACTCTGGCTTTTTCTATTGAATGCCAAAGCACATGAGAAAGTCTATCCCGGTCCATAACCTACCCCTGTAATATTCAAAAGCACTGTCTATTTTATATAAGAAATCACTATTATATCCACTGTTTCGGTATAATTAATAGCAAAATCGAATATGCAATAGCACTTATAGTTTCCACTCATCTGATAAAGTTTTTTGTATTTTTTCGTCTAAGCAACATGGTAATACGCAAGAATACTTCCCCACATTAACTCCCGACAATTTTGCTTGATAAATACTTCCCCTAGATGTCGATTCCTTGATGTTTTAGGAAAGGGGCAATAGGTTAATGTCGAACAGATATTGTTACCAAAGAGACCCCCTAAGGACAGTCAATATGGAAAAACTAATTGCCTTCGCCAAGAACGAAATCGACGACTTTGAAGGCTTAGGCACCCGCCCTGACTTTCCAACAGCTCTATGGCAACGCATGGGACAAGAAGGGTTTCTTGGGGTATACATCCCGAGTGAATTTGGAGGCAAAGGACTAAATGAAAGAATTTTGTCTAAAGCTGGTGAAAATTTGGTTTATGAAGGCGGGAACCTCGGTATTGCCCTATCTTGGCTGGTTCACAATATGGTCGCTGGATGGGTCTTAGGGCGTTTTGCCAACAAGGCTCAAAAGGCCCGCTGGCTTCCGGCTCTCGCGAAAGGCGAGATGACAATCTCCATGGCGGTTTCTGAACCAGAGATGGGAGGAAGCCCCAAAAACTTAGCAACGACAGCAGACTTGATGGATGGAGGGTACTTGCTCAATGGCGAGAAGATATATCTGACCAACGGCCCCCTCGCCGACCTCTATGTGGTTTTTGCTGTAACCGGAGAGACGGAGAAGGGCCGTAAGCGGTTCGGGGCTATCGTAGTGGAGAAAGACCGGGAAGGTTTACGTAAAACCGACAAAGGCACCGTGGACTTCTTACGCCCTTCCCCCCATGGGGGAATCGTCCTTGAAGATTGTTTTGTCCCTTATGAAAACCTACTCGGGCAAGAAGGGGACGCTTTTAATGAAATATCTAAACCTTTCAGAAAAGTAGAAGATTTATTGGGGCTTGGCCTCCTCATTGGCGGCATGAAACGTCAGCTTAAATTGCTAGCAGGTATCTTGGAGAGCAGCCCGTGGGATGTCTCAAAAGACGTTACTGGAGCCTTGGGCGAGATGTGTTTAAATGTGGAAACTGTCGCCCTGTTGACCAAACCTTTACAGCAGAATTTCGACGCAGAAATTGAAGGGAACTCACCCTCAAAAGGATTGCTGGCTGCCCGCCATCAGGCATCTGTTTTTCAAACGAAATTTGCTGAATTCCTTGACCAATGGAAGCTGACAGGCGACCCTGAGCTTAACCTTTTAACCAGCGATATGAGCAAATTAACCGAGCTTGGGAGGAACATTAGCATCTTCCACCATACCCGCCTCGGACAAAAGCTCCTTAATGAGCACCCACGAGGTGAGTAACGACAGTGACAGAATCAAACATTCCTAAAGGCCCTTCCATTGAAGCCATCAAAGACGGCTTTGAAAGCATCGGCTATATCTGCGACTTGAATATTGCCACCTCGGTTTACCTGTCCAACAACCTGGATAAACCAATCTTGGTTGAAGGCCCACCAGGGGTTGGCAAAACTGAACTCGCCAAAGCAACATCCGAGTTCATGAACCTGCCCTTGATCAGGTTGCAATGTTATGAAGGGCTAGACGAATCCAAAGCCCTTTATGAATGGAAATATGGCAAGCAATTGCTCTATACCCAAGTGCTCAAAGAAAAGCTGGGAGATCTGCTCGAAGGCACCAAAGGGCTTGAAGAAGCCATGGACCGCCTGCATCAATACGGTGACAGCTTCTTTTCCGAAAGGTTCCTTGAGGCCCGACCTTTGCTCAAGGCCCTTAATGAAGAGAACGGTGCTGTTCTTCTCATCGATGAAGTAGATAAATCCGACAATGAGTTTGAAGCCTTCTTGCTGGAAATTCTTTCCGATTATCAAATTTCAGTTCCAGAAATTGGCACCGTCAAAGCCAAAAGCCGCCCCATCGTTTTCCTGACCAGCAACAACACCCGGGAAATGGGAGACGCTTTGCGCCGCCGTTGTCTGCACCTGCATATCAACTTCCCAGATTCAAAGCTGGAGCGAAAGATCGTTCAGTCGCGGGTACCAGATGTTTCGGAAACCCTGCGCAATCAACTGGTCTCCTTCGTGCAGCAATTAAGGGAGATGGAGCTCAAGAAGCTGCCCGCTGTGAGCGAAACCATTGACTGGGCACGTACCTTGGTGCTGCTCCATGTGGATAGCCTAGACGCGGATATGGTGCGCAGCACCCTCAATGTGTTGCTCAAGTTCCAAGATGATATCGAGGCCGTGGATAAAGAACTCTACAACCTGACCTCTAAGGCTTTGAAGAGTATTTAGAAGATGGACCGGACCCTTTCCGATTTTGTCAGGGTTTTGCGCGGTGTCGGGGTGCGAGTCTCGACCGCAGAAACCATCGACGCCTTCAATGCCGTTCAACTGGTCGGTTACGGCGAAAAACAGCTACTCAAAACCACCTTAGCAGCCACCCTTGCTAAAACATACGAAGAAAGCGAAATCCTCGACGGCTGCTTTGAACGGTTTTTTGCTTTCCAGAAATTCACCTTGGAAGATGAGAGCCAAGAAGGAATGACGACAGAAGAAGATAAAGCAGACAACAACCAACAAAGCGACGATGATTCCATCCCTCCTGCAGGTGGTGGCGGCGGCGGTATGGGCGGTGGTGGCGGAGAGCAATCTGTTGAGGCTTCTAGCCCTCTTGGACAACTGCTTCTCTCTGGCGACACCAACGCCCTAACCCAAGAAATGGCAGCCGCAGCCCAAATGTCTGGAATTGGCGATATTACTAACTTCACCCAACGAGGTCGTTTTGTTCGGGCGATTGCCGAAGGGATGGGGTTGCTTGAGCTGGATAAAGAAATCAGCGAACTCAATGCCCAGGAAGAACCAGGGCCAGCGACCGCTCTCGCCTTAGAACAGGCCCGAGAAAGACTGATTGAACAGGTAAAGGATTATGTCGAGGAACAAATAGCCCTCTTCGCCACAGCCGCCGGAGAGCAACTGCGCCGTCGTTATTTACCCAAAATTAAACTTAACAATATTGACCGACGCAATCTCAAAGATATGCAGGAGTTGGTGCAAAAAATGGCTAAGCGCCTGATCGCCCTGAACTCCCGCAAACGTAAAAAAACCAACCGGGGGCAACTGGATTTCCGCAAGACAATGCGTCATGGCCTGCCCCACGGCGGCCTCATGTTTGAAACCCACTGGAAGTCGACCAAAATCGACCGTCCTAAAGTTTATGCGGTTTGTGATGTTAGCGGGTCTGTTGCCGCCGTCGCCCGCTTTCTGTTGATGTTTCTTTACAGCATCAACGAGGTGCTGCCCAAAGTCCGTTCTTTCGCTTTTTCCGCTCGCTTAGGGGAAGTCACAGACCTTTTTGAACAGCATGATATCGAAGAAGCGGTCGCTATAGTCCAACAACGCTTTGGCAATATGTCCACCGACTATGGGAAGTCATTAGAAGATTTCGAACGCCTTTGTCTTGATGAATTGGACTACCGTTCCACGGTGATTATTCTTGGAGATGCTCGCAGCAATTACGGCAACCCTCGGGCTGATATCCTCAAAGAAATCTACAGTCGAGCGAAACAAGTGATCTGGCTGAATCCAGAAACCAAACCTTTATGGTCCCTTGGTGATTCTGAAATGATGGCCTTCAAGCCCTACTGCCACAAGGCAGATGTTTGCAATTCCCTTGCACACCTGGAACACACGGTCAGCGATTTGCTCCGGAGTGGTACGTAAAATTACTTCCTAATCACCATCGCCACGCCAAGCACAGCCAGAGCCATGCCACAAATGGCAAGCCAACCCAACTGCTCATCAAACAAAAAGAAAGCAATAAGGGCAACAACGGGGGGGACGAGATAGAAAAGACTAGCCACTTGGGCGGCAGCCCCACGACGGATCAAGACAAAAAGCAGGCTGATCGCTCCAATTGAAAGAACAAGGACCAACCAACTCAGGGCAAAAATAAACTCACCCGTCCACTGCACTTCCATGGTTTCGGTAAGAGGCGCTAAGACCGCCATTAGAGCACTACAGGCCATAAACTGGATAGCGGAACCTGTGCGTAAGTCCATATTCCCGCCATGCTTTTTTTGATAAAGAGTGCCGAGGGTAATCCCGAGTAAAGCAGCAAGGCAGGCTATAACACCATAGCCCCCCAAAGTGTCAAAAGAGACCTTTTTCGCCACAACAAGGGAAACACCACAAAAGCCGAGAATTAACCCAAACCATTGTTTTTTGGTGATCTTCTCTCCGAGAATCGGTCCGGCAATCAAAGCGGTTAGCAAAGGCTGCATACCAACAATCAAGGCTGAAACACCCGCAGAAAGACCAAAGCCAATCGCGGCGAATACTCCCCCAAGATAAGTGCCGTGAACGAGAAGACCTGTGATGGCTAAACGACCAACCTGTGCCCAATCGCTCGGCCAGGGGGCTTTTAAGAGCAAACTCGCAGCAACAAGTATGACAGAGAGTGCCAAATAACGAATAAGAAGAAAGGTAAAGGGCTCGGCATAAGGAAGGCCTAGCTTTGCCCCGATAAACCCAGTGCTCCAGAGCAAAACAAAAACCCCCGGCATGGCGGAAATCCAAAGATCCTGGGCTTTGCTATTTTGCTCAACGTTCATTTACGGCCACTCAAATTGTTTGATCTCAAACTAATCTAGCGGAGCTTTAACGTGATGAAAAGTATGGAAAAGGAAAATAGAAAAGAAAGACTCGAGATTTATCGGGCGTAAGCTAAGCGGCGAGCCCCATCAAAAGCTTGCCTTGGAAGGTCTTTGAGGTTTTCCTGGGCAAGATCAAGCCAGTTGCGCGCCATGCCCGAATTGTCAGAGCCAAAACTACTGCCCCCTTCAAGTCCCTCGACAAGGCGTTCGAGAACATTGGTAAGAAAAACATTCCAACTATCGGGAATATCCTCAGAACCCGTCCACCATCCACTGAGTTGATCTTCGGAAAAATCAATCATCTTAGCAAGATCATGAGCCTCAATGCCAAGTGCATCGAACCCTCTGAGAACCGGAGGAACGCTTGAGATTGACGGTGCCAAGACGTCTAAACGATGATGATATATAATGCTCATGACGAACACTATAGCCTAAAACAACACCAAAGTGAAGCACATATAGTGCGAGCAACACACAAGCCCACAACATATTGTAGGAAGAAGCGTCCATTGGCTCAAGATAGCCGACTAGAAAAATCGTAGATTTCAAAAAATCCGTTTCAACTCACGGGCTTGCTGCGGTTATCCACATAATTTTTTTGATTAAATTTTCCAGCGAGAGTTTTTTTATGTGAGGTGTCTCCCCCCTTACAAGGGGAAACCCACATTAAAACTTCTAAGATTGCCGTGGGAATGTAGCCTTTTACAGCTCCCCCCCCTCCCTATTCGTCGTAACCAACAAGACTGGTGAAAGGCACATCTAGCTTATCGCGTCCTTTGAGGAAATTGAGTTCAACGATTGTGCTGGCTGCGACCACATTGCCCCCAACCTTACGTATAAGCTCGATACCAGCAACCATCGTCCCACCAGTTGCCATGAGATCATCAAGAATCACGACCCTCTGTCCTGGCTCAATAGCATCTTCCTGCATTTCCACAACGTCACTGCCATATTCTAAGTCATATTCGTAAGAAACAGTTTTGCCGGGAAGCTTGCCTTGTTTGCGGAGCATCGCAAAGCCACAGCCAAGTTTTAAGGCCAATGGTGCAGCAACGAGGAAGCCGCGTGATTCAACGCCAACTAAAATATCTGGCTGAAAACGAATAATGTCACGCGCCATGCGTCCCATGGTCACTTGCCAAGCATCAGGATGCGCCAGAAGGGTAGAAATATCGTAAAATAAAATACCCGGCTTTGGGAAATCAGGGATAGCTCGAATATGATCTTTAATGTCCATTGGAATCGCTTTTTTTAAATGGTTAATTGGAGAGAAGGCACCTTAACTTATCCAAAGTGCCCAACGCAATATCAGTTCAGGGTGTTTATCTCGTTCCAGGTCGAATAATTCTTTTTAAATACACTCAGGTTTTTCCAAAGCTGTTTAAAAGGAGCATCGATCTCGGCTTGCTCGTTAGCAACTTGCCCCCAAGCTTTTTTTAAATCAGTCAACACAGCGACAGGCCAACGGCGGATATTGACCCCTTGGCTCTGAAGCTGCGACAAAGCCTTAAACTGTTCCGCTTCAATCGCAGCATATCCTGCTAACAAATTATCCCCGCAAGCGGCCTTTATAGTCGCCTGGTGGGTCCGGGATAAGAGCCGCCATTTTTTGAGGTTAATTAACAAATCAATTATCCCGGCCTGGCGTTGCCAGCCTGGGAAATAAGCGTAAGGCGCAAGTTTTTGGATACCTAAATGAACATCAATCGCGGGGGTATGGAATATTGCGCCATCCAGCTTACCCGCTTCCAAGCCAGCAAATATCTGCCCCCCCGTATCAGGCGAAGGGATCATACCGATTTTCTCAACCACTTTGGCACCGAAACCCTGAATGGCAATCGACTTGCCTTTCAAGTCCTTCGTCGCCACAAATTTCTTACGAAACCATCCCCCGCTTTGGGCCGGAATCAGGCCACAGGGGATACCTTCAACATTTTCGCGATGATAAATCTCTTGGAAGCTCTGCTTGACATCTTCTTTGGATATCCAAGCTAAGAGTTCATTCGGGCGGGGCCCAAAAGGTATACCACCGAGCAGGTTCAAAGCAGGGGCTTTATCAGCCCATTCTAAAGGGCTCAAGAAGGCAGCATCAAGCTTGCCTGAAGAGACGGCTGTAAAAATTTCATCATCAGGAACTAAGGCCCCCGGCTCACGATAAGGGATATGCAAATCCCCTCGGGAAACTTCTTCAAGGACAGATTGAAGCCTTGAAGTTAAGGCCCCTAAATGAGGAAGTTTTGATCCGTGCAGCCCTGTGAATCGCCATACTTTTTGGACCTCAGCATCCGACTTGAGGGCAGGTGCTTTCCCTTCCGGATTTTTGGTATTTTCTTGCTCAACCTGGTTCTTACTTTGGTCTTCTTGTTTTGCCATTCCGGGCAAGCTAGGTGCAATAACTCGCGCCCCAATAACAACACCGACGACTAACCCAACCACAATGCCAACAATAGCACTACGCATAAACATCCCCTCATTTATGAGACGGGTAAGTTAGCCTTTGGGAGGGAAGGAGGCAAGCCTCCAAGCGCAACATAAAACTAACAATCGGCCAGGGGCTGTTAACCCTGTTTTTCTTCAAGAAGGTTAGAACTCTGGTCTTCAAGGCGGTCAAGTTCATTGAGAATTGAATCAATATCTTCGCGTTGGCTCATGAGAGCTTCACGCCGTTCTTTGATTTTGGCAAGAAAGAGCTTTAGCTGGGCAACTTCACTTGTGTCAGCATCATACATGTCGACCATCTCATGGATTTCTTTTAAGGAAAACCCAAGGCGTTTACCGCGCATGATGAGCTTAAGGCGCACCCGGTCACGGATTGAATAGACCCGCCTTTGCCCCTGTCGGGACGGAGAGATTAACCCCTCATCTTCGTAATAGCGGATTGTGCGGGTAGTTATCCCGAACTCATTCGCCAAATCGGCAATACTGAAAATAGTAGACATAACGCCAGAGTAATTGACGTTTACGTTAAGGTAAAGGGCGAAATGCCCCTTCTTAATTACGGTCCTCAGTCGACGGACGGGGCCTCAGTCCCCTTGCATACAATTTTCTCAGCACCCCCCAGGAACGATTATTCAAAGGTTTGGGCGTCTACCACGGCAAGAGCACTGATATTAACAATTGCACGCACTGTTGCAGAAGGAGTCAAAATATGGGCTGACTTCTTAACACCGATCAGCATGGGGCCAACGGGTAAACCATCGCCTAACATTTTGATCATATTATAAGAGATATTCGCCGCATCTAAAGTGGGCAAGATCAATAGGTTTGCTGATCCTCGCAAGCGAGAATTGGGAAAGATATTTGAACGAATATGTTCTGACAAAGCGGCATCAGAATGCATCTCACCTTCGACCTCTAACCTTGGAGCTTGTTCATGGAGCAAAGCCAAGGCCTTACGCATTTTAATTGCCGACTTGGTATCGTCACTGCCAAAATTTGAATGGCTCAGCAGGGCAACTTTTGGCTCAATACCAAAACGCCTTATCTCCTCACAGGCGAGCAAGGTCATCTCGGCCACTTGTTCAGACGTGGGATTATGAGTGACGTTGGTATCACAGATAAAGACCGTGCCTTTAGGCATAATCAACAAACTCAGTGCTGAAGCCTGGGTGACCCCTTCTTGCAAGCCGATAATGTCCAGAACATGTTCCAAATGACGGCTATAACGTCCGCTAGTACCACAAATCATCGCATCGGCTTCCCCCCGACGCACCATCAAGGATGCAATGACCGAATTTCGCGACCGAACAATGGCATAAGCGGCATCAGGTGAAATGCCTCGGCGTTGCATGATCCGGTGATATTGGTCAGAAAGGGAATGCAACCGAGCATCTCGAGCCACCTCAACCACTTCAAAATCGACAGTTGGGATAATGCGTAAACCAAGCTCTTTAACTTTACGTTTGATCACATCCAATCGACCAATAAGGATGGGGTTAGCCAAGCCGTCATCAATAACCACCTGAATAGCGCGCAACACCCGGTCATCTTCACCTTCGGCATAGACCACCCGTTTAGGATTTTTCTGCGCCGCTTCAAAGACTGGTTTCATGACCAACCCAGACTTGTAAACAAACTGACTGAGTTTCTGTCTGTATTTATCAAAATCCTCAATAGGCTTTGTCGCCACCCCGCTATCCATCGCCGCCTGGGCAACGGCAGGCGCAATTTCAACGATCAGCCGGGGGTCAAAAGGTTTAGGGATTAGATAATCAGGCCCAAAAGTGAGGCTTTCCCCGCCATAGGCCTGGCTTACCTTCTCATCAGATTCAGCCATGGCCAGATCAGCTAAAGCTTTGACACATGCCTTCTTCATTTCCTCATTTATTTCCGTCGCACAAACATCCAGCGCGCCTCTGAAAATAAAGGGGAAACACAGAACATTATTCACTTGGTTGGGATAGTCTGAACGCCCCGTCCCAATAATTGCGTCATCGCGAACGGCTTTAACAGCTTCCGGGCGAATTTCTGGTTCAGGGTTTGCCAGGGCCATAATGATCGGCCTATCAGCCATATCGGCAACCATCTCTTGCTTCAACACGCCCGGTGCAGAAAGGCCAAGGAAGATGTCAGCTCCTTTAATGGCATCGGCTAAAGTCCGTTTATCGGTCTTCTGTGCATACCGGGCTTTATAGGGGTCCATCTCTTCTGTCCGACCTTCATAAACCACGCCCACAATATCGGTGACTGTTATGTTTTCTTTTGGCAAACCCATAGAGACCAGGAGGTCAAGACAAGCTAAAGCGGCAGCTCCGGCACCGGAAGCGGTTAGCTTGACATCTTTAAAATCTTTTTCGACCACCCGCAGAGCATTGAGAATAGCCGCATTAACGATAATTGCCGTGCCGTGCTGATCATCATGGAAAACTGGTATATTCATCCGTTCACGGAGCTTGCTTTCAACGATGAAGCACTCTGGGGCTTTGATGTCTTCGAGATTGATGCCACCAAAGGTGGGTTCCATCGAGGCGATAATATCAACCAATTTGTCAGGGTCTCGCTCATCCAGCTCGATATCAAACACGTCGATGCCTGAGAACTTTTTGAATAGAACCGCTTTACCTTCCATTACCGGCTTAGACGCCAGGGGACCGATCGGTCCCAACCCAAGAACCGCCGTACCGTTGGTAATGACGCCAACCAGGTTTCCCCGCGCGGTTACTTCAGCCGCAGCACCAGCATCTTTGACGATCTCTTCACAGGCGTAAGCAACACCGGGAGAATAAGCTAAGGCCAAATCCCGTTGGTTTGCCAAAGGCTTAGTCGCAACAACGGCAAGTTTACCTGGAACCGGATGACGATGATAATCCAGCGCACCTTCACGAAATTTATCCGACATTCAATACTCCCCCGAGAGTTCTGTCGTTACAGATAGGCAATATGGTCCCGAATCCAAGCGGAAAGGGAGCTTATATAATCCAGATAAAGCGTTAAGAAATCAAACGCTGTTGTGTGAAATTTTGTGTAGAATGTTAAGGACAGTGTAAATACTGTCGGTTTGTTCTGATATTTGGTGCGGTCGAGAAGACTCGAACTTCCACCCGTGTTACCGGACAGCGACCTCAACGCTGCGCGTCTACCAATTCCGCCACGACCGCACAAATATCAAAAACAACCAAAGGGCTTGCCCTCGGCTGCGAAGGGGAATAGCAAAACAATTACAGGCAATCAAGGCGCATATTCGCAAATATGAAGAATACTGAAAAATGCATGATATAGAATGGAAGATTAATGCCTCCCAAGTGGACTACCCAACGGCTCTGGCAACCATGGAACAGCGGGTTGCAGACATCCGCAATGGGATACAGACCGAGATGGTTTGGCTGTTGGAACACCCGTCACTTTATACCGCCGGGACCAGCTCTAACCCGCAAGACTTGATCGACCCAGACCGTTTCCCGGTCTTTAATACGGGGCGTGGCGGGCAATACACCTATCACGGCCCCGGACAACGGGTCGGCTATGTAATGCTCGACCTCAAAGCTCGAACGCCGGATGTACGCGCCTATGTCCATAGCCTGGAAGAATGGCTCATCCTCACCCTGGCCCAGTTTGGCATTAAGGGAGAGCGCCGCGAAGGACGTGTCGGTATCTGGGTTGTCGGCAAAGAGGGACGAGAGAATAAAATTGCCGCTTTAGGGGTTCGTATCCGCAAATGGGTCACCTTTCATGGAGTCGCTCTTAACGTAAACCCCGACCTCACTCACTTTAGCGGCATCGTCCCCTGTGGCATATCAGACCACGGCGTGACCTCTCTTGCCGACCAAGGGATAGATATTTCGATGGAAGAAGTCGATCAGGCTTTGCGTGAAAACTTTAGCAAGGTTTTTTTGTAAGTTGCACCCGAGCCCTGATCCTTAATCACCTATAATATAAGACCAATTTCTCCCGTCACTTCCACATAAATTTCCCCATCACTCCCGCATAGGCGGGAATCCAGAGTGTAAGGGATAGATTTTTGATGAAGTCCAGTCGCACAGCTTTTGCAATTCTAAATCCCCGCCTCCGCGAGAATGACGAGGCCGCCTACATTTTGCGAACGATTCGCAACTTTGTTCTTGACCTCATAAAAGCAATGAATTAAAACACCCTCAAATGAGAACGATTCTCAATTAATCAAAGTTGGATATCAGAGGAAAACCATGAAAGCAATCTACTCCTTACTGTCATCTGCTGCCATTGCAGTTGGTGTCACCCTGACCGCCATCGCCCCTGCTCAAGCAGAAGGCGAGGTTAACATCTATTCCTACCGTAAAGAGGTGTTGATTAAGCCTCTGCTTGATGAGTTCACCAAACAATCTGGGGTTAAGGTCAATTTGGTTAGTGGTAAAGCTGATGCCCTGCTTGAACGCCTTAAGAGTGAAGGCATGAACAGCCCCGCCGACGTGCTCTTGACTACCGACGCCGGACGCCTGATAAAAGCCCAGCAAGCGGGCATTCTACAAGCCACTCAATCAAATACTCTGCAAGCTTTGGTCCCGCCTCAATACCGCGACCCTGAGGGTTATTGGTATGGCCTGTCTGTTCGCTCAAGGGTGATCTATTTTTCTAAGGACCGGGTTAAAGCCTCTGAACTTTCCGATTATGAAGCCCTGACCGACCCCAAATGGAAGGGCCGTATTTGCATCCGCTCCTCAGGGAACATTTACAACCAATCCTTGCTCGCCTCCCTCATCGCCCATGACGGCCCCAAACGCGCCGAAAAATGGGCGGCAGGCATTGTCGCCAATCTGGCCCGCAAACCTCAAGGCGGTGACCGGGACCAAATCAAAGCCATCGCAGCGGGTGAATGTGACGTTGCTGTCGGCAACTCCTACTACTTCGGTAATATGCTGACTTCTAAAAAAGAGAACGAGCTAAAACCCGCTTCTCAAGTCAGCCTATTTTGGCCTAATCAGACAAACCGAGGGGCTCATGTCAACATCAGCGGGGCTGGCCTGACCAAAAGTGCCAAGAACAAAGAAAACGCCCTGAAACTGATCGAATTTCTCGCCAGCGATGCGGCGCAAACCATCTACGCCAAAACCGTGTTCGAGTACCCCCTCCGCGACAACATTGCCAAAGCACCTGTGGTCGAAAGCTGGGGCAAGTTCAAAGCCGACAACCTCCCCTTAGCCAACTTCGCCCAACACCAACGCGAAGCGATTATGATCTTTGATCGGGTGGGGTGGCGGTAGGGGGCTTCGCCCCTTCCCTTTAAGTTGGCTTGGCACGTTACAACGTGGCATCCTCAAACGACCAATAAAAAAGAATGCGTTACCCTCGGACTTGCTCCGGGGGTTTTGTTTTTGTGGATTTAGCAATGCCAATCTCACCCTACCGCCGCCGCCCTACTCCGTCATCACCGGGCTTGACCCGGTGATCCACGTTTATCCACTGGCACATCCTCGGAAAGAAAGGCGTGGATACGCGGGTCAAGCCCGCGCATGACAATTCAACTATACAATTATTCAAAAAGGGGGCCTACCCCATCACCTGCCCTGCAATCACCATTTTCTGCACTTCCGTCGTGCCTTCATAAATCCGCAGGGCGCGGACTTCGCGGTAGAGTTCTTCGACGGGTTCCCCGCAGACAACGCCGCGACCGCCGAATAGTTGGACGGCTTTGTCGACAACTTGCTGGGCTTCTTCGGTGGCGTGGAGCTTGGCCATGGAGGACTCGCGGGTGTTGCGACCACCATTAATATCTTTGTTCCAGGCGGAACGGTAGACCAGCAGGGCCGATGAATCGACTGCCAGGGCCATTTCGGCAATTTTTTCTTGGGTCATTTGGTAGGTGCCAAGGGCATTGCCAAAGACCTTGCGTTCTCCGACCCAGGCCACAGACTCGTCCAAAGCCCGACGGGCTAAGCCAAGAGCCGCCGCGCCCACGGTAGACCTAAAGACGTCAAGCGTCCCCATGGCAACCTTAAAACCGGCACCGCGCTCCCCGACCATATTGGAGGCCGGGATACGGCAATCCTCAAAGGTGAGGGTTGCTAACGGATGGGGGGCAATGACGTTGATTCGTTCGGCAACCTTAAACCCCGGGGTATCGGCATCGACAATAAAGGCGGTCAGGCCACGGGCACCGGGGGCCTCTCCGGTGCGGGCGAAGACGATATAGTGGTCAGCAATGCCGCCGTTGGAAATCCAGGTTTTGGTGCCGTTAAGAATATAGTCACCACCGTCTTGCTTGGCGGTAGTAGAAATGTTGGAGACATCACTTCCGGCGTCTGGCTCCGATAAAGCAAAGGCGGCGATCTTTTCACCCGCCGTGACAGGGGGCAGATAATCCCGGCGTTGTTCAGGGGTGCCAAACAAAGAAATTGGCCCGGTCCCCAAGCCCTGCATGGCAAAGGCAAAATCGATCAAGCCACCATGACGAGCCAAGGTGTCACGGCTAAGGCACAGGCTGCGCACATCAAAATTATCTCCCGCTTCAAGAACCGTGGCAGATTTAAGGTGTCCGGCCTTACCCAACTTTGCCACCATGTTCTTGCAGGCTTCATCCATGGAAGGTTCGTCTTTGACGGTATGGGCAATATCCACCAAATTGCTTGCAGCAAATGCGTCTAGTTCAGGACCAAGTTGCCTATGGCAATCTTCGAAGAAGGGCCAATCGAGATAGGTTTTATCAGCCATGATTAATTCCCCTCAAACTTAGGTGTCTCTTTGGCAACAAAGGCATGATAAGCCCTTGCAAAATCTTCGGTCTGCATACAGATCGCCTGGGCTTCGGCCTCAGTCTCAAGGGCTTGCTCGATGGTTTGGTTCCATTCCTGGTGCAAGCATTTTTTGGTCATGGTATGGGCGAAGTAAGGGCCATCGGCGAGGGACTTCGCCATAGCTTGAGCCTTTACCAATACTTCGTCAGGCCCAACCACATCATTAAAGTAACCCCAGGCCTGGCCTTCGTCGGCTGTCATAATCCGCCCGGTATAGAGCAACTCAGAGGCACGCCCGTGACCAATGATGCGGGGCAGAATAGCACAAGCCCCCATATCACAACCCGCCAGCCCAACCTTGGTAAAGAGAAACCCGGTTTTGGTTTTTGGTGTAGCGTAGCGGAAGTCACTTGCCATGGTAATGATGGCCCCAGCACCAACGGCAATACCATCAATCGCCGCGATGATTGGCTGCGGGCATTGGCGCATTTCTTTGACCATGTTTCCGGTCATGCGAGTAAAGCGCATCAGGTCGTCCATTTCCATATTGACCAGTGGGCCAATAATGTCGTGAACATCCCCTCCAGAGCAAAAGTTGCCCCCCGCCCCGGTGATCACTACCGTGCGCACATCATCGACATATTGCAGTTTGTGAAAGGTATCGCGAAGCTCAGCATAGCTCTCAAATGTCAGGGGGTTTTTACGCTCAGGAATATTGAGGGTGATGGTCGCCACCCGACCCTTAACTTCCCAACCAAAATGTTCCGGCTTAAACTCCGCACCTTTAAGCTTATACATGCCTTCAAACTCCTATAATTAACCCGGCCTCAACCAGCCTCTTTAAAACGTTTCTAGGTTATTTATAGCGGCTGAATTGCGAAATGCCAAAACTATTTTAAATTTAAACTAATTCAAGCTTTAGTCAGTTTATGGCAGGCGACACCAGCATACAAAGATTGACAATTTTTGTATGTGCTTCCATATTTATTCGTATGGAGGATTTAAAATATGCACGTTTCATTGACACCTGTTTTAGAAAACATTGTTCGCGAAAAGGTCGATACCGGGATGTACAATAATGCCAGCGAAGTCATCCGTGAGGCTCTCCGCATGATGGTGTCCCATGACAAAGCAGAGCAACAAAAACTCGAAAGATTACGGCAATTGGTAGCCGAAGGAATCCATAGCGGTCCACCACGAGAAGTAAATTTTGAAGCTATTGATTCTGAATTAGACGCTGAAGCAGATTCAAAAGGTTTCCGGTAGTGGGAAAAGTGAAGGTTTTCCTTCACCCCCAAGCGGAAATAGATTACCGCGAAATAGGCCGCTATACACAACAGGAATGGGGGGTCGCCCAACGCCGTAAATACCTATCTGCCCTCCGCCTAAAATTCGAAAATATCGCAGAGTATCCAGACATCGGAATTTCTCGTGATGACATAGGGGAAGGTATCTATTACGCACCATGCGAGCGTCATATGATTTACTATACCCATAG
The DNA here is from genome assembly GCA_965368165.1 of uncultured Thalassospiraceae bacterium. Lineage (GTDB taxonomy): Bacteria > Pseudomonadota > Alphaproteobacteria > Rhodospirillales > JAPHRK01 > JAPHRK01. Next base: position 466,482 of record CBDULT010000001.1, on the reverse strand, counting down.
CAAACAATACGTCGCGATCATCCGAATACTTCACCATAGCATGGACCCGGTGCTTAAGCTTAAGGCAATCGAACCATAGCTGGATTCAGTTTACTAGAATATTAAATATTGGAAAAAACACCACCCAAATTTTTGGCCCGCCAACCTCGCCAACCGCAAACAAATTCACCCGAATTCGTATTGTGATATATATTGTCTCGAACGCCCTCTGATGAAATATCAATACGCTTCCAGTTGTCTTTTCCTTTAACAATTGAAAAGACAACTACTTCTTGGCGTACTTTTCTTTTAGAACCCGACACCTTATCACCATCTCGCCACTGAGCTTGAAAGCACTTATCGGCAAGCATGACCTTGTATTTATCAGCCTCTTCACCCTTAATTCCAGTACTTACACATGCTGACAGCAGAACAACAGCAACGGCTAAGCCAAAAAATTTAGACAACACCTTACCCCCCAATTTTTATTTCAACTCACCCTCCTTGATAGACATACAAATATATACCGTCAACCAAAACTAACTGCTGTTTTTTTTACTGCTTTTACTTAGAAAATCTCTAAAAACAGATATAGTTGAGGTGCTAATCCTCCTCTTCCTTCACCACCTCCCCCTCATCGTCCTCATCGAACAAAATCCGATTCGCCGCCCCTTCCAGGTCGTCGAACTGGCCACTTTTTAGGGCCCAGAGGAAGGCCAGGAGGCCGAGGGAGCCTAGGCCGAGAGCGCAGGCGATGAGGAAGATTAGGTTGTCCACTTGCGGGTGCCTTTTGTTAATCTGAGGGCATTGCCAATGACGACAAGCGAGGAGGCCGACATAGCGATGGCGGCAATCAGGGGGGTAACATATCCTGCCACAGCCAAAGGAATGGTAACGCCGTTATAGAGAAAGGCCAAAGCAAAATTTTGTTTAACCAAACGATCGGATTTTTCCGCCGTTGCGATGGCTTCAAGAATGGGCCAAAGCCTGGCTCCCTGGAAAACCAAGTCGGCAGCCGTTTGGCTGACATCAGCCGCTGAGGTTGGGGATATGGAGGCATGGGCAGCGGCTAAGGCGGGCGCATCGTTGAGGCCATCCCCGACCATCAAAACTTTAAAGCCCTGGCGTTTCAACTCAGTAAGGCGGGCGACCTTATCGGCTGGTGAACATTCAGCCTGCCAGTCATCAATGTCCAGTTCCATTACCATAGACGCGACCACAGGCTCTAAATCGCCCGATAGCAATGCCACCCGTTTTCCTTGCTTCTTTAAGGCGGCAACCGTTGCTCTGGCGTCTTCGCGTGCTTGGTCTTTAAAAACAAAGCGTGTGGGGGCCATGTCAGGGCCAGACAACCAAAGCTCCGGCCCGGTGACCTCCTCATCGGCTTCAACGCCGCACCAAACCCGGCTCCCAAGTTTATACCCCTCTGCACTCATCCCTCTGCCCGGTGTTTCCTGGGCATTGTCAGCCACCTTCACGCCGGGCACAGCCTGACATAAAGCCCTTGCTAAAGGGTGCGTGCTGGCACTGGCAATAGAGGCAGCCCGTTGTTGGATGTCCTGAGGAATATCTTGCAGATTAACCAGTTGAGGTTTGCCGAGGGTCAAGGTGCCTGTTTTGTCAAAAACCACAATATCGGCTTTGGCGATGCGTTCTAGTGCGGTTGCTGATTTAACGAAAATCCCCTGTTTGAGTAATCGCCCACTGGCTAACACCTGAACCACGGGAACCGCTAAGGCCAAAGCACAGGGACAGGTGATGATTAAGACCGCCACTGCTGTTAACAAAGCTTCCTGCCATAGGGCATGCCCCAAGAAGAACCAGCCGAGAAAGGTAAAGAGAGCTAAGGTATGAACCACAGGGGCATAGTAGGAGGCTACCCGATCTGCCAGGGCGACATACTTGGCCCGGCCTTGTTCGGCATCTTCCATCAAACGAACGATCTCAGCTAGCAAAGTATCCCTGTCCGAAGCCGTGACTTTAACTTTCAAGGCAGCAGAGAGATTATTGGTTCCAGCAAATACCCCTGATCCTGGCTCAACTGATATCGGCGCACTTTCTCCGGTAATCAGACTGGTATCCAGATCACTGGTGCCTTCGATCACTTCGCCATCAGCAGCAATCCGTTCACCCGGCGCAACCAGCAGCACCATATCGGTCTTAAGCTCTGAGGGGGGCATCAAATGGCGGTTGCCTTCTGGGTCGATCACGGTTGCCGAGCGGGCATTCAGGGCCAGCAATCGTTCAGCAGCCGATTGGGCCCGCCCTCTCGCCCGACGATCTAAATAACGACCGATCAACAGGAAGAAAAGCAAACTGACGGCCGAATCAAAATAGGCGTGTTCGGCCCCGACAATGGTTTGATAGAGGCTCATGCCTGAGGCAAGGGTCACCGCCAAGGAAATGGGAACATCCATATTGACCCGCCCAGCCCTCAAGGCTGTTAAGGCGGAGCGGAAGAAAGGCAATCCGGCATAGACAACCGCAGGCAAGGCAATTAATGCCGAGAGCCAGTGCATCATCTCGCGGGTGACCGCCTGCATATCTGAAAAATACCCGGCCCAAATGGAAACCGAGAAAAGCATCACATTGCCAGCGGCAAACCCCGCCACCGCCATGGACCGCAGAAGTTCTTTCTCTTGATCGTGGGAAACTTTATCTAAGGCTGCGGGATCATAAGGCACCAGGCGATAGCCTAGCCCATTGACCAACCCGGCTAATTCATTGACCTCAGCTTCGTCGCTATTCCATTTGAGAACAAGTCGGTGGGTCGACATGTTCAAGCGGGCATGGGTGACGCCTTTTTGTCTTTGCAAAAGGGTTTCGACCAGCCACACACATGCGGCGCAATGCACCCCTTCAACCATCATGTAAAGAGTCTGCCCTCCCCCCGCCTCATTTATGACGTGGGCTTGGTAGTCAATGCTCCCGGCATCCTCTTCGGGCTTCAGTGCGGTGACATTAGGGTCGAGTTCGCGACGATTGTAGTAATTGCCCAGCCCCAAGCCTTTGATCAAGTGATAAGCTGCCTCACAGCCCGTACAGCAAAACTCAAGACTTTCATCGTCCCCATTATTGACGACCGCCCCTTTGGGGATATCAAGATTGCAATGGGTACAAGATGTCACGAAAGGCCCCGCACTTTAGTCCCTTCCCTTTTAGGGGAGGGTTTACTTTATATGGAGTCGCTGAACTCTTTGATAGAGATCATCACCTTTGGAAGCCAGAATGCGAACATCCCATTGCCCCGGTAAAGGGAGGGTCATCGCAAATTCATAGACACCGTTACCAATAGATTGCAGTGAGGCTTCTTGGTCATATCCTTCATGGGTTGGACGAATAAGAAGAGCATCCGCTTTCATCCCTTCTAGAGGGTTGCCGGCTTTATCTAAGAAAACCACTTTCAAGCGACCACTGCGCTCTGTCCCATTTTGGCTCAGAGGGGTCCAGGAGGTTATGTCTTTCCAGCCCAACTCTGCTTGTTTTTTAACCCCATCCAGATTGTCGTTGTATTTAAGCCCTTTGACATAGTGGCCTTCGGTTTCAAGCCCCGTAAAGGTAGTTGTTGCCGTATAGATCATAAAGCCGTTCACGCTGACAACCACCGCAAAAAACGCGACGATAATCCAGGGGTACCACCAACTGCGGGGACGTGTTTGAGCCATCATATCCTACCTTCCCGGTCCTGCAAAAACGGTATTATGTTCTATCTTTTGACCAGATGCGTTATCTACCAAAACAAATCCAATATCAGTGGACTTTCCACCGAGGGCTTTCTTATCGGCCTTGACGAAGACTCTGTAGGTTCCCACCGTATCCGGAGTAACATCCAGCACAACTTCTTTTGCCCCGTCTTTTTCAACACCAATGACAGTCATTGAGGCGTTATCAACCCCCTCAAGAGACAGGGTATAGGTTCTCGCCGAGTCATCTTTATTGAGGATTTTAAATGTATAACCATTACGGATGGACCCATCGGAAAGGGTCACAAACAACGGTGCCCGGTCACGGAGGACTGTAACATCCAACAAAGAGCGTGTCGCCAGGCTAATCCCCATAGCCCCCATCACCCCAAGCAGAATAACCATATAGATAATGGTGCGAGGACGCAAAAGATGGAAGGTCTCAGGTTGTTTATGCTCACGCGCAATACCATTTGAAATGGAGTCGTATCGGATCAAACCCTTGGGTAGTTTCATCTTCTCCATGATGCCATCACAGGCATCAATACAAAGACCGCAACCGATACACTGCATTTGCTGTCCTAGGCGAATATCGACGCCCGTCGGGCAAACTTCAACGCACATGTTACAGCTGACACAATGTCCACGGTTTTCAAAATTCTTTTCTCTGTTTGCTGGTGCCCGAGGCTCTCCTCGCCAATCTTCATAAGTGATCAGCAAGGTATCTTCATCAAACATGGTGCCTTGGAACCGAGGCCAGGGACACATGTAATAACACACCTGCTCTCGTGCCCAACCTGCCAACATATAGGTGGTAAAGGTTAAGGTGGCAATGGTCGCCATCACCCAACCACCTGCTGTACCTTGCAGAATATCAACCGTTACCGTGGGGGCATCATTGAAGTACCACACCCAGGCAAACGACATGAGAAAAGCCACAAGCAACCAGACCGTATGCTTAAGTACTTTTTTGAAAACCTTTGTCGCCGTCCAAGGGCCTTTGTCCAGCTTACGCCGGGCGTTTGCTTCACCCTCGATTTGGCGTTCGATCCAGAAGAAAAGATCACTCCAAACAGTCTGAGGACAGGTGAAACCACACCAAATCCGACCGAATAGAGAGGTAACAAAGAAGAGACCGATGGCAGCAAGAATAAGAATTCCAGTGAGGTAATAGACCTCTTGCGGCCAGATCACCATATCAAAGAAATAAGCCCGGCGCCCGCTTAAATCCATAAGGATCATCTGATCAGGGACACCCTCGCCCCGATCCCAACGCAACCATGGCACAATATGGTAAATACCCAGGAGTATCCACAACGAAGCCCATTTTATGTTACGAAAAACCCCTTTAATATTCCGAGGATATATTTCGGGTCTGCTGGCGTATTGTTCTTGTTTTACAGGAGGTGGTGAAACCATTTTTTTGGTACTGGTGTCCATTAGTCTTCCTATTGGAAAGTCAAATCAAGGTTATTCATTAAGTCGTTTACTCACAGCAAACAACTCAGAGTCCCCCCAGACACGCCTAATATAATCTTAGGTTAGTAAATAAGAATTGTCCTACGTCAGGTTAGCAAAAAAAATTTGGGGCCGTTGATTGGAAAAACGGCCCCAAAGCTCTTATTTACTTACCGCCGCCAAGCGAGTGAACATAAACGGTCACTTGCTTGATAGAGGCATTGTCCAGACGACCTTCCCAAGATGGCATCACGCCATGCTTAGGGTTTTTAATCTGCGCAAGAACAGCTTTAGCAGAACCGTCATAGAGCCAAATGCCATCGGTCAAGTTTGGGCCACCAATTTCCTGGAGGCCTTTGCCGTCTTCACCGTGACAAGCAGCACAATTCTCTTCAAAGAGCACTTTGCCTTCTTCGGATGCTTGCCCATTACCGGACAGGGACATCACATAGTTAGCAACAACTTTGATCTGGCTTGCTTCGAGTAGTTCATCTTTGCCAAACCTGGGCATGTCACTAATCCGAGTATCTTCATGTACACCCCGAGCGCCGAAGCGAACGGTTTGTTCAATATCGGTAAGTTTACCACCCCAAATCCAGTCATCATCAGCAAGGACTGGATAGCCCTTAGCACCTTGACCACCGGAACCATGGCAAGGCGCACAGTTCTCATTAAAGATAAACTTGCCACCAGCCATAGCATAGGTGAGCAATTCTTTGTCTTGAGCAACTTCTTCAACAGAAGCGGCTTCAAACTTGCCCATCCAGCCTGAACGGCCATCAGCAACCATCTTCATTTGGTTGTCCAGCTCTGCCCGGGATGAATACCCAAGCATACCTTTTGCGTAATTATTGAGCGTTGGCCAGGATGGGTACAACACCCAATAACCAACCGCCCATAAGATGCACGCATAGAACGTATAGAGCCACCATTTTGGTAGTGGCGTATTTAGCTCTTTGATACCGTCCCACTCATGTCCTGTGGTATCAGTACCAGTCAGGGCGTCTTTTTCGACTTGCGCCATGACATCCTCCTTAATCATCATCCTGCAGCGGGATATTTGCGTCCTGTTCAAACCGATCCTTGTTTTTAGGTCGGAGAGCCCAGAACACAATCCCCAGGAAGATTCCCATTAACCAGACCACCCAATAAGGGCGAACGAATTCCGCTATGGACTGAATGTCCACGACCGTCACCTACCGACGTGCCAGTTCGGGCTTGAACTTGGTAAAGTCAACCAAGGTCCCGAGCATTTGCAAGTAGGAGATCAGGGCGTCCAATTCAGTGACTTTTGCGGGGTTACCGTCAAAGTCACCAATTGCAGCCTTCGGATAACGAGCAAGGAACGCTTCTACGTCGCCTTCTCCGTTTTCACCTTGGGCTTGAACTTTCAAATCCGCCGCTGCTTGAGCGATTTGCTCATCGGAGTAAGGAACACCAACGATAGCGAGCGTTTTTAAGTGCTCGGCTACATCAGGCATAACCAACTCTTTTTTAGCGAGGAACGGGTAATGTGGCATGACTGATTCCGGCACAACGGCCCGCGGATCAATTAAGTGTTCCGCATGCCAAGCATTGGAATATTTACCACCAACCCGGGCCAGATCAGGTCCGGTACGTTTGGACCCCCACTGGAAGGGATGATCGTACATGCTCTCAGCCGCTAAGCTGTAGTGCCCATAACGCTCCACCTCATCACGGAAAGGTCTGATCTGTTGCGAGTGGCAAAGATAGCAACCTTCACGGATATAGATGTTACGACCAGCCTGCTCCAAAGGAGAGTAAGGCCGCATACCTTCTACTTTCTCAATCGTTTGCTCCATGGTGTAGAGCGGAACAATTTGAACCAAGCCACCGATGGAAATCGTAACCACGATTGCGAGGGCGAGAAGAATTACGTTTGTTTCAAAGATTTCGTGTTTCATTTTACCCTCCCTTAACCAGCAGTCGCATGATGAACATCTTCGTAGGCTTCTTCGTCTCTTTGAGCCCCGTTGATGGTTTTAATAACATTAACAACCATAAACAGTGAACCAAGAAGGAAGAGAACCCCACCAAATGCGCGAATCACATAGTAAGGATGCATGGCTTCAACAGTCTCGATGAAGGAGTACTGCAAGAAACCAAATTGATCGTAAGCACGCCACATCAGGCCCTGCATGATTCCGGAGATCCACATAGAGGTGATATAAAGCACGATACCGAGCGTTGCAGTCCAGAAATGGTAGGTCACATAACGTAAGCTATAAAGCCTCTCACGACCCCAAAGTTTTGGAATGAGGTAGTAGATGGCACCAAAGCTAACGAAAGCAACCCAACCAAGAGCACCGGAGTGAACGTGTCCAATGGTCCAGTCAGTGTAGTGACTTAAGGAGTTAACCGACTTAATAGACATCGCCGGACCTTCAAAAGTACTCATGCCGTAGAAGGCAACAGCCGCGATCAAGAAGCGCAAAACCGGATCGGTACGGAGCTTATCCCACGCACCTGACAGGGTCATAAAGCCGTTGATCATACCGCCCCAAGAAGGCATCCAAAGCATAATCGAGAAGGTCGCCCCCAAGGTCTGAGCCCAATCGGGAAGAGAGGTATAGTGCAAGTGGTGAGGGCCCGCCCAGATATACAGGAAGATCAACGACCAGAAGTGTATGATAGACAAACGGTAAGAATATACCGGACGGTTAGCTTGCTTAGGAATGAAGTAATACATCAACCCCAAGAAGCCCGCGGTCAGGAAGAACCCTACTGCGTTATGGCCGTACCACCATTGGGTCATGGCATCCTGGACGCCCGCCGCAACGATGTAACTCTTCGCACCGAAGAAGGAGACTGGAACCGTCATGTTGTTGACAAGGTGCAGAACCGCAACGGTTATAATAAAGGCCAAATAAAACCAGTTTGCCACATAGATATGCGACTCTCGACGGGTCATCAGCGTTCCGGCGAAGGCAACCAGGTACATAACCCAGACAACTGTCAACCAAAGGTCAACATACCATTCTGGTTCAGCATACTCTTTACCCTGGGTGATACCCAGAACGTAGCCCAACGCAGCCATAACGATAAAGATTTGATAACCCCAAAAGATTGAGCTGGCAAAACCACGCCCACCAAACAAGGTTTGGCGACAGGTTCTTTGCACAACATAAAAAGAGGTACCCAACATGATATTACCGCCGAAGGCGAAAATCACCGCCGACGTATGCACGGGTCGTAGACGACCAAAAGTCGTCCATTCTAACCCAAGGTTCAAAGCCGGGAATGCCAATTGAAAGGCAATAATTACTCCGACAAGGAAACCTATAACACCCCAAAACGTAGCCGCTAACGTAAATAGTTTTACGACGTCTTCGTTATACTGAGGGGCTCCTTGAGCTGTAGCTTGGTTCATTGCGAACTCCTACCCCAACAAATGCAATTATGTTCTAACCAATGCCTCTATGCCCCCATAGAAAACATTATCGGCCAAAACGGAATTTCGTCAAATTAAACAAAAGCAATCTTAGCCAATCATACCAGCTATAGATTCACAAAATGGGTACCCCGATTTCGCACTTGCCGCAAGAGAAATATTAGAATTAAATAATAATAAAAATAATTCTAATATTTCGTTTTCTAATTTAAAACAACTTTATAAAATACTGATAACGCATGATTTTTTTAAATTGACTAAAGTCAAGCAAGGTTATTTTCTAAAGTATCAGTTGAATTTTATTATGAATTTATCTCGCTTTTCAACAATTTAGCCTCTCCGTTTTCGTGACCTCAATAGATCAAAAACTCTTTGCCAAATGAAACTCTGGAGCCTTCTCAAGTCGGCTGCCTGAAACTTACACAGTATACTTTTTCAAGGCCTGTAAAACATTACTCATAGTAGAATATACATTTACACTATCCCGGTTTGCGCTTCACCTCAGCTTGTTTCCGCATTTCCACTGCCAAGGAGGACAAAAAATTCTTTTCCCCTCCTCAGAATGAGTGATGCTTTGCCCTAAAAATATCTTTATAAATATTAAAAGAAGTTTGTTTGAAATAAAATACAAGAAATACTGGTCAACAAATATGAATGATCAAAAAACAGATTTTGACTCAGGTGGTGAAGATCATTCGGTCAAAGCATATAATGCAGAACGATCTTTCGAACTTTCTCTTCTCGAAGAGGTTGAAAACGAGGAGAGTGTCGAATTTGAAGACCTTCTCGCAGCTCTCATGCGAGAGCGAATGGCCGAGATAATGGCAATCGACACATCAGCCGACAATGAAGTGATCTTGCCAATTTTAGAAAAAACCTTCAACACAACCATAGGCCTCCTCGAAGATCACACCATATTTAGGGACCTATCAAATGAGATGATCAAAAACGTCCATACAATTTTACAAAAGCTGTTGGAGTGCATGGATAATCATGACAAAGAGTTTAAGAGCTATGTCAGAAAAAACACCCTTTTAATCCAAAAAAACCTTGAACAGGCCGTTAAGAGACGTTTGCCTGAATTAAACCCACCAGAACTCCCCCCTATCCGTGCCCCTAAAGAGGCTAAGCTGGCCCCCAATAAGGTCACCATTTATGCGGAGGGTTTAACTAAATTTATTTGGGATCGCCTGTACCCTCTCTTTGTTTTTGACCATAAACGCGACGAACCTCTACCCTTTTTTCTTTCCCCCACTTTTTGCCGTGACTTTGTTAAACAGTTTCACGAACATCTATTGCCCTGGCTGTTGAAGAAAGAAGAAATCCAAGAAATTATTAAAAATATTCCAGATGATAAAAACAGTCAGGATGAATACCTGCGCCAAAAATTTTTGCATCAAGGGGTGAACCATACCAAGGCTCACTGGGAGCGAGGCTTCACCCGTCTGGCAAAAAATCCTGAAGCAAAAAACCCGTTTTCAAGAGCTTGGCAAAATATTTCAAAAAAACCCAAACGAAATGACTACCAGCCCCCTGAAGCCAAAGACCACCCTATGTTCCATACGATATTTGAACGGCGGCTAGGGGCTGTCAGGCAGAAAATAATTGGACTCCAGCAGGTTGTTGAACAGGAATCAACCAGCGACGGCAGGAAAGGATCGACCAGGGATTATCTATGCAACACGTCGCGTAGCTTACCTATTGATGGAGATTTGATAACTGTGTGGACTTATTACGCCTATCCAAATTTATTTTCTGAAACCATGCAATCTGAGTTCTTCCGCAGTATGGGAAAATCAGATCAAGAACGTCGGCGTTACATTCCCTTTTTCATACGCTATACCATTAATAATAAAGATAAATAACTAAAAATACATCAGATATGCCAGAGCATAAGGGATCGCCAAAATTATCCTAAAATAATACGAAAATGCGTAAAGTATTATGCTATGTCATTTAACAGTTGAAGGAAGAAAGGGGATTGGTTTGTTTCTGCAAAAGATGAATAATAGCATAAACAGCACAAGCTAAATCACTTGAAACAACGGTATAATAAATTTACAAATTAGAATAGCTAGACTGAAAAACTATTCATAATTCCCTGCCGGACAATAGGTTTCGATGAATGCTTCCAATAAATTTGGCGATGTCGACAAGTCGATAACCCGGCAAAAAGCAATAGAACATGCTCGGGGAAACATCCTCAATGGGTTTCTTATCGCCACATCTATATTTGCCATTCCGGCACTCGTCGCGAGCATTTTTCGCATCCCCACTATTGGCTGGCACTTCACCATAGGTATTCACGCTGCCCTTGCGCTCGCAGTTTGGATCACAACTATTTTCCGTAAAAAAATATCAGCCCCAACCAAGGCATGGATAACAGTTACCCTGCTTATGGCCCTTTGTATTGCCGCATTATATCGTTTTGGAATTGCGGGGGCAGGAATGACAGTCGGCGTTATTTTACCTGTTTTTACCAGTTTGGTTCTTGGCGCAAGAGCTGGTGTTTGGATGCTAATTTGTCTGATCATCTGCGCCTTAGTCTTTGGCTATGCCTTTATAACAGGCTCACTAAACTACATCCCTAACTTGGCTGAATGGGCAATCGAACCTGCGAGTTGGGTAACCCAAAGTATGGTCGCCATACTTTTAGCCGGAGGTGTCCTCGCCTCGATGGCCCGGCTCAATCAAATCGTAATTGGCCTCATTATCGCGTTAGACAAGCGCACAAATGACCTTGAGACCTCAAATCATGATAAAGAACAAGCGATTAAAGAGCTGGAAATCTTGAAAGCTGACCTTGAAAAACAAGTTGTTGAGCGCACCCAGGAACTCCAACTCGCTGTTACTGAGGCAAAAGCTGCGACCCAATCTAAATCTGATTTTCTGGCAAATATGAGCCATGAAATCCGAACACCGATGAATGCGATTATGGGTATGACCCATTTGGCACTTCAGACTGAAATGACGGAGAAACAAAAAAACTTAGCGAACAAAACTTTCTCCGCCACAAAAAACCTTCTTCGTATTATTGATGACGTTTTAGATTTTTCAAAAGTTGAAGCCCGTAAAACCGAAATTGAGACGATTGCATTTCCCCTAGAAGAAATCATCAACCATGTCACCTCTATTATTTCTGGCGAGGCTATAAATAAAGGCCTCACCTTCCGTTTTGACCTTCCCGCCGACCTCCCCAGCCAATTCATAGGAGACCCTTTAAGGATTGGCCAAGTTTTGACGAACCTAGCCAATAACGCCATTAAGTTTACGGAACAAGGTGAAGTCATTGTTTCCGTAGGGTACGGCCCCGAAGAAAATAGCCCAAGCTGTTTAAAGTTCTCGGTTAAAGACACAGGAATCGGCTTAACGGCAGAACAACAACAACGGCTCTTTCAGCCTTTCACTCAAGCGGATACTTCAACAACCCGTGAGTATGGCGGAACGGGGTTAGGGCTCGCCATTAGCAAAAGATTAGTCACTTTAATGGGGGGAGACATTAAGATTGATAGCACCCCTGGAGAGGGAAGCACCTTCTCTTTCTTTGTTAAAGTAGGGGTGCCAGACGTAGAAAAAATAGATGAAACACCGACCCTGAATGATTTACATGTTCTCATCATAGAGGATGACATTGATACAATGGAAATCCTTTTCGATATGCTTGAGGGTGAAGTAACTCAGATTGAGAAAGCAAAAACGGGCGAAGAAGGCCTTGAAAAAATTGTTTCATCTGACCCAACAAACCCCTTCAACATTGTTCTACTTGATTGGAGCCTTCCTGGTATGAGCGGCATTGATGTCGCCCAAAATATCCATGAAAATAAAGGTATATCCTCTCTTCCAAAATTTTTGTTGATCTCAGGTTTTCTAAGTGAAACCGAATCTCAACTTACTGATAAAGAAAAGTATATTCACGGATTTCTTCCCAAACCGATAAGCCGAAGTCAGCTATTGATCGAATTAGAAAAAGTCATGGACGAAACCAAAGTCGATCAAGATAAGGATCAGGCAAATCGTAATTTCAGTCATTGGGATGACAAATTTAACGGCAAAAAAATTCTTCTGGCTGAAGATAATTTGGTCAATCAAGAATTGATCATCATGATGTTTGAAGAAACAGGGGCAGACATTACCGTTGCCAATAATGGGCGAGAGGCCGTTAACTTAACCCAGGAAGTGGCCTTTGATTGCGTCCTGATGGATATTCAAATGCCCGTTATGGATGGGTATGAAGCCACGAAAAAGATACGAGAAAACCCTGCGACAACAGACCTGACAATTATCGCCATGACAGCAAATGCTATGGCGGGTGATCGCAGCAAAAGCATTGCACTGGGAATGAACGATTATATTGCCAAGCCTATTGACCCTAAAAATCTAATGACCCTGATATCGAGATGGTTTAACCACCCGTAGAGCTCGCCAAATATTCAAGAATATTTAAACGGTCCTGCTCCTTTGAGAGTCCTTTAAAAGTCATTTTAGTTCCTGGCGCAAAAGTTTTAGGGCTGGTCAAAAACTGCCCAAGCTGTTCCAAATCCCAAACACCCGACAACTCCTGAAACACCCCGGAATATTTGAACCCTTCAACACTCGCTTTCTCGCGTCCTAAAACACCCCATAAGTTTGGCCCTACTCTATTTTTCCCATCTTCAGCAAATGTATGGCACGACCTACATTTCTTTTTAAAAACTTGCTGGCCTTCTTCCATATTTGCCCCCATAGACTGAGCTACTTTTTGAACAATAGCTTCCTCTTTTTCTTCTACTGCTTCAGGTTCTTCAGGAGGTTTTTCTTCTGCTTTAAGGTCAGCTTCTTCTGTTTCAACAGGTTCTGCAGGTTTAGCCATCTTCTTAAGAGGAGGGGATTTTTGCACCGAAACCGTCGTCGATAACCCACCATGAGTCCAGGCAGTGAGAACATCTACCGACAGGTTAAGAAGGATAACAACAAGGACAGCACCTAAAAACGCGCCAATAAATTCAAGAATAGAAAACCCAGACATTCCAATCTCCCAATCAGAAACAGTAAATACTAATGTCACCCTACTTTAGAGATTTGCAGATGACAAAGCCGTTTTATCAAGGCAATATCCTGATAATGGGTTTAGGATATAAAATGAGCATAAAAAGACTTCTTCTTGTCGTGGTAATAATCTGCATCTCAGTGCCAGCGGCTCAAGCACGTTCGCCCTTAGCTTCTTTATCGGCAAACCTTAATGACGATTGCAACCCTTCTGACCCTATTGATTGGTTGCGCTCAAAAATTACCGCCCTGAAATTTTGGCGAGAGCAGCAATATGATTTCGAATCCTTCAGCAAATCGGCAACCACAAACCTTCTTCGCACGCGCTCTTTGCTGGCTGAGAATCGAGATGGCATCAATGATTTTCGAGCTATGGTTGCCGAAAGAGCCCGCGAATTAAACCTTAGCAGAGCCGAAACAAAAGAAATGATGGACGATAACATCAAGGACTGGAACGAATTAGCCAAGAAATTATCTGAAAACATTAAAGACGAAGAAAAGGAATTAGCCTGGGCAAACCGTTGCCTTGCAAGGGTTAATCAAGAACTCAGAGACCTAGGACACATTGATACTGGACAAAGGGGGTATAATTTACCCCGTTGATCTTTTGAATAACACACCTTAAACTTTGAATAATCAAAATAAATAGAAACTACTCTTCTTACGCTAAAGATAAATATAAAAATCCTGACGGAGAAGGTTTTGGCGAATATATTAGTTGTTGATGATAATGTTCTTGTTTGTGAAAGCTTTCAATTTCTTCTCCAAGGGCAAGGTCATAATGTGGAGACACTTTTTGATAGCAAAAAAGTTTTAGAAATTTTTAAGGAAAACAGCTTTGACCTAGCAATTGTCGACATCTACATGCCTGACGTAGATGGACTGGAAACCATCCAGATGATTAAAGCGACTACCCCTGAAATTAAAATTATTGCCATGAGCGGGAAAAAACGGACCCCCTTTGATCAGCTTTCTGCTGCGGAAGCCTACGGTGCTCAATTCACCTTGATTAAACCTGCAAGCGCACCAGAAGTGATAGAAATTGTAGACAAAGCTCTGGCTGGTTAGTATTCCAATAGATATGAGTTGGAAAAAAGAAGTTGAAGAGATTGAGCGTCGGAAACGCCTTGCCAAAGAGCAAGGGGGAGAGAAAGCAACCGAACGCCAACATGCTAAAGGTCGCCTGACTCTCCGGGAACGCATCGATCAACTATTAGACAAAGGTTCCTTCAAGGAAACCGGGCCAGCGGCTGGCGGGGCTGAAACAGCCGACGATGGCAGTCTAAAGTCATTTACGCCAGGAAACTTTCTCCTCGGGTTTGGCAAAATAGCTAATCGCCCCTGTGTGGTCGGCGGTGAAGATTTCACCTTACAAGGCGGCTCCCCAAACGTGGCAGGTTTACGCAAAAGTATCTATGCTGAAGAACTGGCTGTTAAATATAAAGTCCCTTTAATCCGTCTCCACGAAGGGGGCGGCGGAAGTGTAACGGGCAGCAAAGGCAAAGGGGCCAGTGGGCCTGCAGGTGACCCTGTTTTTTACCCTCCCCGCTTTCAATCCGTGGCAAAAACCCTTGTCAGTGTTCCTGTTGCATCTGCGGCCCTTGGGCCTGTTGCCGGCATGCCTGCCGCCCGGTTGGTAGCTTCGCATTTTTCCGTTATGGTCAAAGGGTTATCACAAATCCTCACAGCAGGTCCGGCTGTGGTTGAACGCGCCCTCGGCAAACGCCCAACCAAAGAATCTCTCGGCGGTTCTCATATTCACTCTAAGAATGGTGTGGTGGATAGCCTGGCAGAGACAGAGGCCGAAGCCCTGCAACAAATACAGAATTTTTTGAGCTACCTCCCTCAAAACGTTTGGGAAACCCCTCCGGTGAAAGAATGCACCGATGATGTGGAACGCCGCGAAGAGGAGCTGCTTAGTATCATTCCAAGAGACCGACGAACCACCTACGATATGTATCGTGTTCTGGAAATGGTTTTGGACAATGGTAGTTTCTTTGAGATGGCACGTGAATATGGGCGAGGGTTAATTACGGGCCTTGCTCGGATAAATGGGCAATCCGTGGGCATTATTGCCAATGACTGTCGGTTTTATGCTGGAGCTATGACAGCCACCGGGTCTCAGAAAGTGAGGCGTTTTATCAGCCTTTGCGATACATTTCATATTCCCATTGTTAACTTTGTTGATGAGCCTGGTTTTATGATCGGCGAAGAAGCTGAGCAAGATGCCACTATCCGCTATGGCACAGCCGCGGTTCTTGCCGCTTGTTCCTGCACGGTCCCTTGGGCATCGGTTATTGTTCGACGGGTGTTCGGTGTCGCCGGCGCAGCCCATTTTGGCCCTGATGCTTACATTCTCTCCTGGCCTTCTGCCGAAACAGGTGCCCTTCCCGTTGAAGGGGGGGTCGCCGTGGCTTATGGCAAAGAGATAGCAAACTCAAAAAACCCAGAGAAGAAACGTCGGGAAATCGAACAGGCACTCGCCTCCAAGCAATCTCCCTTCCCTCGGGCCGAATGCTTCTCAGTCCACGACCTCATAGACCCCAGAGAAACAAGACCTCTCCTATGTGACTGGATCAGCCTTGTGCAGCCTTTGTTGCCAGAACTCGTTGGTTCTAAACCCGGATCATTTCATCCTTAGTAGCGCTTCGCTTCGTTCAAACGCCACTAAGGCTTACGGCAAAACGCTTCGCCAGACCCGCAGTCGCGGGCCTTGAGATGTTATTTTGCTTTCACCCCTAAACGTTCTGCTAGCTCCGGGAAGGTATCAACGACAATGTCATGATGAGGGCTGGGGTCCGGGTCTGGTGGCCCGCTTGGGCCCCATTCATCCGGGCGACGCACAAAGGCGGTCTTGAAACCCTGCCCCTTTGCCGCATCCAGATCAAAGTTATGACAGGCCACCATGAGGCACTCACTGGTTTTTAACTGGAGATACTTGGCCGCAGTTTGGTAGCATTCAGGGAGCACTTTGTATTTTCCTATTGCCTCACAGGAGATTACAGCATCCCAGCTCAGGCCATTACGGCGTCCCGTATCGGTGATAATGCGAAAACTCAGCAAGGTGAAAGACGCCACCAAAAATTTCTCACGAAGCTTTGGCAGGGTCGCGGGGAAATCGGGCCAACATTCAAGATTATGAGCGACATCCCACCAAATATGGCGGCGTTCTTCTTCGCTCACCTGGCTCAGCCCATTGGCTTCCAGCACTTCATCTAAGGCCATCCGGTGACCATCATCAAAATTATAGGCGGGAGGCTCGTTCTCCCCCAAGTTGACCATTTTGCCCAAGGAACGGCGCCGAAGATCATTCGCAAGCTCGCCCCAATCCTTCTCAACACCATATTTCCCCCCAACTTCAGCCAGGGCAGTTTTAAAACCAGTATGCCAATCGAGGATGGTTCCCCCGGTGTCGAATGTCAGTGCCTTAATGTCATTTAAACTCATGTCACGTTACCCTGTAATGATCAGCTATGGTTAATCTAGACTTCATCCTCACCTGCAGGTACAGTTTTGTCCAATGAAAATAGAAAACGCCCTTGATACTGCACATATTTTTTCTGACCTTCGCAATGAAGAGCGGCAGAAATGGGCGCGGCTATGCCATTTTTCCGGCTATGATCAAGGCCAGGATATTTTTAGCCAGGACGACAAACCATCCAAAGTCTATTTCATTCTCTCAGGCCAAATACGCCTCAAAACATATTCAGAAAGCGGGCAGGAAATATTTTTTGATATTGTTGGGCCGGGGGAAATGTTTGGTGAGAAAGCCGCTTTAGACAATCAACCTCACGGTAGCTCTGCTGTCGCCCTAACCGGGATTGAGCTGTCGGTCATGCCCCAAAGATATTTCCTCAGTGCCTTTGAAACTGTTCCAGGTTTTGGGCAAAAGGTGGCGCAAAACCTGTGTTCCCAAATTCGCCGGGGGCATGCTCGTATTATGGATTTAGGTACCATTGCCGCCAACAATAGGGTTCACGCTGAAATCCTGCGCTTAGCTCGATTGGTCGAACCTGACGAAAACGGAGATTGCATTATTTTTCCCTCTCCCCAACATGCTGATATTTCACATCAAGTTTGCGCCGCCAGAGAAACCGTCAGCCGAGCTTTTGGAGAAATGGCAAAACTCGGCATTACACAAAAGGTCAAAGGAGGCTTAGCCATCACGGACATTGATCGTTTGGAAGACATGGTCGCTTGTGCGCGTAGCGGTGAACGTCGTTCTGGTCATGACCGCAGATATGGCTCCACTTCCCCTCTAAACAAAGAACGTCGCGGGCAAGAGCGCAGGACCTAAAATTCTTTTCCGAGCATATAAGTTCAATCAAAATATTTTAGTAAAATTTTCACTATCTCCCCTGTAAATCTAAGCGTACATTCTTAAATGTATTTTGGACTGTCAAACTTAACGGTCAAAAAGAAATAACCGAGGGAAACAAAAGAAGATGGCTAAAATTGCTGTTCAACCTGGCGACCAATATGTGAAAGAGGGCACACCTCCCACCCAGTGGACCGTTGAGAGAATTCTAGATTTTCCCAACACACCTCAACATGTTCGCCTGATACGCAAAAGAAATGAAGCGACCAACACCCGGACCATTACTGTAGCGATGTCTGCTTTGCTCGATAAAAAATTCTTTCGAGCCATGAATACCGCCTAAGTGTCCAAGGTTGTTGTCATAACCGGGGCAAGCCGTGGAATTGGTGCTGCTGCGGCTCGAGCTGCTGCCAAGGAAGGTTATGACGTCTGCGTAAACTTCGCCAGTGATCAAATTGCTGCGGGTAAAATCGTTAAAGAGTGTGAAGCCTACGGTGTCCGCGCCCATTCAGTTCAGGGTGACGTGGGAATACCGGAAGATGTTGAAAATATTTTTAGCCTCTGTGACCAAAAACTTGGTCCTGCAACCCATCTCATTAACAATGCCGGTATAATCGGGGAGGCCAGCCGCCTCGAAAAGGCCGACCCGGAAATGATTCGCCGGGTTTTCGAGGTTAATATTCTTGGCTCTATGCTCTGTGCTCAACAAGCGGTTCGCCGTATGTCGACCAATAACGGCGGAAATGGAGGCGTTATCGTCAATATTTCCTCGATCGCCGCAACCCTTGGAAGCCCGGGAGAATATATCCATTACGCCTCATCAAAAGCCGCTATAGATGCTTTTACAATCGGGTTATCGAAAGAGGTGGGGCCGGAAGGTATTCGGGTTAATTCTATCCAGGCAGGCACCGCCAACACAGAAATTCATCAGCGCACAGGCAATCCAGACCGCCCCGCTATGGTCGCCAAAACCGCTCCTCTGCGACGCGTCGCCGAGCCTGCAGACATTGCAGATGCCATTCTCTGGCTCATGTCAGACAAATCATCCTATGCCACCGGAGCTGTCTTACGTGTTGGGGGCGGGCTTTAGAGTTCTCAGAGAAGCTCTAGAGCTTATCAAAAATCAGGAAACTATATTCAGGGCCGTCTGGGTTTGCGACCCGGTCTCGTGAAACTTCGCGCCATTCTGAATGGTTTATCCCCGCAAAGTGGGCATCTCCATCAACCTTGGCATGAACAGCGGTCATATAGATTCGCTTGGCAACGGGAAGGGCTGCCTCATAAAGTTGTGCCCCGCCAATTATAAAGGCTTCTTTGATGCCGGAGCGCATAGCTGTATGCAGGGCTTCTTTGATGCCAGGAACGACAATAGCCCCTTCTGCCTGATAATCAGGATTGTGACTGACAACTATATTAAGGCGTTGAGGAAGAGGTTTTTTTGGCAAAGATTCCCAAGTTTTACGCCCCATAATGATCGGGTGCTCAAGAGTTACAGCCTTGAAATATTTCAGATCACCAGGCAAGTGCCAAGGCAGTTGGTTGTCACGACCAATTACACCATTCTCAGCCATAGCGACGATAAGTGATACCCGCATAAAACCCCCGCTCCTTAATTTAGAATTACCTGATAATTTAACTTACCATATAGAACCTAAACGAAAGCTAAACAGCAACTTTCGCTTTTATGTGTGGATGACTTTCATACCCAACCAGCTCAAAATCTTCAAAAGTGAAGTCGAATAAGTCTTTCACCGCAGGGTTTAGCTTAAGTTTTGGCAAAGGAAGAGGGGCCCGCGAAAGCTGGAGTTCCACCTGCTCCATATGGTTTGAATAAATATGAGCATCGCCAAAGCTATGGATAAACTCACCCGGTTCTAAACCTGTGACTTGAGCCATCATCAGGGTCAGTTGGGCATAGGAGGCAATATTGAAAGGCACCCCCAGAAAGATGTCTGCGCTACGTTGATAAAGCTGGCAGGAAAGCTTGCCGTCTGCCACATAGAATTGAAACAGGCAGTGGCACGGCGGCAAAGCCATATGGTCGACGTCAGACGGGTTCCAGGCAGTAACGATATGGCGGCGTGAATCTGGGTTGTTTTTAATTTGCTTCACTAAGGCAGCTATTTGGTCAATCTTCTCACCGTTTGGGGCGGGCCAGGAACGCCATTGATAGCCATAAACGGGCCCAAGGTCACCTTTTTCATCAGCCCACTCATCCCAAATAGACACACCATTGTCCTTGAGATACTTGATATTCGTGTCCCCTTTGAGGAACCACAGTAGCTCATGAATGATTGACTTCAAATGCAGTTTTTTTGTCGTCAGGCAGGGAAAACCCTCCTGCAAATTAAACCGCATTTGATAACCAAAAACGCTTTTAGTTCCGGTTCCGGTACGATCACCTTTCGTCGCCCCGTTGTCCATCACATGCTGCAAAAGATCAAGATACTGTTTCAACTGTCCACGCGCCCCACAAAATATAGATAAGAGGATTATCGCCAGAACACGCTCAGGGGCAAGGAGAGAATTATCTAGGAGTGAGTTATCAACAGCCAATAGCTTGATTACTAGGGTAATTTTTGATTAGATATACTCATTTGCCTCCATCAAATGAGTATATCTAATCAAAAATTACCCTAGAGGAAACAAGACAACTACTTATTTTAAGACAGAATTAGAGAAGGCAGCATAATTGTTTAAAAATAAAAAAATTAAGATGCCAGAAAAACGGAGCCATAGGCTGGCTCTGGGATGGGGGCTGCTTATTGGCGGCCTTTTTGGGTTTATGCCTATTGTCGGTTTCTGGATGCTGCCTTTCGGTCTTGCCGTTCTCTCCGTCGATTCCCCCCGGATACGTCGCCAGCGCAGAAAGCTTGTGGTTTGGTGGTATCGAAGGAAACCCCAAACTGTAACGGCTTAATTTGTAGCCCCTTAGTTATTTTGTGCCCCTCAAACGCCGGGCGCGCTCTTCGCACTTGGCTTACGGCGCAATGGTGCGCCGGGGCTTCAACGGCCCATTGCAGTAAGTCCTATCTCACCGAGGTTCCAGCATAGAACACCCCACCGTCTTGCACGGGCTTGCCCCGCGTATCCACGCCTTACTTTTTAGTGCTGTGCTAAGCGGACAAACGTGGGTCACCGGGTCAAGCCTGATGACGACGAGAGGGGGAAATGATCTCTTCTCAACCCTAATATAAAGAAAGTGGAGGGCTTCGGTTGATCGGTGCCCTCCGGACCGCACCTATAAACGCTCAGGAATATAGGAATTTAGATAGATTAGCTTAGATGGTGCTTACGCTGCCATCGCTGCTGGAGCCATACGATTGTCGTTGGCATCTATACAAAATAGCCCGGTAACGGTGGTACTATGCCGAGCGAAAACTAAGCTTTTCAACGCACGTCGATCCTATTTCGCCCCCATACTTCCTTGCTGCTTTGGCTAGGAGACCACTTAAAGGCAGCAAATCCCTATATTGATATCTTTACGATATCGGGAAATATGGTGGAGGCGCAGGGTACCGCCCCCTGGTCCGTTTCATCTATTACACAAAGCGTTTATCGCCGTAGTCGGTTGCCCGACCCTTTTAATATAGTCAGGTTGGTTTATTGACGCAAGATGTGCTTGCTGCGTTTATGCGCTACACAGGCTTACGTGCAACAATGTTCAGCTTGATGATCTTAATAAATCAATTAAAAGCCTTCAAATTTGGTAAAAAAGTACCTTTATCTAAAATATTTGGCATTAATCATATTGTAACTGCTTTTAGCGTTAGCTATCCTGGTTCAAAGTCTCGTTACGTTTCGGGATAAAACTAATACCTGGGGGCGACGGATAGATGCCTATCCTGAATAGAAGAGCTTATATGACCTATTCACGCTATGCTTTGTCTGGCTTAGCATTTCTCGGCATGACACTTATGTCGACCGACAATGCTCAAGCTCAAGGCAGATATAACAATCCAAATGTTTCCGTAGACATGAGTGTCTTGGATGATAACGGCATTTCAGTTCAGGCGGCACCTAATGCGCCGAACAATGCGGGTGTCTCTCCGACGGGAAGTAGCTATTTGCTTATGCCTTCTCCCAACACACCTGTCTCAACCTTTTCCCCTCTTCCGGAAACAGTCATCCTCACGAAGCCTCAGGCTGAGCCAGCACAGCAACAGGTCTCAACCTTTACGCCGCCTCCCATGAAGGCCGCCGCGCCTCAAGTTGCTGCTAAAGCAGAAGAACCTCCGGCGGCTCCAAAAGTAAAACTCACTCAACCCGCTAAAATGACGGCACCAAAACCAATGGCAAAGCCGAAGGCCATTGAGGTTGGCAAACCAATTTCATTACCAAAAGCACCTCAGGCCGTACAACTTAAAGGGCCTGATATGCCCCCAGCGGCACCTAAAATGAAAATGGTCGATGCCCCGCCTCCCCCGCCAGCCGTAAAAAAACCATCCGTAACCCAAGAATCTCTTCCCGCCCCTCAAGTAGAGAAGAAGCCTCAACCGGTGAAAGTCGCCGCCTTAACGCCAAAAACCACACCTAAAGCCGCAACAGGTTCTAAAGAAGGCCTGATGACTATCGGGTTTGAAAGTACTTCCAGCAAACTTTCTGCGGCGGCAAAAGAGGTTCTCAGCCCCATGGCGAATGACTTGAAAGATGAGACGGGGAAACGCTTACAAATCCTTGCTTATGCCGGAGGAGAAGCCCTCTCACCAAGCAGAGCTCGACGTTTGTCATTGTCCCGTGCTTTAGCGGTCCGGTCTTACTTGATCGACCAAGGCTTACGCAGTACCCGAATTGATGTCCGCGCCCTTGGAAGCAAAGTCCCCGATGGCGACCCCAATAGAGTGGATTTGAAAGTAATCGCTCGCTGACCCTTATTAAATAGAGGAACCTAACGGATGACCCGCCCCCAACGTTTTCTAATGCGGATGATCTTCTTCGTGTTGGCGGTAACGGCAGTAGGCGGGCTACTCTACTTGCCTCTCAGAGAAGCCTTTCTCTCTAATGCGCCCCTGAATGGACTGATTCTTGGCGTTTTGTTGATTGGGGTAATCTATAACTTCCGGCAAGTGGGGATGCTTTATCCTGAAGTTGCCTGGATAGAAAACTTCCGCGAAAGAGAAGAGCGTCCGGCCCTATCTTCGGAAGAAGACAACAGGCAGCCTAAGCTACTGGCACCAATGGCCACCATGCTCGGCGAAAAGAAAAACCGTTTGAAACTTTCTACTCTTTCTATGCGCTCCTTGCTTGATGGCATTGCGTCTCGCCTTGATGAATCAAGAGAAATTTCCCGCTATACCATTGGCCTCCTTATCTTCTTAGGTCTGCTCGGCACCTTCTGGGGGTTGCTGGAAACCGTTGGTTCCATTAGTTCGGTTATCGGCGGCCTGTCGGTTTCAGGCGGGGATATGAACAATATGTTCAAAGACCTGAAAGAGGGGCTTGAAGCTCCATTGAGTGGCATGGGAACGGCTTTTAGCTCTTCCCTCTTTGGTCTCGCGGGGTCACTTGTTCTTGGCTTTCTCGACCTCCAAGCCGGACAAGCACAAAATCGTTTTTATAATGATCTAGAAGAATGGCTTTCAAGCCTGACCCACCTATCCAGCGGCGGTATTGGCGACGGGGGGGACCAGTCGGTTCCTGCTTATGTTCAAGCTTTGTTAGAGCAAACAGCCGAAAGCTTAGAGAATCTTCAACGGATCATGGCGAAAAGCGAAGAATCCCGAATTAAATCCTCTCGCAACACCATTGCCCTGACTGAAAAACTCAGCACTATGGGCGACCAGATGCAGGCCCAACAGCGTTTGTTGGTAAAGCTTGCAGAGAATATGGATGGCTCCGGCGGCATGGACGCGGCAACCCAGGGCCATATCCGTAACCTCGACCTCTATATGGCGCGCCTGATTGAAGAAATGGGCCGAGGCCGCGAAGACATGGTTCAGCAATTGCGCAGCGAAATTAAACTCCTCGCTCGCACCATTGCCGCCCTTCCCGATAAGATTGGTCGTTAAGACTTATGGCAGGCTTAGCCACCAGAAGAAGACGTTTTGAGAACAACACCTGGCCAGGGTTTGTCGATGCTTTAGCGACCCTGCTGATGGTCATTATCTTCTTGCTCATGATCTTTGTATTGGCACAATTTTTCTTAGGCCAAGCCCTCAGCGGTCGTGATAAAGCCCTAGATCAAATTCGGGGTCAGGTTAGCGAACTCGCCAGCCTTCTCGCCCTTGAACGAAAAACCAACCACGCCCTGCAAACAGATATTTCCCAACTTTCTCAAGAGCTACAATCTTCCGTCGCCAAGCGCGATGACATGTCACTTCAGGTTGATAAGTTGCTGGCAACAAAAGAGGCCGACAAAGGGAAGTTGGAAGAAAAGATATCACAAGCCAACCAACTGGCAGCAGAGGTAGAAGCCCTGGGTGCCTTAAAAGAGGAGCTCCAGGAAAAGCTCTCACAAATGGCGGGACGCCTCGACAACAGTGAGCAAGGTTTCCTGAAAGAAAAAGAGCTTTCAAAAAGTGCCCGCGCCGAAGTTGCGCTCCTTAACAAACAAATCAAAGCCTTTCGCCAGCAAGTCGCCGCCCTTAACGCCACCTTGGAGTCTTCAGAAGAACTCGCCAAACAACAAAAGGTTCAAATTGCCAACTTAGGCAGCCGCCTCAATGCCGCTCTTGCCGGAAAGGTTCAGGAACTCTCCCGTTATCGCTCCGAGTTTTTTGGGCGACTTAAAGAGGTTCTGGGAAGGCGCAAAGATTTAACCATTGTCGGAGATCGCTTTGTTTTCCAATCGGAGGTTCTTTTTACCTCTGGCTCTGCTGATTTAGGCGAACCCGGCAAAATACAACTCCAGGTTTTTGCTGAAACTCTGAAAGAAATTTCCGCCAAAATTCCAAAAAAGATTGAGTGGATTCTCAGGGTAGATGGCCATACAGATAAAGTTCCCATTCGGAACCTAAAGTATTCATCAAATTGGGAGTTAGCCTCAGCCCGCGCGATCTCGGTTGTTAAATTCCTTATTGAACAAGGTATCCCCGCACAACGCCTTGCAGCGACCGGGTTCGCCCAATACCAACCCTTGGCAGAAGGTAAAAGCCCAGCAGCCTTAAAGCGCAACCGCCGCATCGAAATGAAACTTACCCAACAATAAGTTCAGCCAAATATATTTTAGCAAAAATTGCCCGCCTAGATCCTTTTAATTCCCCTTTTTCCTTGCATCCCGTACAGGGCGGTTTAACCTTCATATCATTGGGAAAGAGCGTGGCGATGGTCTGCCCCTCGCCACCTTGATATGAATAATTCAGGGAGGGAAGATTTATGACCAAATCCGTATCAGGCCCCCGTTGCGCCGCCTTAGTTGGACCCTATTTAAGTGGCAAGACAACGCTGCTGGAAGATATCCTAAACTTTGCGGGAGCCACAGACCGACGGGGAACGGTTAAGGACGGAACCACCGTCGGGGATTCATCTCCTGAGGCACGTTCACGCAATATGAGCACTGAGCTCAACGTGGTTTCCTTAAAATATCTAAACGAACCCTGGACAATTCTTGACTGCCCCGGCTCTGTTGAAATATCCCAAGATGGTCGTAATGCCGTAATGGTCTCTGATATTGTAGTTGTTGTATGCGAACCTGCCCCAGACCGGGCTATAACAGTCGCCCCCTGGCTCCAGCTCCTTGATGAATACGACATTCCACACATTATCTATATCAACAAAATGGATACACCGGAAGCTTCTGTTCGCAATACATTCGAATCTTTGCAGTCCATTTCTGACCGTCCCCTTATCTTACGGGAAATTCCAATCCGCGAAGATGAAAAAGTTGTCGGTCACGTCGATTTGGTGAGTGAGCGGGCTTATGGCTGGAATAAAGAAAAACCTTCAACCCTCATTAAGCTCCCCGATTCAGCCTCTGATGATGAGCAGCTTGCTCGGATTGAAATGTTGGAGTCACTCGCTGATTTTGATGATACCCTAATGGAAGAACTGCTTGAAGATGTGGTTCCCTCTACCGATGAAATATATGAAAACCTAACCAAAGACCTTCAAAACGATCTGATCGTGCCCGTGTTCTTTGGTTCCGCCGAACATGAAAATGGCATCACCCGTCTTCTTAAGGCCTTACGCCATGAAACTTGTGAAGTCGCAAAAACAACCAAACGGCTAGGGATAAGTGCGCCAGATGGCGAAGCTGCCGTTCAAGTATTTAAAACCCTCCATGCAGGACACAGCGGCAAGCTCTCCCTCGCCCGTCTTTGGTCCGGAAAGCTAAAAGATGGCGATTCCCTAGGTGAAAACCGTGTGAGCGGTATTTCAAAAATGGTAGGAAGACAGACTAAAAAGATTTCAAAAGCCGTGGCAGGTGATGTCGTGGCCCTCGCGAGGATGGACAGTGTTCAGACCGGTGATTTGCTCTCAACCTCCGGCCCTATAGAGGGGACAATCTGGCCTGCACCTCTTTCTCCCCTTTTCGCTTTTGCAATACATGTAGAGAATCAAGCCGATGAAGTGAAGCTAATGGGGGCTTTGCAAAAACTCGCGGAGGAAGACCCTTCCCTCAGCTATATGCAAAATGAAGACACCGGGGAGTTTCTTCTCCAAGGACAAGGTGAAATCCATTTACAGATTGCAGCAGCCAGGCTGAAAAATGATTATGGCCTTAGCATCCTGACAGACCGACCCCACGCCCCCTATAAAGAGACCATTCGCAAGGGAGTCTCCCAGCACGCCCGCTACAAAAAACAAAGCGGGGGGCATGGCGAGTATGGTGACGTCCACATCGATATCAAACCCCTGCCTCGAGGTGAAGGCTTCTCCTACAGCGATACCATTACGGGCGGCGTGGTTCCCAAACAATATATTCCTGCTGTTGAGAAAGGGATTGTCGAATACCTTAAACAAGGCCCCCTTGGCTTCCAAGTGGTTGATCTTGCCGTTGTCCTGACCGACGGGCAATACCACCCGGTTGATAGCTCAGATATGGCCTTCCAAAGAGCCGGAGCAGCAGCCATGCGAGAAGGGATGCCTCAATGCACCCCCGTCCTGCTTGAACCAATCCTGAACGTGACAATCTCCATCCCCAACGAGTTCACCTCAAAAATCCAACGCCTTGTGAGTGGGCGTCGTGGCCAAATCCTTGGCTTTAATGCAAATGAAAATCGTACCGGATGGGATGAAGTAAAAGCCATGATGCCCCAAGCCGAAACCGGAGATTTGATCGTAGAACTCCGTTCGCTAACCCTTGGTGTCGGGACATACGAGTATGAATTCGACCATCTGCAAGAGTTTTCGGGCAAACAGGCTGACCAGGTAATTGCCGCCAGAGCAAAAGCCTTGAAATAACTCACTGCAAAGCATGAAAACAGTACTCAGATGGGTGCATTTAACCCTGCCCCCATCTGCTGCCCTTACGAAAGACTCATTTGAAATAAACCAAAAAAAAGCCCGACCACAATGGGTCGGGCGAGTCTAACAGGGAGGCTTCACGTCTGGGAGACGTAGGACGTTTCAATAAAGAAACCCCCTCTTCTCAAGCCGAAGCCTGAGGAAAAGACTTTGCTGCGCTGCAGCATCGCCTTGAGAGAACTTATACATGCTGCAGCGCAATATGACCATTGATTTTTTTCGCCATCAGGCATGCGTTTTTGGAATACCCCCTCATGAATACGATTTTCCAAAAAAAAGCCCGACCACAATGGGTCGGGCGAGTCTAACAGGGAGGCTTCACGTCTGGGAGACGTAGGACGCTTCAATAAAGAAGCCCCCTCTTCTCAAGCCGAAGCCTGAGGAAAAGACTTTGTTGCGTCGCAACATCGTCTAAAAAGGAATTTAGTTGACCCTGCCTAAAGAAACAAATGCCATTTTGCCAACACACCCATGCATAAAACGCATACTGGGAGATTGAGGTTATTTTCTGGCGCGCTTGTCTACTGGTGCAAAAGCCTGAAGAAGGAAATCCCGTAGGACTTGAATACGCATTGAGTGGCGTTGCTCTTCAGGATAAACAAAGTAAATCTCAGTCTCTGGCCCTTCGACTTCAGGCAAGACAGGGATAAGGTTTGACCTGCCTAGATGGTCCATATAATTGGGCAGGAAGCCAAGGCCAATGCCATTTTGAACCGCTTTAAAAATACCGTAGATATTATTGACTTTAATGGCAGGTTTGCGGGGTTTATCAGGGTCTGCCCCAATTTCAAGAAGGTAATTCAGGTTTGTGCTTGGCGGCAACTCCCCTTCCCCATAAATCACAAGACTATGATTATCGAGTTCTTGTACCGTCTTGGGCATACCATGGTTTTTAACATACTCAGGGGACGCGTAGATATGGAATCCCATAGTCGCTATGTGGCGTTGAATAAGGTCAGGTTGAGTTGGTTCCGTAAGCCGAATAGCAACATCGGCCTCCCTCATTGCCAAATCGACTTCTCCGTCCGTCAGATGAAGGCTTAGTTCAATGTCTGGATAGAGCTCAATGAATTCTTTCATATGAGGCGTAAGCCATATGGTGCCAAACCCAATTGTAGTAGTAATTTTCAAAGGACCAGTTGGGCGCTCTTTGCTCTCATTGAGTTGAGCCTCAACCATCGCCAGCTTGCCAAAAATATCGTGAACTGATTTATCAAGTAACTCCCCTTGCTCGGTGAGAATCAATCCGCGGGCATGGCGGTGGAACAGGTGGCAATTAAGGCTGGCTTCTAAGGCACTAATCTGGCGACTCACGGCGGATTGGCTGAGATTCAGAACCTCACCCGCATGGGTAAAGCTCCCGGCTTCCGCGACCGAATGAAAAATTCGCAGTTTATCCCAATCCATTGCCTTTTCCTCTCAGGGGAAAGCCTGGTTTTAATTACTTATTCAGCGGCTTCTTGAGTTTCCATTTCCGCCAAGAATTTTTCGGCTTCTAAAGCACTCATACACCCTGTCCCTGCTGCCGTTACCGCTTGGCGGTATATTTTATCTTGAACATCCCCAGCGGCAAATACGCCAGGAATGTTTGTCCGGGGCGTTCCCG
The DNA here is from genome assembly GCA_965368165.1 of uncultured Thalassospiraceae bacterium. Lineage (GTDB taxonomy): Bacteria > Pseudomonadota > Alphaproteobacteria > Rhodospirillales > JAPHRK01 > JAPHRK01. Next base: position 437,596 of record CBDULT010000001.1, on the reverse strand, counting down.
GCGCGGTAACAATGTAGCCTTCTTCATCCATGGTCAACTGATCTTTAAACAGGGCAGTATTTGGACTATGACCAATGGCAATGAAAACACCGTCAACAGCCAGTTTGCTTTCATCGCCAGTTTTAACGTTTTTCAGCTTCAATCCAGTGACTCCAGGCAAGGGGCCTTCGCCAAGGATTTCTTCAACCACCGTATCCCATGCCATCTCAATTTTGCTATTTTTCGCAAGCCTGTCTTGAAGAATTTTCTCCGACCGAAGTTCATCACGGCGATGGATTAACGTAACCTTGCTGGCAAAATTGGTAAGGAAGAGGGCTTCCTCGACGGCAGTATTGCCACCGCCAACCACAGCAATCTCTTTTTCACGATAAAAGAAACCATCACAAGTGGCACAAGCTGATACACCTTGACCCTGGAAAGTCGTTTCCCCTTCTAAGCCCAGCCATTTGGCTGTAGCTCCGGTACAAATGATAACGGTGTCTCCGGTATAGGTATCCCCAGAATCACCTACAAGACGGAATGGGCGTTCGCTCAAGTGGGCTTCGGTGATGGTATCTTCGAACATCGCCGTTCCAACATTTTCGGCCTGGGCTTGCATTTGCTCCATCAGCCAAGGCCCTTGGACGCTTTCAGCAAATCCTGGGAAATTTTCCACATCCGTGGTGATGGTCAATTGCCCACCGGGCTGAATGCCCTTAACCAACATCGGCTTTAAATTAGCACGAGCGGCATAGATGGCTGCAGTATAGCCAGCTGGGCCAGAACCGATGATCATCACCTTAGCATGGTGGTTGGTAGACATTGGACGAAACCTCGTTGGGAATTTAATATAAATAAGTTACTGACAAAATAGAAAGGTAGCCTTGGCGAGGCAAGAGCTAGAGAGCGATTTAACTGTGGAAATTTATGTATAAAAAAAGGAGGCCGTAAAGCCCCCCTTTAATCAATTCATTTTTGGGTATTTTTAGAGCTTATCAGCATTGCTGCTAAGGTATTCAGCAACACCGTCTGGGGTCGCAGTCATACCATCATCACCTTTGTTCCAGCCAGCAGGGCAAACTTCACCATGCTCTTCGTGGAAAGCCAGGGCATCAACCATACGGATGGCTTCATCAACGTTACGGCCCAAAGGCAGGTCGTTAACAACTTGATGGCGTACATTACCTTCTTTGTCGATCAGGAAAGTCCCGCGCAAGGTAACCGCATCATTGATTAAAACACCGTAGTCACGACCAATCTGCTTGGTCAAATCAGCCACCATAGGGAACTGAACATTACCCAAACCACCGTCGTTTACCGGGGTGTTTTTCCATGCCAGGTGCGTAAAGTGAGAATCAACACTCACAGCAACGACCTTAACGCCACGCTCTTCAAAAGCTTTCATGCGGTGATCAAAGGCCAAAATTTCAGAAGGGCAAACAAAGGTGAAATCCAGAGGGTAAAAGAAAACCAGACCATAAGAACCTTTAAGGTAAGACTTTAGGTTGAATTCTTCATCAATAGAATTGTCGGGCATTACGGCTGGAGCGGTAAAGTCCGGGGCTTCTTGTGTGACCAGTACACGGGAGTCGCTCATAGGGATTTCCTCTTTATGATAAGTGAAGTTGCTTGTTTATTAGAACAAAACCAAACTGGCGACACCATAATGATTACAAATCACAGTATCAAGAGGGAAACAGTGGATAAGTCAGGAAAATCCCCCTTTCAGCAACAGATTCATTCTAAGGGAAAAAATATAATAGCCTTGTTCAATCCGGCTCATTTCTGTAATAATATTGCGCGTTTGGGAAACATCCTTTCGTGAAGATATTATCGGGGGCGAATAGAAATTATGCAGCGGGTTAAACTAGACAGGATTGATCGTCGTATCTTGTCAGATCTTCAAACAGACGGTCGGATGACCAATGTTGAGTTGGCGCGGCGTGCTGGTATTTCAGCACCACCTTGTTTGCGCAGGGTGAGAGCCCTTGAAGAATCAGGCTACATTAAAGGCTACCATGCTGAATTAGACCCCGGTGCTCTTGGGTTTCATGTAACTGTTTTTGCTCACGTCGGGTTAAATAGCCAAGCAGAACCCGACCTCAAAGCTTTTGAGAATTTGGTCAGTCAATGGCCAGAAGTGCGTGAGTGCCATATGCTGGCTGGTGAAACAGACTTTTTACTTAAAGTGGTTGAACAAGACTGGGATTCTTATCAAAGTTTCTTGACGGAACGCCTCACCGCCGCCCCCAACGTGAACCATGTCAAGTCTGCCCTCGCAGTTCGGACCGCAAAAAACAGACCAGGCGTGCCCTTAACTGTGAATGTTCCTGACCCAGAAACAGAATAGCTATAAATAAATCATAAAAAAACCGGCCTCATTATGAAGCCGGTTTTTTTTGTGCAGATATGCAGGTCGGACTTAAATGTAATCTACCTTGAGGACTTCATAAGATTTTGAGCCACCAGGAGCTTGAACCTCAACAGAATCACCTAAAGTTTTTCCGATTAAAGCACGAGCCAGTGGGGCTGTAATCGACAGGCGACCTTGCGAAATATCGGCTTCATGGCTGCCAATAAGTTGGTAGGTGGCCTCTTCATCCGTGTCTTCATCAACCACCAAAACCGTCGCGCCAAAGCGGATGACATCGCCGGACAATGTACTGGGGTCAATCACGTCAGCACGACTGAGAACGGCTTCAAGCTCGCTGATCCGGCCTTCAGTAAAGCTCTGTTTCTCGCGGGCAGCATGATACTCGGCGTTCTCAGAAAGATCACCATGTTCACGCGCTGTGGCGATGGCTTTAATAATTGCCGGACGCTCTTCGCTCTTTAAATTTTTTAATTCTGCTTCAAGACGGTCATTGCCCGCCTTGGTCATGGGTATGCGTTCCATTTTAAAAACACACCTTCGTTTTGGTTATTGTTTCAAAGTCCCTATGATACCCTCGTTATAACAACGAACAAAAGAGCCCTCGTGCGGCTCCGTTTCCCGGGTCGCCAAGATGCTCTTTTATAAAGCTGATATCAATCAGAGGCCGTAAAATAGTCTTGTAGTGGCGAAACTGCAAGGGTTCCTTTTTTCAGGACATCTATAGCCCTTACCGCCGCATCGGCACCCGCCACCGTTGTATAGTGGGGAATGTTGAGCACAAGAGCCGAACGACGGATACTGAAACTATCAGAAATCGCTTGCGCCCCTTCGGTGGTATTGATCACCAATTGGATATCCCCATTTTGAATGGTATCTACACAGTGGGGACGACCTTCGGGGACCTTATTGACAATACGAACAGCAAGCCCTTGTTCTTTAAGGTATTTTCCTGTTCCACTTGTGGCAATAAGCTCAAACCCAGATGCAACAAGTTTCTTGGCAACTCCTGAAATCGCTTCTTTATCCCGATCCCTGACGGAGATAAACGCCCCACCTTCTGTCGGTAGCTGCACGCTCGCGCCCTGTTGTGCTTTGGCAAAAGCTGTTGGGAAATCTTTGTCAATTCCCATAACTTCACCCGTGGATTTCATTTCTGGGCCGAGAATAATATCAACACCTGGGAAACGAGAGAACGGGAAAACGGCCTCTTTTACCGCGACATGGTCAAGGACCGGGGTATCTTCGGGGACATTTAATTCATCGAGCTTTTCACCCGCCATCACCCTTGCGGCTATTTTCGCAATCGGAATACCCGTTGCTTTGGCAACGAAAGGCACCGTCCGGCTGGCCCGAGGATTTACTTCAAGGATATAAATATCATCCCCTTTAACCGCGAACTGAATATTCATCAACCCAACCACCTTAAGGCCGTGAGCTAGGAGATTTGTTTGCCGTTTCAGTTCTGCAATAATTTCTGGCTTTAGATTGTAGGGTGGCAATGAGCAAGCGGAGTCACCGGAGTGAATACCCGCCTCTTCGATATGCTCCATAATCCCGGCAACATAGACCCGGTCTCCGTCACAAATGGCGTCCACGTCCACTTCGACAGCATCTTGCAAGAAGCTGTCAAGCAAAACGGGGCTATCACCGGAAACCTGAACCGCGGTATGCATGTAACGCTCAAGTTGCTCTAAGGAATGAACGATTTCCATCGCCCGCCCTCCCAACACGTAAGAGGGACGAATAACCAAAGGATAGCCGATTCGTTCCGCTACTTTAACCGCTTCGCCTTCAGAACGGGCGAGACCATTGACAGGCTGGCGCAATTTCAAGTCATGGAGCAATTGCTGGAACCGTTCCCGGTCCTCAGCCAAATCAATCGCATCCGGCGAGGTTCCCAAAATCGGAATACCTGATTTTTCCAGGGCATCTGCCAATTTCAACGGGGTTTGACCACCAAACTGAACGATCACGCCTTTCACAGAACCGCGAGATTGCTCAACCCTAATCAACTCAATAACATCTTCATTGGTCAATGGTTCGAAGTAGAGACGGTCCGAGGTATCATAATCAGTCGAAACGGTTTCAGGGTTACAGTTAACCATGATGGTTTCATATCCGGCATCAGCCAGAGCAAAAGACGCATGACAACAGCAATAGTCGAATTCGATCCCTTGGCCAATACGGTTTGGGCCACCACCAAGAATAACCACTTTATTTCTATCACTGGGCTCAGACTCACACTGAGGAACGGTCATACCGTCGCCTTCGTAGGCCGAATACATATAAGGTGTTTTAGACGGGAATTCCCCAGCACAGGTATCAACCCGTTTATAGGTCGGGTGCACATTAAGCACATGGCGCCGATGGGCGACAACTTCCCGGTCACGTCCCGTTAGCTCAACAAGCCGAGCATCTGAGAAGCCCATTTTCTTATATTTGAGCATGGTCGGCGCATCGTTCGGCAAACCTTTGATGCGCAACTCATCTTCTGCATCGACGATCCCTTTGATTTGCTCAAGGAACCAAGGTTCGTATTTAGAGGCTAGTTTCACTTCCTCTACGGTCATCCCATAACGGAATGCCTGGGCAATCACCAACAAACGGTCAGGCCGGGCAATGCCAAGCTGTAAACGGATGGCATCTTTATTTTTTCCGCCCTCAGCCCCTTCAATTTCAATTTCATTCAGCCCCCGCAACCCGGTTTCCATGGAGCGCAAACCTTTCTGCAGAGACTCCTGGAAGTTGCGACCAATGGACATGGCCTCACCAACAGATTTCATGGCTGTGGAGAGCAACGCTTCCGCTCCAGGGAACTTCTCGAAGGTAAAGCGCGGGATTTTGGTAACGACATAATCGATGGTCGGTTCAAACGAGGCTGGGGTGCAGCCAGTAATATCGTTGTCCAGCTCATCCAGGGTGTAGCCAATAGCCAGCTTGGCGGCGATTTTTGCAATGGGGAACCCGGTCGCTTTCGAGGCCAAGGCTGAGGAACGACTTACCCGAGGGTTCATCTCAATGATAATCAAACGTCCGCTCTCAGGATTAACCGCAAACTGAACGTTCGATCCGCCCGTATCAACCCCAATCTCCCGCAAGACTGCGATAGAGGCGTTACGCATGATTTGGTATTCTTTGTCACTCAGGGTCAAAGCGGGAGCCACGGTGATGGAATCACCCGTATGGACCCCCATAGGATCGACGTTTTCGATGGAACAGATGATAATACAGTTATCCGCTTTGTCGCGAACCACTTCCATCTCATATTCTTTCCAACCGATAATGGATTCTTCTACCAAAACCTCAGTAGTCGGAGAAGCCGCCAGGCCAGAAGCAACGATTTGATCAAATTCATCTTTATTATAAGCAACACCACCGCCTTGACCGCCAAGGGTAAAGCTCGGACGAATAATCATCGGCAGGCCGATTTTTACCATGGCTTCTCGTGCTGCTGCCATATCCCGAACAACCTCACTGCGAGGCTGGTCCAGGCCAATCTTCTGCATAGCAGTATGGAACTCTTCCCGACCTTCGGCTTTACGGATTGAGTCAGCCTTCGCGCCGATCATTTCGACACCGTACTGCTCAAGCACCCCGCTATCAAAAAGCGTCATTGCCGCATTAAGGCCGGTTTGCCCCCCCATAGTCGGCAACAAGGCATCTGGACGCTCTTTATCAATGATCTTAGTCAGCATCTCCGGCGTAATCGGCTCCACATAGGTGGCATCCGCCAGATCAGGGTCGGTCATGATGGTCGCCGGGTTCGAGTTCACCAGAATCACCCGGTACCCTTCTTCCCGCAGTGCTTTACAAGCCTGAGCACCTGAGTAATCAAACTCACAAGCCTGACCAATAACAATCGGCCCCGCGCCGACAATAAGAATGCTGTTAATATCTGTCCGTTTGGGCATTTCTCTAACCTAAGTAACTTCGTTGCACCCTATTCAGGGCTATATATAAATCTTGTCATGGCTATGAGTTGAAGATCAAAAGCCACCCATTATTTTTTAGTCACGTCGACACCAATTTATTCTTTACGTCATCACCGGGCTTGACCCGGTGACCCACGCCTTCTTTCCTCTTTGTGCCACAAGGACAGACGTGGACACCCGGATCAAGTCCGGGCATGACGAAATTTTTACTTGCCTCGAACAACCAGCAAAAGACATCCTCACTAGCTCTGTGCCCTCTGTGACCCAGCACACCTTTAGCCACCAAGCCAAGTCAGCAAAGCCTTAACCACCGTTCCCCTACTTGCTCGCCGCAATCAAATCCACGAACCGTTTGAACAGGTAGTGGCTGTCTTGCGGTCCGGGGGAGGCTTCGGGGTGGTATTGGACGGAGAAAACGGGTTTGCCTTTTAGCTTGATGCCTTCCACAGACCCATCGAAGAGCGAAACATGGCTCAATTCAACGTCCTCTGGCAAGCTGTCACCGTCAACCACGAAACCATGGTTTTGGGAGGTAATCTCTACTTTTCCGGTAGCCAAATCTTTAACGGGCTGGTTCCCGCCACGGTGCCCAATGTCCATTTTATGGGTTTTAGCCCCCAGGGCGATAGAAAGCATTTGGTGACCGAGGCATATACCGAAGGTCGGCAGGCCCGCATCGACAATCTTTTTGATGGTCGGCCCGGCATAGGCCCCCGTTGCGGCGGGGTCGCCGGGGCCGTTGGAAAGAAACACACCGTCGGGTTTATAGGCCAGAACATCCTCGGCACTGGTATTGGCAGGAACCACCGTCACCTTACAGCCCGCCGAAGCAAGACAGCGCAAAATATTATGTTTGGCACCAAAATCCATAGCAACCACATGAAACCGCGTCTCTGGATTTTTCTCAAAGCCCTTCTCAATGGTCCAGGTGCCTTCGGTCCATTCATAGGGTGCTTTGCAGGTAACTTCTTTCGCCAGATCTTGGCCATTGAGGTCCGGGGTTGAAGAAGCCATCAGCTTGAGAGCCTGGAGATCAAGATCGTCAGCTTCAGAATAAAGTAGGGCGGCGACCTTAGCACCACTATCGCGAATATGTCGTGTCAGTTGGCGAGTATCAACATTGGTTATGGCGACAAGTTGCTTGGCTTCAAGCCACTCTTGCAAAGGCTGAGCGGAACGCCAATTGGCGGGGTCCGTAATATCGGCCCTTAGGATACATCCTCGAGCAGCCGGAACAGACGATTCCAAATCTTCATCAGTCGTCCCAACGTTACCGATATGAGGGAAAGTGAAGGTAATGATTTGCCCGGCATAGGAAGGGTCAGTTAAAATTTCCTGATAGCCCGTGATGGAAGTATTAAAGCAAACCTCGCCAATGGCGATTCCCTGACAACCAGCACCTTTCCCCCAATAGACGGCTCCATCACTCAGAACCAGGGCTGCGTTTGTGCCGGGAGGCCTCACTCCGCTAGGAGTAGGGGCAATGGGTGCAGTAGTATCGGACATGGTCACGCCAATCGAAAAAAATAAAGAACGGCAAAAATCGGTGCGCTGGAAGCCGCCACACTATATCGCTTCAAACCCACAAAAGGGAGTCTCTATCTGGCCCTTTGAAGGCCTCAACGACAGGTAGCCGACGTTCACGCAAATTCCGGCGTTGATAAGGGATTGAAGGTGCCGCGTCAAGCCTGGATTTATTTTAAAAAGGTGTTGTTTTTCAATGAGTTAGAAAAATAATCAAGGTTGATTTTTTACTTTTTTTACTGTATTCTCATCGGCTTTCCAGAACAACACCGGGTGGGACTGTGCTTCGTGATCGCTTGAAAGACGCCATGAAGGCCGCTATGAAGGCCAAAAATACGCGTGAAACTCAAACCATTAGACTTATTCTTGCAGCTCTAAAAGATCGGGATATCGCTTCCCGTGGGAGCGAGGCTGATGGGTGCATTGCTGACAATGATATTATCTCTTTGCTACAGTCTATGGTAAAGCAACGCCGCGAAAGCATCACCATGTACGAAAAAGGTGGTCGCTTGGAACTCGCTGAGCAGGAAGCCGATGAGATTGCCATTATCGAGAAATTCCTGCCTAAACAGATGAGTGAAGAAGAAATCACTGCAGCAGTGAATGCTGTTGTTGAAGAACTCGGTGCCTCATCCCTCAAGGAAATGGGTCAAGTTATGGCGGCCTTGCGGGAACGCAATGCAGGGTCAATGGATTTCGCAAAAGCCGGAGCTGCTGCCAAAAAAGCACTTGCTTAGCATTGGCACCCTCGTTTCTTTAATATAAAAACGACGTCTACGGGGTTTTCAGCGGGATAAACGGTTAATGGCCTTTACGCCTCAATTTCTTGATGAATTGAAGATGCGCACCAGCCTGTCTGGTGTCATTGGCAAGCACCTTAAGCTTGTGCGTAAAGGTAAAGACATGTGGGCTTGTTGCCCCTTCCACAACGAGAAAACCCCTTCCTTCCATATTGAAGAACAAAAAGGCTTTTACCACTGCTTTGGCTGTGGCGAGCACGGTACTGCCATCGATTTCATCATGAAGGTCGACGGACGCAGCTTCCCCGAGACGGTGCGTCAATTAGCCGAATCGGCGGGGATGGATGTACCAGAAGATTCTCCTGAAGAACGGGAGCGGGCACAACGGGCAGAAAATCTATACGAAGTCATGGAACTGGCGACCCTTCATTATGAAAAATTGCTTCGTATGCCCGAAGGACGGGAAGCCCTTACCTATTTGCAAAAGCGCGGCTTAAGCGATTCGACCATCAAAAAATTCCGCCTTGGATTTTCTGCCGACAGACGAGATGGGCTCAAAGGGGCTTTGGCAAAAGAAGGGGCCAACGAAGGGCAGATGTTAGAGGCCGGGTTGATCATCCAGCCAGACGACCAGAATAGAAAACCCTATGACCGGTTTAGGGGGCGGGTCATGTTCCCCATTACCGACACCCGTAACCGCGTGGTTGCTTTTGGCGGGCGGATCCTCGAAGGAGATGGGCCAAAGTACCTTAATTCCCCCGAAACCCCCCTCTTCCACAAAGGGCGCACGGTCTACGCCATGGCCCAATCTCGGGAGTCGGCCCGCAAGAAAAAACAAATCATTGTCGCCGAAGGCTACATGGATGTAATCGCCCTGGCCCAAGGCGGGTTTGATAATGCAGTTGCCCCTCTAGGAACGGCTTTAACTGAGGAACAAATTGTTTTGCTCTGGCGTGTCGAACGCGAACCTATTCTGTGCTTTGACGGGGATACGGCGGGGCAAAGGGCCGCAGGGCGCGCCGCAGAACGGGCATTGCCCCATCTCAAAGCAGGCTATGGCCTCAAGTTTGCCCTCCTCCCAGAAGGCGAAGACCCGGACAGCCTTATACAAAAGCAAGGCTCGAAAGCCATGCAAGCCCTCCTGGACGAATCTTTTCCCCTCTCTGAACAGCTTTGGCGCATGGAAGGGGGCAATCAAAATATATCCACCCCCGAACAAAAGGGCTGGCTGGAAAAAAGGCTGAAAGACCACGCTTTTAAAATTGAGGATAAAGACCTCCAGGGTCATTATCTCAGTGACATAAAAAATCGTCTATGGAAGGCCGGGCGCACTCAAGCAGGGACCAAAAAACCTTGGCAAGGCAGCAAACAAGGGCGCAAGGCCCCTTGGGGACAGGAAAAGAACACCCAGTTGGAAGCTAAATCAGGGATGAACACCCACGTGGACCGACGCAGCCGCCATGAACAAATCCTTTTGGCAACTCTGGTGACCCACCCTGAAATTGCGGATGAGATTGCAGAACGCCTCGGTTCGCTTTCCTTTTCATCACCAGACCTTGACAAACTTCGCCAAGAGGTCTTAAAGACGTTGGCTGAGAAACCGACTCTTGATTTTCAGGCGCTGGCGGACCATCTCAATGAGAACGGTATTGAGAGAGGTGATCGCAGCGCCGATATTTTGTTGAACAAGACCGTATTGGGCCACGCTGGCTTTGCAAAACCAGATCGTTCAACTGATGACGCATTAAAAGGCTGGGAACAGACCTTTAGATTATATGGACGTGAAGAACTGCAAACGCAGATTAGGGACGCGCAACGGCGCTTTGAGGACACCCCCTCTGATGAAACCTATGCTGCCTTACGGACACTTCGCGAAATGGAACAACAATTAGCAGAGGACGATGATTCTGATGCTGGGTTCTAGGCGAGCTCATTCTATCATAAATCGTCTTTTGACTTTTAAGTGGGGTTTTAATGGCAGCTAAAGCGGCAAAGCAAAGCCAAACGAGCGAACGTAGCGAAGAAGGCAACGACGGCCCTCTTCTTGATTCTTTAGGTGCTGCCGTCAAAAAGATGGTAGCAAAGGGCAAGGAACGCGGTTTCGTAACTTATAGTGAACTGAACACAGCCCTTCCTTCTGAACAGGTTTCCTCTGAACAAATCGAAGACACTATGTCGATGCTCTCTGAGATGGGCATTAATGTGGTTGAAAACGAAGAGACCGAAGAAAACCCTACAGCTCCAGAAACTGAAGAAGCTGAAACCAGTACAGCCGGTAACGTTGCCGACGATGTTGGGCGGACCGATGACCCGGTACGCATGTACCTGCGCGAGATGGGCAGTGTCGAGCTTCTTTCCCGTGAAGGCGAAATAGCCATTGCCAAGCGGATTGAAGCTGGCCGGGAAATGATGATTGGGGGCCTGTGCGAGAGCCCCCTGACCATCCGTTCAATCGTTGAATGGCACGACGCACTGGTTGAAGAAAAAATGTTGCTCCGCGACATTATCGACCTGGAAGCGACCCACGGCGTAACCCCTGCTGGCCTTAACGGTGAAGAAGTTGCTGAAGAGGACGTCCCAGACGGTGAAACATCTGCAACCAATCCAGATGAAGAAACCGACGACAAAGACTCTGACGACTCTGAAACAGACGATAGTGGTGATAACGAAGACGGTGACAGCGAAACAAGAGAAGGTGACGCAGATACCGATGATGACGAAGGAGAGAACAATCTTTCCTTAGCCGCCATGGAACTCAAGTTGACACCCGAAGTGGTCGAAAATTTTGAAAAGATCGCTTCACTCTATGAAAAACTTCACAAAATGCAGGACCAGCGCCTGGAAGTTCTTCAAAAGGGTGACAATGTCCCCGCTCCTCTGGAAAAACGTTACGACAAAGTGCGCCATGAACTGGTTGCATTAATGGATGATGTTCACCTCAACAATTCTCGCATTGAAGAATTAGTTGAGCACCTTTACGAACTCAACCGCGCTATTATGGGCCTAGAAGGCAAACTTATGCGCCTTGCTGTGAAGTGCAAAGTTAAACGCGAAGAATTCCTTGAGCAATATTTTGGTCATGAGCTTGATCCCGGCTGGGCCGAACGCGTTTCCAAACTCCCAGGCAAAGGCTGGTCACGCTTTGTTGAAAGATACCCTGGCGAGATTGCCGATCTTCGTGAAGGCATTGGCCTGATTTCAGAAGAAGCAAAAATGCCATTGGGCGAATTCCGTCGTATTGTCAAAACCGTTCAAAAAGGCGAACGGGAAGCTGGCAAAGCGAAAAAAGAAATGATTGAAGCCAACTTGCGCCTCGTAATTTCTATTGCCAAAAAATACACCAACCGAGGTCTTCAATTCCTGGATTTGATCCAGGAAGGTAATATTGGTCTGATGAAAGCGGTGGATAAGTTTGAGTATCGTCGCGGCTATAAATTCTCCACCTATGCCACTTGGTGGATCAGGCAGGCGATTACCCGTTCTATCGCCGATCAGGCCCGGACCATTCGTATTCCAGTTCACATGATTGAGACCATCAACAAACTGGTTCGGACGTCGCGCCAAATGTTGCATGAGATTGGTCGTGAGCCGACCCCTGAAGAACTCACCGTGAAGCTCAACATGCCTCTCGAAAAAGTTCGCAAGGTTTTGAAAATTGCGAAAGAGCCGATCTCTCTTGAAACCCCCATTGGGGACGAGGAAGATAGCCATCTCGGTGATTTCATTGAGGATAAGAACGCTATCCAACCTCTTGACGCGGCTATTCAGGGCAACCTGCGCGAAACCACAACACGGGTTCTCGGCAGCTTAACCCCCCGTGAAGAAAGGGTTCTTCGCATGCGTTTCGGAATCGGAATGAACACCGATCACACTCTGGAAGAGGTTGGTCAACAGTTCTCCGTAACCCGTGAGCGTATCCGGCAGATTGAAGCGAAAGCTCTCCGCAAGCTAAAACACCCAAGCCGCTCCCGCAAACTGCGCAGCTTCTTGGACTACTAGCTTCGCTAGGATGAGTTAAGAAAAAAGGGGTCTGTTTTTATGGACCCCTTTTTTTTAGGCCCGCGGAATACCTTTAAGCTGTAATTTTTCGATTTTTTGGGGAATTTTTCCCTCTAAATTCCCGACCTTACAATATTTATCCAAAGAATGTTCGAGAACTCTTTTCTGATCGAATTTCTTCTGCTATCAACCGTTTAACGAAGGGTTGTTTAAAAACCTTTTGCTCGGTGGGTCCGTAGCTCAATTGGTTAGAGCCGGCCGCTCATAACGGTCTGGTTGTTGGTTCAAGTCCATCCGGACCCACCATTTTCCCATAAAGCGTCTATATTTTTGGATTTGTTTTGCCGAGGCATGCAAATGCAAGAGCTGGGCAGTGTCGTATCAGAGTTTTGCTAATTCCTGGGAGGGCTATGGATGCTTAAGCCCAAGAACCGCCCCAGAATTTAGAATCTTTTGTGATTAAGCAGCTTTCTTGCGGCTGCCTGATCTTTTGATGCAGTTTTTGATGGTCACTTTACGCGCAGCGCGTTGATCACGGCTTCTGGTATTTTTAGAGCCGCGACGAGGAGAGCTGCTTTTCGCACCTCTTCTACCTGTTGAACTTTTAGCCATTATAGTCTCCGATGATCTGGTCTGTTTAATAATGTTGTGTTCTATAGGAGATCAAACCCCATTTGGCAACAGCAGTAGACCAGTGTAGCGAAAGAATAATCCCTAAAACCGACGTGTTGCGACGACTTTTTGGTATAGGCCGCCGAAGAAGGTTTCTTTTGTCCAGGTAAACTCATCCTTTTTATCAGTAAGATTTTCAATTTCCGTCGTCAGCAAATCCAAGGCGAAAGGTTCAAGTTTACGCCAGATCAAGTGCATAATACCACGCAAGGGATGAAAGCGTGTCGGTTCGTGATAATCAACGAAGATGGCCTTGCCACCAGGAGCTACCGTCCCAAGCAGCCCATTGACCACATCCGTTTTTTTATCCTGGGGCATTTCATGGAGCAGAAAATAACAAACGACTCCATCATAAGGGCCACCGCCGGGTTCCGCAGCATCAGCCAGACGTACTTTAGCTTGAGCGATATCCTCAAGCCGGGCTCGGCAATTTTTTACCTGAAGAGGGACAATATCAATGACCTCAAGTTCGCCTTCCCCCCCCACATGACGGGCTAAACTTGGAGAGAAGCTGCCATAAACATAAGCAGCCTGAAGAACTTTCCCCCCCGGAGAGACCTCGTTAAATGCTGAGCGCATCAACCGCCCGCTATTTCCCCAGAGGATTGCCCAGACGATCAATCCACGGTCGAGCCAGAAAACTGTCTTTGGGTCGATATAGGCCCAGTGATAGGTATTCTTAAGGTATTCAGGAATGACAGGAGTTGGAGCCATAGGCACAAAGGTATCGGACTCAGATTTTAATATTATTTGATCCATGACAAACTCTTGTTATTTAAAATAGGGGCTGCCTTGGATAAACCATGATCAGCTTCGGACGAGCAAACAAACTGATCGCTTCACGCGCCGATAACGAATAAAACGCTCATCTTGGAGCCTCCAGGTTGTTAGCAATTTGATTTTGCCAGACAAGGGTTTAGTTTAATAATCGGTTTAGCTTAATAACCAAAGTCATTATCCCCCCACTTTGTCAGTAAAAATCATGTGTTTATGGGTTTATTACCCTGAGGCTTGATAATCGCCCGATAGGCGTGCCAACTTACATGGCCGATCAAAGGAAGGGTAAAGACCAAACCGATATATCCGGTCAACAAACCTGCCCCCGTAACCATAACCACTACAGCCGCCCAAACAATCATGGTGCGGAAATTGACCATGACGGCGACGACACTTGTGACAATCCCCTCAATCAGGCTTACTTTTTGATCCATCATCAAGGGAAGCGATACAGCCCCGGTGATAAAAGCAACAAAGGCAAGACCTGCACCGAATAGAGAACCAACCACGAGAAAGATATGACCATCCATCGTGAAGAAAATTACATTGATCATGCTTTGTAAATCAAGAGGGATATAGGGAAAGGAAATGGCGAAAATAAGCACTGAAATTCGTAGCCAAATAATCAGAAACATGAGTTGAGCAAGGCCCATGGCAATAAGGGAGACTTTGTTAAGACGCCAGGCCGATATTGCGCCAATGAATGAAGCCTCCTCCCCTTCTTCCAAGGACTTACTGATGGCATAAAAACCAACAGTTAATGAAGGGCCTATCAAGAGAAAACCTTCAATGAGGGGGGCAATTAAGTACTCAAAGCCACTGAGGTACATTCCGACAGTCATAAAAAGGCCAGAAAGAACAAATATCAGGCCGTAACCTATGCTGGTGGTGCTTGCGGCCTTAAAATCTTTCCACCCTTCTCCTAACCACTTGAAGATATCTTCGACATAAACTTCGTTAACACGGTCTCGGTAGGGTAAGCCGCTTCCCTTGGTCACTGGTATCGGCGGTCGTGGTGTTTCAGCCATATGAATCCCCCCCCTAGCATATCCTTTAATTTAATAATTAAAACTTGCACAAGTAGGTTATTCAAGCAAAGCAAAAACAACGTTCCTAAGGCAACGACTCAGGTTATCAATTGAGGAAAGTTCGCGTCATTCCCGCACAGACGGAAATACAGGGATGTTAATGTACTGTTCTCACGGGATATTTGATTTTTCTTGCAACTCTAGATTCCCGTCTACGCGGCAATGACAAATGAAGTTAACATATCTGTATCCTGAATTTGTTGCCGTGGTCAGAGTATCTGCTTTGAGAAAGGAGATTGCGTTTAGTTTCCCGCGATATAAATTGCCCGGAAATCATTAACATTTGTCAGGGTTGGCCCCAGAACAACCAAATCTCCAAGGACTGCAAAAAAGCTGTAAGCATCATTGTTTGCCAGATAGCTTTTAGGGTTCAGGCCAGCAGCTTTGGCCTTAGATAGTGTTTCAGGGCCAATGAGTGCTCCGGCATTATCTTCGCTGCCATCAATACCATCTGTGTCGCAAGCCAAGGCGTATATTCCGGGGTGTCCATCTAAGATAATGGCAAGGGAAAGGAGAAACTCTGTATTAGGGCCTCCACGCCCCTTACCTTGGATAGATACCGTTGTTTCGCCCCCAGAAAGGAGAAGGGCTGGGGCCGATATTGGCTGGTTCTTCTCGGCTACCTGCAGAGCAATTGCCGCCATAACTTTTGCGACTTCACGAGACTCACCTTCAATACGGTCACTGAGAATAAGGGAAGGAATGCCCTGTTGCTGGGCTTTGTTTTGGGCCGCTTCGAGAGATATTTGCGGCGTTGCAATCAAACGGTTTTCAACGCGTTCAAAGAGAGGGTCGCCGGGCTTTAAAGTTTCGGCTTCCGGGCTTTTAAGGTATTCTTGAAGTTTGTCCGGCAAGCTAATTTTATAACGCTTCAAGATGTCTTCGACTTCATAGGAACTGGTCCTATCGGCGCATGTGGGACCCGACGCAATGAAGGCGAGGTCATCGCCGGGCACATCAGAAATCAACAAAGAAACCACTTTTGCTGGCGCACAGGCTTTTGCTAAGCGCCCTCCTTTAACTAAGGAAAGATGCTTACGAACCGTGTTTATTTCAGAAATCGTGGCCCCACAAGCAAGCAAGTCTTGAGTAAGTTTCTGCTTATCTGCCAGTGTCACCCCCTCAGGCGGCATTATAAAGAGAGCCGAACCACCCCCAGAGATGAGGCAAAGAACCAAATCATCTTTTCCCAACCCTTGAACCGCTCGCAGAATTTCATCTGTTGCCTCAACACAGGCCTGATCTGGAACGGGATGAGACGCTTCCAAAATTTTTATTTTTTGGCAAGCAACGCCATGGCCATAGCGAGTAACGACCACCCCTTCGACATCTTCGCCCCACGCATCTTCAACCACTTTCGCCATAGCAGCAGCAGATTTTCCAAAACCAATAACAATGGTTCGGCCTTTCGGTTTATCAGGTAGGTGACTTGGCAGACAGAAAGTTGGGTTGGCCGCTTCAACAGCTGACTGGAAAAGATCGAGAAGGGTTTTTTCTGGGTTATTTAACAAGTAGCTTTGACATCCTCTGGTCTAAAGAATCAAATTTAATCGGTTTAGATTCAAAATCCTCGGCCCCAGCCTCAAAGGCCTTCTCTTTATCCGTGGACATGGCATTGGCAGAAACGACTATAACAGGAATTTGTTTTGTCTCCTTACAGGCTTTTATTTGCCGCGTCGCCTCAAAGCCATCGATCCCAGGGAGGTCAAGGTCCATGAGAATAATATCCGGCAATTCAGATAGGGCGGCGGCAACACCTTCTTCGCCCGTTTCGGCAATGAGAACTTGATGATCCTGGCGTTTTAACCAGGTAGATAACATAAAAGCATTATCTTCATTGTCTTCCACGTAAAGTATCTTCGCCATATTTATTGACCTTGTATGTTTTCATTCTTCAACGAGTTGTGGTTATTGCTCTCCAGTAGTACCATTTTGACGATAAATTTAATCGAGAACAAGCACCATTGCCACAATTGATATAATATACCGACGAATAAATAATTTTATTTCATTAAAACCCTAGATTTATGAGCGGGCTCTCTTCATCCTAGCGAAAGCAAGTGACGACATTGAAAACTTGTTGTAAAAAATATTTCATTCCTCCATGAGAGAGGAACGGTGACAAGGTTTTCGTGTCAGCGAAAACTTAAGTCGTGATAGGGAGAAGTTCATGCTAGCCCCTGAAGTGTATGAATTCAGAAACCACCTCAAAGAAAGGGGGATCATGCTCTGCTATAGCGGGTACATGACAGAAGGCATTCTAGCGGGTATAGGGGATGCCATTAAAAAGAAATTAGCCCTGGATGATGCTGATACAAAAACAGCTCGAACTGTGTTCGCCGTTTTAGTTGAGCAGATGCAAAACGTTATTCGCTACTCAGCAGAAAAAGAACTTCCCGAAGCTCCTGCCGGAAGCTCTGAACTCAGCTTTGGTGTTTTAACCGTCGGCAAAGACGAGAATGATTTTTACGTCACTTGTGGAAACAAAATATTCTCAGGCGATGTTTCTCGGCTTGAAAAATCCTTATCAGAAATTAAAAAACTGGATAAGGCCGGGTTAAAGGTTCTCTACAAACAAACGCTCAAAGGAGACGTTCCTGAATTTAGCGTTGGTGCTGGAGTAGGTTTTATTGATATCGCAAGGAAAGCCTCCCGCGGTATCGATTTCGATTTTATGAATATTGACACCGATTATTCATTTTTCAGTTTAAAAGCATATATTTAAAGGCGAGGACTCCGGGTATGGAAAACATAAAAATCGAAGCGACAGAACGTTCGCCGGAAGTTGATTTTAACTTTACGAGCAACGTTTTTGCCTTGAGCGGAGAGTCTTATCCTGAAGACGTTCCAGCTTTCTTCGGCCCCCCCATCAACCAACTAGAAGAACACCTCTCCTCACAAGATGGAGCAGACATCACGTTCTATTTTGAACTTATCTACTTCAATTCAAGTAGCGCTAAAGTGCTTATGGAATTGTTTGAGATGCTCGATAAAGTTGCCGAAAATGGCAACAATGTTGTTATTTACTGGGCCTATGACGAAGAAGACGACAATATGGAAGAACTGGGCGAAGAGTTCGGAGAAGACCTTGAGCATGCCAAATTCAACCTTAAAGTAATTGAGGGGTAGATTGAGGGAAGAATGAGTTACAACCTTTTTAAAGCTGAAACTGCCGTAATCGCCGAGGGCAAGTTCGATGAGCAAAACAAAATGCTCGAAGGGTTATCGTCTAAACTTTCAAAATACCTAGCTCATGATCTTTGGTGGCCCGGAGACAAAAGGGGGCAAAGAAGGCGACAAACAAGCCGCGATCAATGAACTCCATTCAATCATAGAGAAGATTGAAAAACATTAAGGCTGCCCCCTATTCTATAGGCAACACATCCTTTAACCTGTTGGTTAAATCTTCATCTAAGTGAAACTGAAGAGCTCTGGTATATTCAGTTACTCTTGCGATTGTTGAGGGGATGAGAGAGTCGAGATTTGGAATTTCCAATTCAACGTCTAAACCTTCAAGGGCCTCATCCACCGCACTGATCTCGGCACCAGAAACCGAAATATCGTTAACCATACAGTCCAGCCAATGATCATTAACCTTGAGGCGCGCTTCATAAGGTACTTGTTTTCTAGGGAATTCCCGACGGTTTCCCGCGACAGATTCCCGGACAATGCGGGTAAGCTGGTCTTGTAAGTTTTGCACCTCTGAGGCGACTTCTTCCGCAGCAGATTGAACAATCCCCGACATATCTCCGGCTTCACCTGCTTCGCTGGTAACATCTATCATTTGTGAAGACACAGCATCAGTCCCTGTTGCGGCTTCTTTAACATTACGTGCAATGTCCTGGGTTGCCGCCCCCTGCTCCTCAACGGCAGAAGCGATTGAGTTTGCAATTTCATTTATGTTTTCAATAATACCGCTAATACCGCCAATAGCTGATACCGCTTGGCCTGTTGCTGATTGCATATCGTTAATCTGATTGCTGATGTCTTCTGTTGCTTTTGCCGTTTGGTTAGCGAGGTTTTTCACTTCAGAAGCGACAACGGCAAACCCTTTGCCAGCTTCACCGGCTCGGGCGGCCTCAATGGTCGCGTTAAGGGCCAGAAGGTTGGTTTGCTCAGCAATGTCATTAATAAGGGAGACCACTTCACTAATCCGGTCTGCTGCTTTAGCTAACCCTTGAATTGTCTGATTGGCGTTAGAGGACTCCATCACAGCATTTTGGGCAATAGAACTTGAATGTTGGACTTGCTTACCGATTTCTTCGCTGGAGGCAGACAATTCTTGCGAGGCGGTCGCCACAGCGTCAACATTCTCAGATGCGGCCTGAGACACTTCAGTGACTTCCGTTGACGCAGTATTGACCCTGCTAATCGCCTCACTCATTTTTGAAGCCAACTGGTTCATTTGCTGAGAGCGTTCGACAATTGTTGTCACTGTACTTTGCACCGCTTTGTCCAACTCATCTGAAAGGGCGAGCATTTCATTTTTCAAGTGCCGCTGAGCCGCATCTCTTTCCTGTTCTTGGTTGGCCTTTAATTTATCCGCCTCAACAGCCGTCTCTTTAAACACCTGAAGGGATTGGGCCATGGCCCCAAACTCATCGCTTCGATTTCGATCAGGAATTTCAACCGCCAAATCGCCTCGGGCAAGACGGGTCATCACACTATTAAGCCTGTCGACCACTTTTGTTGCAGAGAGATTGACCACAAACATGATCACTATGATATTGATGAGTTCTGATATAGCCTCCAATACAATAGCATTGGTGAGGTCACGCGCTTCATCACTTATGAGCCCGGCAACAATTAATCGGCTACTGCCCACCACAACCATTGAAACCCAAACCGTTGCCGCAATTTTACGGCTTAAAGAACGTGAAAACCAATTTCCCGATGAATTGGGTAAGACACTTCCGGCTTCAACCATATTTCCCTCCTAATTATTTTACTTATCAACATTTTGCGATGTTTGGAGAAACATTCAACATACAATGTTGTTTTTTATTCATATTTTTTCATAAGGTAGGATACTGTTTTCGGTATATAAATAAAATCTGCAAATTAATCTTAACGTCTTACAAAGAAATTTTTTTATTCTATGAGTTTTGAACTCTATAAATCAGAACAAAACCTTGTCGCAAAAGGCAAAACTCTTGTACAGGAGGGGCAAGCTGGCCCTGAAGATTATGAAGAGCTACTCAGAAGCGGAAGCCGCAACGACCGCAAAGTCCTTTTTTCTCGCCGCCATGAGCCATGAAACTCGCCCCCCCTATAAACGGTGTAGCCCCCCTTGGAAACACGCCTAGAGGCTATTCTAGGGCCTCAGTAGTTCTTTTGAAACTCTACGACTTCCGCCCAAATTCCATCCAAACTAGCGATTTTTTGGTTGAGAACGGCCCAATCGCCATCTTTAGCGGCTTGTTCACATACCACACAAAAATCAATCATTTTGACAATCCCCAGCGAACTTGAAGATGATTTCATCTTATGCATAAGGTCAGAAATAGCCTGTAGGGATTTCTCCGCAAATGCCTTGTGAATGTCTGCTAAATCTTTTTCGCTAGAACGTACATAGATCGATAAGATTTTACGGAACCGATCTGGTCTTTCTTTACCGTATAGACTTATCATAACCGACGTATCGACGATTATTTCATTCTCAGCAGACTTTTCATTCATTGTCGTTGGCTTTTACTGTAATCGTAACGTCTCTCCGAGATTTTAAACTAATTTCATTCTTTTGGAAACGAATAGCTTTGGGGCGGCATAAAGAAAAAAAGGGCGGGTAGATTTTAATTCTGCCGCCCTATTTCTGCCTAATGTTCGATATTATTTAATTAAGCTTGTTTGTGTTTTCTAATGACTCCCATGATTTCCGCAGCAGCTACAGGAATGTTCGTGCCCGGACCATATACAGCAGCAACCCCCGCCTTATAAAGAAAGTCATAATCCTGATTAGGAATAACCCCACCACAAACCACGAGAATATCTTCTCCGCCTTGATCTTTAAGCTCTTTAATCAGTTCTGGGACCAAGGTTTTATGACCTGCAGCCTGAGAGGAAACACCGATCAGGTGAACATCGTTCTCAATGGCTTGGCGCGCGGCTTCTTCTGGAGTTTGGAACAGAGGCCCGACATCAACGTCAAAGCCGATATCAGCAAAGGCCGTGGCAATCACTTTAGCACCACGATCATGACCATCTTGTCCCATTTTGACGACCAGCATGCGCGGGCGGCGGCCTTCAGATTTTGCAAATTCCTCAACTTCATCACAGATTTTTTTGAAGCCTTCATCCCCTTCATAAACGGCACCATAGACACCCGAAATAGAACGGCTTTCCGCACGATAGCGAGAGAACTCAACTTCGAGCGCGTCTGAAATTTCACCGAGAGAAGCACGAGCACGTGTCGCCTGAACGGAGAGTTCAAGTAAGTTTCCACTGCCTTCTTTAGCAGCACGGGTCAGAGCTTCCAAAGCAGATTTACAAGCAATATCATCACGGGACTCTTTCATTTTCTTGAGGCGAGCAATCTGGTTTTCACGCACCACATTGTTATCCACATCGAGAATATCGATCTCATCTTCTTTCTCAAGTTTGTATTTGTTAACGCCCGTTACGACTTCATCACCCCGATCAATCCGGGCTTGTTTGCGCGCGGCGGCTTCTTCAATCCGCATCTTCGGCATACCCGTTTCAACCGCTTTGGTCATGCCGCCCATTTCTTCAACTTCGTTGATAATCTTGCGGGCTTCTTGAACCAGTGAATTGGTCAGACTTTCCACGTAGTAACTGCCCCCAAGAGGGTCAATAACATTGGGAATACCCGTTTCTTCCGCCAGGATAATCTGGGTATTACGGGCAATCCGCGCTGAGAAAGGTGTCGGAAGGGCAATCGCTTCATCCAATGCATTTGTATGCAAAGATTGAGTTCCACCCATGACAGCCGCCATGGCTTCAACCGTGGTCCGAATGACGTTGTTGTAAGGGTCTTTTTCAGTCAGAGAGACACCCGAAGTCTGGCAGTGGGTCCGCAGCATCAAGGAACGTTGGTCTTTAGGATTAAACTGGCTCATCAGTTCCGCCCAAAGGATACGTGCCGCCCTTAATTTTGATACTTCCATGAAGAAGTTCATGCCGATGGCAAAAAAGAAGCTCAAACGTGGGGCAAAGGCATCAATGTCCAAGCCTTTAGCAAGGGCTGCACGGGCATACTCAAGACCATCAGCTAAGGTAAAGGCAAGCTCTTGGACCTGGGTCGCGCCGGCTTCCTGCATGTGATAGCCGGAAATGGAAATTGAATTAAACCGAGGCATTTTTTCAGATGTATAGCCAATGATATCAGCAATAATCCGCATACTTGGCGTTGGGGGGTAGATGTATGTATTCCGGACCATGAACTCTTTCAGGATATCGTTTTGAATGGTTCCGGCCAGTTGCTCTGGTTTCACACCTTGCTCTTCAGCAGCGACGATATAACCGGAAAGAATGGGGAGAACGGCCCCGTTCATGGTCATTGAAACCGACATTTTATCAAGAGGAATACCATCGAAAAGAATTTTCATGTCTTCGACGCTATCAATAGCTACGCCCGCCTTGCCCACATCACCGATGACCCGAGGGTGATCAGAATCGTATCCACGATGGGTCGCTAGATCAAATGCAACCGAAAGACCTTTTTGGCCTGCGGCTAGATTATCACGATAAAATTTATTGGACTCTTCAGCCGTCGAAAATCCCGCATATTGACGGATTGTCCAAGGGCGGTTGGCATACATGGTCGCACGGGGCCCCCGCAGGAAAGGGAAGAAGCCAGGGAAACTATCAAGATGGTCAATATTTTCTAAATCTTCGGCTGTATAAAGAGGTTTTACAGCAATGCCTTCTGGGGTGTCCCAGGTCAAACTATCAAGAGGTTTTCCCCGCAAATCTTTCTCGGCTGCAGCTTTCCACTCTTCCGAAGTTACTTTCGGATTATCCGCCATGCTCTTTCCTCCGCAATATACCAAGCTTGGTATTGGCTTTCTGTCAAAATTTCGCGCAGTATACGCATGACCCCCTTGACTGTCCATGCACGTGATGTAAAGTTTTGTGCACTGCACACCGCCAAAAACAAGGGGTTACAGGCGCCATTCTGCGCTAAATAATGCGACCATCTTGCCGCAAGGTCCTATATGTAGTATTTCTACCTAGTATTTTACTAGAAATTTAAAAACCCGACGATATACGGAACCCAAAAACCATGAGCGCAGACTGGACAGACGAACGCATTGCCATTTTAACAAAGCTTTGGGCCGAAGGGCTTTCTGCTGCTGAGATTGGCAAACGCCTCGAAATCACCAAAAATTCCGTCGTGGGTAAAGTCCACCGTTTGGGCCTGCCCAAACGCCAATCCCCCATCAAACGCACTGAGGGGAAAGCTCCTGCACCGAAAAAACGGAAAAAAGCAGAGAAACCTCAAATTATCACCATGGCCGCCCTGACAAGCAGCATGTGTGCCTGGCCCTCGGGTGAACCTGGAACCCCGGAGTTCCAATTCTGCGGCAAACCCGTTGTCCCCAGCAAACCTTATTGCCTGGAGCATTGTCAAAGAGCTTACGTCAAAAGCACCAAGGGTGACCGAGGGGCCTCTAAAAATGCGGCACCGAAACCTGCACCAGAAAAATCAGCCGACGAAAAAGGTAAAGACAAAAGTGCTGCCTAAATTAAGGCTGTTCTGGATAGACCAAAGTTCCGTTAACTTCCAAATGGCGCGCCTCATGGAGAATGCGCTCCATTGCGGGTTCAATCAGGCTTTTTGGCAGTTCGTCCGGGAAACGGTAGCTTAAATCTTCTCGCAACATCTGCGCAGATTTATCACTCATGTTTTTAAAAAGTTTATTTTTCAGGACTTTGTCTTTTTCGCAAAGCTTAAAAAAGACCAGCAAATGGTCAGAGGCAACGGCTGTCAAAAGGCCTTGAATGCCAATATCATTTGCCGTGCGAATTTTGATCAAAAACTCTTTATAGGCGGCCGTCCGGTTTTTAGGCTTCGTCATGGCAGGTGCCATAACCCTGGATAGCTGCAGCATGAGGGACTTAACCTCTTCCGCATCTAAAGCTAATTTTGTATCTCCCATTTCAACAGAGAAAACATTGGGAGCTGCTTGTTTAACTTTGATATCCATTTCAGCCGTTATTACCTTTAAGTCTTAATAGCTACTCTAGAATCGCATATGGTTAAGGGGGCTGGCAAGAGCTTGTTTCTTTTTAAAGCTCCCCTACACAAATAAACAAAAACTTACGTTACATGATGATTATTGTACGATCCCTATTTCATGCTCAATTAAATAGATTTTTCTACTTAACATCTGTACCTTTTATGAACGCTGAACTTTTGCTCTGAACATATAAAAACACTTGATGAAATACTTAGCCTCCTTTGGACTAGCCCTTCCCGCACTCCTTTTTTCAGGGGAAACCGTTGTTGCGGCTACAGTCTTTTCAGACGAAATTATTCCAACAAATGATGAGAGGCTCATTGTTATCGTTATTTTTGGGGCCTTATTTTTAATTCTTCCCCTCCTAATTCTCAGCATAAAGCTCCATAGTACAAACAAACAACTGCGATTAAACCTTGATGAGCAAGGTAGAATGCTAAAAACCTTTGCCCATGAATACCGCACCCCCGTCGCGATTATAAATGCGGGCATTGACTTTCTAGAGCAGCAAGAAGCCAGCACCCCCAATGACAGCAAGCTTGAGTTTTCCATGATGCGTCGCGCGGTCCATCGTTTGGTTTCCCTTGTCGATAATTCACTACGCAACGAACGAATTTCAGCTTACGTAGAAAACCATAAGTTCAAAGACAGTTGCGATTTGGTCGAAGTTCTCACTTTGACCAGAGATGCCTATTTGCTCTTAAACCCAGGTCGGGTTGACTTAAACCTTGGAGGGGCGACCTTCCTTGATGTCGGTATTCCCCACTATGAGCTTACCACCTGCATCGAAAATTTGGTCGAGAACTCTCTCAAATTTTCTGGTAACACCCCCATCTCCATTGAGCTAAAATCTAATGGAACCTTCGCTTATGTAAGTATTTCTGATAAAGGTATTGGGATTCCAGAGGACGAGTTGGGAATGATATTTAACAAATATCACCGAGGTCGAAATGCTGAAACAACCGTTGGTATGGGGCTCGGACTCTATTTGACCAAAAAAATAATCGACCAAAGTGGCGGAGAAATAACTGTGGAAAGCCGTCTTTCCGAATACACCCGCTTCAATTGTAAACTCCCCTTAGTTGGCAGATATGACAGATAAAAATAACGAACCAAATATTCTCCTCGTCGAAGATGATGCGGACCTTCGCCACCTCCTTCAACGCAACCTCTCCATGGAAGGTTATGCGATAACCGGAGTCGGGAGCGCAATTGAATGTTACCAATCCTTGGCTGAAAATGAATTCGATATCGCCATTATTGACATTGGACTTCCCGATCAAAGCGGGCTCGCCGTCACCGAATACCTGAGAGAAAAAACCAAACTCTCCATTATCATTTTAACAGCCAAAGGCTCTGCCGAAGACCGGGTAACCGGCTATGAAAAAGGGGCCGACCTTTATTTAGTTAAACCAGTCAACATTCGCGAACTCACCTTTGCCATAAAAAATCTCTATTCTCGAATGGAAGAGAAGCACGGATCAACGCAAAAGCAACTTTTTGAATCGTGGGTCTTTGATAAAGTCAATTGGACACTCAAAGCTCCCCACGGCACCGTCCACCAACTAAGTTCCAAAGAACTCCTCTTTATGAACCTACTTCTGGAAAAACCTGGCGAGCAGGTATCAAGGTCCAGTATTTTGGAACATTTGGATTACTCTTCCGATGAGTACGGCAACAGTGCCCTTGAGGCCTTGGTTTTGCGAGTCCGCAAAAAGCTGACAGAAAACAGCCACCATACAGATCCTATAAAAACCCTAAGAGGGATCGGCTATCTTTTCTCTCATCCCGTGGTCACAGTTACTGCATAAAACACGATAAGAGTTATGGTTTTCTAATCTTTCATCAATTTATAGATTTATCTTCTAATATCAGATCAATAGCTCTGACCTTTAGAGTCCTTTATGGCCCGAATGGAAACGGAAGGCGGGTCGCGACCTTAAGCCTCAATATCGACGGATTACCTGCTGATCAGGCAGGGGCCATGCTGGATGCTGATGCGGGAATTTGCTGTCGGACCGGCCTTCATTGCGCCCCCCTGGCCCACGAGTATATTGGAACTATCGCCAACAAAGGGGCGGTTCGCTTTTCACCGGGCTACTTCACCGACGACGAAGATATCGCAGAAACTATCACCGCTGTCGAAGAGCTTGTCGCTTTATATAAAACCTAATTTTAAAATCAGTTTCAGTAGCCCAGCATCGTTGCACGTAACTCCTTGGGTCCTTGGGGAGGCTCCCTACTGTCTTGGGCACTTGAACGTAAACCCATTTCAATTGATCCTTAAATCAATGATGTAAAATCTGACTTAAGAAAAGCTTGGTCCGATCGTTTTGCGGGTTCTCGAAGAATGGTTCAGGCGCATTCTCCTCAATGATCTCGCCACCATCCATAAAGATTACCCGGTTGGCGACGGTTTTTGCAAAACCCATTTCATGGGTAACGCACAACATGGTCATGCCTTCTTCAGCAAGCTCAATCATCGTATCGAGAACCTCCTTAATCATTTCAGGATCAAGAGCTGATGTCGGCTCATCGAATAACATAATCTTAGGGTTCATGCAGAGGGACCGGGCAATGGCCACACGTTGTTGCTGACCACCAGAAAGTTGACCAGGATATTTATTCGCCTGTTCTGGAATTTTCACCCGTTCCAGAAGGTTCATTGCGGTCTCTTCGGCTTCACGTTTAGGTTCATTACGGACCCAAATTGGAGCCAGGGTACAGTTTTCAAGCACAGTCAAATGAGGGAACAAGTTAAAGTGCTGGAACACCATCCCCACTTCCCGCCGTACCGCATCAATGTTTTTTAGATCGTCGGTCAGTTGGGTCCCATCAACAACGATTTTACCCTTTTGATGCTCTTCCAAAGCATTGATACATCGGATCATCGTCGATTTACCAGAGCCAGAAGGCCCACAAATCACGATCCTCTCCCCTTCCGTTACGGTCAGGTTGATATCTTTAAGCACATGGAAGCTACCGTACCATTTGTGCATGCCGACAATTTCAATAGCTGTTTTATCTTCATTCATGATCAATCTCTCTTATCTCTTATGGCCGGTATGCAGTTTGTTTTCGAGGTAAATGGAATAGCGCGACATGCCGAAGCAAGCGATGAAGAACATCAAAGCGACAAAAACATAGACCTCCGTTGACAACCCTAACCAATCTGGATCGGAAAGAATGGCGCGTCCTACACCGAGCAGATCAAGTAAACCAATGATCAAGACCAAGGTGGTATCTTTATAAAGCCCGATAAAGGTATTCACGATACCGGGGATTGATATCTTGAGGGCCTGAGGCAGAACAATCATCCGCATGTTCTGCCAGAAGCTGAGCCCCAAGGCCTGGGCGGCTTCAGTTTGTCCTTTAGGAATAGCTTGCAAGCCTCCTCGAATTACCTCAGCCATATAGGCTGAAGCAAACAAGGTCACCATAATCAACACCCGAAGCAGCACATCAAAGTTGACCCCAGGTGGCAGGAACAGGGGCAACATCAAGGAGGCCATGAAGAGCAAAGTAATCAAGGGAACGCCGCGAATAAACTCGATAAAGAGCACGCAGAGGCTTCGAACTCCTGCCATCTCAGAACGACGCCCAAGGGCAAGCAAAACACCAATGGGTAATGAGAAAGCAATTCCTGTCACACCAATGATCACTGTGAGCATTAACCCCCCAAACTTAGAGGTCTCAACCAATTCCAACCCGAAGAAACCGCCAACCAGAAGCCAAAAAGCGACAAAGGGGAAAAGGAGGGAAAAGATCAAAAGTTGTTTTCTAAAAGGGGTTTTATCAAACAAAACAGGGGCTAAAGCGACAGCCATCAAGACAAAAGATAAGTCTATCCGCCATTGAGAACTTAAGGGGACATATCCATAAATGAATTGATTATAGCGCGCCCCAATCAATGCCCAACAAGCCCCAGAACTTTTACAGTCAAAGCGGCTTTCACCATAGAAGTCCGCAGAGAGAAGTGCCCAATCGACAAAGGGCGGGACAATCACATAAATGAGATATACAGCGAGAAGCGTGAGCACCGTATCGGTCACCGAGCCGAAAAGACGTTCCCTGATCCAATGGACCGGGCCGACTGTATTGCTCGGTGGTGGTAAGTCTGGATGTTCCCCTAAGGGGTATTGGCGTTTTGTATCTTCCATGATCTAACGCTCCACCAGTGCAACACGCTTATTATACCAGTTCATTACCAACGAGATAACTAAACTGAAAGCGAGGTAAGTTGCCATTGTAATGGCAATACATTCAAGAGCTTGTCCGGTCTGATTGAGGGTAATACCGCCAATTGTAGCGGTAATGTCCATATAACCGATCGCAATAGCCAAGCTTGAGTTTTTGGTAAGGTTAAGGTACTGGCTGGTCAAAGGCGGGACGATAACCCGTAAGGCTTGAGGCACGACAATGAGCCGCATGGTCCAGCTTGGTCGAACACCTAAAGCATAGGCAGCCTCCGTTTGTCCATGACTAACAGATTGAATACCAGAGCGGACAATCTCAGCAATAAAGGCCCCCGTATAAGCCGATAATGCCCAGGTCAAAGCCACAAACTCGGGGCGAAGAGTCATGCCCCCTTTAAAGTTAAACCCTTTAAGAACAGGCATATCAAACGTAATTGGCATACCCGCAGCTAAAAATGCGAAAAGCGGCAAGCCAATGATTATGCCAATATTAATACTGATGACAGGTAGATATTTACCCGTTTCTTCTTGGCGTTTTTTTGCCCATCGCGCAAAAAATACAGCCCCAACAATAGCGATTACAAAAGCAATCGGCACAGCTCCAAACCCAGATTCCAAAATCGGCATCGGCATAGCTAGGCCACGGTTTGAAAGGTGGAAACCCGGAGCAAATTCAACGGCCTGCTTAACTCTCGGCATCAGCAAAATAAGGCTGTACCACAGTAAAATTTGCAGAAGGACCGGAACGTTTCGAGTGAACTCCACATAAACGTAAGCAAGGCGGGAAATCAGCCAGTTATGAGATAAGCGCAGCACACCCGCCGCAAACCCAATCACAGTTGCCAGAAAGCAACCCACAATCGCAACAAGCAAAGTATTAAAAACACCAACAATATAAGCGTCCATGTGACTGGAGCGTGATGAGTACTCAATAAAATGCTGGTTAATATCGTAGTTTGAGGGTGCCCACAAAAAATCAAATCCGGTTGCCGCACCCAACCTCGCCAAATTCTCATAGGTATTATTGGCAATGAAGAGAACGAACAAAACAACGCCACCAATAATGGCGATTTGAGAAATAAGAGCTCTGGATTCTTTATTGTACCACAGGCGCCCGATTAAACCGCGGTTTATGGAGCCATCTGAATTTATATTGCTTGCCGTGGCTGAACTTGTTTCGTCTGCCATCGATTACACCGTTTGGACTGAGAGAAATTCAAGTTGCTAAAAAAAATGGGAGAGACCAAAGCCTCTCCCAAATTCATTATAGGCTTAGCGCATAGGTGCTGCGTACATCAAGCCACCATTGGTATAAAGCGCGTTCACGCCACGTTGCAGACCAAGCGGGGTTTTAACACCGAGGTAACGCTCAAATACATCACCATAGTTACCAACTTGTTTGATCACACGAAGACCCCATTGCTTGTCTAAACCAAGCATAGTGCCTAGATCACCTTCCGTACCTAGAAGACGATTAACTTCTGGGTTTGTCGTCCCTTTAGCTTTTTCGTCTACATTGGCCATGGAAACACCATACTCTTCAGCATTAATCATTGCACGAAGGGTCCAACCAGCGATGTCAGCCCATTGGTCGTCGCCTTGACGAACAAGTGGACCAAGAGGCTCTTTGGAAATAATTTCTGGGAAGACCATATGCTTGTCTGCATCAGCAAAGGTTGATTTAGCCGCGGCTAGACCAGAGGCATCGGTGGTGTACACGTCACAACGACCCGCGTTGTAGGCGACCAAAGCTTCTTCCATGGTTTCAATCGGCACTGGCTCATATTTGATGCCATTGACCCGGAAGAAATCAGCAAGGTTCAACTCAGTCGTGGTACCAGTTTGAATACAAACAGATGCCCCATCAAGCTCTTTAGCACTTTTAATACCAAGAGATTTACGCCCCAGGAAGCCCTGACCATCGTAGTAGTTAACGCCAATAAAGGTGAAGCCAAGCTGCACGTCACGGCTAAAGGTCCAGGTGGTGTTCCGGGCCAGAATGTCAATTTCACCTGAGGTCAGCGCAGAAAAGCGGTTTTTACTGGTGAGAGGCGTGAACTTAACTTTGCTGGCATCGCCAAGAACGGCGGCAGCAACCGCATTACAGACGGATGGATCAAAGCCCACCCAGTTGCCTTTGGCATCTTTATAAGAGAAGCCTGGCACACCTGTGCTCACGCCACATTGAACAAAGCCTTTTGCCTTTACATCATCCAGAGTACCCGCGCTAGCGGTTCCAACGAAGGCGGCGGCAGTAAGTGCGCTTGCGACAGCAAGCGTTTTAAGAACTTTCATATTATGTCTCCCTGTTAACCCGATTTTTCGACCCCATTTTTGGGTGCCGATTTAGTATCTTTACAAATCGTAAGATCAAACCTTAACTTAGGATTCTAATTTATCAAATAAAAAAATTAGAAATTTTCTGAAATTCCACAGAACTATTGTTAATTAAAACCAATTCCCGTGAAAACCGCACTCCTAAAAAGGCTGTTTACTGAAACTTTGTTACAGCAGATTGATTTTTCAAGGATTTTTTTTCACTATCGCCCCTGAGGGGAAGAGTCGGATAGAAAATTTTTCTACCAGAAGTCCCCACAAGCCAGCAGGAGCCAAAACCATCACAGCAATGGCAACTGATCCTAATGTAATGATGTACCAAGTCCCAAAATCAGCAAGTGATTCGCGTAAGAAAAAATATACCAAAGCCCCGATAATCGGCCCTTCAATCGTTCCAATCCCGCCGATGATCACCACAAAGATGATCAAGGCAGACCATTCGACGTTGAATGACGCATTTGCGGTGACAAACATTGTGTTGAGATAAGCAACCGCCCCTGCGCACCCCGTGATAAAAGAGGCAATAACAAAGACCGTGAATTTCACCCCCCAAACATTCACCCCCACACTTTCTGCGCTGGCTTCGTTATCACGTACGGTGCGGATGGCGAGACCAAACCGTGAGCGCAGCAGGAGATAAACCAGCAGAATAGAAACTGCCGCCAAAACTAAAGCAATCCAATAGGTCGCATTATTGCGAAACTCCCGTGGGATTCCCCGCAAAACCCGCGCTAAGGTTAACCCGCTGGCCCCACCGAAGTAGCCATTATTGGTGATAAAAATTCGGAAAAGTTCGGCGAGAACCCAAGTCCCAATTGCAAAATATGGCCCCCGGAGATGAAATAAAGCTGGTGCGGCAAGAGCACCAATCAGACCAGCCGTCGCCCCTCCGAGCAAAACGGCTGAGAAAGGATCTATCCCCCCCTTTAGAGCGAACATGAACATACCATAGGCTCCGATACCAATGAATGCCTGTTGACCCACAGAGACAAACCCCGTGTAGCCCGCCAGTAAATTCCAGGCTTGGGCCATGGCAATCATAGCAAAAATCTCAACCATCAACCGCATAGTTCCGGTGCTGCCAACAAAAGGAAAGATGGCCAGAGAAATACCTGCAAGAACAAGAACAGCCGGACCAACAAGAGGGGTTTCAACTTTCCAGCCAGAGGGGATTGTTTTTACAGAATTAGGCATGTTGGTCTCCTTTAGCCAGCAATCCGGAGGGTTTGATAAAGAGGAAGGCGAAGAAGATAATATGTCCGGCAAAAGCCCCCCAACCCGCATGTATTTTGAAGCCAATAATCTGAGCAATGCCCAAAGCCATCCCCCCAAGCATGGTCCCCCAAATTGAGCCCATACCGCCAATAATGACGGCCTCAAAAGCAAAGAGGAGTTGGTCCCCCCCGGTCATAGGGCTGAAGGAAGATTTAATTCCATATAGAGCACCGGCAATACCAATGATCGCCATGGAAAGCCCCATGCCAAGACTATAGATTTTTTTGGTATCAACCCCCATCAACGAAGACACCTCAGGGTCATCAACCGTTGCCCGAACAATTCGTCCAAACTTCGTATTATTCATAATCCGGTAAAGCCCCCCATAAACCACAAAAGCTGCAACCAGGATTGAAAGAGGAAACCACCCCATTCGAATTCCGCCAATGGCGAGGCTCGCTACTTCAATTGGGCCTGCATCCAGGCTTTTAAAATCTGCCGAGAATATTTCCTGGAGGATGTTATGCAAGATGATCGAAATGCCAAAGGTTATCAGTAAAGGAGTTAACTCACTCCCATCCACGGCGCGATTAAGAAGAGAACGCTGCAACCCATAGCCGACCACATACATAACAGGCGCAATAATAGCGATGGCAAGGATTGGATTAATTCCCACTAAACCAACCACAACAACCCCCATGTAAGCCGCAACAACCAGGAAATCACCGTGGGCAATATTTACGATGCGCATAATGCCAAAGCTCAAGGACAACCCGAGGCCTGACAGGGCGAAAAAACCTCCAAGCAAAATGCCTTGAATGAGGGTATCAATCCATTCAACCATAATTTTTAATTTCCAAAATAGGCGTGAGCGATTTCAGCCCGATCCGCGTTTTCTTTGGTGCCTTTGAGGACAATTTCCCCTTCGCGCATACACAAAAAGCTGTCGCTTGATTTAATCGCCTGGTTAATGTCCTGCTCAACCACAATCAGGCTGACACCACTGGCCGAAACCTGCTCAAGGGTTTTATAAATATCTTGAACAATGATAGGGGCTAAACCGAGGGACAACTCATCACAGAGCAAGAGGCGCGGGTTGGACATCAAAGCCCGGCTAACCGCGACCATCTGCTGCTGTCCCCCCGACAACATGGTGCCAAGGTGGGAACTTCGTTCCTTTAAAATAGGGAACAGCTCATAGACTTTATCGAGAGACCAGGGGCCTTTGCGTCCCGCACAAGTCCCCATGAGGATATTCTCTTCCACCGTCAGAGATGGAAAAAGCCGTCGACCTTCCGGCACCATGGCGATACCACGTGTGGCTATATCATGAGGGGCTTCTCCTCCTATGGACTGACCTTCGTAGTCGATCAAACCTTCATGAGGTGCGATCAACCCGGTAATAGTCCTGAGCAGCGTCGTTTTTCCAGCCCCATTGGCCCCGATTAAAGCGAGAGTTTCCCCTTCTTCAACCGCGAGACTTACGCCGAAAAGGGCCGTAATGGGACCATAGCCGGCATGGAGTTCTTGAATTTTAAGCAGCGTCATCGACATCAAGCCCCATATAAATTTCGTGCACTTCGGGCAGGGCCATGACTTCTTTCGGGTCGCCATCTGCAATTTTGGCCCCGAAATTGATAACCATCAGCCGCTCAACAAAAGAGGTCAGCGCATGAACGATATGCTCAATCCAGATAATGGAGATGCCCTGCTCACGAATGCCTTGGAGAATTTCAATAAGTTCATGGATTTCATGGTCGGTAAGCCCGCCGCCAATTTCATCAAGTAAAAGCAACGACGGGTTTGTCGCCAAAGCTCTCGTCAGTTCCAATCGTTTGCGATCAAGGAGCGTTAGCTCTGAGCAAGGGGTATTGATGCTTCCGATCAGGCCACTGCTATCAATGGCAGAGATAGCAAAATCATCCGCGATACTACCGTTCATCCCGCCACCAAAATTCGCCGCAACCCTGGCACTTTCAAAAACCGTCATGCCATGAAAAGGGCGCGGCACCTGAAAGGTCCGTCCCATTCCAGCCGCACAACGTTTATAAGGTGGCATAGCCGTGACATCTTCTTCTTTAAAGAAAATGCGGCCCGTATCAGGTGCTACCTGCCCGGCAATAACGGAAAACAACGTTGTTTTTCCTGCGCCGTTAGGGCCAATAACCCCGAGAACTTCGCCATCGGCAACATCTAGGGAAAGCTCATCCACCACCTTCAAACTGCCGTAGCTTTTGTTGACCTGTTCAAGTTTAAGCATCAATTCACCTAAAAAAAATCCCTGCAACCTTTTGGGAGCGCGGCTGCAGGGATAAGGGAAGACTTATTTAAGTTCGTTCATCAGCTTGAGTTTGGCCTGTACCGGGATGTTCGGTGCAGACTTGTTGTTGGTGACCAAAAGTTGGTACTTATGTTTGCCACCGAGACGCCATTGCCCGCCAACGACTTTGGTTTTGGCAACGTTTTTAATAGGGGTATCAGCCCAGTTAATGCTGCCAACAATGGTATCCATTTTCATGGACTTAAGGGCATCACGGATTGCTTCTTTATTGTGAGGATCACCTGCACGTTTCAGGGCCTCAACACCGATTTCCCAAATGGCATGGGCATAGCCAAGAGGTTGGGTCCACTGTTTGCCTGTTGATTTTTCATAGGCAGCAGCCAATTCAGCGGATGATTGCTTGGTCAGAGACGAGCTGTAAGGGAAGTGAGGGGTCCACCAAACTTCGGTAGTCAAACCATCTCCCCGATCACCTTGGGTCTCAAGCCCGGAAGGGAAGAGCAAAGCAGCAGCAATGGTTACAACTTTTGGGTGGAGCTTCTGTTGAGCAGCCTGTGCCCAGAAAGTAGTGAAGTCAGGCACATGCGCGTGACCTGCAATAATATCGACACCCTCAGCTTTAAATTTAGCAATTTGAGGGGAGAAATCGGAACTTCCTTCTTGGAATTTTCCGGTGGCAATATCTGCGAAGCCAATTTTTTTCAAAGAGGCCGGGATACCAAAACCAGGATTACTGAAAGCTTCGCCCCCTGGATCGGCGGAGTAGATGCTGCCTACTTTTTTGTTGGTACTTACAGAAGTCCAAATATCTTCATAAGCACCAATAACGTCTTCAAGCCCCCAGAAGAAGTGATAGCTCCACTCGAAACCAACGGCGGGATCACCTTTGCGGGGGAACATCCAGGCTTGCCATGGCATCATGGTCGAAATGGTCGGCACACCGTTAAGCTCACCTTGGTCAGCAGCGGTGATTGAACTCAAACTATCTTGTACCAACAGAAGGTCAACTTCATCTTTATGGATAAGCTGGGCCGCTAAGTTACCTGCACGGTCTGTATTAGACTGGCTGTCCTTGGTAATAATTTCCACATCGTATTTCTTACCACCGATCTCCAACCCCTTACCCAGTAACGCTTTCATTTCTTTTAAAACATAAGGGTCGGTTTCAGAAAACTCAGCATGAGAACCGGTTAAAGGACTGATATAGCCAATTTTGATGGTATCAGCATAAGCAGTACTCACGCCAATAGCTGCGGTAAACGTAAATGCTGAGAGGGCAACCGTGCCCAATAAGCGTTTTATAGGTAGCGTCATAGAAACCTCCTGTTGGTATGATTTTGTATTCTGAAGAGAAAGTTACCAATGAAAGACATTTCGTTCTTGCCTGCCCCCGCCACCTAATTGTTCGTTTCTGCCTCAAACTTGACTATTTATGCCAATTCGGCATTTGAATACCACTTTCCTTTGCGCCTAGGAGATTGAATCGTTATGGTTGAAACTTGCCAAGCAAAATAGCTACAAAAAAGCAGCTCGGGCCTAATGTCGATACAACAAGACGACCAGGGACAGCCTATGCAAAGCACACAAGCCCTTACCCAAGGGAAAATTGGATTAGAGAAGTGGCGCGAAGATATTGAGTCTATCTGCGGACGGTTTGACACGACTGCACGCGATGACGTTGAAAACTTCTTTGGTACCATCGCCTTAAAACAAATGGTTGGTCTTGAGTTTGCTGTGTTAAGTACCAATGCCCGTTCGGTCAGTAAGACCCCCGCTCACATCAGTGCTGAAGACAATGAAAACTTTTTTCTGATTTACCAACAATCAGGAAGCTCTGTGCTTTCTCAACATGGTAAAGAAGCCATGCTTCACCCCGGAGATTCTGTCCTTATCGACTCGCGTTCAGGGAGTGAGTTTCATTATCTGGAAGGCATGCGTCACATATCCTTCCACCTCCCCTGTGATGTGCTGGAACGTCGCCTAAACAACTCACGCCCTAAAGTATGTGAAGCCATGTCGAGTTCCGAGCCTATGGGGAACATCCTCGGCAATTTCATTCGTCAAATCAGTGCCAAGCATGAGCTCTTTGATGGCAGCGAAAGTGCCGCAATGGAAGAAGCGTTGATGTCCATGCTGGCCCCTTTAGCCAATGACATTGAAAGCAAAGGCGGGAACCTCCGGGATTACGCCCGTGTAGTTGCTTATATCGACGCACGCCTGCAGGAAGACTTAAGCCCAGAAATCATTGCCCGTGAAGCCGGGGTATCGGTTCGCTCTCTTTATCGCCTGTTTGAAGACCGGGACAAAAGCCTAAGCAAATACATCCGTGAACAACGCCTCAAAAAATGCGCCCAGCAACTCCGGTCTGCTGATAACAGTCACGAAAATCTAACAAATATTGCTTATCGTTGGGGCTTTAAAGACAGTGCCCACTTCTCCCGTACCTTCCGCTCACAATATGGCATGTCACCAAGAGATTTCCGCCGCTTACTTTAGCTCTTGGCACAAACAGTCAACTTTCAGGCAGAGCAAAACAATTTGCTGGCAGGAGGGAACAAGCCTCATGTGCCGTTCCTTGTTACTTTAGGCTCACTTAACCAAATTATCTTTATGAGAGGGTACGTGAACATGGGTGAACTAGAGGGGAAAGTTTGTGTCATTACGGGCGGAGCTGGCAGCATTGGCTTAGCAACCGCCCGTCGGTTTGTCGCTGCGGGGGCCAAGGTCATGCTGGCGGACTTAAGCGATGATGATCTCTCCAATGCCGTTGATAGCCTTGGAAAGGACAATGCTTCCTGCGTAGTAACCGACGTAACAAATGACAAATCTGTGAGAGTACTCATCGAAGCAACGGTAGAAGTTTTCGGCAAAATTGATGTGGTTTTCAGCAATGCCGGTAACTTTGGCACGGTCGCTCCCATTGCCGAATACCCCACCGATACATTCGAAGCCGTTTACGCCGTTCACGTCAAAGGGGCCTTCCTCACCTGCAAATATGCCGTGCCGTTCATGAACGACGGCGGCAGCATTATCATTACCTCTAGCGTTGCCGGAACCCGGGGCGACCCGGGGGTTTATGGTTACATTACCGCCAAACATGCCCAGATCGGTTTAATGCGTTGCCTGTCAAAAGAACTAGCCCCCCGCCGCATTCGTGCCAACACCATCCACCCAGGCCCTATAGACAACGGTTTCCAACAGGCTGTGGAAGATGATTTGAGCAAAATCATCCATCGCGATGGGGGAGAGTTCTTTGACGAACAGACCCCTCTGGGCCGTCACGGCACCCCCGATGAAATCGCCAAATCCGTCCTTTACCTGGCCTCAGACCAATCTTCCTACACCACGGGGTCCATGCTTATGGTAGATGGGGGAATGAGTGCATAAATCCTTGTATTCATACCCATTTCCCTCCTCTCCCTTGACCCCATAAGCAGATAAGGACATAAAGCTCCAACGTAGTTTGCAAATTAGTAAATGAGGGTAGTGTTTTAATGTGCGGCATTGGGGGACATATCGACCTTAAACGTCAAAGCACAAAGGAGACACTAGAATTACTTGCTCAAGACATGGCAAAGGCCATGCTCCATCGTGGTCCGGATGCGCAAGGGGTTTGGACTGATGCTGAAAATGGGATTGTCCTTGCCCATGCTCGTCTCTCTATCATTGACCTTAGTGACGCAGGTTTACAGCCCATGACCTCGGCCTCCGGTCGGTATGTTTTGGTTTATAATGGTGAGATATACAATGCACCGGAGATTTTAGCTGAACTCGGCCCTAAGGCCCCTCAAATGAAAGGGCGTTCCGATACAGAAGTTATTTTAGAAGCTTGCGCTTACTGGGGCGTTGAGGCCACTGTAAAAAAGCTTATCGGTATGTTTGCCTTCGCCCTCTGGGATCGCCAAGAAAAAACCATGACCCTGGTTCGGGATCGGTTTGGCATTAAGCCGCTTTATTATGCTCAGCAAGGCGACCTCTTCCTTTTTGGCTCTGAGTTAAAAGCCCTGACAGCCCATAAAGGTTGGAAGCAAGAAATAGATCGTAATGCCTTAGCATCCTATATGCGCTTTAGCTATGTCCCAGCCCCACAATCGATCTACCATGGTGTGAGCAAGCTTGCGCCTGGGCACATTTTAACCGTTCAGCCGGATGGAACAACTGAAAGCAATCCGTTTTGGTCTTTACAGGAGGTTGCGGCTCATGGCCTGGCCATCCCTTCTGACCTCAGTGATCAGGAAGCAGAACAACAGCTAGATGACCTCATCCGTGACGCAGTGAAACGCCGCATGGTTGCCGATGTTCCCTTAGGGGCCTTTTTATCGGGGGGTATTGATAGCTCGACGGTTGTTGCCGTCATGCAGGCCCAAAGCCCTGCAAAGGTTCATACCTATTCAATCGGCCTGGAAATGGATGGCTACAATGAAGCTGAACAGGCCAAGGCCATCGCCACTCATTTAGGCACCGATCATACGGAGCTTTATGTCTCCCCGAAGGATGCCCAAGAGGTTATCCCGAGCTTAGCCACCTATTATGATGAACCTTTCGCCGACAGCTCCCAAATACCTACATTTTTAGTTTCAAAGCTTGCCCGAAACTCGGTGACCGTTGCCCTCTCCGGCGATGGTGGAGACGAGTTATTTTGCGGCTATAACCGTTATCTCTGGGGGGATAAAATCTGGAACCAGGTTGGTGGCTTATCCAATTTTTTAAAAACCATAAGTGGGGGAGCAATCTCAGCTTTAAGCCCCCAAACATGGGATAACTTAAGTAAGCTCATTCCTGCAAACTCTCGTCCACGTCAAATGGGCATCAAAATGCATAAGGTTGCCAATGTATTATCTGCTCAAGATGACATGGCCCTCTATCGCCGCCTGATCAGTTTTTGGGATCAACCAGAGAATTTGGTGCCGGGCGCGCAAGAACAACAGAACTGCTTATGGGATGAAAATATCAAAGATCATATCCCTCCCTTTATCGAGCGCATGCAGGTTTTAGATGGGTTGACTTATATGCCAGATGATATCCTGACGAAGGTAGACCGCGCCTCTATGGCCGTCTCATTGGAAGCGCGGGTTCCTTTACTGGACCACCGAATTGCCGAGTTTGCCTTCCACCTACCGCGTCACCAACGGGTGAGAGATGGGCAAGGGAAATGGTTGCTGCGTAACGTCCTCGCTAGGTATGTGCCTCGCGCTCTTTTTCAACGACCCAAAATGGGGTTTGGCATCCCAATCGGGGAATGGCTCAAAGGCTCATTACGCGAATGGGCTGACGATTTGCTTTCAACGGAAAAATTGGAAGCGGATGGAATGCTTAATGCCCAACCCATTCAACAGGTTTGGCAGCAACATTTATCAGGCCAAATCAATGCTGAAACCCAACTCTGGACCGTATTGATGTTTCAGTCGTGGCGTGAGAAGTGGGATAAGTCATGACAAAAAAGCCCCTTAAAATATGCATTCTTGCTGCGGCTGGAAGTAACCACACCTTTGTTCAATGTGGAATTATGCGTGACTTCGGCCATGAGGTGTCATTGCTCTCTCCCGATAATGGCACATGCCCTGAAGGGGTAAAGCATATCCCTTGTAGCGTTGCCTCTTCAAAGGGTGTGATGGGGAAAATTCGCTGGCTTAAGGCCATTTATACCGGGATAAACTCCGTCAAAGCCGATGTCTACCATGCCCATTATGCAGGAGAACTCACCACCTGGATGGCTTGGTTTTTAAGAAAAAAACCTTTGGTCATTAGCTGTCTGGGGGGAGATGTCCTTTTTGAAGAACAAGGCACCCTTGGACCTGTCGGGCAATGGATTACAAAACAGGCTCTAAAAGGGTGCGACCATATAACCGTCGTCTCAAACTTCCTAGGGGATGCAGTTGAAGACTTTGGGATACCCCGAAAAAAAATACAACGTGTTGTTTGGGGTGTTAATCACAGGATTTTCCACCCGGTTGAAGCTAAAAATACCGTTCGAA
The DNA here is from genome assembly GCA_965368165.1 of uncultured Thalassospiraceae bacterium. Lineage (GTDB taxonomy): Bacteria > Pseudomonadota > Alphaproteobacteria > Rhodospirillales > JAPHRK01 > JAPHRK01. Next base: position 397,307 of record CBDULT010000001.1, on the reverse strand, counting down.
AAGCATGGGGAGTGAGCGAAGATGCCCAGGTTATCTTTAGCCCCCGAATGCTCAAGCCTCTTTACAACCAACTCATGATGGTTGAGGCACTTAAAGAGATTGTTGAGCAAAAACCAAAAGCTGTTCTCGTCCTGGCGACCTATAATCAAGATGAGATTTATCGCACCCAGGTAGAGGCGCGAATAGTTGAGTTGGGCCTCACACAGCGTGTTAAATATGCCCCGCCGATGACCCCTGAGGAAATGAACCTCGCCTACAATAATGCTGATTTAGTTCTGAGCCTACCGCCTTCGGACGGCACCCCTGTATCGGTTATGGAAGCGATGGCTTGTGGAACCCCAGTCATCATGACCGACCTGGAGCGGTTCAAAGAGTTCTTTACCCATAAGAAAACCGGATGGTTCACAAAACTTCAGGCAAAAAATGTCGCAGAAAGCATTTTAACGCTGTTGGATGATCAGGCCCTATACGGCAGGCTCAAAAGCAACGGGGTTGCCTTAATAAAAGAAAAAGCTGATTTACATTCACAGTCTCGTTTATTAGAAGATATTTCCTATCAATTACTCGACCAGGAATAGCTGGCTTCCCTATGAATGCTCCTGACCCTAAAATCCTCGTGACAGGTGCCAATGGTTTCATTGGTCGCCATGTCGTGCGGGAACTCATCGCAAAAGATAAAAGCATTCTCCAACTCGTCCAGGGTGACAATCTAAGAGCAGATATTCCAACTCTGGTTGTTGACCTTTTAGACACACCCTCGTTACCAGATTTGCCTTCTTCCATTGAGGTGATCTACCATTTTGCCGGACAAATTTGGGGCAGTGAAGCCAGTGAAGGGAATATCTTGGGGAATGTAGTTTCACTTGCAAAACAATGTGGGGCTAAGCAGATCGTCTATGCGTCGACCTGTGCTGTTTACGGTCAAAACATCATGGACAAGCCCGTTGATGAAGAGGCCCCAACCACCCCAATGTCTCCTTACGCCAAAGGGAAACTGCTTGGTGAAGAAAGACTCAAAAGATTAGCCAAAGAAACAGATATAGACGTCACCATCTTACGCTATTTCAACCCCTATGGCCCTGGTCAATATGCCAAAATGGCTGTCCCAAGTATGGTTGCAAAAGCGAAAGCAGGGATAGCCATAGAAATTTTTGGCGATGGCGAACAAGTCCGTGATTTTATCTATATCGAAGATATGGCTAAGGCCACAATTGCAGCCGCTAAGTTAAAGGGCCCCTGTGAGGTATTTAACATTGGCTCTGGCAACGAGCTAAGCATCGTTAAACTGGCCCAAGAAATTATCTTGGCAACAGGATCAACTTCAAAAATCGAACATCGTCCTATCCCAGAAGAAAGACAAAACCTGGAAGTCTATTATCGAGTTGCAGATATTAGGAAAATCACATCTTTATGCAACTGGCAGCCTAAAACAAGTTTATCTAACGGTTTGAAACGTTTACTATCAAACTATTAGGGCTTTGAGACTTATTGGGAATTTTATTCGATGTGTGGTATTGCAGGACTTATTCTTCCTGAGAGTCAAAGGGTCGACCCTGCCCTCCTATCGCTCATATCCCAAAAGCTAGAGCACCGTGGCCCCGATGATTTTGGCTTTCTTGGCTGGAAGTTTGGAGATGAAGCTCCGGTTATTTCCAGAAACCATGAAGAAGCCGCATCCAATGCACATATTGCCCTTGTCCATCGCCGCCTGACAATTATTGATGAAAGCGAAGGCGGGTGGCAGCCCATGTCAACGGCTTGCGGGCGTTATGCGATCAGTTTTAATGGGGAAATATATAATTACCTTGAACTCAAGGTCGACCTGAAAGCTCAGGGGGTTTCCTTCAAGTCTGAAAGCGATACGGAAGTTCTGTTAAATGCTTTGAAGCATTGGGGGGTTGAAAAAACGCTCCCCCGCTTAACAGGTATGTTTGCCTTTGCCCTACTTGATTGTCAGGCACGAACCCTCACATTGGCTCGAGACCCTTTCGGCATCAAACCCTTGAGCTACACCCCCTATCAAGGCGGCATTGCCTTTGCTTCCGAACTCCCCGCCCTGTTGGCCTTACCGGGCATTTCTAAACGGGCAGAACCTCAAGCCCTGTATGACTATCTCCGTTTCGGTTTAACAGATATGGGGCCACAAACTCTTTTTTCTTCCATTAAGCACCTCGACCCCGCTCATTACGCTGTTCTGGATATTGGCAAAGGTGATTTTACAGTTCACCCCCAACGTTATTGGGCACCAACGATTGAACACGCCCTAGATATCTCTTTTGAGGAAGCCGCAAGCAAGTTAAGAAATTTGTTTGAAGAGTCGGTCGCTCTACATTTACGTTCAGACGTTCCGGTTGGTGCCGCCTTATCGGGTGGCATTGACTCTTCCGCCGTTGTTTTAGCCATGCGCAAGCTTCAGGGCCCATCACTCGACCTCCATACCTTCAGCTTTATTGCGCCCGGTGAAGAAATGGATGAGGAAAATTGGGCTGATATGGCAGGACAAGCTGCCAATGCCAATATGCACAAAGTTAGCCTGAACGGTAAAGATTTGGTCTACGACCTTGACCAGTTAATCACCACCCAGGGCGAGCCCTTCGGCACCACCAGCATCTATGCCCAAAACCGTGTTTTTGCCTTAGCGCGTCAAAATAAGGTTCCTGTCACCTTGGACGGTCAAGGGGCTGATGAAATTTTAGCTGGCTACGTTCCCTTTCTGGCTGCGCGCCTAGCAACCATGATAAAAAAAGGCGAGTTGGTTCGCGCAAATAGATTTCTGACAAATGCCTTAAAAACCTCTGGGTCAAAGAAAAGCATTATCCTTAGAGCCATGCGTTTCTTGCTCCCAACCATACTACAAGGGCCTGCACGCCGATTAGTTGGCGAAGGCTTAGTCCCCGGCTGGATGAATGCCCAATGGTTTTTAGACAGGGGTGTCAAGCTCCAGGCACATCAAAAACCAGTTTCAGGTGACATCTTAAAGCATGAGTTAAAGGAAAGCCTCGTTGGGCGAGTGTTGCCATCCCTATTACGTTATCAAGACCGCAACTCTATGGCTCATTCTGTCGAAAGCCGCGTCCCTTTCTTAACGACAAAACTAGTTGATTTTATTTACAGTTTACCTGAAAACTATTTGATATCAGATAATGGAGAAACCAAAGCAGTTTTCCGTGCCGCTTTACGTGGCCTTGTTCCTGATGCTATTTTAGACAGACATGATAAAATTGGTTTTGCGACACCAGAAGACCGTTGGATGAATGAGACCGGGGAATGGCTAGAAGACGTTTTGCAAAGAGGCCAAGTGAGAGATCTACCCTTTTTTGCAACGACACACTTCCAATCTGAGCTAGAAGCTGTTAGGCACGGGCACAAGCCTATGAAAGGCGACATTTGGCGTTGGATTAATCTGATTCGATGGGCGGATCAGTTTGAAGTGGAATTTTCTTAATGATCCTTAAGGGGGTGTGAGTATTGAAAATTTTAGTGACTGGTGCGGTTGATTCTTCAGCAGCGAATGCCACAACACTCCACTTATTTTCGCTTGCTGATTTTTGGTCAAAGGCAGGGCACGAGGTTAGACTTATTGTTCCTGAACCAAGCTTAGAAAAAATCGCCTACCCTCTGGAAGGGAAAAACTTTCTAGTCGAAACACATGTTTCTGCAAAAAAATGGGGACTACCAAATACTATCAGTTCACTATTGCATATTCCATTCATATTAAAGACAGCCTGGCGCAAAAAATACGATGTGATTTATGTCCGCATGAGTATATTGAGTTTTATACCTCTTTGTTTTTTTCGCCTATTTACCAATGCCGTCATTGTCACAGAGCACAATGGCTGGGTGCCTGATGAAGGACGGCTACGCGGGCATCCAAAATTCATGCAATGGCTCGAAACATTATTTCAATCTTGGGACGGACAAATAGCACATTTGACTCGGGCTGTTTCACCAGAAACGCGCCTTAAGTTGATTGAAACTGGGTGCAAAGCCGATAGGGTTTTCATCGGGGAGAACGGAACTGATATAGAACGAATGAGACCGCTAGACAGGACTGAAGCCTTGACTGTTTTCAACTTGGATAGCAAAAAAAAATATATCGGTTTTTTGGGTAATTTAGCCTACTGGCAAGGAGTCCATATTTTAATCGATTCTCTTGCCATTTGCTTGGAAGGGCACCCCGAATGGGAGGTTCTAATTGCAGGTGACGGTATCGAGCGGGCTCAACTAGAAGCTCAAGCCAAAGAAAAAGGTATATATGAAAGAATGCATTTTCTAGGTTCTGTTGCTTTGGACAAAGCAAATACGGTGGTGAATTGTTTTGATATCGCCGTTGCACCATTTATTCGGGAACGAAATGTTAAAACAGGATGCTCGCCGATCAAAATTAGAGATTACGCTGGGGCTGGACGTGCTGTAATTTCGTCAAATATCCCTGCCGTAAGCAAGCATAGCTCGACCGATTGGCTGGTTTTACACGAACCTGATAACGTGGAGGAGTTTGCCCAAAAAATGGCTTTGCTGATGGCTGACGATACTAAGCGTTCAGAGATGGGGAAAATTGCTCGAGTTTATGCAGAAAAAAATTATTCCTGGGAAAATGTGGCCAGCGTTGTCATTGATGAAGTCAATAAATCACGAGAGATGGGTTAGAAAATAATATGCGTATCTTGGGTATTAATGAGGGACTAAATAGTTCTGTTGCTGTTCTTGAAAATGGGGAAATCGTTTTTGCCTTACAGGAAGAACGGTTGAATAGAATCAAAGAATATGCAGGTTTTCCTACTCAAGCCATGGACTTCACGCTGGATTACCTCAAGTTAGGACCCCTAGATTTTGATGCCGTCTGTTTATCAAATCTTGCAAGCCCCATAAGATCACGCAGTTATTTTTTAGAGAGCTACGATATCAATGCAAAGACAGTCTTTGAGCATCTCTTAGACAGAGATAGCACCTCAGCCCTTAAACGAGCCTGGCGGGGCACGCCTTCCTTCATAAAAGGAATGGTTTCGGCCTCTCGACACCACGGCAACAATGACGTTGTTAGCTCGTTACTCGAAAACAAAGGTTTTCCTAAAGATAAAATCCGCCGCACAAACCACCATATGAACCATGCAGCTTGTGCCTATTTTGGCATGCGCAAGAATTCAACCGAAAAACATTTAGTTTTAACCTTGGACGGCGGAGGAGATGACGCCTGTTCACAGGTCTATATGGCTGAAAACGGGCAAATGACTTTGTTGGCAGAAACCCCAGTCGGTCATTCAATCGGACAAATTTATTCTCGCATGACCCATATGATGGGAATGAAGCCTCACGAGCATGAGTATAAACTCATGGGCATGGCACCTTATGCAGATGATAAATATAGCCGTCCAGTCATAGAGTTCTTAGAAACACTCCTCGATTTAGACCCTTCCAACCCTTTAAAGTTCAAGTCAAAATGTGGGGACACAACATATGTCGAGCCCCTTTTAGAAAAAGGGTTGCGCCGTGTTCGGTTTGACAGCTTGTGCGGTGGAATGCAGGAGTTTTGTGAAAACCTAATGGTCAAGTGGGTGAAAGCCTGCGTTGAAAAAACAGGAATAAACAAGGTCGTTGCCGCTGGTGGTGTCTTCATGAACGTGAAGGCGAACAAGTTGATTTCTGATTTACCTGAAATTGAATTCTTTGATGTGTTTCCTTCTTGCGGCGATGAAACCTTAGGGTTCGGAGCAGCCTGGCTTGAGGCTGTTAAACAAGATCCCAGCATGAACGAGAAAATTGTTTTTAACAATTTTTACCTTGGCCCAAATAGTGATTTTGATCTTGAGAAAGCCAAAGAAGAATATGGAGACCGCTTTGAGTTTGTGAGCGATAACAATCTTCCAGAAAAAGTCGCAAACTTATTAGCAGAGGGTGAAATTGTTGCTAGGGCCTGTGGCCCCATGGAGTTTGGGGCTCGTGCGTTGGGCAATCGAACGATCATGGCTGACCCAGGGCGACCGAATGTTATTCCGACAATCAATAAGATGATTAAAATGCGCGACTTCTGGATGCCCTTTGCACCCTCCGTATTGCGCGAATGGATTGATATCTATGTGAAGCGTCCCAAAAGCTTGCCGGAGGACACGGTTTCACCCTGGATGATGCATACATTCGATACGACAGAAAAATCTTCCGACATGATGGGAGCTACTCACCCCTATGATGGCACAGCAAGAGCCCAAGTCGTCAATAAGTCGATTAACCCAGAGTATCATGACATACTTACCCGTTTTGCGAAAAAGAAAGATAAAGGTGTTATCCTAAACACCTCATTCAATTTACATGGGTTTCCAATTGTTATGGGGGCTTGTGATGCCCTTTATGTCGCTACCCATTCAGATATCCGCTATCTAATGTTACCTGATTGTCTCGCTGTAAAAAAAACTTAACGATATTTTAGGCTCAGCTTATGGAAGAATTCAGATAATGAGGAAAGCGTGTCCAATAGTAAGCGGCGTTGACCTAGCCCCAAAAAAGTAGTCCACACGAAATGTTAGTTTTCTTGACTTATTTCAATCCACGGATAAGGGTAATGTTCCCCAAAAACAGAGGTGTTTTTAAGTAGAATTTTCTCGTAACGTTATTTGAGGAGATTTTAATGAAAAAGCCACGTTTTACCGACAGTCAAATTATCAGTATTTTGAAACAAGCTGAGGGCGGCACACCTGTGCCTGATCTTTGCCGTGAGCATGGCATGAGTGCTTCTGCTTTTTATAAATGGCGAGCAAAGTATGGTGGTATGGATGCTTCGCTGATGACCCGGATGAAAGAGCTTGAGGCTGAGAACAATCGGCTAAAGAAAATGTATGCGGATGTCCAGCTTCAAAACGATGTCATAAAAGAGGCTATGGAAAAAAAGTGGTGAGGCCGTCCAGTGGTGAGGCCGTCCAAGCGTCGCGAGATGGCAAAGGGAGCTGTCTGTCAGGGACGGTTGAGCATCAGGGCGGCCTGTTATGCATTTACCATCAGCGAGACTTGTTATCGCTACCAGCCAAAGCTTAGTGATGAGAACGCTGTGATTGCTGATTGGTTACTCGCCGTGACCAAAAGACATCGGAACTGGGGGTTTAAGCTAAGCTTTCTCTACCTTCGCAACGTCAAAGGCTTCAGATGGAACCACAAGCGGGTGTATCGTATTTATAAAGAACTGGAGCTTAACTTGCGGATCAAGCCTAAGAAACGCTTGTATAGGGAGAAGCCTGAACCATTGAAGGTGCCAACAACAATTAACCAATCATGGTCTATGGATTTCATGCATGACCAACTCTCTGATGGACGGTGCTTTCGGGCTTTTAACGTCATTGATGATTTTAACCGGGAAGGGCTGGGCATTGAGATAGACTTCTCCCTGCCAGCTCCTCGCGTTATTCGTGCTCTGGACCAGATCATTGAGTGGCGAGGCCAACCCGGATCAATTCGGTGTGATAATGGCCCGGAATATATTAGTCATTTACTAGCAGCATGGGCCTTCAAACGGGGTGTCGTGCTAGACTTTATCCAGCCTGGAAAGCCGCAACAAAATGCTTATGTTGAGCGATATAACCGCACGGTCAGATATGATTGGCTCAACCAATATATTTTTGAAACTATTGAGGATGTTCAGAATGCAGCAACAGATTGGCTATGGACTTACAACAACGAAAGACCCAACATGGCACTCGGCGGCATAACGCCAAAACAGAAACTAGCTATGGTTATGCCCATAGCTGCTTAAACGATTCTACTTTCAAAGCCCCTTAAAAAGGGGAGTATTACCTGATATATTAGCAGGAAATTGTTAAGATAAAATACTATAGATATTGGAGCTGTAATTATGAAATTTCAAGACTTCTTGCTTGGGTTTATCCTAGGGAGATATCAATGGTAAGCTTTACACATCATCAGCAAGTTATCGATTTCATGCGTTAAATCACTTTGCGGATCATAACCAGCATTGACAAGTTTTTTACTGTTATATCTTAAGTCCGGGCACACTTCATCAACGAGAGGCTTAGCGTGTAAAAATTTAGGCTCGAATCCAAATAGATGGTTACATCTTGAAGCAATTATTGCAGCTAAATCAACAATTCGCATGTTATTAGCGCTACCTAAATTAAACAAGCCATCCTGGATTTGTTCCCTTGAGGCATCAAGGGCAAAACATAGAGCACCAACTACGTCCGACAAAGAAATAAAATTCCGCATCAGGTTACCAGTCCCAGTCATTTTAATAAATCTTGTCTCGACAGCTTGCTTACAAAAATTGTTCGCTATCAACTCCCAACAATCCACCTCAGGCGATGAGGGTGCCCCAACCCCATTTGACAGACGAAATACAATACCGTCGAATTCCCCCTTGTAATGAGCTGAGAGAACATAATCTTCCGCCGTATGATGGGTAATTGCATAATGGCTTAAGGGGCGAGCAGAAGTATCTTCCGTCACATTGTCTTTAAGGTTAGAACCATAAACCTTGGAAGAAGAAACATAGATAAAGCGGCTTATACCTGCTGATTTTCCTGCCATGACGATGCGCAATGCCAGAAGGCTCCGTTGCATCATAGCAAGCTGAGGGTCTTCTTCTGCTTCAGGCTCGCCCATACCAGCTAAATGGACTATGGTATGAACCCCTTGGCAGACCGCATTAATGGCAGTTTTATCATCCCAATCAATAGCCTGATATGATATATTAGGAATTATGCGACCCGTATATTGTTGACGTGATAAGCCGATAGCCTGCCAATCTTGATTTGTGCTAAGCTGGTGAAGGAACCGACCCCCGATTAAACCTCTGGCCCCGGTCACAAGAATTTTTTTGGTCATGCTAATTTATCGCCAATCATCGGTATTCTCGGATCATTTTATCAATCGAAGGTATTTTATAGTACGGTAGCTAAGATAAATAATGGCATAAATCGGTTGGTTTAATAAACCGTCAATTAACTGCCCCCACGCTTTAGCCCACTGTTTCTCTGATAATAATGCTATGGCAAATCGCAAAATACATTTAGTTAAATTCCGACGCCCAACTCGACGTGCACTCGGCGAGATATTAGTTAACTGAACAACCTCCCTCGCCAAATGAACCGCATCATGGGATCGTTCTACGTTGAGGCTAATTACTGTCGAGGCTTGCCCAGTGTGTTCGCGGAGTTTTAGAACTACATGAGGTAAAATTTTGATATTCCAACCTATTTTAAGGAGGCCCAAGATCATGGCAAAATCACAACCATAGCTATACTTAAGTGGATATCCTCCCGATAGATCTGTTGCTTTGCGCTTAAACATACAGGTTGAATGAGCGATCACATTTGTTTGCTGGAAAGCATCAATAATATCTTGTTGATTTGTTGGTGGCCTAGCTTCACCAATTTTCTGACTTTTTTCATCTATAAGATCGTACCATCCACTCACTAAGCCAAGGGAGGCGTCATTATCAAGGGCTTCAACCTGAATCATAAAACGGTCAGGAGTGGACACATCATCGGCATCCTGAACAGCAACATACTCTCCCTGTGCGTGAGAAAGAGCAAGCCTAAGCCCTACGCCAATAATACCATGGCTATCGGGGTAAATGACTTTGATACGAGGGTCATCATAAATATCTAAAACCCCTTGGGTACCATCGGTGGAAATGTTATTGACAATAATCATTTCCCAATCAGAAAAAGACTGCGCTAAGACAGAATCTAGGGTTTCTCGAATAAATGCTTCACCGTTATAAACGGACATGATGACAGTTAGTTTTGGAGATATTTTCATTAACGATTATTCGTTATTAGAGAAAAGGGGAAATGCTGTCGTCGAGAATTTTCTATACCTGAAAACAGAATTCACGTTGCCAATAATTACGGGTCGCCAGAAGGTTACGAAAACATGAACGCATCATTTTCCAGTGACAACTCTGACTATTTCTTTTTCATCTACAGCACCAATGCTTCCACCGACACTAATGTCAGGCTGGAACACCTCTTTGGAAGAAAAAATATTCTGCATTTCGGCCTTGAGTTCTGAAACGGTTGTAACACGCCTAGAAAGGTGGTTTGGAACTTTATCATAACTCACAGCCCCCTCTAAGGGGACATAAACCGAAGGGACTCCAATAGAAAGAGCATCAAAAACTGTCCCAGAATTATTATAAAGCAAAACATCCACCCCCGGCAGAAGGTCTTGAATTTTATTATTCGAAAACTCGATATTGACGGCCTCAGTGCCAAGAAATTGTGATACTTTTTCTTGTATACCAGTTTTAAAGTTTTTATCCACAACAGGATGAAAATTCACAATTAGTTTCGTGTCTGGTAAATCAAGCGCAACCAAAGCTGATTTAATCGTCAAATCGAGAGTTTCATCATAATCAATAGATGTACCAACCAGTATCGTTTTATCTTTTACCCATCCGGTTTTGGTATCTTTTTCCTTGATGTTATTAGAGGCGTTTTCATATCTCAAACTACCCCCAACAGACAACCTTTCGATTGGAAACCCTTTTTGGGCAAATAACTTCGGGTACAATTTCCCCATCAAAATGAGCTGATCAGGCAACATCTTTGCCTCAATTTCAGATCTAGATGGAAAGAAGCCAATATATCTGGAAGCAAAAGGAGCATGTTGATAGGCAACAATCCGAGCCATTGGTAAGTACTTGCGAATACCAATTATAAAAGAGCGTTCCCATCCTTGGTGTTCATATGGATATAGGATGACTTTGGGCTGAACACCATGCTCAGCAAGAAACCGGCCAATCTCACTGTAGGTAAATGCCATAGTTGTCTGTGTGCGTTGAAGATCTTTCTCTTTTTCCATTTCAAAAATTGGAGAAAGGTCAACACCTCCCAATCTCACTTTATTAGAAAGTCGCTTCTTCATACGCCAAGATACCCAAGCACCCCGAATGATTGAACTATACGATTGAGCTTCACTTACCATCAAAACCGGATCAAATGCACTACATGCATTATAAGCAATTTTCGAAAAGCACTGCGTCCAACTGAGCGGGTTGGCCAGGAATCCAACCTTGCACCCTGCATTTCTCAGTATTTCTGGCATGCGGGCGAGGTGGCTTGCATTCTTATTAGGTGCCTTTGCATCAAATGTTTCTTCCCCTGCCCAATCGAGAATTAACACATCACAAGCTCCTAGGTCATTCCAGCGTATGGGTTTTCTTCTCCGCAGTTTATCAAGAATTTTTCTCTTCCCAAAATGCTGGGTTAAAGCAGATACACGAGCTCGCAGAGCCTGGATCAAAATGGATTTTGTTTTAGGTAAGTTATCGTTTTTAAGAGAAAACCCATTTAGGCCTGCTGAATGGGAAAACGCTTGAGCCGTCTGTAGATCATCGACAAAAAAAAGATGACGACCGCCATCAGATAATGTTTCTTGTATCACCAAATATCGTGCTGCATTTAGCTGTAAGTCTCCGGCATAAGGACTGCGATCAGCAATAAGGCTTGCGCTCCAGGCCAAACGGTCTTCATCTTGAGATAGAACCTGTTCGTCAATATTTGAAAGTTCATCTTCAATACGATCTGCTGCCTCATCCAGTCTCACACCTATCTCGCCGTGATTAACAACTGTTGGCAAGTTATTAATCAAGGAGAGGCGTAATTTAGTTTCGCCCCCTAAAAACCAAACTGTGAAATTTCCACCTTCTGAAAACTCTTCAACAACCTTGCTCGCCGAGGACGTTAATGCTGCTATTCGTCCATCGTATTCCAGTTTCAATTTAGTATTTCCAAATATCTAATAATGTCGAGAATAAATCATCAAATCAGTGAGCAATTCCGGCAAGGCATAAGGCCTTTTCGGTCATTATCAAGATGGGTTTTCCGTAATGCCTGATATTCTTCTCCTGTCCAAAGATCTGATAGAGACTTTTCTTTAATGTTGCCGACAGTTAAATGAGAAAGATAATCAACGTCGCAAGGGTTCACTCGCCCATCCCACCAGACAAAGGTCCGCCGCCAAAGATCAGAGCAAGGTGTATCAACGTTAGTCTTCTCCGCATCATAAACACTGACCCATGGATTATAGTCAACAAAAGCCACCTGATCGACATAGTCCTTCCAGAACGCCTTTATTGAAGAAAAATTTTGTTGATTCGAAAACTTAACTCCGGAGACACGGGTTATCGTTCGCGACTTTGGGTAGTGCTTTGCCTTAATATCCGCAAATGTGCGAATATTTTCTAAAACTTTATCCAAGCGTCCATTTACCCGCAATTTAGCATATAGTTCATCGTCAGCGGCATCTGCAGAAAAGACGATCGTATTAGGTTCCGCAGCCAAAATTGCATGGGCCTTTTGTTCATCAAGATACCAGGCATTAGTGTTGATTTTAAATCCCAGAAATTTTCCTGCAATATATTCCAGCATCCCAACAATATCTTTACAAAGGAGCGGCTCACCACGTGAAGCGAGGGTAACAGCTTCAACTTCGTCTTCAATCTGGTCAACAACCTTCTTGAACAAGCCTAGGTCCATGCGCCCTTTGTGGCCCGCATTTTTATCCAATAATTTTGGGTCCGTTTGATAGCAAAATACACAACGATAATTGCACACAGATGTTGGTTCAATTTGCACACATGGCGGGAATGCGTCCAGCTTTTTTTTTGCTGGGAATACATCATACCTAAACCGATAGAATATATATTGGGAGAGTTCTTCATCTGAAACTCTTCGCAATTCCTCAATGATATGAGGACGAAGCCAGAAGCCATCACCTTCGGCGTAACTTTCACCGCTCAAAAGGTTTGTGCAAGCCTGCCTCAATATGGTCTTTCGGTGACTGTCAAGCTTCATGCCATCTAGCTGGGATGATAAATTTTTCACCCGGTTCAAAATTACAGTTGTTTCCTGGTCAATACCGCTCAAACCGAGAAAGCTATTATCCTTAGTATAAATTGTTTGTGTCATATGATTTATTTGCTCACTTGCACACCATACTCAAGGTCAGCCGTCTGTGGTATTTCCGCATTTGGATTATCAGTAGGAGCAACAAAATATTTATCCATATATTCCTCCTTCAACTCAGTGTAAATACGGTCTCCTTCAGGGGTATCAGGCTCAGCCCGACGAATATCATTCCAGCGATTTTTTGGGAATTTTACATACAGGATAAAACATTTACGCAGCCCCATGATTTCTTCAACAGTATATTGCTCCATCTCAAACACAGGCTTGTCGGTGAGACATTTTGTAATAGTTTCGTGCTTAATCAGCCCCATGTCTTCACAGGTTTTGCGAAGGGGCGTACCATGAAACGGAACGAATGAGTATATATTGGCATTATCAGCTGGGATTTGTCTGTTAAGCTCAACGGTATCCATAGCTAATTCACGGGTTTCTTCTGGAAAACCAGTAATGTTATTAACCGAAAACTGAACCCCGTATTGGCCTGGGATTTTTAACGACTCAATGATGTCTTCATTTTTCCACTTCCTATCAAGCATTTGAGCTCTGAATTGCTCATTGCCATGCTCAAGGCCAAATGAAATACGATGTAAACCGACCTCACTCAGGCGCTTGATATTATCGTGATTAATTGTCTCAGGCCGTGTCTGCATCCAAAATGGCAGTTTAATATCTGAATACATTTCACAGAATTCTTCCAGTTCACGCTGGTTCATAGCAAGGAAAGTATCGGCCCAGAAATAGGCGTATTCAAGGTTCCGTTCGTCTTTGAAATATCTCAATTCCTTATGAACAAGATCCATGTGTTTCTTGCGAAGAAACTTTGAGTTAGTTTCCTCTTTGTATAAAGATAGTTGAGTTGGTGAATTACAATAACGACAAGAATAAGGGCATCCCCGCATCGTCTCAATTGGCAACATTCTATAAACGCGTCCAGCCATAGGTCGGTAGAACCTAGCATCTTCAAAAATGCTCACATCAATCATCGGGAGATCATTAATCTCAACCGGTTTTGTGATTGTGTTCTTTTTTATAGAACCATCGTCTCCCTTAACCCACAAATTAGTGACTTTGCTATAATCTTCCCCCTTTTCAATACATGAGCATAAATCGATTAGAGCATTCTCCCCCTCTCCAACACAAACCATATCAATTAGTGGCCAATCTAACGTCAGATCAGGGGCAAATGTCGGGAAAACGCCTCCCGCAATCACAGGAATATCGTTTCGGCTTTTGTATTCCTTAATCTCGTCAAGGATTTTCATTCCAAGTTCCCACATATCCTCTGTTGAGGACACCGCAATCAAATCAGGTTGAAAGCGGGATACTTGTGCCTGCAAGTCTTGACGCCAGTCCGTTGTACGCAGGTTTATTCCCCGGCCATCCATATCGTAAGGAACAACATTGAGCATTTCCATTTTGGTCCCATCAGAATCAATACCATAATCAGTCTGATAGTAGGTCGCATCAAAAACTTCAATCTTATGTCCATTTTGCTTTAACAAAGATGAAAACAGCGATATCGCAGGTGGAAGCATGTTCATTCCAAAAGTGTTTGGATAAACAAAAAGCACATTAATACCCACGTAAAATCTCCTTAATTTCGGAAGTTAGTATCGTCCGACAAAACGCCTAAAACTTCACAAAAGGCATCGACGAATGTCTCTATAATAGCAGGCTTGTCTAGTGTCACACGAATATACTCGTTTAGGGTCGAGTGTTGGAAATTGACTTTAATAAGAAAACCGCGCGCCTTTAACTCTTCAAACAAGGCTTCAGGTTGAATATTTTGTGGTGTTTTTAGCAATTGGAAGTTGCCCGCGCACTTTGGAGCTACAAAACCTAAAGATTGAGCCGCGGCAAGCAAAATTTTTCGGCCTTGCTCAACTTCAACACGGAAATTTTCCAAAACCTCTTGGTTGTCCAGCAGATAAGTAGCCACAGCAGCACCAACACCATTTACTTCACCCGGGCTCCGGACAACATTCAAGGCCTCAATTACATTGGGAGCCCCAAGCGCATATCCGATACGCAGGCCAGCAAGTCCACCAATTTTTGAAAAAGTTCGTACAATCAGAACATTTTCAAATTCATCAATCAGAGGAAGTGCGGTATCAGGATGAAATGGGTAATAAGCCTCATCGATCAAGAGCAAGGTGCCTGAGCGTTCGCATACCTTTGCGATTTCACGCAACTCGGTCAACGTTAGGACGCTGCCGGTTGGTTGATCTGGGTTGGCGATGCAGCAAATTCTTGCCCCTGCCTTTATGTGTGTAATCAAAATACTAATATCAAATCGAAAATTTGGCCCCTCACCATAAGATGCGGTCTTGAAGTTTGCTTGAAACACCCGGGACCATACTGAATACATACCGTAGCTCGGCTCAGGGGCAATGACAGTATTTTCAGGCTGAAGAAATGCCTGAAATGCACGACGTATAATACCGTCTGAGCCCGCTCCAACGGCAATACGATTTTGCCTCATCCCCGTCGCTCTCTCTAGGCGTTGGTAAAGTGGACCAAGATCAGGGTAGGCGGTGAATAATGCAGAGTTAAGCCCATCAAGCATCGATTTAAATACATCATCTGGAAAAGCCCCAATGCGCTCGTTCCGATCCAAACAAACCAAACCGATGCGCCCAGACAAGATATCACTATCACGTTGAATCATCTCTATATGTGGATTGGGGCGAATCATTATGTCCTCGGTAGAATACGCTATATATGATTACAGTTAGATAGGCCGATAACATTCCAAAACCTAATGTTTTCCAAATATAGTAACCCTATTTCCCAGTCTTTTTTGACTTAAGCGGGTTGTTCTTTAACCAAAACTCAGCTTGAGGCATCTGGTAATCATAATCTACATCCAATCCACCATAATTCTTTAGTGGCCAGATATTTTGCCCCATCCATTTTTGCGGCAACAAACCTTCTTCCATATTTTCCATATTTTGAGGTCGAATAATCGAAACTCCCATATCTGCGAACCAAACGTCGCCCTGACTATCACGGTCACAATTCAAAGTCTTGGGGTCTCCGAAGATTTCAAACGGTACAAAAGGTTGTAAATGACCCGTATCATCCACTTTGCGTGCCCTTAAAGGGCTCCACATATTGTAACAACTAACAGTTACGGCACTATCCGTTTCAGGTTTTTCACGCAGAATACGAATACCATCTTCTAATGTTTCAGTTGTTATGGTTGGCGCATTGGCCATTAACAGAACTAGTAATTCAAGTTTTTCGCCTTTTTCTTTGCATTCTTTTTTTACTAATTCATAAGCGTGCACATAGGCATCTTCGCCCAAGGCTTCTTTAGTACATAGGTAATCAGGGCGGTCAATTATTTGCACCCCATATTCTTGAGCAATATTTTTAATTGTCTGACAATCGGTCGACACATAAACTTTATCTATACTGGGTGAAGCGTTTGCGGCCATCAACGGATATGCGACTAAAGGGTGACCCGAAACTTTATACACGTTTTTTCCTGGGAACCCGGTAGAACCTTCACGACCAATGAGGATAGCTGCAATCATTTTTTCTCTCATATAATTTAATAACTATAGTATATTTTTTGAAAGTACTGACTTCCACTTTAGAAGCGCAATGACAAGATAATATTTTACTCGCCCGCGTCTAAATCAGGAACAGGCGTTTGGGTCTTGGTATTTTTCTGGTCTTGAAATTGAATCACATCTAACAAACCCAATCCCAAATCAATATATGTATTTCGCGTCATCTTACGCCCCAATCGCGGTGTATAATTGTAAGGAGTTTGCATGTAGTGGCCTGTTAGGCTACCTTGCCCAAAAGAGACTTTGACTTGGTTATTAAAAATCTCCCGCAACATTTCTAGCATATCACCGGTTGTCATTCGCTCCCGGCCAGTAAGATGAAGAATACTGCCTTTGTATTCTTCATCTAGTATATCTGCACTCATCAGTGCAGCGTCACGAATGTGTATATATTCTCTAACTTCATGCCCATTTCCGCTATATTCAATATGTTGACAATCTAATGCTGAGGCAACCATTTTGTAGACTGCATTTGAGCTATCAGCACGGGGGCCATAAAGTGAGCCATAACGAAGTATTGTATACTCTAGCCCATAACGCTCATGATAATCCTGGATTAAATGTTCACATGCTTGCTTCGACGTACGATAGAATGAGCCCTGATTTGAATAAACGTAAATCGAACTAGAAAATACGAACCTTTCAATTTTATGCTCTTGAGCGGCCTCCAGCATATTAACAGTTCCCATAAAGTTTACAGACATTGTTCTTCGTGGGCTATCTATTGCCTCATCGATATCAGCTAAGGCGGCCAAATGATAAACAGCATTACATCCTTCCACAGCAGCGTTTACATGATCAATATTTGTGATATCGCCAACAATCATTTGCTGGCACTTTTGTATGTATTGTGAAGGTTTTATATCGAATACTATTACCTCGTGCCCAGCTTCACTCAGAGCATCAGCGACATGACTTCCAAGGAAACCAGAGCCCCCTGTTACCAATATTTTCATTCTAGCCTCTATTCTCTTGGAAATTTCTTGCAGCCAATACATATTCTGCTTCAGGTACAGGATTTATAAACGGGGCACCTTGGTGGAAACGAACGGCCTCCTCTGTAGCTTCTATTTCCATTTGGGCCCGACAATCTTGCGTCATTGACCCTAAATGGCACGTTAACACTACATTGCCGATATCACGTAGTTTTCCAGTATAAGGCTCTTCTTCAAAGGCATCTATAGCTGCAGCTTGCAAACTTCCATTGCGCAGAGCATTCACAAGCTCATGCTCATTCACAATCCCACCGCGAGCAGTATTTAAAAGTAGTGCCCCAGTTTTGAATTTTTGGAATTCTTCGGCTGATATTAAATTTTTTGTTTCTGGTGTCAAAGGAACATGAAGAGAAATGATATCACACTCACGATATATTTGTTCTTTTGATACCCATTCTACAGAATTATTAAGATTGAGAACATCGACGATATCATTAGCCAATATGCGGGCAGAAGGAAAACCACCTCTAATATGTTCAATTACTTGGCCCCCAATGCGTCCACAACCGATAATGCCTATGCAACTTTCTGAAAGGCGTCGCCCCGCAGTACGAAGCCAGGTTCCTGTTCGGATATCACGGTCAGCCTTACTAATACCCCGTAGCAAATCAATCATAAGACCCAAAGTTAACTCAGCAACGGCTGGTGAGGGAGCATCAGGGGTGTATGAAACATCTATCCCTCGCGCACGAGCAGCCAGGAGGTCAACACTATCCAACCCGATACCTACACGGCAGATAGATTTTAAATTAGGGCATAAATCCATTACCTCTGACGTTATAGGTTCGGTTCCAGCAATAACAATATCAGCATCACCAATAACACCAGCAACCTCTTCAGGTCGCAACTTCCTATTAAATGGGTTGATTGAGAATTCAGAAACTCCCTCTTTTAACAAATCAAAAGGACGTGGACTAATAACTCCGAACGGAACAGTTGTTATGATTACCTTCAAAATATTTTCCCTGCTCTTTATTCAACAAGTATTTTAAGCAATTTTATCATCAAGCAAATCAAGCATTTGGAGATCTATCATTTCTTTATACTTTCCATCGCTTGCGTACAACTCGGCGTGAGCCCCCTGCTCTATCAACCTCCCTGCTTCTAAGACAAGAATTTTATCGGCTTTCCGCACAGTTGACAGACGGTGTGCGATAATTAAGACCGTTCGATCTGCGCTAAGCTCTTCAACAGCATTCTGAATTTCTCGTTCTGTAACTGAATCTAAACTACTCGTCGCTTCATCTAGAATCAGCAAATCGGGATCAGAGATAATCGCTCGTGCAATTGCTATACGCTGTTGCTGTCCGCCCGAGAGACGAAGTCCATGGTCACCTAACATTGTATCATATTTATGAGGCAAACTTTCAATAAAACCATCTGCTGATGCTCTTTTGGCAGCATCAATAATCTCTAATTTATCAGTACCTTGTCGGCCAAAAGTAATATTATTGGCAACCGTATCATTAAAAATAACAATATCCTGACTAACAACGCTTATTCGCTTGCGCCATTGGGATAAATCTAATTCTCGCAAATCTACCCCATCCACCATTATTCTTCCTGATTGGGGATCATATAGACGTGAAAGGAGAGCCGTGATTGTTGTTTTTCCTGCTCCAGATGGCCCTACAACAGCAACCATCTCCCCTTTATTAATTTTAAATGAGGCGTCTTTAATTACTGCCCCGTCATCTGTTTGATACGAAAAATCAACGTGAACAAAACTTATATTATCTTTAAGGTTTAAAAATAGGGTCGCCCCATTTTTTTGAACTGCCTTTTCTGCATCACCTATAAATTGCTCATTAATATCAAAAGCATTCATATTTGATGAAATACGAGAACGCAAAACATTAAGTGTAGAAACAGGGGCAAGAACCCTGGACATTAGAAAAAAGAATAGAAAAATCTGACTTAACCATTCTTCTGTATTAGCTTCACTGAAAATTGAGAGTGATATTAAAAGAAGACAAATAAAAACGCCTGTGGTGGCAGAAAACAACGCTGATGGTATCGAAACTATTAAATTCATTCTTTTTTGAGTTTCAATAAAGTCGTTATAAATTGATACAAATTTATCAATCATAAGTTTTTCAGCTGCAACTAAACGAATAAGTTTCATTCCAAAAATTGACTCATATGTGTGATGATTTCTTTTTTCTCTTATTACTGTTAACTGCCCACCTGCTAGGCGAGTTGATCTTGCTGTCAGTGATCGTAATATCACCGACATTATAAGGACAAAAACAATAGTTATGATCGTAACTTCCCACGAAATAATCGTCATAAAACCTACATAAACAAGCAACACCATGGTTGTCCAAATAGCAGTACCAAAATCAAATAGTATATTGCTTACACGCTGAGGAATGTCATAGATTTGGCTCTGAAGGGTGCCAGAATCGTATTTATTGACGAACCCCAAATTCGCTAACATCGTTGCTTGATACCCTTTTATGGATAAACGTTTTTCTAAATAGAGAGGGATCAATGATGTAAAATATTGAACAAAAAATTGCATTGCCCCCCTCAAAACAAAAACAACGAGAAGAACAGATGATGCCCATAGGAGTTTCTCATCTCTAGAGTACCCCTCAAATAAAGTTGAAAACCGTTCTAAAATTGGCAAGCCAGAGAATGAATTATGCCCAGATAAGGTATCAATAATTGGAACCAGAAAGGAGACTGTCAATCCTTCAGTTAGTGCTCCTAAAATTGAAATAACAATAAATATAGAAAAAATCTTTTTATTTTCAGCCATAAGCTTAAAGCTTCTTGCCGTAAAGTTTCTATACTCATTTATCTTTCTTAGTATCAACCGAATTCCCCCACCATTTTTTAAAATACATTTTGCCAAACCATTAGAGGTTTCAACAAAATATTTTTCATCAAAACCAATTATATCTCAGTATTGTTTTCTTCAATTATTCCCCAGAAGTTTCCTCAGCAGCCTGCTCAAGAGTTATTTTTTTGACATGTACACCATCTATGAAAGCATTATCTCCGTCATTCTTAGAAACTTTGACAGGGCCATTTTCAAGAACGGCATTTAGACGCATATCGTCGAGAAATCGTTGTGGACGAGCAACAAGTACCTGGCTTGGACATAGGGCGTTTCTAGCATCAACGGATATTTCAAACTGACGATCTTTTTCTGTTGGTCTAATCTTTTTGCGTATGTCTGTATAACCGCAATAAATGCTCGTTATAGCATGATGAATAAACCATGGAATTTTATGTGGCAAACACCCTCTAAGCGTTAAGTTTGCTGTTCTTTTGATCTCACCCCACGTTATTCTGTTGTCAGATTTACTTTTTAACTTTTTTATCAATCGGGGCAGGCTATTTCTCTGTAACGCTCCAACTACTTGTCTATTCCAAGCCATTAAAACCCAATCGGGATATGAGGTTAGATTAAGTGTCAGCCGGCCAGCGTCTTTATCGGAAGCAGCCATCAGATATTCATGTGTATCAGGAATAATGCCTCTTTCTAAAGCCCAGTCCCATGTTCGCCCTCCGGGGTATGGTTGAGCATAAAAAGTTGCCGCAACCGCAATTTTAGCTTCTTGAAGTGAGGCAATCGTATCTTTAATAGATTGGTTGGTCTCACCAATATTTCCTACCATTAAGGTTGGAACGACTGAAATGTTTGAGTTGTCCAGAGTAATAAAAGCATCAATGTTTTGTTGTCGGTCAATCCGCTTCTGCATTAAATCCAACATATACTGGCTGCCTGACTCATACCCCCAGTTTATGTAATAACAATTTCCCTTTAAGAGTTCGTCGACATTTTCTAGAGTAACGTGGTTTGCTCTTGTTCCTGTAGCCCAATACAAGTCAGGGAATTCTTCGGTCATCATCTTATTAAAAGGCTTAAGTTGTTTCAATGTCGTAATAAACATCTCCTCGCCAATTTTTAAAACTCGGATATTGTATTTGTCGTATAGCAATCGAATATGTTTTTTAACATAATCTAAAGAAAAGCGTTTCAAACCTACAAATTCTTGTTCGTGAATGCAGAAGGTGCACTTATCGGTACAGCCTAGCGTGGCCATTATATGCACTCCACGGGTATTGCTTGGCCCGCGCTTAGTTATATCACTATATGCTTTTAATGATGTGTCTTCTCCTAAAGCGTGGGCATAATATTCCATATCAACAAGATGATAAGCTGGCAGGGGTAAATCATTTATATTTTTAAGGTATTCCCTACCAGGTACTGAAACCAAACCATCATTTTCACGAAAGGTAAGTCCTGGAATTTTATCCTTATCTAGTTCACCAGAAAGGTGGCGTACTAGCTTCAACAAAGGCACCTCTCCGTAACCCGAAATAACATAATCAATAGGCATTTTTTCGAAACAATTCTGCAGATTGTTTATGACAACTTGACCACCAAGGACCAGGGGAACATCCGGAAGGGTTCGTTTAATAATTTCTGTTAAATTAATAATATTTGAATATGCGGTGATAATTCCACCAACACCTATCAAGTCTGGTTTAGCCCGTGCAATTTTTTCAGCCGTTTCCTCAAGTGGTAGCCGTTCTTGTCCAGAATCAACTATTGTCACCTTATGGCCATGCTCTTCTAAATAAGACGCAAGCCACATTATTCCCATAGGAAGAACTTGTTGGGGAACTTGCGTTCGGCTAGGAGTGGAGACTAAAACTATATGCATTATAAGCAATCCATTTATAGCGGTTAACGTTGAGCCACACTTCTTAATCTTACTAAATATTAAGAAGTGTGGCTAGCATTAGCGAGATAATGCCGACATCGGCCCAAAGGGAGCAGGACTTAAAATATAAATCGCATTTTGATAAATTCAAATGCGCCGCATGATTAGAGTAACCAACCGGAAGTACAAAAATTTTGAGTATCTTGTTTTAAAAAGAGACCATTTGCATACTACTAAAAGTACAGTAATGTTTTGTTTGGTTAGAAGTTGTCGCAATCAGCTTTTGGATTGTTCGTTAAGGAAGTAATCCCAAGTAATTTTCAAACCATCCGCCAAAGAAACCTTTGGAGCATAGCCAAAGGTTTCTTTAAATTTTGAAGGGTCTGCAAAATTACGAACTATTTCTCCAGCCCTAGCATCTTCATTTTGAGATACGACTTTTAGGTCAGTATCAATTGAAACCAAATCAGTCATCAAAGAAATCAACGTATTTAATGATGTTTCAGTTCCTGTTGCTGCCTGATAAACTTGGCCAAATATCAGATCATCTGGGAGCCGTTTGCATGGTTCTCCTAAAGCAAGCAAGATAGCTTGACACAAATCATCGACAAAAACATAATCTCGCGTTTGTTCACCATCACCGTAAATAGTCAACGACTGCCCGGCTAAAATCCGTTTCATGAAATGAGCGATAACCGATGACTTATTTCTAGACCCTGGGCCATAGCAATTAGAGAAGCGAAGAGTTACTGTTTTCAATCCATAAGAATGATAAAAAGCAGAACAATAACCTTCCATAGCTAGCTTACTAGCCCCATATGGGGCAGCAGGTAATGGTGCTAAGTCTTCTCGCATTGGCGGGAGTTGCATCCCCAAGGGTGCTGCTGAAGAAGAAAAAACAAAGCGATCAAGCTTATGGCGCGATGCAGCCCTCAAAAGCCCTAACCCACCACGAATGTTAACGTCAAAGTCATGCTCAGGGTCTTCAATGGATTTTATGACATTTGTTTGGGCCGCTAACAATACGACGGCATCGTGTCCCCTGACAACAGCATCTACTGCATCAGGGTCACGAATATCGCCATGGACAAACTGAGAAATCCTAAGACCATCAAGATGATCCCGCTTGCCCACAGATTCATTGTCAAAGACAGTTATCTGATCAATCCCCTGCCTATTAAGCAAGGAAATCAAATTAGTTCCTATAAAACCGCAACCACCAACAATTAGAAGTCTTTTATTTTTCATTAGATTCAATATATGTAGATTTCCGACGCTCACCATCCCAGCGAATGTCTGGGAAAAGGGATTCTTTTCGAGCTTCTATACGATCACGATAACGCATCAAATCTTTTAAAGTCACCTCGATTTCGGCCTCCATGTCACGAGTAGGCTGATAACCTAGATCAAAAAGTTTTTGATGATCTGGCTTGAAATAATGCTGTTCAGATTCATGACGCGGGTTCTCGAGGTGAACAATTTCGGCATCAATACCAAGGCCCGTGGCGACCGTCTTAACCTTATTTGCTAATTCAAAAATTTGATATGTTTCTTCAAATTGATTAAATACTCTATATTCACCTTTTTCTGGGGGGTTTTCCAAAGCCAAAGTAAAGCATTGGATCGAATCACATAAGGGAAGAAAGCCACGACGCTGGCCGCCTTTGCCATAAGGTGTAATTGGCAAACCAACAACAGCCTGTGAACAGAAACGGTTTATGGCCGTGCCAAATGCTTGGTCAAAATCAAATCGAGTTAAAAGCCGTTCATCATCCCCCATTGCTTCGATACGAGTACCAAAAACAACGCCTTGCATAATATCTGTTGAGCTAATACCCCAGTTACGACATGCAAACATGACGTTATTACTATCGTGTACTTTTGTTAGATGGTACATGCTAAACGGCTGTCGAGGGAATGGCAGAGTATCTTTACGACCACGATACTCGATTTCAAAAAAACCTTCCGGAATATCGACATTTGGCGTTCCATACTCACCCATTGTGCCGAGTTTCAACAGATGAGCATCTGGGCAAGCCTCACGCATTGCGTATAAAACATTCAATGTTCCAACCAAGTTGTTTTGGTGGGTAAACACAGCATGATTTACATCAATCATTGAATAAGGTGCTGATGGCATTTCAGCCAGATGAACGATGCAATCTGGTTGGAAGTGCTTAAATGCATTTAAGACTGTATCGTAATCACAAAGGTCACCTCTTTGGAACTGAAGATTTGTACCATGAACCTCTCTAAAAGCTTCAAGGCGGTCAGTCATCTTCAAAATGGGAGTTACTGATTGAGACCCCATCTCTGCGACCCAGTCACGGCGCATATAATTATCAATACCCGCGACTTCATGTCCACGAGCAACAAGGTGTTGGGCTAGGGCCCAACCAAGGTATCCGTCGACACCTGCAATAAAAATTCGCATAAACTTACTCTTAATTTGTATAATCTGATTATTAAAGGGACCCGCAGTCAGTCTTCTTTGGGCGGCGAGGCTGCATGTCAATTAAGTCTTTCTCGGCCAATTGCTTGCAAAAATCTCGAATATAAAAGAAATCGGCATCTAGACGGTCAGCAATATCCATACATGAAGTCTTTCCGTCCATAGCGACCATCAAGTGTTCCATTAACTCGTATCCACGCACATCAGCTGTTGCATCAATATATAGGCCATAACGCGATAGATATAACGGGCCAGTGAATTTACGGACAGGAACAAAATCTGTTTCAAAAATTTCAGCTATCCGCATAAGAATCCATGTGCTTTCAACTGAATGGTACAGATCCAAATTTTTAAAATTATCTGTATCGTAGTGGTATTCACGATGCATAGCCCGGCTTATGCCAACAGTCGGTATTAAGTGATCTGGGCCATTGTAGAACAACTCATCATTACCCCATAACTTTCGATACCCGTATTCTTGCAAGCATTCAACGTGGCTACGCATAACATTTCGTGCAATTTTGTCAATCCGAGAATCCCCTTGCATGGAGTCTTGAAAAACAAGAGGTTCGTGCGTAGTTAGCATATCAAGGAAAATGCCTAAGTGCGCATTTTTTACCCGTTTTTTCTCAGCATGGGCTAACCACGCCACTCCACCAAAATATTCAGGGCCAAAAAGAAACCGATATGAAAACTTTCGATTTGGCAAAGCAGATAAGTGGTAAAACAACTCAACTGCAATTGCAATACAGCCAATCCCATCACTAACAATAGCAGGGTGACAGGTATGGGCCATAATCAATATGGTTTCATCATATTCGCCCGGGAGAAAAGCATCGACAACTTTAAGCGTGCCGCTTTGATCTAAATCACTGTCTATTTCAACGTCGTAAAAATCATCTGTCATCTTCTCCACAATATTATAAGGAATGGAGAAGCCCCATTCACGAACATCAAACCGGTATCCATTGTGATAGTTATAGACGAATTCATTAGGCCGAGTAGGGTCAGTTGTAACGTGATCAGACAAAAGCTCTTCGCGACTAATACGTCCCTTAAAAGGAATTGCATGGGTCCATAGATGTAAGGGATTATTGGCAAAATCGACTACCACTTTACCTTTAGTAGTCAATAAGCGACCTGAACGTACATTCCATGTATTTGGCACTTGCCAGGTAAAGCAATCAGCCCCAGATGGAACGGATAGTATTTCGGAATCGTTTAGTACAGCCCTCAAATTTTCAGCACACTGATCAATACCAGAACCTACCGGGCTTCGATTTAAAAACCAATTATCTTTAATAGTCTGAACAATTCTCTCTTCGTTTATGCTCCCATCTGCTGGAAATGGGTACTTAAACGTTGATAAAGATTGAATGGGCTTCTTGAATTTAGTAGCATCAGAATCCATCACCTCGTCCCCTGTAGCATATCAAAAATACTTTCTTCAAGACAAAGCCCTCGCTTAGTTTCAGCAGAAACGGAGGTATCTGAAGAAAGAACTTTAGCTCGAATTTTTTCTAGAGCTAATTCTGCGGAGGCATGATTAGAAATAGTAGAAAGGTGGGTGCGAAGCCACCCAGCAATATCTTCTTCTTCAAGGGAAAGGGGGTGCATGACGTCACTTACTGTAAGGTTTGGATCCTTAGCAACAGAAGGTTCATAACCAAGGTGCTTCATTTCAAACCAACAGGTTTTTTCAATAAACTCGGCTTGCTCATTCGTTAAAACATCACGCCATTTATCAATTGAATTAACATTAAAGGTTTTATTTCCTGAAGAATAGGTTGAGTTCTGTGACCACTGCCCCCCAGACCCGTCGCGGAATGAGCCAGGATCAACCATATTGTCATGTAGAGACAATCCAGCAAGTGTACATATTTTTGAAACAGTCTCAGTTGGTTCCTTTATCAGGTCTTCATATTTCATGACAAGAACCCGGCCTTTATACTTTTCGACGCGTTCATACATAAGGGCTAAAGATGCAAGTTTTCTCCATTGCCTTACGAGAAACAGCCAGGGATATTTTTCATTAGTTGCGTTCTTCGAGGCACAGATAGCCCTTGGGTCCCTCACAATATGCAATACTCGCGCATGCGGGTAAGAATCCAATATATGCGGAGCAAATTCATCAACCCAAGTTTCTTTAAAACCCAGTTGCGTGTCCGTATGTTCAGCATAAGCTTTTTCGATAATTTGAAGACCACTATCGAACAAATCTTTAAAAGTATCTCCCTGTAGCTCTTTTAGGTAAGGGATGATTTTGGGTGAATATGGCTCACAAAAGATTTTTACTTTCATCTGCAAGTCATCCATTTTGATGGAGCTTGTTGGGTACTGGAGATCAACGTCACGAATGGTTTCGTAAACCTTTAGTCTTGTCCGATCAAAATAATAGTCATCTAGTGGCGATCCTGGATCAGTTTTGTCACCAGCGATCTCAGACACTACGGCATTCCTTAATGCCCTGAAAATTTGGAAATATGGATCTGATGCGAATGTCATGTCAGGGTGGGAGTTTAATAATCGCGAAAGTAATGTTGTCCCCGAACGAAACATTCCTGTAGCGAATAAAAGCGGTTTAGGCATTCGGACTCTTTATAAATAAAATGATGCACATACAAAATAAGCTACAGCATGCGTGTTAGACTATTTCTCTAACAGTCATGAAAGCTTCAGCAAACTTCAACCCAGATGTCCCTCCGCGAAGAGATGCTAACGCTTTCACATTTTCATAAGATCTCGCATGTGGAAAAGGCCTCATCTCTGATGAATATTGCTCCAGGGCTTCCACTTTATACCCAAGAGTACCAGCAATATCAACGTACCTATTAGGTGAAAATGGCACGTTACAGGTTGTATCCTGCCACTCGGTCGATGAAACAGTTTCAAAAGCATATATTGCCATAGCCGCATCAGGCCCAACGGGTCTACAAGCTGTCACAACAGCTCTCGAAACAATTTGGTGATCAATATTTAAGTCGCCACCGAAATGTGTGTATACTATTTTAGGCTTTACCTCTGACACAACAGCTTCAATCAGTTGAACGATATCTAATAAGTACATACTGTCTAGACGATTATCAGGTAAAGCCAAAAATCTGGGAGAACGACTTCCAAGAACCTTAGCTGCTGCTTGCGAAGCAAGCCTCAACTCGGCGACATAATTTTGTCCGTCGCCTCTAGAGGTCGCACCTTCCGCAACGATGAGGGTTTCAACCTCATCTCCTTCACGCACATGCCGAGCCACAGTGCCTCCACAGCCCAAAATTTCGTCATCTGGATGAGCCGCGATTACAAGTACTTTCATACTTCAATCCTTTTTGTCGATGATGTTAGCAAAATTTCGCGTCCATCCGGGCCACAATTAAACAAGAGATCTAAAGCGGCAAGATTTCCAACAAAGCCCCCATGAAGTTGTGGGTATTTTGGGTGATCATACTCATGCCATTGCAGTGTAATGTTTTCTGCAACAAATGTATCCTTTTTGATATACTCACGACCATGGGGGCCGGAGAGATAGGTCGTACCACCAACGGCCTTGCAAATATCCAACAATAAATCAGAACCTGTACTACTAACCTCTAATTGGGAAGCTCTAACAATCTTTGGTTTCTTCAAATTGAAAGCATCAAGCAAAAAATCAGTTAGTGCTATATTCAGGTCCATGAGATGTGTTAGCGCTGCTTCCTCATAGATTAAACGCAATGGCTCCTCCCATTCCTTGAAATATGGAGCCTTACCGTAACTGTGCCTTAAAATTTGCAAATGTTTTTTTTGCCACTTTTGAGTGTTATCGATTGTAACGTCCGGAATTAGGGCTAAATACTCAGCTTTTACAGGAATAGTCATCCAAATTGGGCCATTTGACGTTTTGACCTTGTTTCTATTTTCCCAATCACGAGGGGTATACTGAACATTATCTAAGTAGACAAAGATATCACTCATGGATATCCGCTCTAGGTACCCCAGCCAAGGCAAATATCGGGGCTGACTTATGCTAATATTCATTTTCATTACGATACAAAAATACGGTAAAGTCATGAGCCATATATTCATGCCTGACAATGGCTTTAGGGCTTATTTCCAGGCACAAGCGTAATACATCAGAAGGGTCTGCATAGAATTCTGATTCGCCCTTTTCATCCGCCAGAGAACTTAAGCTATTAAACGCAACGCCTTTACGACAGCGAGCATACATACTTCGGATCATTGCATCCATAAAGGCTAATGGTTTTTCCTTACATAAATAAAATATTCCACTAGAAACAACGTAATCATGAGTTGGATATTTTACTAATTCTCCACCTAATAGATCGCACTCCATAATATCAAGATCAGGTCTGCGTTGTCGAGCCTGTTTGACCATTGCAGGAGTAATGTCATACCCAGTATATTGAGCCGTTACCCCTTGTGATT
This sequence comes from uncultured Thalassospiraceae bacterium, assembly GCA_965368165.1. GTDB lineage: Bacteria > Pseudomonadota > Alphaproteobacteria > Rhodospirillales > JAPHRK01 > JAPHRK01. The sequence goes on along the minus strand of CBDULT010000001.1, from coordinate 368,264 downwards.
CAAGATAGTCGGCAAGGTGAGCAAGGCCACATCCAATATCAAGCACCGTCTCACATGTTTTAAGTCCAACTTCACTTAAAACTTTAAACCGAAGTTCCTGACTTTCTTTTCTTCCCCAATCTAAAGAAGCAACATCATTACCATGATGCTCAACAAGTTTTGAAAAGTGTTTAATGACTTTTTCTTTATTTTCATTCATGTGAAGTCGTTCTCATAAGCACCATGTTTACGATCTCTTTTTCTTTATTGATCTTACCTGATTGAGAAAAGGGCTTAAACCCAACTTTTGCAAAAGTTTTTATAGATGCGATATTTGTAGCTAGAATTTCAGCGCGAATTTCCTGTATTTTTGTATTCGCATCGAACATGGCCTGACAACCTTGCTGTAAGACTTTTACTCCATTCCCATCGCCAGTATAGGGGCGAAGGAGATAAATTGTCACTTGAGAATAGGCTTCATTCTCGTCAATATCGGGCTGGAAACGAACAAGTCCCATCTCATTTCCATCGTTTCCTTCGACAATATAAAGACAAGAAAGAGGGGTTTTAAGTTGCTTTTCAAACCAATTTTTATGGCCTTCCCAATCTATTTTTTTACCTGATTTACTCAGAGAGACGATCCAGGGGTCATTCCGCCAGCTAAATACTCGTTCAGTGTCAGCACTCGTTGCAGAACGCAAATTAATCTTTTTGTTATCCATTTTTTTGGGCTATCACACGCCATTCTGATTGGGTATCTTGGTCTGAAGACATAAGGTCTCTCATTTCAACTAAATGCATATTATTAATTGTAAAAGCTGATAGAGCATTTTCAATATTGTCGCGGCTGTAAAATGTTATGCTGCCAACTCCTGTGAGAGCCCCTCCATCAATATTCTTCGTCAATCCATCATCACTTTGCTTGCCTTCAATCGCACTAGTATGGCTGGAGGCATATGGATTGAAATGGAACCAACCGCCAGGTTTTAAAACGCGACCAATTTCGTCAATTGCTTTCTTACCAGCAGCCAAGCCAACGCAGGTAATCGCAGCTCTATCTATTACCATATCAAATGAGCCATCAGGGAATGGAAGCTCGACCAAGCTCCCCCTTTTAAACGTGCCTTTTAAGCCTTCTTCATCAAACCTTTTAACAGAAGCTTTAATAGCAGAGTTACTTGCATCTATGCCACTAACAGAAAACCCCTCTCTAGCTGCAAACCATAGATTGTTTCCAACACCACAGCCCACTTCGAGTATTTTTATTTCTGACCTGCTCCTGTCACGTGGAGCATGTTGGTATACAAAAGTAATTACTGAATTCCATGGGTAGCGATCGCCTTGGCCAGACTTGTATTTTTTCTCCCAGATTGGATCTGCTTCAAGTTGTTCGCTCATTGAAAATCCTCTGGTTCAAGAGTATCTCCAGCAGCGACAAATCGACCAAGTCGTCTACCGACAATCCAATCAATCGCTTTAGGTGGCAGCCCGTTACCTGGTCGGCGAAAAGCAATATCAGATAGTTCGATTACTTTACCTGCAGGCATATCACTAACCAAAACACAAGAAAGCCGATAAGATTTTCGAGCCTTTTCTTCTCCCAAGGATACACTGATATTTGCAGTTCCCATAGCTGCTTCAACATTTCTTACATCTTTGACCAATCGGGAGAACTCTTCTGCATCTGACGAAAAATGATGATCCGGACCGGGAAGGTTCTTATCTAAGGTAAAGTGTTTTTCAATAACGCAGGCACCAAGTGCAACAGCCGTCACAGCTGCTGTTGTGCCATCGCTATGATCACTTAACCCAATAGGGCAACCTAGAATAGATGCAAGTGCTGGAATTCGTCGTAAATTCATTTGGTCCATTGGTGCTGGATAAGCCGACACGCAGTGGAGTAAAATGACAGAATCATTTCCAGAAGATCGATAAGCCTGCAAGGCATCGTCAATTTCAGACAATGTACTCATCCCTGTTGAAATAAGAGTTGGCAATCCACTCGACCCCATTTCTTTTAACAAAGGTAAATTTGTTAAATAATCAGAACCATTTTTTAAAAGGGGCGTTCCAATACTTACGAGATCATCGATGCCTTGTTTGCTTGTCGGAGTTGAATGAAAGATGACGCTGTGTTGGTCACAATGCTCTTTCAAAGCCATCAGAAATTCAAGGTTAATTTCATATCGCTTAAACATATCATATTGTGATTCAACAACTTTTTTCCCTTGTGACAGGTATTCATAGGTTAAACGTCGATCACTTATAAAGTCTTCTGTAACATAATTTTGGAATTTTACACCATCGGCTCCAGAATTAGCCGCTGCGTCAATAGTTTGACGCGCTAAATCGAGGTCACCATTATGATTAATACCAATTTCCGCAATCATAAAACATGGAGCCCCAGCTCCAACTTCACGATCTTCTAGTCTTATTCTTTGGATCATATATTGCCTTCTAACGCTTGAACTATACGACGAGCTCCAGCTCCATCAATGAGTTGTTTCCCTCTGGAGGACATCTTCATTCTTTTATAAGTATCGTCCAATAATGTTAATAACGTTGCGGTTATTTTATCAGCAGAAACAGAATTAGCATCTCCCAAATTGATACTAATTCCTTGATGATCGAGCTGAGAAGCAATCTCTTTTTGGTTTTCCGCAATTACTAGAATTAAACTTGGAACTCCCAAAAATGCCAATTCCCAACAGGTACCACCACCAGCAGTAACAGCGACATCGGACCATTCCATTAACTCTGCCATGTTTGACGGGTTTACAACAAATTCTATATTTGAGCTGTTCTTTTTACATCCCCCCTGTATCAAACATTTTTTATTTGGATTTGCAGGCCCAATGACAACCTTCACCGCTAGCTCTAGCCCACTTAAAGCTCCCACAACCTTTTCTGTAAAGTTTTGGGGATCACTGCCACCAAGGGTGACTAATACTCGCGTAGCATTTTCGGTAATTTGTGCAGATCTACTCTTATTGAGTAAAAACTCTTCCCGTAAAAGAGTATAATTTGACCCTGTCAAGCAATGGCACTCTCTGCTTATATACGGTTCATATTCAATGGCCTGCCGACCCATGGTAGGATCAACTAACCAGTCAGCATCATGTCTTCGTGAGGGGGCGTCATCAACTACCAAAATCTGTTTTGCCCACCCTCGACAAAGATTTTCAAAATGGTAGTCTCGACCATAATGATCGACAATTAAGAGGTCGCAACCTAATGGGAACAATTCAACTAGGTGCGCGGACTCATTTTCACTGTCGGGTAAAGCTACAAATTCTACTATAGTCCCTAAAAGAGGGCTAACTAACTTTGTTTCAGGGCTACCAACGACAGTACACCACCAATTTTGAGCAGATAATTCGGAAGCTATGACAAGACAGCGCATGATATGTCCACCTCCAATTTCTTCCCCACCATCTGCTCGAACTATTGCATGGCGCATTATAAAGTACCTTTGGTTCGATCAAATTTTCCTGATGAGAGTTGCCAGAGTGATTTCATCCAAGAAAACCACCAAAAGCGTCCAGCAGGTTTGGCATAAATTTCTACCCACCTTTTTCGTGCTGAAACGAATGCCGGTTCAAACCACCAACTGCCAACATCATCCCAAATAGCGTTAATATGTTTAGCTGCTTCTGTTTCAGAATCAAAAAGGACACCGTAATGTTTTAACTCTTCAAACAAAGGGTAGGCTGTTTTGCAGATAGGCCAATCATTTGGAATCCAATAAGCAACCGTTGGAACGTTTGCAGCCAAAAGAAGATTAAATGTCGTTCCTGGATGATCAGCTATTGTCAATCTACTCTGTAAGAGAATTGGCCATATATTTGCCTGTTCAATAAATTGGATATCCGGAATATGTTTTTGTAAAAATTCTTTTTCCAACAAGCAGGTACCTTTATTATCGTCAGGCATTGGTCGATATTTTACTTGCTTAGCTAAAGTGGGTTTTAATTTTTGAAAAAAATTGACCTTCATTTGCCTGTAATGTAGCAACTCTTTTGGTTGGGGACGCGCGTTAAGTCTTCGAAACCCAAGCCTAAGCTGTGTTCCAACCATTATAATATCATTGCTTTTGGTTTCATTATTTTTTACAGCCTTGATCCAAGGACTTGGCAATGGAACCATATTGCCCGTTTGGTTATCTTGTTTTTCCCACCCCCAAGTTATAAATTGATCATAACTGTACTCGACTTCAGCCGCATCCGGGTCTGAAGCACTGTAGCCATACATGCCGCCATGCTGGACACCTACTAATCGCTCACCAAACTCAAAGGCATGCGCAGCAACAAATTTTGCTGGCTCATCATAATAAAGGCTTGTACCTACAATCCTAACCCGTCCTTTTTGAAACGTGTGAGATTGGGCAAAAGTTTCATTTTCTGTGAAATTTTCGTGAAAACACCTAGGAATTGTTTTAGTAAGAATTTTGTGTAGACCCTCTATAAAATTTTCAGGGAAATTCTCCTCTGCATTTTCAGAGTGCCATTGAAAATCCTTAGGGAGGGTTGAGCGAGGTTTAACAGGGATATTTTCTAAAAAGACTTTTAAGAGCCATCTCTCATAAAATCGTCCCATTATTCCATGCACTCTACCAATAGGCTGAATGTTTTTCTCGGTCAATGTGGGTTGGGTATGAACTGTGTCGAGTGGTTTAGTCAGAAGTAGCCATTCCTTAGGTGCAAGCATGCGTACGAAAAAAGATGTAAACCAAAAGTCATATGATGGATCACCAATAAAATTAGATACCAGTTGATCGGTGTTTCCAATTTGCCAGTCAGCAGCCTCTTGACTAATCGGAACATCAAAATTCTCACCAGAATGATTTTTGATAAAAATTTTAATTTCTAAATACCGAAGCCATGCAGTTTGTGTCACTGCAATAATCCAAGGTAATAAAAGAAGCCTCCAGTACCCCGAGCTATAATCACGATTGTGCCGCTTGTTAAGTTTTTGACCATAAAAATGAGCTAAATAATTAGCCAGTATTCTTACTTGTTTTGCTTCGGTAATTAAATGGTCTGGATTCTCAATTGGGCGACTATAAGGCAGTTCTTCAAAATTTGGATATATTTCTTCGGCACCAAGAAAACACCATGGCCCTAAAGCAATATCAAAAGAAGGATTAAATGTTGGCCCAATCCTATCGATGTGAAGGACTCTATTTTGAGTTTTTTTTCCGATGGTAGGGGACATGTGTTTTTTGCTGCTTATTTTTCGACCAATGGTCTATTTGTTGCGCCAATTGTCATTAGATTATGGACCAAATTAATATTTTTGATACCGCTAATTAGGCTATCTAAACTACAATCATTTGCATCCAGCCTATCAAGAAATACTTTGCAATCACGCATATACATTGGCTCAACAAAATTAAAATTTTCTTTGCCCTGCATGGATGGGAAACCTGTAACATCTTCATTAAGAGCTATCTGCTCCCACGTTTTTGATGCCTTATAGTAGACACGCAAAAAAGGCTCTGGTTCTCGGTGAACCACAGTTCCCTCAGAAAATACCAGTCGCAAGCTTTCTTGGTATGCATGATCAAGCATATCCGTATGGAGAGAAATTTGAGCCCCATTTTCAAACCGTAAAATAAATTGCGCAACATCGCATGTATCAATTTCGAGATCTGAAACATGATCGGCAAGACAAACACCGATAACAACATCACCAAACAAATATCGGAGCCAATCAACATCGCAAACTGCATCTAATCCACCACCCATCTCGAGGCTAGAGGGGTAGTAATCTTGATAAGGCTCATACGTATGCCAATCTGGCAAATATTCACCAATAGCAACGATACCTGTTAATGGTTTTCCGAGACTTCCTCTTTCTACAAGTTCTCGAAGAGCTAATAATCGACCTGAATATCTGTGATTATTACTTACATGAACCGTTATTTGTTTCTCTTGCACCTGCTGTTGCAACTCAGATAATCTGCCAATAACATGAGAAACAGGTTGTTCAACCATAAAAGATATATTGCCTGAGAGAGCCCAATCCATATAAAACTGATGTTCTCCAGGGGGCACACATATGAATAAAGCTGTGAGACCAGCACTTTCCCTCGGTAAAGCTTTTAATTGTTCTACGCTGAGAGTTTTGCTCACTTCGTCCATGCGATCTTGTCGTAAATCATAAACAACTAACTGGGCCTCAGGTTTCAGAACGTTCAGATGGCGAAGACGGCGTCGCCCCATGGACCCACAGCCAACAACTAAAAAAACTTCTCTCAATTGTCTTCTCCCGATAAATTCTTTTTTTCCGCTGCAACATAGCCAGTATCTATCATTTTCTTCATAGCAGTAAGAGTGTCAGCTAAAGAATATGGCCGTTTGGCAAAAGTTTTCATATGGTGCAAAAACACTCGATTTCGCTCCAAATCTTCGGCTGTGTCAATCGACAAAGGAAAACCTTCTAGTGATCTTGAGGGAACAACTTCAAATTTTGGAAACCGGGATGGGTGGTCGAATATAAAATCAGATACATGTTCTCTATGATCCGGTAATTCGGCTTCCTGATTAGCTTGGGTCAGAGCCTTAAATGAAAACAACTCGATACCGGTTCCATATGGAAACCTATCGGTTCTTTCAGTACACACAACCTCGACGGCACCATCAGCTGCGACATAAAGGTTAGTTAAAGCATCAATTACCAAGGGGTCTGGAAAAACATCATCCCCCGTCAATCTAATGATTGCTGTTTTCTCATCCGCACCAAAAGCTTTTGCCGCCTCATAATATCGCCCCAGAACATCTGTTTCATTTCCGCGAAACACTCCCCACCCTTGTTCTTCACCAAATTGTGCGAGTTCATTATCACAAGGGTTTGTCGTCGTCGCTAAAATAGCTTGAGTGATCATGCTCGAGCTTTCAAGTTGGCGAAACAGATGCCAAATCACAGGATGTCCACCTAGATCAGCCATTGACTTGCCAGGCAGCCGAGATGAATTCATCCGAGCTTGAATAATAGCAAGAACGCGAGGGGAGTTTGCCATCCTATCTTACCTTAAAAATAGGTTTAGTTGGTGGGCACTTCAGATACTTATCCGTATTTCCATTGAGTATTGCATCAGAGAGAATGGGTAATACTTCATCATATACGTCAAGCAACTTAGTAATTTCAGCATTACCATGAGCATAGCTCATATTATGAGTTCCTTGAATGAGAACTCCGCGTGCTAACATCTCTTGAAGATATAGGGTCTCTATTTTACTTGAGGCAACGTCATCAGAGTTTTCAAAACCAACAAAGGACCAACATGGCTTGCCAAAAACACTCAAGAAATCATTCAACTGGTGATCCGTAATTCGTTGAGACAACCCATCCATAATTTTTTTACCTTGACACCAAAGATGATCAACAACTTGATGACTCTCCATCTTAGTGATTGTTGCCAAAGCAGCAACTAATGAAAGTGTTTCACCTCCAGCTGTGAAGGAAAAAAATATTTCATCCATTTCACGCATAATTTCTGAACGCCCGACAACAGCAGATAAGGGGTAGCCATTAGCCATCCCCTTTCCAAAAGTTGCTAAATCAGGCGTGACCCCAAAGAGGGTTTGCGCTCCTCCAATATGGAACCGAAACCCAGTGATAATTTCATCAAAAACAAGTAAGGCTCCTTCACGGTGAGCCATATCTTTAATTGTTTCAAGAAAACTTGGTTCCGGATCAACAATATTAATTGGTTCCATTATAATGCAGGAAAACTCACCTGGGTGGGCTTTAAAAAGCGCCTCTAAAGATTGGGCGTTATTATATTCAAACTGATGAGTTAAGGACTTAACGAAAACAGGGACACCCTTATCTCGTGTTGTGGAACCAATATACCAATCCTGCCACCCATGGTAACCACAGACAGCAACCCGATCTTTCCCAGTATATGCTCGAGACAATCGTACCGCCGCTGCGGTCGCATCAGATCCATTCTTTCCAAAACGCACCATCTCAGCGCAAGGTATGAGATCAACCAATTTTTCAGCAAGCCTAATCTCATGCTCAGTAGAAAGGGAAAAACTCACTCCATTTTCGATTTGGCTTTTAATAGCATTGTCAATTTCTGGGTCACAGTAGCCTAAAGTAATGGCAAGCAAACCATTGACATAATCAATATATTCATTTCCATCGACATCCCAAATCCTACTTCCTCGTCCACGTGAAAGAAACAAAGGGGCTTGACCCTTTGGGTACGAAATATGGCTTTTAGAAAAAGTTTGGCTTCCAATAGGAATAGTTTTTAGCGCTCTCTCAAGCATTAGGCCTGATTGACGATAACGTTGGTTAGGGGATTGGGTCATACTACCTTATTTCACTTTTTCAGTTCCATCTAGACGGATTTAGTAAAGCTGGGTCCGTATTAGCTAGGTCATAAAAATTATGAGGATCAATTGTTGTAGATACAGCATCGACAAGTTCTTCAAAATGCTTTGCGTTATCTATTCCGCAAATTATTGAATCGACGACATCATGTGAAGAAAGAAACCCAAGGGCCGCTTGTATTTTACTTATGCCAATTTCTCGGCAACGAATTTGCCAATTCACAAAATGATGTTTAAAGGGATTGAAAAATTCTGGCAAATCCTGGAGGCTCATTAACATTGAGCCCTGCAAAAACGCAGAACGTACATGAACTTCGACACCCGCAGCCTTCAATTTATTTAGATGACCACTATGTATTAGGCGTTGATCAAAGACACTCAAAGGCACTTGAATAAGATCAATGTTAAATTTTGGCCATAGTTGATCTATTTGGTTTCCGTCATAAACAGAAACACCAAGATGTTTGACCAATCCTCTTTCCTTAAATTTTTCCAATGTTGCCCATAATTTCACCCCATTCTTATCAAGAAGATGTTGAACATCATGAACAAGAAACCCATAAAGGGTTTGGCAACCTAGATGCGAAAGCGAATTTTTAATATCCTTCTCTAAATCATCGGTTTCAGTTGCAGGAGTTTTTGAAATAATTTTAAATTGAGCATCGTGGGGTAAAGTCTTACCAATAACAGTTTCACTATTTCCATAAGCTGGAGCAGTATCTAAATAAGAAACTCCGGCCAAAGTAGCTATATTGAGGATAGAACGAACTTCAGATTCGGATACACAGCCACTTTTATTGGCGATTCCATAATCCATTCCCCACTGGGCTGTTCCCAAACCAAGCTTCATAACATTTCAGTCAAAGCTGCAACAACTCTATCTTGATCTTGATTAGTAAGGTCTGGATACAGAGGGAGAGACAATGCCTCTTGGTAATAGCTTTCTGCCTCAGGGTAAGTGTCCTCTGAGAAGCCCAAACGTTTGAATATCGGCTGCCTGTAAATTGGGATATAATGTACTTGGCTTCCAATTCCTCTTTGTCGGAGTCCTTTGTAAATATCATTTCGTTGACCATTTTCAAATCGGACGACATACAAATGATGAGCGGACTCAGTTGTGGGCAGAGATTTGAGTAGTTTCAACGGAAGCTCAGCAAGCAACTCATCATACCGAATCTTAAGTTGCCGCCTTTTTGAGATAAATGTATCTAATTTTTTTAATTGGCTTAGGCCTAAAGCAGCATGTAAATCAGAGAGCCTATAATTGTATCCGAGCGAAATTTCTTCATAATACCAAGGCTCATCAGAGCGAGATAGCATTTCATCTGGATTGCGCGTAATTCCATGATTAGCTAGAAGCTCAAGCTTTCTGGCTAACGCTTTATTAGGGGTCAGGACCATCCCCCCTTCACATGTCGTAATGCTCTTTACAGGGTGAAAGCTAAAGATGGTCATATCTGCAATGCTATGCCCCCCAATTGCGTTACCGTGATAACTCGCACCCAGCGCATGAGCCGCGTCTTCAATAATCATGAAGCCGTATTTTTCTTTGAGAATAGCCAATTCATCAAGATCACACGGCGAGCCAGCTAAATGAACAGGCACGATTACATCGGGTAGCCCTCCGTTCTTTTCAGCCCTCTCCAACTTTGACTTCAACGCCGGCATCGACATGTTACCTGTTGTCTTATCGATATCGACAAAATCAATATCAGCACCACAGTACAAAGCACAATTAGCTGATGCGACAAAACTTATTGGCGAGGTCCACAGGCATTTTCCTGGGCCAATACCGGCAGCTAAAGCTGAGATATGCAGAGCCATAGTTCCATTTGCTACAGGAATAGCATGGCTAGCATCACAATATTCGGCAACAGCAGCGGCAAAGGCTGGAGAGGTAGGCCCTTGAGTGAGCCAATCACCTTCCAAGACTTTCAAAACAGCATCTCTATCAACGCTGTCAAGACTCTGCTTAGCGTATGGTATTATTGACTCTGGCATTTTAATTAATCTAAGAGATTCCGGATATCATCAACGCTCATGAAAATAGGATTGGCATCTGAAGTATATTCAAACCCTGGTGCAACTGTCTTCCCAATTTCATCTAGTCGGTCTTGATCATAACAAAAATCTTGGCCGATAACTGTTGGCTTGATCAAATAGTGTGTCCCAAACTCTAGTGTCCGTGAACCATCATCTGAGGCGACCATTATTTCATGAAGCTTTTCGCCTGGACGAATGCCGATGATTTTTTGCTTTAGTCCTGGACCAATCGCTTCGGCAATATCTACTACACGAACTGATGGAATTTTTGGGACGTATATTTCACCACCATGCATGCGCGTGAAACACTCAAGGACAAAATCAACGCCTTGCCCGATGGTAATCCAAAAGCGTGTCATTCCAGAATCCGTTATTGGAAGCTCTTTAACACCATCTGCAACGAGTTGCTTAAATAGCGGCACAATGGAACCGCGTGACCCGTGGACATTCCCATAACGAACAACCGAAAAACGAGTTGCTTTTTTGCCCACAATATTATTTGCAGCAGTAAATAATTTATCTGAAGCGAGTTTAGAGGCTCCATATAAATTTATTGGGTTTGCGGCCTTATCGGTCGATAGAGCAATCACCCGCTCAACATCTGCTCCAATGCTTGCAGTAATGATATTTTCGGCACCATGAACATTGGTTTTGATACATTCCATGGGGTTTTCTTCAGCGGCAGGAACTTGTTTCATCGCGGCCGCATGGATAACGATTTGCACATCATTCATCGCTTGGGTCAAACGAGGAAGATCTCTTACATCACCAAGAAAATAACGCATTTCTGGGCGAGTAAATCTTCGAGACATTTCGTATTGCTTATATTCATCACGAGAAAAAACAATAACCCGGCGTGGTTGATATTTCTCAAGAATTCGCTTAACACAAGCTTGACCGAAAGACCCGGTACCACCGGTAATTAGGATAGATTTTCCTTCAAACATATTAATTTCTCGCGTAATTTATTGCTCATAGAAAACTAGCGTAACTGCTAATTCAAGCTGGATTAAGTAAAAGACGTTTTTTCATTCTGAAAAACTTGCATTTCATTTTTCATTATGTCTACTGGATTAGCCAAATTTTCAGGTATTAATCCTGTTGTTTGTTCTGTCCGCATACGTGGCAATCGAGGACTTTCAATATGGAGCCCTTTCATCTGCCTTGCCAATGTCTGGCCTATCGATTCACCTGCTGCTTTTGCTGCAGCGTATTCTTTAAATTTTGGGGCACCTTCTGTTACGTATACCGATGATGGGTAAAATACCATTAACTCTCCATCACTCCAGTTTTTACACACTCTAATAGTTCGTTCAAACCCTTCGACGAAGACCCGCACATACTGCATAAAAAGAGCATAGTCAAAATCTTCTGGAGAACTGGCCATTATTCGAGGAGCTGCACAATAAAAAAGATGCGTAATTGGCTTCAGTTCCTCTGGCCATGATTTTGGAAAGGTCGTTGGATTAGTTACATCCCATTCAAGACAGTAAGCGCGACCTACCTGAGTTTGCAAATCATCCCGTATTGTTTCTGCATCATTTTTCCCTGACTGATACGTGAGACAAACATCACCTCCACCAGCTGCAAAAAGCTTTGCAGCAACCTCTCCAATCCCTCGTGATCCGCCAATAATAAGGGCCGTTTTGCCTTCAAAAGCATTTTTTGGGATGACTTCAAGAAACTCCGACACCTTTGCTTGAACAATCGGCACAGGTCGGAAGAAAGCAGTCAAATCCCCTTCAACACCGGGACCAACAATTGATAACACAACTTGGTTAAAGCGGGCATCATAGTTTGAAGTTTTATACGCAATTTTTGGAACTTGCGTTTGATAGGTCTCTTTAAAAGTTAAATTGAGACCAGAAAACAAAGAGTTTTCTCCTGGGCAACGCATACCAATAATTCGTGTTGTCGCAACGAGTGTTGCTAGTTGCCAGACTTCTAAATATTCAGAAGCTAAAGGGAGTAATTGTTTGGAAATTGACCGTGACCAGGATAAAGCCGTTTCCCCAAAAAGGTTTTGTATTTTAGAAACATCCGGTTGTTGTGTTTTTTTTTCTGTAGGCTCTGTGTCATCTATAATTGGACCAGCGAAACTATCCGGCGTAAAATCAACTTCAATTTGCGCGACAGTAACGCCAGCCACAGATACCTTTGCTTTGTTAGCCGACCAAATCGCTTCAACAGGCACTCCAAGTGCTACTGGTTTTGCAAATGATGCCTTCACCCTGCGTAGCCCGCTCGTATTTCCCGGTTTAACAATGCCTTCTAGTGCCCATAGGACTAGATGTAGTCCATGGACGACTGGTTCTCCAAAAAGCAGTCTACGAGCAGCAATTGGGTCTATATGTATAGGGTTATGATCACCAGAAAGCCTTGCAAAGGCATTTTGATCCTCTAAGCAAAAAATTTTGATCATAAAACGACTATACAACTCAACTTATTTCACCCAATATCTTTAGAAAATACAGGCGTTCCAGCTTCAATTTCTCGGTTGACACACTTTCCTTCTAGACTGTCTATATCCATAGGCGAGCACGCATCACTCGACCAAGGACGCAAAGGCATTAGCATATCTGGTGTTAGTATTGTTCCTTTGGGAATATTAACTGTCGAGTAAATTGATCGACGCAAAGTTTTGCAGAAGTAAGCTTCATCTACCTGTATTTTTTTTTCTTTAATTCCGCGCATAAGTTCAACTCGGCGAATTTCACTTACCATTTGCCGAAATTGATTAACCCCGGCTGACAATGCTTTGTCAGCTACCTGACGATCGTCACTTGGCAAAAAATGTTTTTCAATAATATTTGCGCCTAAAGTTACGGCGGCAATACAGGCCGTTATACCTTCGCTATGATCAGAATAACCAATAACTTGATCATAACGTTCTGCTAGAAAAGGGATTGCACCAAGGTTGACCTGCGGGTCAGGAGTAGGATAAGCACCAACGCAGTGCAAGAGATGAAGTTGCTCAGCTGGGACATGAGAAACAGCCCAATCAATTTCTTCAAGGGTAGATAAGCCAGTTGAAAGAATCAAAGGCTTCCCTGTTTCTATACAAGCTCGCAACAAACGAAGATTAGTCAAATCACCCGAAGCGACTTTAAAAGCCGGAACAAATGGATCAAGAAACGCCACAGCATCTTCGTAGAATGGGGTTACCATAAATTCTAACCCAGCATCAGCTGTTTTTAGTGCAAGGTCTTCAAATACAGCTTCCGTGAGCTGCAAGCTTTTAAAACGCTCTCTCTGGGTTGAGTGACTCTGCTCAATATATTTCAACACAGGCATCTTGTTATCAACTAATTGCTCAGCTTTATAGATTTGAAACTTTACAACATCTGCTCCGGCTTCCTTGGCAGCAGCAATACTTTCCTTTGCTAGACCTGGGTCTCCCGCATGGTTACTTCCGACTTCCGCGATAATCAGTGTCTGCTTATTTTCTAATAGAGTTTCTATAGTCATGGTACTTTTACAGCCTTTTCACCAGCATATCCTAAGGTTTCACGTGAATACTTAGGAGTTGCAGCTTTGTCCTCAGCCACAGAATCTGGATGGTAGGATAAATTCAGAACATAACCACATGAACAACCGCCACATTTCTTTCGATACATATCAGCACATCGGTGTTGGTAAGCCTCACCTGTTAATATATCGCGTAAAGAGGTTTCTCGAATATTCCCCAACGGAGAGAGACCCCAGCAGTTAGAATACACAGACCCGTCGGCATCAACTTCACAACCAATGTAGCCCAGGTAGCAGGGGATATCGGCTTGTTTTGTATCCTCAAAATAGCGCCGCACATAATTTAGAGATGATAGGGAGTTACCAATCAAACTCGGTTTTTTCTTTTTAGTTTCAACCAACTCATCAACGATACCATCTAAAATCGTTTTATCCTTGATTGTAAAAAGGTCCTGACTTGCCCCTTGGAAAAAATAGGTGCCATCATCGATAAGGTTTAGGACAAGCGTTGCGTTATGCTGATCTGCCAGCTCGACTACATTTAAAATCTGACTCAAAGTTCGATTCATAACCGTGGTCGCAATTTTGATTTGAATATCCGGGTATACCCCAGTGTCCTGAAGATAACTTAAATAAGTTAAGTTCTGAAATACTTTCTTTGCGTTTTCAGAAACGCCTCGAATTTCGTCGTGAGTATCACAACCTTCTAAAGATAGTACAACTTCAGTCAAACCAGCAGCAAGAAGCGCATTTATTTTATTTTCTTTCAAGGAAAGACTATTGGTTGTAATGCCAATCCCCTTAAAGCCAATACGCCTCGCTTCACTAACCATGAACACGAGATCTTTACGCATCGTTGGCTCGCCACCAGTAAACATGACTTCTTCCACACCCAACTCAGCTAAAACTGACAGTGAGTTGTAAATCTCATTCAAAGTTAATTCGTTTTCATATTTCGTTTCCCAATAGGTGCATGTAATGCATTTGCTATTACAGTTATTAGTAGGTTTGATTTTTGCGTATCTAAACTCAGGGGCCAACCCATCAATTTTAGATGGGTCTGCTTGAGCTGAAACAAATGAGTCAAATATATCAGTCATTTTAGTTTTCAGTCTCCTTTAATTTAGAGACGACGTTGTGAGGAATAGAGGCATTTATCTTCGCCAATTCGGGGTTGTTGGCAACTAACTGAATAACCTCTTCGGTCCCAAATTGGAGTGGGAACCCTTTTGATAATGATTCAAAAATTGAACGTGCAAGCTCAAGATCACTTGGTGTATCAACAGTAAAACGAAGATCAGGATATTTCCAATCGACATATCTTCCAACTGAAGGGAATGCGCCGACTGACCATCTTTCGGGCTCGTCATAAACAGCGAAGGTCGTGAACTCTCTTAAGGAAGAACCAATTGTTTCTTCAGCAACAGTTTCAAGCGTACTCACTCGTACAACTTCTGCTGAAAGCCCTCTTGGAAATTCACGTTCAGCCTTCCAGCTTTTCGAATGCCCCATCATTGTAGTTGCTGCATAATCATACTGACCGTCGAGACAGAAGGTAATGAGATCATCAAGTAGCAGGCCATCAACGAACGGATTGTCTCCAGTAAGACGCACCATCCAATCGAGGCTAAGAGACTGAGCTGCTCCAAGGCTGCGTTCCATCACGTCTTTTTCACTTCCCCTGAAAACAGATATGCCTTGATCAATACAATGCTGTACGAGAACATCATCATTTTTGCTTTGTGAGGTTGCAACAATTATCTTGTCTAAGCGTTTTGCTGTTTTCACCCTGCCAACAATCAAATCAATCATTGGCCATCCTTCAATAAGCTCTGTTAAAACCTTACCAGGCAATCGAGATGATGACATTCTGGCTTCTATGACAGCACCAATAACTGTCATGATGAAACCTTCTCTATTTTATCAGGGAAAAACCGAACGGCGTCGGTGTTAATTTTCGCCGGGTTAGAATCTCGTGTTTCTATATGAACTTCAACAGAGTCTTCAGCAAATGCCCAAGGGCTTTCTACGAGCATATCATAACCAATTTTCTCCAGATCCTTGAGGGTGACGCTCTGCATGACTGGGGCATTTTCGGCCATTTCACAGAGGGCATTCTCGCACCTCAATCGATTAACAACATTGTCTAGGTTAGCCCGAATAGGGGTCCCAAGATATCGTAAAGAGCAAAGCCAGGGCCCTGGAATTTCTTTTTCGGCCAGATAAGCGGGTGTATTAAACAACTTATTATAACGATGATTTACACCATACATCTGTTCCATATGATGCACATAGGTAACAACCTTACTCAACGAAACGCCTAAACCAGCAAACCGCACATCATAGTGAGGAAGACGGGCAAAAAGACTCATTGCCCCATAAGCCGACTTGCCTCTTACATTTCCCAAAATTTCTTCCGCATATTGTCCAACACCTGCAACAGAATGTAGAGGATGGAATGATCTTATTGCTGTGGGTAAGCCCCTGACATATTCCGTAAAAGGGCCGGTTTCTGAAGGGGAGTTTTCGTGATCATATGGAAGGCTACGTCCCGCATAGGAATATGTAAAAGTTGGGACAAGAAGGGTACCTGTTGGACCAAGGTGTTCCATTATTACATTAAAAAAAAATTCACACCATTTCTGTTCACGCTCCCTAATCGCTTCTCGGGATAGCTTTGCCGCATACGCGGGCAGGGGGAGTCTTCCCATATCAACACCCAGATAGACAACATCTCCAGGAGTAATTTTGAGAGAACCAAAAATATTCTTCAGGGCTGTTTTTGCTTCAGTTTCGTTCAAGGCTCTATAACCGTAAATAGTTTGAAGTCCTTTTCATGAGTTTTAAGGAATTGAGCAGCATTTATTTCTATTTTTCCATTGTTCTCATCAAAAGATGTACTGTCGATGAACATTCTGAAAGGCTCATTTCGGTTAGTTTTTTCAAACTGCAGGCGACAGGGCTGTATTGGCTGACTTAATATCCAACTGATAAAGGCATACTCTGCTCTACGCTGGAAAACGCGACAAGACATAACAAGTGATTCAATCTCTTCATCTTCTGTAATCAAACAAGCGAGGACTTCACCATGCCCCCCATGGCGGTCAGAAAGAGAAGCTGTCAACAGCCGCCCTCCTTTTCCAAGAATATCCCCAACATATTCATCAGACTGTCGCCGTCCGTTAAGATTAAATTGGTTGGTCTTGTTTATTAACTGAATGGCACGAGATCGATCTCCTTTACTCCGATCATGAATTTTCAAAGTCATTTGTAAATTCGCAAGAAACTCTGTTAGATCACCACCTTCACCCACAACTGGTGCCAAGCTTTTTAGGCGGGTTTTATACATCTCTGTACGTCTAAGATCTTCGTCCGTTATTTCTTCCTCTTTGCAAGCAAAAATTTCTGACATTTTTGTAAGAAGATCAGGGATTTTTTCGTCATTTTCTGGGAATTTAAGACATGTAATATCTGGGACTGCTTCTTTAACTTCCGCTAATTCAATATCGTTATCATCAATGAAAACAAATGAAGCGAGGCAAAGATTTAAATGGTGGCTTAGTTCAATTATTTGAGACGATTTTGGATTATAACTCGCTATAATAGAGGCAAAATCTTCAGCATTCAAACACATCTGGTTTGTTTGAAAAGGTGGCAACGCATCTTCGGGATCATTTCGACTGACAGCGGCTAAAATTATACCAGACTGTTTCAATCGTTTCAGCATAGTTTGGTATAGATAGTGCTTATAACCTTTGCCTTCCGGAGTATAAGAAATTTCGTCAAAACCATCTTCCCCAACAACTCCATTCCACATAACATTATCTAAATCAGTCACCAGGACTTTGGGGCGAGGGTTAGTGTTTAATGAATTGAGCACCATATCTGTTGCTTTAATTGCCACCGGACCGAGATGCTTTCCTCCGATAGGGCAACCTGTTGAAAGATAGCTACTAAGTCCAAAGCAATTTGGCTCCAGAAACACACTCCCAATCTCGGTTGCTAGGCTTCTTACTGTTTGATCTAATATGGCGTTCTTTAATGGCTCCGCATAAATAGGTGGTACTGGGACAGGAGCAAAAAGAATATGCGTATTCTCTCTTTCTCTTAACTTGTCAGCGACCCATTGTGCATCTCTAATCAAGTTTTCTAGAGGTAACGGTTTCTCTGGAATTCCAGAACGCCAATCGTACTCACCGATGAAATCCCATGGGAAAAGAACGAATACTTCTTTGTAAGCTGATTGCCTCGATTGAGCCAAGGTCTGCTTCAGGGTATTGAAAGGAAGATATTCGGGCTTTGCCATCCACCCTTTTTGAGCCGCGGCCGCTTTCAGAAACAAATCAAACGGTTCATATGTACCTGATAACGCAAATACATAGGGGAGACCCTCTCCCCCTTGGAAGTTTGAGGTTATTTTATGTGCTTCAATAAAATTCATTAACGTAACTTTACTAGGGCTTTAATAGTTTTAAATTAGCCACATTTCTGATTGACTAATTTCACAGCCATTACAAAAGAATCCATTTCTTCAATATCGGAGGCATCAAGGGTTACGCCAAGCTCGCCTTCTATAGCCAAAACTAACGACATTGTGGCTAAAGAATCCCATTTTTCAATGGAATCCTTTAAAACATTTTCCCAGTCCGGCGTTTGAGTGAGTTCAAGTACAATTACAAAAATTTCTTCAAGTTTTTGGCGCGTAGTATCCGACATATTCTAGTTGTGCCCTATAAATGATCTATACAAATTTAACGATATTTAAGCTGACTCACGCTTGCCTTTACGCCATTTATTCTTTGAACCATCAAGCTCCTTAGCATCAACCTTTTTACCAGCATTCATCCGAACTGGTAACTGCCGACCCTTTACAGAAATAAATTCACCCGTAGAGTGTTTTGCTCCATCTGAGCACGTTTTACATGGATTATGGTATTTAAGTCTGGTGCCAGTACGCATTGATTCGCGCAGAACTTTAAATTTCTTTCCATGCCATACATCGCGAACACTTTCATTGACCAAGTCGCCCATTACCCCACCCTCAGAATAATCTGCTTTACATAAAGCGACTTTCCCATCCCAGCCAATGGCCATTCGGTTGTAAGGGGTTGGGCAAACGTAATCAGGGTCTAACTCGTAGTCTTCTTCTTCTAGGCTGGCACGCCATTGATCCGCTATGAAATTAACTTTATCTGCAAGTGGCTCCCAATGAGCTAGAAAAGCTTCCGGATCATCTTTAATAGCTGAGAAAATACTCTGCACCCTTATCAAAGGTCTTGCTAAACCAAGCTCATCTCGGCGCCTTCGTAAATAACGAACTTTCTCAGTTGTTTCATCAAATTTTGCTGGAAAGCGAATTTTCTCATATGTCTCTTCTAGTCCGTCTGCTGAAATGGAAATATAGTCTACTCCAGTCGTAAGCAAGTCATCGATCATCGCTTCGTCATAACGTTCGAAATTAGTTAAAAAGGCAACGCTTTTCATCTTCTTTTCAATTTTCGCATAACGTATCATATCGTGTAATCGTGGATTCAACGAAGGCTCTCCACGCCACGAAAGCTTGATAGAAAACACCTTTTTATGTACTTCATCAATAACTTTGGTGAAAACGTCGTAAGGCATGTTTCCTAACTTCATACCTTTTTCAAACATTTTACCTTGGGCACACATAGGGCATTTCATTTGACAAGCAGCAGATGCTTCGACTTCCAAATGGCAGGGGTAGTTAGGGGTAAGAAAAAATTTAGGCGCATAATGCCATTTAATTCGATCCCAGAGATGAGCAAGCAAATGGCCCTCTTTAATGTACCAACTAATATCACTCCACCTATCTGTCATTGCCACATAACCTCGCTTGTACTGTTGGGTTACGCTCTTTCCAAAAAGCCGATAGGAGTTTTTGGTATTTTCTTGCCTTGCCATAATAATATCTCGGTAAGTTTAGCTAAGTTAAGGGGAAGGGCTATCAGTGTATTAAATTCTAAAAGATTAATCTTCAAACAGTATCTAAACGACGTTTAGCTTCGATATCTTTAAAATAGTGGTTAAGGGCAACCCAAACAGCATACGGTTGCCTATGAAAAGCAACCTTTTTTCGATTATCACCTGTATACCCAAGTACCCTTTTAAGAAAAGACCAGAACGGGTTTGAGTTTTTTTTCTTTCCCCAACGCGTAGTATAGGAAACACTGCGCAGGAGAAAAAAGTCAACAGCTCAGAAATTATCATAGACTTAGGGATTTGATCCAGTTTCAAACACAATTCGACCAATCGCTCTCTTATTCCATTAGGATTTGGCCTCAAGTCTATAATAGCCAATAATGGCTGATAGACTAAATTAATAAATTCTTGAGTCGCCATAGAAGACGCTTTACCAACGACTTCCATCATATGCCCGAATAGAATTATCAACTGATTCATAAGCAGTGCTTCCTAAGGCAGCCAATGAAACAGGCTATTGAATTTTTCATCACGATCAACTCTCAAAATGGAGCGATACTCATGTATTGTTTGAGCACCGGAGAATTAGGCCTTGGCGTTCCATCAAACCAAGAATTTCCAAAACCAAAATAAAATCTAAACCTACAGCTTGGGCAATTTCGAATGCTGTTAAATCACCTTCTAGGTTTCCTGCCAAGTCTTGAACCGCTCGTTTACGCTCTCGTGTTGCTTTCCAATCAAAGTCACCCCAGTCCAAACCACTTAAAAACAACGGTCCTTTAAAAGTTCTCTTGGGTCTGAAATCCAATTCGAGGATTTCAATAATATCTTCATAAACCCGGCTCATTTCAGCCAGACTCTCAGGTAGCATTTCCGCCGGAGTATCTAAGGAAGTATGATATAATGCATAAGGCCATCGATTTAAAGCAATGGTTGGAATATCAACACCTGGGGCATTCGTTACCTTCTCATCATTGGTTATGATCGTGCCACAAAAGGGGTCTTCAATGAATTCCCCATCGGTATGTTTTGTAATTACGTATCGAGTAACTCTATCCAAAATATGATCGTCTTGACGTGTTCGTTGAAATCGAATTTTTCCCTTATGACCAAAAAGTTCACCATAAATCCCAAATCGGCATTTTTTGATATGATCTTCGTTGTTTGCCAACCATGCAATTGAGCCAATTGTTTCTGGTAAGAATAGCACTCTCACCCCATATCGAGGCGGGGAAGACCGTTCCGCAAGTCGCTTCAATAGATCAACGGCAACAACAACACCCGATAGGCTGTCATTTACTTGAGAGGGGTGGCAAACGTCACAAACAATGAGAATTTCTTCATCTGTTTCACCAGGTAGAAAACACTCTCCGACCTTCAGTGAGCCATCTGTAAATTCTGATTTAATAACGGCTTTATACCGGCCATCTTTTGGTAAAGTTGCCAGAAGGTTATGAGGCAAGCAAAAACCCCAGTCTTTATCGTAGAACCTAAATACCCAAGGAATGCCACTTGGCTGCTCAGGGTTTGAATGTAGATGTTCTCGTAGGTCCTCAAACCCCAGTTCTTGGTCTATTGCCGGACTATATGAGACCACATGAAGGGGGTTATCGGCAAAATCAACTATTCTTTTTGGCCCATTAGGTGTCAATAATTCCAAATAGGCTTCAGTGACATGGAACCTCTCAGGGACAGTCCAAGTCCAAACCTTCTGTCCTGAAGGGTATTGATTAATTTTGTAATTAGCGGACCTTGGAATGTACTCACCAATAATCTCTATGGCCCGATCCATATCATCACTGACTAACGTACGATTCAGAAGCCAAAGACGTTCTAGCAAGCCCATCAAATCGCCAATACTAGCCACAATGGATTTAAGTTCAGAATTTTTTTTCTTATACACGTTAATTAACAATTTTTCTTAATAGTTTTGCGAAAATACGCGTTGGAATGCCTCCGGGGTAGGCTGCGTGTAAGACATTGAGCACTGGAGCCAAAGCAAGAGAGAACCTCGTATTATTTATATGATAATCTGCAAGAACGAGATCTTTTCTTATTTTAGATAAGAAGCCAGGATCAACTTGATCAACAACTACTTGGCCTTCTCTTTTCTTTAAAACAACCCCAAATGTCCCAGGCGTAAAACCTTCTCTGGTTTGAGCAACCACCTCAAATCCAAAATAACTAAATACATTCTTGGAACTATCAAGCGAAAAAATTGCTCGAGTATAGTTCGGCATAAAATTAACGCCAATGTTTTTGGTTTCTGGAATTAAGAGATATAACAAAGCACCAGGCTTTAATTGTCGCCAAGATGCTTGTAAAAATGTAATTGGAAAATAATACATTACGCATTCACCGACGATTAAGTCAAAACTACACTCAGGGTATGAATCTAGACCATAGTAATCACGCCGTATATCAAGCTTTAATTTTTCTTTACCAACATCCGCCGCAGTAGACGGGTCAATCCCTTGAGCCATCCATCCAGCAGCACAAAGTTCTCTGACAACAAAACCAAATTGGCAGCCAACATCTAACGCACTCCCCCCCCCAGAACCTGCAACCTCTAACAACCAGGATAAAGGTTTATACTCTTCGGCTTCGAAAGATTCCGTGTGGTTGTCATAACTTTTTTCATAGGCGGCCCGATCACTTTTTTTATCAATAGCCCCAGTCGTACCTCCTATAGAATTTTCTTGAATCGGATTGCGGAAGATGAGACCGCAGGACGTACAACATAAAAATGGTTCAGGATCCTGTTTCCCGTTATCCACATATGTATCGACGTATACTCTATACTCGTCATACTTCATTGTTTTTACAGATTGATAGGCAAAACTAACTTTCAAGCTATCACAGGCAGGACATTTTGTATGAACAAAATTTGGCACTACTTCTTTTCCAAAACACAAGGTGCAAACGCCATAATAGAAGCCCCGACAATTTGCCTATT
The DNA here is from genome assembly GCA_965368165.1 of uncultured Thalassospiraceae bacterium. GTDB lineage: Bacteria > Pseudomonadota > Alphaproteobacteria > Rhodospirillales > JAPHRK01 > JAPHRK01. The sequence continues at coordinate 345,533 of CBDULT010000001.1, read as the reverse complement.
TTTATCTAAAAAACCCACAATTAAGTACATCTTCAACTTAAAAAACACTTAAAAGGGTTTGCGGACTTTTGCGAATAACATATCCCCGTAACCATTCTCGACCAAGAAACTCCTATATTCTCGATCCATTTTATCAAACAAATTTTGCAGTTGAGAAGGCTTGATTGGACCTTCTTTAATTGGCTTAGGAAAATTAAACCGATAACCTAGCTCCGTACTGGTTTGGCCTTTGCCCGTGGATGCCCAATGAATATGATTGGTCAATGAATAACCTTGACGAGCCTCTATATCAAAATTTGTAAAATTCAACACTTCAAACAACTTGCTAAGACTTGATCGATTGTAGTTAAATATATGCTCCGAACGAAAATACATCGCTGAGTATTCCGTGACATCATAAAGTGCTAACAGTGGATCTTGCGAATTTGGCACCTCAATAAAAAGTGTCCCCCCCGGCTTTACAAAAGACATAGCTTGGGCCAGAAATATTTTAGGATCAGGCACATGCTCAAGCACTGAAAACAAGCAAACAATATCAAAAGACTCCTTTAGATCGAGCTTTTCGATTGGATCGGCATACACTTTAATTCCGTATTCATTTCGACAATGATCTGCTTGTCCAGGGTGAAGTTCAACTGCCTCAACCTTCTTTACGCGATCCTTAATTTGAGAAATGAAATGGCCGGGGCCGGCTCCAATTTCAAAAAGCTCTGTGTTCTCAGAATCCAATAAATATTCAATATGTTTCACATACATCGTATAGGGGTCATATTCCGACCCTAATAGCTTTCCAAGCGAAGGAGTATATACGTAATTCGTATTGTAGTGTTCTTCCAAATTATCAATATTAAAAAATTTTCTGGGCAAAAAAATCATTTCACATTCTTGGCAAGCAAAGACATCACTTTGAATTCCGCCCCTGATCGTGTTAGCGACCACAGTCAAGTCCTCTCCGCCACATATTCGGCAGGTCTCACTATATTCTGCGCTCATAATGTCAGCCCTTTTCATATTGTGACAGATAAGTAAATTCTGATTGCAATAACCCCGTCATCACAATATCAAGCCGCTCACCATCAGCAAAAAACCGTTCACGCTTTCGGCCTTCTTCGACCCAACCCAATTTTTTTGTCACACAAGCATTGAAAGCAGGGTTAGCACTTCCAGCTTCAATTCTGTGTAACCCCAGTGTAACCAAAGCATGGCGTGTGATCAAATAAAGTGCCTGCGCACCAACGCCTTGCCTCCATACACTACGATCTCCAAGCAAAATCCGAACTTCAGCAAACCTTTGCTTCCAGTTAATCGGCCCCAGGCTAATGTTGCCTACATGGGTACTCCCCTCGTCCATGCATATCGCCAAGTGAATAGTTGCATTATCATCATCGAAACCCTGGCTTGTTGAAGTCGGCCAGAAACGACGTTGCGTGTAACGATTGATTTCGGCATCATTTAGCCAACCTAGGTAAGCTTTGTTATGATCTGCTGGGGATATAGGCCGCAAGAAAATGTCTCGGCCTTGAATAAAAATTGGTTGTTGATCTGTCATACGATTGAAGGCGCCTTTTCCCTTTTTTCTTTTTTCAAACCGATAATTTGTCGCAAAAACGCCTCTCCCCTTTCAATAGAACTAACAATATCCGTTTCAAAACTAGAAACGAAAGTCCCCACTATCCCAGAGTTAAAGATATTACTAAGTATTTTCTTTGCGGTACCAAAATTATCAGTTCTAGCACATATACCTAGCTCATCAAATTTCAAAGATTTGATTGATTCATCTGAACATTGTACGCTTATGGCGGGTATGCCAGAAATTGCAGCATGCACAAGTAACATTGAATCCCAGCCAATTACGGCATCAGCTATATTCAAACATTCTTTTGAATCCAAATTCCGAAGTCTTATATCACTTGCTGCATTTGAACGATTGATCATACTGTCATCATCAGCGGGGTGAGCTTTAGCTAGGAATATAAAACCGCTCTCCAAGGCTAGCTCTTTAATTACATCTAGATAGTCTCTGCCCAGAAAAGAAACTGAGAGCAAACTTTGCCGATCATGGCTAATCGTATCAGTTTCAGTGATTTGCGAAGCCAAGACAAGAATTTTTTCTGAATCCTTTATCCCAAGTTTCCGGCGATTTTCAATTCTTTCCTTAGAAGAAACTTTAATTGCTTTTCCCTTAACTATTTCAAGATGAGGGTGACCGATGACCTGAATTTCAGTATTTGGAAGCTGATCAATAAGTTGATACTTAGTGGCTCTATCAAGAACACCGAGAAAATCAGGAGCATACTCTGGGACCCGGTCTTCAGGTGATTTAAAAAAACGATCTATTCCCTGCCAATGATCAAGAAAAGTTGCGGTAGGAATTCCGCATTGGCGGGCAGCTACTCCCATGTTCAAACTTGTAAGATCATTAAACTTATTTAGAGGGCTACTTGCACCATAGATCACGAGGTCTGGAGAAGTTTCTATTAAGTATTTTTTGGCATCATCAATTTTTAACGGCAGATTAAAAAATGAACTTGCGCATGTAAATTCAAGCTCTACTTCCCGCCAAGCCTCTGATGCTTGTCGATGGCCCCAAATTGAAAAATTAATATTCTGGTCATCTGCTAACTGCACGAGTACTGGAGCAAGTACTTGAGCTTGCCCCATTTCCTGTGCAATTACTACGATATGTACTGTTTTTCCCACTCTTGAAGCTCTTTTATATTTTTAGTAACCTTATTTATAGCAACCAACAATTCGTCAACATCTGAGTGTTGATATGGGTATTTCAGCCATATTACCGTGATAAGGTCATGGTCTTGTAGACTCTCAGCGTTAGGACAAATTCCATCTCTGTATAATTCTCTCGGGTCACGATCACTAATTCCATTAACGAAGGGAAAACCTGACGCCCCAAAGAAAGCCCCCTTTTGATACATAGGTTGACGGTAAATTGGATTAACATAACCAGGGTTTACCCAAACCCCCTCCGCCTTCATGGCTTCACAAAAAGTGTTACGGTGAACACCAGCTTGTTCTGCATCAAAACGAATTCCATACACATAGTAATTCATTTCACGATCATCTGGGATCATCGGTGCGGATAAATATGGGTGCCCCTCTAATCCAGCAGTTAAATGTTCTGCAAGCTCCTGTTTCCAGGTAACGAGTTCGTCAAATTGTTCAAGCTGTCCAAGCGCGACGGCTGCAGCAAGTTCAGTAGGACGATTATTCCAACCTAACTGCCCCGGCAAATCTGTTCTATCCATTGGGCCAACAATGTTTTCCCCATGGTTTCGGATTAGCTTCAACTTTAACGCGATTTCATCGTCATCAGTTAAGGCCGCACCACCTTCTCCACATTGAATAATTTTGTGGTAATTGAAACTAATCACACTTGCTAATCCAATTGTCCCAGCTTGATTGTTCTTATATCGCATTCCATAAGCATGGCAATTATCTTCAAGTAAAACTATACCAGCATCATCTGCGATAGCCTTAAGACCGTCTAAATCACAAGCCATACCAAAAAGGTTTACAGGATATATCGCTCGGGTACGCTCGGTGATTAGTGATTTTACTTTTGTGGGGTCCATTTGAAAAGTAATGGGGTCAACATCGCAAAAAACAGGGATTGCCCCAAGTGCTAGAGCCGTTGAGCCACTGGTTGTCCAGCAAAGGCCAGAAACAATAACTTCATCCCCTGCCTCAATATTAACCGCAGATAGAGTTGCCTGAATTGCACCTGTACCAGAATGGAACATAATCGCGTGTTTACTGCCAAACCGCTCGGCACAGGCCTCTTCAAGTTTACGGACCATGGTACCGCCAGCCCAGCGGTCATCAAATTTTCCTGCAAACCCCGACAAGATGCCACTATCCATAACTTCGGCAAGATAGTGCCGTTCACTCTTTCCTAACCGTGTGGTATGTTGTGGATAGGGTTCTGTCCTAATCGGATTCCCACCCAAAAGAGCAAGGCCTTCACTAGCTATTTCATTCAACATTATGAGGTACTTTCAATCGTCGAGCTTTTGCGATTAATTCTTCTGCAAGCGCAAGTGCTTTGGTGCCATCGGCAAGCGAACATTCGGGAACTATATCTGGGTGTTCAATTAGTTCAACGATGTGATCAGCAGCGTTGGTATAGGTGTCTTCCCATTGGTTTTTAAATGGCTGGGTGGTTGATGTTAGCGTAAACAAATGAGGATATACAGGATCACTTTCTGGCTCAAGAGCCTCTAAATGGCGCCCGCCCAAAGTGAAACGAACTCGCCCTTTAGTTCCTAAGATATCAATCTCAAATAGATTCGCAGGCTCTCTCGCGACACCTTGCACATGAGCTAAAATGTCGCCACTAAATAACAAAGCAAAATCAACTAATGCATCATGACCAAAATCAGCTCTGAGAAAGTTTGCCTGATTGCTGAGAGGGTCGCCAAACAGCCAAAGCATTAAATCTAAAGCATGTGTGCCAGCATGTATCAAGCCTATGGGATATGCGCTCTGTACGTGCGTTATTTTTCCTAATTTATTATCAGAGATATAGTGCTTCAGGGAACGAAAATTGCTTGAAAAGCGTCGCTGGTAATTAACCAATACTCGGGTCTTTTTTTGGTCTATTTCTGAAAGTAATCCTGCTTCAATCGCAGTTCCGGCAACAGGCTTTTCTAAAAATACAACTGGAATAGACGCTTCACCTAAAGACAGAGTACTCGCGACATGATCTTGAGTTGGCGTTACAATACTGACCACATCTGGCCTGACATTCGATAAGAGCGTCCCCAAATCGGCAAAACCCAAATCGACATTCCATTTAGACTGAAACTCTTTGCGCCTTTGCTCATCCAGGTCACAGACTGCAACTAACTCAAAACGATCATCATGCTTGAACATACCTGCGTGGCTGGTCGGTATGGAACTTGATAGGTCATCATCTGACCCAGCCATGCGACCACATCCAATTATTACTGCTTTATATTTTTTTTTCATATTGCACGTTGTTGAATGTCTTTAATAATTTCAAGCAACTCAGGTTCACGGGCAACAAGTTCAATAACCTCTCGTAAACCAAAAATTTGGTTTTGTGAATAGAGGCTGGAGAAAATCTGCTGAAAAAAATTTAGATCAGCCCCCGTATCAACACAAAAACGTAACTCAGGTCGAGCATAAACGGAAAACCTGCCTGTCGGATGAAATGCCTTAAGCCTGTACCGATCAGGTTGCTCTATAATAAATCGAATTACATGCTCCCGGTCAGCCTCATCGTGAATTTCTGCTTGAGTAGCCGCCAAAGTTGACCTCCGCATTACCATCACGCCAGTGCCAACAGGCCACAGCCGCTCTTCTTTCCAGGCTTGAGAAAAGCCCATCGCCGTATTTGAAATAAAATCACAATCTTCGTTGTCTTTGAAGGCCTCCACTATTGGGTCCACATAAGTTGGATGATATAAAGGGTTATCTCCAGAAAGTTTAACAATCACATCACCATCAACAGATTCAGCAGCACCAACTACCCGACTCAACACATCATCTTCTGAGCCTCGAAAACACCGTATACCTAGCTCTTTTGCTGTCTTCTCAAGTACGGTGTCGGCTTCCTTTACTGTTGTAGCAAGCACTATATCATCTAGCGAAGAACATGCTTGAACTCTTTTGACCACATGCTCGATTAGAGGGGAGCCTGCAAGCGGCATCATAACTTTACCGGGCAAGCGAGAGGACCCCATACGTGCTTCAATAACGGCAACAGTTCTCATCAGAAAGCTTCTTTTATAGTAACTTTTGAAGAGTTTAGATTATTATCTATAGTATTTTCTTCATAAAAACTGGACATAACTTCCTCAGGGGAGTTTCCTTCGAATAGGGCATTCATCGCCCACCTTATACTTCTCAACGCCTGGCCATAATGTTTAGCCGCAACACCCTCCCCCAACTCAGGAGGAGCTTCTGGTGCTTCAATCGCAGCCTCAATTAAAGGGCCAACATCTAAAGGGTTTGTCGTTGCAAAATAGTTAGTGCCTGTCGAATAACGGTAATTTTCATCAATGCCATTAAAGCAAAACACGACAGGCCTCTTACCTGCATTCAGAGTTTCTTCGACCATGCTAGATGTTGGAGCGACAACGACATCACAATAAGCGATCAATTCGTAGGTATCAAAATTTTTGAGTTCAATAACTGCCCCATGCTCGTTAATCAAACGGTCAAGATATGCCTCTATTTCCTCCGGATGGCCACTAGCTGTGCGTGGTCTAAAGATATAGCGGAAATCTGGTCGTTTTGAAGCGAGATCAACCAAAGCATCAAAAAACTGTATGGATCGATCATATAAATTTGGTAATGTCTTCGATTTGGGTATAGCAACCAAAATATTTTTACGCCCGGAATAACGCTTTTCAAATTTTTGCCGTACCTCATTACAATTCATAGATTGATGAATCAGATCAGATTTATATGGCCCAGTTTCCAAATATGGCGAGCGGTCCCAAAAAGGCGCAAATTCCTTTCGGAGAGCTCTTCCGTACAAAAAGCGAAGATGAAAATGTACAAAAGCAGTTTGTGGCAGAGCTTTAACACCAGCAAATGAGGGGTGATGAAGACCGCAATTGAACTGACCATATTGTTCAAACACCATCGTTCGAGCAATATGATTGATAACTTGATCATCGTAACTAAGAAAAACCTTTGATTTAAAATTATGAGCGAAGCCTTCCCACGATTGGGAGGTGCGCAAAAGAATTAATCCCCACTTCAGGGTCCACCAGTTCTGTGGGCCAGAACATAACCCTCGAAATACAAATGGCAAAGAACCTAACCCCATTTTTAAAATAAAGTTCTTCCAAACTATTTTACGAGGCGGTAAGTGGCCGCCCATATCACAGAACTGGCTTCCAGATCGCTTTATCTGGGATTCCATTTTTGCGCGCTCATTAGCCTCAATGACCCAATCACCAAAGCAATAAAGAATATCAGAAGCCTTGGTTGTTATTCCATCTTCTAAGAAAAAGCTATTCCAACGACTCTTCACACCCATACTTTTTTTAGCAGCTCCCTTTGGTGAATCAACGCCTAGACTGGCTTCATCAACACCAGGCCAAACGGCTTGGACAGTGTATTTAGTCTCAACAGGAGTAATATCAGCATCTGCTCTCAAGGGGTTTACAGCGATTAAGAGTATCCAGCGAGGCAATAACGTCAGCGGTAAAACAAGCTGTGAACAAAAATTTAATAACTTAATGAGCTTAGGGATTATGACATTTTCTTGTGTTTTAAGAATGCCAAAGTTATCTGGTTCTTTTGGTATAACAATTACTTCTTTGCCTGAAGAATACCTAGCAACCACCTCGGAAAAATAAGCAAAACAATGGATATGATCAAGAAGGCTTCGCTGTAATCCAAGCAGTGCTCCCGGTCCTGGATATATTCTCGTAACCATTTTAAACGACTGGGTTGCTCTTAACAACTCAGCTTGTTTGTCTACAAAATGTGCTAGCTTTTCGTTAGCCGAAAAGAAAACATCTGGATGATCTTTGTGACGTAAATAGTGAATTTTTAATCCAGGCACTAGTCGCTGGCACCAACGTAGAATTTTACCATACGTCTTAACTTTATTATTAATAGCATCAGCATCCACAATCCAAATTTGTTTTTGTCGGTATATGCTAATAAAACAGGCTAAAAAGTACCTGAATTTGAACTCTTCAAAGACAATCATTTAATTTATATTATGGTTGGAATTGGGACAAACATTACAGTTGTTAAGGATAGGGTTGCGATCATCACTGCTCCCTAAGAAAAGCTTCATCTTTAATTTGCAACACCGACTTGCTAAGTTCTCTCTCAGCATTTTCTAGCGTAAAATCACTTTCAATCTTCAAGCCCTCTCGATCATTCAGTTCGATATGCCCAATACGCTCACCCAAGAAACCATCATATTTCAAATTATTTGCTGAAAAAACCACGAGGCCACCACGCTCTTCATAGCTGGCTATTCTTTCGTCTTTCAAAATACCACGATTGGAATTTACCGGCTGAAGACCTTTCCCCCCTCGACGCCAATTAAACTTATCATTGAGGCTCACACTGATCACAGAATCACATTTATAGACAAAAAATGTATCTACGGCTTCTTGGATATGCGCTGCTCTTACGAGAGGGTTATTATAAGAAGGCGTTACGAACACTTCTGGTTCTACTCCGCAATATTCCTTATAAGCACTGACAAGCCAGCGATAATGCTCTTCAGGATGCACATCTAAACCAGCTAAATATCTTGGGCGAAGGAAGGGCACCACCAACCCCATCTCCTCAGCTAATCGAGCAACTTCCATATCTTCAGTATCGACAATGAGATTATCGAAACAGTCAACTTTCATCATTTCATCCATCAGATGAGCCATGAGAGGTCGACCAGCAACCTCCACTAACGGTAAACCATAACGGTACCTGTTCTCCATTGTGATAGGGAGAACCCCAAGAATTTTTTTGTCAACTGTATCTCGATGCTCTGCGACGAATTTATGTTTAACATAACGACGTGCAGCCATCCGATTATCGGTATTTGTCGACATAGAACGGGAATGTTGACGATAATACATAAGCGGTAATTGTTCGTTGTGCACATGGAAACGATCTATAAATCGAATCCAATAATCATAGTCTTCCTGATAACGAAGTTCTTCGTTGTATCCATTTAGTTCATCAAAACAAGACCTTCGGTACAAGGCTCCGGCTGCAAGGGCACTCCGATCAAGCAGCTTAACCTCATCATTTACCTTAAGTTGACGTACTTGATCGATAACTTCCCCATGTTTGTTTACCCGATAATAGTCAGGAAATACCATATCATATTTTGGGTGGTTATAGAGAACAGTACTTAAAACCAGCAGGATGTTATGGTCAAAATAGTCATCAGCGTCCATCCGAATAACATACTCACCTGTTGATGCCCGAATTCCAATATTCGCCGCCTTGGAAAGACCGCAATTCGACAATCGAATAACTTTGATCTTCTCATTGTCTTTATACGCTTCCAATACTTCTACAGTATGATCCGTACTACCATCGTCAACTAATACGATTTCAAAGTCTTGATAGGATTGGTTCAGAACACTATCAATAGCCTGACGAAGATAACGAGCGTAATTGTACGCAGTTATGACTACACTAACTTTTGGCATAAGCTCTCTTTAAGCAAGGCCACCGGACCTTGCCTCCCCTAATATCACCCAACAAAACGGACAGTTTCACCCCGGCTTGCATTCAAATAAGCTACCGCACACCGGGTGAAAGCACCTCAGCGTGTAAATTTCAAACCTCATCTTTACCCAAGAACTACAAACATGTGTTTAATGAGCGACAAGACGGCCTAATTGCACCACAAGATTTAATTAGACACCGGTCACTTCAAGCGGCGGAGTCCCCCACCACCCAATACCGGCCCCTAATGAACCCATTATTACAAGCCCCAAAATAGCGGTCTTGGGACATATGGTAATTGCCTTTATTATTCACAACCTGCCATATATGTTGATGTTTATGCCATGAACACACATCAAATTTCAAGGGTTATTCACGGCGTGAACAGGGGGCATATAAGGCTATTCTTAAAATACCCCAATCACAATTAATTGCTATATAAGTCTTAAGAGTAATTATGATTGTTATATCAGGAGACTAAACGGTAGTTGACTTAATTATCTGGGATTGACCCTATGGAGATAGACGAAATAATACAGCAAATTTCAGTCACAATTACGGGCTGTTCCAAAAGTATCCAGTGGTGAACTAATGATTCAAAACCTCCAGGCTGTCTTTTTTGATTTTGACGGCGTCATTTGTGATTCTGTAAATATTAAAACTGAAGCATTTGCTTCTCTTTATCAGCCATATGGGGCGAACGTCGTCGAAAAAGTTATTGCCTACCACCTTAAACATGGCGGTTTAAGCCGATACGAAAAGATTAGGCATTACGAAACTCTTATTAAAAATTCACCCCCTGCGGAGGAGACCATTAATAAGCTCGCATCTGATTTTTCTGAGCTTGTTTTACAAAAAGTTATTTCTAGCCCATACATTATTGGAGCCGTTGAGGCTCTTACCCAATTACACTCAGAGTATCCACTCTTTATTGTTTCTGGTACACCCCAAGAAGAATTAAGAGTGATTGCAAGAGAAAAGAAAATTAACCACTTGTTTAAGGAGATTAACGGTTCTCCACAGACAAAACATGAAATCATTACAGATTTACTTGCCCGATATAACCTGAGGAATGAAAATTGCGTTATGATTGGTGATGCCATGACTGACTACACAGCAGCAAAATTAACTGGTGTAAATTTTATTGGGGTCAACAACTTTCAGGACTCACCGTTCCCGAAGGAAACTACAGTTCTTAAAGATCTAACATTTCTAATGCAGGCGTTAAATTGACCCTATCAAATTTTCGTTTTAAGCTACCGATACTGATTGCATTCCCACTTGGACTTTAACTTTACGTCCTAGTAAATCAAGCAGCAAGACAACACGATTTCCATCAATTTGCTCTGAAAACAAACCGGTCATTTCATCAAAGGGACCATTGCGCACCCGTAAAAGCTGGTTCTTTTCAAACGGAACCGATTCAAGCTGTAACAAGCCATTGGCATCTTCCCGTTCTCGGATAGAATCAATAATCCGATCAGGTACCAACAAAGGCAAACTTCCTTCGCACAATACATGGGACACCCCAATAGTGCTATGAATTGCGAACCATCTTTCTGTCTCAATATCAAGGCGGACAAATAAATAGCGTGAGAAGAGAGGGGCCAGTACCGTATCCACTTTGCGCGCGTGGCGGCGCTCTTTTTTGTAGCGGGGGCAATAAGCCTCATAGCCTTGATTTTTAAGGTTTACTTCAGCAACAGCCTCTTTAGAGGCTTTGGTGTAAATCACATACCAACGCTTCATTTAGGAGTACTCTCGTCCAGCCTATTAGGACCTCGGCTAACATGAAGTATTTCAGGAGTAATTATCCGTTCAGCCTCAATTTTGTCTTTTAAAATATTAAATATTGATTGAGGTGCTTGAGCATCAGTAATGATAATCGCTTCAATATCACCTAGTCCCTCAAAGCTTTGCACGACAGGGTGTCCACCAATAGAAACAATGTTATTCCCGGGAGCGATAATTGCTATCGGCTTAACGCCAACCTCTTGAGCGGCTAAAGCTGCAATCTCGGCTAACTCGCTCGCTCCATAGAATGCAATATGTTTCCAGCCACGATTAGCACAATACTCAAAAGCATCAGTATATTGACTGCGGGCAGTACGAAAAAAATCAAGAGAAACACTCAGGTACTCAGCAGTTAGACTCGCTTTTTCTTGAAAACCTTTCGGGGTCAAATAATAGGCAAACCGTCTGGCGGGAGCATCTTTTACCTTGAGCAAACCTTTTTTGACAGAACGCTTTACCAAAGCGTTAGTCAAGCCAAGGGCAACGCCCAGACGATGCGCTAGGCTTCGTTGAGATACAATACATTGTTCTTCAACAACTTTCATCAAGCCAAGCGTTACCTCAGCTAATTGCCGCTCTCCTTGCTCTTTAAATTTGCCTTCAGACATGCCGTGCCTCTACAATTTATCGTGCCCATCAATACACCGTTCACACCATGAGCGTCAATCAATTTTCTTTTTCATAATTGCGCGCAAAATACCTATTTTTACAAACCATGCTCACTTAAAACCGTAAATATGCGGTGTAAAATAGAAAATAAGAGTGGGAGTGGAGAAAATTCAATTTAAGAATAATCTTGGTGACGGATGCTGATTATAGAACCAACATAGTGGCAAATTTTTTTCAACATTATTAACGCGAGCTAATGGTTCATCCTGAGGCATCACCAAAATTAATTGCTTAATAACAATAAGTTAAACTTTATTCACGGCATTTGAATTGTTACAACGCCCCCTTCGGCAAGAAGCTGGCCGGCCGTTGCTTGACCTGATTACCATCCTCTTCAATCGCCCCATCAACTCACGAATTGTTCACGCGATGAACAACAAAACATGCAAAACTGAGTGGAGTTACGGCTTAAAAGACACCATATTTATTTGGCGGCTTAAACTTTACCGAAGACGCCCATATTGATCAGGCTTTCAGTGAGTTCTTCTGCGAAGTTGCTGCTCTTGTGGATAATGGCCGTCCCCTCAGGAAGCTCTTTTAGGTGGGGGTCGTCTTCATCATGGCTGGTAGTGAGGACAAAATTAATATCTTCGGTGTTCTTAATAGATTTAAAGACATTGGCTAATTCTATGCCACTGATATCTTCAAACTCGGTGGAAGAGACAACAATATCGGGCTTAAGCGATAAGGCGAGGCCGATAGCCTCAACAGGCTTCTCTGAGAAAGAGATCTCAAAGCCACAAGAAGCGAGTTCCGTGCCGATAAACTTCCGCTGGATGCCCTTCGGCATAACCAGAAGAACCGTGATGTTTTTAACCTCTTGCTTGCTGACAGATGCTTGCTGGGTACTCGAAGGCAAGCTTTGGAGAATTTTTTTGAATTCTGCTTCAGAGGGGTCTTGCCCTGCTTCTAAAATTGCTCGAATTCGGTCTATATAGGCTTGGACATCTTGGAGTTGGGGATTGGTAAGGCGACGTGTTGATTCAATATAGTCCTCAACCCGGTGAGCAATAACGGTGACGGCATTAAACCCGTGGGTACCAGCAGAGCCCTTGATACTATGAATATCTCGCTGCATCTGGAAGAAATCGGCTTCGCGATCACCGGTTTCTTTTAAAAGGCGATCAAGAGCTCCATCGATTTCATCAATCCGGTCACCACTGCCCTCAATAAACTCTTGTTTGAGGCGTTCTAGGGCCTTTTCTAAATCAAAACTCACGCTCACCCTCTTGCCTAACCATGCGTCATTAGAATAATTGTTCCATGGGGATCAGATTACTATAGTTTCAGAGTTAATCTAGACATTTAAGTCCATGCATATCTTTTTTCTACCCATACATGCTGTACTATTTAGCCAATCAACTTTTCAGCAAGCCTGTGCCCCGGATCCTGGATTTCCACAGACGTTTCATCGGCACCTGCCTTGTCCAATTTCCTGGCGTGGGCCTCGTTTCGCGCATTAGCAATAATTTTCAGATCAGGAAAAAGATACCTTAAGGTGGCGATTAGTTGAGAAGGGCCTGTTGCCTGACCAAGGGAAACAACAACCGATTTAGCCTCGTCAATACGGGCAGCAAGTAACGTTTCTGGATGAATGGCATCTGCTTTGAAAACGGGGTGGTTTTGCCCCTGCCCTTCCAGAACCAACCTATCATCATTTTCGATGATTAAGATTGGGATGTCCAACGCCAGCAACCGTTCGGCCAGCGGCCTCCCTACCTGGCCGTACCCAAAAATAACCACATGATCTTGCAAGCCAATTGCCGCAGTTCCAAGGGCTTCTAGACCTGGAAGAGAAACGGGTTCCAGCAAATCCGCCACTTTCGCAGCGACAACTGCGAGCAAGGGAGTAACCGCCATAGATAAAGCGACAACAATCATCAACAATTGCGCCTCTTCCCCAACCACACCAACGCCAATGGCCAGGCTAAAGAAGGCAAAAGCAAACTCTCCACCTTGAGAGAGGATAAGCCCCAGACGCATGGATGTGGCGATTGTAAAACCCTGTATCCTGGCTGCCACCCCAATCACCGCCGCTTTGACTCCTAAGAGAACGACCAGCAACAGGCAAACTGTCCCAAGGTTATCCCAAGCCAATTGCAGGTCAATAAACATCCCGACCGACATAAAAAACAAGCCAAGCAACAGCCCTCGGAAAGGCTGAATATCTCTGGTTACTTCTGACCTATATTCCGTATCAGCCAAGAGCATCCCAGCAATAAAGGCCCCCAAGGCCATAGACAACCCCGCTTGATGGGTAGCTAATCCGGTGGCAATGATCAGCAATAAGATGAGGGCTGTATTTAGTTCTGAGGCTTTAGCTGTGGCCGCCACTTTAAAGAGGGGGTTTATGACCACACGCCCTACGATGATCAAAACGCCCAAAACCACCGTGGCTTTCAGCCCTGCAATCGCCAGGGCCTCCCATACGGAAACCTCGGCTTGGCCCAGGACCGGAATTAACACCAACAAAGGACCAACGGACAAATCTTGCAGCAAAAGCAGAGCAATAGCGGAACGCCCGAACCTTCCCGTAAGTTCATGGCGCTCAACCAGCAACTGAAGAACCACCGCCGTAGAGGAAAGGGCCAGCGCAGCCCCGATAACAATTCCCGCAGCGGAATCTAGCCCATTCAACCGGGCCAGAAAGAAGAAAATTGCGCCAATTACCCCAATCTGGGCAATTCCGAGACCAAAAACAGCCCCTCCCATCACCCGAAGGCGATTGAAAGGCAACTCCAGCCCGACGGTAAAGAGGAGAACGACAACCCCAAGTTCTGCTAAATTTCTAACTGAATCAGGATCATCAACCAGCCGAAAACCTGACGGCCCAATAACCATTCCCGCCAAGAGATAGCCAACCAAAGGGCTCGCTTTAAGGCGTTCAAAAACGGGCACGACGAGAACTGTCGCGACTAAAAAGGTGATTACATCATAAAGATAATGAATATCAGGCATATACTAGAATATGCTGATTTACTGTATTTTTCCAAGGAGTTCTTCAACTCTATCCACTTCAGCATCTAAACTTTTTTCTGACTGAACCCATTCAGCAACATATTCCGGCAAAGGAGGCGATTGGGGGTCGACTTCCATAGCGGTTGCCATCTCGGAAGACGGGATCGATTGCCCCGGAATTCTAAACAGCCCTTTGACCAAGCTGAGAGCCGCTAACTCCCCTCTAACTTCTAAACGATGCTCCATATAAAACCATTTTTTATCCCAACCAACGATACGGGTCCGAAGAGTACATTTCTCAAACAGATGCACGGGAGCACTATACCGAATGATCGCACCGCCAAGAACAGGCCGCCACTTCTTCTCCCGCATCAAAGTAAGGAAAAACGGCGAGCGAATACCGAGGTCAATTTTCCCTAAATCCATGACAGTTAAATACCGCCCGTTGGTCATATGAAAATTGGTATCAAGGTCATTAAGCCAGACACGGAAAAAAACAACTGACTCTTCAAGCGGCGCGAGTTTAGGTCTTCGAAAGGCACGAATTGCTGCCAAGGCTCCACGAAAAATAAGATGCATGTTTGGTTCCGAAAAATTTCAAGCTTAGCCAAGACTGTTGGAGCTGCCCTAGATACCTAGCTTAAGTACTAGGGTTTAGGATTTTGAGTAAGGCAAAAATCTCCTTTTCTGCAAAGAAGAAATATTAAACAGGAACAATTCCCGGCAGAGCTAAAGAGTTCCGCCGGGAATTTAAAATTATGTGGCCTAGAAAAATTCTTCGTCAAAATCCATCAGGCTATCACTGCCCGTCATGATGGTTGAGAACAAAGAACCCGTCTGGGGTAAAAGCTTCTGCATGTAGAAACGCGCGGTCTTAATCTTAGCTTGGTAGAACTTGGCTTCATCGCCCTCCTGTTTGGCCAAGGCAATTTTCGCCATACGCGCCCACATATAAGCCAGCGTCACCAAGCCAAACATGCGTAGGTAATCTACCGAAGCAGCTCCCGCTTGGTCAGGGTTTTTCATGCCTTCTTGGGCAATCCAGGCACTTGCTTGTTGCAAACGGCTGAATGCTTTTGCCAATGGCATAACAAACTCGCCCATTTCAGGCACATCCATCTCAGCTTCAATAAACTCTTGAACCGGATGGAAGAAACGACGCAGGTAACGGCCCATATGGGCACTCATTTTACGCCCGACCAGGTCCAAAGCCTGAATACCGTTGGTGCCTTCATAAAGCTGAGCAATCCGAGCATCCCGAATATACTGTTCCATCCCATGTTCACGAATAAAGCCATGCCCACCATAGACTTGGACACCAAGGTTAGCAGATTCAAACCCAACATCGGTTTGGAAGGCCTTAATAACCGGGGTCAGCAACGAAGCAAGGTCATTCGCTTCCTGCCGACGTACAGGGTCAGGGTTTTTTTCGTGTTGATCTAATTCCTGAGCAATCCAGGACGACATGGCTCGACAGCCCTCAGAATAAGCCCTGATGGTCAAGAGCATACGACGCACATCAGGATGAACGATGATCGGGTCTGCTTTCAACTCAGGATGCTTAGCTCCCGTCAATGAGCGCATTTGAACCCGCTCGCGGGCATATTCTACCGCGCCTTGATAGGACTGTTCGCAGGCAGCCAAGCCTTGCATACCAGTCCCCACGCGGGCTGAGTTCATCATCACGAACATGGCTTCCATGCCTTTGTGCTTTTTACCAATCAGATAACCTTCAGCATCATCAAAGTTAATTACACAAGTCGCGTTGGCATTGATGCCCATTTTGTGTTCGATGGCCCCACAGGAAACACCATTGCGCGCCCCAAGGCTTCCGTCTTCTTTAATCAAGAACTTAGGCACCAAGAACAAGCTAATTCCTTTAATCCCTGGAGGGGCGTCAGGCATGCGCGCTAAAACCAAGTGAACAATATTTTCAGTCAGGTCATGTTCACCCGCAGAGATGAAAATCTTAGACCCATTAACATTGTAAGACCCGTCTTCTTTCGGATCAGCCTTGGTCCTGATAAGACCCAAATCGGTACCGCATTGGGCTTCGGTAAGGCACATGGTGCCACTCCAGGTGCCTTCGACAAACTTAGGCAGATAGGTATTTTTCTGTTCTTCAGAGCCATGTGCATTAATCGCGTTAAACGCACCATGGGTGAGGCCCGGATACATTGAGAAGGAATGATTGGTTGCCGACATCATTTCAGCAATCATCAAACCGACGGAATGAGGCATGCCCATCCCCCCATATTCGGGGTCAGCCGTCAGGCCCGTAAAGCCGCTCTCACAGTATAAGTCGTAGGCTTCTTTGAAACCCTTTGGGGTCCGAACAACGCCATTCTCAAAATGGCAGCCTTCTTCGTCACCCGTTCTGTTCAAGGGGAACATGACATTTTCAGCAATCTTCCCAGCTTCTTCCCAAATAGCTTTAACAGTCTCAGGGTCAGCTTCTTCATAACCGGGAAGCTCTGCGAGCTTCTCACCGCCAAGAAGTTCGTAGTAAACAAACTCCATATCGCGGAGGGGTGCTTTATATACAGTCGCCATAATCTAATTCCCCTTCTAGTTTCTTAACGGCTTGCCAGTGGTGAGCATATGCTCGATCCGCTGCAAGGTTTTTTCAGTTTTCAACAAACCAAGGAAGGCTTCACGCTCTAGGGCATAAAGTTGGTCCTCGGTGACGACTTCGGTCATGTCTGTGTCTCCTCCTGTGAGGACCCGGCCCAAAGCTTTGGACACCGTTTCATCATGAGGCTTAGCCATACCGTTGGCGACAAACCCCTCAACGGCAAGATTGATAGCGGTCATAGCCGTTGGACCTGGAAGTGAAATCTCTACTTCTTCCGGCGGTTGATAACCGTCCAACAATGCTAAAGCCTTGGCTTTGGCATCGGCAAGCAAACGATCCCGATTCATGGTAATGCCGTCGCCTTCGCGCATGATCAGTTTTTCTTTGGCTTCCGCAGCAGAGGTTGCAACTTGCGCCGTACTAATCATTTCAAAAGCGGCTAGCAAAGCAGACATTGGTCCGCCTGGACGTCTTTTGTTGAGGGTATGGCGGGTAATCATTTCCTTACAGCCCCCCCAACCAGGGATAACCCCAACACCGACTTCAACGAGACCCGTGTAGGTTTCCACATGGGCTTGAACGGCGTCACTGTGAAGCAAAACTTCACACCCACCGCCCAGAGCCATCCCGCGAGGAGCAGATACAACTGGGAATTTAGAATATTTGAGTTTCTTAAGGGTCTTCTGACCATCACTCATGGCACTTTCAACAACTGGCCACAGGCCAATATTTGCCGCAAACAAAGCGAGACCGACATTGGCACCAACGGAGAAATTTTCTCCTTCGTTATGAATGACCAAGGCTTTGTACTCACCTTTTTCAATCAGTCTCGTGGCCTTTTTCATTTGAGCGACGATGCCATCATCCAAGGAATTCATCTTGGTGGTGAACTCAAGACAAAGAACGCCATCTCCAATATCCCAAACACTGGCAGAACCATTTTTCGACACTGGTTCACTCGCAAGCTTGATATCAGATAGAAGCAGAACACCTTCGCTGCGGGGCAGATCACTATAAGAACCATCGGTTTCCATAAACTGGACCTTGCTGTTCTCAACCCGATAGAAAGTTCCGTCACCGACCGTTTTCAGCAGTTCCGGAACGTCCATACCTTCTGCCGCCAATTTCTCGGCAAACCAGGCAGCACCCAATTTGTCGATCATCTCAAAGGGACCCCATTTCCAGGCATAGCCGTCTTTCATGGCCCCATCGATTTGATAGATCGTATCAGAAATCTCAGGCACTAAAGATGCTGCATAAGATAGTGTGTGTGAAAGAAGTCGCCAGGCGTAGCGACCGCCTTTATCATCAAACTCAACAACATCACGCAGACCTTTCTTACCTGCATTGGCACTGGCAAGGTTAGCTTTTACTGTTGGGGCATACTCTCCGGTATTAAGGTCAATAGATTCCTTAACTTTCTGACCGCTTTCTTTATTTATACGATAGAAACCGCCCTTCCCTTTACGCCCCGTATAGCCATCGGCGATCATTTTCTTAAGCAGATCATTTTCCTGGTAAACATCCCGGTACATATCCTTTTCAGGAAGGGAGGCCAGCATGGATGCGGCAACATGGGGACCAAGATCAAGGCCAACAAGATCAACTAACCCAAAGATACCAGTTTTCGGAAAACCGAGAGGCTTGCCGCAGATGGCGTCAGCTTCTTCAACGGTTAAGCCTTCTTCGAAAGCAAAACGAGAAGCAGCAGCCCCCCAAAGTGTCCCGACACGGTTGCCGATAAATCCAGGGGTGTCTTTGCAATGCACAATCCCTTTACCCAATTTAACATCACCAAACTCACTGATGGCTTTGGTCACTTCGGGTCGGGTTTTCGGGCCAGAAACAATTTCCAAAAGACGCATATAACGAGGCGGGTTAAAGAAGTGCATGATAACAAAATCATCCGCAAACCCATCCGGCGCACCATCTACCAACTGGTTGAGTGGTATTGTGGAAGTATTTGAAGCAACTATTGATCCTTTCTTGCGAACGGCATCAATTTTCTTATATAGCCCCTGTTTAATATCCAAACGCTCAATCACTACTTCGATAATCAAATCACAATCGGACAGCATGTCCATATTATCATCTAGGTTACCAGGAGTGAGGAGCTTTGCATTGCGCTTTGATGTCAAAGGCGCAGGTTTGGTTTTAAGCAATTGAGCAATGGCTGAGCTTGCCACGATGTTACGGTCTTTCGCTCCCTCAGGAACGATATCGAGTAACACCACAGGCAATCCCGCATTGGCGACATGGGCGGCGATCCCCGCTCCCATGACACCGGCGCCGAGGACGGCGACTTTATTAATATCTGTCATGACTAGATAGCCTCAACAATAGTAGCAATACCTTGCCCACCACCGATACACTGGGTGGCGAGACCATATTTTTTACCTTCGCGTTTGAGCAATGAGGCAACTTTACCGGTAATCCGGGCACCCGTTGCCCCTAAGGGGTGACCAAGCGCGATCGCTCCACCATCCAAGTTAATCTTGGCAAGGTCCATACCCAAATCAGATATGCAGGCCATACCTTGAGCTGCAAAGGCTTCGTTAAGCTCGATGATATCGATGTCATCCATCTTAAGACCAGCCCGTTCCAAAGCTTTGTTGGTTGCGACGACAGGGCCAATGCCCATCAATTCTGGGCGACACCCGCCAACAGCGATGGATTTAATCCGAGCCAAAGGCTCAAGGCCATTTTTCTCAGCATATTCTTCGGAGCAAACCAGCGTTGCGGAAGCACCATCGGTCAAAGGAGAAGACGTCCCCGCAGTCACGGAGCCGTTTTCATCAAATGCCAATTTTAAACCAGCGAGATCTTCAGCCGTTGTTCCGGGGCGGATACAGCCATCTTTCTCAACGGTGCCGCCTTTCCAGGTAATCGGAATGATTTCATCATCAAACTTGCCCGCATCTTGAGCAGCTTTCGCTTTTTCATGTGATTTCACAGCGAAGGCTTCTTGATCAGCGCGAGAGATTTTGAATTTATTCGCTAAGTTCTCAGCGGTCTCGCCCATTGAAGCAAAGGCTTGTGGGAAATCTTGATAAAGCTGAGGGTTTGGCATGGGGTTGAAGCCCCCCATGGGGATACGGGTCATGGATTCGACACCCGCTGCGATAAAAGCCTCACCAGCGTTCATCTGAATAGCACCCGCAGCCATATGAATAGATTGCATTGACGAACCACAGAAACGGTTAACCGTGGTCCCGGCAACGGTGATCGGCAAGCCCGCGAGAAAAGCCACCATCTTTGCAGCGTTAAAGCCTTGTTCCCCTTCTGGGAAAGCGCAACCGAGAATCAAATCCTCAAGGTCTTCTGGCTTCACACCCGTTTTTTCAACTAAACCTTTAACAACTTGAGCGACAATGTCGTCAGGACGAACTTTTGCTAATTCGCCTTTTTTGGCTAGGTGAAAAGGAGACCGGGCATATCCGGCAATGACTACGTTTTTCATCTTCAGCTACTCCGCTGCATGTGGTTAATGTTACTTATGATAATGGGCAGATGCTTATCCCCGTCACCAATCCATCACTTAATTTAAAACTAATCGTTTTAATCTACTGAAATCCCGGCTTCTTTCATGGAGTCGAGCGTTTCTGTTTCGACGCTCTTTAATTCTTCCATGGTCATTTCCAAATCTTTTTTCTGGGCTTCAATTTCTTGAATTTTTTCACGCACGCCGACCAGCAACTGCTTCAATTGCTCTGTCCGGCTGCGATCCACATCATACAATTCAAGATAATTTTTGATGTGGCCTAATGAGAAGCCCATGCGTTTGCCACGCAAAATAATCATCAGACGCGCCCGGTCACGGTAAGTATAAACGCGGGTAGAACCAGCCCGCTGAGGGGACAGCAAACCTTTACTTTCATAGAACCGAATAGCCCTTGGCGTGATATCGAACTCATTCGCAAGCTCGGTAACGCTGTAAAGCTTATTGGAATTTTTATCCATTTCGCCAACCTGATTGCCCATGAAACACCTTTTTTATTTTTAGTGTACGTTACATACCACAACATGACGTTAACGTCAATATACTAACGGTAAAGTCTTAAAAGGCTTATATGAAGAGAAATTTTACCTTTAGCGGCTATGGTTTATTCAAACTATTTCAATCATTTAATATTCATTATTGTCACGATGGTTGTCCCCGGCGGGCAAAAGAAGTAAGAAAAAGATGAAATTATGAGAGGAACGACCTTTGCTAAATACTGTACTCGTCCCCATTAATCCTGAAGGCGGACGCTTTATTGCGATCTTTGCGGTTCTTGCCGCAGTTTTGTTTTTCATCTGGGAGCCCTTAGGTTGGGTCGGCGTTGTGCTGACCCTTTGGTGCGCCTACTTCTTCCGCGATCCAGATCGTTACACCCCAACGCGCAAAGGCCTGATGGTCTCTCCGGCTGATGGGGTGGTACAATATGTGGACCAGCAACCTCTCCCCAAGGAATTGGAGATGGGTGACGAAATTCGCAATCGGATTTGCGTCTTCATGAATGTGTTCAATGTTCATGTAAACCGAGTCCCTACCGACGGGGTGATCAGCAAGCTGGCTTATGTACCGGGCAAGTTCGTCAATGCGTCACTAGATAAAGCGAGCGAGTTTAACGAACGTCAATGTGTCGCTCTTAAGATGGACGATGGACGAGAGGTAGCCTTTGTCCAGATTGCAGGTTTAGTCGCGCGCCGTATTAAATGTGATATAAAAGAAGAGCAACCTGTAAAAGCAGGTGAGAGATTCGGGCTTATCCGATTTGGCAGTCGGGTAGATATTTACCTCCCCGAAGGTGTCGAACCGATGGTTTCAGTTGGACAAATCACTACCGCGGGTGAAACCGTTATTGCCGATCTTGAAAGCAAAGAACAACCCCGAGACGCACAAGTTCGTTAAACTGAATAAAGGCAAGTTTGATATGGCTATGTTTAAGAACAAACGGAAACGGACAAAAGGGCTATCCATTAATCGGATGATCCCTAACTTTTTGACGATGATTGCTCTCTCCGCAGGTCTCACCTCGGTGAAGTTCAGCCTGGCAGGTGAGTGGAAGTCTGCCTGTGTCGCCATAGCCGTTGCCGCCATATTTGATGTCTTAGACGGGCGCGTTGCCCGGCTCCTCAAAGGGACAAGTAAATTCGGCGCTGAATTGGATTCTCTGTCTGATTTCGTCTGCTTTGGCGTGGCACCTTCCTTAATGCTTTATCAATGGTCTATGCAAAGTGCTGGCGGAATCGGTTGGGTTATGGCCCTGCTCTTCACCATCAGCTGCGCCCTCAGATTGGCCCGCTTCAATACAGACCTGGAAGAAGAAGACAAGCCAAGCTGGTCCTATAACTTCTTCACAGGGGTGCCTTCTCCAGCAGGTGCCGGATTGGTTCTTCTACCGATGGTCCTATCCTTCCTGTTTGAATTTGCATTCCTGCAGCACCCTGTTTTTGTCGGCCTCAATATCCTGGTTGTTTCCTTCCTTTTGGTCAGCCAAATCCCGACCTATTCCTTCAAGCAATTCAAAATCCCCCATAAATTTGTCCTCCCAGCCATGCTTGGTGTCGGCCTTTTTGTGGCCCTTAGTGTTACTCAGCCTTGGGCGACCCTCTTTGTTGTTCTAAGTGCCTACCTCATCAGCATCCCTTTTGCCGTCGGATCCTATGCTAAATTGAAACGCAAAACGGCAGAAATATTAGGCGATGTGGTCAATCTGGATAAAGTTAAATCTGAAGAATCAGACAGCAAGAAATAAAACAGCCAAAGATGCTAACAACACAAGGGGCTTAAATGTCAGATGACTTCCAACAGATGGAGCTTAATTTTGAGATACGGGGCACAAAACATACTCTGATTATCCCAGCATCAAAAAATCAAATGCTAACAGCTCAGCACATCCTAAATGGTGAAACCTACCCTGTACCCAACCAACTCAGTAACATTATTGACTGTGTATTTGACATTGGGGGGAATGTTGGAATAGCGAGTATTTATTTCCACCTTCATTTCCCTAATGCAAAAATCCATACATATGAACCCAACAAACATTCATTTTTGTTCCTGGAAAATAACACCAAAAACTTTCCTCAAGTCGAAATTTCTAACTGCGGATTATTTAATACCAACACAGAAATTCCGATTAATATATGTAGCTATGGGGGAGAACGCAGCAGTATTAAAGAACAAGATGTTCCTGCTGGCGGAACACATATCGCGATTTTAAAAGAAGCTGCATCCGAAATATCAGACAAGGCACATGACGCGGATAACATTTGCCTAAAGATTGACACAGAAGGGTGTGAAGTAGAAATCCTTAAAAATATTAAAAACCTGTTTGATAAAATCGCTTGTCTGTATATTGAATATCATTCTGAGGCAGACCGTATAGAAATCGATAACCTTTTAGTTAAAAATAATTTTTTCCTATATTCGGGACGCATCCTCCACCCCCATAGAGGAGAGTTTTTTTACATCAAAGAACAGCATCTAGAAAAAACAGGTAACTGGGATCGTTTTTTGATCGCATAGTTCTCTGGAGTCTTTCCGTCTTATATCACATTAAAAAAGCGCGGCTCTTGATGAGGCCGCGCTTTTTTAAATTCTATGACTGGATATACCAGGGTGCTTTTTGATTAGGAGGCACCCTAGTCGTCGCGGTGGGTTTTTTCCATTTTCTCGTGACGTTCCTGAGCTTCCAGGGTCATGGTCGCGACGGGGCGGGCTTCAAGCCGTTTAATACTAATTGGCTCGTCGGTTTCCTCGCAGTAACCATAGGTGTCTTTTTTAATCCGATCCAAAGCTTCATCAATCTTACCGATGAGTTTGCGGGCTCTGTCTCTAGTCCGCAGCTCAAGCGAACGGTCCGTCTCTATAGAAGCCCGGTCTGCAATATCTGGCTCGGCACTGCTGGTTTCTTGAAGCTGGTGGAGAGTCTCGCTGGACTCTTCCAACAATTCAGAACGCCAAAGCATAAGCTTCTGCCGGAAATATTCCTGCATCACA
This sequence comes from uncultured Thalassospiraceae bacterium, assembly GCA_965368165.1. Taxonomy (GTDB): domain Bacteria; phylum Pseudomonadota; class Alphaproteobacteria; order Rhodospirillales; family JAPHRK01; genus JAPHRK01. The sequence continues at coordinate 321,354 of CBDULT010000001.1, read as the reverse complement.
GGATTCATAAATTCGTCGTCTTCGCTGGGACGGTATTCTGGCGGCAAATTAACCGTCATATGTGCTAGCCCCCTCCACAAGTTATGCTGAACTGGCGCGGAATATACGTATCAGCACTACCTATCGCAAGAAGTTTATTAGAAGGAATTAAAAGAGTTTCAATTTTTAAGACGATATCTGTGGAAAATAACCTACTGATCAGGAATCGCGGGTATATTTTGCGATTTCGACCTCTGCACGCAACTCGATTTCATCAATAATAGAGATCAGGGCTGGATCATCCACATGAGCTCTTTTACTACGCAACATTTGAGCCAGGTTCATCAAGCGGTCTTTGGAAAGCTTTCCACCAAGGATTTGCAGACGAATTTCGTCCAATCGGTCTAAGATATCGGTGCCCCGTTGATAAACCAGAGTCTGCGATTTATGGGCTGTTGCATCGGGGGCGGCTTCAACAGAAAGTATCGCATCAACCGCACTTATGGGAGAGCCTCCGCTCACCTGTCCACTCTCACCTGGCTCAGTCACTTCGGCCAGATGCGACGAGAACTCAGAGCTAGCACCCGGTTTCTTTTTAGCTTTTTTGGACTCTGAGACCGATCCTGTCGATCCGACTTTCGTTAGTTTCATAAACCCTTTTCCGTCATTTGCGGCCTATCCTACTTTGCCCTATCGCAATTAATAAAGGGTTTATGCACCCTCGAATGTTTTATAACACTAGGAAGATTTTGCAGCCTACGCATTTTGCCGCCCTAAACAGGAAAAGAATGCCGAGTCTTATTTTATTAATATTGTTTCATTTCAATCCAGTAGCAATGAATAAAATTTGGCACCATAATTGCATTATCTCGACAGAACCTTTGTGGGTAAATCTCCCGCTTTGTCGATTTATGAAGGATAGAACCATGTTCAACGCCTATTCAAATGCTGTGTTAGGTATGATGGCCCAAAGTGAGTCCATGGAAACAATTGGGCGTAACGTCGCCAATATGAGTACCGGGGGCTATAAGAGGACGGAAACGAACTTTGCCTCGGTCATGAGCGAAACCTTTTATGGGCAATCAGCCTTTGGTGGCGTGGACACGCATTCACAAGATATGGTTTTTGAATCTGGATTTATGAAAGGCAGTGACAATTCTTTGGACCTCGCCATTAACGGCCATGGAATGTTTATCTTTAATACAATGGCCGATGGTTCAGGTGACACTGTCTATGGGCGCGATGGCCAGTTCGAAACAGCACTAGGCACAAACGGTGATCGTTTTATCGTCGATAAAAACGGTTATTTTCTTATGGGATGGGGGGCTGACACAGACGGAAGCGTTACGACATCTGGTACCCTAAGCGGCATCAACGTTGATCCTGACCTGTTTGTCGACAATGGCATTGCCTCTGCTAACGCAGGAATTCAAGTAAATTTACCCTCAACGAAAGCAACAGGCGGTACGGAAGCCACTTCCTTTAACGTCTACGATGGTTCGGGCGAAACCCAGCTCATGACAGCCACCTGGACCAAACAAGCGACACCAAACACCTGGACTGTTGAAATGGCCATTGATGGAGGCACCATTACCTCACCAGCAGCCACAACGGTCGTTTTTGATGGACAAGGCCAGCTCACAACCCCAGCGACAGGACTATTAACAGTCGCAGGCACTTCTGGAAGCGAATCAATTTCCTTTGCCTTAGATATAAGCAAAACTGTTCAATTTTCGGGTGATTATACGAAAATAAACATCACTTCTGATGGACAATCTAATGCCAACCTTCGGTCCTTTGAATTTGATCGTGAAGGCTATATTAATGGACGCTTTACAGACTCAACATCACGTTCCATGTATCGGATTCCCTTGGCGAACTTCACGAACTTTAATGGTCTAAAACCTCTCAACGGTAATGTATATCAAGTAAGCCCCGACTCAGGTGAAGCGACTATTATGACAGGGGGACCAGGGGCAATCGCCGATTTCGTCCCGAGTGCATACGAAACATCCAACGTTAAAGTTGATCAGGAAATGACTAAGATGATCACAACACAACAAGCCTATTCAACCTCAGCGACGGTCTTCACGACAATTGATGAGATGGAAAAAACAGCAACAAACCTCAAGCGTTAAATTTAGCACTCACCATCATTTTAAAAGGGGCTTTTTAGCCCCTTTTGCTTTGGCTGAAAGCTGCCGGGCAATTCTTTCCCCCCAAGCAATAATTACCCTTTTAGCAATCTTCATAAAAAAATAAATTATAATTTTATGTTTACTTTCAATGCACTAGGTAAAAACAAAAACTGGCACTACAATTGCAGTACTAAGTACAGAAAATGACGCCGAAGGGCGATTAGAAAAACGGGAATAGAAAAATGTTGAAGCAAATAGCTCAGTTTAGAATGAAAAAGGCCTCACGAGCCTTACATGCTCTCCTGGCACTTACGATTGGGGCAGTCCTTGTCCTTTCCCCCCTCGTAGCTCCAGCTTATGCAGCCTCTCGCATTAAGGATATCGCCGAATTCGAAGGTATCCGTGACAACATGTTGATTGGCTACGGCCTTGTTGTTGGTTTGAATGGTACAGGCGATAGCTTAGATGATGGTCATTTCACCAAACAGAGCTTGTTTTCAATGCTGGAACGTCTTGGCGTTAAATCAACGGCAGATGGCCTGGACTCTGATAACACTGCAGCCGTTATGGTCACAGCGACACTTCCCCCCTTCGCGAAACAAGGCAATCGTATTGATGTGACTGTCAGTGCCTTAGGTGATTCTTCAAGCCTTCTTGGAGGGACCCTCCTGGTGACACCCCTGGTTGGTGCCGATGGTGAAGTATATGCTGTGGCACAAGGCAACTTAGCCGTCGGCGGTTTCAGTGCCCAAGGAGACGCCGAAACAGTCGTTAAGGGAGTACCCACAAGCGCACGGATCGCCAATGGCGGTATCGTTGAGCGGGAAATTAACTATAAGCTCGCTTCGATGGAAGTCGTCGAAATCAGCCTCCGCAACCCTGATTTAACCACAGGTCGCCGCATGGCCCAGGCTATCAATGCGTTTTTAGGTAGCGACTCTGCCAAACCAAGCGACCCTTCAACGGTCATGCTCACGGTCCCTGCAGATTATAAACAAGATGTTGTCGCTCTGTTAACTGACATTGAACAATTGAAGATCGAACCCGATATGTTAGCGCGTGTGGTTATTGATGAACAATCTGGCGTAATTGTCATGGGTGAGAACGTCCGCATCAATACTGTCGCCATCGCCCAAGGCAGCCTAACCATCCGGATCACGGAAACAGCACAAGTCTCTCAACCAGGTCCCTTCGCGGAGGTGGGAGATACGACAACAATCGCCCGGACCGATGTGGATGTAGATGAAGGTGAAGATCAACGCCTAACCGTTGTTGAAAGCGGTGTAAATATTCAAGACCTTGTGAATGGACTAAATGCTTTAGGTATCGGCCCTCGTGACATGATTACCATTCTTCAGGCCATCAAAGCCTCTGGGGCTCTGCAAGCTGAAATCGCGGTGATGTAAGATGACTGACAATCTCATAGGCCAAGCTAACTTGGCAATGATGCAAGGGCAGCAAGCAAGCGCACCCAAGCTGACTAAAAACGCCAGCCATGAAGAAATACGCAAGACCGCTGAAGATTTTGAAACAATGATGATTTCACAAATGCTTCGCCCCATGTTTGCTGGACTGAAAACCGAAGCTCCCTTTGGCGGCGGACATGCTGAAGAAATGTGGCGCTCGGTTATGATTGACGAATTAGGCAAAGAAATGACCAAAGCCGGTGGCATTGGTGTAACCGATCAAGTGATGCGTGAAATGATTAAAATGCAAGAGGATGGAAACCATGGACGCTAACGAAAGAATTCGAGATATCTTAATTGTAGCTGAAGGATTGGTCTCTCTTTTAATCAAGGAAAACAGCTTATTAAAAGAGCGTCAGTATGACGACATCAAAGGCTTAGTCGAGCAAAAAACCATGCTGGCAAAAGGTTTGGAAGCGCATTTTAAAGGGTTTGAGATTGAACCCGATGCCCTCGCTAAGGCCGATGAAGACCTGCGTGAAGATCTGCGGGATGTTACTGAAAAGATTAATCGCCTTACGGAAGAAAATGGTCGTCGATTGCAGATCGCCATTGAATCAGGCGAGACATTGATGAGGGCGGTTAGTGATGCTGTTAAAAAATCCCAGCCTAATGCCGGGACCTATGCAGCCAGTGGCACCATTAATCAAAGCGGCGACAATACGGGGAGACGTTCATCCCTCTCTTTGGATGAATCCCTTTAGAATTAAAGTTTATGGTCTTGGAGATTAATTATGGCGGGTAATATCACCCTCGCGATGCAAACAGCCCAAAGTGGCCTTCTTGCCAGCCAAGAAGCCCTGGGTACCGTCGCCAGTAATATTTCGAACGCAAACACCCCGGGCTACTCAAGAAAAGTGGTCCAACTTGAGCAACGTGTGGTTTCAGGCACGGGTGCAGGTGTGCAACTTAGTGCGGTGACCCGGGCCATCGACGAAGGCCTGTTAAAAAGTTTGCGCGCAGAAAAAGGCTCTCTTGGAGCTCTCGAAGCAACCCAAAGCTATTACGCACGAATACAAGAACTTTTTGGCTCTCCAGAAGATAATTCATCCCTAAGCCATGTTGTCGAACAATTAACCGAAGCTCTTGAGACCCTGGCTTTATCCCCTGATCGCACATCAGAACAGGCGGATACTATTCGCTGGGCATCAGAGACATCCGCTGAACTTATATCCATGTCTGAAGCTCTCCAAGATTTGAGACTACAGGCCGACGTTGCAATCGCTGACATCGTCGACAAGGTCAATGGACTCACCGCTGAGATCGAAGACCTTAATAACAAAATTATCCGCAATGAAACCATCGGCAACGATGTTACTGATCTCAAAGATAAACGAGATATCGCCATTGACGAACTCTCTGGATATATGAAAATCAATTATGTCACCCGCTCTTCAGGTGACATGGTGGTCTTTACAACTGGTGGCAACATCCTCGTCGATAACACCGCCCAAGAAGTGACCCATATTGAGGCCTCCGGAATTACGGCCGACAACACATATGAAGAAGGGCATTTTAATGGAATTTATGTCGGGGGAACCAGCGACAATAACGATGTCACCACAAGCCTGACAGGCGGCGAACTTAAAGGGCTTATCGACATTCGTGACAATGTTCTCCCGGGCATCCAGGCCCAACTGGATGAATTTGCCTCGGAACTCCGTGATCAATTTAATTTGGTCCATAACAGAGGCACTCCCTTCCCCGGCATGCAAGATGTGGAAGGCAACCGAGAATTCGTTGATTCAAGCACTCAAACCATCACTTTTAGCAGTGGTGATACCACCATGTTCCTGTTTGACTCTAATGGTGATCAGGTAGATGCGACGACTCTCGTAACAGAGCTTGGTGGCAATGGTCCCCACACCATTGATGATGTCGCTCAGGCTATGGAAGACTGGTACGACAACACTCTAGGTGCAGGCATTGCCTCAGTCACAGTTAACTCAGACCGCAAACTTGAGATCGATTTAAACAACACCTCCTACTATGCAGCCTTCCGGGACGAAACAGCGACGGCTGATGGTAGTGACCTTGAGGACGTGACCATTGCCTTTGACGTAGATGGCGATGGGACGAATGACCAAAATATTTCAGGATTCTCAAACTTCTTTGAGCTTAACAACTTTTATGATGATGGCCTGAGTCCAACCATTTATGATTCTGAAGTCAAACTATCCACCTATTCCTGGGAACCGGGTTCAGATGTCACTTTGACCTTCCAATATTGGGACGATACCGCAGGAGCCGTTGATTCTGAAACAACAACTTTTTTCTCATCCAACTCACCTTATACTTTGGAAGAGATCGCTGAACAGATCAACGATTCAAATGATGGAATTAGCTGGATTACCGCTACCGTTATTCAGGATGGCTCTGGCGAAAGGCTTCGCTTTACCCATGATGACAGCATTTCATTTTCTGTAACAGATAATGAAGGGGTTGGCGGGACGAACTCATTTGTCGAAGCCGTTGGCCTTGAAGAATCTGCCTCGAAAACGGCTTCGTTCTTAAGTGTTGTCGATACCATTGAAGAGACCCCCGGATTAATGTCTCATGGCACGCCACAATGGGATATATCGCTTGGAGCATCTGGTGAATATTACATGAGTCAAGGTGACCCAAGCATCACGCAAGCCCTTGCCGAAATGATGACTTCATCCAACTCGTTTGAAACTGCAGGGGGGCTTAATGGCACAAATATTGACATGGCCACCTATTCTGCTGCTATCCTGTCTCATGCGGCGAGTGAAGCTGACAAAAGCGAAACACAGTACGAAACTCAGCTCTCATTAAAGGATAGTTTAGAATTAAAGTCTAATAATCTCAGAGGCGTCAATTTGGATGAAGAAATGTCTGAGTTGCTGCTTTATCAACAGTCATTTGCGGCTGCGGCCCGTTTGATAACGACGATCAAGGCAATGTTTGATGCTCTTGATCGGGCAGTTGGCTAGGAAAGGACGTGAGTTATGGGAAGAATCGCTGATCTCGCCTCAAACCAACAGGTAGTTAGTCTGCTCCAACAAACACAGAGCAGATTATATGATGCCCAATATCAAGTATCCACGGAGAAACGCTCTCCTGATTACGCAGGTATTTCACGAGAATCTCAGAGGTTGCTTAACCTTGAGAATACGAACGAACGTATCCTAAGATATTCTCGCAATAACGACATCATGAACATGCGGCTTGAGGTTCAACACCAGACCAACGATGCCATCGAAAATATCATTGGTGATTTTAGAGAACAACTTGATAACTTCATCCAAGGAGATATGACCAACGAAGCTTCCGTCGATGAAATCCAGGATTATGCTTATAAATCACTCATCAATATTGAAGCTTACTTGAACACGCGAATTGATGGTCAATATCTTTACGCAGGGTCTCGAACAGATACGGCTCCAGTTGAATTTCCTTGGGACTCCCAAGCTGATTTTCAAACTATGTACAATGGAGACACCGTTACCTATCCAACAACTCGGGAAACTCATATTGAGCAAAGGTTAACAAACGCCGGATCAGGAACAGACCCTGTAAGTACAGCCATAGGGGCGGTTTCTTTTGATAATGGTGCCGGAACAATCACGGCTGATGCGGCTGTCGGGACAGAGTTTGCCAACTTGGGCATTGGCACGCAGATAACCATTGCTGGAGCAAATGATTCGAGCAATGACCAAACCTATACGATAACAGCCAACACAGGGGGCGTTTTGACCGTGGACCCGGTTCCGGGGGCAACAGATGGTGGTGACACGACTTACAATATAAAAGCTCAATCCTATTACTACGGCGATGACCTAGAGCGCACCCATCGTTTGGATGATGACCGGACAATGGAACTTGATGTCACGGCAGAATATCCTGCCTTTGAAAAGGCGATTCGGGCTTTTGGGATTATTTTGCAAGGCGGTTTTGATGGAACAAGCGGCTCAACCGGTGGCCTTGACAGCAATACAGACCGCGCCAACGATGCCCACTACCTCCTCGGCCTAGCCCTCGAGGAACCACAAGATGGCACCCCTCCGTATGGAACAGAAATTACGGGAAATATGGAAGAGTTAGGTTTTGATATGGGCTATAACCTGACATTAATTAAGGATACGAATGCTCGTTACTTAAAGTTTTCAGGTTTCCTTGAGCAACAAATCGCTGATATTGAAAACATTGACCTCACAGAAGCAGTCACCCGTTTGCAAGACCAAGCATTGGCGCTTGAAGCTTCTTATAAGGCCTTCTCTCAAATCCAGCGCCTCAGCTTGTCCGACTACTTATAGGCAAGGAGATTGACCATTAAAAAACTTAATAGATTTTTCATAAACTATATGCTAGATTTCACAACGCGCTAGAAATGCGCTGTTAAAATAGCCTTAACCCAGAAAGGGAGAAAATCATGGCTGACATTACACTATCCTCAGCAGTACGCTCGAATCTGCTATCTCTACAATCCACAACCCAATTGATTGACCGGACACAAACCCGTCTTTCTACTGGTTTGAAAATTTCTTCACCAAGTGATGACGCTGTTAAGTTTTTCCAAGCGAAATCCTTGAATACTCGCGCATCTGATTTGAATGACCGTAAGGCTGCTATTGATCAGGGCATTAGTGCTCTTGATACCGCGCTTAAAGCTGCGGATGCTTTGGAAGACCTTACCAAGCAAATGAAAGGTGTTATCGATAGTGCTCGTAGTGGTACTCAATCACAACGTAAAGAATATGCTGATCAGCTTATTGATCTTGGCATTCAGATTGAGAAACTGGTTAACGATGCGACCTATCAAGGTCTTAACCTTCTAAGTTCAACGGCGTCTTCTCTGTCTGTTCGTTTCTCTGACAAAGCAGACTCAAAGCTTGAAGTAGATGGTGTCGACTTTAACGCCAGTGCCTTCTTCATGGATTCCGGCGGTGTTGCTCTGGGTTCAAAAGGTGCCGTGTTTAGTACAGATATTCAATCCATGCTTGGCTTCAGCCAATCCATTACTGGGTACAACTTCTCAGTAGCGACAGAACTCGCGACCTTCAACACGAAGGCTGACGTTGCGATTTCTCGTATGGATGAAACCATTTCTAACCTACAGTCAAAAGCTTCAACCATGGCCAACAACGTGGCCGTGCTTAAAGTTCGTTCTGACTTTACGGAAGAATACGTCAACGTTCTTGAAACAGGTGCCGGTAAACTGGTTAACGCTGACTTGAACTCTGAAGGTGCAAACCTTCTGGCTCTGCAAACAAGACAACAGCTTGGTATTCAAGCTCTATCCTTCGCAGGTCAAGCTGAGCAATCTATCTTAGGTCTGTTCAGATAAGATTTCTCTCGATTATTGAAGCCAAGGATGTCTACCATCCTTGGCTTCTTTTTTTACTTATTTGAAGGCGACAATGCCCCTTAAAATTCATTTAAAAAAAGGTCAGAAAATTCTGATCAACGGTGCCGTAATTGAATGCACTTCTCCACACAATGTCTCTCTCTTAGTTAAAAATGACGCAGCAATTTTGCGAGATTCTGATATCCTCTCTCCTGAAGACGCCATTACACCAGCCAGTCGCGTATATTACGCATTGCAGTGCCTTTATATCTTTCCAGATAAATACGAAGAAAATTTACTGAGGTTTAATGATTTTTTGGGAAGCTATACAAAGGCTGCACCTAGTGCTGACGCGATAACGTCCAAAATTAAGAAGTTAGTAAAAAATGGAGAGCTTTATAAGGCACTAAAAAGTGCCCCAGAGCTTATAGAACACGAAAGTAAGGTTTTTTCTTATGAACAAGAAAGACTTAATAAAGAGCTACGAGACTCCTCCTCCACCGGGGAACCCTAGAGAAATTGAAGCATGGGGCCTTACTCAAGCGGCCCTTAAGCTCCGAGACGCCATGAATGATGGTGACCCAGAGGTCATTCGTTCTGCGATTCGCATCAATTGGCAGCTTTGGACTATTTTACAAGGTGAGTTGTTAGACCCCGATTGTCCGCTGCCAGATGACTTAAGAGCGAATGCTATTTCACTTTCTAGTTTTGTCGACAAACAATCTTTAGACCTGATCAGTTCACCTGAAGTTTCTAAAATTGATATCCTTATCTCAATCAATAGAGAACTAGCGGCTGGGCTAAGGACAAAACCCGAAACCGGCGAAAAAACCGTTGAACCGACAGATGACCAACAAGCATCCCCTATTGGAGATATCTCCGCATGACATCGAGTTCAAATCTTCTGCCACTAGAAGGTGGCCAAAGACTCTCATTTGGTGACATACTAAAAACTATTTCCAAAGACATAGAAGAAGACAAATGGGACTTAGTAGATCAGACCTGTGAAAACATCCTGGTCGAAGCCAACGGCAATCTAGACCAGATTCCTTTTGCAGATTTAAAATACATCCAGGCCCTTGCTAAGTTTTCAACTCATCACCTTGTAGATGCAGTAGAAGCCGCCTTGGAGTCTTTTGAGGCCAACAGCAATTCATCAGAAGTCTCCAGCTTATTGGCAATACTTTTTGCCTTACTTGGCGATCTCAACAAATCACTTTTTTATGTCAAAATGGCAGAAGCTTTTCCTGTTCGTGAAGAACTCAAGGACCTTCTCCCTAAAAATTTACCGACACTTGCAAGTGCCTTCAAGAATGTTTCAGAGAAACCTTTACTTAACAAAGGCGTTTCTTCAGCAGCGAACCAAGATTGGTATGGGGCAATCCATTGGTTTGAGCAACATATACGTTATGAACCTGATAATATTGATGGTTACAAAGCACTTGCCAATATTATGTCCATCACAGGCAGGTTTCGGGAAGCTGTAGACATTCTATGTTCAGGCATACATGCAACATCACCAGAGGCCGATACCTTAAGTAATATCGGCTCTCTTCTCGCCAGTTTAGGTGAGTTTGATTCAGCTAAAAACTGCCACTATTTAGCGACCAAAAAAGCCCCTGACGATATTGAAATTAACACAGATTCTTTGACTGATTTGTTCAAATATCCTGACCCAAACACATCAAAAATTGTGGAAAAATGCAGTCAATGGATGGAGAAATTTTCTCCAGAACTTATGCCGAGTGATTTAAGCAGCCTTGAAAATAAAGAAAAAATTACTGTCGGTTATATTATCGGTCCATTTGGAAGGCGGAAACCAAGTCAAACTTTTGCTGAAATACTCGCCTACCGCGATGAAAAAAAATTTAGCACGGTTGGTTTTGGTTATGGTGTCTTAACAGACCGCGAGAACGTTCATTTCCAAAAGGCCTTCGATATTTGGCATGATACGCTGGATATGGACCCCTTCACCCTCAGCTCAATGATTGAGGCGGAAGAGATAGACATTCTTATAGATATGTGCGGATTTGGCACTCCCCAATTAGCCAGGGTGTTTGGCTGCCGCGTAGCACCAGTTCAGGTTTCCTGGCGAGGAACCCCTTTCGGAAGTGGCTCAGATTATGTTGATTACAGGATTTCTGATGCCTTTAGTGAAGAGGGCATTGATGAATCAATTTACAAAGAAAAAGTTGTTCACCTTGAGGGAAGTTCACTCCTGATCAACACCCCTAAACTTCTTAATGTAGACAAAATAAAGGACGCAGATACACCTTTAACCTTTGGGGCAAATGTAAGTTTTAGCCAATTAACGGGAAGAACCATTGCCACTTGGGCAGAAATTCTCCTCGAAGTCCCAAATTCTCAACTCGCTTTATGGGATCATAATTTTACCCTGCCAATAAACACCGACAAGCTTATCACCTTGTTCGGATACCATGGCGTTGCACACCGCATTGATATCCTTGACGTAAAGGATGAAACTGAGTTTTTCTCAAATATTGATGTCCACCTTTTCCCATTCGCCCCGCAAACTCAGTATATTTCTGCTGACACCGTTTTTAACGGCATCCCCGTCGTATGCCATAAAGGCGACCATTATCTAGAAAGAGGCATGGCAAATGTACTAACCCATGCTGGGGTGGCCGATAGCTGTGTTGCTCAAGACCGCGAAGAATATGTTAGCCTTGCCGTCAACTGGGCTGATGCGGCTAAGAGGTCTGAATTTCATCAAAGTATGTACGGAAAAGTCAACGAGACGACTCTTTTCAATGTTAAAGAAAGAGCGAAAGAACTGGGCGACACTCTTACACGCATCTGGGAAGAAACCGTGCAAAGGAACAAATAATTGTGACAACGTTGTCTGCTTCACTTCGGGAACACAATGAGAAACTGTTTCAAGAAAAACACCCAGATATTCTAAAAGCTTTAAATCATCTTGGAGAACCTATTTCAGATTTGGTTTTCCAGGGTGATAAAGTCGTCAATATCAATATTGATGGCAAAGAGTTATATCCTGAAGACTTTGAGACTTCCTCTAAAAAGCAAGTTGAAGAATATTTTTCCAATCCAGATAGAATCGGGTTTTCAAACCCCGCACACTGCAACCTCTCAACCATTTCAAATAAATTATTAGATGATCTGAAAGATTTTTTTGACAGAAATGAAGACATCTCCTTATCTCATTACCCAGAAACCAACATTGGCTATACATTTATTTTCGGAATTGGCTTAGGCGGACACCTTAAAGAAATCCTCAAACGCTCTAAGGGGTTAAACGTCGTTCTTATTGAACCCATTCCGGAGCTAATCACTCAATCATTTAGTGCCATAGATTGGGGGGAAATATTTGATTTAGCAGAACAGAATGGGACCGAAATCTCCTTTATTCTCACATCAATTCCCCAAAATATTGTCCATTCAATAACCTTGAGCATAAGACGTTCCATGAACACGTTCTTAGATGGCTCATATGCCTATATTCACTATCCATCCTGGGCTATTCTTGAAGCCAGAAAACTTCTCAACGTTGATATTGAGCATCATTATGTTTCAATGGGCTTCTTTGAAGATGAAGTCCTGATGATGACAAACACCTATGGTAATTTTCGAAAGCATGAATTCAGTATTTTAAGCAGGACGCGGTTTCTGGAACAACATCGTCCTGTCTTTATTGTCGCCTCAGGCCCCTCGATAGATGACTCCCTCGCCAAAGTTATCGAATTAAGAGACCAAGTGATTTTAGTCTCATCAGGGAGCAGTAGCCTTGATATCCTGCTGAAGAACGATCTAATCCCTGACTTCCATATCGAGACGGAGAATTCCCATCCACTTGTGATTAACCTCCGAAAATTAGACGAAAAATATGATATTTCTGGAATTACTTTTATTGGGTCGACAACGGTTAATCCTGAAGTTGGCAATATTTTCAAGAAAAAATGGTATTATTATCGCCCCCAATTTAGTTCTGCCTACATCTTAAACGCTGGCACTGTCGGGCTTTTATGTGCCGACCCCTTAGTGGCAAATGCCGCATTTTCAGCAATGTTAACTTTAGGGTTCAAGAACATATATCTTCTTGGTGTCGATTGCGGCAAAAGAAGAGACCATGGTCATCACTCCAAACAAGCTGTCTATTATCAAGATGATTATGACAATTATCTTGATGGGTTTGCAAAAGAGAAGCTGGATGAAGGTTTTAACATTGTCGTACCCGGTAACTTTGGCGGTGAAGCCCTGACGACCAAGCTTTTCAATACATCGCGTTTCTCATTCAAATTTGCCCATAGAACCCGCACGGCGAACCTTTACAATTGTAGTAATGGCGCGGAACTGGAAGGGATCAAACCATTATCTCCCTTAGCCATAAAACTTGAAGCCAACAGCCCCTCGCGCGAAAAAACCCTTAAGACCCTTGATGAGCAAATGCCTCAATATGGAAAAGGGGAATACCTAAGTAAGATCGACCTGTCAGATGCCGTGAAGAATTGTGACTATCTTGAACAGGTCTTTCTGGATGCCTACAAAAAACTCCTTGAAGATGATATAGATTTCGCAAAATTCGAAAAATACATTATTGAATCACGCTACCTTGAATCAGGTATGCCTAATCCCGCATTTGTCATATGCCAGGGAAGCATGATGTCTATGATCAGGCTTGGTGCATTTTTTGGAACCCGGATCAAGGATGAAGAAAACCGGAAGAAATATATCGCCTTTTTCGCCAAAGAATATAAAGAAAATTGCCTTTGGATGTTTAGTGAAACAAAGAAAATGTTGACCGAAATGGCCGAAGGAAGAGAAGAATTAAGCGAGATTGGCGGCGTTAAAAAACAACTCGAAGCCTAATCAGAAAGACTCTAGAGGAGTTTTAGCCTAAGCTCTGTCTTCAGCACCTTGCCATAATTATTCTTTGGCAGTTCCTCAATGAAAATATACCGCTTAGGGCGTTTAAAGCGAGCGATATTATTGAGACAGAAGTCATCTAGTTCTTTTTCAGAAACCCTTCGTCCTTCAATGGCGACGATAAAGGCGACCACTTCTTCACCCCATTCAGCATGCTGAGCCCCAACAACCGAAACTTCAGCGACACCTTTGTGGAGGAGTAGAGCTTCTTCGACTTCGCGAGGGTAAATATTCGACCCCCCGCTGATTATCACATCTTTTGAACGATCTTTGAGGGTAATAAAGCCATCTTCGTCCATTGTTCCCATATCGCCCGTATGGAGCCAGCCATCACGGATGGTTTCAGAAGTTGCCTTGGGGTTATCCCAATAGCCTTTCATGACCACGTCCCCTTTGACACAAACCTCCCCCGTCTCCCCCACTGGCAACGGATTGCTGTCTTTATCAAATATTTTAACCTCAACAACCGATTGGGCGACGCCGACAGAACCGAGGCGCTGATCATAGCGAGGGCAGGCCTGATCACCATGCATATCTTTTGACAATGCTGTGATGGTCATAGGACTTTCGCCCTGGCCATAAATCTGGGCGAACTTATTGCCAAAAGTATCAATGGCCCGCTTCAAATCTGAAACATACATGGGGCCCCCACCATAGATAACGGTTTTTAAATTTTCAGTATCAACATCTTGAGCCTGTGGCGCATCAATTAACCGCTTAACCATGGTCGGGGCAGCAAAAAATGAGCTGCCAGGATAGTGAGCGATAAGGTCAAAGATTTCAGCCGGATCAAACTGCCCGCTTTGAGGAATAACTTGATTGGCCCCTTTGGCAATATGAGGAAAATTATACATTCCAGAGCCGTGGGACATGGGGGCGGCATGTATGACCGCATCATGAGCATCAACCTTATCCACATCAATAAAGTAATTTAAATTCATCTGCTCAATATTGGTATGGGTGAGCATAGCCCCTTTTGGTCGACCTGTTGTCCCACTGGTATAAAACAGCCAAACCACATCATCGCCTGCGCAGGGAACTAAATCAATGGGACACCCTTCCTTCAAAGCCACCCACTCTTCACCATCAACAGCAATGACATTCTGGGCGATAGGGGTAACGGCATCTTCAAGGTCTGGAGAAACAAGGTTGAGTTCACAGCCGCTATGATTCAGAATATACTCAAATTCTTTGGTGTGAAGTTTAGCATTAACCGGAACCGCCGTGAGTCCCGCATGCCAAATACCATAAAGTGCCTCAAGGTATTCAGGGCGGTTTTTCATAATCACCGCAACACGATCGCCCTTTGATAGACCGTGTATTTTGAGGAGGTTGCCCGCAATAACGGCAGCTCTTTGGGCAAAGGTTTTATAGGTCGCATAAGGGATTGTGCCGAGTGAAATTGCTGTATTATCAGGCCATATCTGAGCCGCACGGACTAGCAAATGGGCAATATTCAAAGTGCTTTCCCCTTTTCAAAGCTTAACCAGAGCTTGCTCTATGGTCGGCCCCCACGGCCTCACTTACATTGCCATAGCCATCTTGTTTGAGCAATTGGGCTAGTTCTTTGGCTATCGAATTACCCAGAGATGGTCCTTTATAAATCATCGCCGAGTAAAACTGCACTAAAGAAGCCCCTGCCCTGATTTTATCATAGGCGTCCTGACCATTCGAAATTCCCCCCACCCCAATGATCGGAATCTTACCTTCTGTAAGGCCATACATCTGGCGTAAAACCTCTGTAGAAGGCTTAAGCAAAGGCACGCCACTCAACCCTCCCACTTCTTTTTTCTGGGGGTCCATGAGGCTGTCTGGGCGCTCAATGGTGGTGTTGGTGGTGATGAGACCGTCAATTTTAAGATCAAGAGCCACAGCAGCAATATCTTGCTTGTCTTCATCGGTAAGGTCTGGCGCAATTTTAAGTAAAAGCGGTGGCCTATTTTCCGGTTTGGCAGCTTTTAAAGCTTCCATCCCTCGCCTTAAAAGGTCGGCGAGTTGGTCGCGGTCTTGGAGAGCCCTTAACCCCGGAGTATTAGGCGACGACACATTGACCACCAGATAATCGGCAAACTCAGCAAAGGCGTTGATCCCCAAAACATAATCCGCTGCCGCATCTTCGGTGCTTTTGTTTTTGCCTAAGTTAACTCCGACGACGCCAGGGTAATGAGCCCTCTTAGCCCGGTCTTTTAGTCGCGCTGCAACAGTTTGCATCCCCAGACTGTTAAAGCCCATACGGTTGATCACTGCCCGATCACGGGTTAGGCGGAACATACGTGGCTTAGGGTTCCCTGGTTGGGGACGGGGCGTAATACTGCCGATCTCAACACAGCCGAAACCTTGCGCTAAAACTTCGTCAGGCACATCAGCATTTTTATCAAACCCGGCCGCCAATCCAATAGGTGTGCGGAATTTTAAATCCCACAGGGTTGATTCTAAAACCGGGTCATTGAAAATAGTAGGGCGTGGGACAATGCCCATTTTCAGCCCTTTGATGGCAAATCCATGGGCCCATTCTGGGTCAAGCAAGCGAATAAACGGCCCTGCTAAATCATAAAAACCGACCATCAACCTTGCCCCCATAAACTACATAAAATATCGTTCAGGAATCTAGCTATTTAGGACCGTTTACACAACCACCCTGCCATAAAAAAACGCCCCTTAAAAAGCGGCGTTTCAAGTATCAAATTTCATCTAGGTTCAGATAAAACCGCGCCGCTTACGGGCATCTAAGTAATCATCGTCTTTAGATTTGCGGTTTGCTTTAAGCTCACTGCCGAGGCCCTTGAGGTTCACAAAGGCAAATTTATAGAGAATGGTCAAAAGAATTGGACCAAAAATCAAAATAGGAACGATGTAAAAATATATATTCCATTGACCGTTAGCTGATAAACCCACGACTCTTTCCTCAATTAATGTTATCTCTGACAGGCTTTATACATAAGCAAGGCTTCATATGCGTTGACCTAGGTCAAAAGTCAACGTCAATCATCAAGAACCACTTGCTTACACTGGGTTTCTTTAACCATCAATGCCGCAACAAGCCCTCCCACCCCACAGACGATCATGGAGGTGAAAGCAAAATTATAGGTTTCAAGGCTGTAGACCGGAGACCCGTTCAAAGTTTTCCCGTCCCACCCCATATCCAGCAACCAGCCAATCAAAGGTTGGAAAATCGCCCCTGAGGCCATCACGAACATATTAACCAAGCCAAGCACCGAACCGCTCGAAGAAGGCGTGTTATGTTCTCGCGCCGTGGCAAAGCTAATCACCACGGCCCCAAAGCTCACGCCAGCAATAAAGAGAAGGATATAGGCACCAATTATGGGGATATCAGGCACATAGAACAGCAGAGAAAAAGCAACCAAAATTGTTCCTGATCCCACCAGCATAGGCAATTTCCGGCGACCAACTTTATCAGACGCCCAACCAGCAAGCGGAGCACCAACAGCCCCGCCGATCAACATAGTGGAAACCACCATCCCCGCTTCGGCACGACCAAGGTCGTAAACCAAGCTCATATAAGGCACTCCCCAGAGACCCGCGAATGCCAGCATGGGGGCCGTTATGAAAAAGCCAAAAAAGGCGATGTACCAAGTTTGTGATCGCCCCATAGCGATTTTAAGCCCGGTCAGGATGGGTTGTTGCTTAACCGCCGTTGCTCCACCTTCCTTCTTCTTATCACGAATAATGAAGAAAATTGCCGCCGCCAGGACCAGACCAAAGACAGCCGCTGCCGACAAGGTTTCCCGCCAGCCGAAAGCATCAACAAGTTTCGCTAAAGGGGCTTGTCCGCCAACCGCACCGCCCATCCCCAACATGAGCGTCATACCCGAAACCATGGCGAAACGACGGGGGGGAAACCATTCTGCAATAACCTTTAATGTCCCAACCCAGCTAAACCCCGCCCCGGCACCAATCAAAAACCGCCCGAGATAAGCGAGTTCTATAGTTTCAGCAGTGGCAAAGAAAAAGCTGCCGACGCCACAAAGCAGGGCAGCTATGGCAAGAATTCGCCGGGCACCAAATTTATCGGTGAGCATGCCGACAGGGAGTTGAAGCCCTGCATAAGCATAAAAATAAAAAGCGGAAAGATTGCCCAATACCGCCGCACTAACGGAAAAATCCGCCATCAGCCGATCGACCATAACGCTGGGCGCGACACGATGGAAAAAACCATAACAATAAAAACTCGCCCCTAAAGACCAAAATATCCAAGGAAGGGCTTTTGCTTTAAAAGACGAGTGGGAGATACTCAAAGAACTTCAGCCTCCTCTAGGTCGCCTGTGGCTAAAGCGAGAGTCTCTCGACGTTTACGCTCGGCATCAAGACGCTCAAGGACACAACTAAGATGATGGGACATGGCCCGAGCCGCCGCTTCCGGGTCTCGATTTTTGATCGCCTCACAGACCGCTTCATGCTGGTGGTTCAGCACCGAGTCTTCCAGGTATTCGCTTACCGGGCGATAGCTGTAATATTTATCTGTCCCACTTAAGACATCCCGGATGACATCAAAAATATGCATATAAATCGCACTTCCCGATGCCCTTGCAACAGCAAAGTGGAAGTTAATGTTTTCCAAAGCTTTTTCTTTTCCTCGCGCCTTCGCCATGGCGACAACCGCCCGTTCCAGATCAGCAATATCTTCATCAGTGGCATTCAAAGCAGCCCGACGGGCAGCCCAAACTTCGAGGTCAGCCCGGATTTCAGAAAGATCATGAAAATTATCGGCGTTGGATTTTAGCAAGCCCGTCAAAGGACCGTCCATTTCTTCTGCCGAAGAAATTACCCGTGTCCCCCCACCTTGAACGGCTTCCAGGTATCCTTGAGCTTTAAGGGCTTGAAGAGCAGCACGCACAGAAACTCGGCTGACTTTCATATCTTCGGCGATTTGCCGTTCACCCGCCAAACGCGACCCCGGAGAGAGTTCTCCACTGGAAATCTGTTCAAGAATCTTTGCGGCGACCCGGTCCGAAACGCGACCCGGTTTGTTTTGCACATTCTCGCCCAAGCTATCGCTCATTGATCCCCACTCGCTTATTAACCATAATTATTTCTCTTCTACTCTATGGGCTACCCCGTTTCCAGGGCGAAGAAATTTTATCGACTGCCTCGTTTGGCTAAGTATATCCCGATGAGAATGATAACACCACCGAAAGCCTGCAAAGGACCAAGAGCTTCATTAAACAACCCCCAGGCGATTACCGCTGCAGCAGCAGGCTGAACAAGCAACCCAATGGAGGAAAAGGAAGCCGGGAGATGAGCCAGAGCATAGGCGATAAGACTCTGCCCGCCCGCGTGGGAAATAATCGCTAAAGCCGCAACCACGCTCCATCCATAGAGCGATGTAATTTCCAGGGACTCGCCAGATAAAAGGGCAACGGGCAACAGGGTTGCGGCTGTAATGACTCCACTCCAGGTCATAATTGTAGCGGTCGAAAAGCGAGACCTTAAACGGGCAACGGAAAGGATATAGCCCGCATAAAACATAGCCGTGATCACCCCTAAAATATCCCCGCCGATCCGCTCTTCATTATAGACCAGGCTGTCTCCCATCAAAGCACAGGCCCCAAGAATAGCGAGAGCCAGACCACTTAAAAATATTTTTGAAAACCGTTCTTTAAAGAACAAAAAACCCGCCAAGGCCACAAAGATCGGGGCAAAATTAGCCAGCAAAGTGGAGTTGGCAACCGTGGTTAACTTAATCGACCAATGCCAAACCGCCAAATCCCCAGCGAAGAAAAACCCGGCGATAGACAAATGCCAATAGTCTCTAAAAGATGACGGTTTGCGATAAGGCTCGTCGACCTCTTTCTCCCGCCACATCCACAGGGTTAGTACCGGAAGAGAAAACAAAACCCGATAAAACGCCGTCGCCACCGGCCCCGCCTCACTCAAGCGCACAAAAATAGGCGCCAAAGCAATCGCCAAAGCCCCGGCAACAAGAGCAATCAAAGCTATGCGACTATGAGTTTGAGACAAAGCGGGGGCCTAGCTGGTTTCAATGATTTTCTCTTCTTACCTTGCGCCAATTAAAATCACAACAGATCAAACCATCACTTCCTTTAATATAAATTGTGTACTTCGTCTTGAATATCTCCCTCATCACAGGCAGGATATTGCTCTAGAGTTTGGGGAGGTGGGATGAGTACATCTAAAGAGACACTTGCGGACTTAGCTAAACGACGCGAAACGGCTTTGGCTGGGGGCGGAGCTGAAAAGGCTAAAGCGCGCCATGCTAAGGGGTTGATGACGGCGCGGGAACGGCTGGATAACTTGTTCTCTGTTGGTACCTTCCAGGAATTCGGCCTTCATGCCCAGCATGCCTCTCGTCACTTTGGTATGGAAAAAAAGCAGCTTCCTGGTGACGGGGTGATTACAGGCGTTGGTTTTGTCGATGGGCGCCCTGTGGCATCTTTTAGCCAAGATTTTACCGTGGCTGGCGGCTCGCTAGGCAAAGTTCACGCAACAAAAATTTGCGATGTCATGGACCATGCAGGCAAAGGCGGCATGCCCGTGGTTGGGTTTAACGATTCTGGGGGGGCGCGGATTCAAGAAGGGGTCGACTCTCTCTCTGGTTACGGGCAGGTCTTTAACCGCAATGTGTTGCTCTCCGGCGTTGTACCGCAAATTGCCGTGATCGCCGGGTCTTGTGCCGGGGGAGCGTCTTATTCCCCTGCCCTGATGGATTTCATCATCATGACGGAGACCAACGCCTCTATGTTTATTTGCGGTCCCAGTGTGATCAAAGCGGTGACAGGGCAAAGCACCACTATTGAAGAGATTGGCAGTGCCAGCGCCCATGCCACGGTGAGCGGCAACGTCCATTTTGTTGCCCAAAACGACGAGCATGCCCTAGACCTCGTCCGTGAGCTTCTCTCGTATTTACCTTCCAACAACATGGTGGACCCTCCCCATAACCTTGAGACCGAACTTTCCATTGAAAACGACGAAGGCATCAACGACATCATCCCCGCAGACTCAAAAGAACCCTTTGATGTTAAACTGGTAATTGGGCGCTTGGCTGATAATGGAAACTTCCTTGAAGTCCATCAGGGGTTTGCACCAAATCTTGTCGTTGGTTTTGGTCGCATAGCCGGAATCGTCGTTGGTTTTGTCGCCAACCAACCCATGGCTCTGGCCGGTGCCTTAGACATCGACGCTTCCGACAAAGGGGCGCGGTTTATTCGTTTCTGCAATGCTTTCAGTATCCCGCTTGTGACTTTAGTGGATGTTCCTGGTTTTTTACCCGGTGTGAACCAGGAACGACGCGGTATTATTCGCCACGGAGCGAAGATGCTCTTCGCTTACGGTTCTGCAACGGTTCCTAAAATCACGGTTGTCATGCGCAAAGCCTACGGCGGCGCTTACCTCGCCATGTGCAGCCAGGATATGGGGGCCGATATGGTATTGGCTTGGCCCATGGCAGAGATTGCGGTGATGGGGGCTGAAGGTGCCGTCAATGTTCTTTATCGCAAAGAGTTAGACGAGGCTGAAGACCGAGCGGCCAAAGCCTCAGAACTGGCCCAAGAATATCGAGAAGAGTTTGCTTCGCCTTATTTAGCTGCAGGTGAAATGATGGTTCATGATGTAATAGACCCAGCTCGAACCCGCAGTGCCGTTGCCCTAGCCCTTAGAAGCCTGCTGTCTAAACGGGAAACCCGCCCGTCCAAGAAGCACGGCAACATTCCTTTGTAAGGGGCGTTAAAAAGCATGGAACAGATTGGTCTTATTACAACAGGATTTGCCATCGTCATCGGGGTTCTGATAGGCCTTTGGGCTATCTGCGCCCTTGTCGCCCTTGCTTTTAAGGTCAAGCCAGCCTCTCCAAATCCCACTGAGACGATAGACGATGAGATTCCAGCCCACCATGTTGCTGCAATCACTGCCGCTATCGCCGCTGTTATGTCCGGTGCCCACCAAATTGTTAAGATAGATGCCCCACCCCATGTGGTTCCCGGTTGGGGAGAAAGCAGCATGATTGAGCTAAGCTTCTCTCACCGCACACATTGGGATTGGAAAATCCCCGGCCCGCCACACATTGACAACAACACTAAGGAGACTAAAGGGAAATGAGGAAATTCCGCATTTCAGTCGAAGGGGTTCCCTACAATGTTACCGTAGAGGAACTAACCGACGCCACCGAGACATCCCAGCCAAAAATGTCTCCTTCTCTCGCCAGCGACGCCATGGGGCACCGCCCCCCTGCTGAACAACCAGCAGTCAAAGCAGCAGCACAGTCGGCTCCGGGAGACATTGTCAGTTCTCTCGCCGGGATCATCACCACAATCGAAGTAACGGTTGGGACCCAGGTGAAAGAAGGTGACCCTCTGCTGCACCTGGAAGCCATGAAGATGAATACGGCTGTGGTCGCCCCCAAAGCCGGGACCGTCAAGAATATTGCTGTTACCTCAGGCACGGCGGTCCATGAGGGCCAAATTTTGATGACTTTGGAATAGCTAACGATGGATGACCTCCTTTCGCTCACTGGAATTCCAAAAGTTACCTGGGAAATGGTCACCATGTGGGGCGTCATCTTGGTGCTATTTTATTTTGCCGTTTACAAAAAATTTGAGCCCCTGCTCCTGGTCCCCATCGCCTTTGGCGCTTTGCTGGCGAACCTTCCCACGGAAGGCTTAATCAACATCCCAGTGGGAGAGCACCCAGGAGGATTATTTTATTATATATCTCAAGGGGTCCACCTTGAAATTTTCCCACCACTCATCTTTTTAGGGGTCGGGGCTTTAACTGATTTTGGCCCCCTTATAGCCAATCCGCGCACCCTTCTTTTAGGAGCAGCGGCTCAATTTGGGGTTTTCGCCACTTTTATTGGGGCTGTCACCTTAGGCTTTAGCCCGGAACAAGCCGCTGCCATTGGGATTATCGGCGGGGCTGATGGCCCCACTTCCATTTTCCTTGCCAACAAGCTAGCCCCTGAACTCCTCGCCCCCATCGCGGTCTCTGCCTATAGTTATATGGCCCTGGTGCCTTTGCTCCAACCCCCTATCATGCGGTTGCTGACCACCGAACAGGAACGGAAAATCCGGATGCGATCTTTACGGACAGTCAGCAGATTGGAAAAACTAATTTTTGCCCTGGTGGTCACAGTCATTTGCATCTTACTGGTCCCTGCAGCGTCAGCCCTGATCGGCATGCTTATGCTGGGCAATTTCATTCGGGAATGCGGTGTTACCGAGCGTCTTTCGAACGCCGCTCAGAACGAAATCATTAATACAGTCACCATCTTCTTAGGGGCCAGCGTCGGCATTACCATGACCGGAGAGCGGTTTTTACAGGTGGAAACCCTGATGATCTTGGGCCTTGGTGTGGTTGCTTTTGGAATCGCAACCGCATCTGGTGTTCTGATGGCAAAGGCCATGAACCTATTTAGCTCTCAAAACCCGATTAACCCTTTGATTGGATCAGCAGGCGTTTCAGCTGTACCCATGGCAGCAAGGGTTTCTCATGTTGAAGGGCAGAAGGCTGATCCCCAGAACTTCCTTGTCATGCATGCTATGGGCCCCAATGTGGCAGGTGTGATCGGCACTGCTGTGGTTGCAGGATATTTGATTGCTCGCCTTGGATAGGGTTAAAATGAGTTCAACAAAAGGATCACAATGAAAGATATTACCCAGGTCGAACTCCCGAAAGGGTATGAAAAAGTTTACAGCCCCAGTGATGGTCCTCTCTTTGAGTTTTTTAACCCGAAAGGAACCACCCCCCTTCTCTTAATCTGCGACCATGCCAGCCGAAAAATCCCCCATGTTTTGAATAACCTTGGCTTGGCTGGCGATGTCTTAAGCGACCACATTGCCTGGGATATCGGAGCAGCCGAAGTCACTCGGCAAGTGGCGGCGCATTTAGATTGTTCCGCCATGTTGACGGGGTTTTCCCGACTGGTGATTGACTGCAACCGCCAACCTGGTGACCCCGGCTCGATCCCTCCCATTAGCGATGGCATCCTCATCCCCGGCAACCAAAACCTCGAGGAAGACGACGAGGTTTTGCGCGACGAAACCTTCTTTGCCACTTACCACCGCGCCACAACGGCCCAAGTCGCTCACCTGTGGCGTCAGGGAGTAGCCCCAGCTGTTTTCTCTATCCATAGCTTCACTCCTGAAATGGAAGGCCATAAACGCCCTTGGGAAGCGGGGGTCTTATGGAACCGTGATCCACGCATCGCCATGCCCCTCTTAAATTCATTACGACAACATAGGGAATTGACGATTGGTGATAATGAACCCTACTCCGGCAAAGATGTTGCCTATTCGATTGATCGGCACGGCGGCGCAGCGGGATTGCCCAATTGCGCTATTGAAATCAGACAAGACCTGATTGATACCGACCAAGGAATTGAGAAATGGGCCAAAATACTTGGCTCAGCTCTTGCCGATGTTCTGAAAATTGAAGGCCTGCATCAAGTGGAGCATTTTTAAATGACCCCTACATTCAACGAGCCCCCCCTCACCATTGGCATTGAAGAAGAATATCTGCTGGTTGATCGCAAAACCCGCGACCTCGCTTCCCCACCCGATGCTTTGTTGGAGCAATGCCAAAACCTCATTCCCGAACAAGTTAGCCCAGAATTTCTCCGGGCTCAAATTGAGGTAGGTACCCGGGTCTGTTCAACCCTTCAAGAGGCCAAAACTGAATTAAGTTTTTTACGATCATCTGTTTCAAACATCGCCGAACAATTCGGCCTCGCCCCCATTGCCGCCTCAACACATCCTTTCGCAAAATGGCAGGAGCAGGAATATACCGACCGAGCACGATATCACATGCTGGCGAAAGACTTGCAGGCCGTCGCCCGCCGATTGGTCATCTGCGGCATGCATGTTCATGTGGGAATTGATGATGATGAGTTACGTATCGACCTCATGAATCAGGTGAGCTATTTCCTCCCCCATCTGCTGGCCTTAAGCACCTCCTCACCTTTCTGGCACGGCAAAGACACGGGGCTTAAGTCCTATCGCCTGAGTGTATTTAACGAGCTTCCCCGGACAGGTCTGCCAGAGGTTTTCGCTTCTTATCGGGAATACGAACGTCATGTGCATGTGCTTCAGTCAGCAAATTTAATTAAAGATGCTTCTATGCTGTGGTGGGATATACGGCCCAGTGTTCGTTTTCCGACACTGGAAATGCGCATTACCGATGTTTGCACCAACATTAACGATGCCATTGGCATTGCCGCCCTCTTTGTCTGTATTATCCGCATGCTTTTCCGTCTTCGCCGGGAGAATAAACGCTGGAGAAACTACGCCAAGATGCTAATCAATGAAAACCGCTGGCGCGCTCAACGGTATGGAATGGAAGAAGGGCTTGTTGATTTTGGCAAAGGGGCCGTCGTCCCCTGCAGCGAACTGCTTGATGAACTAATTGATATGGTACAAGAAGATGCCGAAGCCCTGGGCTGTGCAACTGAAGTTGAATATACCCGCCAAACCGTTGAGCGTGGCTCAAGTGCCCATCGCCAGTTAGAGACCTACAACAGACTCATTGGCGAAGGCCAAAACGAGGACAACGCCCTGAAAGGCGTTGTCGATATGCTGATAAAAGAAACCCAGGAAGGCTGTTAAGCCTTAGTGTTGTGCTTGCTGATGGCAGCTTGGAGAGAGGCATAAATCTTTTTACCCAAAGCCCCGCCATCACCTGAAATTTTCTCGCGCAGAACCACCCGCATCGCATCGATGTGCGCTTTAACGATTTCCACGGCGGAATCATCCATGCGGCACCCCTCCTGGGTAACCTCATAGAGCATCTTACCAAAAACCGTAATCAGCGGATAACCGAAGGTACCACCTTGTCCCCTGAGTTCGTGAGCAAGAAGGTTGATCTTCTCGAAGTTGGCATTTCTGCGTTCAGTGGTTGCCAAAGCCCGGGTACAAAGATCAGACAGTTCGGCCAGATAGTTAATCGCCCAGTCAGTAAAGTCTAATTTCTTCGTTTGCAGCTTGCTTTCGGCCTGCTCCAAAAGGTCCGTGGGGATTTCCCCTGGGGTCATGCCTTTACCCATGCCCCCGGCTTTTTCTTTCAGCGCATTCGGAAGCTTAAAAATCCACACATCGGTGTTGTCTTTTGGCTTTACGACCCGACCCGCTGAATAAACCACCGTACACTCAGCCTCGGTCATTTTCCGCTTATCATCTTCCATCACGCGGCTTTTTTTGCGTCGCCGATCAGGTCCGGTATAAGTGTGGGTCGCGATAATGGGCCTTGGAAAATCAATAACTTCTAATAATTTCTCATAAATGGAGGTTGCCGAAAATGGCTTGGCAAGAAACTCTGTCACACCGAGATCACGCGCACTCTCTACGTAGGCATTATCCGCCGCACCGCTCAACATCAGGTAGGGCATGAAACGGTTAGGGCAATCCTTAGATTGCCGCACCCACCGACAAAGTAAAAGGCCATTAATCGGGGCCATGATCATATCAGAAATAACTAAATCTACGTAGAGACCGCCAGGAATAGCTGAAGTTGCCTTAACAGATTTTAGGAATTCAATGGCTTCGGCTCCGTTTTCGGCTGTACGGATGGTTCCAACACCTAAATTTTGGAGCAAGTCTTTTAACGTGTTTCGCATGAACGCATTATCTTCAACGATAAAAACCGAAAAGCGTTCTAAATTATAAAATGACACAGACCCTTACCCCGCAGGTTTTCTTTTGTTCTTAAATACTTTAATTAATACAGACTAGATTGCTTTAAAAATTGCTAAAATCAAGGCTTATTTACTGAAAGAAAGTATACTTTTCCTTGTCATAGACCGCAATCCCCGGCTATTTTCCGCAACCATTTTTTTGAATTAGGGTTACTTTAAGGAGAATATCATATGTCCGATGTAGGTGGCGTTGCTTCCGATAGGCTTCGTTCTTTTATTGAACGCGTTGAAAGACTTGAAGAAGAGAAAAAAGCTCTCCTTGAGGACATCAAGGAAGTTTACTCCGAAGCCAAGAGTGCCGGGTTTGATGTAAAAATCATGCGCCAAATTATCCGTTTACGGAAGATGGAAGCTTCAGACAGGGCAGAGATGGAATCCATTCTTGAGCTATATCTTCAAGCTCTGGGAATGGCTTAAGGCTTATCTTCGGCAACTGCTTTTTCGACATACGGCCACCACATCTCCCCAAAAGGAACCCTTATGCGGACGGTGTGGCCGGCCTCCTTCAGCCGTTCTGCAAGGGCTGATCTCACCCCATAGGGCAGTTCAAATTCGTAGCTGCCCTTTTCCCATTCTTCTTGCAAAAGAATGCTTTCAATCCCCTCAATCAAGTCATCATCAAGGGTAGCAAAAATGGGGTAGATATTATTTATTTTGGCTTCATCACAAAGTAGCAGCCCTGAGAGCCCCAGGAAATTAGAGTCAATTTCATCTTGCGATGAAAGAACACCCGATTTTGACTCCCTGCCTTCACCTGCCTCTAAACGGATGATCGAGCGACTGGAAATAAGAGCCATCGCATCTGCTCTGGCCCTTTCCAGACAGGCATAAACCGTCACCCCCGTTTGCGCTCCATGCTTCATAAGACCCCGCTGGATTTCCATAGCCCCTTGCACATGGGAAAGGTCCTCAATATCAATCATCATAAAGTGGCGGCGAGGGCCAAGCTTTTCAGGATCGAGTCCCTTCAGCTTTATACAAAGTTGACGACGGGTTTCGTAATGTTCTTCCTCGGTAGTAGCTTCCTGGATGAAACGATCCGCAATAAGGACAGCATTGCGGCGGGCGGCTTCTTGAGAAAGTGAAAAACCCGCCTGGCGCATACCAAAGACCAAGCAGATATCCATGGCAGCACTGTTGAGCTCCCCCATGGCTGTTTGAATTTCACTTCGGCTTTCACCAATGGCTTTGGAAGATTCTAAATTTGAACAGAGATGGTGTAAAGAACTCCGAAACCCTTGGGCTGCCAGTTGCACAACTATTTGCGCCGCATCTTCTGCTGTTTCGGCAGGAACATACTTTTCTCGCAGGTCTTTAAGGCCAAAAGAATCGCCCACGCTGTCGCGGAAAGCCCCGACGGACGCCATCTTTATGATACCCTTTTGCCACAAGGCCATTGAGACCACTCCACTAAAGCCATATTGATATTTAGGTTAGGTAATTTTTAGAGCAAAAACCTTAAGAAAGTTATTCGTTAAGGCAAATCAACAGGTTTGGCACCGCCTAAGGCCCAGTCGAGCAATTCAACCGTGTGAACAATTGGTAGCTTGCTGCCCGCCCCAATATGTTCCAAACAGCCAATATTCCCTGTTGCAATCACCTCGGCGGAAAGACGCTCAAGATGATCAACCTTTCGGGTTTGTAATCGCTTTGAAATTTCCGGCTGCAAAATGCTGTAGGTGCCTGCGGATCCACAACACAAATGAGATTCAAGGGGGGTTGAGACCTCAAAACCAGCCCGCTCCAACAATTGTTTCGGTGTAGATATGATTTTCAAGCCGTGCTGAAAAGAGCAAGGGGCGTGATAGGCAACCTTGGGAAGATGGGCCTCAGTTCCTTTAGGGATACCGAGCTCTCCGATAAACTCTGAAACATCCCGAACAGCAACGGATACCTTCATTGCTCGTTCGGCCCATGCCGGGTCATCTTCCAGGTGGTGTCCATAATCTTTTACGGTTGTGCCACAGCCGGAGGCATTGCTGATAATGGCATCGAACCCCTGCTCCCCTCCCGCTTTTTCTAAAGCGACAATATTATCTTTGATAAAGGAACGGGCCTCGTCGCCGCGTCCCAGATGATGACTCACCGCCCCGCAGCAACCTTGATCTTGCGGGACAATAACCTCGCAGCCCAGACGGGTTAAAAGACGCACGGTGGCATCATTGATCGACGGTTTTAACACCCGTTGAACACAGCCCGTGAGCACAGCCACTCTTTTTCGCTGTTTTCCAACGGCGGGATAATGGCTTTGGCTCTCTGTTAGGCCAGGAGACGGCAGAGATTTTGGTGCTTTCGCAACCATCCCTTTAAAAACCGCAGGTAAGGCCCAGGGAGCTAACTTTCCAAGCTTTGCCCCGTTCATTGCCAATCTGAAACGATTTGGATAGGGCAATATTTGCGACAGCAACCCTCTGATCAATCGCTCTATCAAAGGACGAGTGATTTCCCCCTCCATACGTTCGCGGGCAAGGTCGACCAAACGGACATAATCAACGCCTGAAGGACAAGTAGACATACAAGATAGGCAAGTTAAACAGCGATCCAGATGCTTAACAAGCTTAGGACTGGGTGTACCGCTCTCTAAATAACCTTTAATCTGATAAATACGCCCTCTGGGGCTGTCTAATTCATCGCCAAGCTCGACAAAAGTGGGGCAAGTGGCCGTACAAAACCCACAATGGACACATTTGCGCAGAATATCATCCGCTAGCTTGATTTTATGATCTTCTAACTGTTTTTGGGAAAAACTGGTCTGCATTAACCCATTCTCCCCGGATTAAGAATTCCCTTAGGGTCAAAAGCGTCTTTCAGACGTTTGGCTAAATTAACAACTCCTCCCGACTTAGGGTGAAAAACCGGGACAGACCGTCGGACCTCGCTGGAAGCTCTATAGAGTGTCCCATGACCGCCCACCTTCTCCACGGCTCCCCTGATCTTGTCAGCCTGTGCATCGTCACTCGGGTCCAGGGCAAGCCAGACAAGGGCGCCCCCCCAATCAAGCATAAATTGGCCTGAAAACTCTGAAGCCAGTTGCTCAGCGAGAGCGGCCCCTTGGGAAGGTGGTACCGATAGGCGCCAAACCTGCTTTTCCTTGGCCTTGGTAAAAGCTGTTAAATCACGAATTTCTTTCCAAGTCTGTTGACTCTCCTCCTTTTCTAGAACGGAGATCGCTCCAAACTCATTCAGAACTTTCCCCAATCCCGCGACCTTATAGGCCAGAGAAACCTTTGGTCCTTCAATACGAAGTAAGGCCCGCCCATCAGCATAAGCCGCCCCACTCACTTCAAAAGGCAACGCTAAGGCCTTATTCATGGCCTGAACGGCTTGCCCTGCGATGCAGCCACTTACAACAATTGTTTGGCTTTCTTCTGTGCTAGGCAGAACCTTGAATGTGATTTCAGTCATCACCCCGAGGGAGCCAAAAGAACCCGCGAGAAGTTTGCAAAGGTCAAAGCCTGTGACATTTTTAACCACCCGCCCACCGCCTTTAATTAGCTCCCCACGGCCATTAACCATGGTAAAGCCCAAGAAGTGATCACGGGCGGCTCCCGACCATATACGGCGGGGGCCAGAAAGGTTAGAAGCGATGACACCGCCAATGGTCGCCCGATCACAAGCTTCGCCAAAAAACGGCCCCAGATCGGTGGGCTCAAAGGCAAGCCGTTGGTTGTTTAGCTTAAGAGCCGCTTCAATCTCCCCCAGCGGGGTACCCGCCGCAGCCGACATGATCAACTCATCGGGTTCATAGAGCTTAATCCCGCGAAGATCTTTTGTTTCCAGCAGATGCACAGCTTCAACAGGTCTCCCCAACTGTCGCTTTGTTCCTGACCCCATAATTTCCAGAGGGGATGAGGATGAAACAGCCCAGGAGACCGCCTCGGCGACTTGTTCCGGGGTTGTTGGTTTAATGATTTCAGTCACTTAGAACCTCGGAAGATTAGGGAATTTAAGGTCAACTTGGCGCGGGTCAAAGCTGCTTAGCTCTGCACACCCTTTAAGCTTGGGGAAGACCTTACCCGGATTAAGCAAAGCCTTTTCATCAAAGGCACATTTGACCCGCTCTTGTTGATCAAGTTCTGTTTCGCTAAAGACTTCTCCCATGAGATCACGTTTTTCAACCCCAACCCCATGCTCTCCGGTCAAAACCCCACCGACCTCAACACAGGCCCGCAGGATATCCATACCGAAGTTTGTCCCCTTCTCAAGCTCACCCGGTTTGTTGGCATCAAACATAATCAAAGGATGGAGGTTACCATCTCCGGCATGGAAAACATTGGCGATCTCGAGACCATAATGCACCGACATCGCTTTCATGCGAGAAAGGATTTCAGGGAGTTTGTTCCGGGGAATAGTCCCGTCCATACATAGATAATCCGGATATAGTCGGCCGACCGCTGGAAAAGCGGCCTTACGCCCGGCCCAAAAGAGTAGCCGTTCCTCTTCATTTTGGCTTGCCCGTATGCTTGATGCCCCTTCTTTACTGGCAATCTCTTCTACCCGTTCAATAAGGTAGTTCACCTCAGCCTTAGGGCCGTCCAGTTCAACGATCAGGAGGGATTCCACATCCAGGGGATATCCAGCATGAATAAACTCTTCCACCGCTTTAATGGCAGGGCGGTCCATGATTTCCATACCACCAGGGATAATCCCGGCCCCAATGATGGAGGCAACACACTGCCCGGCTTGTTCGTTGGAGGGAAAGCCGACAAGAACCGCCTTGGCTGTCTCCGGTGTTGGGATAATCTTAACAGTGATCTCTGTAATCACTCCCAACAATCCTTCCGACCCCGTAACAAGTCCTAAGAGATCATAGCCAGCGTCGTCTAATTGCTTACCACCAATGGTGATCACCTCCCCATCCATCAGCACCATTTTAACCCCCAGAAGGTTATTTGTGGTGACCCCATATTTAAGGCAATGAACGCCCCCTGCATTTTCAGCAACATTCCCACCTATGCTACAAGCAATTTGGCTTGAGGGATCGGGAGCAAAATAAAACCCATCGGCTTGAACCGCTTGAGTCAGGGCAAGGTTGGTCACACCCGGCTGAGTAACAATACAACGGTTGTCGTAGTCCACTTCTAGAATTTGGTTAAACTTGGTCATGCCTAAGGTAATGGCATCCCCTAAAGGCGTTGCCCCCCCCGAAAGGGAAGTCCCCGCCCCACGGGGCACAATCTTAACCCCTGCTTGCTCACAGTATTTAAGAATTTGGGAAACTTGTTCGGTGGTCTGAGGCAAAACCACAATCAAAGGAAGTTGCTTGACCGCAGTCAGGCCATCACATTCATAAGCCGACAATTCGCTTTCATCGACAATCACCCCTTCACCAGGGACAATCGCTCGCATGGCGGCAATGATATCACTCCGGCGCGCAACGATTTCGCCATCGGGTTTCGGTAGCTGCATCCCTTAAACTCCTAATTGGTAATATTTTTTTACCAATTTATACTTTTGGTATGACCAATGTACCAGCAATAATATGAGCAGAAGAAAAAGATGCAAGCGTTTTTAGGACGCAGGCAACAAAAAACCGCACCATAGGGCGCGGTTGATTGCATCAGACGATTACAGTAAGTCTCAGCCTTGGCGAGCCTTAAAGCGAGGATTGCGCTTATTAATCACATAAACACGACCACGCCGACGGACTGTAATGCAGTTCTTGTCGCGCGTTTTCGCCGACTTAAGTGAATTGCGAACCTTCATGACACACGCCTTTCAAGCAGTATCCAAACAATATCTATCGCCCCTAGGACGACCGGAGCCGGGAAAGTAGGGACATGAGGCAGCTCTGTCAACGATTTAATGGGGTTCATTTTGTGATTCTGGGTAAGAATCACAAAAAGCTGCCAAATCCCTTACAAAGAAAGGACAAACTGACCGTAATCAACCTTATTCTCTGTTAACAAGTTAACCAAAATGTTTGTTGCAGCGGCCATACCTTCCTTCGGATTGGAATGCTTTTTCTCTTCATCAAGCATAATTTTATAGAGTCCCCGCGCCGCTTCGACAGCTTCAGGCTTGGGCACCCGCCGAGAGGAATGGTAGCCAATGATCTTTCCATCGGCATCAAAATTCGGGGTGACATGGGCCAAAACCCAATAGGCATCCCCGTTACGCGCCTGATTTAGTACATAGGCAAAAAGCTCGGCCCCCGTGGTGATATTATCCCATAGGAACTTGAAGACACTTTGCGGCATATCGGGATGGCGAATAATATTATGGTTCTGATTCATCAGTTCGGGAATCGAATAGCCTGAAACTTTGGCGAAGGTTTTGTTGGCGTAGGTGATGATTCCTTTTGTATTGGTCTTGCTAACGATAATCTCATCATCGGGCCAAGACATTTCTTTCCCCGTCGGTGGGATAGTTGGACGCGCCATTGTCATCTCCTCCACATAATATTTGTTTTATTTTTCAGGCACTCCCCAGTAGCCTGACCGGTGGATTAAATACCTTGAGTTTCGTCAATTCAAGGATAAGAAGCTCGACTTATTGAGATGGACTATCAACGGGAGAAACGCTCTCTGTTTCCTCAACTGTTGTATAGCCAGGAGTTGCCAGAGCGACTTCTGCCCAGGCAGCCGTTCCGCCGTCATCTGTTGTTACGGTACCAACCTGGGTAATGAAGTTACCATCTGCATCTGTACCCACAGCCTGACCTTCCAGATTGATTTGCTTAATTCCAAGCTCAGAAAGTTTTTTAAGCTCTCCGGCGTCGGTGATACCGTCTACGTTGGCATCATGCCAAACCCTGAGCACATCATAGATGACATCCATGCCGTCAATTTTACCGTCTTCGTTTTGGTCATGTTGCTTGAGCACATCAATAGACGACGAGGCACCTTCTGTTTCAACACCGCCCCATTGGAAATCAGGCGAGATGATCTCGTCAATGGAATCGATGGTGCCACTTTCGTCTTTATCAACGACCAGCAACCCATCATCTGCCCCAACCCAACCAGTGGATTCTTTTTCGCTGTCGCCATACATATCGAACTGAACCCCGGCCTCCGTCCCAACAAGTTCAACCCCGTCCCCATCAAGATCAATGACGATGGGGTCTGTATTTACCAGATTAACCGTCGTTCCAATTGGTGTTGATTCAGTGCCATATTCATCACTGACAGTTAAGGTTACAACCCGAGATTCTGCGGCATCGGTGGCACTGGTAAAGGTTATGCTTTGGACCGCCGTTTGATAGTTGGCAATACTATCAAGACCGCTCAAATTAAGAACACCCGTCGCGGCATTAAAGTTGACGGATAAACTGCCAGGTGTACCTACCGAAAGAACATCCCCAGCGGCAAAACCTACGATCTCAATATGGGCCAGAGAGAGGTTAGACGTATCATCTGCCATCACCATGGTAGCAAATGGATTAATCGGCGTATCCGCTACATAGCAATACTCCATTGAGTTTGAGTTGTTAAAAACAACTTCACTCTGGTTCGTGTTATAACTGGCTTTAAAGACGTCGGCAGCCCCATCTCCATTGAAGTCACCAATCGCTGACTGATAGGAGTTGCTGGTATAGGTTGTAATGGTATTGGGGTTATTAAAGTCAGTAAAGTTGCCAGTGCCATCGTTGATGAGGTATTCGTCCGCCCCATCCCAATGGGCAGCAACGATATCCAAGTCACCATCACCGTCCAAGTCGCCAATGGAGGAGTTTTCACGGCCATTGGCTCCAACAAGGGGCCCGGCATCTGTACCGCCATATCCACCTGCATTTGTAAAAGTAAGGTTGCTGTCACCATCGTTCTTAAAGACGTAGGATTGACCATAGCGGTTGTTCAGATAGACATCCGTATCACCATCACCATCAAAATCACCTGTTTCGATATCAAGGGTCGAACCTGTCCCACTACCAGCCCCCCCTCCGTTATCATAGCCGTTATCTAGGAAGCCACTAAATGTATAGGCTCCAGAGCCATCATTTGCCCAAACCTCAGCATCTTGGTCCCAGCCGCCAATAATGACATCCTGGTCGCCATCATTATCAAAGTCAGCAAAGGCCACTGCTGTATCGTTATAAAAGGATTGTTGTATTGTGAATGTTTGACCCAAGGTAAATCCGCCAGCACCATCATTCACATAAATTTTTGGTGGGGTGCTTTGGTTCAAGACCATAAAATCTAAATCGCCATCGCCATCCACATCCCCAAGGGCTGTTTGTCGGTTAATCGCCCCAAAACTATACCCCTGTGTAAAGGTGTTGTCTTGGTCATTGAGGTATACATGTCCCGTGCCACTTATAATATCATCATAGCCGTCATTGTTTAAATCACCGCTCCTTAAGCGCCCAGAAGCACCCGCAAAAACAGTATTCTCAGCTCCAAACACCCCTGTTCCGTCGTTAAGACGGATCGTCGCACCGGAGCCATTTGCAAGAGCCACATCCAGGTGACCATCGTTATTAAAATCACCCGTTTCCACAAAAGTGTAGTCTTCTCCGGCAGTGAAGGTTTGGTTAATGGTAAAGCTTAACGCATTTCCACTATCAATCGTCGGTGCCTCATGCACTGGAACAGCCGTCGTATCAGCAGTCCCATCAGAATTGAATCTTTTACTTAAAATATCCGTATCTGTACCGTTATCAGACGTCCAGGAAACGATAAAATCTCCATCGGTAAGGACGGTAATACTGGGTTCGGTTTGGTCATTCTCTACTGAATCGTTAACCAAGAACTCATCAGTGCTGGCTGTGCCATCGGCATTAAAGATACGTCCATAGATACCATACTCGGTAGCTGTGCCTGTATCGTCCCCTTGGCCTTTCCAGATCACAACGAATTTACCGTCATTGAGGGTAGCAATACTGGGGTCTTCTTGGTTTCCAGTGGTGGTTTGATTGACCAAAATTGAGGCACCTGCGGAAATAGCAGTTGTGCCGTCCTGAAGGGTCGGTTCATTGGCGATCGTGGCATTGGGCTGTAGAATTTGGATATAAATTCCAGCCCCCGTTCCATCCGCCGAATTCGACTGCCAGGTAACGACAAAGTTGTCGTTATTTAGGGCCGTAACATTGGCATAAAACTCTTCCGTATCGGCTACTTGGCTCACCTGGAATTCAGGCCCCCAGGTTGTGCCATCGAATACTTTACCAAAAATGCCGTTTTGGGTTCCTTGATTGTCCTGCCAAACGATCATGTATTCGCCGCTGGAATTCTGGTCTATATCAATATTGTATTGATGTTGGTTCGTCGTGGTGTTGACTAAGGTATCGGCGATGACTTCGGTGTTGGTATTGTCGTAGGTTTTAAAGAACACATCAGAATAATTGACACTCGCGCCACCTTCATCAGAGAAGATAACCGCAAAGCCACCCCCAGTAAGTGCCACCAATTGAGAGTAAGATTGGTTAGAGGTTTTGACGTCATTAAGAACCATGACATCTGACTCAGGGGCACCTTGGGCATTGTAACGAATGGCATTAATATCATTGTAAGCCCCGCCATCTTCTGAACCGTAGTCATCCCAGGTTACCAGGAAGTCACCGTCGGTTAGCCCAACAACAGAGGGGGAATTTTGTGAATTATCGGTAATCGAGTTAACCAGGAATTCACTGCCTCTGGCTGATCCATCTGAGTTATATATCTGAGCATATGTATCCCAGGTCGATGAAGCGTCGACCTGGTTCAAAGACTGCCATACAGTGACCCAGCCGCCATCAACCAAAGACGCCGAAACAGAACCAGATTGTGTGCTCGCCGTATGGGTATTGACCAATTCTTCAGTGATCGGACTAACCATAATATTCGCCGTTGAACTTGTTGTCGTGGTTCCATCCGAAACCGTATATTCAAAGCTTTCTGTTCCCGTATAGTTAGCGTCTGGTGTAAAGGTAAAGGTGGTGCCATCAAAATCAAGATCACCATTTGTCAGCGCATATGCACTGCCCCACGCCACTCCAGCGGTTACAGACTGCCCGGCAATGGTTTGCAAGGTTAAAGTATCACCCACATCAGTATCACTGGCATAAGCCAGTACTTCTGCAAGGGTAAAAGTCTGGGCAGTGCCTTCGACACCACTTTCATTAATGACCGTTAAGACTGGAGCCGTGTTTAAAGAAACAACATCAACCGTGACGATCTGGGTGGTAATCCCCCCGTTTTGATCATCAATCTGGATGGTAAAGCTATCGCTACCGCTATAACTGGCGTCTGGTGTGTAGGTATAATTCCCCGCCCCATCAATTGAGGCTGTGCCATCTCCGGCGGCACTGCTGATGGTATAAAGCAGCGTGTCCCCTTCGGCATCGGTTACGGTAATTGCGCCCGAGGCAACACCATCTTCAGCCACTTGAATATGAGGGCTTACGGTTGTCCCATCAAGGGTGCCGTCATTAGAATTGCTTGTTTGGTCTGTTGCCGTGCCATCGTCAAAATCGTAATGAAAGCGCAAGTTTATATCAGCCGAATTGACGCCTGTTTCATAGGCGGTGGTAATTTCAGCCGCACTCAGCTTAGTATTCCAGACAGCAATTTCGTCCATGCTGCCATCAAGTGAATAATCATAGCTCCCACTTGAGTGAACACCGCCAATGCGGGGATCAAGATAAGTCGTGGTTGATCCGGTCCAATAGGAGGCTGGCAGATTAGGAACCGCAAAATTGCCATTCACTGTGCTGTCATGCTGACCATTAATATATATACGGGCATCCGTTCCATCGAAGGTTACCGCCACATGAGTCCATTCGTTGGCATTAACCGTGCCCGTACTATAAATCTGCTGACCATTTTGAGACTGAAACACCACCTGCCCAGCAGTGGAGGTAACGTAGGTATTACCATCATTCAACCCAACACCAAACAAAGCCGTCGTATTATTAAAGTCAAGTTGATTGACCGTAAACGCACTACCGCTTCCCGCTGTGGAGCCATCGCCGATATCAGAGAGCTTAACCCAAGTGGCAATTGTTCCCGTCGGCAAATTATTTAACTGTTGCTCTTGCCCAATGATCGTATCATCCACCCCATCGAACACCATGGCATTGGTGCTGGTTCCAACGACAACAGGCGCATCGTTCACTGCCGAAATATTGACATTCACAGTATGGGTATCTGTTAACCCGGTGTTGTCAGTCACGGTGGCAACAAAACTGTCAGTTCCATTAAAGTCAGCGTTGGGGGTATAGGTATAAGTCCCATCGGTATTCATGGTGACACTACCGTTAGAAGTGGCGGTCGTTCCGGCAGTGAAAGTTAGGGTTCCGCCTTCAGCATCTTCCGCAGTCAAGGTACCGTTTAGGGTGCCATCTTCGTTGACCTGTTGATCTTCCCAAAGATAGGAACCTGTTACACTCCCGTCGAGAGAACCAACACTATCGGTTATTGTAGAACCAGAACCTTCATCCATTTTCCAATGGTTGGTTAAGGTCGCACTGGTTACCGTGGCTTCATTGATGGAATTGACAACATCTCCTGCATTCAGAGCATCGTCGTAAAGTTTAACATTGCTCACAGCCGTCGAGTTGAATTTAAGGGTGGATGGTGATGATGCTAGATCATTCGAAGCTGTCCGGCTGGCCAGCAAACTGCCATCCACATAAAGCGCCTGAAGGTTTGTTGTTGCATTGTAAGTGACGGTAATATTGTGGGTATTACCCGTATTCAGGTCAATATTTCCATCCAGGTCATCAGCATAGAAGCCCATCCGAAGCAGTGGAGGGTTGGAGCCAGTATTATAATTGAGGTGAAACAGTTGATTGGCAGCCGCTGCACCATGCTCGACAAAAACCCCATTAGTATGCCCTGCCATGTCGATATCCAGGGACAAAGAGAACGACTGACCTGCCAAATCAACCACGCCCGTAGAGGCCTCTGCCCCCGCCGTTGACAAGTTAAGATAG
Source organism: uncultured Thalassospiraceae bacterium (assembly GCA_965368165.1). Lineage (GTDB taxonomy): Bacteria > Pseudomonadota > Alphaproteobacteria > Rhodospirillales > JAPHRK01 > JAPHRK01. The sequence goes on along the minus strand of CBDULT010000001.1, from coordinate 283,046 downwards.
GCATCTGATACAATAGTTGGGGCCGTCCCCTCAGCAACATCATTCACATTGATGGTCAGCACTTCATCATAGGTTGCCCCACTGCTATCCGTCACCCTCATGGTTACGTTGTGGGCCGTAGCTGTTTCATAGTCGGTGCTTAACCCGGATTTGAGCTGCAAATTATTACCCACGACCTCAAACAAACCGCTCGGATCGGATAAGATAGAATAGGTAAAGGAATCGCTAGCATCAGGGTCCGATGCTGAAAACGCTCCCACGACCGCCCCTACATTATTTTCATCGACGGTATTGGCAGACAGCGTAATATCAGTAGGCGCATCATTTACAGGCGTGACAGTACCATTAATTGTCGAAGAACCCGCATCTGGCGATGAATAGGATATTGAATAAGTACCATTAAAATCAGAGTTAGGGGTAAAGGTGAAGGTAGAGCCATCAAAGGCTAGCATCCCATCTCCGACATCTTCTGGGCTTCCCCATGCCACGCCAGAAACGACCGCCCGGCCGGCAACCATATTTACGGTGTTACCAAGATCACCCAAGGTAAAGGTTTGAATGCTGTCTTCTGGACCTGAAGAGGCGAGTGATTCGGCAACATCATTGATATCGACTCGAAGCGTTTTCTCCGAAGACAAGGCACCATCACTTGCTCTCACCCTTACATCAAAGAAGGATTTAGTTTCATAGTCGGCACTCAGTCCTTGTTTAAACTTTAGCTGGCCACCAACAATTTCGAACTTGCCGCCAGGATTATCAACAATAGTAAAAGTAACAGGACCAGTGTCATTAGCGAGCAAGCTACCAACAACCCCCCCTGATAAATTCTCATTCACCGAATTTGAGGACAGCCGGATGTTGGTTGGAGCTTGGTTTTGAACAACAACTTGCTCAGGTTCAGGCTTAGGTTCAGGCTTAGGCTCAGGTTTAGCCCCTAGCGTAGGCGCTGGCGGCGGAGAGGGAGGCGGAGAGGGAGGCGGCGGTTGGGTAACGATGCCTCGATTAACATCAACAACCACATCAGGCTGATCACCAAATTCACCTTTCTCTTCACCACCTTCAGGGTCGGGTTGGTTCAGCGCGTCCAATCCGGTTGATTGGGCAAACTCTGAAATTGTAGCCTTGGCCTCTGCATCAGCTTCGTTCAACTCAGCCTCAGCGGCAGCGACTTTCTCTGCAGCCGCTTTTGCAGCTTCAGGAGACAACTCTTTAGCCGCCTCCAACTCAGCTTCAGCTTCTTCAAGTTTATCTTCGGCTATTTTCTTCGTAACCACCTTCCGCACCGCTTCACGGAAGCCGCCCGGCAATGCTTTATCAGCATTTGGGAGGCTGACCAGAGCCCCCCCAAAACGAGAACCAAGCTCTTCAAGACCATATGTCCGCGGGGCAGAAACAGTACCACCCCCGGCACTAACCCCCTGGAACGGTTGATTTATACTCACAGGTGGGCCGCCGCCGATAGAAACGACAATTTCACCTGTTATCAATCCGTTTGCACCCGCGCCCTGCTCAGCTAAAAGCACCGTGTCGGTATTACCGCTTTGCGGATCAACACTCACCGTCGCAGCCGTTCCACGAATACCAATCGTCGCCACCGGGGTGGTCAAGGTCATAGCTTCTGGATTTACTTTAGCAATTTGTCCACTGACAAAGGACATCGCCCCTTTAACCAGGAACAACCCACCACTGCCTTCTTGATTCCCTGGGTCATAGACCATATCGTCAATGGTCATGGCCGCATCACCATCAAGAGCCAAGCTGCTTTCATCGGCAAAGGTAATACCTACAGAGCTTTTTTCTGCAGTTTCAATCACATCACCGGAATAAATAGAATCCCCATTACTCAGTTCAACGACTGAGCCATCAGCACGCTTTGCGGTAACCGAGCCATCAATAGCCTCAACAACACCAATAGGGTTATCGGAAGGAGCCTGCGCCGTCTCAACTTGAGCATACTCAGCCGGTGCCTCTGGCCCAGCCATACGACCAACTACCCATCCCGGTAGTGTCCCGCCTGCTGCCATCAAAAGGTCTGGCGGGACATCCAAATCAAAATAATCTTTAACAAGGATTATTGTTTTCATATCGGGGGAGACTAGAGCTAAATGACCGTCAACCTGCATATATTGCGCGTCTAAAACCCAATCGGCCTCAGGAAGATTGACGCCCTCTTCTGCCGCATCAATCTTGACGATTTCTTGCGCTGAAGAACTGCTACCTTGTTCCTGTTTTTCCGGTACTTGAAAATCCGGTCTGTTCATTTTCCGACCATAAAGTTTTTAGTTACTTCTAAACATAGCTTTCACCATAACATTAGAATCTCTACAAATGAATAATTTTTCACCTAAGATCATTCGATTGATACTCTAGGGTGTTTTTTGATTAGGTATACTCATTTGATGGAGGCAAATGATCGTTTTGGGTAGGAGCGGTGCGCCGAGCGATGTGGTTCATCGTTCAAGCATAGCGACGCCCTCCAAAACGTTCAGATGCCCCACCGAAGGCCGGGTTCTTTTGATTTGTGGCTGCGTTAGGCTACTTGAACGATGAACCACATCGTCCTGCGCACCCTGCCTAACCACAAATTAAAATAATTCCGGTCAAATGAGTATACCTAATCAAAAAACACCCTAGGGAAACAGCGCAGAACATATTTGGCAATCACCATCCTGCCAAACCAACTCCCGAGGGCCCAAAATGCAGAAAACCCCAGCGTTTCCGCTGGGGTTTCCATGGTGGGCGTAGCTGGGATTGAACCAACGACCTCCTCGATGTCAACGAGGCGCTCTCCCGCTGAGCTATACGCCCTTGTGCTTGTTGGGCCGTTTTATACCTGATCAGGTTTGCTTTGCAAGGGTCCTTTTTAGATAAGCTCATGAAGATATGATCGAGATACCCCATTTTCCATTAAATCGTTGCATATTAAGCCTTTGGGCTTTACCAGAGTAAGGAATCAGAATTAGGAAAGGCGTGATGGAATTGGTTGGAAATGGGAAAGAGAAGCTTATTGGAGCGGCGTTGCTTAAGGCTCCCTACAGCATTTTCAAACCAAAAACCCAAACAGCCCCCGTTGTTTTTGCCTCTCCCCATAGTGGACGCCACTATCCTCAGACCTTTATTGAGGCCTCACGCCTCAAAGGGTCCGCTATTCGCCGTTCCGAAGATTCATTTATTGATGAGATTTATCAAAGCGCGCCCACCCATGGAGCCCCTTTGTTATGCGCCCATTTTCCCAGAGCATATGTGGACCCCAACCGGGAACCCTACGAGTTGGATGCCTCCATGTTTTCAAGCCCTTTGCCTGATTATGTCGACAGCAACACCCCTCGTGTTGCCGCAGGATTGGGCACCATTGCCCGGGTGGTCACCAGTGGCGAAGAAATATATCAGGGAAAGCTGAATTTTGAAGAAGCCCAGCACCGAATTGAAGCCCTGTATACACCCTACCACCAAGCCCTAAAAAAATTAATCCAACAAACAAAAGATACCTTTGGCTTCTGCTTATTAGTGGATTGCCATTCCATGCCTTCTATCGGTGGACCTATGGACCGAGACGCTGGGAACCAGCGTGTTGATTTTGTCCTGGGAGACTGCCACGGTAACGCTTGTTTCGATATCGTAACTGATAGCGCAGAAGTATTTCTCAAAAATTTAGATTACGTTGTTACCCGCAACACCCCTTATGCTGGTGGCTTTACAACCCGCCATTACGGGCAACCAAACGAAATGGTTCACGCCTTGCAAATTGAGGTTAACCGCGATCTCTATATGGATGAAAAAACCATAGAACGATCCCCAGGTCTCAAAAAACTTCAACAAACTGCCGACAAACTCATGGCTCACCTATGCCAGATGGCCGCAACAAAGCTGCAAAAGATATGACAAACAAAAACAACATCACCATTAGGGCCGCAACAGCGGCAGACCTTGACTCTGTATGTGAGATTTACGCCTATTACGTAGAGCATACGACAGCAACCTATGAAGAAGTTGCCCCAGACACCAATGAAATCACAAAACGGTGGCAAAACACGATCAAAGGAAACCATCCTTATTTGGTAGCTGAGCTCAATGGTGAAATTGTTGGGTATGGCTATGCAGGCACTTTCCGCGCCAGAAGTGGTTATCGCCATACCGTGGAAGACTCCGTTTATCTCTCTGCCAAAGCAACAGGTATGGGAATCGGCAGGAAACTACTCGATGGGTTGATAGAGCAATGTACCGCCAATGGCTTTAGGCAAATGATTGCCGTGATCGGTGAACCGAGCAACCACGCCTCCATAAAGCTCCACACCAACGCAGGTTTTGAGCAAGTGGGGATTCTCCCTGCTGTCGGTTTAAAGTTTGGCCGCTGGGTTGATACTGTTCTTATGATGCGCCCTCTTGGCGATGGGCGAGCAAACCTGCCTAAAGAATAAAAAACAAAGTTTCTAAAGCGGTTTTAATAGAATTCTACCCTAAAAACCAAAAGGGGCCACACCATAAGGTGCGGCCCTAGCTTGGGAGGAAACGTCCAAGTTAGCAACATGTCGATGGCGGGGGGGGATGCCATCTCGTTGCTAAAAACCGTTATAGACTTATTGCGAAATTGACGCAACTAAAAACTTACTAATTTACTCAGTTTTTTCCATTTTTTTAAAATATCCATTTGGCACGCAACATGCATCGTCTATGGCACCAGTAATTTTCGACCATAGGCGACAAACCATGACCCTTAAATTCAGCATTCTTACCACAGTGACGGCAATAGCCCTTTCAGGGCTATTTTCTCCCCCCGCAAATGCAACTCAACATGCTGATTTTAATGATAATATTTGCCGTAAACATACCAATCAACAAGAACGTCTTCACCGCATACCTAAGAACCTCCTGACGGCTGTTTCTATTGCCGAAAGTGGTCATTGGAATAAAGATAAGAAGGAAATAATTGCCTGGCCTTGGACTGTGACCGCTCAGGGAAAGGGTAATTATTACCCATCTAAATCCGTGGCAATTAGTGCAGTAAAGGAGTTAAAAGCTCAGGGAATTAAGAATATTGATGTGGGCTGCATGCAAATAAACCTCTATTATCACCCTCATGCTTTCGATTCTCTTGAAGAAGCATTCGACCCCCAAACCAACACGGAATACAGCGCTGGATTTTTGAAACGCCTATTTGACAGCAAAGGCTCATGGAATCAGGCCACGGCCTTTTATCATTCCGCAACACCCGAAAGAGGGATGAAGTATAAAGAACGGGTTCTTGGTCTTTGGAATGAAATTCAACGTGCTGAACCCGCAGTTAAATCTGCTCGAGTTAAGGAAATGACTAATCCTTATATTGTTCCAGTCGATTTTAACCGTTCAAAAAAGGTCAATAATTTTATTAAAAATCGTAATACCCAGAGCTTAAGCGGGAAGAAGCGGGAAGCTGGCGAATTGATGAAATCTCTGGCTGGCCCTACACGCTCAATTAATAAGGCCAAGAAAAAAGGCCGTTCTCTTCGTCAGTACCTTAACAACAGAATCCCATCATCCCGTCGCCGCATTTAATCGTTACGCCATATCAACTAATAAAATAGCCTATACTTAACCATAGCGATAGCCTCCCGCCCCCTGCAAAGTGCTTTTCGTACACCTCCTTGCTCATATCCGGGGTGAGAGGCTCCATGATATTCTGCTGAAAGGCCTATTCTCTGCGCACAAAACCTCGCTCTTGGCAGGTGCCACTCATCAGAAACCACCACCGCCTGAGACCAGCCATTTTCGGTCATAAGGGTTTGGCTGAATTTAAGGTTTTCAAAGGTACATTTGGCCTCAGTCTCCTGAAAAACAGCATCCAGGGGAACCCCCTCTTGGCAGGCGAGGTCCGCCATAACCTTAGCCTCAACACCCATCCCGCGACAGGCAGCTCCTGAAAAAATGATATGTTGACTAACCCCTTGCTTATATAAAGCAATCCCGCTTAAGACCCGTCTTTTTAAGGTCCGGCTTGCAATCCCCCCAGCAAGAACAGGCGCGCCAAGAACGATGATGGCGTCAGCTTTCACCGCAAGCTCACCGTTCCTTTCATCGCCAAAGCCCCTTCCTGATCTAAAGCCCAGACCAAAGCCGTTCGGTCATCCGCCTCTAGCCGCCCCTGCACATGATAATCACCAACGGCGAAAACGGGCCGGGTTGCTCGATAGTCAAATCCAGCGATTTCCCGATCCGGGCATTCTCTTCGAACAAGATCAAGCAACAGGGTCGCCGTTAAGGGACCATGGACAACCAATCCCGGATATCCTTCGTCATCACGGCAATAGTCCAGATCGTAATGGATTCGGTGACCATTAAATGTCAGGGCAGAATAACGAAATAGCAAGGCTTCAGTCGGGTGGATGGACCGAGACCATTTGGCCTTTCCCGGAGCGGGGAGCGGGGGTGGGGCACTGTCCCCAAGCTTGGCTTCATCTCGGTAAACAATGTCATGTTCTTCTGACAAGACGAGCTTGCCCTTGACAAAAACCTCATGAAGAACAACGACAAAAACCAGATCGCCACTCTTACCCTGCTTACCCGAAACGTCTATAATTGTTGATTTTTTTACAGCTTCCTGCCCAACCAGCAAAGGCTGATGAAAAGTCATTCGCCCGCCAGCCCACATGCGGCGCGGGAGAGTTACGGGGGGCAAGAAGCCGCCTCTCCCTTGATGTCCATCCGTCGCGAGCTTTGACTGCAAAGGGGTTTCCAAAAAATATAGCCAGTGCCACGGCTTTGGAACAGGTATACCTAAATCAGGTTTTAGATCATCTCGACCGAGGGTGGCAGCAAGAGCCGCAAGGGGCCAAGGGGTAATCAGGTCGGAGGTTTCTTCGGTTTTGCCAATCCATTCCTGATGGAAAGAAATATCTTCAGCCAAAAGTTCCTCCTATGTCTCATTCAAAAATTCATTTCGAATTCGTTCCGTCTGTTCTCCAAGGCTCGGAACGGCTTCATATGAGCGATTTTCGCCAGAAAATTTTACCGGAGGGGCCGGAAGATCAACAGGGCCTGAAGGGCTTTCAACCGTAATGCGGCGCAAAGCCGGGTGTCTTGAAAGTCCTTCAACTTGATTGACTTGTCCAAAAGCAATTTTGGCTTTTTTTAATCGGGTCGATATATCTAGGGTCGAAGCTTTGGCAAATATCTCAGTGATTTCACTTTCCAGGGCGTCCCTATTTTCCATTCGGCTGGCAGCATCTTTATAAAGGCCTTCTTGGGCAAGACGAACATTACCCATAATCATTTCAGCGAACCGGCCCCACTCTCTTTCATTTTGGATGGAAATAACGATCTCATCGCCATCTGCCGTTTCAAAGGCGCGATAGGGGGCTATCGAAGGGTGGCGCAAACCGACACGGCCTGGGGCTTTCCCGCCATAGTCAGCATGAAGCAAGGGCACCGTCATCCAATCCGCCATACCATCAAACAGAGAAACCTCAATCCCTTTACCCCGCCCGGTTTTTTCCCGCTCATATAGAGCTTCAAGGATCCCCTGGTAGGCGTACATCCCAGCGGCAATATCACAGACAGAGACCCCAACCCGGCCAGGGGACTCAGGTGTTCCGGTAATGGAACAAAGCCCCGTTTCTGCCTGAACCAGCAAATCATAGGCCCGCATATCTTGGTAAGATTCAGAATCTCCATAACCGCTGATATCGCAGGTTATAAGGTGAGGAAATTTATCACGAAGTGATTCACTACCAAATCCAGCCCTTTCTGCCGCCCCTGGAGACAGGTTTTGAATAAAGATATCAGCCCGTTCGAGCATTATCTCTAAGAGGACACGGTCTTCAGATGCTTTAATATCAAGAACGAGCGATTCTTTCCCCCGGTTGAGCCAAACAAAATAAGCACTCTCACCATGGACAACTCTGTCATAGTTGCGGGCGAAATCCCCTTCCTTACGCTCAATTTTAATCACCCGGGCACCAGCATCCGCCAAACGACTCGAACAATAAGGTGCCGCCACGGCCTGCTCTAATGCCACCACAAGGAGGTCGTTTAGGGGAAGTGCCATGAGCTAAACCACGGGCTAAATAAGGAAAACGTTACTAAGGGCTTCGGCTAAATCATCACCAAACTTACCACTTTTGTGAATAATGGGGATGTGCTTAGGCACCAAATTTAAAGCATCATCGTCATCATCAAGGCTGGTTAAGATGGCCGAAGGTATATTTCGAGTGGCAGGCATAGAAGCGAGACCAATCACAAGGTCAATCCCATCAAGACCCGGCATAACAGCAGAAACAACAACAAAATCAGGTTTAACCCGTACAATCAACGGCAAGGCTTTCAGGGTATTGTCAACCACCGACGTCCGATAGCCGCATTGCTGCATTTCACGTTCTACATAGCTGGTTGCAGCCCCTGGGGGCATAACCAGCATGACCTCAACATCTCGAACTTCAACATCTTCAGGCAAAAACCCCGTTTTGGCAGGAAGCGAACGGACCAGAGAGGATGATTCTTCTTCTTCATTCACATCGCCATTAACAATATCCAGGAGAACATCGATAAATTTTTGCAAATCAGTAAAATTACGGGCTAAAACCCCATGAATTCCAGCCAGATAATCCTGCATACGAATGGCAATGGTTTTGATCAATTCACCTTTGGGTGAGGCAATACTGCGCTGTAAAAGCACTGCTGCACGCATTGATTGATCTAGAAATTCTTGGATGGCGGCAGGACTCTCTTGGGCACCACCAATCGCCATTTCCAATGATTCGAGGATTTCTCTGACTTCATCAATAAAGTCATTTTGAAGCCCTACAATGAGATCATCCGCGCTACTTCCTGAATGGCTCGTTTTCAACGTCATGCGACAGCCTTTAAATCAGTTGCTAGTCCTAGCACCTGTTCATACATACGAGATATAATTCTCAATTGAAATAGACACTTAAAAAAAACTGCTCCCCTTGAAAGCAATCACCCCATTTCATCAATGATACTCTCAATTTGGCTACGCGCTTCTTCATCTTCAACACCATCCATGGCAGCCAACATCATTGAAGCTGCGGTTACGGCTTCTTTGTGGGCCATCTCCGCGTCAATTCCACGAGAAATTGCTTCATCGTGAGCTTCGTCATAAATATCTAAAAGAGCGGCTGCGTCCAATTTTCCCTCACAGCCTTAACAATGGCCTTTTTGGGTTACAAATTTTGTTCGTCTACAGAACTACTCTATCAAAAAATATCTCTATTCGCCAAGGGGACCAAAGGTATACTTATGGGAATTTTTATTTCCCCAAAACCAAGTTAATCTCATCCTGTTAATAAGATTTTGGCAAACCTAAAACATGCTCTGCGATATGACTTAGTATTAAGTTGGTTGAAATGGGAGCCACTTGATAAAGCCTGGTTTCCCTAAACTTCCTCTCAATGTCATATTCTTCAGCAAAGCCAAAGCCACCAAAGGTTTGCACGCACATTTCTGCCGATTGCCAGGAGGCTTCAGAGGCGAGCAACTTTGCCATATTGGCCTGAGCACCGCAGGGGTCTCCCCGGTCAAACATTGCCGCAGCTTTTTTGACCATAAGATCAGCAGCCTCAGTGTCGGCATAAGCCCGCGCCATGGGAAACTGGACCCCTTGATTTTGACCAATAGGGCGACCAAACACCTCCCGATCACGAGCATAATCAGCGGCTTTGTCAATGAACCAACGAGAATCGCCAATACATTCAGCAGCAATCAAAATACGTTCTGCATTCATGCCATCTAGAATATAGCGAAACCCTTTCCCCTCTTCGCCAATCAGGCTGTCAGCGGGGATTCTCAAGTCGTCAAAAAATACTTCTGTTGTATTGTGATTCATCATCACAGGAATCGGTTGGATGGTCAGGCCGTTTCCAATAGCTTTGCGCATATCGACAAGAAAAACCGACAAGCCCTGATGGCGTTTCTCTACCTTTTCCCGAGAAGTTGTGCGCGCCAAAAGGAGCATAAGGTCTGAATGTTCGGCCCGTGATGTCCAAACTTTCTGGCCATTAATTATATAATCATCTCCGTCTTTCACCGCTGTTGTTTTAAGCCGGGTGGTATCTGTGCCACTGGTTGGCTCCGTCACGCCAAAGGCTTGAAGCCGCAAGTCACCGGCAGCAATTTTTGGCAGATAGAATTGCTTTTGCTCATCACTGCCATGGCGCAAGATGGTTCCCATAGTATACATCTGAGCATGGCAGGCCGCCCCGTTGCAGCCAGATTTTTGGATTTCTTCCATGATCGCCGCCGCTGCTTCTACCCCTAGCCCCGCCCCGTCATATTCTTCTGGAATCAAAACAGAAAGGAATCCAGCCTGGGTCAACTCTTGGACAAAGTCTGTCGGGTAACCTTTTTCGCGGTCCAGCTTACGCCAATAGGCACCTGGGTATTGCGCGCATAAAGCCCGCACAGAATCACAAATGTCCTGATAATTTTCCATGACTTATACCCATTCCCCTATTAGCTTGTTCTTTGAAAGAATATATAGCACAGCTTGGGACTAAAAAGAGAAATGACAATTAAGAGGAACAGCCATGTTTTACGGGAACATGTCAAACTAGAAGGCCAACGGATTTTAGATATTGGATGTGGAGATGGCTCACTTGTCCGCTCGATGACCCGAAATGGGGCTCAGGTAATTGGTCTGGAAGTCTCTAAAGACCAACTGGAAAGTGCCCGCTCATACGACCTTGAAGGGGGAGAGGAATATATCGAAGCTTCTGCCCTCGACCTGCCTTTTGAAAAGGCTTGTTTTGACAGTGTTATTTTCTTCAACAGCCTCCATCATATCCCCTTTGACGGTATGCCAAAGGCCTTAAAAGAAGCGGCGAGAGTTTTGATTAAAGGGGGCTTGGTTTATATTTGCGAACCCGTTGCCGAGGGTCCTCATTTTGAGATGATGCGCCCTGTTGATGACGAAACGGAAGTCCGCACCCATGCCTACCAAGCCATCCAGCAAGCCAATGAACATGGGCTGGAACAGGTTTTAGAAGAAACCTACACCCATATGATCCTTAGAAAGAGCTTCGAAGCTTTCAAGGCTAAAATCATTGCTCCTAACTCGGAGCGAACCGCCGCTTTCGCCAAACATAAAGAAGAAATTGAAGCTTCATTCCTTAATCTCAGCCTAAAAACAGAAAACGGCTACACTTTCGCCCAGCCCATGCGAGTGAACTTGCTGAAAAAGTCCTAATGTATTGCTGTCGAAACCGGCTCTCTCATAACAGCGATGGCTTGGGACGCGGTTAAGAGGGCCAACTCGTCAGAAATACCTTCAACCTTATGCTCGACCGATTTAGGGAAATGAATAACCGGAAATTTGGCTGTAAATGGTTCTGGAACAGGAGGGGTTGCCAAGCTCAAAGAGCGGGCCGAAACCCCCGCCTCGACGGGTTCTAGTGCCGTTACTTTCTTCGAAAGATGATCAACCAAGCTCATGACTAAAGAGCCTATTGGGTTTAGCACCGCAAGAGCCGCCGCCAGGAAAACCTCTGACCAAACGCCTGTGGAACGAACGGCCTCCAGCCATTCCCAACCACTTAATCCGTCTCGCTCAGCACGAACCTCTTCTAACAAAGCTTTACCATCTGTGTGGTTTTCCATATAGGATCGAAGGTTTTCTCGCTCAAAGTCAGGATGAAAATGAAAGACAGTTGTGGCTTTATGATTTCCTTGCCAAGAGGAAAAAGCAATCACCTCCTCAGGACTCATCTTATATTTTTTTACCACAAACGAAGCCGCATATAGGCCGCGCATCACAACTTTATCGCCATCATCATAGCCGTGGACAAACTCAAGAAACTCATCGTCGTCAAGTAAAGACATTAACCCCTCCTCTAAAGACTCATGAAAATTCAAGAAGCGATTCCCAAGCAAAGAAACCAACATATTGATTTAAATTGCTCGAATAAACACAACATACAGTCCCGCATCATTATCAGCAATGACAAGCTTCATTTACGGGCGTCTTTTGCATGGTAAATTCCAAGGAATTTTCCCCTCTTGTTTTAGAGGGCTGGTTGGCCTGAGGGAAGAACGAAGGAGAGGAAAATATATCGCTGTCTGGAAAGTAATCTGCATCGATGATGGAAGACTCCAATAGATTCAACATCATTTAAAAACCGCTTCGAAATCAAAGGAAAATAAGCCCGAAGATAGGTATGGGATAAAACAATTTTAAAAGACTGTTTTTAGCCCTTGCGAAGCCAGCCCGGCTTGAATAATCTGTGCGCGATTTCCAAGGGGTAACCACTCTTTGGCGTTCAATGGATGCGGGCGTGGTGAAATCGGTAAACACAGCAGACTTAAAATCTGCCGACCTCACGGTCTTGGCGGTTCAAGTCCGCCCGCCCGCACCACTATCCTTCTGCTTTCCGCGCAATTTTAATCGTGGCATCAGTGTACAACTCTCCTTTAAGCTTCGCATCGATTTCAAGATAGATTTCTCCTTTAGCCCACTCAGTATTTTTTATCAGTTCTTTTTGTTCCGCAGAGATCATTATATCCAAAAGACCGGCAGTCAATTCTAGACCATCAGTTAGCCGGTGCACTTTTACTCTGAAGCCATCCCGCACCGTAGTATCCACTTTTAGGATTTTAAAAGTCCCAGAAACCCGAACATCTGTAGCTGTCTTCCTCGGGTTCTTAGCTAGCTCTTTTGCAACTTCTTGATCAACGTGAGTATCTCCGATGGAGGCGTCGGATGTTTTTCCAATACTTTTAATTATGTTTTGCTTTGCATTGTTGGCTTCTCCCGAAATTATGGGTAGCGATTTATCTTTACCGATCGCTTTTGCCAATACCTCCATTCTTTTTGTCTCTTGCTGAGAGAGGAATACTTGAGATTGAAGAAGTTCTTTTTTTTCTTTCGAACGCAATTCCTCAATTCTTATTTCTTTCTGGTTTTCCATATAAATACTGAAAGAGCTGTATCCGGCAACTGCGACAATTGTTGTTAGAGCAACAATTAGTATGTGTTTTGACTCCATTTTTCCGACAGCCCTTTTGCAAAAATCTTGGGCTATTTCTTGGAGGTCCAAATTGAAATTGGAGCTCCCTTTGCTAACCCTTACAGAAAATTCAAGTGCCTCTTTTTCTTCCTCTGAGAGTTTTCCAATATTTGTCGTCTCATATGTAATCAATGCATAGGAGCGATAAATTGCTTGCTGCAATGAAATAAAGCCCGTCATTAGTGTCGGGCTTATCATTGCTTCGCCAGATTTGACCTCTACCTCTAGATTTGGCCACCCCTCAAAATTGATTGATATATCTGAATGATCATCAAATCCACCTTCTAAAACCGCCTCAAGTAGGTTCCAAGCGTCACTCTCTGACCGAATTACAATAGATTGATCCATCCTCTCCCCCAATACAGTATCAACATACTAATTTGAGGAATACTCGACAATAAAAAGAGAATAGTAAAGATCATTCTCCGAATGCGGGTGTATCTTAACGGATACAGCGATACAACACAAGTACATATCATGAACAAGCATCTAATAACATGACGGTCGGAGCACATAAGGATCAAAGGGGTCTGGGTCAAAGGGGTCGGATCAAAGGGGGCAGAGTAAATTGATTTGCAATAACTCAAAATACGCTTGGCACATTCCATAGCACACTTAAAAAAATACATAATATATATATTTATTTTCAACAACTTACCTCAACACACTTTCCTTAAAATCTGCCGACCTCACGGTCTTGGCGGTTCAAGTCCGCCCGCCCGCACCATTTATTTTACTTGTCTCAGCTTATGCCGAACATTCTTTCCCTGTTTATTTCTGAGCGTAATGGAAACTTCTGAAACGCAATTTACTATTTATATCGCAATGCTGGGGCTATTCCTCTAATTTGGGTGGTAGGTTTTTGTGACGTTCCACTAAAGCAAAAAGAGGTCTCGGTTAGATTGACAGTTAAGCACTCAAATACTATTGCCAAAAAATCCGCTTTACGATGGGGACGGACCATTGTGGCTGTATTTTTATCTGCTTTTTTACCCTTAACAATTGTGGGCTTAATTGCCACTCCAAAGGATCTGTTACCAGCCTTAATGCTCAACCTGTACGGAACCGTTCCAGCCTTGGTCACCGTTTGCCTTACTTTCCTGCCTTTCCATATCTATGTGGCCCGGCGAGGGCGTCCACCAATGCGTCAGTATGCCCTTTGGGGCTCGTTAGTCGGTGGAGGCTTTATAGCAAGTTTTATTGCCTTCATCCTCTCATTGAGTGATGAGGTTTCTGTTTTGACGGGGTTGATTTTATCGAGCTTGATAGTTGGGGCTTGCGGCGGGGTTATCTTTCATTTTTTCGCATTTATAGGGATCCCTAAACCCCTTCCAAATGAGGAGAAACAGTCTTGATGAAACAAGACCGCCTTTCCGCACTACCTTCTCCGAAGGCTTAATTTCCCTAAAACAATATGCTAAAAAATCGGCTTGTCATAAAAATCATCTGCTAAGGGCAGCAAGGATTTTTTTACCTGCGCAACGGTCTCACTCTTCACGTCAAAGCGGTAATCATATTCCCCGACAGGTTCTGTTACCATACACTCGGCCATTTCATCGTCCGCATCGGTAAACCCGGCGCGGGTGTTGAACTCCCACTCGTCATTTAAGCATTGCCACCCCAAATCCAACAGTTCTTCCGGTTTGACGGAACGGCCTAAGATAACTTCTAAATACTCTCTGATTTCATTGAGAGTCGCTTGTATAAACTGACAATAACCTGTGGAATCCCCCACTGCATTGAGGATTTGCGCCTCTTGCGAAAGAGCGGCGACTTTATCATGAGTCAGCCCCACCAACGTTATAATCCCCGCCGTATGATCCGCCCCTTGAGCACTGGTGGCATAAGTAACACCTGTTGCTTTCATTACCCTAGGGTCCCAAACAGGCAACGCCTGCCCCTTAACAGCAGGGACACGTGGATTGCCCGTGTACTTACCGACGCTTACCGCGCCATTTCCAACGACCTTACCAAGTTCAGTGCCCTTTGCGATCTGGGTGAGTAGATCTTTCATGGCCTCGACATCGCCCCATTCCATTTCTCCGGCTTCCATGAGAACAGCGATCGCTCCCCCCATCTCCATGGTATCGAGGCCAATGTCATCACAGAGACGGTCTAATTCTCCAACTTCATCCCACTTGCCAACGGCACAGTTTGAGCCCAATAGACCGAGAGTTTCCAGTTCAAGGGCGGAAGTCAGATAAGAGCCGTCCTCACGGTTTACCAGATTAGAACAATTAACGATGCAACCTGTCATACAGTTATGCATGTTGCCACCGCGTTTTTCGAAACTTGCCAGTATCGTCGCCCCATCCAGCCCTTGCACATCGGCCTCTGGCGGTTGGCCTAATATCCGGTTTTTATAAGGAAGAGTATGGAGCCCAGCCGCCTTGCCAATAGCGCGAGCTGTTCCCTTTGCCATACGCCTTGGCCCATCTTTATAACGTTTGCTTTGTTTCTTCATCACGGTCGCAAAAGCCTTTTTATCGGCTGGAGAACGTGTGTTTGACAGAAATTTGGCGGGTTCAATAGCGATAAATTTCAGCCCTTTTGACCCCATTACAGCACCAAGCCCCCCTCGGGCTGCATGGCGGGTGGGGTAGCGATTATCCCGATCTGTACAGGCGATAGAAGCCCCTGCAACCTGTTGTTCTCCCGCAGGACCACAAAGGATGAAAGAGGCTTTATCTGAATAGGTCTCCGCTAACTTTTCGCAGGCTGGGTAATTCCATATTCCGGTTAAGGGTTTTGCATCAACAAGGCGAACGCCGTTCTCATCCAACTCTAAACCATATCTGGCGTCGCTATTTTTTGGTGCGCCTTCAATGACGATGGCGCGAATACTCATCTTTGCAAGATGCTGGCCAGGATTGCCACCTGAATTGGCTTCTTTAATACCGCCCGTCAAAGGGCTTTTGGCCCCAAAGGAAAGACGGCCTGAAGTCGGGGCTGAGGTTCCGGTCAACAAGCCCGGCGCAATGATTAACTTATTTTCTACGCCAAGAGGGTCACATTTCGCCTCAACCTTTTCGAGGAGCATTCGGGCAGTCAAAGCACGCCCAGCTAAGATTTTCCATTCATCAGGGTAGGGCTCAGAAGTAACTGTTTCCGTGCTCATATTTACCGTAATGATGACATCCTCTTGACCGAGGGTAATATTCAACATCTAAAATTCCTTGTATTTTAAGCCTCAACCTTTGTTCTTTTGGCGGAACAAAGTGAAAAAATGTAGCGAAAGAGCTATAACAATGATGGCAAACATCGTTGCTGAAACCGGGCGGTCGATGAAATCAAGGGGGGAGCTTACCCGCGCCATTGAAGCCCTGAATTTGTCTTCCATGATCCGACCTAAAACCATACCAAGCACAATCGGCACCACGGGCCACTCAAGACGTTTGAGAATGTACCCAAACAACCCAAATGCAGAGGCGATGGCGCAATCTGTTAAGCTGTTACGAAGAGCATAGACACCGACTAAACTCAGAGTAAGGACGATAACTCCAATTAAGCGGTTTGGAATACGGATCACCTGTACCAGCGTGTTGGAGGCAAAAGATAAAAAAACCAGGACCACAACATTGACCGCCAGTAGCGATAAAAACAGACTGATGATAAATTCTGGTTGAGATTCAAACAGCCGGGGACCAGGAACGACTCCATGCACATAGAAAACAGAAAGCATCATTGCTGTCAGAGCTTCCCCAGGAATACCAAGAGCCAAAAGAGGGATCATTGCAGCAGCCGGAACCGCATTGTTTGCAGCTTCAGAAGCGACAAGCCCTTCGGGGGACCCTTCCCCGATAAGTTCAGGTTTTTTTGACGTTTTTTGCGCATAGGTATAAGAGAAAAATTGCGCCGTGAATTCACCGACACCAGGGATCATCCCCATGATAACACCGAGGCTCGATGAAACTGTTGCCACCCGTTTGTGTTTAAAAACTTCCTTTAAACCGGACTCTTTTGTGTCATGTAAATCAGGGGGAACGGCTTGTTTCTTTTTATCACTTAGCAAATAGTAGGCTTGCGATAAGGCAAAAAGTCCCAGCAAAACAACGATTAAATCGAATCCAGAATTGAGCCAAGTTTGATCAAAAGTGAAGCGTTTTGAGTAGCGGACGGCTTCCATACCAATAACATTGAAGAACATCCCCAAACACAATAGTGCTGCCGCAATCAGGGTTTGGTTTCGATGGGCTAAGACAACACAAATAACCCCTAACAATGCCGCCATAAAAATATCACGAGACCCAAATAAGGGGGCAATGTGAGATAATACCGGGCTTAAAGCGGCCAAACAAAATATGGAAAAAACCGCCCCAAAGAATGATGCCGAATAGGCAAGCGACAAAGCTCTTTTAGCCTCCCCTCTTTTGGTCATTGGGAAACCATCATAGGTGGTCAGGGCATTTACCGCCGTACCGGGAGTGTTGATAAGAATTGCCGGGATGGCTCCACCAAACATCGATGCACCATAAATACCAAGCAAAAGGGTTAAGCCAACAATGGGCTCAAACTGAAAGGTTGCTGGCAATAAAATTGCAATCGCGACAGCAGGTCCCACCCCTGGGATTGCCCCGATTAAAACACCGCCTATCGCGCCAATAGATAATGCAAGCAGCACATCGAGGCGCGCAAGTTCTTGAATGGCTAATAATAAAATATCCATAACCTAAAAATTCTTTATCAAAAAGTTGCGGATGTCATCAGGGGCAAAGTCATAGATCATTCCTGCGGGAATATTGACCGCAAGCCCGGTTTTGAAAAAGAGGACCGTAACGATCGCCAGCATGATTAAAAGGCCAAGAGTTTTTACCTTCCGAATACCAACCCGGTAGCCAAGCAAAGGCATGAAAATGACCGTTGACAGAAGGTAGCCCGCAAAAGGGATTGATGCAGCATAAGTGATAAACCACAGAGCATACTCTGCAGGAAGAAACCACTTGATGAGTTCTTTGCTCAAGCTGGCCTCCCTTGCCCGTCGCCGCCATTTGATTACATGGGTAATAAAAGCAGCCCCGGAAAAGAAAGACATTCCAATGAGGACAACAGCCGGCCAGAACCTTGGCTGCAAAGGAAGCTTTACCCGATTGAACCATTTGGTTTCTGTATCTAAGCTATAGAGCAGGAACAGACTTAAACCAAACAACAGAAAAGAGGCGAACAACAGGCCTGGGTGGTAGTCGTGTTCGAACAGCTCTTCCGCGTCGTGATGTTCAGCCTTCTCGACGGGGGTATCAGACAATTTCAGTGCCTCGATGTTTGAAATATAGACTGAGCGCCAAGAGTTATTCCTGACGCTCAGTTAAAACAACTCGAAGAGTTTATTCGCCGATTAAAGCGTTGATTTGACCAGAGACTTTACGGTCGGAGTCAATGCGGGCAGAAGCTGTTGCAGCATCCATCCAATAGACACCAGCCCCGGTATCTTTTGCAATTTTTTGGGCTTTTGCGCTGCTCATTACTTCTTGCGCAATTTTTGCAATTTTATCTTTAACTTCTTGCGATGTCCCTTTTTTCACAAACAAACCATTCCATAAGGAAATATTCAAAGAAGGTTCTACTTCCGCCATGGTTGGTGTATCTGGGATAAGCGGGATACGCTTGTCGGTGATGCTGGTCAGGACCTTAACATCGTTCAAACAAGGCAAGATTAACTGCAATGTAGTGTTAATGACATCGGCATCGCCAGAAGCCAGAGTGTTGCAATCAAGAGCATCAAATGCTGCTTCAGAACCCCACTCAAAGCCCATTTTCTTTGCCGCAGCAAAGGTAACTTGGGTTGGAACCAGGAAAGCCCCAAAATGGCCTAAAGCCAGTTTGTTTGACTTGCCATAGGCCGCGAGCTCTTTCATGGAGTTGTAAGGGGCATCTTTTTTAACAGCAATAACAAAGGGGTATGTCAGGAAAATACCAATCGGATCGAAGGTGTCGTTTTTCAACTCAGCAATATCAATGTTCGGACCGACCACGGGGACATCAATAACAAACGATCCGATGACAGTGCCATCCGTTGGACCCGTGGCAACGCCAACAGCACCAGGGAACGGTCCACCGCCGCCGCCAGGCTTATTCACAACCGCAGAGGCAACCCCTGTTTGCTTCTGGACTTCATCAGCAATCAGCCGCGTCAAAACATCTTCCAAATCACCCGGAGGGAAAGGAACAACGAATGAAACCGGTTTTGTGGGGTACTCAGCCTGAACCGGTGCAAAAGCAGCCGCAGCCGCCATAAATGTCGCCGATAGGCCGACTATTAATCCTTTACGCATAATAACGTCTCTCCCTTGTTTTAAATTAAATTATTTGTTCATTTTTTAACGGTTCATTATTATCACCGTCGGTTTAAATTATTCTTGCAAATCCATTCTACTTCTGTCAAGCCTAAAGAGCGAACACATAGTGAGCCCCTGAGTAAAACACTTAATCCTGAGGTTGTTAACCCCATGCGAACAGTGCGCAAAGCATTGAAAATACTAGATATGTTTAGTGAATCCTCAACAGAATTTGGCTTGAGCGAATTGTCGCGGGCGATGGGGTATGACAAAGCAACGACTCAACGCATGTTGGTAGCGTTAGCTGACCACGGCATGGTCGAACAGCACCCAGAAACAAAAAAATACCGCCTTGGTGCCGAATTATTACGCTTGGCCCGGGTACGTGAATCCGCATTCCCTATTTCTGAAATAGTTGACCCGGCGTTAAAAAAACTCGCAGATGAAACCGGAGAGACGGCTCATTTTTCACTCGCTTCTGGCAATGCTTTGGGAACACTTGGGATTGCCGATTCAAAACGTGCCAATCGGATCAATATTGAGAAAGGCGAACGCCTTCCGTTTCATTGCACAGGGTCGGGGATTGCTTATTTAGCATTTTCTCCGCCCTCCGTTGTCGACGAGATTCTCTCTCAGCCACTACCAAAGTTTAGCAACCGAACAGAAACAAACCCAGAAATAATCAGAAACTTAATCAACAAGAGCAAAAAAACTGGCATCGGCATGATTGATCAAGGGTACGAGGCCGAGGTTGTCGGCTTTGCTGCCCCAATTTTTGATGGCTCAGGCTTTGCTTGCGGGGCGGTGGCCGTTGCCCTTCCCAATTCACGAAGCAATAAAGCTGCTTCGCGAAAAATTAAAGCTGCAACCCGAAAAGCCGCAATAGAAATCTCACGAGGATTGGGCGGAAAACCTCACCCAATCTTATCAGACCCGGGCCACAAGGAATAAGAAAAATGCCGACAAATTTAAAAGCCCTGGTTCTCGATTTTGGGGGAGTTGTCACCAAAACGCCCTTTGAAACCCATAGCTTAAGCGAAAAAGCTCTTGGCCTTCCGCCCGGCACCTTGACTTGGCAAGGCCCATTCCATCCAGAAACAGATGCTTTGTGGCGGTCCATGCAAGCCGGCGAAATAACCGAAAGAGAATACTGGGAAACGCGGTCCGTTGAAGTCGGCAAACTGATTGGTGAAGACTGGAGCACTATGGCTGAATTTATCAAGCGGGCGCGCGGACAAACCCCCATGGAAATTATCCGCCCCGAAGCTCTCGATGCCATAGACAAAGCCAAAAAAGCTGGCTTTAAATTAGCTATTTTTTCCAACGAATTAGATTTGTTTTATGGAGAAGACTTTCGCCATAAACTGCCCTTTTTGGGTAAGTTCGACACGATTTTAGATGCGACCTACACCAAAATCTTAAAACCCGATCCAAAAGCTTATTACGACTGTGCCAATGCACTCGGACTTGATCCCAAAGCCTGCTTATTTGTCGATGATCAAGCCCGAAATATTGCAAGCGGCAAAGCTGTAGGTATGACCACCGTTCATTTTAACGTACAGGCTCCCTCAGAGAGCTATGCAGAAGCCCTCAATCATTTGGGCATTACATCACAGGAGGCCGTCCATGCGTGACGCAAATTTCTTAATCGAAAATAATGGTAAAAATTTCTGGCACCCAATGGCGCATCCCGTGGATATGTTGAAAAATCCACCCAAAATAATAACTGAAGCTGAGGGGGTTGAGCTAACCGATGTCAAAGGTCATCGAGTGGTTGACGCTGTTGGGGGTCTTTGGAATGTAAATCTGGGTTATTCCTGTCAACCGGTCAAAGAGGCTATCCGTGACCAACTGGAAAAAATGCCCTATTATTCCGCTTTTCGTGGGACATCAACAGGCCCGGCAATTGAGTTAGCCTATGAACTTAAGGAATGGTTCAAACCAGAGGGACTGACCAAAGCTTTCTTCACCTCAGGCGGTTCAGATTCAGTTGAAAGTGCTCTTCGTCTCGCACGGCAATACCATAAAATTCGTGGTGATCGTGATCGCACCAAGTTCATCAGCATTAAAAAAGGCTATCATGGAACCCATTTCGGCGGTGCTTCCGTAAATGGTAATGCAAATTTCAGGCGGAACTATGAACCCCTCCTTGCTGGGTGCTTCCATATCCCCTGCCCCTGGACCTATCGCAACCCTTTTGATGAAACCGACCCGGCAAAGCTCGCAAAATTCTGTGCCAACGCGTTGGAAGATGAAATTAATTTCCAAGGTGCCGATACAGTTGCCGCCTTTATTATGGAGCCTGTATTGGGGGCTGGTGGGGTCATTCCTCCTCACGAAAGCTTTATGCCGATGGTTCGTGAAATATGCGACCGCCATGGCATTTTGTTGATTGCCGATGAAGTCATCACCGCCTTTGGACGTACCGGATCCTGGCATGGTTCTCGTCTATGGGGCGTTAAACCAGACCTCATGTGTACTGCGAAAGCCATTACCAATGGTTTTTATCCCTTTGGGGCTGTGATGATTTCTGAGAAAGTTATTGATGTCTTTGAAGGCAATAATGATGCTTTTGGGAATATTGGTCATGGCTACACCTATTCAGCCCACCCTGTCGGAGCGGCCGCCGCTTTGGCGGCATTAAGCGAGATGAAACGACTTAAGGTTAACGAGAATGCGGGGGCAAGAGGCAACGAACTCATAGCTGGCTGCCAGAGGTTAAAGGATAAATATGACGCCATTGGGGATGTTCGCGGCAAAGGCCTGATGGTTGCCCTTGAGCTTGTCTCTGACCGGGCCAGTAAAACAGCCATTGGCAAACCTGAAATCAACAGCGTTTTTGAAACAGCTTACGATGAAGGCGTTATGGTACGTGTCTCAGGGAATAATATTATTTTGTCTCCGCCGTTGGTCGTGACCACAGATAATGTGAATAAAATTGTCAGTGCGCTCGACGCTGGTCTAGCGACGATCTGATCAGGGGGAGAGATAAATGACAGAACCAACAATCCTGATCATCGGCACGGCAGATACAAAATCCGATGAAATGCTGTTTATGAAGCAATGCATTGAAGGGGATGGTGCCAAGGCCATGGTGATGGATGTGGGTGTCTTAGGCGACCCCACCTTTGACGTTGAAATTTCAAAACACGATGTCGCTAAAGCGATAGGCATGACCAACCAGGAAATTATCGATCTTGGCGATGAAAACAAAGCCATGGCGAAAACAGCAGAAGGGGCTGGAAAACTTACGCGGCAGCTTCATGAGCGCGGTGAAATTTCTGCCATGATCGCCCTCGGCGGCACCATGGCAACAGACCTCGCTTTGGATGTGGCTTCTGTTCTGCCTCTTGGCGTTCCGAAGGTGTTGGTTTCTACGGTCTCTTTTTCCCCCTTACTTCCCCCGGAACGGATCGCTCCTGACCTGATGATGGTTTTATGGGCAGGAGGACTCTACGGACTTAACAGTATTTGCAAGTCTTCTCTGAGCCAAGCTTGTGGCGCAGCTCTTGGGGCGGCACGTCTCGTGGTTCAGCCGCAAAAAGAAAAACCCGTTATCGGCATGACGTCGCTCGGAAGTTCCAGCCTTAAATATATGGTTTTCTTAAAACCTGAATTAGAGAAACGCGGATATGAAGTTGCTGTTTTCCATACCACAGGTATGGGAGGACGGGCGATGGAATCCCTTGCCGCACAAAAGAAATTCGCGGCCGTGATGGATTTCTCCCTGGTAGAGGTTTCCAACCATTACAACGGGTCCGTTGTTTCTGCTGGGGCAGACCGTCTGGAAGCGGCAGGACAGGCAGGTATCCCTCAAATTGTTGCACCAGGAGGCTTAACCCTCATCGATATGCAAACATGGGCTCCCCTTCCTGATAAATACAAAGAACGTGGTTTCCACGCCCACAACCGCCTGATTGCTTGTGCCATCATGGAAACAGAAGAAAAACTCGGTGTCGCCAGGATTATATGTGAAAAACTATCCAAAGCGAAAAGCCCTACGACTTTTATCATGCCCCTAGGCGGCATTGATGAATGGGACAAAGAAGGCGGCCCCTTCCATGACCCGGATGGACTTGCAGCTTTTGCCCAAGAAATTAACTCAACTCTAAAAAGCCCAGCTAATTTAATTGAGCTAAAAGCTCACATCAACGACCAAGCCTTCGCCGATCAAGCACTGGCCATACTCGATCAATGGGTAGCTGATGGGGTTGTTCCAGCAGGTAAAGCGGGTTGAAAATTTTATAATTTAAACACCCCTCAGCAAATATCGCTGTACTTTCCCCGTCGCTGTACGAGGGATTTCTTTGATATACCTGATGTCTCTGGGGCATTTATAGATCGAGAGTTTTTCGACAACGAGGGCTTTGATGGCCTCTGACAAGGCTTCAAAATCATCATCGGCTTTGTCTTCTTCTGGCACCACATAGAGGGCAAGACGGATGAGCCCGTCTTCGTTGGCTTGTCCAATGATTGTCGCATCAACAACGCTGGGGACCTTAAAGACCACATCTTCAATCTCTGTCGGACTTACCCATTGCCCCGAGATCTTAAGCATGTCGTCTCCGCGCCCATGGTGGTAGAAAAAACCGTCCTCATCAAAAGAGAACATATCGCCTGTGCAATACCAGCCTTCAGAAATAACTTCATGGCTTTTGGCTTGCCGATTCCAGTAGCGGTCACAGTTTGATTCGAGATAAGCCCAGCCAATGCCCGGTGTATCAGGCGCGGTTATTTCATCCCCTTCTTCATCAAGAATTTTAAACTCAGCCCAACTGGCAACCTTGCCACAAGACCCTTCCCGAACATTCTCCGGCGTGCTGGCAATAAACAAATGAGCCGTTTCCGAACTGCCGATCCCTTCCAGGATCGTCACACCTGTGGCTTCTTGCCAACGGCTAAAAAGCTGAGTAGGGAGCTTTTCTCCGGCAGAGATATAATGACGAACATTCTTAAAGGCTTCTAGCTCTGCCACCCCTTCACGCAGCATATTGCGATAGAAGGTTGGCACACTAAACACCAAGTGGGGTTGGTGCTTTTCAACGATGCGTCCAATGGCTTCAGCATCAGGCCAACCATCATAAAGAATAATCTGCGCCCCAGCCCCAAGCCCCCCCATAAGGATGTGACCAACAGCATAGGCAAAGAACATTTTTGACGAGGCAAAAACCCGATCACCAGGGTTTACTCCAAGGTTTTCAGTGAGATGCAGCTTCCCTTGCAAGACATCATGCTGGAAGTGAACACAAGCCTTGGGCTTGCCCGTTGTACCGGAGGTATATATCCAAAAAGCCATGTCATCGGCAGAGGTATCTTCGGCTTCTAATGAAGAAGAATGGCCTTCAAGGAAAGAAGTGATGTTGTCGAATTCACCGCTCGAAGCACCTTCCACCACGACCTTAATGGAGCGAGGGAGTTTTAGGGCAATTTTACGGTAGGTCCCAAGGAACTCGGCATCGATCAAAAGAACTTTTGCCCGGCTATCGGTTAAGGCATAAAGCAAATCTTTTTCAGAGGCGCGCACATTATAGGCAATAGATACACCTCCAATCTTCATGGTACCTAAGTAGGCTGCAACAAGGTTTGGGGTATCTTTCATCATGATGAAAACACGGTTTTCCGGCTCAACATTTGAAGCTTTTAAGGCATTGCCAAAGCGATTCACAAGGCGATCAAGCTCTCCATAAGAAATGATCTGATCCCCAAAGCCTATCGCCGGATTATCGGCACGGCCCGCCTCTAAATGCGGCCCTAAAAGAGCCTGGGTTGCATTCATCCGCACGCCATCTTCCATAGACAGCATGTTCTTAACCTTATTCCCCGCCATAAAACTACGTCTCCTCAGCACCAAGCTTATTGCTCGATATAATATTGTTTGATATCAAACAATATAAAGGAAGCCTATTTTTAATGCAACATGATTCAAAACGGGCGTAAAAGGGCAGGAAGAAAACAGAAATATACCAACCTGATTATCACTCCCGCAAAGGCGAGAGTCCAGTGTGGCAAAGACACTTCTGAAGGTTGTCACCAAAAACCGATAACGTCACCTCTGGATTCCCGCCTGCGCGGGGAGGCCATGAAGGATACCTTTTTGCTAAACTAAGCTTAACAATATGTCACAACTGGACAAGGTTTTCCCAAGCTCCTATTGTCTGCTTCACTGCAGCTTGATAGGAAACCTTGTGAACAAAAAGAAACAACAGCCCCCCTTTGGGTTAGACGATCTTGACGTAGATTTTGATATTCTGCCCCAACTTGTAGGTCACCATATAGGCCGGGCCTATCGGGCACTGTATAATCATTTTAGCAAAGCAACGGCAGCTTTTGATATTACGCCTCGCCAATTCATTGCCCTTACCTTGGTCGAGGCTAACCCGGACCAAACACAGACCGTGATTGCCAAGGCCGCCGGAATAGAACGTTCGACCATGGTTACCTTAGTTGACACACTTCAAGAACGTGGCCTGCTGGTTCGCAATCCATCAAAAAATGATCGGCGCTCTTACGCCCTTGCCTTGACAGATAAAGGCATCAAGCTCGTTAATGATGTAAAGCCATTGGTTTTAAACCATGACCGCGACATAACACGGCATTTAGATAGTGCTGAAATGGCTGCCATGGTCACAAACTTGGACAAAATTCTTTTGGGCGAACGTTGAATATGGAACTCTCTTTACTCACCGCCTTAACAATTGGTTTCCTCGGCTCAACCCATTGTATTGGTATGTGTGGCGGCATCGTCGGTGCTTTGAGTTCCAGCGCAGACCCAACGCAGGAAAAATCTTGGCTCGCACAAATCGCTTTTCACCTGACCTATAATTCGGGTCGGATTATCAGTTATTCCATAGCCGGGGCTATTGCTGGTTTTATTGGCTCACAGACAACCGAAATCCCCCTCGACATCATTCTTCCCTTTGGCGGCATTATCGCAGGTTTGTTTATGATTTCATTGGGGCTTTATCTCGCCGGATGGTG
Source organism: uncultured Thalassospiraceae bacterium (assembly GCA_965368165.1). GTDB lineage: Bacteria > Pseudomonadota > Alphaproteobacteria > Rhodospirillales > JAPHRK01 > JAPHRK01. The sequence continues at coordinate 256,804 of CBDULT010000001.1, read as the reverse complement.
GCCTTCCTTCGCTTGGGTGGAAAATGGCGGGCGATATCTTTGGAAATATATCCAGCCGTTGGGAACTCATTTTCTCCCCGCTCGAACCCCGCTCCACGCATTTGGTTTAGGGCTGGTTTGGGGCTGGTTACCTTGCGGGTTGGTTTACTCGGCTTTAGCCCTTTCGCTGCTTTCCGCCAATCCTATTGGTGGTGCCCTACTAATGGCTGCTTTTGGTATCGGCACCCTGCCCATGCTTTTGACCATGGGCAAAGCGGCAGAATATTTAAAAGTCATTGCCCAAAATATTGTTATGCGCCGAGTTGCCGGATTAACGGTTGTTCTCTTCGGAACCTTCACTCTTTTGACCGCAACTTCGGGCCACGCCCATTTACACCCCCCAACAAATCATGGTGGCATCGGTGAAGACGCTATTGCCCAACTTAATACAGCCCTGTCACTCCTGTACGAGCGCTGCATTTCCCTTATTCAATAGAAGGGAGCCATTGGCGTCTTCCCCGTGGATATTTAAAGATCGAGACGAATTCCAAATAACCAGCAAACTACTGGTCGACATGGCTAAAGCAGCAAACAAAGGGTTAAGCAGCCCCAGAACAGCCAGAGGGATTGCCGTCGCGTTATAAAGCAACGCCCAGCCAAGGTTTTGTCGAACCCGGCGACGGACCGTTGAAATCAGATCAAATGTTTCAAACACTCGCTCTAATCTTTCCCCTAAAATCACCACATCGGCGGCATCGGCGGCGAGAGCTGTTGGAGCCCCAAAGGCAATTCCAAGGTCTGCTGCAGCCAGAGCAGGCGCATCGTTACTGCCGTCACCAATCATCACCACGGTGCCTTGAGTACGAAGTTGACGAATAACGGCGGCTTTACCTTCTGGGGGAACACCAGCGAACACTTCATCGACCCGCTCTTCAAAGCCACTGGGATGTTCGGCCCCAGTTAATAGAACCACCCGGCACCGTTTCCGCAGTCGATTAATAACAAACTCCCATTCGGGGCGCGAACGGTCATGGGTAACAATGGCCCCCTGAATAACCCCATCCCAACCCACATAAGAAATCACCCCATCGCCCGGCCCATACTGATCAAGCTGAGAAGAAATTTCCGGGGGGATTGCCCACCCCAAAATAGCGAACAAAGACCGACTGCCGACAGCAACTCGATGAGAGCCAACAGTAGCTTCAGCCCCTTTTCCTGGGTGGGTATTTAACTCAACAGCGGTTTGCGCTCCATCCAACTTTGCAATGGCCTTGGCAATGGGATGCGGAGAAAGACGTTCAACCGCCGCGGCAAACCCAACAACTTCCGGCGGCCCGATCACCTCAAGCACCGACATATCCCCCGTCGACAGGGTGCCCGTTTTATCAAGGACAACAATATCGATTTTAGGGGCTTTTTCAAAGGTATCTGCGCTGGTGATAATGATGCCACGACGCAGAGCGGCACTGACCCCTGCCGCCGTGGTTAAAGGAATTGCCAGACCAAAAGTGCAGGGACAAGAAACGATCAAGGTCGCCAACCCTGCCAGCAAGGCCGACCCCAAAGGCTGACCTTGGAGGTAGGCATATTCAGTAACCAGGGCTGCCAGAATAAAAACCACCGGCACAAAAATGCGGGCGACAAGGTCTGCCAACCCCTGCGCCCCGGAGTTGGCACTTTGCACATTCCATAAAATCCGCGCCAGATTATCCATTTGGCTTTCAACTTTAGGGCCAACTTTGACTTCCACAGAGCCTTCGACCACCACAGAACCACCAAGTACCCTTTCCCCCGGTCCACGAGACATCGGGAAAGGCTCTCCAGTCATCAAAGACTCGTCAATCGCCCCTTGGCCTTCGATAATGGTGCCATCAACAGGGATGGATTCACCTTCCCACACCAAGATATATTCACCGGGATCAAGCTCTTCAATTTCCAGAAACTTATAATCTCCACCCCATCTGACCCGTGCTTTTGGCGACCAGGCTTTCATCAACTTAGTCAATTCTTGAGTGGCTTCTGCTTTGGCTGTTTTCTCAAAAAAGCGCCCAATGGCAACAACAGCAGTAATGGTCGAGGCCACATCAAAATAAAGATCATACGACCCTTGGAGGAGTTGGCCGACAGAGTAGCCATAGGCCGACAAAATTGCGATGGCAAGGAGGTTATCCATATTGAGCACCCGCGCTCGAATGCCTATCCACGCACCGCGAAAAATAGGGGCTCCTACATAGATAATGAGCCCAGTTGTTAGGAACCACATCACTTTGGGGGCAACCCCGTAAACCAACCAATGAATTGGCTCAAGTTCACTCTCCGTTACAATTCCAAGGTTTGACGGGTAAAAGAAGGCCACATAGAGCATCATGACAAGCCCTGCCATCGAGGCACCGACCAAGACTCTAAGCAGGTCCAGCCGATCATCATACTCAGGTGCTGCTTCGTTGCTTAGCCGAACCTGGTACCCATTTAGTTTCAAGGCTTTTGGTAAATCTGCTTCACTGATAATATCTGAATCATAAATAATCTTGGCTGTCGATGTGGCATAACTCGACTTTGCCTGCAAAATGCCGTCAACTTTTTCAGCTACCCGCTCGATCAAAATTTCACAGGAAGAACAATGCATCCCTTCGATGCGAAGGAAGGCTTCAGCCCCTTCAACTGGCGATAAGTCTGGCTTAATAGAAGCTTGAGAGCTCTTCGTCTCCAAGACTTCGGGACCAAAGTTTCGATACACTTCTTTGCAGCCGAAACAGCAAAACAAATGACCATCGGCTTCAACAGCGGGCGCAGGGGTTGGAAGGCCACAAAGCCTGCAATCATCGACCATTACAGCCCCTATTTAGTTTTTTGAAAAGGCAGTTTGTCAATTCTTAGGCACAAGCTCCGAGTAGGTATTTCTTTAATGATCATAGATCATGGAGTGCAAAGGTTACAACCAACCTAGGCAACCAATTAAATAAAAAAAACCTATCATTCAGTAAATTTTACCTATCTACCCTAATATTTGCATATAATCATGGGGGTTACCCCTAGTAAAAAATATTAATTCATATGCTTTTATTAGAATACTTAATGCGTTGATAGTTTTATTTGAATAGTTATCCTTTTTTATTGGCAGTATACATATAGGACAACTCCAAGAAGAGAGTGGTGTAAATTTATTTTATAAGCGGGGTGCCCTAATATGTTAGATTCCTTATACCTCAGTGGATGGGGTGCATTCGGAATGACGATTTTCATGTTCATTCCATTTTTTGTCGTTTTTGTCTATGTGGTCATGAAAAAATCATTTTCAGACCCGAAGCCAACCTCAGGGGATGGCAATTATGCAAAAGCTGAGTGGATGTGGCTTGGATTAGTCACGGTAGTTTTTGTTGGCGTTAACTTTGCCAGCATCGGCTATATGCCAACAGTGGCGACAGCGAAAGCTGTTGCGTCCGGTGAAAAAATCACCGAAGTCAACTTCACAGCTGAATCCTGGTCTTTTGATATCCCTGAAGTGAAGATCGAAGTTGGAAAACCCATTCGTTTTTCCGGTAAAAGCAAAGATACCGTACATGGCTTTGCCATCTACGACCCTCAGGGTGACATCTTGTTCACCATGATGCTTATGCCTGGAATGGATAGCCCAACCTCCCTCATCCATACATTCACCGAACCGGGCACTTACAAAGTCCGATGCCTCGAATTTTGTGGGCTCTCCCACCATGAGATGAATGATGAAATCGTAGTCGTTGGCTCTCAAAGCTAATCACTTTCGGATAAGGATTTTACAATGCTTACAGCAACGAAAATTTTACAGAAAACACCGATCTTCAATAAAATGTTCCCTGTTGATGAGAGTGACGGCTTAGAGGAAATCAACTCCTGGCCAGCCCTTATGATCGTTACGTCATTTGTCTGGCTCTTTATTGCTGGTCTGCTTGGCGTCGCCATGCCCTTAGTCCAAAGAACGGGCATGGATACAAACTTCTTTTATCAAGCCCTCACAGCCCATGGTGCCGCCTTGGCCTTCCCCTTCTCCTTCCAACTCATGATGGGAATTGGCCTGCATCGCTCTGGCGGTTGTTCTGGTAAACCGATTAAGGGCTGGCTCCCGGCTGCCATTTATATCTGTATGAATTTAGGGGCTGCTCTGTTGAGTGCCGCTATTCTCATTGGTGGCTTGAGCACCAGTCTCGTTTTGATGTTCCCTCTCCCCGTCGTCGGTGTTGCCACCGGACAATGGTCTTTTGAAACTCTTGTTCTTGGGTTTACAGGCGTTGGTCTGGTTCTCTACACCATGATCATTTTCTATCCTATTCAGGTTTTGAAAATGGCCTTCTTTGGCGATACGCGTGAGGATCTCGTTTTATCAGCACGCACCCTAAATGATCCTGGCATGCTGGGAATGGTTTTGGCGGCTCTCGTTCTGCTCATTATGGGAACTCCAATTTTAATAATCGCCACCTACGTATTGGTTGCTCTCTTCGGTATTATCCCCCTCGATGCCGTTGCTTGGGCAACCAGTCCGGTGGTCTTTGAGTTTGCATTCTTTGTCTTTGCCCACAACTTGATGGAAGCGATGGCCTTGATGGTTATCAGTGGTGTCTATGCGACCCTCCCCTTGTATCTGGCAGATGGCACTCGCAAACTTTACAGCGACAAACTGGCTAACCTGGCTCTATGGATTTTGCTTCTGACTTCCTTCAGCTCCTTCCTTCATCACTTCATCACTTTGTTCCCCAATTTGCCAGCCACGCTCGCTTATCACGGAAACATTATGAGTTGGGGTACGGGAATTGGTGCGGGCTTGAGTATTTTCACCATTCTTGCCACCTGCATGAAACACGGATTGAAAATGACCCCCGGCCTGATGATGGCTTTGATGGGGTTCACCCTTTACATCCTTGATGGTGCCAGTGCCGTTGTCACGTCAAACGTTGCCTGGTCCTTCCAGCTCCATGGCACCATGTGGCAAAGCGGCCATACCATGACCGTTATCCTTGCCATGTCGATGATGTGGATGGGGGTAATTTATCACCATTATCCAGTCATGACGGGCCGTATTCTCGAAGATCGACTGGGATATTGGTCCTGTGGCTTGCTCACCGTTGGCTCCACTGGCGCAGCTCTCGTTATGCTGGCAGGTGGATCAGCAGGTATGCCTCGTCGCTTTGCTGATTGGGGTCAAGGCGGGTGGATGGTTTATGGTGACGCCATTCAGTTCTTTGGCCTGATCATTGGTGTTGCGTTCCTCTTGTATGCAATGAACCTTCTTAAATCCCAAAAGATTGGTGAAGCAACAAGGAGCGCAGCCCCCGCACCAGAAGCAGCGGAATAAGCTTAACAAACAGGCACGAAGCCCCCCCAAAGTTTGCCTGTTTGTTAGTGAAACCCGCTTACTCGAAAGCCCCGGTTCATTTGTTGTTCCGGGGCTTTTGTGTGTGTTATTTCACACAAGTCTGCTTGACGAAGGAAAATATCTAGGACATGGTCATATGGAAAAAGGAAGAAATAATAGAATTTTGCGCTGAGTCATCTGCTTTTTTTGAGCAGCTGAAAGAACTTAATTTCAGAGCTGGAGACTCACCATGATTGTTAGAAGACTTTTGTATTTGATGGCCCTTTCGGAAGAAAAGCATTTTGGTCGCGCGGCTGAAAAGTGCAATGTTTCTCAGCCGACCCTCTCCAGTGCCATTCGCCAGCTTGAAGATGAACTAGGCATTCCTATTGTCCATCGCGGTCACCGCTTTTCCGGATTCACTCAAGAGGGCTTTCGGGTTCTTGATCACGCCAATCGCGTGTTGGCAGAAAGTCAGAAATTAAAGGAAGAACTCAGCCTTATGCGTGAGGGTTTGGCAGGATCGCTGCGTATTGGTGTGGCTCCTTCTGCTCTGCCCATTGCTGCTTTGGTCACCTCACGCTTTGCTAAAAACCATCCAGGGGTCAGCCTTGAAGTGATCAACCGCAGTGGACAAGACATCCTAAGTGACCTGAAAGATTTTTCTCTTGATCTTGGCATTACCTACCTGAATGAGAAGGCTGAAATCAAAGTCCGTGAGATGCCCCTTTACACGGAAAACCTCGCCTTGCTAACCCCCCTCCAAGGCCCTCTTGCTGATCGAAAAAGCGTAACCTGGAAAGAAGCAGCAGAGACGCCTTTGGTACTACTCACCCGAAGCGTTCAAAACAGAAGCATGATTGATCGGATTTTTGAAAGCCAGGGCTGCCAGGTTACACCACAGATCGAAACAAACTCTCTCATGAACCTCGCCGCTCATGTGCGTTCAGGTGCTTGGTCGAGCATCGTCCCACGCGAATGTTTTGCCTTCTGTTCAGAGCCTCCCGGAACCTGCATGATTAAGCTTGATGAGCCTGAAGTGGCTCATGTTATCGGCTTGCAAATGAGAGAAAGCGAATACCCTTCTGTCGCGGCTCAAAGCTTTTTTAAAGCCGCCGAAGAACTCGATATCGACTCAATGTTTATCTGATAATTTTCAACACGTTACATTAAAAAAGCGTTCAATTTTTAGGGGGCTTTTTTAATCCCTAGCCTTCATAGGTAAAAGCTATCAAAGCATCAAAACAAATCATTTTCAATGAGAGGTTATTTCCTTCTTACTATGAAGTAACGAACTCGCCAAAAAACTATCCTGGAGGAACAATATGGACGTCAAAGCCGCCGTCGCGTTTAAAGCTGGAGACCCTTTAAGCATTGAAACCGTACAACTCGAAGGCCCAAAAGCAGGTGAAGTTCTCGTAGAGATCAAGGCAACAGGCATTTGTCATACGGATGCCTTCACCCTTTCAGGAGATGATCCTGAGGGTATTTTTCCTGCCATCCTTGGTCATGAAGGCGCAGGAGTGGTGGTAGATATTGGTCCAGGCGTGACATCGGTTAAAAAAGGCGACCACGTTATTCCGCTCTACACACCTGAGTGCCGCCAATGTAAATTCTGCCTGTCGGGTAAAACCAACCTCTGCCAGGCTATTCGGGAAACTCAAGGGCGCGGGCTTATGCCCGATGGCACCAGCCGTTTTTCCATCGATGGTGAACCGATCTTCCATTACATGGGGACTTCAACTTTCGCCAACTATTCAGTAATGCCGGAAATTTCCGTCGCCAAAATCCGCGCGGACGCTCCCTTCGATAAGGTTTGTTACATCGGGTGCGGGGTCACCACAGGGGTTGGGGCGGTGATCAACACCGCCAAAGTTACTCCTGGTTCGACGGTTGCCGTCTTTGGACTCGGTGGCATTGGCCTTAATGTTATCCAAGGTGCACGGATGGTTGGAGCCGACATCATTATTGGTGTCGACATCAACCCCGGCAAAGTGGAACTGGCAAAACAATTTGGCATGACCCACTTCGTCAACCCCAAAGATGTCGATGATGTGGTTACAGCCATTGCCGACATTACCGACGGCGGGGTCGATTACAGTTTTGAGTGTATCGGCAATACCACCACCATGCGGCAATCTTTAGAATGTTGCCACAAAGGATGGGGCGAAAGTGTTATCATTGGGGTGGCGGGTGCCGGACAGGAAATCTCTACCCGCCCCTTCCAACTGGTCACAGGCCGTGTGTGGAAAGGCTCTGCCTTTGGGGGGGCACGCGGACGAACAGATGTCCCCAAGATTGTTGATTGGTACATGAACGGTAAAATCAATATCGATAGCCTGATAACCCACAAGCTCACCTTAGACGATATCAACAAAGGTTTTGATCTCATGCATCACGGCGAATCAATCCGTGCTGTCGTCGAGTTCTAAAAACTCTCTATGGCAGCCCAACACCTGCCATTTGTGCCCGGAAAAACTTCCCTGGTGATTCCGGGCACACTCCCTTTTTTCTACAAATGTGTGGCCATTCAATGAAGATAATTAAAGAACATCAATGCCATGGCGGTCGGGTCGTTTACTACAGCCATATGTCTGAGGCCGTAAGCGGCGAGATGAAAATTGGCGTCTTTTATCCCCCCCAAATGGCTGAGGGGGTAAAGCTTCCTGCTCTGACTTATCTCGCGGGGTTAACCTGCATGGAAGAAACCTTCCTGATGAAAGGTGGGGCGCAAAAGTATGCTGCTGAAAATGGTCTTATCTTGATTGCCCCTGACACCAGTCCAAGAGGGGCCGGGATTACAGGAGAAGACGACAATTGGGATTTTGGTACAGGAGCTGGCTTCTACATCAATGCCACCAAAGGAGATTGGGCAAAGAATTACCGCATGGAAGACTACATCACCAGCGAGCTTCAAGGTTTGATGCGGCATAAACTCAATGTGGATATGGAGAGGCAAGGGATTTTTGGTCACTCTATGGGCGGGCATGGGGCTTTAACTCTGGGCCTCAAACATCCCGAACTATATAAAAGCATTTCCGCCTTCGCGCCCATCTGCTCCCCCACAACCTGCCCGTGGGGCGAAAAAGCCTTTGCAGGCTATTTAGGAGAGAACCGCGAAGAATGGAAAAAACATGACGCCGTTGAACTTATTCGTAATCTGGGTAGGGTCTCCAACAACCCCATTCTGGTTGATCAAGGGACCTCCGATGAGTTCCTCGACATCCAACTAAAACCCCACCTGCTCGAAGAAATTTGCACTGAAAAAGATTACCCCTTAACTCTTCGCCTCCATGAGGGGTATGACCATAGCTATTATTTTATGAGCAGCTTCATGCAAGACCATATTGCCCACCACGCAAACGTAATAGGCACCTAAAACACTAGGGTGTTTTTTGATTAGGTATACTCATTTGACCGGGATTATTTTAGTTTGTGGTTAGGCTGGGTGCACAGGGCGATGTGGTTAATCGTTCAAGTAGTAACGCAGCCACAAATCAAAAGAACCCGGCCTTCGGTGGGGCATCTGAACGTTTTGGAGGGCGTCGCTATGCTTGAACGATGAACCACATCGCTCGGCGCACCGCTCCTACCCAAAACGGTCATTTGCCTCCATCAAATGAGTATACCTAATCAAAAAACACCCTAGTATTTTTTTCGCCAGGAATGCCAAGCCAACTTCAACTGGCGAACCGTCCCACCCCGCCGCATTCGTGCATCAAAAGGATTAAAACCAACCCTTTTAAGTTGCTTTAAATAGGCCTCCGTCAACGGAGCGAGGAGCATTGCGGAAAGGGCTACCGAAGGTATTTGTGATTTTTTCCCCCGTGATTCCTCAAGAGCTTTTCCAGCTTTTTTAGCAACTTGCTCAACCACCAAGTTAAGCTCATCTGAAGGAGATAGCCTCAAAGGGTCGAGCCCTTTGGCTTTGAGCAGGTTATTCGGCAGGAAAGTTCGCCCCATTGAAGCCTGAAAGGGAACCGCCCGGACAAGGCCCGTTAATGACCAGGCCACACCTAAATTCCTGGCAGCATCACCACCAGACTCACCGCTCAACACCTGGACAGCCAGTTGTTGAAGGGTTGAAACCGTCCCTTCTCCATAGGCGACCAAAGCTTCCATATCTTCCGGCGGACGGTCTTGCATATCAAATTCACGGGCATCAAGGAGACGATCAAAAGGCTCGCGGAGAAGATGATATTCCTCAATGGTTTCTTGAAGTGCCTGGGCGACCTCATGTTGAGGCACAAGCTTATCTTCATAGATGGCCTCAATAGCCTCCCGCCACCACTGCAGACGGATATTCCCCAACAAGGGTTCGCTTACTGTTTCTCGAATGCGTGCGATTTCCCCGTTAAAAGCATAAAGTGTCAACAAGCCATTTCGCTTTTGGTCGGGTGCAAGCAGAGCGCAAAGATAGCGATCACGGTCACGCAATCTTACTTCATCGGCCCAATGGGGAAGGGACATACGTTAAATCCTGGTACAATGCCTAATGTCTGTGTCATATAAGGTTACAATTAATAAAGGTTCAAGGCAGTTGCATGAACAATCGGGTATCAAAGGGGAAAACTGAGAACGACGAGAATTTTCCCGTCGTCTTTAATCTGCTGCCTAAAGACAAAAAAGAACATGTCTTAGCCTTCTATCATTATGCCCGTGCCGCAGATGATATTGCCGACTCAAGCAGCTTAGGACCAGAAATCAAACTTGCGCAACTTGACGAAATGGAAGCCGTTTTATCAGGAAAACCTCCGAGTGATGAAGATACCCAAACAGCCGCAAATTTTCGCAAAAGTCTGGCGAAATCCAACGTTCCCATAACCCACGCCCTCGACCTGCTCACGGCTTTTCGATGGGATGCCGTTTCTCGTCGCTATGAGAGCTGGGACGATCTGATGGAATATTGCCGTTATTCAGCACAGCCCGTCGGACGTTATCTTCTTAATCTCCACGGCGAAACATCTTCCGAAGCCAGAGAGGCATCTGATGCTCTGAGCAGTGCTTTGCAAATCATCAACCATATTCAGGATTGTCGGAACGACCTTAATGAACTTGGTCGGCTTTATGTGCCGACCAATTGGCTTGATGAGTTAAAAATCCCTTTCGAAACAATCAAGACTACCCCGGCTGTTGGGCCTATGCGCCACCTGTTTGATCTTATGCTCAACGGAGTGGGTGACCTTATGGGAACGGCAAAAAATCTCCCGTCAAAAATCAGCAACAGAGCTTTAAGAGCCCAAGCGGAGGTCACCTTGGCGTGTGGGCTTAAGCTTGAGCAAAAACTACGCAAACAAGACCCGCTTTCAACCCGGGTAGAACTCTCAACATCGGAGAAGTTAGGGATGGCAATGATTGGTGGTTTTAAGGGGGTGTTTTCCCCATGACCCCAACAAAAGACGATATTGCCCTGGTCCATCAAAGCGTTAAGAAAGCCAAAAGTTCTTTTTATTGGGGAATGCGCCTGTTACCTCAAAAAAGACGAGAAGCGATGTTTGCCCTCTATGCTCTGGCCCGCCACCTAGACGATATCGCTGATGGAGACCAGGAGCAAGAAAGCAAAAAAGCCGAACTTGCTTTTTGGCATGAGGAAGTTGAACGCCTTTATGAAGGGGAACAAAAAGAATCCCTTAGCCGTGCCCTCCTCCCCGCCGTCATTGGTTATTCCTTGGAGAAAGAGGAACTCCATGAATTAATTCGCGGTATGGAAATGGATGCAACAGGCCCTCTTATCGCCCCAGACCAAGACACCCTCATGCTGTACTGCCGCCGGGTGGCCGGAACCATTGGCCTTCTGTCGGTCTCAATTTTTGGGCGCACCGAGCCAATATCGAAAGAATTTGCCATCGCCCTTGCCAATGCTTTGCAATTGACAAACATTCTGCGAGACATAAACGAAGACGCTGAAACAGGGCGTTTATATGTGCCCCAAAACCTCTTGACCAAACATCAGGTTCCCCTCTCATCACCAAAAGAAACCATTGCACATCAAAATTTCACCCTTGTTTTTCATGACTTAGCTGAGATGGCTTCCCATTGGTTTAGCAAGGTTGATCGCCTTTTAGAGACCACGCCGACGTCAGGACTTCGGCCTGCCATTATCATGATGGTTGTTTATCGCCGCCTGTTCGAGAAAATTCGACAAACCGGATGGCAGTTGGGGACACCCAAACTTAAGCTTAGCAAAGGCGCACAGATTTGGGCCTTATTAAGTCAATATCTAGTTTATAGATAACCATGGCAGCCCCCCTTCCAACTCTCCACATTATTGGTGCCGGATTGTCCGGTCTTGCCGCAGCGGTTCGCGGTATCAAAACCCATAAAGTAGCTCTCTATGACTCTGCCCCCCAAGCCGGCGGGCGTTGTCGGTCTTTTTTTGACGAGTCTTTAAAAGTCGAAATCGACAATGGGAGTCACCTGATGCTGGGGGCTTATGTTCAGACCCTCGAATACCTCAGGGAAATTGGGGGCGAAGACAAGATAACGACCCAATCACCAGCAACCTTTCCCTTTGCAGACCTTAAAACCGGGAGCCACTGGGCTTTACGGTTAAACCGAGGCCTTATTCCCTATTGGTTATTCAATCCCTCAAGGCGGGTGCCTCATACGAGGGTCATAGATTATATCAAAGATTTAAACTTGATCCGAAAAGCTAAACCTAGCCAAACGGTCAGCCAGGTTTTTCAAACCAGAAGCAGCCCCTTGATTGTCCCTCTGTGGCGGCCTTTGACCTTAGCAATTCTTAATACGGACATTGAACAAGCTTCAGCTTCCATATTATGGTCGGCCTTAGCACGTACTTTGGTAAAAGGAGAAAAGGCCTGTCGTCCTCTTCTCCCTAAAACCACTTTAGGGGCCGCTTTAATTGATCCGGCATTGGCTTACCTTAAGGGGCGAAATGCTCAAATTAACGACAATGCTCTCCTAAAAGATATCTTGTTTAAAAAAGGGCGGGTTTCGGAGTTGAGCTTTGGCGATAGAAGCGTCCCGGTCTGCCCAGGCGATTCAGTTATCCTAGCTGTTTCAGCCGTAAGGGCGTCGAAATTACTGCCAGACATTGCCTGTCCTAAAGATCACAACCCCATTACCAACCTGCATTTCAAAATTTCTAACCCGAAAAGAATGCTTGGAGACGCCGGACTGTTAGGAATTGTTGAGGGGACATCCCAATGGCTTTTTGAACGCCCTGGCATGGTTTCTGTAACCATCAGTAATAGTGCCAAACTCACGGGGGGAAATGAAGCTGCTTTTGCCGAACATATTTGGCAGGAAGTTCTTCAAGCAACTCAAGCCCTAAATACGCCACTCCCTCCTTATCGTATCCTCACTGAAAAAAGGGCTACTTTTTCTCAAACACCCGATCAAGATGCAACCCGTCCTGGCACCCTAACCACTTACCAAAACCTTTACCTTGCAGGGGATTGGACCGACACTGGACTTCCTGCTACAATTGAAGGTGCTGTTCTTTCTGGGTTTAAAGCGGTAAAAGAAGTTGAGAATAAAATTAAATAAATTATCTTTTCCCCTTTATTTTCAGAAGACATCTACCTATTTTTGAAACATTACAACTTATTGAATTTTCACTCCTAACGAGACGAGGAAAAAATGGCCTTCGAACTTCCCGCACTTCCCTATGCCCAAGATGCCCTTGAGCCCCACATCACCGCCAACACCTTAAGCTTTCACCATGGCAAACATCACAATGCCTACGTTACCAACCTAAACAACATGTTGGGTGACGCAGCTGGAAGCTCCCAGGCTGACCTGGAAGCTGTGATGAAGGATTCCTCTGGCGACGCTGCTAAAGCAGGTATTTTCAATAATTCTGCTCAGATCTGGAACCACACCTTCTACTGGCAGTCCATGAAACCTAATGGCGGCGGAGCACCTACAGGCGATTTAGCCGCAAAAATTAATGCGACCTTTGGCAGCCTTGATAAATTTAAAGAAGAGTTCAAAGCTGCTTGCATTGGTCAATTCGGTAGCGGCTGGGCTTGGCTTGTTGTTGAAGGCGGCGACCTAAAAATCGTTAAGACCCTCAATGCAGATTGCCCACTGGTTCATGGGCAAACCCCTCTTCTGACCTGTGACGTTTGGGAACATGCCTATTACCTGGACTTCCAAAACCGTCGTCCAGACTATGCCCAAACCTTCCTGGACAGCTTGGTAAACTGGGATTTTGCTGCTGAAAACCTCGCAAACGCCTAAATTGCACAACAATTCACTTGAAAGAAGGCTCGATCATTTGGTCGGGCCTTTTTTTATTCTCTGATTTATTGAATGATCGAAGAGTCATTTCTGCTGGTACATCATCTAAAATATTGTTCTAATTATCTTCTAAAAAAAAATCCCCTACAAATGGGCACCAATTAAGTGACTCAAAACGACAAACAAAGACTCAACAGCTTAGAACTTACCCGTGAAGGTCTTGACCATTTAGACCAAGGGGTTTGTGTGTTTGATGAAAACCTGGTTTTAGTCTCGACCAATAAACGTGTTGCTGAGCTTCTAGACTTCCCTCCTGAAATTTTTCAACCTGGGGCAAACCTAGAAAAAATGCTTCGCTTTAATGCAGAGCGAGGAGAATACGGTCCGGGAGATATTGAAGAGCAAATAAAAGACAGAGTCGCAAATGCCCTCCTTTTTGAGCCCCATGAATTTATCCGTATAAGACCAGATGGCACCGTTTTAGAAATTTGCGGTACCCCCTTGCCTAGCGGTGGTTTCGTTTCAACTTTTGCCGATATAACCGAAAAAAGAAAAACTGAGCAGAAACTGAAGGCCAACGAAGAACGTGTCCGAGCCATGCTGGAAGCAAGTCCCCTTGGTGTTTCCGTTACGCGCTATGAAGACAGTGAAATAATCTATGCCAATGAAGCCTTGGCTCTTATGCATGGGGTCCCCACCAATCAATTGATCGGCACTCAAGCCAAGCAGCACTACGTCAATCTAGAAGAAAGAGATGAAATCGTTGAGCAATTAAAAAAAGGCAAAAACGTTACCGACTATGAGACCCAGTTAAAAGCCATCGATGGCAGGGCTTTTTGGGCAATGCTCACTATGGCACCCACCATCTTAGATTCAGAGCCCGTTATCCTCACCTGGGTACGCGACTCAACAGAAAGCCATACAGCAAAAGAAAAGCTTAAACATATGGCTCTTCATGACTCCCTGACTGGATTAGCCAACGGCCTCCGCTTTAACGAATACATGCAAGAAGCCGTCGCACGTTCCCGGCGACGCAAGAAACAAGGTGCCCTCCTATACTTTGACCTGGATGGCTTTAAACAGGTGAACGACACCCTTGGGCACCAATATGGCGACTTCCTCCTTTGTGAAGTTGCTAAACGGCTCAGAGTGAACCTCAGGGAAACAGATATGATCGCCCGCTTAGGCGGTGATGAATTCGGCGTTGTTCTCGAAGATCTTTCCGAAGACCTACACCCAGAACAAGTCGCTAAAAAAATCCTCACCGAACTTAAAAAACCCTACAAGAATGAAGGCCGCACCGCCACCGTTGGTGCCAGCATCGGCATCGCCTACTTCGGCGACGAACGCATCGACATAGACAATCTTATTAAACGCGCCGATAGTGCCATGTACCGCGCCAAAAACGCCGGCAAAGGACAAACTTGTCTCTATGATGCCGAACTTGATGAGAAAAAATAAGGAAGATCATACTGTGGATCAGAGCAAGGCCACCAAAAAGAAAAACCTTTCTTTGTGATTTTGTTTTATCTGGCTAAGATGGCTTGAACATAATAAACGAAAGCATCAGGCAAATAGCTTTCCATAAAATAATATACAATACTCCAACCGAGAAACATACTATGCTTAGCCTAAATAAGATAAAGAATGTTTCTGAACATCCTCTCCTCATTAAATTTGCTGACTTTGTCATCGGTCACTGTAAGGATAATGCCTTCCCCATACTCAAAGAAATGGACCTGCTCGAAATACCGGGTTTGGTCAAATACATATGGAAGATTCATTATAAACCTAATGATGGCGGAAAATTGAATATCATTTTTACAGGAACAGAAATAGACCGCTTTTGGAAAATCAATCCCTCAACTGTTGGCACCATAGATGAGCTGTATAGCGGTAAAGATTATGATGATGTTATCCCTGATTTATACAAGAAATCGCTTGAGGAAGGTAAGGTCGCCTACTCCTGTAGGGTTGCCACAATTGATGATAATGAGGGGGCGAGGAATGCCAATATTGAAGCGATCTTTTTTCCCTGCTCATCTGATGGAGAGGCTATAGATTCAGGCATTGGTTTTGTAGATTATTATACCAAAGCTCAGGTCGATAAAAACATCTTCTTGCTTCTTTAAAACCGACCACTTAGCTAAAAAAGCAATTATTCCACTGCAATCAACGCTGCGGCGACCACCCGTTCTTCCATGATCATCAGGCCGTGAGTTCTGCAGGCGGCACCGGTATCCATCCATTCCAGGGCAATGCCTTTTCCGCGTAGAGCCTCACGCAAGCCCTTTGGCGGGGCGACAAAACGAGGGCCGCAGCCAATGATGAAAAGTTCGATAGGCTCTCCGGCCTCTAGGATGGGGGCCAGGCTTTCAATAGTGATATCTTCAGCCGTCGTAACCGACCATTCAATAACCCGTTCTGGGAAGATCATCAGCGACCCCATGAGCGTCTCATTGCCAATTGAAAAACCGCCATCACCATAAGCTCTGACAACTTTTCTTCCCTTCGGGGTAAGGGGCGTAATATCCAGGCTCAT
Organism: uncultured Thalassospiraceae bacterium; assembly: GCA_965368165.1. GTDB lineage: Bacteria > Pseudomonadota > Alphaproteobacteria > Rhodospirillales > JAPHRK01 > JAPHRK01. Next base: position 240,749 of record CBDULT010000001.1, on the reverse strand, counting down.
GGTTTATCAGTCTTCGTCAATTGCACCGGAAAAATCAGGCGTAACGTCTTTGTTCTTTTCTTCTTCACTTTTACGACGCAAGTCAAAGAGCAACAGCATAGGAACAGCCAGACAAACCGACGAATAGGTACCGACCAATACGCCCCAGATCATGGCAAAACTAAACCCCCGAATAACTTCCCCCCCCAAAATATAAAGCGCAATCAAGGCCATAAGGGTGGTCAAAGAGGTCATAACTGTACGGGACAAGGTTTCGTTGATGCTGCGGTTAAGCAGATCAGGCATATCCATAGATTTATAGCGACGTAAGTTCTCCCGCACCCGGTCAAACACCACCACCGTATCGTTGATAGAATAACCCGCAATGGTCAAAATCGCCGCAACCGTACTGAGGTTGAACTCAAATCCGGTGAGGGCAAACAGGCCTATGGTGGTCAGCACGTCATGGGTCAAAGCAACCACAGCCCCAACACCAAACTGCCATTCAAAACGGAACCAGATATAGACCAGGATAGCAAAGATCGCCGCTGAAACCGCATAGACACCGCTCATGAGCAACTCTTGACTCACCTTAGGACCGACGAACTCAGTCCGGCGATACTCAACTGACTCACCAAGCTTTTCTTTTACTTGGTTAATCGCTTCTTGTTGGGCTTTTTCTGCCCCATCTTGTTTCTGAATACGGATCAACACCTCATCAGGGGCGCCGAATTCTTGCAAGGCGACTTCACCGATTCCAAGACTAGAAAGGTCTGAGCGCATCTTGCCAATGTCGGCTGGTCCTGGTGTTTTGACTTCAATAACGATACCGCCTTGAAAATCAATGCCGTAGTTCAGACCATTGCTACCAAACAAAGTGCCTGAGGCCAGGAGAATACAGACAGAAAAGATGTAAAAAATCATCTTCTTTGAGACAAAATCAAGCTTCGTGTTATCGGGAACTAAATGTATACCGCGCATTACGTCACCTATAGGGGAAGAGTTTGGAGACGCTTGTTGCGCGACCAGGTGGCCACCATCAAGCGGGTTAGCATTGTCGCCGTAAACAACGAAGAGATGATCCCGATTGCCAATGTAACGGCAAAGCCACGGATTGGCCCGGAACCAAACTCGAATAAAAGAACAGCCGCAATCAGGGTGGTCACGTTGGCATCCACAATGGTGGTAATCGCCCGACTGTACCCGGCATCAATGGCCGAGAGCGGCGTTCGCCCGACCCTCAGTTCTTCTCGTATTCGCTCAAAGACCAGCACATTCGCATCCACCGCCATACCAATGGTCAAAACAATCCCGGCAATACCCGGCAGGGTAAGGGTAGCTTGCAATAAAGACAGGGCCGCGATGATCAGGACAATGTTGGCAATCAAAGCAATATCAGCCAAAGCACCGAACAGGCCGTAAGTCGCAACCATAAAGATAATGACTCCAACCATACCAACAGCCGAAGCGATTTTTCCGGCACTGATTGAATCAGCCCCAAGTCCTGGGCCTACGGTCCGTTCCTCAAGAATACTAAGAGGGGCAGGAAGGGCACCAGCCCGCAGAAGCAAGGACAAGTCTTTGGCTTCCTGGGTGGTAAACCGTCCAGAAATCACCCCGGAGCCGCCCAGGATCGGTTCATTAATCCGTGGCGCACTAATCACTTTACCATCAAGCATAATGGCAATCTGACGATTAACATTTTCTTGAGTGGCTTTACCAAATTTCTTAGCACCAAGAGTATCAAACCGGAAGCTGACAACCGGGCGACCATTGTCAAAGGAAGGCTGAGAGTCTGTGAGGTTCTCACCACTGACCACCACCCGTTTTTTCAACAGCATTTTAACGGGCCTACCCGCACTGTCTTTTTCATCGGCAGAAGGCACAATCATGGTGCCTGTTGGTGCTCGTTTTGGCGCGTCTTCGGGATTGTAATAGGTTGTTTGAGCCAGATGGAAGGTCATCTTCGCCGTCTTGCCCAGGAGGCGCTTAATGCGTTCTGGATCATCAACGCCCGGCAACTGGACCAAAATACGTTCATCACCTTGACGCTGAATATTCGGTTCGCGAACACCCGTTTCATCAATACGACGCCGAACGATTTCAATGGACTGGTCAATGGCAGAAGTGATCCGCTCTTTACGAGCAACTTCGGTCAAAGTTAAACGAACCTGACCTTCATCACTTACATCAATTTCGGTTCCATTATCGACCGCTCGGATAAGTTGGCGGGCTGTCTCTAATTCTTCTGCATTCCGGATGGTGACCACGGCACTATCACCGTCAATCCCTAACCCCCTATATCCGATCTTTTCTTTACGTAATTCAACACGAATAGCATCAACCGTTGATTCCAAACGCTCTTTAAGAACCTCAGCGACTTCCACCTCTAGTAGCAGGTGGGAACCGCCTTGAAGGTCAAGCCCTAAGCTGATCTGTTTCTTTGGCATCCAGTCCGGTAAAGACTCTGCGACCTTACTGCTCAGCAGGTTCGGAGAGGCGAGAGCTATACCGAAAACACAAACGGCAAGAATAAGGGATATTTTCCACTTAGCAAAATACAGCATAGGATTTTCCGAAAGGTTGTTTCTTAAAGTCTACTTACCGCCAAGAAGTTTCTTGAGGCCGCCTGTAACGCCACCCGCTTCAGGTTTTGGACCGTTGTCACCTTCTCCACCCTCACCAGAAGGAGCAGCAGCAGCGGGTTCAGTCTTGGCGAGATTTTCAGCAACCATGCTACGACGAAGCTTAACCTTAACCCCTTCGGCAATCTCTACAGTCAGTTCGTCGGAAGTATCATTAACCTTGGTAACGGTACCGATGATACCACCCCCCGTGACAATTTTATCACCGCGACGCACCGCAGAGAGCATGGCTTTGTGCTCTTTCATTTTCTTCTGCTGTGGACGAATAAGCAGGAAGTAAAAGACAACAAAGATGAGAACCAAAGGAAGAAGACCTGCTAAGCCTCCCCCTGCACCGCCGCCGTCAGCAGCCTGAGCAAAAGCTGGTGAAATAAACATATGTGACACTCCTAAACCTGAACCGAAAAAGGTAATTTATTAACCGCGGGACTATAACGGTAACAAACGGACTTGCAAGCGGTTTAGCCCCCCCAAAACCGTCTATTTATCTTCAACTCAGGCTTTTTCAAGTCAAGAAGGTCATGATAGGGTGTAAACAACGCTTATATGATAAAAACGAGATCAAAAATTATGCCTAAATCTGAAATCCTATCTACCTTGGAACGTATCGCCGATGCCTTGGAACGATTAGCTCCGTCTTGTCTCCAAGAAACGGATTTTTCCGCGGCTGATGCTTTTGTTTGGCAAGCCGACAGTAATTGGCTGGAACCCATCAAAAAGGTTAATCGGGTAGAGCTAAAACTCCTGCAAGGGATAAACCGTCAGCAAGACATATTGCTCGAAAATACTCGCAACTTCGCCAACGGTCTCCCGGCTAATAACGCTTTGCTTTGGGGAGCCAGAGGCACCGGAAAAAGTTCATTGGTTAAAGCGGCCCACGCTGCCATATGCGGTGAAAAACCCGGCACCCTCGCTTTAGTCGAAATTCACCGCGAAGACCTCCCAACCCTGCCGCAACTCCTGAACCTGCTTAATAATTCTGACCGACGATTTATTTTATTCTGTGATGACCTCTCTTTTGATGGGGACGATGTCAGCTATAAATCCCTCAAGGCCGTTCTTGAAGGAGGGATCGAAGGCCGCCCTGATAACGTGGTATTTTATACCACCTCCAACCGTCGCCACCTGATGCCCCGCGACATGATCGAAAACGAACGCTCCACCGCTATTAATCCTGCAGAAGCCGTTGAAGAAAAAGTTTCTCTCTCAGATCGTTTCGGCCTATGGCTTGGTTTCCACAACTGCGACCAAAAAACCTACTTCACCATTATCCAAAGCTACGCCGACCACTACGGCCTGAATATGGACAAAGATCAACTGCAAGCCGAAGCCATGGAATGGTCCATGACCCGAGGCTCCCGCTCAGGCCGTGTGGCTTGGCAATTTATCCAGGACTTAGCGGGGCGGTTAGGGAAGAGGTTAGATTAAGCTTAAGCCTCTCTCTTATCCTTCACCCCAATCAGGCTATAAAGAACTGGCATGAAAATGAGGGTGACGACCATAGAAAAGGCGAGGCCGAAGACGATAGTGATGGCAAGGGGTTGAAGCATTTCGGTGCCTTCACCCGCGCCGAAAGCTAAGGGGAAAAGACCGCAAATAGTGGTCAAGGTAGTCATCAAGATGGGACGCAACCGAACCTTTCCGGCCGCAATGATAGCTTCCATCTTCTGCATGCCTTGCTCGCGCATAATCTCGAAGTATTCAACCAGAACAATGGCGTTATTGACGACAATTCCGGCCAACATAATCACCCCGAGCCAAACCGACATGGAAAGAGGTTGGCCCGTCACCACTGTGCCAAAAGATATACCGATCATTGTGAACGGCACCCCAAGCATAATGATCAAGGGGTTTCTGAGGGATTCATACTGGACCGCCATAACCACGAAAACCAGGAATAGGGCAAGGGCAAGCAAGATAAGGGTCAGGTACTGTCCTTCCTTCAAAGATTTTGACGCCCCAGTATCATAAACACCATAGCTGTCGGGAAGATTTAATTCAGCGAGTTTTTCCTCCACGGCAACCACCACATCTCCCAAAGGAATTTCCCCGGTTAATGAAGCTGTTGCTTCCGTGATACGCCGCTGATTGTCGCGTAGAATTTCTGCAGGCGATGAGGAGAGGTTAACCTGGGCTACTTCCCCAAGGTAGATGGGGCCTTGACCGTCTTTGCCCGGTGACAAGGGGATTGATTCGATTTCTTGAATGGAATTTAACGAGCCAATGGGCAGACGAACCCGGATATTATAGGAGCGATCATTATCAAGAAATTCAGTTACCAATTCCCCTTCAAGAGCAATCCGCGCTGCCCTCGCAACGGTTTCCACCGAAAGCCCGAGTTCTGACAAACGGTCATGATCAACATCGAAGACAAGTTCCTCAGTTGTTTCTTCAGCCGAATGAGCCACATTGCGCAGCCCTTTCACAGAGCGAAGTAAATCGGCAACCTGTTGACCTAAAAGATCTCGCCCTTCTTGACTTGGGCCCGTAATCCGCAGGGTGACATCGTCATTACCACTATGGGTCCGTATGCCGCGAATGCCCCCGGTACGCATAAGGACTTTAAATCCTGCCATCTGGAGATTGCCAATTGATTTCTGCATCCGCTTGATCCATTCCTGGCTTTCGATATCGCGGAGGTCAATGGGAACGAGTTGGACCGTCATTGTTGTGCGATTACTTGTCAACCGTTGCGACCGCCCAAAAATGCGCCCCCCAACGATTGAAAAAACTGTTACCACCTCAGGCTGTTTGCTGAACAGGTCTTCAAGACGATGAATAGCCGCATCCATTTCATCAATGGGGATGCCTGGGTCAGCCACAACAGAAACCCGAATATTGCCGTCATCCATGTCGGGTAAAAAGACCTGATTAACCCCTGCCAGCCCAAAAATACCGGCTCCCAACAATGCCACTAAGGCCACAATGATAGCCAACTGGGCCGCTATGCGAGACAAAACCCCTTTAAGCAATCGAGTATAGCCATTTTCAAGATACGAAAGCCCTCGGTCAATCGCTTTACGGAATGTAGAACGCGATACTGCAGGGACTCGACTGCCAAAGGCTGGCACTAAGGTGAGGGCAACCACCATCGCTGCTATGATCGCCGCAGCAATAGTAAAAATTAGCTCTTTGAATAACAGGCCAATCAAGCCTGAAATAAATAAAAAGGGCACAATTGCCGCAAGATTGGTGCTGGTTGAAGCGATGATGGCACTATTCACTTCCCGAGCGGCATCTTCCCCCGCTTCAATACTGGTTTGACCAAGACGCTGATGACGATAAATGTTCTCAATCATCACAATGGTACTATCAACCACCATGCCGACACCCAAGGCAAGCCCCCCCAAGGTCATCACATTCATGGTCAAGTCCCCGACCCCCATGATGGCAAAGGTCACCAATATCGAAACAGGGATCGCTGTCCCCACCACCAATGTTCGCCTTAAATCACCCAAGAACAGGTAAACCACCAGCATAGCCAGCAATGCCCCCCCAATCGCAGCCTGGGCCGCATTTCGAAGGCCATTTTGGATATAGACCGATTGGTCTGCCACAGTCTGAATGGTTGTTCCTGGGGGCAAAAGGGCTTGGTCATTGAGCCAACCCAGACGGTCCCTCACAGCTTTTACCACCTCAACCGTATTGGCGTCTGGCTGTTTCTGAATGGACATCTTCACACCGGGTAAACCATTCAATCGGACCCGCAGTCGATCATCCTCATTACCATCAACAATCTCGGCAATATCACCTAAGCGCACCCGTCCCCCATCCGGAAGATTAAGGGGCAGTAACCTGATATCTTCGACGGTTTCAAATCGACCTGTGGTGCGGCCAATATATTCTCGACGATTACTTTCTAAACGCCCTGCAGCCTCTTGGATGTTAGCCTGATTAATAACGGCCACCACATCATCTACAGTCAAATTAAGCCCGCTTAACCGCGAGGCGTCAGGAAGCACTTGAATTTCACGAACCAAGCCACCGCCGACCTCAACGGCTGCCACGCCCGGCAAGTTCACAAACCATTTTGAGAATTGATAGTCGACCCAATTGCGTAGCTTTATGGGGTCTTCAAGAGGGGAGGCAACGACGAATTCAAGGACAGGTATTTGAGAGGGATCAAACTTAAATATTACCGGGGGTTGGATGGTCTCCGGTAATATTCGTTTAGCCCGATCAAGCCGGGTAGAAGCATCACGTAAAGCGACATCGATATCTTTACCATACTGAAATGCTAAATTTATCGACGAACTTCCTTCTGTGGTCGATGATTCAATAGAGATTGCATCTTCTGTTATTGCTAACTGCTCTTCTAGCTGTCGGGTTACAGCATCTTCCATTATTCGAGCAGATACGCCCGTATCCATAACGCGGATCCGAAGACCTGGATACATAATTTTAGGAAGAAGATCGACAGAAAGGTAGCCGTAACTCAGGATACCAACAACTGAAACGGCGATGGTCAGCATGGCGATACCAATGGGATGGCGAATAGACCAGGAAGCAAGTCCCCCGTGTCGATCTACGCTCTTTTTCATTGGACTGCCTTCTGGGTATTAGAGGCGGGTTGTTTTTGGACAATCTCAACTGTTTTACCAGGACTTAAATCCAGAAACCCCCGCACCACTACGTTGTCTCCAACATCCAGGCCTTCGAGAATTTCAATCTGTTGATCAAGGCGTAACCCAGTCAAAACACGCTTTATCACAGCTTTGCCGTCTTGGGCGGCAAATACATATTCGCCCTCTTGGTCCCGTCGAAGGGCCGCAAAAGGAACAACCATCCGACGTATTTCCGGGGTTTTTAATCGCACACGGCATAATTGACCGGCCACAGCTCCTTGAGGGATTTCCTTAAATTCAACTTCAACAATCCCTTGGCGGGTACGGGGGTCAATGATCGGATGGATGCGAGATATGATTCCCATTGTAATTTGATTGTCCAAAGCATCAATGCGAACTTCTACCGAGTTCCCTTTGCTCAGTCGTGGCAGCATAAGCTCAGAAACAGAAACCCTGGTGTATAAAGACGTTGGGTCGTTGATGGTTAAGAGATGGGTATGCTTTGAGGCAACATCTCCCGGTTCGGCTAACCGCTCTGTGACCACGCCCTTAAATGGAACCTTGATTTTGGTGTAACCAAGACGGGTTACGATTAATGCTTCTTCTGCCTTGGCAAGACTGACAGCTAATTCCGCCTTCTCTAAGCGTTCTGGCGTCGCAACCTTTCGCCTGGACAATTCACGCACCCGCGCAAGATTTCCCACCGCTTCCAAGCGTGTCGCCTTGGCCATTGACCGTTCAACAGAAAGCAATTTCCCATCTAGTTCAACAACCACCTGTCCTGCTTTGACGATATCGCCTTCACGGACAGGAATTCTTTCGATCCGACCTTCTTCTTGGTTGAAAACCCGGAAGCTCCGCTGAGCGAGCAAAGTCCCTGTCCGGACAGATTCAAAACTGAGAAGGCTTTTCTGAGCCTCAACAACTTCAACCAAATGGACTCTTTTGCCCTTTTGAGGTTTTACCTGCTGGGCCACACTATCGGCTATGGGGCTTAGGCAATACAAAAGGGCTATCAAAGCCAACCGTCTAGGCAAAAATACAGGTCCCAAAAGTTTCTCCTGAAATAATTTTACCAGACTATATTACTGCGAGTTCCCTTTGTCTTCTTCTTTTGGCTTGGCAGCAGGTTTTGGCTTGGCTGCGGTTTTTTTAGGTGCGGCTTTTCTCGTCGCAGGTTTTTTGGCCGGGGCTTTTTTCGCAGCAGGTTTTTTGGCTTTAGTCGCCGTTTTACGAGGGGCTCGTTTCCGCGGGGTTGGTTTTGGTTTCTCTTCAGCTTTTTCTTCAGCCTCAGCAGACTGATCCGGCATTTCTATAACCTCAGAAACGACAAGCGGATTTTCAGGCTTAGCGGTTTCAGGTTTAGTGGTTTCAGGCTTTTGAGGTTGGGGCTCCTCAACCTTTACCTCCTCGGCTTTTACTTCGATTTCATCCTCAACCCAGGCACCTAAAGGATAAGGCAATTCATTGCTGGCAAAAGTGACAAAGTTGATAATAGATCGGGCATAACTGCCGAGGCTCTTCCCCAAGGCAGACAACTTTTCATTCGCTTCATTAGTCGTTAACTTGGAGATAAATTGCACGATGGCAATAAAGCCAATAACAACCTCGACAATATTAAAGATGATGGTGAATAAAATCAGATAAAGACCACGCAGCCAAATACCGATTTCCTCTTTATTGTTATCGGTTTGATTATTCTCAGACATACTTAACTCCTTTAGCTTTTTAGATATTTTTTAGGATCGTACAGTTTCTTCCCACGCCGAATTTCAAAGTGGAGTTGGGGGATGGTGACACTGCCCGTGCTCCCCACCTTAGAGATCACTTGCCCTTTACCCACCTTATCGCCTCTCCTGACCAACAGGGAGTCGTTGTGAGCATAAGCTGTAATCCACCCCCCGGAATGTTTAATCAAGAGTAAATTGCCAAACCCGCGCAATTCATTTCCTGCATAAGCCACGACACCATTTTCAACGGCCCTGACGGGAGTCCCTTTAGGGGCCATAATATTAATGCCATCATTGTGAAGGCCCTTGTCTTTAGCTCCAAAATTAGAAACCACCCTTCCGCGTATTGGCCAAGCGAAACCTTTACCACTGGCCTTTGGTGGGGTCGGAACATTAATCGCTCTTCTTTTAGGAGCCGGAAGCGATTTGCCTGAGGCGGCTTGGGGTTTTGTCACCCTTGAAGGGTTGGTCACAGGCTTGACATTTGTGACGGTCTTTTCGACACCGGGCAATCTTAAGAGTTGTCCAATCCTTATGGTATAGGGAGGACCAAGATCATTTTGCCGAGCGAGTTCATAGACATTGATATCATATTGTCGCGCGACACCGTGCAAAGTATCGCCTTTAACCACCTGGTGAGAATGAACTCGAGGTATATAAAGTTTCCGCCCTACATAGAGACGATACGGAGGCTTGAGGCGATTAGCTTCAATCATAGCCCTTACAGGAACCCCAACACGCCGCGCAATGGCGTAGACCGAGTCACCTTTTTGAACAACAACCGTTCCGCCTTGATTTCGAAAAGTGCCCCCTTGAGAAGAGGTTGTCCCAGAGCCTCCCCCTGTCACCGGACCATCACGATGCAAGGTGCTGAAGTCTACGCCTCCACAACTGGTCAAAGCCAATATTGGAAGGAGGAGGCCCCATATCAAAAGGCGGTGATGTTTAATGCATTTATTCCCCATACCCTATAGATACCACGATAGGAAAACTCTTCAACAGAGCAATCTAAGTAAATTAGCTAAGAATGTAATTTGACCTAAAGTTAATTTAGGCGGCGGCTTGACCCTGAACGCCTTGAGTAACCAGTCCTGCGAGTATCTTGCTCACGTCGGTCTAAAAACGACCGTGCCTTTATGCTCTCAAAAGCCTCTTCATTAGAGAAAAAAAGATCATCATTCCAGCCCGTAGGAGGAGCCGAACGGCGATCATCATCCTCGCGGCGATCATAGGACTGGCGACGTTCTTCTTGCTCACGTCGATCAACTTCCCGACGACGTTCCTTTTCAGCTTCATGCTCAGGAGCATGATATGAGACTGACATCTCTAATCCCTCTTATACATAATCAAACACACAAATGGGGCCCGACCTATATTGTTTCAAGAACATAGCAAAAAAACGGAAAAATATCAATATTTCAACGGTTAGGTAACTTATATTTTAGTACCTGCTTACCCATTCCATGCACCGTATCATGGGCGCGAATAACCACTTCTTTAGTGGTGTCAGGGATTTTTATGCCAGAAAGAGAACGGGTGAAAGGTTGTTCATTAACATGGGGGTGGAGAAGAACCCGTTGACCAAGGATTGATCCATCTGGCGCGATCACCTCCCAGCGGTCGGCATAGTGATCCCATCCCGTATCATCGTGCCGTAAAGTCACATCAAACCGATACGCACCTGAGGAGAGAAGTCGCGCTTCTGCTTTGATAATCTCCACCTCGCCTGCGTGGGCGTTAAGCGAAAAAAAGACCGAACAAACCGCTAGTCCAGCAAGAATATTATTCTTCATAACCACCTCAAAAACTTAATGTTGACTTTATGTTCTCTTTGTGTTTTTTATACGTTCACATGAGAACATAAAGGATACAAACATGAAAAAATATACATTTGCCTCAGAGTTCCTCGCTATCTCCCTCGTGTTTTCAGCCGGGTATATGTGGTTACTGGCTGCTTAGAGGGCTTGGGCTATTCCATAACCCTTGGGCCACGGTCCTCACCGATGGCAACATAAGTGAAAACACCTTCCGTCACTTTGATCCGCTTGCCCTCATCGCTGCGCCGTTGGACCCATGCTTCTACTCGGGTGGTAAGAGAGGTTCTTCCGGTTTTTAAGATTTCAACATAGCAGCAGAGGACATCACCAACAAAAACCGGACGATGAAAGGTCATCGCGGTGACGGCCACAGTCGCAACTCTTCCCCTGGCCTTTTTATCGGCAGCAATCCCCCCGGCCACGTCCATTTGTGACATCAGCCATCCACCGAAGACGTCTCCACTCGGGTTGGTATCGGCAGGCATGGCAAGGGTACGTATCTCTAATTCACCGCGAGGTTCTTCTTGATTAGGCATCATTCATCCACAATATCTTGTCAAAATTCAAGCATCCCCTACTGTATGATGCTTGCACAGCTTCGCTGTCAACTCTATAACTTTACTTAAATATTAATTGAGTTTGCGTTGTTAATCATATTGGTGGCCGATGGATCTTTTTGAAGATAAAAATGGGGTGAAGAGTGAATACTCCGCCAAGGACATTGAAGTCCTCGAAGGACTTGAGCCCGTTCGACGGCGTCCTGGCATGTATATTGGCGGCACCGATGAAAACGCCCTGCACCACCTCATCGCTGAGGTTCTCGACAACTCCATGGATGAAGCCGTCGCAGGCCACGCCAACCGTATTGATTTAGAACTCGGCCCCAACAACACTATCATTGTGCGAGATAACGGACGCGGCATACCTGTCGATCCTCACCCAAAATATAAGAACAAATCAGCTCTTGAAGTCATCCTGACCACCCTTCATTCCGGCGGCAAGTTCAGCGGAAAAGCGTATGAAACATCCGGTGGTTTGCACGGGGTTGGTATTTCAGTGGTTAATGCGCTGTCAGAACTTCTGACCGTCGAGGTCGCGAGGGACCGACAGCTTTATGTTCAATCTTTCAGTAAAGGGCATGCCCTTGGTAAGCTAGAGAACAAAGGCGCTGTACAAAATCGACGCGGTACGACCGTCACTTTCCAACCTGATTTATCAATTTTCGGGGCAAGTGCGAAGTTCAAGCCTTCCCGTATCTATCGTCTGGCTCGCTCCAAGGCTTATTTGTTTAAAGGGGTGGAAATCCGCTGGTCTTGCGACCCTTCCTTGATCACCGAAGACGACCCAACACCTCAAAATGCCTCCCTTCATTTTCCCGGCGGTTTAGTCGATTATCTGACAACTACTCTGGACAAACGCCGTACTTATTCCAAGCCTTTTTCTGGTGACGTGACACTCGCGGATGGGGCTGGCAAAGTTGAATGGGCCATTTCTTGGCCTGCTGATGAAGATGGCTTTTTCCATTCCTATTGTAATACGGTCCCAACGCCCTTCGGCGGCACCCACGAAGCCGGGTTCAGGGGGGCTGTGACCAAGGGGTTGAAGGCCTACGGCGAAATGGTTGGCAACAAACATGCCGCCAAAATTACGGCCGATGATGTCATCAACGGCACAACAATCATGCTTTCAGTTTTTATTCGTGATCCACAGTTTCAAGGGCAAACCAAAGAAAAACTCGCGACCTTAGAGGCGACAAAACTAGTCGAAACAGCCGTGCGCGACCACTTCGACCACTGGTTATCCTCCGACCCAACAGTCGGCCGAATTTTGCTGGAGTTGATGATCGAACGGGCCGACCATCGTTTAAAACGTAAACGCGCTAAAGAGATGAAACGCCAATCGGCAACCCGTCGTTTGCGCTTGCCCGGCAAGCTCACTGATTGCACGCGCAGCATCGCGGAAGGCACCGAAATCTTCCTGGTGGAAGGGGACTCTGCGGGCGGCTCAGCCAAACAGGCGCGAGACCGCAAAACTCAAGCCATTCTCCCTTTGCGCGGTAAAATCCTTAACGTAGCCAGTGCGACCTCTGACAAGCTTCATGCCAACCAGGAACTTCGCGACCTGATCGAAGCATTGGGCTGTGGCATAGGCCGTGACTTTGACCTAGACGCCTTGCGTTATGGTCGCGTTGTCATCATGACTGATGCGGATGTCGATGGTGCTCACATTGCCGCTTTGTTGATGACTTTCTTTTTCCAAAAGATGCCAGGTCTTGTGGAAGCTGGCCGACTTTATCTTGCCATGCCGCCGCTCTATCGCATCGCCCAAGGGGGGAAGGTGATTTATGGACGCGATGATGAACACAAAGATGAATTGATGAAAACCGAGTTCTCCGGGCGCGGTAAAATTGAAATCAGTCGTTTTAAAGGCTTAGGCGAAATGCCTCCGGCCCAACTCAAAGACACCACGATGGACCCGGCAAAACGCACCATGCTGCGCGTTGTTATCCCTCATGGCAGCGGCGACGAAGAGATTGAAGATCGGCAAGGCACAGTACAAATCGTCGATGATCTCATGGGGCGCAAACCAGAAAAACGCTTCGCTTTCATTCAAGAAAATGCCCAATTCGCGGAAGGGCTGGATATTTAATGACTGATATTCTCAAAGGAACTCACACGGATTTTCAATGGTTTGAAGATTTTGAAGTGGGGCAAATATTTGAATATGGCCAATGGCTGATGAAAAAAGACGACATGCTGGCCTATGCCCGTATGTACGACCCTGAACCCTTTCATGTTGATGAAGAAGAAGCCATCAAGTTGGGCTGGGGTGGTTTAATTGCCTCAGGCCCCCAAGTGGTTTCTATCTGCCGTCGCCTGCAAAAAGACGGTTTCCCCAATGCCAAGGTCGTTATCTCTCCCGGTTGGGATGAAATCAAATGGTTCAAGCCCGTCTACGCCGATGACACCCTCTCCTGCCAAACCGAGGTCCTTGCCGCCAAAGAACTCAACAGCCGCCCCGGTGAAGGGGCCTTAAAGTTGATGAATAAACTGGCTAATCAGAAGGGTGAGGTTGTGGCCCAGATGATTTCGAACTGGTTTATTCGGACAAGCTAAATCTGGGTCTGCAAATACCCGTTAGTATGGAAAAGGCTTCAAAACCTTAGCCCAGGCATCCTTGGCGATGACCTCACGCAACGCGTCACCTAAGCGGTCGGTTTCACCAAGAACCTGTCGCCACCATTTCACACGGTCACGATCTTCCATTTTGATAAAGTCCTGGCGTTCCGGGATACGACCGCCTGGCAGGTTGGCGACAAACTGTTTTGACGGGGTGAGCAAAATCATTGAATTGAGCGTTTGAGGGCGGGCCTGACGCCATTTGAGCGTTTTATCCAACCACCCTGGGATAATCTTATCAATGTAATGGGGATAAAAGACTAACCCCTCCTCCCCTTCATCAACCAGTGGCATGTCAAAATGATAATCACTCACTCCCCCATCCCGATAGACACCCGGTGGGGCATCAGGAAGGTTGCCACCCCCTTCGGTAATGATCGGGATTGACCCAGAGGCAACAACGGCAGGTTTAAGGTTTTTTTCCGTTAGAGGAATTCGCTCCATGGGAAGGTCATTTACCCAAGGGAAAGGCCTTTCCACTCTCGGGTCGCTGAACAGGGCCCGTTGGAAAAACATATTAAGATTTTTGCGCGAAAGCGCGTTCGCCAGAGCCGCCACGATACAAGGAAGCCCCAAACTGACTTTGCCTTCCCCAGACGTAAATGCTGTACTGCGGACTGTCATAATATGGAGACGGATGGTCGGGTTTTGGAGAATTTCAGAAATGCCCTTCTCCCCCATGATATGCTCAATCATATCCACTGCATCCTCTCGAATACGACGGGGGGTTGGTTCACCTGAAATACAATATCCGGAATAAATATCTTCTAACCGTGCCATAGCAGCAAGAGGGTCAGCCTGAGCCGCAGCCATAAAGCGCCAAGCGCCTGAAGAAGAACCGATAAGATGGACAGGGGTTTGGCGGTCTTTGAACCACTCGCCAAAAACCACCTGATCGAAGCGGTTGAGAATAAGCCACTTCGGCCCTCCTGCTGCGCCTGGCATGGCTTTAATATGATCCGGCCTCAATCCATTTTGTTTTACGAATTTAAGGGCTTTTGGACCCGCAAGAAAAGTTAAGCTTGAGAGCATTCGTGCTTTTCCCTCCCCCCCCCTTAGGCCCTTAAGGGAACATAGGAGCTTGGCTAATTCCATCTTTTTCATCGAACCCAAGCATCAGGTTCATACATTGCACGGCTTGACCAGCGGCGCCTTTAACAAGGTTATCAATCACCGACACAATAATAGCACGTCCTTCAAGCCTATCGGCAAAGACACCGATCATACAATAGTTAGATCCCCGTACATGGCGGGTTGCTGGCGCGACCCCTTCTGGCATAATCTGTACGAAAGGTTTATCGCTGTAAAATTCTTCGAGGGTATGGCGCAAGGATTCAACCGTGCTCCCCTGCTCCATCTTAACATAGATGGTCGATAAAATACCCCGATTCATAGGCATAAGATGAGGGGTGAAATTAACCAGCACATTTCCACCACCAGCGGCACTTAGCCCTTGTTCAATCTCAGGGGCGTGACGATGAGTGGCGATACCGTAAGCATGAATTCCTTCGGCAACCTCAGCATACAGCGTGCCTTCTTTAGGAGCCCGCCCCGCCCCACTGACACCGGATTTAGAATCGATAATGATGCCTTCGGAAACAATTTTCTTTTCTTTGATCAAAGGAATAAGAGGGAGTTGTGCCGAGGTAGGGTAACAGCCTGGACCGGCAGCTATTCTCGCCGTTTTGATAGCCTCACCGTTAATCTCAACCAGACCGTAAACGGCTTCTTTCTGAACGTCTGGTGCCCGGTGGGGTTGCCCATAAATTTCAGCATACTTATCGGTATCGTTAAACCTAAAGTCAGCAGAAAGATCAACGATCTTCAAATCTTTTGGCAGCCCTGCAATGACATCTTGAGTGGTGCCATGAGGCAGGCAACAAAAGGCGAAGTCAACCTCGTCCCAATTAACTTCCCCAATAGAAATCATGTCTGGTAAACCAAGCCCCGCGAGATGGGGATATACTTCGCCAATACTCATTCCGGCTTTACGATCAGCAGTCAAAACTGAAAGATTAACTTGTGAATGGCTCAACAGCAGCCGGATGGTTTCCGCCCCGGTATACCCACTCGCCCCGATGATCGCTACGTTCACTTTTTTAGACATATTAGTTTCTCACTTAATTGACACTTACTCGAAATAAAAAAAGGCACCCCAATGGGACGCCTTTATCAATAGCTATAACCCAATTGGCTCAACATCGTCGTTGCGTAAAAATACGTCGGCGTCGGAGGGGTGATTTAAACATAGCTTTTATCCAGCAAGGGTTAAGATTGACCCTCTACATAATCCCCCTCTTTTTTTTTTGCAACTATTTATCCATATAGGGACCAAGCAATCAGGAGAAAACTTTCCTTATAGCAATATCCAGATCCGCCATTTTTAAAGGCTTGGTTAAGTAATCCCTAATCCCAATCCGTTGGCTTTCTTCTTTCGACAAAGTTTCACTAAAGCCCGTAATAATTAAAATTGGCATTTCTGGTCTGATGCCCAAAATTTCCTTAGCCAGAAAATCCCCGGTCAGGAAGGGCATCGTTTGGTCAGAAATAACTAAATCATATTTATCCGGTGATGCTTTAAAAGCCTCAAGGGCTTTGAGCGAGTTGGTGAACCCTTCAATAGAGTAGCCTAATTCGACAAGCATTTCCTGAGCTAAGTCGACATTATCAGGCTCATCATCAACAAAAAGGATGTGCTCTACACCTCCTTTTGAGTCCTCACTCGCCCCTATTACAGGGATGTCAGCCGGATCAGCCGCAGGAAGGTATATAGCGAAAAGGCTTCCCTTGCCAATTGCACTTTCAAGAGTGATATACCCTTTATTGCGAATGACAATCCCATGCACCATAGAAAGCCCGAGCCCGGTTCCTTTGCCAACTTCTTTGGTTGTAAAGAAGGGTTCAAAAATACGCTCTTGTTCTTCTTCGCTTATGCCTTCACCGGTGTCTTTAATTGCCAGGCAGGTATATGTGCCTTCAACCGCCTCTAATGGCAGTCCATTTTCTCCTGGCCTCAGGTGAATTTTTTTCAAGCTGATCTCAAGAACACCCCCCTCATGGCCCATAGCTTGGGCACTATTGGTGCAAAGGTTCATCACCAGTTGATGGGCTTGCGTTTGATCAATTAAAACAGGCGGTACATCCCCATCAAGATAGGTATGGATATAGATATTTGCAGGGAATGAAGCCCTTATGAGTTTCAGAACCTCGTCAATAAGAGGCGCAAGCTCCAATGCATTGCTGCTTGTCTCCCCTTGACGGCTGAAGGTGAGAATTTGTTTAACCAGACCGGAAGCTCTTGTGCTGGCTGTAGCAATCCGCTCAACCTTGTCTCGCAAGGGGCTATCTTCGGGTAACTTTCGAAGGACAAGTTCAGCATAGCCTAAAACCGGTGTGAGAATATTATTGAAATCGTGGGCAATGCCCCCAGCTAAGCGACCAATGGTTTCTAGTTTTTGTGATTGATGAAGTTGTTCCTCAAGTTGCCGACGCTCAGCCTCTTGTTTTTTCCGGTCAGAAATATCTTCAATAACGGCAACGTAATACTTTTGCGTCCCATCAGTGGCGACGACAGAATTAAGGCTTATATAGCCCCAAAATATTTCACCATTGGGTTTTTTATATCTGCTTTCAAAAAAGGTGGACGCCTTTTCTCCTTTCATCACGGATATTACCAACCGATTACTTTGTTCCCAATCATCTTCATGGGTAATATCTTTGGCCGTTTTTTTCAGCATCACAGCTTTGGGATAGCCTAGGAAATCACAGAGTGTTTGGTTTACCCTCAGGAATGAACCGTCCTCTGCAAGGTGGGCGATTCCAACCGCAGCCTGTTCAAAGGTGGCCCTAAACCGTTCTTCAACTTCTTGTTGGGCCAGCTCCGCCTGTTTTTGTTCGGTAATATCACGACCGATCCCCCGATATCCGGCATATTCTCCTTCCGAATTGAAGATCGGCTTGCCGCTTAAACTCCAGTGAAGGCGTTTTCCCTTATCAATTTTAAAATCACAATTAAAATTTCTGAACGGCTCCCGGGCTTTTAGCTTCTCCCCATTTTCAATCAACAGTTCTTGCGAAACTTCAATATGACCATTTTCCAGCAAAGATTTCCCTAGAAAATCAAACGGACTGATTTTTGTAACTTCTTGAATTCTATCTGAAACATAACTCACCTTGTGATCAGGCCCCATCTCCCACACCCAGTCACTTGCAGACTCTGCAACATCTTTAAATCTTTGCTCACTTTCTTTAAGGGCTATTTCCGTTTTTTGCTGTTCAATAATATGTTTTCTGGCATCCTCCATATATTGTCTCAGAGAGCGCGTTACCAAGCCTAACTCATCGTTCTCATGTAAAGGGTCAAGAGGTATATTATTCTCATCGGGGTTTTCGGGATCAGCTTGAGCAATTGTTTCGGCAAGAGCTGCCAAAGGGTTAGTTAAAGTGAGGTAGAAAAAAACTGTCAGGATAAAAACCAAAATTAAGTTTCGGGTAAAACCTAAAGCTACGGTCATAATTGAACGATCAAAAAAGTTGCTCGCCGTTACCTGCCCATCGACCTTTATGGCCAGTCGTCCTACCGGTTGATTATCCTGGTCCGATAGAAGGGCCAGGGTATAAATATGTTCCTTATCAAGCATAAAATCACCAATATTCCGACTACCCGGTGACTTGATTGGGCGTTGTTTTGAGGCGAGAACATAATCGAAATCACTATAAAGGGTCGCACTATATACCGGGTGGTATTCCAGCAAACTATCGACAACCTTAGATGCCAGTTCTTCATCTAAGTTGTGGGCGGCTATTGTTGCGGGTGCCTTCAGCGCCCTCATCACTTGAGCAACAGTTCCTTCAACTTTCTTTTTTTCATTTTGAAAATCATAGCTTATTTGGACGATGCTAAAGAGAAAACCCAGAATGAAAGCGACAGCGACTGCTATTTTGGCTTGCTTAAATGAAAGTCTGTCCTGGAGCTTAATCATCGCAAATATAGGCACCTTAAACTCTAGTGCCCTCTCCCCCTCTTGACCTATTTAACTTAGACTATACTCGGATATTTTCACCTTCCAAATTATTTTATTAATTATTAGACCTCAATCGTCTAAATAAAATAGGGCCCCCTACAATGGGAGCCCTCAGATTATAAAAATGGCTGACCCTAAGCGCGAACGTTCTTAAGGAAGTCCTTAACTTCGTAATCGAGCTCCTTGGCTGGTTCGTCGATATCTGCCGCAGCCCACATGACCATGATGGCCCCTGAGAATGATTGAGCGGAGTCTCGGGTCATTGTAGAGACAGCATCACGGACAATTTCGGCTTGCTCATTCACTCTCTGGATTTTTTCAGCAATTTGGGTAGTTGCGGTTCCTTGTTCAGTAATCGCCGCGACAACCGTCGTCGAGACATCGCTTATGGTGCCAATGGTGTCCATAATACGCTGGATCGCCTGAACCGCATTGCCAATTTCATTCTGGATTGTGCTGATTTGACCCTGAATCTCATCGGTTGCTTTGGCTGTTTGTGTCGCAAGGTTCTTGACCTCAGAGGCAACAACAGCAAACCCTTTCCCGGCATCACCAGCGCGGGCGGCTTCAATTGTTGCATTCAAAGCTAACAAGTTTGTTTGTTCAGCAATATCATTAATCAAGTTCACCACGGCCCCAATCTCTTGGGCTGCTGTTTCCAGGCCACGAACCGTGTCATCAGCATGCCTTGCTTCTTCCACTGCCTGTTGCGAAACTTCTGCTGAATGTTCTACTTTTTGAGAAATCTCATTTACCGAGGCTGATAACTGTGAAGCGGCAACAGCAACCGTTTCCGCGTCGTGAGAGGTCGCTTCCGAGGTTTCTGCGACATCAAGGGTCTTACTCGCCCCGCTATCAATTTTTTTGCCCATCCCTTGGGAGTGATTAACGATTTTACCCGCGTTCTCAAGAATAACACCTGCAACAACACTGACTTTTTCTTCAAGATTATCGGCAAGATCTAAAACAATTTTCCTCTGGGCTTCCCTTTGTCTGACTTCTGATTCTTCCTGGTCTTTCCGAAGGCGTTCCGCCTCATTTAGGTTGTCTTTAAACACCTCTAAAGCACGAGCCATTTCACCGATTTCATCAGTTTGATCGGCTCCGGCGATCACCACATCACGGTCACCAGATGCAAGCTGCTTCATAACCTTTGTAACACGATCGATGGGACCGATAATGCGTCCCCGAATAATAACAATAGATAACAGAACGAGCACAGAAACGATGGCAATGGAGGCAACCATCGACGTGTGCATTAAGGTTTTAATCGTCTCTAATTGGAGGTCAACATTATCAGCTCGCCGCTCTTCCTCATCAGCGATCTCTTTGTTTAGTATCTTCAACCCTTTAACAGCAGGACCGTCATTTATTTTTACCGTCTTATCAATTTCTAAGGCATTTTTGCCTTCTTTAATCATAGAAGAAACTTTGCTTAAGTTTGCGTTATAGGCATCGGCAACTTTTCTGATTTCAGCAATCGCCCCTCTCTCTTCACTGGTCAAAGATTTCTTTTCATAACGGCCTAAGACTTCAAGAGCTTTTTTATAGTTGGTTTCAAATTTAGCTGTTTTGGTTTCATCTTTTCGAATAACCAAATTCTTAAAATGGTGAACCATTCCGCCATATCCAAGGGCCCCTCGAAGCTCAGAAACCATGGTCGCTTTTGTCTCAATTTTCCCAAGTTCACCTCTTGCGGTTGCGACTTCTGCACTGAGAACGGCAAGTCCTTTCAGGGCAGGCTCATCATCAATCTCGACTAGAGAGTCGAGAGATTCCGGGGTTTCAGAGCCGCCCGCAGCCATCGCCTCAGCAATCAACAAACCTTCCTCATAAGCAATAATCATCGCCAGGATATCTTTGGTGGCTTTCGCTTCCGCCTCAGAAACACCAAGTGCTTCATATTGGGCAAGCAGACCTTTAGCCGATCCAATACGCGCTTTGACATTTTTAATTCTCGGCGTATCCATCCGCAAAATAAAATTCTTAAATTGATGGACCATCCCCCCATATCCGAGTTCATCTTTAAGCAAGGAGATAAGTTTGGTTTTTTGAGACCGCCCCGCCTGGAAAACCACCCAAGCCTTAGAGACAACTTCAGCGTTGTTACTGGCTTTGACCGTTAATCCAACAAGAACACCGCCAGAAAGAACAAGCAACGCAACAAGCAACCAGCCTAAAAAACTGATCCGCATATTTCGGATAAAACCCATCTAAATCTCCCTTGTCAACGTCACGGCTTTTCGCGTTTGAAACCTCACGCAAAAGCTCTAATTCATTGAGTATATATTGTTTCCTGGCCCAAAAAGATTATCTTTAGGCGAGCTTTCCTAGGGGTGTATTACAAAACGGTTTTTATTATTTTATAGGGATTAATCACCGCTCCCTGCTGGAATATGGAGGGAGTATACCCCGAACGTCTCGAAGAATCCCAGACCTTAAAGCGTCAGAACCATTGAATTTACAAATTTTTAATATGTGGGGGGAGTCTGGTTGAATCGTCTACCTGAGAATTAGAAAGTTGTTCTCTGAACAAGCCTTTAGCCGTTGTAAGGTTTGCCTCAATAAGGTTAGCCCCTTGTAAATTCGCTGTGCTTAAGTCGCAATGCATGAGATGAGCCCCAAACATATTGGCATTTCCCAAGTCTGCCCCTCGCATATTGGCAAATTTCAATTTTGCCCGACTAAAATTAGCCCTATTGAGGTGGGCGACGGAAAAATCACATTCGGTCAGCGTCGCCCCAGAGAAATTAGCTTTCTTAAGGTTGGCTTTGCGAAACGAAGCCCCCGAGCAATCCATTTTACTAAAATTCCCACCCGGCATTTGGGCGAGGGACAGGTCAGCCTTGATCAAGTCTAATTCAACAAAAACAGCATTCGCAAGGCGGCAAGGTTTGCCTTCTTTTCGTCCCGAGTTAACCCAAAGACGATGATCTTCAACTGCGTCTTTAACTTGAACTTTAATCCCGTTACCTGAGCTAGAAGCTGCTTGAAGAACTTGTGCCGTTGTGGCCTTTTGCTTTGCCTGAACAAGCGTTTTTTTAGGAGCAAAATATTTATCGAAATCAGTAAACCGCTTGGGAAAGGTCAAGGATGCCCGCGTAATTTTTAAAAGACTAACCGGGTCAATTGGTTTACGCAAGGCCCCTTCAATTCCAATCTCACAGGCCTCGCGCACATATTTTACTTGGCCCTTGGGAATAACGATAATGATCGGAAGGTGGCTAAACCGCCCCCCAGAATGGGTTCTGATTTTTTGGAGGAACTCAATACTTTCAACCCCCATCCCTAAGCTGAGCAGAGTGAGTTCTGGGTTGAAATCACTAATCAAGTCGAGGGCCATGGGAGGAGAAGATATCCCCTGAAAACTGGTTAGGCCTTTATATCCATAAACTTCGCGGGCTCGTGCAACTGACTTTTCATCAGAATCTACCATCAGGACTTTATGGGTCGAAAAATCGAAGGCAACCATTTCAGGTACCCCCGTTCGTCGTCGCTCGGCACATGACGAAATCCACTATAGTTAACAACAGACACAAAGTAGATTTAATTCAGCTTGAACCCTCCCTTTATCGGAAGCCCCGTTATATTAGCACCAAGCTCTGATTTTTTTATAACCTACAATTGCATTATAACAGTTTTTATAAAAATATAGAGAAAAATGACTCTTTTCGCCGAAAACTTCACGCCATGAGTTAACTAATGAACCTTAGTTTCAATTTCTCAGACAAAAACACAGGAATCTAGCCAAGAACCTGCCATCACGGCAAATTCAAGCCCCTTCGACTCCAACCATAACCATATCGCTAACAGGCAGGCGAATGGCGCGGGCTTCTTGATATTCAGGGGAATTGTAGAAATTATCACAGGCTTCTTTATTGGGGAACTTAACCAGGACGAGGCGTCGAGGAGAGAAAGAGTTTCCTTCGATCACATTAAACTCCCCCCCACGGACCAAGTATTCTCCACCAAATTTTTCAGCCGCAGGCTTGGCCTTAATCATATATTTTTTATATTCTTCTGGATCGTCAATCTGGACATCAACAATTACATAATACGGGGGCATCAATCTCTCCTCATTCATCAGTTTAATTGTGGATCTCATGACCTCGGCTGACCGTAATTTTTATACTGTCATTCGATCTCTTAACCTCTCATATGGTGTTTTCCCATGCAACTCTCTAGATATGCCAAAATATCGACACGTCTTCGTGATATGATCAATCTCTTTGGCATATTTCAGAACCTTGATTTTATGCCTACCAACACGCTCGTCTGCTTGCTTCATGATGCACCTCAAGTTTTCAGATGGCAATTATCTACAAAATGTCAGCCGAAGTCTTGAGATTCACATGAGTTTCAAACGTAATTTCAAACCCCTCGTGCAGGATATAAATGTGAGTTATTTTCAGTGCACTTTAGTCTCTTTGCCTAAAGCTCTATTCAACAATGAATGAAGTTTACCCACATCTGAGGTCAGGAACGTAGCGGTCAAAGCACCGCTATGGTCGCCTTGTGCGGCTTTCGAGAGAAGGCTGTCATATTGGGAGTGGAACCTGTCGATATATTCACGAAACTCCCCGTCTTTCTCATATTTTTGCTTAATCAACGGGAGCTTGCTCTTATCGCGGAAGCCAACCAATTTGCGAACGAAGATACCTTTATCGCCTTTGGTGTAGCGTTTCCAGTCATCTTCCGTAATGCTGATTTCTAAAATCCGGGTAATATCCACAGCAATTGATTGCAAACTTTCCTGGATAAGAGAAGACGTCCGCATGAAGTCTTCAGCCCCAACATTATCATGATGTTCTTTTAAGGCCTTGGTAAGCCGTGCAGCGTCTCTTGAGGCCGTTGTGAGCTCTGCCGTGTGAGTTCCCAAAGATTTTGAAAGAGCTTGGCCTTGGCTAAACACTGAGGAGGCCGTTGATGAAAAGCCTTCCGTGGTCTTACTTAATGCCGCCTGCGCTTTCTCAATTTGGGCAACAGCCTGTTCAGAAATAATCCCCGCCTTATCACTATTTTTTTCGAGCACATCACCAATGGCATTAATGCTAATAAGGGCACGGTTAAAGGTTGCCGTAAGTTCTTTCATTTCATTCTTCAAAGCCGAGGTATTGCCTTCCAGCCTGTTTGAAACCATCTCTCCTTCGCGCCCAGTTTCATTGGCTTGTCGGCGCATTGCTTCTTCGGCATGGGCCAACCGTGAAACGGTTTGCGAGGTCATATTAGCCGCGTCTTCAGCCCGTTGCCTTATGCTCTCCCCAACATGGTTTAATTTTTCCATAGCCGTTTGTGTTGAGACACCAAGTTGTGACCCTCTTTCATCGAGAGCTTTTGCGACATGATCAATTTTCTGAGCTACTCTGCCTGCATCATCAGATATATCACTCACCCGTTGACGTAGCCCAAGCCCTGAATGGTCCAGCTGTTCAATGGTTTTTTGCGACGCATTGCGCAATTCTTCTAAATTACGATTAAGTGAATCAGCGACCATGTTTACTTTGCTTGAGGTATACTCCGCGGCATTGGAAACTTCTTGTCCTTGGCGTTGCATGCCATCCGTCACTAATGACATCAGGGCTGCGGCTTTATCTACTGATGAAGTCAGTTCTCGAGAACTTTCGGCCAAGTTATCGCTAACTTTAGCCAACTCTGCCGTTGCTTGCTCCGAAGTCTCCGCCAAACCTTCTTTTTGACCTTTTAAAGTTTCAAAGAAAGCATTCATGTGCCCCTTAGCTGCTGCGGCTGTTTGCTCTAGCTCAGAACAGCGTTGATCAAGCGAGTTGCTGATTCCAGTAAGTTTTTCTTCCGTCATAGCCGTTGCTGAAACAACCTGCTCTATGCGGCTCTGCAATGCCCCGCCAACTTCACCTAACCGACCCAGAGCCTGTTCAGAAATAGACTGTGCATCTTCTGAATGGCGCAGGACATCTT
This sequence comes from uncultured Thalassospiraceae bacterium, assembly GCA_965368165.1. Lineage (GTDB taxonomy): Bacteria > Pseudomonadota > Alphaproteobacteria > Rhodospirillales > JAPHRK01 > JAPHRK01. The sequence continues at coordinate 215,876 of CBDULT010000001.1, read as the reverse complement.
TGCTAACATCGCCAAGCTTACCAGCGGCCTGTTCTGTTGCCTTCTCAAGCTGTTGAACATGTTCATCTAGTTCACCAATAACACCATTGACTTTAGACGATAGCCTTTCAGAATTAAGGGTAAGGCTGGAAGTTCTTTCTTCCATGGAATCCCCAAGACTAGACAACTCACGGATACCTTTTTCAGTTGCCAGAGCAAGAGATTCTGAACGTTTCTCCAACTCATCGCCAACAGCAGCAACCCGTTCAGAAGCCAACTGTGAGGCACCGTCCAGATCACTTGAATGACGACGCAGGGCATCTGCAACAAGGCCCATTAGAGTTGCAGCCCGATCAGAAACTGTACGCATTTCACGCGAATGGCGATGTAAAGCATCTCCGGCCCGGTCGACCTGAGCAACCGCATGGTCACTTGCCCCAGAAACGCCTTCGGACTGTTCAGTTAGTTTTTGGAGAATATCGTCCATACGTGCCATGGTAACTTCAGAAACCGTGGTTAACTGATTAGAACGATCTTTCAGTTTACCGGCGACGCCTTCAAGACGATCAGCAACACCTTCAGATACAGCGGTAATTTTTGTTGCCTGAGTGGACAAACTTCGACCAACTTCTTCCACCCGAGCCGTGGCTGTATCTCCTGCCTTGATAAGATTTGTTGATTGTTCTTTCAGCGAGGAAGCCATGTTTTGCAAATGGCTCCCAGCCTTGTCAGAGGCTTCCCCCAACCGCTCAGTTTGTACTTGGACTGAATCGCTATACTTGCGCAATTTTTCAGATGCGAATTCTGACGTCTCGGTAACGTCCATAAGGTTACGCTGAACATCCTCACCATAGCTTTTGGCTTTATCAGAGGCTTTGGATACGACTTCAAGTTCATTTTCCAATGCTTTAGAGACGGAAGAGATACCTTCTATGCCGACATCCGAAGCTTTTGTTAAAGACCTGGAATTGTCGTGAAGGACTTCTGAGGCATGTCGAATGTCATCCGTTGCTTTTGAAGCAGAAGAGGAGAGGGCTTCAGAGTTGTGCTCCAAGATATCTCCAACCGTACGCATTCTTGTTGCAGCCAAATCCGAAAGTTTAGCAAGTTCATCCGTACGTTGGCGCATGGTTTCTCCAGCCGTATCAACGCTGCCAACCGCGCGCTCAGAGGTGTCCTCAAGGGTTTTGGTGTTTTCTTTGAGAGCCTCACCAACTTTTGTAACTTTATCCAAGGCATCACTTGAAACAGAATTCAGGTTATCCGTAACATTGGAAAGGGATTTGCCCACCCGATCGGTTTTATCAGCCGCTGTATCAGCTGCCGTAAACATCTCGGTACGGTTCTTATCAAATTGTTCACCCGTGGACCGGACCCGCTGCAAGACTTCTTCGGAAGTAGATAGTAACTCTGCGGCCTGTTCCTTAAGGGCTTGGTTCATAAACTTAACCCGATCAGCAACATTATCAGACGTCGTGTTCAGATTGTGCGTTTGATGACCAAGGTTTGACTCAATTTCAGAGGTTTGCTTGCTCACTTGTTTAGCAATACTTGCAAGGTCTTCTGCTTGACGCCTTAGGGTTTCACCCATGATGTCAGCTTGTATAGATGCACGCTCTGTCCGTTTTGAAAGATCCTCAGAATGACTGCGCATCAGATCAGCCCCGGCTTTAACCTTATCAATGGCTTCGCCGGACGCATTAAGCAAACTCTGCGAACGCTCTCCAAGCAAGGCATCAACTTTCTCTGCTTCAATAGCCGACTCTTTCGCCGCATTTTGAAGCTGGGAGGTGCGTTCACGGAAAAGTTCTGATGTTTCCTTTGCCTTCAGGGAGGCATCATCAGCCACCTGCATCAACTCTTGTCCACGGGTTTGCAGAATTTCAGCAATTGACTCCGTCCGTGAGGAGGCTTGTTGAGAAACATTAATCAAATCATGGGATTGATGGTGGAGTATATTCCCCGCCTCCCTCGCCTTGGCAATCGCCCGGTCAGAAACAAAGACCAAATCTTCCGCCTGACGGCGCAAAGCTTCCCCAACTTCTTTTCCTTTGATATCAGCCTGTTCAGCGACCCCTGCCAAAGCTTTTGCTCGTTTTTCGATCATGGCATCAACTTGAACGGCTCTTGAGGCGGCCCGCTCAGACGCTTCGGTCAGGGCTTTTGCTTGAATTCTCAGAGAGTCTGTCACTTCGCGAACCCGGTCACCCGCAGAGTCAGCCGGGTAGATCAAACGATTGAGGTAAAACCTTAAAGCTTCAGCTTCAGTTTGAAGTTGGCGTCCTTTTTCTAAGTTGGCAATCACCAGCCAAAGCAAAGCTAAAGGCGTGACGATACCTGCAGCAAATCCCCCCACTTCATGGAGCATCAGTTCGCTAAAGTTCGACCAGCCCAGGGCGCGTTCTACGTAGGTATAAGCCGCCATAATCCATCCAATGCTCAGGGCAAGGCCAAGGATGGTTAAAAGCTTGTAACGTACATAGAATGGAGGGCTGTAATGATCTCGGCCGATCAATGAACTTTCAGACGTATCAAGGAAGCTCCCACCAATTGGATTGGTCGCGCTATCACTTTCAGAACTTTTAGCCGCAGGTAATTTACTTACCTCGGCTAATTCAACTGGTCGCTTTCCGGCATCGCCTTTAGCGGAATCTGTTTTCACCATCGTTAACTGCCCCTCGTATCGCGACCTCGAAGGAATAATCCTTAGATGCCACATCATAGCATGGTTTGTACCCAAACCATAACACCACGCCTTACGGGTATATTAACCGTATTACATGGTTATATTTTCTATCAAAACTATATTTTTAGGCAAAGAGATTGTTCTTCTCTTAACCCAACTGATCTATAATGATTAAAAGGGGTTTATATTTCCTTACGATGGGAATATAGAAAAACGGGTTGAATATAGAGGGTTACAGTGAAATCTATGGCAAAATTAATTGCAATTGCCGGAGGCCTTTTGGTTGCCTCCCTGATAACAAGTGGCGACCTTATTGCGGCGGGCGTCGACCCGTTTGACCCAAATTCACTTTCACCAACAGCTCCTCCAGTGTTGAAAAAACTGCCTCCCCCCCCCGCACCAATAATTCAGGTAACCCCTGCCCCAGTCATAGCCCCTATCATTGAACCAGTCATTGCACCTGTTGTTGAAGCGCCAAAAGCAGTTGAACCTGCCAAAGCTCCTCCAACAAAAACGGTTCAGCCCCAAACACCCTCCTCAGACACCCCCAGCTTTTTTGAAAAAATTCGCACGGGCCTCTCGGATATTCTCAAGGATGAAAAATCTGTTGAGCAGCCCCCTGTTGCTGAACCTAAACAACCCGCCCCAGTTGTTGTAAGCAAGCCGGTTGAAAAAACGCCACAAGCTGCTCCGCCAGAACCCATGGTCGCTGAACCGGTTGCAGAGCAACCCCAAACCCTCTCTAAGTTAAACAGTGACCCAGCTCATATTTTTGATAAGGACGAACCTGCGCCTATCGCACCTATGATTGAAGCCCTGCCCACAAAGGTAACGCCAACACTTCCAGAGCCTGTTGAAGCTAAAATAGTTGAGCCAGAACCTGCCGCAACTGAAAAAGTTGAGGTCAAAACTGAACCAGAAAAACCTACGGAAGTACCGTCAACAGCAATTGTTGAAAAGCCAGAACCCGAGACTCCTGGTTTCTTTTCACAGTTAAATGAAAACCTTAAAAATTTCTTTTCAAAAGAACCTAAAAAATCTGCCGTTTCCTTACCGATTCCAATGAAGATAGCACCGCCTCCGGTGGTTGAAGCCCCTGTGAGTGAACCTGTTGTTGAAAAACCAATTAAAGAACAGCAGGTTGCGACACCTCTTGACCCCCTTCCTGCCCAGGAAGAAATAATTAAAAAACTCCCAGCTCAAGAGCTCCAAGTTACGGGGCCAAAACCAGCGGCATCACAAATAGAACCCCTAGGCAAACTCCCACAGCCTAAGACATTCACTGAACCGCTTAAAACGGAACAAGCCACGGCGGCTCCTAATGAACGCCTAACGACCATTGAAAAATTAAAGAATGAAAAAAAGATTGTTAAGGCAGCAACTCCCCCAGCGACAAAACCTAAAAGCGATCCAAATTTGCTTTCAAAACTTTCTGACAGCTTAAAGGATATTTTTAAAGCCGACCCCAGTCCACCCGCACCCGCTGAGAAAGCCGAAGTGCCAAAACAACTAACGACAGAAAAAACTTCTCCTTTCCACCCAGAAGCCCCTTCGCCCACCGTTCCGCAGCCACGCTTTATCGAAGAACCCCAAGCTCCTGTTGTGGCAGAACCTGTTGAGGAAGCAAAAGCCCCCCCTGTTCCGACTGTTGAACCTGAGCGGGTGGTAACAGTTGAAAGAAAAGAGCTATCCTCTGACAAAGAGACTTCATCACCTGGATTTTTCGAGAACTTAAAAAACCGTGTTTCTGGTCTTTTCTCCCCTCCCAGTGCGGAAAGCATGATTGCTGCTGACAAGAACCCAGAAGAGAAACAGGGAGTTTTAAAAGCAGAACCTGTGGTTTCCCAACAAGCAAACCTGCCTCCTGCAGAAACACCAATAACGCAAGCTTCATTTGAATTTAAAGCGGCGAGCTTAGGGCTTGGATCAGACCTGTTCCTGGGTCAATCTATGCAAAGCATTGTCAACAAGCAAAAACCTACTTGTCTTTCAAAAGTTATGAACACTAAGCACTATTGCTTAGTCAAAGCGAACTGGCCATCCGCTCTTAGAGCACATTTTGATATCAGCAATGTGGTCTATCGGGGCACGAAAGGTATGGTCCAGTTTGATGAAGAAAAGGCTACCCGGTTCTATTCTCTCTTTACGAGAAACTCTTTTGATACCTTAGAAGCTCACTACACCAAGCTATACGGCCCCCCCATGTTCAAAACCACCCGCAATGTTCGTACCCTGTTGAAAGGAACGACCAAAAGCAAAATTGTTCAATGGAGCCGGAAAGAACCAGGTAAGGAAACTTATTCTGTCCTTGAACTACGTGAAGTTGACGATATTCGCAGCAACCTTCCAGATTTAGACTACGGGGTTTTCCGCGTTTATCAAGAAGGCACGACACCTATCTTCAAGGTGGTTTCTCCCTTAGATTTCTTTGATATGGGCTAGCCACCTCGATCAAGGAAGTTTGCTTTATTCCTGAGTTTTGGCTCGGCATCCTTTGACATTTTTGTTAAAGCGTTGAACAAAGCCTTCGTGGCTAGCTAGAAAATGCTTCGAAAAGTAAACACCGAGTGGTTTATCTCTATTCACAAAGGATTTCACTTCTTTCTCAAGTCCATATTTTTTCAAAAGTGTCGCCATGACTTGATCATTTACTAAAACAGCATCGACTCTTTCATATTCAAGCATTCTTAAGAGTACTTCCGTGTTTCTGGGCAGATCACCTATGGTTTTGTATCCATTTTCTATCAGCCACTTTTGCATGTTAGCCCCATTAAAACTTGAGACTAAAGCCTGACTTTTAAAATTTTCATCTTCAGGTGAAAACTTAGATTTTTTGAGGAGATACCAAGTCCATTTTTGTTCAGCAATGATCGCCGACATGACAGCATAGCTATCTCTGAACTTATTTTGCGACCCGGCAAAAAACCCAGCAGCAGCATTTTTTTGGACCAAGAACTGAGCCCGCTTCCAGGGTACAACATTAATTTTGTAAGGTTGCTTCAGGCTATCCATAACGCAGCGGACAACCTCAACAGCCAAACCAACAAATTCTCTTTTTTCGTTATAATAACTATATGGCTCTAGCTCATGGGTCGTGAGGATAATTGTGTCTTGGGCTTTCCCCAAAGACGATACAGAAACACTAAACAATATTGCTAGAATAATTACCCGAAACACCACGGATTTCCTCAAATGTTCACATGAGTTTGTTGCTCTTCTTCTGACTATACAACACCCATCAGGGATTATTTTTCAATGTCTATCTACTTTAAGGATAATCAAACATTCATATTTGAAAGGACGGTGGGGGAGATTCAACTCGGTTAGCGAGGTAGGCTGGGAACGAGGAACAGCTTTCCATAACTAAAAAAGTAGATTGCAAATGCCAAAGCCCAGGCCACAGAAGACAGGCCAATCATGAAAGGTTCAATCATAGAAAAAGGCGCATAAAGCCGGATACAAGCGGCAAAAAACATCAAGCCATAGGCACTAACAACCAAGCTGTTTGGCGTAAGAGAACGTCCTGTATGCTTCAAGGCAACCCGGGTCATAAGTCCGAGTTTCATTAAGCCTAAGGCGCCTATGGTATAGGCATGGATACTCGACATGGCGGGTATAGCGTATCCCAGGTCAGATAAAGCCCTTAGCAAGAAAGCAACCAGCAGCCAGCCATAACCTACATGGAGAATAAAAACGATAGGCGTATCGGCGACCTTGAGGCCCTGCCACCGGAAAAACCGGATACTGTGAACGCCAAGAGCCAATAGTGCCGCCCAAGCGGCGATATCACTCCCTATAAAGAAAAGTCCCGACAACCCATAAAGAAAAGCCGTTCCCACAGCCGCCCATTCAAGCCAGGGAAGCAAGGTCATTTGTCCCCGCCAGCCTTTCTGTTTTAACGCGGTTTCAGTAAATGATGGCACAAGAATTCCGGCGACAATTGTATAAAGAAAAATCAACCCGTAGACCTTTGCCAACAGAGCCTGATCAACAGCTAGACTATCTCCCTTGGCTAGGCCGCTATAAAAAGCCACATCACAGCCAAAAAACCACAGCAAGATAGGAACAAGGACCCAATAGAGTTTGCTCTTTGCCCCTTTAAGCCCTGGGATCAAGAGAAAGACCATAAAGAGGAACAGAGATGAGTCAACAATTGCAACGAGGGCAAAAGGCAGTAAAGGGGCTAGCCAGAAAACTATCCTTCCGAGCAGCCAGAGCAAACTAAGAAAGGCAAGCCGACCTCCATGGATTTCAGGGGTTCCAGCCCAACCGGGTAAGGCTGTCAGCAGGAAGCCTGAAATAATCGCTCCCGCGAAACCAAAAAGCATTTCATGCCCATGCCATTGGGAAAGGGAAATTCCGGCAAAAGAAAAGCTCGCCAAGCCATAAAACTCAGCGAGCCATATCAATACCAATATCGGCGCATAAAGGGTCCCCAGGAAGTAAAAGGGGCGAAATCCGCTAACAAAGACAGGAGCTGTAAACAGTAATTTTACTCCCTGTTATTGAAGTTGTTTCATAAACAACCTCCGCTCAAAAGCCGCTCATGCTCACGCCAAACAATTGGCGAGCCACAATCGTGACTTTGTTAGAACAAGCCTTACCCCATCAACCTTGGTAAAAGCAAAGAGATCGGTGGGACAAAGACGATTAAAGCCAAACGAATAACATCCGCAATCCAGAAAGGCGTTACACCTTTAAAGATCGTTTTGGTCGTCACATCTGGCAAGACCGCTTTCAGAACGAACACATTCAAACCAATCGGCGGGGTGATCAAGCTAATTTCTGTTACCACAACAACCAGAATACCAAACCAGATAAGATCAAAGCCAAGAGCCTGCATCATGGGGTAGAAGATTGGCACGGTCAGAAGAATCATTGAAAGGCTCTCAAGTACACACCCTAAAATCAAATAGATCAGAACTACAAGGCCAACAATAACCATAGGAGATACATCAAAGCTCGTCGCCCATTCAGCCAAAGCATCAGGCAGACCAGCTATATTGATGAAGTTAGAGAACATGGTTGCACCGATCAAAACGGTGAAAATCATGGCTGTGGTTTTAACCGAGGCGGTAAGAACCTCGATCAAATGCTCTTTAGAGAGCCGCCCTTTGAGCAAAGCAAAGAAGAAACCACCAGTAGCCCCGATACCCGCAGCTTCAGTCGGGGTGAAGATACCACCATAGATACCGCCCATAACCAGGATAAACAGGGTCAAAACACCCCATACACCTTTAAGAGCGACTAGACGCCCAGCCCAGGATGTTTTTTCACCTGGAGGTCCAAGCTTAGGGTTAATGCGGGTTGCAACACTTACAGCACCAAGATAACAAATCACCCCGAGCAAACCAGGTAAGATGCCCGCCATAAACAATTTGCCGATATCAGATTCGGTAATAATGCCGTAAAGAACCAGGATAACACTGGGCGGAATGAGAATACCCAATGTGCCACCCGCAGCAATGGAGCCGGAGGCAAGACTATCAGCATATCCATATTTGCGCATAGAAGGCATTGCCACTTTGGCCATGGTTGCTGCAGTTGCCAAAGAACTGCCGCAAATCGCACTAAAGCCACCACAAGCAACAACGGTTGCCATAGCTAAGCCACCGCGACGGTGCCCTAAAAAGGCATTTGATGCGGCATAGAGCTGCTTAGACAACCCAGCTTCGGTAACAAAGTTACCCATAAGAATGAACAAAGGAATGACCGAAAGGCTATATTCCATGCCTGTCTCAAAAGCCACTTGTGATGTCATAGCAAAGGCTGCATAAAAATTAACAATGTAGCCAAAACCTACAAAGCCAACAACAGCCATAGCAATCGCAATAGGAATGCGAATAAAGACGAGTCCAAGCAGGACTACAAATCCGATTATTGAATCTTCCACCGTAAATATTTCCGGTTAGGGGTTACGACCAAATTATGAATTATGCTTTTTAAAAGCTAGCACTGTGAGGCCTATAAAAACGATACTTGTCACTCCAGCCATAACTGACATGAAGAAAACGAGTGGTGCTAAAGGAATTTGCAAGTAAGCAGTATTATCACCGTACTCCAACGTCTCAAACGCACGCCCCCAGAGCTTATAGCTAACAACACTTAGAACAACAGCACCTAACAAATTAATCAGAAACTGTTGGCCAGCTTTCCAATTTTGTGGGACTAAATTATCCAAAAGATCAACGGCCACATGACCATTATCGGCTGTTACCAAAGGAAGCCCCAAAAAAATTACGGCCCCCATCATAATCTCTGTAATCTCAAGCCCACCTGGAAGTGGATAGTCAAATTGTCGCCCAACAACGTCTACAAATGTCAAAGCCATCAAAATGAAAATGAGTGCAGCCGCAAGGAAGCCGAGGACAGACTCCAGCTTTCGCCAGAGTCTGCCCCCCAATCCACCTTGACTGCTTTCTTGTTCAGGAGAAGTCATCGAACTATTTGTAGTTTTTCACTTCATCACGGAACATCATCATTGCTGCTGCGCCATCGACACCTTTAGCAGTGGCATCTTTAACCCAAGCGGCTTCGATGTGGTTGGTAGCACCTACGATTTGCTTCATTAGGTCATCACTAGCCACTTGAACGCTGTTGCCGTTAGCTTTCATCTCAGCAAGACCGGAAGCATCGGCTGCATCCCATGCGGCACCAGAAGCTTTAGCAAAGGCTTCGCCAGAAACGGCTTCAATTGCTTTTTGATCAGCAGGAGAGATTTTGTCCCACTTACGTTGGTTCATAACCAAGAAGAAGCTAGTGTTGTACAAACCACCAGGAACAACCGTCGTATGCGTAACAAACTTCGTGATATTGAACGCTGGAATAGAGTCCATTGGAAGCAAAGTTCCGTCAGCAACACCATTTGAGAGATATTCGTAGTTTTTGCTCGCAGGTGCCAACATTGGGGTCATCCCCAAAGATTTGGTAACTTCAGCAACAACACCTCCACCGATACGGAATTTCATACCTTCGAAGTCAGAGACATTAGCAATGTCTTTTTTAGAATTATGAACTTGCCCAGGGCCGTGAGTCATCAGACCAAGAAGCTTGACACCATCATGCTCATTTGCCTTAGCAAGGTATTTTTGGTGAACACGCCAGTAAGCTACAGAAGTCGCCTCTGCGCTGTCACCCAAGAAAGGAAATTCGGCTGATTTGGTCATAAAGAAACGACCAGGAGTGTAGCCATGCACAGAATAGGTCACGTCAGCAAGACCGTCTTTAGCAATATCGAAGTGAACCTTCGGATGACCAAGGCCTTTTTTCAGTATTTTAATCTGAACACGACCTTCGGTAACTTCAGCTACTTTGTCGATCCAAGGCTGCATCATCTTCGCAGGAATAACGTGATTAGCTGGCAACCAAGACGACATGGTTAATTTCATGTCTGCTGCTGCAGCAACACCAGAGATCATAGCAACGCCAACAGCGGCACCTGCAAATACGGTTAAAAATTTCTTCATTTTGGTCCTCCCAAATAGCGCATGTGTTTTTAAAATGCGCAGTTAAAGCCTCAAACTCAATAAAACCTGACCTCAACCTCCCCCTGTAAGGAAGTAAGATAGAGACCTGGACAGTCGCTTTTTTTACGACTTGTTACTCACCCTTATATTCTAATAGCTTCGCCTAGAAAAGAATTACCTTTTCCCTGCGCATCCTATGCTGGACGGGTGTTTAATCTTCTAATTGTTAGCATAACGAACATTCCAACATTTGCAAACCGGTTTTTTAGTACCGAATTACATATTTCCATTTTTTTCTAAAAATGTACCTTCTTATATTCCGTGCGCCCCTCAATAGTAATCTCCAAAAAGGCAAGAATATGACGGAGTTTAAGCAATAATCCCCCGCTCTAACAAGCCCTTACGTTGATCATTGTCATATCCGGCCTGAGAAAGGACATTTCCTGTATCTTGAGAGTATTTTGCCGGGAAAGATAACTCTGTCTGCCCCCCCTCAACATCAACCGCAGGTGGCTGCATCCTGATTGTTTTACCCTCAGGCGTGGTTGTTTTGGTCAGTTTATCTCTGAGGGCACCAAGGTTCGCCACCTGTGGAATATCATGAATCGGGGCATGGGGAATAGTCGCTGAGGCGAAATCAGCAGCTATTTCTTTGGTTTCATATTGAATAGTGACTGCAGCTACATCTTTATGAATCGATTCTCTCTCCTTATGGCGTCCGTCATTGGTCTCCCTCACTTCATTTGCAATAGAGGTAAACTTCGGAATTTCTGACAGCCGCTTCCACTGCACATCATTCCCGATCGCCATATAAATAAAGCCATCAGCGGTTGGATAGGCATTGGTAGGGATAAATTTGCGGTGTTCATTGCCACAGCGGGTAATTTCTGACGGATCACAATCGAAATCCAGCAACGGCAATGTAGTAATGAGCCAGGATGCTGCGGCTTGGAGCATCGAAACATCAATCCGCGTCCCTTTCCCCGTTTCAGCCCGTTCTGCCAAAGCCAAACAAACACCAGCAAAAACTTCATCCCCAGCTTTGAGGTCAATCATCGGCACCCCTGAAAGCATCGGCGGGCCATCAGCATTGCCTGTTAACTCCATATAGCCAGCCATAGCTTGTATGGCTGGATCGTAACCAGGGAAGTTGGGATATTTTGGCCCCATGGCAGATATTCCGGCCCAAATGATATCTTCCTTCACCCCTTTTAGAGTGTCGTAATCAATACCAAAGGCTTCGTAACGAGAAGGCAAGGTGTTGCAACAAAAGACATCAACGTCCAATTCCTTAATAATTTTATGCAGAACCGCTTGGCCTTCCGGGTCTTTAAGATTAAGCGCAATGGCCTCTTTGCCCACGTTGGGCGCAATGAAGTAAGTCCGACGATCATCATCTACCACATTGGCCCCGATATAACGGTTAGGGTCTCCGGGGAGTCCTTTGCCAAAGGGGGTCGCTTCGATGCGAATCACTCGCCAGCCCAGTTGAGCAAACCGAAGGGTCGCCGACGGCATGCTCAGGGCCTGTTCCATCGAAAGGACGGTGCGCTTTTTCATTGGTGTTTTCTTTCCTCTAAATTCGTTACTGGCACACTAACGCCCGCCTGCGCGGGAGTGATGACTAATATACGCCGTCACCATTCCCATTTTCCCGATCGTCATTCCCGCGCAGGCGGGAATCCCGGAAACAACAAGCGCGGTGTTTCACCCTTACTCCGCCGCAGCCATAGTAGGTGTCTCAACATTCCCTTTAAGAGCTCGATAAACTTTCTCAGGGGTAAAGGGGGCTTCGTAGATACGAATTCCTGTTGCATTGAAGATGGCATTACCGACCGCAGCCGCCATACAAATGGACGGCGCTTCGCCCACCCCTTTGGCCCCTTGAGGGCCTTCGCCATCTTGAGTTTCAATAAAGCTTAAATCAATTTCAGGAATTTCTGGGGCAGTAACCAGTTTGTAGTCCCGGAAGTTAGGCGTTATCACCCGACCTTCTTTGACCAAAAGGTCTTCGGTCAGAGCATACCCCTGTCCCATAATTATACCGCCTTCGATTTGCCCTTCCAGGCTCATCTCATTAAGTACGCGTCCCACATCATGGGCCGCTGTTACTTTATCCAAGGTCACAATGCCTGTTTCCGTATCGATCTCGATTTCAACAACATGGGTTGCCCAAGCATAAGCAGCAGAGACATCGCCCTTGAAGCCTTTGTCTTGGTGAACCGATGGCGGCTCATAATAGAACGAGGTGGTGACAAGTTCAGATTTTTCTTTGAAGTGCAAACCACGAAGCAGTTTATCAAGCTTCATGATAATCTCGCCATCGTCAGCCCTGACAATGCAGCCGCCGCGCATATCCAATTGATCGGCAGGAATGTTGGAAACCTGAGACGCTGATTCAAGCACTTTAGCTTTGGCGAGTTTCGCCGCGCCTATCGCTGCATTGCCGCCAATAAAGGTGGTTCGTGAGGCGTGAACGCCCACATCCCAAGGGGTAATGTCGGTATCGTTGTTAACAACGGTAACCGCAGAAAGTGGCACGCCCAGCTCTTCACAAACCAACTGTGACAGAACCGTTTCCGACCCCTGACCAATTTCAGAAGCTCCGGTCAAGATCGTCACGTGACCAAAGTCATCCATTTTGAGGATGGTGCCGCAACCGTCAGAAGGATAGATTTTCGCCCCGCCGCCCACATGGAGCATGGAGGCTATACCGATGCCTTTTTTGATCGGGTTACCATTATCACGATTGGCATTATTCTCAGCAAATTTGCGACTGAAATCACTTTTCTCACCCGCCGTGGTCAAACACTCTTTAAAACCACACGTTTTAAAATGCATGCCTTGGCCCGTTACTTCACCAGCCTCTTGTGCATTTTTCAAACGGAATTCCAACGGATCCATACCGACAGCCTCAGCCATCTTATCCATATGCTGTTCGATGGCAAAGGTCGCTTGCAGGTTACCATACCCCCGGAACGACCCGGCGGTTGGGTTGTTGGTATACACAGCCTTGGTGGCATATTGGCAATCTGTCACCCGGTAGAAGGAAGAAGCCGTCTGCATCATCACGAAAGGAATGGTGGCTCCCCAGGAGGTGTAAGCGCCGTTATCCAAAAGCGAATCAAACACCCGAGAGGTAATGGTTCCGTCCTTTTTAACACCACTGCGCAAACTGATATAGGCAGGCTGGCGGGTTGGAGAGGCCAAGAACTCTTCTTCGCGGGTAAAGATCAACTTCACAGGACAGCGAGATTTTTTCGCCAAAATCACGGCAATGGGTTCGAATGGATAGATATCCAATTTAGAGCCAAAACCACCCCCGATAGGAGGTTGGATCACCCGGATCCGGCTGGGGTCCATCTCCAACACTTCAGCAAATTCCCGTTTATGAAGGAAAGGGACTTGGGTGTTTGAATGTAGGGTCAAGTTACCCGTTACATTATCAAAGTCGGCGATCACCCCGCTCACACCCATACAGGCGTGAGTCACATAATGGAGCTTGAACGTATCTTCGATAACAAAATCGGATTCAGCCTCAGCCTTAGCAGCATCACCATGTTCATATTCAAATTCCATGCAGACATTACTGTCTTTACTTTCCTGAATATGTGGCGCGCCTTCTTTTTCTGACAAACGCGGATCAAACAAAGTCGGAAGATCTTCGTATTCTACCTTGATCAGCTTAAGTGCTTCCTGGGCAATTTCTTCGCTGATAGCAGCCACAGCGGCGATCTCGTCGCGTTCGGCCCGAACTTTGTCTCCTTTAAGAGGGGGGTTGTCGTTGTTAAGCCCCAACATCTTTTTAGGCATGTCCTTCGCCGTGATCACAGCTTTTACACCCGGCAGAGCTTCTGCCGCACTGGTATCAATGCTGAGAATTTTGGCGTGGATACGGTCCGTGCGCAGGATTTTGCCGATGAGTTGACCGGGGACATTCATATCATGGATATACTGGGTCCGTCCGGCAGCTTTCTCAGGTGCATCTCGCTTGGTAACGCGCTTACCAATCAGGGTTTCTTTTTCGATTGTTGGCATCTCAAGCTCTCCTACTGGTTGGTTCCGCTGACAGCAGCAACGGCATCAATGATTTTGACATAGCCTGTGCAGCGACAAATATTGCCCTCTAAGCCCCGCTTAATTTCATCGCGGTTGGCATTGGGTTTTTTGTCGAGCAAAGCTTTGGCAGAAATCATCATGCCCGGCGAACAAAACCCACACTGAACAGCCCCTTTATCAACAAAGGCATCTCTTAACTGGTCATTGGTCTCGTCTTGGGCAAGGCCTTCTATAGTTACAATGTCTCGACCATCACAATCGACAGCAAACATCAGACAGGCGTTAACCGATTCACCATCCATTAAAATGGAGCAAGCCCCACATTCACCTTCACCGCAACCATACTTAGTTCCAGTCAGGTTGAGCTCTTCCCGCAGCATGATCAGAGCATTCTCGGCAACAAGAACGGTCACCTGAACGGGGTTGCCGTTAAGGGTGAAATTAATTTCACGCGTGAGCATTTTTTTAGTTGGCGACATGTTATTTGCAGACATGTTATTTGCAGACATGGCGAAGCACCTTTTTCATTGAACTTTCAATCATTTCTTTGCGGTACCAGGCCGTGGCCCGCACATCATCGATGGGGTTAACCTCATCTTTAGCAACAGCCGCAATGGCATTTATCGTCGCTTCATCAAGTGTCTTACCCTCAGCAGCTTGTTCCGTTGCTGTCGCTTTTAACGGGACCGGAGCAACGGCCCCGAAAGCAACTCGAACGTCCGTGAGAGCCCCATCTTTGAGGACACCCCCAAGACCAACCGAAATCGTTGAAATATCAAGGGCCGGACGACTACCGAATTTTTCAAAAGTCGAGACAAAACCCGCAACAGGTTTTGGAATAAGAACCGCCACTAATAACTCGTTGTCGGCTTTCTTGGTTTTGCCCGGTCCTGTGAAGTAATCTTTAATGGGAATGGTCCGGGTTACTAAAGAGCCATTTGGTTTGGAAGCTAGCTCCACTTCTGCATTCAGCACCACTAAAGGAACCAGCGTATCACCCGCCGGAGACGCATTGGAGATATTACCGCCAATGGTTCCGGCATTGCGGATTTGCACAGAGGCAAACGCATCAGCGGCTTCATTTAAGATTGTGCAATGCTTGGCAATCAGGTCACTTTCCAAAAGGTCGGTGATCGTCGTCAAAGCCCCAACACGGATCTGTTCCCCTTCATCGGAAATTCCGCGAAGGCCTTCCACCCGACGAATATTCATCAGGGTAGATTTGTACGCGACCCGTCCGGCTTCCACCTGAACCATTAAATCCGTTCCCCCCGCCAGGATGGTCACATCCCCTTTGGCAAGAACATCCGCCGCTTCGGAAACCGAGTTCGGCGTTTCATAGTTTTGTATGTCACTCATTATCAAATTTCTCCTAGAACCGAATGGGTTCTTCGTAATGTCCGAAGACATCGGTCAGGGCATTGGTGATTTCACCTACGGAAGCGTAGACTTTCACAGCCTCAACAATAGCGGGCATGGTATTATCATCATTCTGGGCCGCCTCTTTAACCTTGGCGAGAGCTGCAGCAACAGCCCCCTGGTCACGTTCGGCCTTCACTTTATTCATGCTGTCGATTTGGCGTTTTCCATCCTCTTCATTGTAAGGGTGGAACTCCACTTCTTTTTCTTCTTCTTCCATCTCATAGCAATTAACGCCGACCTTTTTGAAGCGGCCTTGCTGGATGTCTTTTTGCATGGTGTAGGCTTGAGCCGACACAGCCGATTGGATTTCTCCGGTGGAAACCAGTTTGATGATTCCCCCTTGGTCATCCACGTCTTTCATGATCTCAACAATCTTGTCGCGGATTTGGTTGGTCATGGTCTCCATATAATAAGAACCAGCCATCGGGTCGACCGTATCGGCCAAGCCCATTTCCTCGACCAACAACTGCATGGTCCGCAGGGAAATCCGCGCAGAATATTCGGTTGGAATTGTGTAGGCTTCATCATAAGAACAAAGAGCCATGGTCTGGGTGCCGGATAAAGCCGAAATCAAGGCATAGTAGGCCCCGCGAACAATGTTCACTTCAGGCTGTTCGAAGGTCAAGCCACCGCCGCCGCCGCCAGCAATCATACGCAACCACATAGATTTTGGGTCTGTCGCGCCATACTCTTCTTTGATGATCTTGGCCCACAGGCCGCGAGCAGCGCGGAACTTGGCGACTTGCTCCCAGAGAGAACCAAAAAGATTGAGGTTGTAGGATAGGCGTCCGGCAAACTCATCAATATCCAGGCCACGCTTCAAGGTTTCGTCGGCATAGGCCTTGGCAATACAGAAAGCATAAGCAATCTCTTGCGCTGGATTAGCACCCGATTCACGAATGTGATACCCGCAAACACTGACCGGACTATATTTGGGCGCATTCTTGGCGCAATATTCGATGGTATCAACAACCAGTTTCACCGAAGCTTCCACCGGAAAAATCCAGGTGCCGCGTCCGATAAACTCTTTCAAGATATCGTTCTGGGCTGTGCCGCGAAGCTTGGAAACATCGTAGCCGCGTTTTTCAGCCATCGCTAAGTACATAGCGATAGCGATGGCAGCGGAGCCATTGATGGTCATGGATACGGTAATTTTTTCCAGATCAATGCCATCAAAAGCAATTTCGAAATCTTTAAGGGTATCGATAGACATCCCCACCCGACCAATCTCGCCTTCCGACATGGGATTGTCTGAATCAAGGCCGATTTGGGTAGGTAGATCGAAGGCCACATTCAAGCCCGTCTGACCATTGGCAATCAGATATTTAAACCGCTCGTTGGTATCGGCTGGATTCCCAAAGCCCGCATATTGGCGCATGGTAAAGGGCCGTTTGCGGTACATCTCACCATGGATGCCCCGGGTAAACGGATATTGCCCCGGCTCACCGATCATCTCAGTACCGCCGCTGGCTTCTACATCTTCTGGGCCATAGCTGGTTTTAATTTCAATGCCGGATTCATTCACCACCCGGCCATCATCTAAACGATAACTCATTTGACGTTCTCCCGGATATAGTCAATGAAACTTTCCATCTTACTGCCTTGTGCAAAGATGGCATCAACACCGATTTTCAATACTTCTTCATGGTCTTGAGGGGGAATATTACCCCCAACTAACCACAGCTTGTCATCAATGCCATGCTCATCAATCAAAACCTTGAGACGTTTGCAGAAAGAAATGTGGGAGCCTGCCATGCTGGACAAGCCAATGACATCCACATCTTCCTGGGCTGCCGTGTTGGCAACAGCTTCTGGGGATTGCCGAAGGCCGGTATAGATGACCTCCATTCCCGCATCCATCAGGGCGCGGACCACAACTTTGGCCCCTTGGTCATGACCATCAAGGCCGGGTTTGGCGATCAATACTCTGATCTTTTTGTCGCTCATGAAGAAAGCTCCTTCGCGATTATCAATTTAAGAATTTCACTGGTTCCACCACCGATCAGGGTGAAACGAACGTCGCGCAAATAACGCTGGAATGGGTATTCCATAGCGAAGCCGTATGAGGCCGAAACCCGTGCCGCTTGGTCAGCAACCTTCGCGGCAGTTTCCGAAGCAAACAGTTTCGCCATGGCGGCTTGTTTATGGTGTGGTTTGTCGTTGTCTTTGAGCCAAGCGGCATAACGAACCAAATGCCCGGCAGCTTCAAGTTCGGTTGCCATATCGGCAAGCTTCAACTGAATAGCCTGAAAGCGATTAATCGCTTTGCCAAATTGCTTGCGCTCGCTGGCATATTGGATGGCAGAGTCGAGAGCGGCGCGCCCTAGGCCCACAGCCAAAGCACCGGTAACGATTCTGATTTCAGCCAACAGCTTGCGCAGATGTTGCTCCCCGTCCCCCACTTCTTTACTCAACATGTGGGTGTCAGGCACAAAGCATTCATCCAAAGCCAGTTCAGAGGTTGGTAAAGCCCAGACCCCCATTTTCTCAATGGAACGTCCGACAACCAAGCCTTTGAAGTCTTTCTCCACCAGGAATATTGTCAGTTTCTTCTCTTCACCCGCGCGGGCGAAGACGGTGAAGAAATCAGCATTAGGCGCAGCAGTGATCCAAATTTTTTGACCATTAAGAACCCAACCGCCCTCAACCTTGGTTGCTGTGGTCGCAAGGCTTCCCAAATCCGAACCAGCGTTCGGTTCGGTCATGCAAATGCCACCGATCTTTTTGCCCTCTAAGGCTGGGTTGAACAACCGGGTCCGAATGTCCTCATTGCCCAGCATTTCCAGGAACTTGGTTCCCATCAGGGATTGCATGGTCACCGCCCCTGCCAATGACATAGAGCCACGAGAAATTTCTTCAATAGCTAAGGTATATGTCAGCAGATCAAGACCAGAGCCGCCGGACTCTTCGCTGTAACGAAAGCCGTAGAAACCTAGCTCCCCAAGCTCTTCAACAAGGGCTTTAGGATAAGCATGGGCTTCGTCCAGGGCTTCTGCTTGCGGCGCAATGCGCTCATCGCAGAAACGGGCGAAGGTATCCTGAATAGCTCTTTGCTCTTCAGAAAGCTCAAAGTCCATAACTGTCCCTCGCCATGCCTTCCGAAATGATGCCGTTGCGCACTTCGCGTTTTAGCAATTCACGATCCCGTTTCTTAGGATCGCCATTTCCACCCCCACCACCTGCGATTTGGTGGTAGACGGTGCCTTTAGGAACACCCGTGATCAGATCTTTGTTATTCGGCACAACATGGGTGCCGTCTGGATAGGTCATTTCAATGATGTTGAGGATTGAACCTTCACCACCATTAAGACCGAAAGCGGCTTCAAAATCGCCATCACCGAAGGTCACCAACTGGGTATCTTCAGAACCAATTACGAATTCTGTTTCAACACCCAAACCTCCGCGCCATTGTCCGGCACCAGCGGAATCTTCAAGAAACTCATGTTTTGTGAGCAGATGGGGTGTGGTTTGTTCGAACATCTCATAGTCTTGATCAAGCAATCCACCAGAAGCGTCAATCATCCCAATATGGTCATACCCATCGGTTCCGATCATTGCCCCGGAGCCACCTTTAAGTCCCATGAAACCAATATCTACATAATCATCACCTTTTTCTTCATCATGGCCTGTGGTCAGGGAACAAAGAAGGTTATTCCACCCTGCGGTAACCCGATCAGGGATAACAGGCGCGAGAGCACGGATGATGGCATCCGCATTGGGTGGGCAGAGGTGATTACCGAAGGTGGTTGCTTTTGGATAGCTGGCATTAAGCACGGTGCCTTCAGGAATAATAATTTCCAGCGGCTTAATCATGCCCTCATTGTGGGGGATATCTGGGTTGACCATTTGCAGTAAGGTCAGGATGGTTGCGGAGGCACTGGACGTGAAAGTGCCGTTCACGAAACCATCGGTTTGAGCATCTGTTTTGCTGTAATCAAACTTGATACTTTTATCACTGACGGTGATTTCAACCCGGATAGTAAACTCGGTGCCTTTATTATGACCATCGAAATAGATCATGCCTTCGCCGCTATATACCCCATTAGGAATTTGAGTGATTTCGGCTTCCATCATTTTACGAGAGGCCTCAAACAAAGCTGCTTTGTGAGCGTTGTAGCTCTCAAGGCCATACTTCTTGATAACATCTTGCAAGCGACGTTCGCCCACCGTACAGGCCCCCATTTGGGCCCTCATGTCATGGGAGACAATATCGAGACGGATGTTGGCAAAAATCAAATCCCAAACATCTTTTTTGAGCTTGCCGCCTTCATAAACTTTAACCGGAGGAATGCGCAGGGCTTCTTGCCAAACTTCCGTCGCATTGGGATTGTAGCCCCCCCGAACGTTACCACCAATATCAGCCTGATGGCCTTTTACCGCCGCCCAACCGACAAGCGTGTCTTCATGGAAGATCGGCTTGAACACAGCCACGTCATTGTTTTGGTTGCCAAGGCTAAACACATCGTTGTGGAAAATTACATCGCCTGGAGCAAAGTCCCCTTCGTAGTACTCAATGATATATTTACAAACCGGGGCCAGAGAAAAAGCCAAAATCGGCAGGTTCTCAGTTTGCTCAAGCATGTTGCCTTCAGCATCATAAAGGCCCGTCACAAAATCTTTCGCTTCGCACAAAATTGGCGACCGAGTGGTCATCTGCACTGACATGGACATTTCGTCGGTGATGGACTTAAAGGTCCGGGCATAAACAGACAGTAGGATTGGATCAACTTTACTCATTATCCTTCTCCCTTCAGAGTGGCTTCTACAAGGTCTTTACGGCCCTTTTTATAAAGAGCATAAGAGCCTAATTTATCGACAACACAGTTGAATGAGCCGCTGACGAAAATAGCGGTGGTTTCCGACTCGATCATCGCCGGGCCTTCGATGTGATTGCCGTATTTCAAATCGTGACCATCAAAAATTGAGACGGTTTTGAAGGCATTATCTTCTGGCACATAAACCGAGCGTTCGCCCTTACGAGCGTGCGATGCATCATTGCCATTATACTCTTCTGCAGCAAAACTTGGCTTGTCAGCTTGACCAACAGCCTGAACACGCACGTTGATGATTTCAACCGGAGCCGTTGCATCCCCTTTGAGAGAGTAACCATAGAGACGGTTGTGCTCTGCATGGAAAGCTTCCGCAATAGATTCTTCATCACGTTTGTCAAAGGCATCGGCAGGAACCACGAAGGAAACTTCGTGGAATTGCTTGAGATACCGACAATCAAACTTGATAAAGTATTCACGCTGATCTTCGGCAATACGTTCTTCAGTCAGGAGCTTCGCCCCTTCCGCTTTCATATCATCGATAATTTTACCTAGCGTGGCCCAATCGGCACCAACCAGTGGTGAGACGTAGGTACGAACAAAATCATGCTTGAGATCACTCATCAACATACCAACGGCACAGAGAATTGAGCTTGCCCGAGGTATGATTTGGAAGGGGGCTTCGAGTTCTTCGCAAATGGTGCAAGAGTGAATTGGCCCAGCACCACCAGCCACAATCATGGGAAATTCTCGCGGATCAAACCCCCGCTTGATGGTCACTTCACGAACGCCTTGGGCCATATTGTTACAAGCCACCCGGTACATACCCGCAGCCGCCTCTTCAATCGTCAGACCGAGGGGTTTGGCAACATGCTCTTCAACCGCTTTGCGTGAAGCCTCAACATCCAGAGACATTTTACCGCCAGCAAAGAAGCCGGGATTGAGATAGCCAAGAATAACGTTGGCATCGGTGGTGGCTGGTTTAACACCGCCTTTTTGATAACAGGCCGGTCCGGGGTCTGCACCAGCACTTTCTGGACCCATACGGAGCAAGCCGCCCTCATCGATCCAGCCAACGGAACCACCGCCCGCACCAATGGTGTGGATACCCAGCATGGGCAGAGCGATACGGTGACGATCAATTTCACCTTCGTTAACCATGATCGGACCATCAACAACCAATGCCGCTTCAAAGCTGGTGCCGCCCATGTCGGTGACAATACATTTGTCTTCGCCGTGAGCCTGGGCATAAACCAAACCAGCACCAGGTCCAGCAGCCGGGCCGGAGAGCAAGGTCAATGCAGCTTTTTCACGGGCCACGTCTGGAGACATAACGCCGCCATTGGATTGCATGATCAAAAGCAAGCCGCCAAAGCCAGCACCTTTAAGCCGATCTTGAAGTTGGTTTAGGTAATGATCAAGAATGGGGCCGATGTAGGTGTTCAGCGCGGTCGAACTCACCCGCTCATAAAACCGAATGGAGGGCAGCAAATCAGAGGAAACCGTCAAATAAGCTTCCGGCATTTCTTTGCGAACCAAATCAGCCGCCGCTTGTTCCTGCTCAGGATTAGCAAAAGAGTTCATGAAGCAAATTGCAACCGCTTTGACCTCTTCTTCTTTGAATAGCTTAACCGCAGCCCGGACTTCATCCAGATTAAGAGGGGCAACCTCTTTACCATTACGGTCCAAGCGACCTTCCACACCGATCCGCAGATAGCGCTCAACAAGCGGCTCAACATTGGTGTAACGATTGTTATATTGCTCTTCTCGAATGCCCCGGCGCATTTCCAGCGCATCACGCACACCTTTTGTGGTGATCAGGCCAGATTTTGCCCCGCGACGGGTTAGGGTCGCGTTGGTGGTCACGGTGGTGCCGTGAACGATGGTGTCTACTTGAGAGACAAAATCGTTCAGTGCCATATCCGGGTCCACACTTGCTGCGATATCCTTCAGACCGTTCATCACAGCGATCGAGGGGTCACTTGGGGTGGAGAGGGTTTTGAAAATCTTGGGGTCTTCTCCTTCTTTTACAAAAAGGAAGTCGGTGAATGTTCCCCCGACGTCGATGCCTATTTTCATTGTCATTTAATTCAAGCTCCCGTCACGAACCAATGTTCTGATGTCATCTTTTACAATTTTACCCATGGCATTCCGGGGAAGCTGATCAACAAAGAACACCTCCTTCGGATGCTGGAATTTAGCGATCTTGCCTTTGAACAAGGCTTTCACATCGTCTTCTTTTACTTCTTCGGATTTGCGCACAGCGACCACAACGGGGACTTCACCCCACTTATCGTCATCACGTCCGACAACAGAAGCTTCGAGCAAGTCGTTGCTTTCTGCGAGTATATTTTCCAAAGCTGCCGGATAGATATTTTCACCGCCAGAAATAATCATATCTTTTTTACGATCATCGACGAAGAGATACCCCTCTTCATCCACATGACCGATATCCCCGGTATAGAACCAGCCATCTTTTAGGGCTTCAGCAGTCGCCTCAGCATTATTCCAGTAAGCGGTTAGGACATTAGGCCCTTTGATCAAAATTTCGCCAGCCTCACCCACCTGCTTGTCATTACCTTCTTCATCAACAATTCGCATGTCACAATGAACGGCGCATTTGCCCGTCGAACCAACCCGCTTATCAGCATCATCGTCGATCAGGAACACCGCAATGGGCGAGGTCTCTGTTGACCCATAAACCTGGAGCAAGGGAAGGCCCTTTGCATGAATGGCTTTGATAAGAGCCTCTGGCACCAGGGTTGACCCCGTTGAGATTGAGCGCAAGGAGCCGAATTTGTTTGTTTTCCAACGAGGATCAACCATCATGGCACCAAGTTGCGCCGGAACTAAAACCGTTAAGGTTGGGTTTTCATTCTCAATATCCTTAAAGGTGCTGTCTGGCTCGAACCTATCCTGCAACACCACCGTCGCTCCCGCGTGAAAAGCAGGAAGAGTTTGGATATTCATGCCGCCCACGTGGAACATGGGTAGGGTAGTGAGAATGATATCTTTGCTGGTCATATCGTGCATATGAGCACTATTTACAGCGGCATAAAAAAGGGCATTTTGGGTAAGCACCGCCCCTTTAGGACGCCCTGTTGTACCAGATGTATAAACCAGCAAGGCTGGGTCGTCATAACTTACCTGCGGGTCGCGAGTCTGACCGCTGGAGGCTAAATTCATCAGAGTTTCGTAAGAATGCCATCCATCCCGCGCGATACCAAATTTTACAATATGGGCCTCAGGAATGTCATTGCTAATTCCATCGAGCATATCCGCAAAGACTTCTTCGACAAAAATAGCGGCAGGCTCGGCATCGTTCAACACATAGGCATGCTCAGGACCTTCTAGGCGCCAGTTCATCGGCAGAAAAATCGCCCCCACTCGGGCACAGGCAAAAACCAATGCAACCAAATCAGGGCTGTTGTATCCAAGGTAGGCAACGCGAGCCCCCTTTTGAACACCAAGAGCACTACGCAAGACCGAGGTCAAACGACCAACCTTTTCAGAAAGAGCCTTATAAGAAACACTCTCCCCTTTAAAGCGAATAGCTGCTTTGTCTGGCGTAAAAACCGCCCGCCGATCAATCCAATCAGAGATATCCATAGCTAGAACTTACTCACCAACCTGAATAACTACAGCCATGGCGGTATCGCCAGCAGCACAGCCTTCAAACATGCCATACCCGCCTCCACGCATCGCCAACTCTTCAACAAGCTCAATAATTGACCGAGTTCCAGTTGGAGCTTGAGGATGACCCCAAATGAGCGAACAACCATAGTTATTCATATTCATCGCATCCCACCCCATCTCTTTGGCGAAGACAACATCATTCACGGCAAAAGGATTGTGTGAATTGATGGCATCCATCTTATCAATCGACATACCAGCCTGGGCAAGAGCCCGAGTCGCTGCCGGGATCGTGGCCTCTGGCATATGAGCCATCTCAGCCCGGGCCAGGCCAAAGCCATGGATACGAATACGGATGCTTGAGTCTTTGCTCATCTCCTTAGCCCGCTCAGGCGTGGTCACAACCAGACCAGCATTGCCATCAGCCGGGTGGGTTTGCCCGCCGAAAGTCACGGTGCCATCAGGCATAACAGGCTTAAGCTTTGCCAATCCCTCAGCCGTAGAAATAGTAATCCCCTCATCACCCTCAAGAGTGCTACGCACTTTGCGGAAACGAGGATCAGGAACCTCAAAAGGAAGAGTCATATAACGTTTATGGAAGGCATGACCGTCGGCACAAGCCGCTTGGTACTGTTCGGTCCGGCGCAAGACAATTTCATGCTGGGCTTCGGTCGAAACCTGATGCTTCTTAGCCACATTCTCAGCAGTTTGCAGCATAGAGTGACCCCCCAAAGGATCACAAGAGAAGTTGTCCATCACCCAGTTTTCACTGTCGCCCGTTCCACCCGGAGCGGAAGGATTAGGGTAGAGGATGTGCGGGCCGTTAGAGGTCCGGTCCGCATTAACCACCAAAGCCTTTTCCGCCATACCAACTTCAATTTCCTGCACTGCGGAAAGCAAGGTCCGCACGCCCGTGGCACAAGCTTGATAGATCATCGGGCCGCCAGCTTTGTCGGCACCAACAAGACCAGCCAGCCAAGGAGCACCATAAAACGAGCCCTTTTGCGGAACACTCGACCCCAACACCGCATAATCAAAATCATCAACGGCAATGTTGCGTTTTTCCAATTCCTTCTTAGCGGTATCAGCACCAAACTTCACCGCATGAAGATTCGCCAGCGAACCCTGCCAACGGGAAAAAGGAGAAGACCAATATGCACCATAAGGTATTTCAGCTTTGAACGACACGTTTCCACACTCCTGTCTAATACTTATTTTCGCCACCCTACCCGACTGACGATTATTTCGATCTCTTGAAGCTTAAACTAACCCAAAACCACCACCCCTGTAAACTTCTTTTTTACACACCTGTAAAATTTTCTCTTGCCAAGCACAATCCCTTTACATACAGTAAAATACAACATCAACCGAATCTCCTTTTGAGATCACTTTTACGGTATGTAAAAATATGAGTCGGCGCAGGGAAATATTAAGACGGGCAGCAGAAGTCTTTGATCGTCAAGGGGTTGCCAACACTTCGATAGAAGACATCGCCCAGGCTGTAGGGATTAAGCGCGAAGGCGTTTATTACTATTTCAAAAGCCGGGGGGATATTCTGCTTGAGGTCATCCTCCCATCGAGCACCAATTTGCTGATGAATATGAAAGGGGTGATGCGAGGAAACATGACTTCCATGGAAAAACTCCATGGTGCCATCCAGACCCACCTCAATGCTTTCAACCCTACTTACCTTGAAATGAGTGTCGCCTTACGTGAAGAGCATTTTTTCCGCAACGACGCCAAGCTTAGCGAACTTCGTCGCGTATGGGATGAATACAGTCAGCTTTGGGTTGATCTTGTTGAGGAAGGCCAGGGGAAAGGCGAATTCAAAAAAGCCCTCAACGCCAAGATGACCGCCTATGCCTATATCGGCATGTGCAACTGGCTTGCGCGTTGGTACGACCCCGCTAAAGATGTTCCGATCCCAGAGTTAATCGAGACATATTTCACTTTGGCTTCAAGCGGTATCGGCATAAACGAATAATCTAATTTTTGCAATCGAGCCTTGAAAAATCCACACTCCTCTTTGACGTGAAAATAGTGTAGAATGTGCGCCGTTGCGTATGCATCCCTAAAATAAACATGCTTAAATAAGAGGACGCCATGGACGATCAAGTTAAAGTGACTAAAGATACCCCACCGCAAGCCACCAAAAAAACATCGGCTAAAAAAGCCTCTGTGGCAAAGAAGGCTGCCCGCGAGCCTGCGGCTCCTTCGAAAGAAACACAGCTTCATAATAAGACTGCGAAAGAAACCTTTCTCGAAAATTACGAGAATGGCAACTACCCTTATAAACGCAAAATGTCCCGGAAAACTTACGAAAAACAGAAGAAAGAACTTCAGGTCGAGTTGCTTAAAGTTCAAGCTTATATTCGTGAATATGGTGAACGGGCCCTCCTCTTATTTGAAGGACGCGATGCCGCTGGCAAAGGGGGAACGATCAAGCGGTTTATGGAACACCTCAACCCTCGTGGTGCTCATGTTGTCGCCCTTGAAAAGCCAACCAACACCGAATTAGGTCAATGGTATTTTCAGCGATATATCAAGCACCTACCGACCAAAGGCGACATGGTCCTGCTTGACCGTTCCTGGTACAACCGCGCAGGTGTTGAGCGGGTCATGAGCTTCTGCACGCCAACCCAATATATGGAATTTATGCGTCAAGTTCCTGAAGTAGAGCATATGCTGGTCAACGATGGCTTCAAGCTATTTAAATACTGGTTTTCAGTCAGTCGTCCAGAGCAACGCCGACGTTTTGAAGGACGCCGGGTAGACCCTCTTAAACAATGGAAGCTGAGTCCCATTGACATGCAATCCCTGGACAAATGGGATGAATATACCGAAGCCAAGAAAGCCATGTTCTTCTATACAGACACAGCCCACGCGCCTTGGACCGTAGTTAAATCTGATGACAAAAAGCGGGCACGCATCAACTGTATGCGCCACTTCCTCCACAACATTCCTTATCCCAACAAAGACACGAAGGTTGCCTGCCCTCCCGATCCCTTAATCGTTGGGGCAGCAGCAGATGTTTATGAAAAATCAGAAGAAGGAAACGCCAGTTACCTAACACCGCATATGTAAAGTTAATAGCGTTCGCTCGGGGTGTTCCCAAAAGGGGGCACCCGATAAACCAACTGCTCCAACATAATCAGCTCAGTATCACTATGGTCCGTAACAGGTGCTTGATTGATAAGGTTTTCGCGCCCTTTACCGTAAATATAACGTGGGGCATCGTGGTGGCTGGTTTTGAGAAACTCCTTGGCATTTGGGTCCTGCTTAGATTGCAGGTCCGCTTCCCCGTAGCAAAGACAGGCATATGTTCGGTCTTGATCAATACGAATATACATCCCGGTTCCCCGGATTCCGATGGTGGCGACGGGGGTATCGATAACCAATTTTTTCGGGCCGAAGACAGAAAGCACGCCCCCGGCAATAATCTTAAACACTTTCTCAGATGTCGTTTCTTCGGGAAAGACCACCTTCGTTTTTTCCCGAAGCAAAAAGGCATCTTCTCCAAGAACAATGACACCTTTCGCCCCTGGGCCTGTTTCTACGCGGTCCCCGGCTTGCACTTTATCTCCAACGACAGCCAGCGTGCCGTTGATGTAGAGAGGGCCATCTTGGCTGATGATTCCTTTTTTACCTTTTGCCTGGAGCTGTGAGGGGAAAAAGAAGGCCGTTGTTGTGAAGAAGATACTCTTCAAAAAATTGCGTCGATGAAACATCATCCCCCCTTTTTAGAATCAAAAAGCCCGCTGTTCCTACAAACATAGGAATGGCGGGCTTTTATTTTAAGGCCTAAAGAACGGCAGCAATTGAATCCGCAAGGTAATCAATATTTTTGCTATTGATACCAGCGACGTTTACCCGGCTGGAATCAACAATATAAATCGCGTATTCGTCACGCAGGCGATGGACTTGTTCCTTCGTAATCCCCAGGAAGGAGAACATGCCGTTTTGCTTAGCAATAAAACTAAAATCGTGACCACGGTCATTCATTTTGTCGCGGAACAAGGTCCTGAGATCATTGATACGACCACACATGCCTTTAAGCTCAGTTTCCCAATTGGCCCGCAGAGCCGCATCTTCTAGAATAATCCGCACCAACGCCCCACCGTGAGCAGGGGGCATAGAGTAGTTACTACGAATAACACTGTAAGCTTGGCTGGCACTAATGTTGGTTTGTTCGGCATTTTTGCCGATGATCATCAACTCACCCGTGCGCTCCCGGTACAGGCCGAAGTTTTTAGAGCATGAAGCGGCAATCACAACTTCCGGCAAGCGTTCTGCCATTGTGCGCGCACCATAGGCATCTTCTTCCAAGCCATTGCCAAAACCTTGGTAGGCCAAGTCGATCATAGGGGTAAAACCATTCTTCTCAGCCAGGTCGGTCACCGCATCCCATTGATCATTGCTCAGGTCAGCACCCGTTGGGTTATGACACGCCCCGTGTATCAGAACCACATCACCCGCAGGAACTTTTTTCAGATCATCCATCATGGCATCGAAATCGACAGCACTGTTGGCTTTGTCAAAGTAAGCATATTCTTTAATCGCCAAACCAACCGTCCCTATTAGCGGGATGTGGTTGGCCCAGGTTGGGGTGCTTACCCAAACATTCATGTCAGCATTGGCGCGTTTGAGGAAACCAGCCCCCATGCTCAAAGCACCACAGCCACCAGGGGTTTGGGCTCCTTTGACACGACCATCTTTCAAAGCCGAGTGATTTTCGCCCAAGATTAACTTGTGCATCGCATCGTTGTAGGCGGCTTCACCGGGGATACCGATGTAAGTCTTGGTATCTTCTTGTTCCCAACGGACCATTTCGGCTTTTTTAACCGCGTCCATGATGGTGGTTTTGCCGTCTTCGTCTTTATAGACGCCAACACCTAGATCAATTTTGTTAGGGCGGGAATCGGCATTATAGGCCACCATCAGGCCAAGAATGGGATCGTCCGGGAGGGGTTTCAGATTTTCAAACATGAGACGCCTACTTTGAATATAATTGGAAAAGAATCGAATGGGCTATAGGTAATCCCAAAATGGGGAAAACAAAAGAAAAATGGGGCGACAATTTGGCTGCCACCCCATTTTTTTAACGATGCGTGTGCTTATTCAGCAGCAACGTCTGGCAAAGAAGCCAACGAAGCATCCAAACAACCTTGATCGTAATCACG
The DNA here is from genome assembly GCA_965368165.1 of uncultured Thalassospiraceae bacterium. GTDB lineage: Bacteria > Pseudomonadota > Alphaproteobacteria > Rhodospirillales > JAPHRK01 > JAPHRK01. Next base: position 186,682 of record CBDULT010000001.1, on the reverse strand, counting down.
ATCTTCAAGGTTACCCGCAAAGAAGTCGGTGTAAGCCGCCATATCAAAGTGACCATGACCGGACAGGTTGAACAAGATTGTTTCAGACTTACCTTCAGCTTTGCAGCGCAGAGCTTCATCAATGGCACCTTTAACAGCGTGGCTTGATTCAGGAGCCGGAACAATACCTTCAGCGCGAGCAAACTCAACAGCCGCAGCAAAGCACTCGGTTTGATGATAAGCTTTAGCTTCCATCATGCCTTGGTCATAAACGTGGCTAAGCAATGGTGCCATACCATGATAACGCAAACCACCCGCATGGATACCAGGTGGCACGAAGGAGTTACCCAATGTATGCATTTTAACCAAAGGAGTCAGGTGCGCCGTATCACCAAAATCATAGGCATACTTGCCACGGGTCAATGAAGGACAGTTCGCAGGCTCAACAGCAACGAAACGGGTGTTGCCTCCTTCCCGTAATTTTTTGCCCAAGAAGGGGAAAGTAATACCGGCTAAGTTTGAACCACCACCAGCACAACCAACGATCACGTCTGGGTAATCATCAGCCATTTCCATTTGTTGCATAGCTTCCAAGCCAACGATGGATTGGTGCAAGAGAACATGGGAAAGAACACTGCCCAAAGCATATTTGGTATCATCGTTCTGGGCAGCCACTTCCACAGCTTCTGAAATAGCGATCCCCAAGCTACCTGTTGAGTTTGGATCTTTCTCAAGAATAGCTCGACCAGATGCGGTTTCGGTACTCGGACTCGCGATACAACGTCCCCCGTAGGTTTCCATCAAAGCGCGACGGTATGGTTTTTGGTTATAGGAAACCTTCACCATATAAACGTCAACATCCAGACCGAAAAAAGCACCTGCAAGAGAGATCGACGACCCCCATTGACCGGCACCCGTTTCGGTGGTCAGCCTTTTTGTGCCCTCTTCTTTGTTATAGAAAGCTTGCGGAATAGCTGTGTTTGGTTTGTGGCTACCCGCAGGGCTTACGCCTTCATATTTGTAATAGATTTTTGCAGGGGTATCTAAAGCCTTCTCTAAACGCCGGGCCCTAAACATGGTCGAGGGGCGCCACTGAAATAGAATATCGCGAACTGGATCAGGGATTTCAATTTCCCGTTCCTGTGTCACTTCCTGCATGATCAATGCCATTGGGAACAGAGGCGCGAGGTCATCTGGTCCAATAGGTTGCCCGGTGCCAGGGTGCAGCGGTGGTGGCATCGGCACAGGTAAATCAGCCTGTACATTGTACCAGGATTTGGGCATTTGGTCTTCGGTTAGATTGTACTTAATTTGATCGCTCATTTATTTGCCTCCCAAAGCATTTTAAAAAATTCCATGGTTAAATTGGCACAACGAGTTTGCGCCAATGCCAACCATAATTAGTGTTTATTTACATAACCTTAGCAACTATATTGGTTTATTCTGCTGCCAAAGCCTCCTCTTTGTTAGCACGAAACTGATTGAGTAGTTCCGCCTGTTTTTTCTCAGCCGCTTGTACTGTTGCAGCCTTAATATGCCCGTACCCCCGGACATCCATAGGGGTTTGGGCAATTTCGATAGCTAAGCTTAGATTATCCTCGCTAAGCTTAGCTAGCAATTCTTCAATAATTTTTTCGTAGTCACTAATCAAGCGACGGGATGTTTTGCGTTCTTCAAAGCGGCTAAAGGGATCAAAAAAACCTCCTCTGAGCCCTTTAAACTTAGCTAATATTTTCAATAAACTTGCCATCCACGGACCATAAGCCCGCTTTTTTAAATTCCCCGTTTTAGGGTCACGATTAATGGCTAAATCTGGTGCCATATGGAAATTGACTTTAAAGTCTCCCGTGAACACCTCTTTAAGTTCTTCCATAAAGCCGCTTTCCATGTGGAGCTGTGCGACTTCATACTCATCTTTATGAGCCATCAAACGATGGAGGGAGCGCACAACGGCTTCACTCAAAGCTAGGTTATTTCCTTGGGCCTTTACTTTATTAACCACCCTCATAAAGCGATCAGCATAGGCTCGGTCCTGGTATCGAACCAAATCACTTTCTAACCGTTCTGTAAGCTGGTCAAGATTTTCTTCCGGGAGCAGTTCAATATCTAAGCGACCAACAATTTCTTTCAGAGTTGCCGGGTCATGAACAGCTAACCGCCCCCAGTGAAAACTGCGGATATTATTCTTCACATCCACATTGTTAAGGTCAATGGCCCGCAAAATTGAGTCGAGGCCTAAAGGAATCCCTCCGAGCTGATAGGCATAACCGAGCAAGAAAACATTAGCGGTGATGGCATTGCCTGTCAGGGTTTCAGCGATCTTTCCAGCATTGAGGAAACTGATATTTTCTTCCCCAACGGTTTGTTCTAGCATGGCCCGTAAAGGGGCATCATCTATTGAAAAATCAGGCTGTAAAACGGTTACCGCAGTAGGCAACACCCTGGAATTCACGACGGCTTTGGTATGGCCTTTGCGTAAAGTTGAAACGGCTTCGTTATTGGAGGCCACAACCATATCCCCAGCCAGCAGCAAATTAGCCCCACCAACAGGGAGGCGGGCTGAACGAATTTCATTTGGGGTTTTAGCCAGACGAAGGTGGGTAAGCACCCCCCCACCCTTTTGGGCCAATCCTGTAAAATCAAGAACCGAAGCCCCTTTCCCTTCGATCAAAGCGGCCATCCCCAGGAGTTGACCAATGGTCACCACCCCGGTTCCTCCAACCCCCGCAATCAAAATGCCATAAGGCTTTTCTAATGACGGAAGGGTTGGGACGGGAATGTCATTGGGAGGTTCGACAGAAACCCCTTCACCAGCCCTCACTTCAGCCCCTTCTAAGGTAACAAAAGCCGGGCAAAAACCATTCACACAGCTAAAATCTTTATTGCAGGAAGATTGGTCAATAAGCCTTTTCCGTCCCCATTGCGTTTCAACAGGCATAACGGAAATACAATTTGACTGGATAGAGCAATCACCACAGCCTTCACAAACCCGTTTGTTGATATAAACCCGTTTCATCGGGTCGTGATATTCGCCCCGGCGACGACGGCGACGTTTCTCTGCCGCACAGGTCTGGTTGTAGATAATGAGGGAGACCCCTTTGTAGGTTCTCATCTCTTTCTGCAATTCATCGAGTTCTTCGCGGTAATGGTACGTCACACCAGAAGGGAATTTACCACGGTCCGGTAAGCGATCAGGATCGTTATAGACAACAGCAATACGTTTGACCCCTTCGTGGTAAACCTGCTGAGCAATATCAGCCGTACTTGGCCCCCCTTCAAAGGGTTGCCCTCCGGTCATCGCAACGGCATCATTATATAGAATTTTAAACGTAATATTTGATTTGGCGGCCACCGCCTGGCGAATGGCTAAGCTGCCGGAATGGACATAGGTTCCGTCCCCAAGGTTTTGGAATACATGACCTTCTTCCACATAAGGCTCTTGCCCCAGCCAGTTCACCCCATCGCCGCCCATTTGTATGAGGCTAGAGGTTTGCGGGTTGGTAAAAGCAGCCATCAAGTGGCACCCGGTTCCCGCCAGAGCACGGCTTCCCTCCGGGACCTTGGTCGAGATGCTGTGCGGACACCCTGAGCAGAAATAGGGAGGGCGAATTGCTAAGGGGCTGGCTGCCAGTTGTTCCTGTTTTTCCTTAAGGAAGACCAAATGGTCCTTTGCTTCACTCTTAGACGCCAGAACAGGCAGCACTTTCACCAATGCCATCGCAATTTGGCCTGGGTTGAGCTCCCCATTGGAAGGCAGTAAGGCCTCACCACTCGCATCTAGCTTGCCATAGATATGTGGGCGCATATTATCTGGAATATCATAAAGAACAGATTTGAGTTGCTCTTCGATAACAGGGCGCTTTTCTTCAACAACGATCAGGGTATCTAAACCGCTCGCAAACTGCGTGATGCCTTGCTCTTCCAGCGGCCAAGGCATACCGACCTTATAGAGTCGCACCCCAAGTTTAGCGGCTTCCTCTTGACCGACACCCAGATCATCTAAGGCCTGGACTAAATCTGTAAAGGCTTTCCCCGTCGAAACAATTCCGATCTTATCTTTCGAGTCTTTCCACAAGGTACGATCAATACCATTGGCCCGGGCAAAAGCTTTTACGGCTCTAATCTTGTGATTAATCAAGCGATCTTCCTGAGCCAATTGAGGGTCAGGCCAACGAGCATGAAGCCCCCCGGGAGGCGCATCAAATTCTGGGATAATCACTTGAGGATTATCAATAGAGGCGTCAACCGTTGCCGCCGTTTCCACCACTTCTGAAACCGCTTTAAAGCCTACATAGCAGCCTGAAAACCGCGACATGGCAATGCCGAGCACACCATAATCGAGATATTCCTGAACGCTCGCCGGGTGCAACACAGGCATCATCCAGGACGACATCAGATATTCACATTGGTGGGCCGTTGCAGAGGAAACAGCTCCATGGTCATCCCCAACCACAACAAGCACCCCGCCCTTAGGAGAGGTTCCCAACAGGTTTGCATGTTTCATGGCATCCGAAGCCCGGTCTAAGCCTGGCCCTTTGCCATACCAAATTGCAAAAACCCCATCCACCTTGGCAGAGGGGTAATTATTGACCTGCTGTGTGCCGATAATAGCAGTTGCTGCAAGCTCTTCATTAACAGCAGGTTGGAATTTAATGCCATGCTTTGCTAAATGGTCTTTGGCCTTCCACAGGGCCTGATCGTATCCCCCAAGGGGCGACCCACGATAACCAGAGACATAGCCCGCTGTATTCAATCCGTCTTCTTTATCTCGCTGGGCTTGAATGAGAGGAAGGCGGGTAAGGGCTTGAACACCTGTCATATAGAGGCGCCCGTTTCCGATGGTATACTTGTCGTCTAAAGTCGCAGCTAAATTCACTTGTTTTCCTGTGCCTTAGGGTCTTCGCCCATGCGGAAGACATACCTGTGGCGCTGTTCAAAATCGACATCCTAAAGAACACCGACCTCAATGATTTTATAAATACAAAAAGTCAGTTTTTTCTGACTTCAAGCCTTATCCTGTTTTCGTATAAACCAATTTTTTGGTTCTTTTATGATTGAAGAGGATGATAAACGGTTTTATAGCGGAAAATCTTTGCTTTTTTGCTTCATTTAGATAATTATTAGCAATATGCATTCTAATTTTTTTATTATTATGGAAAATATTGCCTTCTATGCCTGACCAATACGACCGAAAGATTTTAATGGAACTGCAAAACAACGGTAGAATGCCCATGGCCGAGCTATCCGATAAGGTTGGATTGACCACCTCACCTTGTTGGCGACGCGTCAGGCAGATGGAGGAAAGTGGGGTTATTGAAGGCTACGCGGCGATGGTTAATCCGGCCAGCGTTGGCATTGGGCTTAACGTCTTTGTTTACGTGGCTTTAAACCTTCACCAAGCGGAAGAGTTTGAGGCTGAGATTATGAGGCGCGATGAGGTGGTTGATTGTTATGCGATGACCGGAGATCAAGACTATCTTCTCCATGTCATGGTCAGGGACGTGAATCATTTTGATGATTTTTTGCGGAATGACCTCATCCACTTCCCGGGGGTTGATCGGGTCAATTCAAGTTTCGCCCTCAAAGCCATCAAGAAATGGAGCGGAATTCCGGTTAACCTTGTGGAGTAATCTCCCGCTTATTTTATCTCAAACAAACGATCAAAACAGGCAAGATACAACGCCTCTTTCACATCCCCAGACGGATTGTGCAAGCTAATGCTTTTTTTAGCGGCCTCTACTTCAGCTCTTAAAGTTATCAGCATACCGAGCCCAACAGAATCCATATAAAGCAATTCTGCGAGATCAACCTGGACAACAGGTTCCCTATTGCTGAGCACAGTCTTAATTACATCATCAAAACCTTTACGATCTTGAGAAGTAAACTGTCCGCTCAGATGAAGGGTAACGACCCCGTCACTTGCAATAATTGAATGTTGCATTCTTAATTCCTTAGTATTTTTATGCGTTACCAAAGCGTTCAGTAATCATTTTGTCAAGTGCATCAATTGAATGGCTGCATGTGCCACCTGCTATGCCCGGTATAAGTAACAGGCTAAAAGATTTCATATTTTAAATATCTACGTAGGTAAAGAATAGATAACAATCGCTTTTAGGAATTTATTTTTTGGCGGAGTATGTCCAGCCATAAGGTAATTCTTTTTTCGTTCGCTCCAAAATCTGAATGCCCAAAAACAGAGCGACTATAGATCGCGATTGAGCTTTTTTCGGGTTCAATCGAAATAAATTGGATGGTCACCCAATCAGGCCACCCCATCAATGGGGTGCGGACAACGAGGTCAAGGTTACCTCCAAAAGTCGCAATTTTTTTCACACCACCTTGCTGATCTATAATTTGATGAAAGACCTCAGCAAGCTTAGTCGCTGATATGGCATATTCCGGACTGGTTAAATGTGCTTTTGCTGAAGGACAGAAACCATCAGGACAAACGAGGAATTGGTTGGGCTTTGGGGTCAAAACAAGAGAAGAAAAATCAACCTTACGGAATTCACCAGCGGATAAAATAGAGTTCCAGATCGGCGTAACCCGAAGGAGACCAAAGACCAAAGCGATTAGGGCTATTTTAATCATCCCATACTTTACTATTTTATTCATCGAGAGTCTCTCAGAATTATTATGGCCCAAACGAAAAACGGCCCAAGATACTTGGGCCGTTAATATACCGAAAGTCTTAAGAGGGATTAGAGCTTAGAATTAAGACTAGCGACTTTCTTACGCAGAATATTCACAACATCTGTAATTTCTGAGGTTGCTTTTTCCGTTTGGCCTGAAAGGGTTTTCACCTCGGAAGCAACAACGGCAAATCCTTTACCTGCATCCCCTGCTCTAGCAGCCTCAATGGTAGCATTCAAAGCAAGAAGGTTGGTTTGTTTTGCGATGTTATCAATTTCCAGAGCAACATTTCCTACCCGTTCAATTTCATCTGCAAGCTCATCAATATCCGCTTTGAACTTGGTAACATCAATGGTCTGTGTGACTTGTGCTTCTTCTTGGTAGTCGCTCATCGTCCCCTCCGGTACAGTGTTGTTGAGGCGCAATCCCTCACATTTTAGAAACTTATTTTGCTTATAGACCCATATAAAGGGTTTGGCGAGAGGGGGGATTTATTTTTTTTAAAATTTTCCGACCAACAAGTGGGATTAGGTAAATTAACGAAACAATAAATTGCCAAAGCTTGACTTGTTTTAATCTCAAAACAACCCAATCTTAACACGTAACAAGCACCATCAAGCTGGTACATAACAACTACAACTGGGCCACACCAAAATGAAAGTTCGCAATTCTGGTAAAAACCAGCATGATTGTTGGTTTGGACAACTGGGCCACACCAAAATGAAAGTTCGCAATTCAGAAACCGGATATGGCTTACTGACCATACTTATGCACTGGATTTTTGCCCTCACTTTTTTAGGGCTGTTCGGGCTTGGATTTTATATGGTGGAGTTAGGCTATTACGATCCTTGGTATACCAAAGGACCAAAACTTCATGAAGCCGTAGGCCTTCTATTGGCAGTTCTCTTCATTTTTCGCTCCTATTGGCGTCTGAGCGGCACGAATCCCGAGCCTGAAAAAGGTCTCCACCCTTTGGAAGCTTTAGGCGCGAAAGCGGCTCATATCGCTCTTTACCTCCTCCCCCTCATCATCTTTGTCAGTGGATATTTGATCTCAACGGCTGATGGACGTTCAATTTCTGTCTTTGATTGGTTTTCAGTTCCGGCTATCTTAGAACCCCAAAAAGGCCGGGAAGATACGGCGGGGTTAGTTCACATGTACGTAGCCTATGCCACAATGGCCGTGATTGCACTCCATGCTGGCGGTGCCCTAAAGCATCATTTCTTAGACAAAGGGGAAACCTTGCGTCGTATGATTTTCCCAAATAAATAGATATAGAAACAATCAAAAAGGACTTTTAAGACCATGACCAATCGACTTTTAAAATCAGCAGCTTTTTCTCTGGCTTTACTCTTTGCATATACGGGACAGCAAGCCCAGGCAGACACTTACGTAATGGATACCAAGGGAGCCCACGCCTTTATCCAGTTCAAAATTTCTCATCTGGGTTATAGCTATGAAATTGGGCGATTTAATAAATTCACCGGCTCCTTTGATGTCGATGAGAAAAACCCAGCATCAAGCAAAGTGTCGGTTGAAATTGATACTGCCAGCGTTGATACCAACCTTGCGAAACGCGATAAGCACTTACGCAGTAGCGATTTCCTTGAGGTCGACAAATACCCTAAGGCGACTTTTGTCAGCACCAACGTTAAGCTCACAAGCGACAAAACAGCCGATGTAACAGGCGATTTCACCCTCAGAGGCATAACCAAACCTCTTACCCTAAAAGTCTCTCATATCGGTGGTGGCAAAGACCCCTGGGGCGGTTTCCGCCACGGCTTTGAAGGCACGACCAAATTCGCCCTTGCTGATTTTGGCATTACCAAAAATTTGGGGCCAGCATCAAAGGAAGTAGAAATCTACATTTCTATTGAAGGGATTAAAAAATAACTTGATTTAAAAACCCTGCCTAGGTTGATAGGCAGGGTTTCGTCACCTTGTCCACGGCAACCAAACGCAGAATTCTAAACGACAACCTCCAAGAGACCTCCTCCCATAAAATGTGGCGTTAGCGCAACAAAAGTTCAGAAAATACGGCTAAAAACCCATAATAATACCGAAAAAAGGGTAAAAACACGAATTTCACTGGACAGATTTCTCAGGTTATGCACGAATATTCATTGTCGGGTCTAGAAAAGACAGGCAGAGGGAGGGGAGTGCCAAATGGGGAAGCCGTTTCCAAACACCTGTTGCAGATAGACTATTATTAACACGGGGTTATCCCGACTTACGAACACGCTTATGACGAGGTGCAGAAATGGCGACGGGTACGGTAAAGTGGTTCAATACGACTAAAGGTTATGGCTTTATTGAGCCTGATGAAGGAGGGGCTGACGCCTTCGTTCATATCACAGCCGTCCAAAAAGCAGGTCTAAAAGGTCTGAAAGAAGGACAAAAGGTTACTTACGAATTGATTGAGGGTCGCGGCGGCAAACAAAGTGCCGACAACCTTTCCGTAGAGTAAATTCCCAACGGCCTTAAACAAGCCGTTCACGATCCAAAAAAAGCCTCCCTAGATAATGCCGGGGGGCTTTTTTCGTCTCAAGAAAGCAAGTTTAGTGAAAATCATCCTTAATAACCACAAAATGTAGTGACTTGTTAAGAAATATCGATTCTACTGGTCCTGAGTCTGTTTTCTATAACACTGAGGTAAACTGATGGACGTCGCAGCCCTGATGGATATTTATGACGAAGCCCTTGAAGAAGCGACAGAGAAAGGCACAGCTATCGACGAAGCCCACAAAGAAGCCATCGTTGCGGCCGCAATGATGCTTTCAGCAATGGATGGGGTCGAAGATGAGCTTGCCAAGGCCCAAATTGAAGATGTGGTCCAGGCTCATGCCGCTTAAAGCAGTTTGTGTTTAGGTAGGCTTCACACTGATCAGTGCCTCATTATCAACCTGATCAACGAGAATTTTACGGACCCGCTCCTGCCACTGATTTTGGAATAGACGAGCCGTTTCTTCATTTCCCTGCCCTGAAATTAATTGTCCTAAAAACTCTCGGGTTTGCCCTTCCATGGGAACCACGTGGGCATTAAAAGCCACCTCAACACGAGCCCCCGTATCAACCCGTTCAAAAGCGATATCGCAAGCCATATCTTCTTCAAAAGACAGGAGATGGCGGCGGTCGAAATTAACCCCAATCCCTTTAAAACCACTTTCTTCGGTCGCTCCGGTTAGTAAAGTCGTGACCGAAGCCATAACCCCGGTTACCCCTTCATCCAAGCTATCAGGAAAGAAAACCCGAACCGCGCCTCTTTCGGGATGCTCTTCCCCATAAAGAGCTTTAAGGGCCTTAACCGTCATTAAAAAGGCCCCGGCAACTGTGGGACAAGAATGTCCGGCAAGCTTAACAGCGTCCAAATATCTATATTCAACCAACCCTCCTTCAAAGCTACCAAGAAAGGCACTTAAAGGGTCACGCATAGTAATGGTTGGGGCTTGGTTAAAAAAATCTGGGTAGTTCATTTTGGCATCTCTTTACGTCTGAGTTTTCTTCATGCCAAAGCTATAAACCAACAGGCCCAGGAATGCACTGGTAAAGAGTACATAAGCGGCTGGGGCCGACGTTCCATCATGGAGCAACCCAACAGCCAGAGATCCAACTGCCCCAAGCCCCATCTCTGCAGCCCCCAGAACGGCCGCAGCCGACCCACGGCCAGCTTTCGCAACACTCAGAGCCCGAATAGGGGCTGTTGAAAAAATCAAACCCAAGCCAAATGTAAAGAAAGACATTGCGATCGAAATAGTGATCGGCGTTTCGAAAGCTGTCCAAACAAGGATAAGGAAAATGAGGCAACCTACCAGTTCAATAGCAATCCCCAGCCTCAGGATTTTCTCCACTCCCATAGCACTGACTGCACGGTTGGCAAACAGGCTACCAAAAAAATATGCAATAACAATAAGAGCTTGGTAATAGCCAAATTGCTCAGTGGGAACCCCATGACGCTCAATCAAAATAAACGGCCCTTCGGTGATATAAGTAAATAGGCCGCACATCACCATACCTGCAACAATTGTGTATCCCATGAATTCGCGATTGCCCAAAAGAGCGGTAAAGTCCGAAACCAGCCGACGTGGTTTGATGGTCTGGAGGTCCGGTGTTCCGGTTTCAGGCAGATACCGCCATAACCCTCCCGCACAAAAAAGAGCAAGGATCGCCAAAATCCAAAAGTTCGCCTGCCAGCCCCAGGCAACATGCACATAGCCCCCAATTAAAGGGCCGATAGCAGGGGCCATGGCGATGGCCATACCGTAAGCCGCCATGACCTTTGCCCCTGCAACTTCATCCCAAAGATCACGAATAACCACCATAACCACTACAGCTTCAGCCGAAATGGTCAAACCCTGGAGGATGCGGAAGAAGATGAGACTAGAAATGGACTCACTTACTGCGCAGCCAATACTGGCTCCAATAAAGAGTATCATCCCAAGCAAAATAGTTTTCCGCCGCCCAAAACCATCAGCCAAAGGGCCATGGATCAGTTGTGCAAAAGCAAAGGCCGCCAGGTTCAAACTCATGGAAAGCTGAACAGTTGGGGCGTCAGTACCAAAATATTCAGGCAGATGAGGCAGGCTTGGGGTATAAAAATCTGTCGAAAAAACACTTATCGCACTCGCTGTTACAAGCACAATGGGCACAATTAAAGGCACAGATGAAGAGGTCATTGGTTTCATTCTTCTTTGATAAACCATTTCCACAAAATAGAAATCCCTTTGCTCCCCCTTTCCTCTCCTTTGGAAACCGTGTATTAGGGTCGATCATGAAAGTTATTACCAAAAGCAAGGAGCTAGCGACCTTCTGCGAGGAGCTTGCATCCGCCGAATTTATCACCGTCGATACTGAATTTCTCCGGGAAAAGACATTTTGGCCCCACCTCTGTCTTGTCCAAGTTGCAGGCGAAGATACAGAAGCCGCAATCGACCCTTTGGCCGATGGACTTAGTCTGGCACCGCTCTATGCTCTTTTGAAAAACAAAAGCGTTCTCAAAGTCTTCCATGCGGCCCGTCAGGATTTAGAAATTTTTTATAAAGCCATGGGGGAGCTTCCGGCCCCGATGTTTGATACCCAGGTCGCCGCGATGGTTTGTGGGTTTGGTGAATCTGTTGGCTACGAAACCCTAGTCAATAAGCTGGCGGGAAAACAGCTCGACAAATCTTCCCGATTTACAGATTGGTCGCACCGTCCTTTGACCAATAAACAAATCACCTATGCTATTTCAGATGTCACCCATTTACGGGATATCTACAAAAAGCTTTCTGCCGAGCTAAAAAAGAGCGGGCGCGCCAGTTGGGTGGAAGAAGAGATGGCTATTCTCACCGACCCTGCAATTTATGAGCAAGACCCTGCCAACGCCTGGAAACGCATAAAAAAAAGCAAATCTTTAAAACCAAAAGTCGCCGCAGTCCTAATGGAAGTCGCTGCTTGGAGAGAGCGAGAAGCTCAACAAAAAAATATCCCTCGCAATCGTATGCTCCGGGAAGAGGCCTTGCTGGAGATCGCCCATCACGCCCCGAAAGATGTTAAAGATTTGGCGCGCACCAGAGGGCTAGGCAGAGGTCTAGCAGAAGGCAAAGGCGGAGAGGCTCTCCTCAAAGCTGTTGCAAAAGCCTTGGCTTTAACGGATGACGAACTCCCCAAAATGCCTGCGAAACGAGACCTGCCGCGTAACATTGGTCCCGTCGTCGAACTGCTTAAAGTTCTTTTGAGAATAAAATGCCAGGAAAATGATGTCGCAACAAAACTTGTGGCTTCATCACAAAACATAGACGAGATTGCGGCTTATGGGGAAGAGGCCGATGTGCCTGCCCTTCACGGGTGGCGTAACGAACTCTTTGGCAAAGATGCTCTTAAACTCCGCAACGGTAAGATTGCCCTCAAGCTTCACGGTAAAAAAGTTAAGATCATCGAAGCAGAGGGTTAAGGAGCCTTAATTTCGCTCTTTTTGCAGGGCGTTAAAGAGGGTTTGGACCCGGCGTTGCACCGGGTCGCTGGCATAGATCACCCCATCAGGAGGGAGCAACATATCTAGCTTTCCTTCTTTCAGAACCAATTTGGTTTTGGTCAGAATTTTTGGGACACCCCCACAAAGAGTATTGGCGAGGCGCAAAGCCGCCCCAATGACTCTGGCCCGATTAACGGATTTCGTATCAAGAATGGCACTTAGCCGACTCCCCGCAAAGAAGTTGGGTTCCCCTTCATAGCGGTAACTTACTGCATAGGCCAGCATGATCCTTTCGCTATGGGTTAGTCCGGCAAATGGCAAGCGAATAATCCGCCTGAAGGCATGCTCTGCTCTGTAATCTTGATGCTCAAACCAAGAAATATCACTTAGCAGACATGTCACGAGCCGGATGCGCTTTTGCGCCTCGGTTTCCTCCGTGAAAATAGGAGACATCCAATCAAATATTTCCTGCCCATGCTCAGCAAAACGCCCCCTGGTTTGTACCAGACGTTTTGAGGAGGCTATCAAGGCATCATCATGGCGATATTTTTCTGGCAAAGTAGTGAGAAATTTACCTTCGCGCATTGAATAAGCGGTAAAGACCAGCTTTTCAGGCCGGGACATATCAATCATCTTTTTAAGAACCAGGCTCGCCAGTGGCAAAGCGATAGAGCGTCGTTTTGGGATGCCACGAAACTCAAGCAAGCGGTCCTCAGTCATTTCGATAATTTGATCCAGCAAGGGCTCTGCATCACGACGTTTAATTGAGTAATTATCAATGACATTTAACGGATAGTCGGTCATTTCAATAAAGGCTTTACCGATTGCCCGCCAAGCCCCTCCAACGATATAGAGGGTCCGGTTTCCGCTCTCAGTGAGCCATCCTAAGGAATCCAACTGCTCATCAATAAACTCAGTGGCTTTTTGATGATCCCCCCCAGAGGCTTCGTAGACACGGAGGTGACCAAGGGGAAGAGTGGCCCACTTGCCAAAAACTTCCCCATGAACGTGGATAATATCAAGGCTCCCGCCCCCCATATCGGCGACAATTCCATCGGCATTGTGCACGCCACAAACCACACCATGAGCCGCAAGCTCAGCTTCTTCGGCACCGCTCAAAACACTCACGGGGGTGGAAAAAAGATCAGAGACTTCTTTTGCAAAAACAGGCCCATCTTCTGCATCACGTACAGCAGCAGTTGCCACGATGGCAACTTTCCCAACTTGCAAAATATCAATGAGTTTTTTGAAGCGCATAAGGGCCTTGCGCGCAAAACCAATACCGTCAGGATTGAGTTTCCCTGTCACGGCTATGCCCCGGCCTAAGCCACAGGTCGCCTTTTCGTTAAACAAAGGAAAAGGCACCCGGGCAAAGCCATCGTAAATAACCATACGAACGGTGTTTGAACCGATATCGATAACCGCGATTCCCCCTTCAGGAGTAGCAGTCAAAGGGGAATCAGGCATGCAGTCTTATCCTTTGTTATTGTCCAATTGGAGTACTGGAGCCATGCTCTCATCAAGAGCCCGTCCCCGCCCCGATAAGCTCGGGTTGGTCATAAAGTATGTGTGAGCACAGAAACTCTCTTCTGGTGCATCTACCCGGGAGAAAGTTCCATCTGAATTCATAATCCAGCTTTGAGCTTGGTCTTTGAGATTCGCAATCATAATCTGGTTTATGACTTGTTTATGCACCGTCGGATTTTCAATTGGTATTAGGGTTTCCACTCGACCATTTAGGTTTCTACCCATCCAATCAGCAGATGAGATATAAACCTTGGCTTTGGCAGAAGGTAATTTATGACCATTGCCAAAACAAACAATCCGGGAGTGTTCTAAGAAGCGCCCGACAATACTGCGCACACGAACGTTTTCTGACAGGCCTTTAACTCCAGGGCGTAAGCAACAAATCCCACGGATAATCAACTCAATCTGAACACCCGCTTGAGACGCATGGTAAAGGGCATCTATCACCTCAGGCTCTACCAAAGAATTCATTTTCGCCCAAACACTTGCAGGTTTTCCAGCCTTCGCAAATTCAATTTCCTGGTTGATAGAGGCCAAAAGAGCATTCTTTAGGAACAACGGTGCAATTGAAATTTTCTCAAGCTTCTCAGGCTTGGCATAACCCGTCATATAGTTGAAGACCTTGGCAGCATCCCGGCACAGAGCAGGGTCACAAGTGAAGAATGAAAGATCGGTATAAATTTTCGCGGTGATCGGATGATAATTACCTGTTCCAAAGTGAACATAGGAACGGAGTTCTGTCCCTTCACGACGAACCACCATGTTAATTTTAGCATGGGTCTTTTTATCGACAAATCCGTAAACAACTTGTACGCCAGATCGTTCAAGGTCACGCGCCCAACGGATGTTTGCTTCTTCATCGAACCGTGCTTTGAGCTCTACCATAGCCGTAACCGACTTACCGGCCTCAGCGGCTTCAATCAGTGCTGCAATAATCGGTGAGTTTGAGCTGGTGCGGTAGAGGGTTTGTTTAATTGCCACCACATCAGGGTCTTGAGATGCCTGACGAATGAACTGAACCACCACATCAAAGCTTTCATAGGGGTGGTGAACGATAATATCTTTTTGCCGGATGGCCGCAAAGCAATCCCCGCCAAAATCTCTGACTCGTTCTGGGAAACGGTCATTATATTGCTCAAACTGAAGATCAGAACGGTCGTCAACAATCAGTTGTTTAATATCGACAAGACCGATAAGACCATCGACAACAAATATATCATCCGCTTCAACACCAAGCTCAGTCGTAATTGCCTTACGTAATGAATTGGGCATTCCATCTGTAACGGTCATGCGGATAACGGACCCGCGTTTACGCTGTTTCAGGGCCGATTCGAAGGTCACAACCAAATCGGCGGCTTCTTCATCAATTTCCATCATACTGTCACGAATGACCTTAAATTGACCGCCAAGTTTGGCTTTGAGGCTTGGGAACAGTTTATCGAGATAAAGCCCAATAACGGCTTCCAGAGGAATAAACCGGATGGATTGTCCATCTTCAGGTAAACGTATAAACCGCTCCAGCAAATGAGGGATAGGAATAAGAGCATCACGAGTCCCGCCTTCGTTCATGCCTTCAAGCTGAACAGCAAGTGCAAAGCCGAGGTTAGGAATGAAGGGGAAGGGGTGAGCCGGGTCAATCGCCAAAGGGGTCAAGACCGGGAAAATATGTTTGTCGAAATGATCGTCCAGCCAATCGAGGTCTTTTTTGACCAGTTCTTTGGGGTTAACAACTTGAATCCCTGCAGTCTTTAGTTCACCCATCAAAACATGCCAGCATTTTTGCTGATCTTCGATAAGCTTTAGTGCTGATGCATGGATAGCTGCAAGCTGCTGTGACGGCGTCTTGCCATCTTGGCTCACGGTTGTCACACCCGCATGTATTTGACCCGCGATACCGGCAACACGAACCATATAAAACTCATCTAGGTTAGCCGCTGATATTGATAAAAAACGAACCCGCTCTAAAAGAGGGTGCCGTTTGTTGTAAGCTTCTTCTAAAACACGGGTATTAAAGGTCAGCCATGACAGCTCACGATTAATAAAACGCTTTGGAGAATTGATTGTAATACTTCTTGGTTTTGCCACGGAAGCTGCTGTACTCGTTGTCATCGTTCTACCCCACCCAAATTTAGTTAATATGTATATTCCAAGTTTCGATAATAAAGAGCCATAAAGATCACAAAATCATTTCGCCAAGCAGAAAGGTTAGGTACAGGCGATGCCTAGGCATCGTCATATCTTTCTGACACACGTTAGCGGACCTCATATGCGACCCAAAGGGCAGTTTACAGTGGCTTTCGATGACGTTACCAGCCGAACGCCCCCCATCGTGCAGTTGGTGCGCCGAGCCGAAAACCACTGTAAACCGTCTCAATGGCCTTTATTATTGAAACTTGGTATTTGTGATTTTTTAGACCAAATTTTATTAGTGGAGAGAGTATAGAATCATCTTAAAGAAGATAACAGAACCAAGGTCAATAATTCCAAGACTAGAATTTTTTTTATATATAGGCCATTGTTGTCTCAAGAAGCAAAAATATAGAGGTGAATAGAGTGGCAAAAACCGTATACCTACTACGTCATGCCAAATCAGATTGGGGGAATCCAACAGTTGGGGACCATGACCGTGTTTTAAATGAGCGGGGAATCGAAGCTGCCGAGTTGATGGGGGAGATGATCGAACGAGAGAATTTTATCCCGGATATTATCCTTTGCTCTTCAGCAGCCCGCACCCAAGAGACTTTGGACCGCGTCCTCTCAAAACTCACGGGAAAACCTCCCGTGGTTTATGAGAAAGGTCTTTACTTAGCCAGCCCTGCCTTGATGCTCAATTTTCTCAACAACATCCCGGACGCTTACCGTAGTGCCATGATTATCGCTCATAATCCTGGCACAGAGGAATTAGCAACAGCTCTAACCGCTTTTGGCTCTCCCACCGCACGGGGGACTCTGGCCAGTAAATACCCAACAGCAAGCCTAGCGGTAATATCTGCTGAAATAGATAAGTGGGCCAACCTTAAAACCGACTGCAATCGCCTTAACGCCTTTATCCGCCCAAAATATATTGAACAAGATTTACAGGCGGCTGTATTTAGTTAGAGTCTTTGTGATTGATATTGACGTTTTGACCGGGCTATCAAGTGGCCTATTCCGTCGCGCAATAAAGACCATAAAGGGTTTCAATCACCCTTTTTGCTTCTTCACCAGCTAAGGAATAATAAATGGTTTGAGCCGAACGACGAGTCGTTACCAAGTCATCTTTACGTAAACGGGCGAGATGTTGAGAAAGGGCGGATTGGCTGAGACCGATAATCTCTTCCAATTCCCCTACCGACTTTTCACTGTGCAGAAGCTGGCACAACACCATCAAACGATGTTCGTTACTCATAGCTTTAAGAAGACTGCTTGCCCGTTGGGCGTTTTGTTGCATATCTTCTAAATTAGGCAGTTCACCCATAGTTTCCATTGGTACTCTCTTCGATATCTCCCGATAAGAGATATCTCCCCCCGACGTAAAACGTCAAATCAACAAGACGTAAAACGTCAATTCAACAATTTGCATATAAGATAATAATAAAGTAACTAATGCAGATAACTCAAGCTTTCTGTTCAAACGATATTTTAACAAGGTTTTGTTGTTTTAAAATGGCTGACAAATCACTCGATACCACAGGAATGAAATGCCCCCTTCCGGTCTTAAGAACCAGTAAAATGCTTAAAGATATGGAAGCAACCGAAACCTTAGAAATCCTGGCGACAGACCCCATGGCTCAACGAGATATTAAGGCTCTGTGCGAAGAGAAAGGTCATGAATTTGTTAGTTGCAACGAAAGCGACGGCGTTGCGACCATTATTCTTAAAAAAGGCTAAAACCGACGCGGCAACAATGCTTCCATAGGGACACCAACATTTTTAAAATCATCCGAGAGATCGCACCCTAAGGCCATCAACGCCGTGGCTCTTGCCATGCCCCAAGAGGTCATAATGCCATAGCCCCCTTGTCCGGCAACCCAGACGAAGCTCTCGTCCTGGGGGTCAGGACCAACAACAGGGACTTTATCGGGGGCAAAAACCCTTAAGCCTGCCCATTTGGTTAGGATATGGGTAATTTCAAAAATCGTATTTCTTTGCAGACTATCGATGGCCATGGCAATGTCGAGTTCTTCAGGCTGAACATCGCAGGGCGGGACTGGCGTTTCATCGGCTGGGGAGCCAATCACCACCCCGGCATCTGGCTTAAAATAATAGTCTTCATTAACATTCACCACCATGGGCGACTTGGAAAGATCAAGGTCTTCTGGTCCTTTGAAGGTAAAGGCGGTTCGGCGTTTGGGGATAAAACCCAAGGGAGACAGGTCTGCCATTTTGGCGACTTCATCAACCCAGGCTCCGGCGCCGTTAATAATCGTCCCTCCTTGAAAATCCCCTTCTCGCGTGGTGACAGTCCACAAATTTCCTTTCCGCTTAAGGGCTGAAACTTCCGCCCGGTTTAGAACCTCTCCCCCCTTGGCCTTAAAACCACGCAGAAAACCTTGGTGAAGGCCATTTACATCCATATCCATAGCATTGGATTCAAACATGGCTGAATGGATGGCATCTTTTCTGAGGGCTGGATTTAGCAGAACCGCTTCGTCACCGGAAATATGCTTAAGCCCTGCCACATCATCCTTGAAGGTATTGTAGAGGTCTTCTACTTCCTTAGCCTGCCTAGAATCACCAACAAGCATCACCCCTCTTGGTGTTAAAATCGGGTGCTCAGCAAAACCAGCCGGAGGGCTGTTAAAGAAAGGGCGGCTTAAACGAGTGAGGCCCGAGATTACCGGATGCCCATAGGTCTCGGAGAAAAGTGCCGCCGAACGCCCCGTGCTATGATAGCCGGGGGCATTTTCTCTCTCAAGCAGGAGAACTTTTAACGGTTTAGAACTGGTATCAAGCAAAGCGTAGGCTGCAGAAGCACCTGCAATCCCAGCCCCAATGACGATAAAATCATAGGTCATTCCGTGGTCTCTTTATTTTCTTTCACCAAGCCCGAAATAAGGGTAAGCAAAGGCGGAAGAATTGCAAGAGTGAGAATCGCGGAAAGCAATAGTCCGCCAACCACAACGGAGCCCAACCCTCGATAAAGTTCCGAGCCAGCCCCGGGGAACATAACCAAGGGCAACATGCCAAAAATACTGGTTAAGGTAGACATAAAGATCGGGCGAATACGATTGGAGGTCGCCGCGATAATAGCCTCAACCACGGGCATGTTTTCTTCCCGCTGATTGTAGAGAGTTTGATGGACCAGCAAGATGGCATTGTTAACCACAATACCCACCAAAATCACAAAGCCAAGTAAGGTCAACATATCAAGAGGATGGTAGGTAAAGGCATTAAGGAAAGCCAAGCCACCGACCCCGCCCGCAGTTGCCAAAGGGACAGAAAGCAAAATAATGAAAGGATAAATAAAACTCTCAAAAAGAACCGCCATGACCAAATAGACAATAGCAATAGCAACCACCAGATCGATCACCATAGCATCCCAGGTTTCTGATAGCTTGTCAGCCGTTCCAGACATCGCGAGTTGAATTCCCGATGGCATCCCTTCAGCACGAAGTTTATTAACCACACTCTCCTGCAAAATTTCCATCGCAGCTTCCAAAGGTAAATCCTTACGCGGGCGAACTTCCAGGGTTACGGTACGTTGGCGTTCATGATGTCGAATTTCCGTAGGGCCTGAAGTCACCACCACGGAGGCAACCGAACTCACGGGGACAATATCGCCATTTTTTGTTACAATAGGGAGGTTTGCAATCCCTTGGGTCGCATCAATTTTTCCCTGTGTTCCTTTAATCATAAGGTCAACACGCTTACCGCCAATGGTCACTTCGGCTACCCGCAACCCATCATTAAAGGCATCAATCGTCGCCCCCAGCTCTCGGGCCGACACCCCGTTATCTGACAACCGCAGCTGATCAGGAAAGACCCGTACTTCTGGCGCACCAAGTTCCAATCCTGGTTTAGGACGGAACTGGTTGCCTTCTTCCCGTGGAAGAATTGTCACAATCTTCCCCGTAGCCCTCAATGCGACTTCCAGAACTTTTTCTAAATCAGGGCCAGAAACATTTAAATCAATTGACCGACCACTGCCAATGGAACGCCCAAACAAAGAAGGCTGTGAGACAAACCCAAAAGTCCCAGGTTCTTTAAAAACTTCATCTTGTAAAACAGGGATGAGTTCGGCTGCGCGTGAAGATTCTTGACTGCTGGCACCGACAAAGGTCATAGAACGCCTGGCAACAAAAAAGAAATTATCAATCTTAGGCGGCTGCCCGGGCACAGCCTCAGGTCCTGTTTCTGAAACCCATAAAGGTTTAACCGCGCCTTCAACTTGGTTAGCAATCTCAGAGGTTGTTGCCAAGTTATACCCAGGAGGAGGCATGAGCACACCCAGGACCAAATTACGGTTACCTTCCGGGAGGTATTCCATCTTGGGAAGGAAAATATAACTGGTCAATCCAGCCACACCACAAATTCCAAGAATAACCATCGCGGAAAAGAACTTACTCTCAACAATTTTGCGGGTAGACCGAAGGGTAAAATCAACAAAAAGCTTTGCCAGATCATCAATAACGGGTATCCGCATTTCGCCTTCAGTTTCTGTGAATTTTTCTTTGAAGAGCTTATTTGAAAGAGCCGGAATCACCGTGATAGCAACAACTAAAGACAAAGAAACAGATACAGATATTGCCACAGCAATATCCCGGAACAACTGACCAATTTCTAATTGCATGACCAGGATGGGGATAAAGACCATCACCGTAGTTAAGGCCGAGACCAAGACAGCACCCCAAACTTGTTGGGCCCCTAAGAATGAAGCCTCGCGTCGAGATTTTCCCTCTTGTCTCAAGCGATAAATATTTTCCAAAACCACAATAGCCGCATCAACCACCATGCCGACAGCAAAGGCAATACCAGCAAGGGAGATCACATTGATCGATCTGCCCATCGCCGCCATGGCGACGAATGAGCCGATTACAGAAACCGGAATAGCCAAAGAGATAATTAAGGTCGCCCGACCTGATTTCAAAAAGATCAGCAAAATAAGGGCCGCGAGGATACCGCCGATGTAGATATTTTGTTGCACCAGTTCGATGGCTGAATCAATATAAATTGTCTCATCATACACTTGGGTGATATAGAGGTTTTCCTGCTTTAGCGGCCCCTCATTTAGCTCTTTGATGGCGGCACGGATTCCCACCATGGTTTCGATCACATTGGCCCCAGTTTCCCGAACGGCATTGATCGCCAGACCTTGAGCCCCAAGATGGCGGATGGTTGCGCTTGATTCTTTATACCCGAAAGCAACCTCACCAATGTCTCCGACTGTAACACGCGCGATGCCGCCAGAATTCGGGCCTGTGATCGAACGAAGGACAATATCGCTCACTTGTTTTGGGGTTTTTATTTCCCCTTCCGTGCGGACTACATAGCGTCGCTTTCCTTCGTCCACATCTCCGGCTGTCACCGATGAGTTTGCCGCTCGAATTATATCCACCACATGGGGAACTGTTAGGCCGTAATAGCTCAAACGCACCGGGTCTACCGTTAAAACAAGCTCCCTTTCTGCACCGCCGTAGACATTAACGCGGGAAACACCTGCCACGCGCTCAACACGGTCTTGAATAACGTCTTCGACAAAATCACCATAGTTTGGGATTGGCTTCGTATTGCCTTTGCCGCGCTTCAGGATCATCCAGGTAATGGGGTTATCTTCACTCCCAGCCGTATCCAAAGTCGGTTCATTGGCTTCATCTGGATAACCATTCACACGATCAAGCCGATTAGAAACCAATAAGAGGGCTTTATCCATATTCTGGTTAACAGAAAATTCTAAAGTAATACGGCCTTGACCATCTTCTGATTGGCTGGTCATTTCTTCCAGCCCCTCAAGCCCTCTGAGAACCTCTTCCTGGCGGTTGATAATTTCCCGTTCGATTTCTGCCGGTGCTGCCCCGGCCCAACTGGTGCGCACAGAGATTACAGGCTTGCGTACATCCGGGATCAACTGGATGGGAATAATTTGCAAAGCAATAATTCCAAACATCACAATCATCAAAACCGCCGCCATGACGGCTATAGGGCGGTCTATGGCTATTTTGATTAAATTCATTGGGCGACCTGCACCGCTTCGTCAGGACGAAGACGTTCATTACCACGGACAACAACTTTGTCTCCAGGCTTAAGGCCTTTCAATACTTCAAAGCGACCACCTACCGATTGGCCCGTTGAAATTGGGCGAACCACTGCTTTGCCTTCGATCACCACGAAGACAATATTTTCCCCCTTACGACTTAAGACGGCATCTTTATGAACAGTAACGACATCACGAACTATATCAGCGGGGATATCCAGCATAACGCTCTGGTTTGACGCCATACCGACGATATTGGTATTTGCAGCAATGGTGAACCGAACTGGGCGGGTCCGTGTAAGCGGATTTTCTTCTGGAACCACGGCTCTAACAGTCGCCTTTAAATTCAGCTGAGTTCCCACGCGTAAATTGACAAATAAGCCTGGAAGCAATCCTTGGGTACGCCCCGAAGGCACATCTGCTTCGATCTCCAAATTTTCATTATCAACGAGGCTAACAACGGGCGCCCCGGCATTTAAATAGGCACCTGATTCTGTATGGGTGTGGGTAACAACTCCTGCAAAGGGTGCTTTGATAAAGGCATCAGCCAATTTAATTTTCGATAATTCCAAATTTGCTTTCGTTCGATTTAAAGTCGCTTGAGCCTGGGCAAAGGCCCCTTGAGCTTTAATCACACCTTGGTGCTTGTCTTCATATCGAGCCTGACTGAAAGCTGCCGATTTACGCAACCTTTCCAGCCGCTGCATTTCCTGTTTAAGCAAAGTCACCTGGGCTTCGGCTTCCTGTAAGGCTGCAGTTGCCGCCGCCACATCTGCAACCCCTAGCTTTTCCTGCCAGCTTAAGCTATCGGAAACCAGCCGGGCTAAAATCTGTCCTTTTTCGACTCGGTCCCCCACATAGACATCCACAGACTGGACAGGGCCGGAAGTGCGCGACGCAATGACACCGGACTGGCGGGCAACCAAACGACCAACTATTGGGACCGTCTGTTTAAGTGGTTCTTGAAGTACAGGATCGATCCGAACGATCTTGCCTTCCTCTTCGGCTAAGGCAGTTCCTGCCATCATGAGAGCAACAAAAACGACCGGAATTTTTTTCAATATAAAATGCGACACTCGATACCCACGCCTCATGTTAAAATGCTACTATTCGTATTTATTGCGTTATTTTGATTATGCTTGCCCGTAAGGCAAGAAAATTGCAATTTTTTTTAGTACTTTTGCCACAATTGAACAGCATGTAAAAAAAATTAAGAATTGTCATTCCCTGGTTGAAATCTTTCCCATCATAGATAAGAATACCGACAATTGGGTATTACGACACTTAAATACCGCTTTTAGTTTCATCAAAAAAAAATAAACAGATGGCTCGGGAAGAATAGTTTACGAATGGTATCAAGCAGTCAAAAAAATCAAATAGAATCGCCTAAGTCTTTGAAAAAGATGACACTTGCGGACTCTGGATGGGAAGCCTTCATACAACCATTGGAACTGTCTCATAACTTTGTTGCTATCTGCAAAAAAGATACAATTCTTTATCTAAACCCTGCAGGCATCGATATCTTAGGAGCTGATTCTCTTGATAAAATAGTCAATCGCCCAATCTCAGATTTTATTCATCATGACTATAGCGAAATTGCAGAACTAGGGCTGGAACTCTTTTCTGAAGAAAACATGGTTATTTCCCTTAAATTTCTTCGGCTCGACGAACGTGAGGTCGATGTAGAGATTTGGGTTTCTGAGGTGAAAATAGCTGATGAAGTGGCTTATCTTTTAGAAGCAAAAGACATCACCGGACACTTAAGAGCCGCGCGCGCCTTGAGAGCGAGAGAGCAGCGCCTTGAAGGTATCTTAAACACTGTCGCCGATGGCGTCCTAACCTTGAATAACACCGGGATTATCGAAACCTTTAATCCCGCCGCTGAAAATATGTTTGGTTTCAAGTCAGAAGAAGTCATTGGGAAAAACATCCGTAAGCTAATCTCTCCAGGCGAAGAACAGGTTGATAAAGAAAATATCTTGATTAACTGGGTTTCTGATTCAAAATCTCGCCATGAAACGACAGGCTTAAAGAAAGACGGCCGTGGTTTTCCTGTGGAAATGGCGATCAGAGAACTTCAGCATAACGACGACCTGACCTACACAAGCATCGTCCGCGATATTACGATGCAGAAAAAAGCCGAGGCGAGAATTTACCACTTGGCTCACCACGACACCCTAACAGGCCTTCCCAATCGCCATCTGTTTGGCGATCGCCTCGATGAAGCCATCAAGCGCGCCCATCGTCATGATACCCTTGTTGGGTTGATGTTTATTGATCTCAACAAGTTCAAGCCAATCAACGATACCCTTGGTCACGATGCCGGGGACGAGGCTCTCAAAGAAGTGGCTAAACGTCTCCAATTTTGCCTGCGTGGAACTGATACTGTTGCCAGAATTGGCGGGGATGAATTTGTTGCTATTCTCGAAGACCTGGACTCCCCCTTGAAGGCTGGAATGGTGGCCGAGAAGATTTTAAAATCCTTGGAAACGCCCATGACCCTGGCAAAACAAAAATGTATCCTTGGGGCCAGCATCGGCATCAGCCTTTTCCCCAACGATGCCAAAGATGTAGCAGAGCTTCTCCATCTTGCTGATCTGGCAATGTATGAAGTCAAAGAAAGTGACAACCTGGAATACGCCTATTATTCCCAAACCAAAAAATCAAAAGAAATCTAGCCCTTTAAAAAGTTCCTGGGTAAGCCCCGCCATCAATCAAGAAGTTTTGCCCGCTGATAAATCCTGAATTTGTGCTGCACAAAAAGGCGCAGGCAGCCCCAAATTCTTCCGGAGTCCCAAACCGTCCTGCTGGATTGAGGGCTTTCATTTGAGCCGCAACCTCATCTTGTGTTTTCCCTTGTGCCCCCGCCATCATTTTGACAATTGATTTCAAACGGTCGGTCTCAAAGGGCCCCGGAAGCAGGTTGTTGATGGTGACATTATGTTGCACCGTCTTGCGGGCTAAACCAGCAACAAACCCAGTTAAACCTGTTCTGGCACCATTGGAAAGACCAAGCACATCAATGGGGGCTTTCACCGCGCTTGAAGTGATATTGACGATCCGCCCGAACTCACGCTCAGTCATCCCATCGACAGTTGCTTTGATCAACTCGATAGGAGTCAGCATATTTTGATCGATTGCCGCAATCCAGTCGTCCCTTTCCCAATCTCGGAAATCACCGGGAGGAGGCCCCCCCGCATTGTTAACCAAGATATCCGGGTTTGGACAGGCAGCAAGAGCCGCCTCACGGCCTTCGACAGAGGTTATATCGGCAGCAACGGGGGTTACAGAAACCCCATTCACTTTAGAAATCTCCGACGCGGCTTCTTCTAACGGCCCCGGTGTCCGTGCAACAATCACCAGGTCGACACCTTCCTGGGCCAAGGCAGTTGCACAACCACGGCCGAGGCCTCTACTTGCTGCACAAACCAACGCTTTTTTTCCACGTAACCCTAAATCCATTTTCGCCTCCTCAACTATCGCTCAATACGCTCCGCACCAAGGGAATGGTTATGTTTCGTTTGCTTGCAAGCGACTCGGCATCAATCTGGGCAACAATAGCCTGAGCCGCTTCAAAAGAACGTTCGATCCTGGTCAGAATATAAAGAACCACATTGCGCTCTACAGCAAGCTGGCGATCAGAAAACAGCTTAAACAGAACCGCCTCTCGCAGATAATCATCCGGTACCCCAATTTCCACTGCGGGGAGAGCATTTAATCGGGAGCGAAGGTCTGGCAAAGATATTGACCAATGGGCGGGGGCTGCTTCCGCTGTCATCAGCAAGGTTTTCCCGGCTTCACGTAAGGTGTTATAAAAATGGAATAAAGGCTCTTCTGTTTTTAAGGAGTCAGCTCCTTCGAAAACAAAGTGCTCTCCTTGCGCGGCAAGATCATGTGCCGCCGTTTCAACCAACATGGTAGCACTTATAACAACAGCCTCACTCTTCGCCATAAACACATTAGCAAGGTGGGTTTTGCCGCATCCCTTTTCCCCATAGATAACCAAGCTTTGCCCCGGCCAATCAGGCCATTTGTCGAGCCAAGAAACAGCATCACTATTGCATTCAGCAACCAGGAAATCTTGCCCGCTTAAGGAAGGTCTGTGTTCAAAATTTAGAGGGATTTGTTCTTCCATTTTTTCGGTTAGCTACCCTTGTGGTGGATTGTAGAGAGAGCTTTCCAAATAATGGGATATAGCAAACCGAACAAGCACACCAATAACGGCCGCAACAGGCACCGCAATCACAACGCCCGTAAAGCCCAACAACGTTCCTCCTGCCAGCAAAGCGAAGATAACCCATACTGGATGAAGGCCAATGCGCTCCCCGACTAATTTTGGGGTGAGGAAATTACCTTCAAGCAATTGCCCTACACCAAAGACGCCCGCCACCATAGCCAAATAGGCCAGATCACCGAACTGCGCCAAAGCAATACCCATTCCGACAGAAAAACCAACGATGGCCCCAAAATAAGGAATGAATGAAATAAACCCCGCTCCAATTCCTACCACCAATCCAAAGTCTAACCCAATAAGAGAAAGAGACGTCGCGTAAAGGGTTCCAAGGATAAGACAAACCGTTGCTTGCCCCCTTAAGAAACCAGACAGGGTGCTATTGATAATCCGCACCTGTTCGCGAATGGTCTCGGCGTTATTGCGCGGTAACCAGCCATCGATCTTCTCAATAATACGGTCATAATCTCGGATCATATAGAAGGTGACCAAGGGGCTGATGAAAAGCAGGGATAGCACGTCAACAATAGCCTTCCCACCGGAGAGCAAGCTTTTGATAAATTCGCCCGCCCAGCGGATAACCATCCCCCCGTAATCACCAACTGCCGATTTAAGCTGGTCCATATCGGCTGCAATTAATGCGGCTTGAATTTTTTTAGCGATGGGCTCAAGCCAAGTATGTAGGGTTTCGATATATCCCGGCAATCTGTCGGCAAAGCCTAAAAATTGAGATTGCAAAACAGGCAAAAGTAACAAGAGTAAAATTATTGCAAAAGTAAAAAAACCAACCGTAAGAACCGTTGTCGCCAGAGTACGAGACAGGCCTTTTTCTTCTAATTTATCGGCAACAGGGTCTAAGAAATAAGCAATCGCCATCCCCACCACGAAAGGCATAAGCATCCCACGGAGTAAAATGAGAACTGCAATAAATATGGCAATCCCAACCAACCAGAATGTGACTATTCGTCCGCTTGTCATCCCTTATCCCTCATCTCCAAATCGAGGATCAATCTGCCTCGTTTATTGGGCAGCCTTTTGTGACTTGGTCAGGGTCCAGCTACCGTCTTCCCCAAATAGTTCTAAATCAACTTGATGAAGAGCCAACGTCAATTGCTCTAACTCCCCAATATAGTGGATATTGATCTGTATTTCGTGGCGAGACATGAGCACTAAATCCGTCTTGGTAATTACCGCAACCGACTTCAGGCGTTTTTGAGCATCGACCCAATCTTTAAGTCCGGTCACCGGAATGGTAACGGCGAGGATACCCGGGTTACCAAACTGTAAAAGGTTGTCCCGCTTCCAATGATTTTCAATCTGGGCCCTCACCTGTTGCGCGGCACGCTTTAACAAACCATCGCGCTCTTCCCCGTCATTGGCGACCAAACTTAATATAATGGTTTGTTCTTGCGAGGTGGTTCCATATCGCGTCGCATAAATCTCAACCTCTGCGGAACCCGTAGCAGCAAAGTTGTTATAGGTCACCTGAGCGACCAATGCATCCGATGCCCCATAGCGTTTTGCCAGGGCCGCAAGACGATCACTATCGCCCTCAACAGCTTGCTCAACCCCGATAGCGGCAATATCAGCGAGGTCGCCCAGAGGAAGAACCATAGGGACCAGGCCGTCTGAAGATTGAAGCTCATCCCATGCCTGACGCCAATAATTAGGCTCATCCCAAAGCAGTAAAGCTCCGGCTTCCTGAAAAACAGGAACCACAAGCACAGGCTTACTGGCTGTTTCAGCAAAGGGAAGGTTATAATCTTTCAAGAGTTGGCGAATCTCTTCGTCTTTGAAGCGATAATTAAGCTTGGCAATATAACGAACGTCTGAAGTTTTTTCTTCAGCCACTTCAAAATCACGCACCAAGGCAGAAATATGCCCAGCATCAAGACTAGGAAGGCGACCATAGTCAAAGTCCATGGTCAAACGCCTGAGAAGCATCCTAAAAGCTTGCTGCTCTCCATCAAGCAGGGCTTTCACTCTGGCCTTTGCCGCCGACTCCGCCGTTACATCAACGGCAACCCCGTTCACTGCAAACACATCTGCCCGCGCAACACCCATCATAAAAATGAGTGAAAAAACCCCTAAAACAAACGTTTTACTCAGGGTGACCATACGATCGCCTTGTTCCGTCATTGCAAACCTATCTAGATTCAGTATTCTCCCCGCGAACACCTTTTTGGACGATTCTCCGCCAAAAGGAAAGGTTCAAGGGCTTATAAGCGATATTAGTTAATTTATCGGGAAGTTAGCCACCCGATTTTGGCATTTTTTTGACGACCATTTAAGGGGAGGCGACAATTAGCACATCAGAGGAAAACGGCGGCCTGAGCTACAAGGACGCTGGTGTAGATATTGATGCAGGCAATGCCCTGGTTGATGCCATTAAGCCTCAAGCTAAGTCTACCAAGCGGCCCGGAGTCGTTTCCGGCCTGGGTGGTTTCGGTGCCATGTTTGATCTTAAAGCCGCAGGTTTTGAAGACCCTATCTTGGTTTCAGGGACAGATGGCGTCGGCACCAAGCTGATGATCGCTATTGAGGCCAACAAGCACAACACCATTGGTATTGATCTCGTTGCTATGTGTGTCAACGATCTGATCGTCCAAGGTGCCGAGCCTCTTTTCTTTTTGGATTATTTCGCTACTGGAAAGCTCAGCGTCGAAGCAGGTCGCGATATTATTTCAGGCATTGCCGAAGGCTGTCGCCAATCCAACTGTGCCTTGATCGGCGGCGAAACCGCCGAAATGCCCGGCATGTATAGCGAAGGCGATTATGACTTAGCTGGTTTTTGTGTTGGCGCTGTTGAACGCGAACAAATTCTCACAGGTGATGGCGTCAGTAAAGGCGATGTGCTTTTAGGGTTAAGTTCCAGCGGTGTCCACTCCAATGGTTTTTCCTTAGTACGGAAAGTCGTCGAAAAATCCGGCCTCGCCTATAGCGACCCCGCCCCCTTCCAAGAAGGCACCACATTAGCTGAGGCCCTCCTTGCCCCGACCCGCATTTACACCCCTAGCTGCCTTGCCGCCCATCGCTCCGGCGGTGTGAAAGCTTACAGCCATATAACGGGCGGTGGCTTGTTAGAGAATATTCCTCGGGTACTGCCCGACACCATGGCGGTTCGCATTGACTGCGCCAGTTGGATCCTTCCCCCCGTCTTTAAATGGATGGCCGAAGTTGGCAACATTAACCCTACAGAAATGGCACGCACCTTTAACTGCGGCATTGGCATGGTGGTCGTTGTTGCGGCTGAAGAAGCCGACCGCCTCACCACTTTGTTTACCGAGCATGGCGAAACCGTTTCTCGCATCGGTGTGGCAGAAGCCCGCGAAGGTGATAACCAACAGGTAATTCTCAATGGATTAGCCGGATGGTAAAAACAGGTGGCACCGGAAGGACAAAACTCAAAGTCGGCGTTCTGATCTCCGGTGGCGGCACCAATTTACAAGCCCTGATCGATGCCTGCTCTGAAAGCACCTTCCCGGTTGAAATCTGTGTGGTAATTTCCAATGTGGAGGGCGTTAAGGGCCTGGAGCGCGCCGAAGAAGCGGGACTTCCCACAGCCGTTGTCAGTCATAAAGACTATGATGGCCGCGGACCTTTCGAAGCCGCGATTCACGCAACTCTTAGCGATCATGGAGTTAAATTCGTCTGCCTAGCTGGGTTCATGAGAATTCTCACCGATGGCTTCGTGCGCAAATGGCATGACCGCCTGATCAATATTCACCCCTCTTTATTGCCAGCTTTCAAAGGTTTACATATCCATGAGCGGGTGATTGAAGAAGGCGTGCGCTTCACAGGCTGCACGGTTCATTTCGTCCGCCCTGCTATGGATGACGGCCCTATCATCATCCAAGCCGCTGTCCCGGTTCTCCCCGGCGACACCCCTGAGACCCTCGGTGCCCGCGTCCTGAAATCCGAGCATAAAATATATCCGCTAGCTCTTAAACTCGTTGCCGATAATAAGGCGCGCGTGGTCGGAGAGAAGGTGGTGTTGACCGATACAGAAACACCAGAAACCGCGCTCCACAATCCGTTTCAGGGCTAAAGAAACCCTACAAAAAGAACGGAAACCACCAGCAAGATTGCAAAAGCAATATTCACCCGCCGATTAATTTTTTCATTTCGGAGCATCGTTCTCAGGCGGACTCCCGCATAAAGCCAGCTTGGGTTGACGATAAATAAAATAACAAAACAGATAAAAACCTGAAGATATGTAGACAAAGTTGGTGACTGAGGGATGAGTTGAAATCCACTAAACAGAGCCGTAAAAGCGGCGTATGCTTTGGGGTTTGAAAGATTTAACACAAACCCAGCAAGAAACCCCGGACCATAAATGGGTGTTGTATTTTCTTTAATCGGGGGTGCCGTCGCAATCTTAAAGGCAAGATAGCCAAGATAAAACATAGCAACGACAGTTAGGACTTCAGCGGCCCCTGGAAGGGCCAGAATTGTCACAAAAATCCCAGCAGCAACACCAACGACGACACACATCACCCCAAACATTAAGCCAAGTAAATACCGCCGACTTTCTTTAAAGCCATAGGAGGCCCCCATAGCGGCAAGGCTAAGCGTTGCCGGGCCAGGGCTCCCCGTTAAGGCAAACCCTGCCAAGACAAATGCCAGCAGATCATTATAGTTTATCTGCTCCACAGGATACCCATTTGTTAGAATATCCTGTCATAACATCCTCACCCCGTTTTTTCAAAATCCGGTTTGCGGCGCTCAAGGAAGGACCCGATGCCTTCCTTTGCCGCACCTGTACAGGCACTATCACCAAAGGCGGCGTAACCAATTTCCAAGGCTTCGTTGAGGGTTGAGGCTCCTGCCGCATCTTTGACCGCTTTACCAATAATCTTGATAATATCCTGACTGAGAACCTGCCCGGTAACGCTTTCGGAAATACCTTCTGGTACAGCGGAAATGGTGACGGGGCTGGTCGCAATGTGGCTCCCATCAGCCGTCATGGACTTAACCAGTTTAACAGCTTCAGGGATCAAGTCGTCCTGACTATCCACCAACTTATTGAGCATGCCTATTTCCAAAGCTTGTTTTGCTTTGAGCTTTTCCGCTTTAAGCAGCATACCATGGAAAGTATCAGCCGCAGCGGGCCAGCGGCGGTAGGGAATAACCATAGCTCCAATACCAGGGACAATGCCAAGGGTAATTTCTGGAAGTTGCATCCAGGCTTGAGGGGCCGCAATCAGAGCGTGACAACGAGTAGCCAGTTCTAAACCGCCGCCAAGAGCCATGCCGTTAAGCGCAGCGACCACTGGTTTTTTGCACTGGTCTAAATGGAGCAACAGGCGGGAACAAGCCCGCGAATATTCAATAGATTGTTGCTTATCCCCCAGCATAGAAGGGAACTTACCGATATCTGCTCCGGCGCAGAAAGCACGGGTACCGTAACCTGTGATGACAAACCCAGCCACATCAGCACGGCCTTCATTGGTGGAAATGACATCAAGAATTTCATCGGTCATTTCGTCGTGCAAAGCATTCATGGCTTCAGGACGGCGCAAGGTGATGACCACCGTGTTATCAATCTCGCTTACCAGAAGGAAGCGTTTGTAATTAAAATAATCAGCAATGGGTTTGGCGGGTTGGGGCATGCCGGGTTTATATATGGCAAACGCCGCCATGATGCGTTCAACCTCTGCAACACCCATCTCTTTCATCAGTTCAATAGGGCCTTTTTTGAATCCAAGGGCGATGCAGCAACCCAAATCTAGATCAGAGGTATCGCCAATATTGCGGTCGATAATATCGAAGCTTTGCGAGAAAAGAATGCCGAGCATCCTGTCACGAATAGCCTTGGCTTTCCCTGGCTCTACTTCGAGGGCAGTTCCTGGGCCAATGGTTTCCCAACGGTCTGTCTTATTGAAGATTTCAGCCGGGCGGTAATGCTCGCCCTCCTCTTCCATCTGCAGGGTGTTGGTTTCGACAATGATGGGGTTGCCGTTAGCAAGATTGAGAACGAAGAAAGGACCCGCATGAACGAACTCCGTAGAAACAGAATCCACTTCTGCAGGTTTTGCTTCATTCAGTAACAGAGCCGCTTCGTTGCACCAGTTATCAAAAATACGATCCAACATGAAGCAGACTTCATCGGCTGTAACCATAGGCACCTTGCCCGTTTGGTAAAAGAACCAACGAAGATAATCAACTACATCGTCATCGCCTTTATCCCACTCAATAACTTCAACCGCCGGATTTTGGAAAGCCGGAGCGAAGAAATGGGTAACGGTGGCGCGTTCTGGATTTTTAAGATGAGAGAACAAACGATCAGCCGGAAGAGAGCTGGTATTGGAAGTGATCAAAGCATCAGGACGGATCAAGCCTTCAACGGTAGAAAATATTTCTCGCTTGAGCTTAAGGTTTTCTGTAGCCGCTTCCAGCACCCAATCACAATGGGCCAGAGCTTTATAGTCCGTCGAGGTGACAATATTTTGTTTGATTTTTTCGGCCAGATCAGGAGAAATTTTCCGCTTCTTAATCCCTTTCTCCGTATAGGCATGGATACGGCCCAAGGCTTTTTCGAGGGCCTGCTCATTAATGTCAATCAGAACAAGTTCAAGGTCTGGCAAAGCAGATTTCAGATAATACCCAATGTCCGGCCCTATGGTCCCGGCACCGATAATGGCAATGCTTTTCGGCATGCCCCGTGATGGAGAAAGCAAAACAGGGTTATCAAAATTCTCTTTACGAATAGCCATTTTTCTACCTTTAAGTTTTAACGATTTACAGTGTCATAGCAGTGCCAATGCCCCAACGCACCGTAAAAGATTAGCCATAACTTGCCGCTAAACCGGCTCGAACATCATTTTGGATGCCGTATTGGGGAATTGGATAACGTAAACCGTTGGCAGAAAGCTTTGCCAACCCCTCAATGATTTTTGGTAAAAAGCTGGGGGGGATCGCCATCAACATTTCATCTTCCATCACCCCGCCATAACGCCGTTCAGCAAAACAAGGCAGGGACAGACTCGGCTCCCCGGTTGATAAAGCCCGGCCCCAAGAATCGGCACAAGACGACTCCCCCACACAGCCCCATTGCAATTTTTTGTAACCCGTCCACTGCAGGCCGTTGATGAACAAAATCATCTGCGCCGGGGTGGCATAAATCAGACAAATATCAGGCGGGTTAAGCCGCCCGGAGGTCAAAGGCGACACGGCCATAGCGGTATATTTCCCGGCGGGAACAACGTCCATCGCCGCCTGGTGCTTTGCCGTATCATCCGGTGTTTCCCACCATACACCCACATACGGCTCCCCTTTCTGCCATTCCTCATCTTGGGGGCGCAACCCCATCACCGCCCCACATTGCGACCCGACAAAATCTTTTGCCGTCACGCCAACAGTCCATCCCAACCGACAAGCCTGTCCGACAATCTGGTCGGCAGTATGGATGGCAGTGGGGCGTCGCACCTTGGGCAAAGCCTCCATCTCTTCCACCGTTTCAAACAGCTTCATGCCAATGGGCGTGGCCCGCAAACGCAGGTATTTGTTAAGTCCGGCAACAATTTCGTTCCAGTCGTAGGTTTGATCTGATTCTGTCATGGTCTTTTCCTGATTATTCCTTTATGTGTCTGCCCCAACTATTGCATTCCAGACTTATTTAAGGAACCTATTTGATGAGCACCTGTCCTTGCGG
This sequence comes from uncultured Thalassospiraceae bacterium, assembly GCA_965368165.1. Taxonomy (GTDB): domain Bacteria; phylum Pseudomonadota; class Alphaproteobacteria; order Rhodospirillales; family JAPHRK01; genus JAPHRK01. The sequence continues at coordinate 152,535 of CBDULT010000001.1, read as the reverse complement.
CTCCGGCCAAACTCTCGAAGCTTGTTGCGGTCAATATATCGACGGCACCCCGGCCCCTACGGCAGAAGCTATGATGCGGTCACGCTATACCGCCTATACCTTGTGCAACGGTACTTATTTAGAAAAAACCCTTTCCGCTGAGCAACGGACCGACTTCAGCATTGAAGATTTTGAAGCCGGAGCCAAAAGCACCAAATGGCAAGGCCTGGAAATTCGCAAAACCAATGGGGGGGGCGAAAAAGATGAAACGGGAACCGTTGAATTTGTCGCTAAATACCGCGAAAATAACCAACAAGCCATTCACCACGAACTTGCCATTTTCAAACGTGAAGACGGCAACTGGGTCTTCGCCGACTGTCAAATGAACCCCAAAGGCGAACAACGTACCGTCCAAAAAGTAGGCCGCAATAACCCTTGTAGCTGTGGCTCCGGGAAGAAATTTAAAAAGTGTTGTGGCTAAAAACCTCAAGGCTATGGACACCGAATATCCTGAACTTCGTCTCTCCCTATTTACACAGACGCTTTTAGCAAACACGCACGAGATATACACACGAAACTCCCTTAGGGTATGCTAGGGTGCGCAACTTAATGGGAGAAAAATAATGATCGAAACAGAATTTCTTTATGAGGCGCGGATAGAGATAGCCCCAGTGTTGGAGCTTGGGAAAACCTTAGTCGGGCAGCGACGGATTATTAATATTACCGGGGGGACATTTGAGGGGCCAGACTTCAAAGGGACGATCTTACCTGGTGGAGCAGATTGGCAAGTTATTCGGGCCGATGGTTCAGCCTACGTCGAAGCGCGTTATACCATGCAGACGGAGGGCGGAGCCCTGATTTATGTCATCAACAAAGGCTTTCGCCATGGGCCGCAAGAGGTTATAGAGCGGCTAGCGCGTGGTGATGAGGTGGACCCCCGTGAATATTATTTCAGAACCACCCCGTTTTTTGAAACCTCAGACCCTAAGTTTGAAGGGCTCAACCGAACGGTCAGTATTGCCACAGGGGCGCGGCATGCTGATGCGGTGGTATTAAAGGTTTTTGCGGTTAAATAGAAGGTTTTATGGTTTGTATATAGCAATTTCAAATTTCCCAATGGGCAAGGCCATCATGGATTATCTTGATGCCACAGGGGTTGAATTGGACGAAAACACGGTCTTTCATCTCGACAATATTCTGCTTGAGCAAGAGCTTAAAGACCGGATTATCAGCCTCAATGAATTGGATAAAGAAGCCATAAAAAACCTGGACTACTATTCCTCTGCTATCCTCAGCGACGACTTAGAAAAAATACATCACTGGGATAAGGTTTCTGACGACCTGTCTATCCATTGCTATTTTGAAATGGATCGGGATGTTTGGCTCGGCGTCGTCGCTGGTGACAAAGCACACTTAGGCTCCATGCAACAAGCCATCGACAAAGCCGAAACCTTATAAAGGGTTTATGATTTTTGGTGCCGTAAAAAGCAGTGAAAATTAATTCAACTTTGTATACTTGCTGACAATTCTTTCAAGAATGCCCTCTCTCCTTATCTTCGCAATTGCCTCATTAATTTCTGGAAAAAATTCCAGGTATTTAGATTTTTTGCTGATGAGAAGATGAAAATCTAAAGGGCCAAAACGAGCTTCAGTCGGCACAATTTTTGAGGCCAAGCCCAATTTCTTGATGTGGTGGTTCATTGAAATTAGAGAGTCGATCATTATGTCGGCTCTTTCAGCCGCTATAAAACGGGCAAAATTATGATCATTTGAGACGTAAGACACCCGCCCGCCTTTTTGTTCAATGTTCTCTTTGGTCCAGCCATTTCCAAGGTTGCTCGCAACGACGAGAGACATATTTTTTATGTCATCGACGGTCTTAATTTGCCGAATATCCTTGAGCTTTTGATGCCCTCTATAAGTAAAAACATTGAGATAAAGAAGAAAAATAGGATCAGCGCATTTCTCAGCATATGAAAGCCGCTCATTTGTCGCGATAGTAATCATTAAGTCTGATTTACCAACTTCAACTTCTCTTTGGGCTCGAGCCCACGGCCGCTTGTTATAGAGTACCTTCATCTTCAGTTCTTTGACAAAGGCCTCATCAAGGATTTCTTTAAATAGCCCTTTGGTCTCGCCTTTATCATTCCCATAGATAACCGGCTCCCAATTGGTAAAAGCAAACGAGATTTCCTTATCTGCAGCCTGTGATATGCCAGAAGATATTAAGAATAGAACAAACGCGGTAATAAAAATTTTCTTGAGCATTAGCCAATAAGTTTAGATTGAGAAAAGCTATTTAACTAATAGGCTCTCTCAATGCAAAAATCAATCGCCTCAATTAGCGCGGCTTTCTCGGGGGTGTCATCAAAAATCCCCAGAGCATCTCGCGCGATGGAGCCATAATGACGAGCCCGCTCGACGGAATCTGTTAACGCGTTGTGCTTGTTAAGCAATTCAAAGGCATAATCTAAATCTTCGTCTTTTTGATCTAGATCTTCCAAAGTACGACGCCAGAAAACCCGCTCCTCATCGTCGCCTCGACGGAAAGCCAAAATAACCGGAAGCGTAATTTTGCCTTCTCGGAAATCATCCCCTACAGCTTTGCCTAACGTTGCTTGCTTAGCAGAATAGTCGAGGGCATCGTCAATTATTTGGAAGGCAACACCAAAATTAGTACCAAAGGTTTCCAGGGCTTCTTCTTCGACAGAAGGGCGTTCGGCGACGACGGCACCGATTTGGGCTGCAGCGGCAAAAAGCTTAGCTGTTTTGGCTTTTACCACTTCCAGATAAGCAGTTTCACTGGTTTCCGTGTCATTAGCGGTAATCAGTTGAAGAACTTCCCCTTCAGCAATCACGGCAGAAGCATTCGATAGGATGCGCAAGACATCTAAGGAACCATCGGCTGTCATCAACTCAAATGAGCGGCTGAAAAGGAAATCACCGACCAGAACACTGGCCTTGTTATCCCAAACCGCATTGGCTGAGGGACGGCCCCGACGCAAGTCACTCTCATCAACAACATCATCGTGAAGCAAAGTGGCGGTATGAATGAATTCAACACAGGCTGCGAGACCGAGATGACGTTCACCTTGATAACCACACATACGCGCAGCAATAAGAGTCATCATAGGGCGCATCCGCTTGCCGCCAGCGGCAATGATATGTCCGGCAAGTTGGGGAATCAGAGCGACGGGGCTTTGCATATTGTCGAGGATAAGCTGATTGACTTTCTTAATGTCATCCGCAGCGAGGGCAGTTAAGGCCTCTAGCGATGGTTTCTTCCCCCGTTCTCCGTCCAAGCTTACGACAACTCCCACAAAACTCTCCTTAAATACATCCCGCCCCAACACTTTATGTGCTTAGACCAACATATTCCAATGTTATGCCATGGACAAGAGAAGCTAAATTAGGCCACATTAGACAGATAAAAATTGACCCTGCTCAAACCTATCCAATTAAAGGCGGAACATAGGGTTTGCGCCCCTAGGGGGTCAAGCCCTGCTGGGCGGTAACTTTGGGATTTTTAGGTAAGGTGTGACATATATGAAAGAATTGGTCAGAACCAACGACCCGGTGTTGCTTATGAGTCTAAAAGTCCGACTTGAGAGCGAAGGAATTACCCCCCTAGTTTTCGACACCCATGCCAGTATCATTGAAGGCAGTGTTTCCGCCATACCTCGCCGAGTTATGGTGGTTGATGAGGACCATCATAGAGCCAGAGAAATTCTCAAAGAAATGGAAAACAGCTTAGAAAATGACTGAACTTAGCGAAGATAGTTTATTAGGCGGCAAAGTCCGATTTTTTCAGCCTGTTGACGGCTACCGCGCTGCCATTGACCCTGTCCTATTAGCCGCGTCGGTGGAAGCGAAGACAGGCGATAAGGTGCTTGATCTAGGGTGCGGGGCTGGCGCAGCAACATTTTGCTTAATGGCACGGGTTTCCGGGCTGAAGGTGACAGGCATTGAGCTTCAACCTTTTTTTGTTTCCATATCGTTACGTAATGCAGAGGCGAATGCCCTGGCTGATGATTTCCAAGTTTTTGAGGGGGATTTTATGACTCTTAACGACAACGTTCTTGACAAATCCTTCAACCATGTGATTGCAAACCCTCCCTACCTAGAACAGAACAAAGGCAACATCCCCCCCAACCATTCCAAGGCGTTAGCTCATGTTGAAGAAAAAGGCACCTTGGCGAATTGGATAAACTTTGCCATCCAAAAAACAAAACATAAAGGAAGCGTAACGTTTATCCAGCGCGCCGACCGTCTCGACGAAACACTAGCCCAAATGAACGGCTCCCTCGGAGAACTCGTTGTTTTCCCTCTCTGGCCAGGGCCTATAGATAAGGGGGGGGCAAAAGGGGCAAAAAGGGTCATCGTCCGGGGTCGCAAAGGGGTTTCAACGCCCCTGAGATTGGCTCCGGGCCTTATTTTGCACCGGGAGGCGGGGGGCTATAGCCAACAGGCTGAAGATATTCTCCGCAGGGCGAGGCCATTGCATCTCTGATCTGCCACGCTTAAATTAGGCTACCTTGAAAAAAATGAGACTTATAATTTATGAAACTCAAAAAAATCCTTTCTTATCTTCCTGTTGAGCGGTTTCAAAACCCACCCCCAGTTGTAGCTGTACTGCGCATGTCTGGCGTCATCGGTCAAATGGGGCCGGGCCGCAAAGGGCTTTCTCTTCATGCTCTTTCAAAAAGTATAGATGAGGCTTTTAAGATTGATGATGTAAAAGCTATTACCATCGCCCTTAACTCGCCCGGTGGATCACCTGTGCAATCAGATTTAATTGCTGCCCGACTGAAAGAACTTTCTAAAGAAAAGAAGGTTCCAGTCATTGCCTTTGCTGAAGATGTCGCCGCCTCTGGGGGCTATTGGATCGCTTGTGCTGCCGAAGAAATCTATGCCTCCACAAGCTCGATTATTGGTTCTATTGGTGTCATTTCCGCTGGTTTCGGGGCGACGGACCTCATAGAAAAAATTGGTCTGGAACGACGGGTTCATACCTCCGGCACCCGCAAGGGCATGTTAGACCCTTTCCTGCCAGAACAGCCAGACCACGTTAAACGTTTGAAATCACTGCAAAAAGAAATCCACGAAGAATTCAAAGAGCATGTCCGCCAATCCCGAGGGGATCGCCTGAAGGGAGACGAGAAGGACCTGTTTAGCGGTGAGTTCTGGACCGGAAAACATGCTGTCGATTTGGGACTCATAGATGGCATTGGTAATATGCACCAGGTCATGAAAGATCGCTTTGGTGAAAAGGTCAAATTCAAAGAGGTTAAACCTCCTAAAAGCTGGCTGCAACGTCGTTTCGGTGTGGAAACAAATATTGGTTTGCCGACAAATTTGGCTGATGGTTTGATGTCTACCCTTGAAGAACGTCAAATGTGGAATCAATACGGATTATAAAACAGGGGCCGAATAATGGATTTTATCGCACTTATGCAGGGATTAGCGGATGCCGCTTCAGCGGGGGATGGCGATAAAGTCGCCAACTACTTCACGGAAGATGGTATATACCATGATGTCTATTATGGCACTTTCCAGGGGCATGAGAATATCAAAAAGATGATTGAAACCCTCTTTCACGGTCATGCCACTGATTTTATTTGGGATTTTCACGACCCAATCACAAACGGCAAAACGGGTTATGCTCGATATGTATTCAGTTATAAATCTACCCTTGAGGGCTTTGAAGGCAATCAAGCCATGTTTGAAGGGGTCAGTTATGTGGAACTTGAGGGTGATAAGCTGAAAAGCTATCAGGAGATCGCCAATATTGGCCCCGGCCTTGTTTCTTTAGGCTTCCCCGCTGAGAGAACCTATAAAATCCTGCAGAAACACGCTACTCAGCTTCAGGAACGCGGCGAATCACAACATCATTTTCAGGCTTCATAAATGAAACCTGAAAATACAAAGAGGTCACCAACCATTTTTTTCGCTCTATTTGCTCTGTCATTAACAGTTGCTTATTGGGCCATAGCCTCCGTGCCTTACTTCAGTAATGTCATTTATCAATACACCGATATTGACCCTTTAAGGCTTATTGGATCTGGCGGTGTTCTTGGCCCAAAGAAAATTTATGCGATCAAACTAATTGAAATCGCCTTTTCCCTTATACTTATCGCAGGAACTTTAGTGACCTTGGGCCGCCCAGGGCGGCTTTCCAGATTATTGATCCTCGCTCTCCTACTCCCTGTCATATGGATTTCAGATGTCTGGATTGGGCGAGCCATGCAGGGAGAATACGCCGAGCGTATCCACACAACTCGGCTGCCAACGGTGGATTACGACACGATCTTCGACAAACAAAACCTACGGTCAGAAAACATTCAATCTTATGCCGACCTTTATCAAGCTGTTGAAACTAATTACCAGAAATATTCTAACCTGTTGAAAGACAAATGGAAGATCACTGACGATCAGCTCCTGAGAACTTTATTTTATTTGAATACTTCGGCCAACTTTTTTGCTTATGGCAATATCGACCCTAGCAAACCTGGAGGCTGTGCAAACTATAATGAACAAACAGGGGAAGAACACCGTTCTCACCAACAGCTCAAGGCCCGTTATTTCCTCGACACTGAAATCGGCTGCTGCACTGATTACGCAAGTGTTACCCACTTTCTTCTTGATCAAGCGGGAATAGAAAGTCGGCTTCTCCGCTTACCCATTCATGGGCATTGGCTTAATGAGGTTAAAATTGATGGAAAATGGCATGCCTTAGATGCCAACATAGGTGTGTTCTATCAATTTTCATGGAATGAGATTGTAAAGAGCAAAAAGCCCTTCCAAGCTATTCTTTTTCCGACTTTATCGTTTGATATAACACGCCCGACCTATCGTCCTTACATTTCTCTCTTCCGTCCCAAAACGCTTATGGTTGCGGCGAGTGGCGCTGAAAGGGGCGAATATTTCATCACGGCTAAAGGGGACCTCCCTCCCTTTAAAACAATGAAAAAGCTCAAATAAAAAAAGCCCCCAAGGCGGAGGCTTTTTTAATTAATTGGCGGGAAATTTTATTGAGCGGCCCCTTCTTGAGGGGTTTCCCCTTCTTCGAAGGTTACTTCCATACGCCGCGCCGTTGGTACAGGGTCAACGAGGCGTGCCTTGAAACCGAGTGTACCGCTTGGTTCAAGCTCAGGTTTCGTTGGTTTAACCTCAACAAATTGAACTTCTTCATTTCGTGCATCATAAAGGGACACGCGGATCAAAGGAATTGCTTTCGGCTGGTCCGTCACATTAAGGATTGAGCCCCAAATAACGAGAATGTCTTTACCATCGGCCTCTTCTCTTTCAGAACGAATATCTTTGAATTCCAATCCGGCACCGATGGTATTATCCACAAGTCCCGCCATGGCATAAAATTCTTCAGCCTGAGGCACAAATGAAACAATTTGGTCTTTACCATAAAACAGACCAGCACCAAGGCCCCCGATAATCAGCAAGGACACAATAAGGAACTTAAGTAACCCGCCTTTTTTCTCAGGCTTTTTGGTCAACGGTGTGGTGAAAACGTCCGGGACATCATCATCAGGAATATCATCCGGGTCCATGTAATCCATGGCTTCACCGTCTGCATTATCAACGAATGAATCCATAGAACCGGGTTCTTCGTCTCCCGCAAACATGGCATCAAGTTCTTCTGCAGATGGTAAATCTTCGCCACCATCGTCATCGTCATTATCATCGTCGTCGACAAAATCGTCGTCATCATCTTCATCGAACATAGAGTCGATGGAGCTTGCGACATCTTCTGCAAAATCATCTTCTTCCTCATCCTCAAAGGGATCAGGCTCTACTGGCTCAGGCTCTGGCTCTGGTTCATATTCAGGCTCAGGAGCAGGCTGTGGTGCAACAGGTTGCGGCTGCATAGCTTCCTGAGGCATCGGTTGCCCAGGCTGAGGTTGAGGCGCAAAGAAAGGTTGCCCTGGTTGAGGAGGGTAGCCCGGCATCGCCCCTTGCTGCGGGGCAGGATAATAACCCGGTGGCGGCGCGGGGGGCTGCGGATGATAAAAGGGGCTCGGCTGATACCGTGGAGAAACCGCGGCATGTGCCGGTTCTGCTGCTGGTTGCGGCGGAGGTGGATATGCCATCGACTCGGTCGCACGCCATTGGTTGCCGCAATTGCTACAGCGCACAGGCTTACCTTCAGCCCCCAAGGTGGCGGGGTTGATATTATATTGTTGTGCGCATACAGGGCAGGAAATAATCATCGGCAATTGTACTTACTTCTATTTAAAACAATGGCAAAATTATTACTTCAATTCATTCTTTATAGACGCTAGCTGGAATCGAAGCAAGCGCAGGGTTGTGTCTATTTTTCAATTGGTTGTAGGCTATCCTTATTCCTCATTAAACAAAACCTGTAAACATATTCCTAACATATCCAAGCTGAATTTACTTTTTTTAAGCTTTAACGGCCTTTTGTTTCTAGACGAAATACCTTTCCCGTGCCATTTTGCCCTCCAATTACTGAGGGATTAAAGGATTAAGGGTGGAAAGCGCTCGTAAAGAAAATGTGGTTAAGTTTGAGAACGTCGGCTTGCGCTACGGGCTAGGCCCTGAAGTGCTACGCGACGTTACATTTAGCCTTCGTGCCGGGTCCTTTCATTTTTTGACCGGGCCAAGTGGAGCTGGCAAATCCTCTCTCCTCAAGCTTATGTATCTCGCCCATCGCCCTTCACGGGGTCTGATTTCCCTTTTTGGACGCGACATGGCAACAGCCCCGCGTGGCGCATACCCAGCCATCCGCCGTAAAATTGGTGTTGTCTTTCAGGGCTTCCATTTGCTGGAGCATCTCTCTGCCTTTGATAATGTAGCCCTGCCTTTACGGGTCGCGAACACACGGGAATCAGATATTAAGCGCCATGTGGAAGAATTGCTTTCCTGGGTGGGGCTCAAGAATCATATGGAGGCCCGCCCCCCAACCCTATCGGGTGGACAGCAGCAACGGGTCGCCATTGCCAGGGCAATCATTACCCAGCCCGATATTTTGCTCGCTGATGAGCCGACCGGTAACGTTGACGATGCCATGGGCATCCGATTACTGCGCCTGTTTGAAGAGCTTAACAGGCTTGGGACAACCGTCATTGTCGCCACCCACTCCCGGGCACTGATTGACCGCCTTGGCTATCCAACCATGTCCCTCGACAATGGTGAACTGGTCAAAGCACCGTCTTATAAGGGTGGGTTGGATGATGTTTAATCAACGCTCCGACCTTCCCCTCAAAAAAGACCCGTCAAATCGCTTTTTGCCTTGGTTGATTGCCTTCATGATTTATCTAGCAACCCTCGCAACAGCAGGTGTTATGGCCCTTGATGGTCTGGTATCCCATTGGCAAGCCGGGGTCACCCAGACCCTTACTGTACAAATCCCTCCCGGAACCAATGAGAAAAAAACATCCGACACCTTATCGAAAACCTTAAACCTGCTAAACCGAACCCACGGGGTCGCCCATGCCAAGGCCATACCTCATAGCGAGATTATGTCATTGCTCGAGCCCTGGCTTGGGACCTCTGAAACCGTTAATACCCTCCCCCTTCCCATCCTCATCGATGTGGAACTCCTGGCAGGGGCAAAAATAAACCTTGATCGCTTGCTAAAAGATTTAAAGAAGCTCGAGCCTAAAGTTTCCCTGGATGACCATAGCGTCTGGCTCGAACGGGTCATCCGCCTCACCCAATCGGTTCAAGTTTTGGCTGCTGCCATCCTCGGTTTTATTGGGTTTGCCACCATCGGAACTTTGGTTTTCACCACCCGGGTTGGCTTGGCCGTTCACCACAGCGTCATTGAAGTTCTCCATCTGATCGGGGCCAAGGACAGTTATATTGCCCGACAGTTTGCTAATCACGCACTCGAACTGGGCTTTAAGGGCGGCCTCATTGGCGTCGCTTTGGCGGGACCGACCCTCTTGGGCCTTGGCTATTTGTCGTCACGGCTTGAGGGCATGTTGTTACCCGATATTGCCCTGACCTGGATTCAATGGACCGGCTTGGCACTCCTTCCTGTTTTAACCGCCTTTTTTGCCAGCATCACCGCACGCTTAACAGTACACCGCACCTTAAAACGGATGATGTAAGGGCCATGGTTGATCCTTCCTTTGGCAGCAAAAAGAATAAAGCAAAAAACGGATCATTCCTGACCATTATCCTTCTTATTGTCTTGATGGCCTGGTTTTTCGGTCTGGTCCGTTTCTCCAAGGGCTTGCCTCAAACTGTTGAACAACTAAACACCAGAACCGACGCCATTGTCGTCCTAACAGGGGGCAGCAAACGGCTAGATGCCGGGTTTGACCTCCTCACCAAAGGCGTGGCAGAAAAACTCTTTATTTCAGGGGTTTACCGGGGGGTAGAAGCCAAACAATTGCTGAGCCTCTTCCAACACAACCCTGAACAAGAAGCCTGTTGTATTAATATTGGTCATGCGGCCGATGACACGGTCGGCAATGCTCAAGAAACCGCCCAGTGGGTAAAAAAACATAAAATAACCAGCATTCGTCTTGTCACAGCCAGTTATCATATGCAAAGAAGCCTTCTTGAATTCCGCTACGCCATGCCAAACATCAAAATCATTGCCCATCCGGTCTTCCCGGAGAAGGTAATTATAGATCGCTGGTGGATGTGGCCGGGGTCGGCAAAACTGGTCATAGGCGAGTATACGAAATTGTTATTGGCAAGAACCCTTCATTGGCTGCAAGACGTGAAACCGGAGTTTCTAAACTGATGCTGTTTTTACGTTCAGCCCTTATGAACATCCTTATTTATGGATGGAGTTTCTTCGTGGTGCTCGCCATGTTGCCTCTGCTTGCTTTCCCGCGCGGGGCTATGGTCAGGGCCTTCACTTTGTGGATGAGTTCCATGATGTGGATTTTGAAGGTGGTCATGGGGATTACCTATGAGGTTCGCGGACGTGAAAACTTGCCCAACGAAACCGTAATTTTCGCCTCTAAGCACCAATCCACCTGGGATACTTTATTTTTCTATATCCTAATTAACGACCCGGCATATGTACTGAAAAAAGAGCTACTCTCCATTCCTTTCTACGGCTGGTATCTGAAAAAAACCAAACTAATTGCCGTTGATCGCAAAGCCGGGGCCTCGGCACTTAAGCAGATCATCCGCGATACCAACTATGCCCTTGAGCACGGACGGTCCGTCGTCATCTTCCCTGAGGGCACCCGTTCAATCCCCGGTGCAAAAAGCACTTATCAACCCGGCATCGCCGCCATGTACAAAAGTGCCACTCATCCGGTGATCCCTGTTGCGCTTAACTCTGGTCTTTATTGGGGACGAAAAGAGTTCATCAAACGTCCCGGTAAAATCATCGCCGAAATCCTCCCTGCCATCCCCCAAGGATTGAAGTCCCGGGATTTCATGAAGGAAATGGAAACACGGATTGAGGAAGCCTCAACAAAACTTAACGAAGAAGCCGGGTTCCCCAACGGGTTATAACTGAGATGCGTAAAAAATCCTTCTCCTACGTCTTGATCATACTCTTCCTGTTTATTCTGGCCGTTTCAGCCTATCTGTTCTCCCAAAACCGCCACTTCGACGCCCTCGCCCTATGGGGCGTCTCCATGGTGGTCATGTGGTTCATGCTAAGAATCATAGAAAAAGCCCAAAACCGCACTGATTATCTGGGCGAACCGGATGAAGAAGAAGATAAAAAGTAGTAAAGCAGACAAATTTTACCAATTTTTGCCAAACCACCTATTATATCTTCATGACTACGATGAACATTTCACTCCCAGATTCCTTAAAATTTCTTAATGACGAACAGGTTGCGACTCGCGGCTTTGGGACCAGCAGCGAATATATGCGTGAACTTATTCGCAAAGAGGTCGCGCTTGAGTTTATTGATAGATTGGATGCAGGAGAGCTAATTGCCCCCTCTGTGAAAACTGGGGATAAAACTCTCCTCCCCTTGCTCCTCCTCCCCTCCGAGTGTCCCTCATGCGGGATAACTTTGTGAGTACATTTAGAGAACATTTATTGCTATTTTAGCCGTAAAAGAGTAGGGTCTATCTAGAAAACTGGGGCGTTGCTTCCTATTTTACTAAGGTGAAGCGAAGCTTCTTTCTATAATGAACAGATGAATATCGGAGAGGCACGTGGGGCAAGTTGCATCCATTTCCCAGCAAATTTGGGATATGAAGTATCGTCTTAAGAACCCAGAGGGTGAAGCGGTGGATAAGACCATTGCTGACTCTTGGCGTCGTGTGGCGACCTTTTTAGCTTCTCCTGAAAAAGAGCCTGAGTTGTGGGCTGAGCGCTTTAACGATATTCTCAGTGATTTTAAATTTTTACCTGCCGGACGCATTCTTTCAGGTGCCGGGACAAACCGCAAAGTGACCCTGTTTAACTGCTTTGTCATGGGCGATGTGCCAGACGACATGGCGGGGATTTTCGAGAGCTTGAAAGAGGCCGCACTGACCATGCAGCAAGGCGGCGGCATTGGTTATGATTTCTCCACCCTGCGCCCTAAAGGGGCGCGGGTCCATGGAGTTGGGGCGGATGCTTCCGGACCCTTGACCTTTATGGATGTGTGGGATTCCATGTGCAAAACCATCATGTCCGCCGGGTCTCGTCGCGGGGCAATGATGGCGACCATGCGCTGTGATCATCCAGATATTGAAGATTTCATCGAAGCCAAACGCGACCCTGGACGCATGCGCATGTTCAACCTGTCGGTCCTGGTCACCGATCCGTTCATGCAGGCGGTGAAGGAAGATGATGATTGGAAATTATCTTTCAACGGCACAGACTACCGCAGTGTTAAGGCGCGGGACCTGTGGGATAAGATCATGCATTCCACCTATAGCTTTGCCGAGCCTGGGGTGATCTTTATTGACCGCATCAATAAGCAAAACAACCTGTGGTATTGCGAAGATATCCACGCCACCAACCCCTGTGGCGAGCAACCCCTGCCCCCTTACGGCACCTGTCTCTTAGGCTCGGTCAACCTCGCCCGTTTGGTGGAGAATGCTTTCACCGATGAAGCCAATATCGACTTAGATAAGCTAACACAACTCGTGATGACAGCGGTGCGGATGATGGATAACGTGATTGACGTCTCCAACTATCCTCTCCCCCAGCAGGAACAGGAAGCCAAGTCTAAACGCCGCATTGGCCTCGGCATTACCGGCCTCGCCGACGCCTTGATTATGTGTGGGGCCCGTTATGGGGCCAAGAAAGCGGTTGAACTGACAGACCAATGGATGAGCACCATGCGCCGGGCCGCCTATATGGGGTCTGTTGAGGTCGCCAAAGAAAAGGGGCATTTCCCCCTCTTTGACGCCGAGAAATATCTTTCTGGTGAGTTTATTAAATCCCTGGATAACGAGTTACGCCTTGCTATCGCCGACCATGGCATTCGCAACAGCCATCTGACATCCATAGCCCCAACAGGCACCATTTCCCTGTTTGCCGACAATGTCTCTTCGGGGCTGGAACCTGTCTTCAGCTTCAACTACACCCGCAATGTATTGATGCCCGATGGCACCCGCAAAGAAGAAGAGGTTTCCGATTATGCTTATCGGGTTCACAAACGGGAAATGGGCGAGTTTGCACCGCGCAACGAAGCTTTTGTCGATTCTCAGGCTCTGACGCCGCGAGATCATTTGGTTATGCAGGCCAAGGTCCAGGAATATGTGGACAGCTCTATTTCCAAAACCATTAACTGCCCGGAAGATATTTCTTTTGAGGACTTCAAGGGCATTTATATAGAAGCCTATGAGTTAGGCTGTAAGGGCTGCACGACTTATCGTCCCAACGATGTAACCGGATCTGTTCTCCAGCTTAAAGGCAAAAACAAATCCAAAACCGTTGATGACAAACAGGAAGAACTTCCCCTTGAGGCTCCTGGTGCCACACCCGCCAAAGACCCCGCCGACATTGGTGGCGTGGTCCACCAGATGTTCCAGCCACTTGATCGCCCTGAAGCCCTGCCCGGTGCCACCTATAAAGTGCGTTGGCCCGAGAGTGAACATGCCATTTACATCACCCTCAACGATATTATTCAAGATGGTCGCCGTCGGCCTTTTGAGGTATTCATCAACTCCAAAGACATGGAGCATTACGCCTGGACCGTGGCCCTGACGAGAATGATTTCTGCAGTATTTCGGCGCGGCGGCGATGTGAGCTTTGTCGTCGAAGAGCTTAAAGCCGTTTTTGATCCCCGTGGCGGTCATTGGATGGGGGGCAAGTATGTCCCCTCCCTGTTAGCAGCCATCGGCGATGTGATTGAGACCCACATGGTCAATATTGGCTTCCTCTCAGGCAAAGGGGGTGGCATGACAAACGACCCTGTCGCTGAGAAAGCCGTGGTTAATTTAGCACCACCACCACCTCCTCCTTCTGAGGAAAAACAAGTGGTGAAGTCAGGCAATAATGCTAATTTCCGCCACTGCCACAAATGTGGGCAGCCCACTTTAATCCGCCAAGAAGGCTGCGATACCTGCACCAGTTGCGGTTATTCTAAATGCGGCTAGAACTCAAACCTTAGTTTGAAAGCAAACAATTCGCCTTCCGAGCTTTTATCTTGACCTGCCTCCCTGTGATACTTAGGAAGTTCCCATTGACCGTCACTGCAAAGGGGAGGCACCCATGATTCCAAGCGAAGAGCAAACCTTGATTAAGGATATGGCGAAGGAATTTGCCAAAGATAAACTCAAGCCTTTTTCTGCCGAATGGGATCGCAATAGCTTCTTTCCACGCGACACTCTGGAAGAAATGGGGCAACTTGGCTTCCTTGGTATGTTAATTCCCGAAGAATGGGGCGGTCCAGGCGCATCTTACGTCACCTATTCCATGGCCTTGGAAGAACTCGCCGTTGGTGACGCTTCCGTAACAACCGTTATCAGCGTTCAAATGCTGGTCAATAACATCATCCATCAACAAGGTACCTCTGAGCAAAAAGAGCAATGGCTTCGGCCCTTAGCCCAAGGCAAAGCTATTAGTGCTTTTGCCCTTACCGAACCCCACGCCGGGTCTGATGCCTCCAACCTCAAAACCCGCGCCGTTCGCGAGGGGGGCGATTGGGTAATTAACGGCTCCAAACAATTCATTACCAACGGTTCTTATGCCGATGTGGTCTTACTTTTTGCTGTTACAGCCCCCGGACAAGGCTCCAAAGGCATCTCGGCATTTCTTATCCCTGCCGACACCCCTGGGTTTCAATGTGCCCGGAAGGAAGAGAAAATGGGGCAAAAGGCTTCAGATTCGACTTTTTTAACCTTTGACGATGTGCGCGTTCCGGCTTCTGCCTTGGTTGGAAAAGAAAATGAAGGCTACAAATATGCCCTGCAAAACCTGGAAGCCGGGCGTATTGGCATCGCCTCTCAGTCCCTCGGCATGGCCCGCGCGGCCTATGAAGCCGCCCTCACCTATTCCAAAGAACGGGAGGCTTTTGGCAAACCAATCAGCGAGCATCAAGCGGTTGCTTTCCGCCTTGCGGATATGGCAACCCAGATCGAAGCCGCCCGCCAACTCACCTGGCATGCCGCAACCCTGCGCGACCAAGGGCTCCCCTGCCTCAAAGAGGCGGCAATGGCCAAACTTTTCGCCACAGAAATGGCCGAAAAAGTTTGCCATGATGCCATCCAAACTCATGGGGGATATGGCTATATTAAAGACTACGGAATGGAACAAATTTATCGTGATGCCCGCATTACCACCATCTATGAAGGGACCAGCGACATCCAACGTATGCTCATCAGTCGACAAATTTTAAAAGACTAAAGTTCTCTTCGGATTAGGCGGTTGCAATAAATCATTACCCTTTACCCTTTTTACACCTCTCTACATTAACCTAAGGTAAAGGCCCGAAGGCCTGGACTTTCTTTACTTTATCCCCATATTTAGGTAAAGTAGAGCTAACATACTGTTTGTAGTAGAAAACTATAAGGACGGTGAAGAAATCATGAGCGTTTTAAGCCCCCCACCCAGTGGAAATAACTACGCCTTCTCAATGCTGACCCTGCAAATGGAAACAGCGAACAAAATCAATATGCAAAAGAGAGGGGAAACCGTTGGTGGGAGTTATAACACCAAAATTAACTCTATTGAACGTGAACAAGCTCAGTGGAAGACTGTTAGTAAAGACGTCGGTGAAGCCACGACAAAGCTGTCATCGACCATAGGACGCCTTCGCCAAGTTCTTACTAAAATTGACGCAATGATGAATAGCGTAACGCAAGCAGGCATACAAAAGGATGAAGGCGGTTTTGACTCCGATGTTTTTGCGGCCTCATTTGACGCCCAATATAGGAGCTTGTCCAAAGCCCTAGAGGAGTCCAGCGCACAGCCTAACCTTTTGGGTTCAGCAGAACCCACGATGAGTTATCGCATTTCACCAACGAATGAAATGAACAGTGTCACAGGCACTTCAATTAACGGCGACTACTATATTATTGATAGCGACGAAAAAAAATGGGTTCTTGACCGGGATGCCGGAACTTTAAAACGTTATGACAGCTATCCTGATGAACCAACGAGCACCGTTGGGTCCCTTCAAGGAGGGATAAGCCTAGATAGTTTAAGTGGTGACCAAATCACTTTTACCATCGCTCCCGATACTGCAAGCCCTGAGACATTTTCTGGAACCCTCCATTCTGATGGCTTGCCAGTCTACGACACTTGGTTTTATGACAACCTTGCCTCTGAAGACAATAGGTCAGAGGCCATGGAGGCTCTTGAGTCAGCCAAAGCAATTGTTAAATATCAGATATCACGATATGAGACGGAATTTGCCGTTGCTCAGTTTTACGAAGAAAGAGCGAACGATGCCACATCAGGGCTAAACAGCGAAAAAAATACAACTTTGATTGAAAAAGCAACCGCTGTTGGGGAAGCTCAAGAAGAGATGAATCGACAATACGAAGCAGCTATCAACCGGGTGGCGACGGCGGCTAAAATGCAAAACAACTTCACTAATCTATTTAAGTCCATGAATCAGAGTGCTTCTTATAAGTTATTCAGCCTCTTAAGCTAACAAACTTCCTTTTAAAAACTCTGAGCAATGCTCTATATATTGCCCAGAGTTTTCATTTTCACGCCTCACATTCATCTATCGTAAATTCTATTTCGATAGAGTTTTTTATTAACCTGAACCATAGAATTTTTGAAAAGCGATCCTAAGGGTGACAACAGACCTTTTCCGCCAAAACCTGCAACTATTTGAAAAATACGGCTGTTCTGATATAGCCGCAGAACTTCTGAGGCTACCTGAACCTTCAATTTCTGTGGTCGGCTCCCTCGCACATAATAATCTAAACATCGATATTGGTCGGGGGCATTTTTATCAAGATGGCGCAATTGCTTTCAGCCAAGAACAGGTCAATGGCTACTTAAAAAAACCAAACCGTTTTTGTGTTACCCCCCCTATGATGAACAGTGTCTTCGTCAACCGGGAAGCCAATATATATAAAGTGCTAATCGAAGAATTTGGCTCTATTGATGAAGAAACCGCAAACAAACCAAGGGCAAACGATGCAGGCTTCCTTATCTCCTTTGGCCTAGGCCTCGGTTTACACCTACCAGAACTCATCAGAGCCCTTGATATCCGCGACTTAGTCATTGCTGAACAGTATATTGAAATGCTGCAACTCAGCCTCCGGGTACTTGATTGGCAGCCAATCTTTGAAACCTTAGACAAGCGGAATGGTAAAATTCATATCACCGTCGATACCGATCCTGCGACCCTTGCAAATAAAATTTTCATAGCCCTGAGGGGCAAAAATTTTGGCCTCATCGATGGCTCCTATGGTATTCAACATTACGCTAGTTCTTTTATGGACCAGGTCCATGGACTTTTCAGGGAGATGCTGCCTTCTTTAGGAATGTCGGATGGCTTCTTTGATGACGAATGCTTGATGTTCAAGAATACTCTGGAAAACCTATCTAAACATAAGCACCCTATCTACTCTGAGTCTCCAAAAACCCTTAAAGGGACCCGCGTTTTTATTGTTGGCAGCGGCCCCTCACTGGACCAAACAATTGAAGAAATACGCAAACATACTGAAAAAGCTCTTATTATCAGTGCCGGAACGGGGCTTGGCGTCTTATTAAGTGCTGGCATAAAACCCCATATCCACTGCGAAACAGAAAACCAACCAATCGTCTACGAAGCCATTAAAAATCATCGAAAAATTTTAGACTTTTCTGGGATAACATTAATCGCATCACCAACCGTTGACCCTCGAATTCCCGATGAATTTGATAAAGTCGTCTTTGCCCATCGTGACACCCTGACATCCTCAATTCTTTTTGGTACTCCCGATCAGGTCTTAACCGCATCTGGGCCAACTGTCGCCAACTTTGCCAGTCGAATTGCTTTAGGGCTTGGCGCGAGTGAAATTTATTTCTTCGGAATTGATCTAGGGGCTATCACACCATCGAAGCACCACTCGGCGCATTCCACTTATAACAACCTGGACGACCCCTTTTGGAATAGCGGTCTCGGGATGCTAGATCTAAACATTGAAGTTGAGGGAAATTTCCGTCAAAGCGTTTTTAGCAATGCACTTTTTGTTTATATCCGTAGTTATTTTCATTCCATGATTACCAATAATCCCCAATGTCGGTTTTTTAATTGTAGTGACGGATCAAAAATCTTAGGTGCCGCCCCCCTGGTTGCCGATAAAATCCTCCCAATCGCTTCAGAACTAAAAATTTCAAATAAGATTGAGGCCTATCTCGTGGAGCGGGAGGGGAAAGCCCCCCCACTTAAGGAGATCGAAAGTATCTGCACCTCTTATTTGGAAGATCAGGAGAGATGGTATCAGGCCGTACTACGGATTTTACATCAAAACAACGAAACCAGTGATTATAAAATATTGTATGATCAACTTACCCCATGGCTGGAAACATCAGAAAAAAACATTCTTCCACCAACTGATTTAGCAACCCGTCAATGCAACAAAGGCACTTTGCTCCTCATCCTCCAGTTCGGCTACTTCTACCTTCGCAGAATAAGCCCCGAAAAAACGAATTTTTTCTTCACTGCGTTCAGGCAGGCACTCTTGATTGAACTAGAGAAAATGCAGTCCGAAATCAAAGCCTTGATAAAAAATCAACTGCAAAAGCAACCCTAGAACCAGCCTTGATAATTTCATTAAACGATTATCATTTGAAACCCCTCGCAACTAAGCCTATTATTAACCTAATATTAGGAGGTCCGTTACCAATATGACGGCACCGAAGGTACCTTCGGCAAAAATATTTAGGTTGTACAAAGGGGTATGAAGAATGGCTAGTGGAACCCAATCAGAAGATCTAACACCAGTTGAAGAAAGTGCCTACAGTCTTTCAGAAGCTGCTGTG
The DNA here is from genome assembly GCA_965368165.1 of uncultured Thalassospiraceae bacterium. GTDB lineage: Bacteria > Pseudomonadota > Alphaproteobacteria > Rhodospirillales > JAPHRK01 > JAPHRK01. Next base: position 133,224 of record CBDULT010000001.1, on the reverse strand, counting down.
ATGATGGATAAGGGACGTGAAGATAAAGGACTGCTCGCAGTTGCTTTAGAAAAAGATATTGAAACCTGGATCGCTATCCGTCTTTTAGCCGGCAAAAACGATACCGGTATTAAAGAAGAAACGCAACAAAACCTAATTCAACTCAGCAAGTTTGTTGCCGATACAATCATGTCTAACGGCGTTGAATTGTCAGATGAATCTCTTGATACCTTGATCAATATCAACCTTCAAATTTCTGAAGGCTTGCTCGAAGGACAATAAGAGATACCCCCTTTTGTCATTCGAAAAGGGTAGGGGGTCATGGCATTAAGGGCAGCTCAAAAGGTCTGCTCTTATGCCATTCGTTTTGTTATTTGGGATGAGTGATAAGTTTTATGACACGTCCCAAATCATCTTCTGATAAATCAACCGATGACGGCAGACAAAGAACCGTTTGATAAAGCTCCTCAGCAACTTCACCTCCAAGAACCATAGAACCCCGAAAAGCCGGACTCTGGTGTAAGGGCTGCCACAAAGGCCTCATTTCAATATTTTGCTTTGCCGCCACATCTAAAAGTTTCCTGCTGCCCATGCCATAAGCCAGTTGGTTTACCGTAATGGCTGAAAGCCAGTAGACTGTTTCGCTGTCGGCAGTATCAGAAATAAAAGTTAATCCAGCGATCTCTCGACAAAGCTGCTTATATGCCGCCGCTATTTCTTTTTTCCTGACAAGATAACTTCCCATTTTATCTAACTGGGCACAGCCTAAGGCGGCCTGAATATTAGTTAAACGATAGTTATATCCAATTTCATCATGGATATATTCCGCGGCATCACTTTTTGCCTGTGTAGATAAATGACGGGCTCTTGTTGCCCAGCTCTCATTATTTGAAACAATCATCCCACCACCGCCGCAGGTGATCAGCTTGTTTCCATTAAAGCTGTAACAGCCAATATGGCCAATTGCGCCAAGCGGGACTCCTTTATAGCTGCTGCCAAGGCCTTCTGTCGCATCCTCAACGACCGGAAGGTTAAATTCCTCAGCTAAAGCCATAAGGGGCGTCATATCAACAGCCCCACCAAGGATATGAACGGGGAGAATTGCCGCTACTTTTCGACCCGTCGATTTATTAAAAATACCATCTAGACGACGTTCACACCCCTCTCGAAGAAAGACCTCGATTAAATTTGGCGACATTTGCCACGTTCTAGGGTCACTATCGACGAAAACAGGATGCGCACCTATATATGAGATGGCGTTGGCAGGAGCGATAAATGAAAGAGTTGATACCAGCACCTCATCATTTCGTTCCACACCAGCAACGATAAGGGATAAATGAAGGGCCGAGGTCCCACTTACGGTCGCCACGGCAAATTTAGATTCAGCAATCGCAGCCAGGCGTTGTTCAAATTCTGTCACAAAAGGACCTGCAGAAGAGACCCAATTGGTTTCAATACAAGAACTCAGGTTTCTTAGTTCCCCTTCTCCAACCGAAGGAATGCTTAAAGAAATATGGGAAAGCGGGTCTTTCTTAGGTGACATAACCGCCCTTTTTAAAGTGCCCTTGATTATGCTTTATCCAATCAACTGTCTTTTCCAGGCCTTCTTTCAAGGTGAACTCAGGCGCCCAGTTCAACTTCTCAGCGGCAAACGAGTTATCTGAAAGTAATCTTTCCACTTCGCTTTTTTCAGGGCGTTTACGCAAATCTTCCGTTTCCACATCCAATTTAGTTCCCATAATGTCACCAATGGTATCAACCATTTGACCAATAGAGGCTTCACTGCCTGTGCCTAAATTAATAGTCTGCCCTTCAACACCCTCTACATAGCCAGCTTTTAAAAAGCCCTGCACAGTATCTGAGACAAAGGTCATGTCACGGGTTGGGTGAAGGCTGCCAAGCTTGATCACACCACCACGTAACGCTTGGGTAATGATTGTTGGAATGACAGCACGAGCCGATTGTCGAGGGCCAAATGTATTAAAGGGTCGAACCGTGACCACGGGAAGATCAAACGACCGATAATAGGACTCTGCCATTTTGTCGGCAGCAATTTTACTCGCCGAATATGGAGATTGACCTTTTAAGGGGTGCTTTTCATCAATAGGGACATATTCGGCAGTTCCATAGACCTCACTGGTCGAGGTATGGACAACCCGAGAGACCCCTAACTCACGGGCAGCTTGGAGTACGTTTAAGGTCCCTTCCCCATTGGTCCGGAGATAAGAGGCTGGGGCAACGTATGAATATGGAATAGCGATAAGGGCGGCGAGGTGGAAAATTACATCAACCCCTTTTGCATATTGTTTGACAGCAAAGGGGTCGGTTATATCACCGAGAACGACTTCCATTTGGGTTATTGATTGTGAATGGTCCAACCACCCTAACCGTCCGGCCCCATTATAATGGGCTAAGGCGCGTACCTCGGCCCCATCGGCAACTAATTGTTCGGCGAGATGGCTTCCAATAAAGCCTCCTGCACCTGTCACAAGTACCTTTTTACCATGCCAAGTCACCGATCAAGTTTTCCTTTTCCTGCATCCGTTTGCGCTTGTGTGTAGTCACCAAGTTGCCCGATATCGATCCAATATTCGTGAACGGGGAAGCTCGCAACAGGCTGCCCTTTTTCCAATAGCCCCTCTATCAAATCAGTCATATCCAAATGTTCATTCGGGGTAATATTCTCTAGCACTTCTGGCTGTATCAAATAAATCCCGGCATTAATAAAAATTGATAAATTGGGTTTCTCTTGAAGATTATTAACCATCGCATTTTCAACTTCAACCACGCCAAAAGGAACTGAAAACTCATATTTACGAACAGCAACCGTTAAATCGGCCTTATGCTCTTTGTGAAAATCAAACATAGCTCGAAAATTCACAGCCGTCAGGATATCCCCATTTATAACCAAAACAGGTTCTTGTACTTCTTTTAGGAGGGAAAGAGCCCCGGCTGTTCCGAGGGGTTGTTCCTCTTCAGTATAATGCAGATTAACGCCAAATTCACTGCCATCCCCAAAATGTTCTTGAATTTTATCAGCCCGATAAAGGGTTGAAATACTAATTTCTTGAATACCAGAATTTCTTAATTGGTCAATAATTCGCTCAATAACGGGTTTGCCACCAATAGGGAGAAGGGGTTTTGGCACCTTGTTAGTTAAAGGCCGTAATCTCATCCCTTTGCCACCCGCCATCACGACAGCTTGCATTTTTCTATCAATGCCACTGCCAATTTCACTTATCAAAGTAAGAGCAGAAACCAGCCCCTCACGATCTAAGAGTGGTAGGTGGCGAACACGATTTCGTTCCATTAAGGCAATGAGTTCATTTTCTTCAGAACTGTCCAGGGCCGTTAAAGGTTTGTCTGGGCCTGGCCCTTCTTTTTTGAGTAAAAATTCTTTAACAGGAACTTTAAAATCAACATGGGACATAATAGCGCGCCGAATATCCCCATCAGTCACAAGACCATGGAAAGTTCGATCATCATCGACAACAAGGACAACCCCTTTACCATTTTTATCCAGAATTGGCAGAACTTCACTCAAAGCCGCTTCGGGGCCCACCCTAAAACGAGAGAAAATGGTTTTGATATTTTGGCGGTTTGTCTGGATCATAACCTTTTATTTTTACAATTAATTTTCACAATTGCTATAGAATGAGGGGAATTGGTTTCAATTTGATAAATTCGTTTCTTTCATAAGCGAATATTAACCGTCCCCTGGAATTATTTAACCCACGTTTCTATAGTTATTTTCTATTTTTTATGATCGTCAGGAACCAAAATGGACCTCAATGAACTGTATCAAAAGGCTGCTAAACTTCAACAAAGCGGCCGTTTTGTTGAGGCCATCCAGGCCTATGATCAGATGCTAAAGCATGTTCCTGAAGATGCAAATATACATCATTTAAAGGGGCTTTGCTTTTATCAACTCGGAGACCTTGCAGCCGCAGCTCGGCACATAACAAAGGGTTTTGATTTCAACAATTCAAACCCCTCCCATTATAGCAATTACGGGGCCATCCTGATATCGCAAGGGAAGGCTAAAGAAGCAAAAGACGCCCTTGAAAAAGCCGTTTCTTTAGACCCGAACGACCCTGATGCTTACTGTAACCTTAGCTCCCTTTATCAACAATTAGGCCAAATCGGTGAGGCAGAAAAACTTATAAAAGGAGCCCTTGAAGCTGTCCCCAACAACCCTTTGCTTCTCAATAACCTTGGCAGTGTCTTAAAGGAAAAGGGGGAAACAGAGGAAGCTGAAGCTGTATTAATCCGCGCTTATGAAATTGATAGGAATATCCCCGAAGTCAATATTAATCTTGGGGATGCCCTTCGGCAAAATGGCAAGCTTGATGAAGCACTCTCCATTTTAGAGCATGCCCAAAGCCTCTCTCCGCAAAACCCCGAAGCCCTTAATAATATGGGATTAGTTCTATTTGATTTGAAACGTTTGGAGGATGCGGCACAAAAATTCTTGCAGGCAATAGAGAAAGACCCGAACCATATTTTTGCCCTCTCAAATTTAGGTAATCTGTGTATGGAGATGGGTGAACCCGAAAAAGCTGTTATGTTTTTCTCTGAAGCCGCCAAAAAAGGAGAAGCAAATTCATCAATCTTCACCAGCCTTGGGGGAGCCCTGATTGCCTGTAACAAATTCTCTGAAGCAGAAGCTATTCTTAAACAAGCCGTCATCCTGTCTCCCGAATCAGCAGAACCCTGGCATTTTCTTGGCGAAGCGGCTCGGGCAGACAGCAGGTATGAAGACGCCATCAGTTGCTGGGAGAAGGCCTTAAAATTCGACCCTCTGGCAGTAGAAACCCTTTATAGCTTAGCCTCCCTCCATTCTTTTTCTGGGGATTCAGAAAATGCCACTCAATATTTCAGCAAAGCCCATGAGTTGGCCCCTGAGAATGCTAAAATTCATAGTAACCTGCTTATGGCCCTGCATTATGCGCCCGGAAAAAGCCGACAAGAAATATTTGAGGCTCACCTTGAATGGGCAAAACTCCATATAAATGACCAGGTTCAGCGGCCAACAATTGCGGGCAGTTCACCGGAAAGACCCCTAAAAATCGGTTTTGTATCGGCTGATTTTCGTTTTCACGCCACCGCATTTTTCTTTCTTGATGTTTTAAAACATTGGCCGAGCGACGGGTTTGAAACCTTTCTTTATGCCAACGTGGAGAAACACGATAAATATACCGAGCAGTTTAAAGAGGCTTGTGACAACTGGCGGGTTATCCATAAAGAACCCGACAAAATTATTTCAGATCGAATTCGTAACGACTCTATTGACATCCTGGTGGATATGGATGGTCACACCAAAACCAACCACCTTTCACTTTTTGCTTCTAGGCCTGCTCCTGTGCAGGTGAGCTGGTTTGATTATGTCGACACCACGGGCTTAAAAGCCATGGACTATTTTATTGGTGATCCTCACCAAATCCTTGAAGGTGAAGAGAAATTCTGGGTTGAGAAAATCTATCGCCTGCCCAACGATTACATTTGCTACAGTCCGCCTGACTACGCCCCAGACGTCGCGCCCCCACCTTTCGAAAAGAATGGCTTTGTCACATTAGGCTGTTTCAATACCGTTTTTAAACTGTCGGCCGATACGGTGAAGGTTTGGTCAGAGATTTTAAAACGGCTTCCAGAGGTCAAGCTCTTCTTAAACAGCCCTGAATTTGCCAAAGATTTTATTGTCAGTCGATATGCCACCCTGTTTGAAAAGGAAGGCATTGATACCAGTAGAGTTATTATCGACGAAGGGGGCCAACATGAAGAGTTCATTGGGGCCTATAACAAAATTGATATTGCCTTAGACCCGTTTCCCTATGCCGGTGGGTTGAATACCTGCGAAGCCCTTTGGATGGGCGTCCCTGTTATCGCCTTAAATGGCGACCGTTTTTGCAGCCGCCATGCCGTGGCCCATTTACGGACAGCGGGATCCCCTGAACTAGTGGCCGATACCGTTGAAGATTACATCGAGAAAGTGGTCACTCTGGCTGAAGATAAAGCTAAACTAAAGGCGTATCGCCAAAACTTGCGCAACCAAGTTGCCGCCTCCCCTCTCACCGACAGCAAAGGGTTTGCGAAAGAGCTCACAACGGCATTCAGAAACATCTGGAAAGACGTTGTCAAAGATCAATAAAGTTCTTTTTAACAAGAGCTTGGTTGATTTCTACGGTTGTCAGTGCTTGGAAAATAACTTCCACGGCACTGGTTGCGCTTTGGTAGGGATTTTTCAAGCCAGCGAGAGACCTTTTAAAGGTAGAGGACAGGGCCTCATCTAAGCCTTTTTTGATCGATTTTGCATCTTCACCCACATCAATAATGTTGGCCGGACGAAGCCGTCCTTCTTGGCGGGTGCCGATATTGACGACTGGAAGGCCAAAACTCGCGGCTTCGGTCACCCCACTGGATGAGTTTCCGACCATCGCTGCAGCATATTTCATCAAGCTGAAATAACGTTGTGTACCAAGGTTTTCCACCATTTTTGCATTCTCATGGGAAGCAATGAATTGCTCAATCAATTGGCGGATGACAAGCCCCCCCTCATCAGCATTAGGCGCTGTAAAAAGAATAGGCGTCGCCACATCGTTAAGACATCGCAACAACTCTTCCGCCTGTGTTTCAACAGGCTTATCATGTCTGGTTACCGGATGGTACGTTACCAACAAAGGAGCTGGGTTCATAGCCATCCCCACAGACTCGCTGAGGGCTTGTTCACTGAGAAGCTCCAAGCTCAGAAGGTTGTCTAAAGCCAAGCCACCAGAGGTAACGACCCGCCAAGGTTCTTCCCCTAGCTGTTTGATCCGATTAGCATAAACCTCTGTTGCTGCAAAATGGAGATGACTCATTTTTGTCATTGAATGGCGGAAATTATCATCCACAGCCCCCAGAGTCAGCTCTCCCCCATGAAGGTGAGCGATGGGGATCGCAAAGGGCTGGGCGGCGACCACGGCAGAATGCATTTCGTAGCGGTCTCCTAAAATGACGAGAATATCAGGCTCTAAGGATTTATAGGCTGCGGCAAACCCTTGCGTCCCTCTCCCCATCGCCATCGCCATACCATAGGCGGTGTCTTCATCAGAGAGCATATCCACCCGCGCAGCAGGTTTGAAACCATCCGCCAGTATTTCTTCCAAGGTATTGCCATATCTCGCCTGGAGATGCATGCCGCCGACAATTAACTGAAGGACTATTTTTTTATCAGTTTCTAGCCGTAGCAAAAGAGGGCGATAAATTCCATAATCTGCTCTGCTAGTGGTGACAACAGCAATTTTCCTCATATTATTCTTCAACCATTTCAAAGGTTAAAAGAGTATCTACCGGGATATCAACTTTAACTTTTTTGCCCAAGAGCTCTGCCATACGAGATGGAGATATTCCTGATCCTGGTCGCCGAGCCAGAAGGTGAGTTTCAGCCAAAATTGTGCCTTTAGCTAAATTTTCTGCCACCACTAAACTTTTGCGAGCCACCGCAGCAATTTTCAACTCTTCTTCAACGGGCTTCTTCTCACCATTACCTAAAGCCGCCTCAATCATGCGCACGCCTTTCACTAAGGCAGACAGTTCGTCTGGTGCCATTGAGGCCTTATGGTCTGGACCTTTAGCGGTTTTATCTAAGGTGAAGTGTTTTTCGATAACAGATGCTCCCAAGGCTGCTGCCGCGAGGGCAACTTCAATCCCCGGCGTATGATCTGACCATCCCGCAGAACAACCAAAACGCTGTCCAAGTTTCTTAATGGCTTTGAGGTTACAGTCTTTCGGCTCAGCTGGATAGGCACTCACACAATGGAGCAAGCAAAAGGGTATATCTTTAATAATATCAACAGCTTGAGCAGCCTCATCAAGGGTTGCCATACCTGTAGAAACGATCATCGGAATCTTTTTTGCTGCCATGTGCTTTAAGAAAGCGTGGTTAACAATCTCTCCTGAAGGAACTTTAAAAGCAGGGACACCAAGCTCGACGAGAAAATCAGCACTTTTTTCATCAAAGGGAGAAGAAAGAAACATTATTCCCTTCTCAAGACAATATTTCGATATCGTAACGTGATCGGCTTTGCTTAGCTCTAATCTTTTGAGCATAGCGAACTGGCTTTCATCGGCGCCATCATTTCGCTGTTGATATTCAGCCTTAGGGGCCAGAGGGTCTACAATGTTTTCAGCCACATAGGATTGAAACTTTACCGCATCAGCCCCGGCCTTTGCGGCCTCATCAACTAATTTCAGGGCTTTCGCCAAATCGCCATCATGATTTACACCTGCCTCAGCAATGATAAAACAAGGCGCGTCATTCCCGATCTCACGCTGGCCAATCTTAAAGCTCTCTACCATGCCACCCACCCACCATCGACAACAATATTTTGTCCGGTGACATAAGCAGAGAGATCACTGGCGAGATAAGCAAGAGCCCCCTTCATATCTTCTTCCGTTGCCATTCTTTTAAGGGGAACACGGTCAATATATTTTTCAACAAATTTTTCGTTCTGGTTTCGAAATATTCCGCCCGGTGTCATAGAATTCACCCGAATATCTGGGGCCAGGGTGGTTGAAAGCCAACGGGTAAATTGCAACAACCCACCTTTGCTGGCGGCGTAGGCCGCTGGATTGCCCATATTCAAGCCCTCATAGAGCCTCATATCGGGGCCAACCATGCCATATATAGAAGAAATATTAATAATTGAGCCATGACCGGAGGCTTTAAGATGAGGCGCGGCTGCTTGGCAGAGAATAAAAATTGCGGTTAAGTTTACATCCATCGCTTTACGCCAGGTATCAACCGTTTGCTCCTCAAAAGGAACAACCCATCCCTCTAATCCAGAGGTTCCGACAAATGCAGCAGAGTTAACAACAATGTCCAGCCGCCCGAAGCTTTCAGCCGTTTGCTCTACGGCATCTTTCACCTCTTGGTCTTGCGCGAGGTCTAAAACCAATGGTAGGGTTTTGACACCATAATCCTTTGTAATTTCTTCAGCTAAGGCGTGGCAGCTTTCCTCTTCAAAATCAGCGATTGCAATATCCGCCCCTAATTCGGCAAAAGCCCGGACGGCTTCGCCCCCAATATGACCTGCCCCCCCGGAAACCAAAGCCACCCGGCCTTCCAAATCCATCAATTGTTGTAAATTTTTACGTTTTTTAGTCATGGGCTAACAAAGCCTCCGCCACCCGGAAATCATATTCCGTATCAATATCCAAAGATCGTTCCTGAGGAACCTCAACAACCCCAACCTTACCTGCAAATAAACTCTCATGTTCTTTTATATGCCTTGGGAAAACAGCGTAACACACCGTTGTTATGTCGTACATTTTTGGTGTTTCTTGACGGGTAGAAACCGTCAAATCGCTTTTACAAGCAACCTCAGCTCGCCCCTCCTCATCCACGGTCACCATATTGAAATATGGGTTCCGCTGGGCAGGCGTTACTGAAATAACCGCATCCACATCCCCTTCGAGACTCCGCTCTATGCAGGCATCAATATCTTCCACTTTTCGGAAGGGAGAGGTCGTTGGGACACTCACGAACAGGTTTATCTCTTCACCCAACTCGTTTTCCATAAATTCAAGAGCATGACGCCAGGCGAGCCACTCAGGACTCTTGTCCCCAGCAAGTTGTTCGGGCCTGATAAAGGGTACTTCTGCACCATAAGTTTTGGCAACCTTTGCGATTTCAGCATCATCCGTCGAAACAATAATCTTTTCGATATAGGCGGACTGCTTAGCTGTTTCGATAGCGTGGGCAATCAGGGGTTTACCAGCAAGAAGGCGTATATTCTTCCCTGACACCCCTTTCGAGCCCCCCCGGGCAAAAATAAAAGCGACGATATTTAGATTTGTCATAGGTTAACCTGCCGCCCTTCCTGGCTAGAACATCGCGTGGCCTCGACAATCTCTAAGGCCCTTTGCCCATCGCGTACCCCAATCAAAGGAGGGGTTCTGGTCTCAAGGCAGGACAGGAAGTGCTTAAACTGGGCAACGAACATTTCTAAGCCTGTTGTAGAACTCCCTTGATAGAGAGTTTCTCCCTTTTGAGTTTCTAAAGGGTAAAGCGTGACCGCCTTTTTCAGACCGTCCCATTCAAGAACACCCGCACGCCCGGTCACTTTACAAGTCCGGACCGCTATCTTTTGAACCATATCTAGATGAATTGACCCTACCACACCATTTTTAAAAGTTAGCTCAATCTGGGCACAATCTTCGACATCAAGATCAAGATTGCTAATATTTTTTAGTTTGCCGGAAACGGTAGCCACTTCACCACAGAGCCATCGAACATAATCGATTTCATGGCTAAGTTCTAAAAGAGCCCCCCCTCCCATATCCTTGCGGGCACTGACACTTTCACGATAGTCGGTATCAGGCCGCCAATCCGGCAGATACTGCCCGACATCAGCCCTTATATGACTAATATCTCCACACTTTTTTTCTTCCAGCGCCATTTTAAAGGCGATTAAGGAGGGCTCAAACCGCAGGCAATAGCCTACTTGAACCATGGCTTTACGCTCTTCACACAAAGTGGCGAATGCCTCTACACCCTTCATATTATTAGAGAGTGGCTTTTCAAGGAAAAGAGGGATATTGGCCTCAATTAATTGTTTGGCTAAGGCTAAACGAAATGGGGAAGGCCCCGCAAGGATGGCAAAACGGGGATTGGTCAACAAGGCTTCTTCAAGGCAATAGACAACCGGGAAACCTTCTACCTCCCCTTGAGACTCAGGACGACGCAACACAACAATCTTCGCCTCTGGCAAAACTTGAGAAACTATTTGTGCATGTCGACGCCCAATGCTTCCGAAACCAACAATTAAAACTGTATCACTCACCAGCAGATCGCCATTTCATTCTATTTAACAAGCTTGAAGTCTCAGCATATTCCATCCTTTTGTTAAACATCTTGTTAAGTCCGGCACAAATTGCCCCAAAGGGGTGAATTTTTTGCCGCATCGACCCATATCTTCCACCCGCAGAGACCAAAATATTATTTTTATCTATATTTTTCAATAAGTTAAAAACTGGCCCGTTGATTGCAATTACTTTTGGCAGTTTATTGCAACAATAGGATCGCCGTCATGGACATTAACGGTACAGACACAAGAAATAACCTAGCCAACGCCACCGGGTTTGGGGGCAAAGCCAAAAACGCCAATGAAGCAGCCGCAGCAGCATTTGCCAGCCTCATAGCGAGTGGTGGTGCCCAAGCTAGCGCATCTCTTCAAATGGAAGGCGATAAACAAATCAATAATTCCAATTCAGATTCTGTCGATTATGATGGAAGCCACGATAGCAGCGATCACCGTGATGATCTCGCCGCGCGTGACACCCACCATGATACGGACAACCGAGATGATCACCCTTCAGACCGCCGAGATGATCGGGATGACCGGATGGAATCAAGGGAAGATCATAGCCAAGATGATCACGGCGACGATGATTATGGTTCTGATAACGAACAGCCAAGAGCTCGCGAAGATCATGATCATGACGACGATTCTGGCAACCAAGCTCAATCCGATGAGGGGAGCCAGGACGACACTCACCAGGCATCAAATACCGATGACACCACTGACACTCAAGGCGACGCTCCTTCTGACACGACAAAGGCTAGTGATAGCTCTATTGCCCAACAAGGTAGCGAACAAGGTGCTGGCAATGTGGTTGCAGAAGCCGCGGGGAGTTTAAATCAAGCCGCCGCCGCAATGGCCTCTGGCACGATAAACCATCAAGAGACCAACAACACAGGTGCTGCAACAAGAAACACAGCACAAGTTGCAACCCAAGCTGTTGAAGGGGCCGCTAAAGGACCAGAGCAAAACAACAATCAATCTGGACAAGCTGCGGCCCAAAACCAAAACAAGGGCCAGGCCCAAACCCAAACGAATTCTGCTCTGGAGTCTGCAGCCAAACAAGCCGCCGATCCATCTGGGGAAGCTAAAGTCGTTGCTTCTGCTCAAGCTGAAGACTTGTCACGTCGGGTTAAAAATGACAAACCAATGGCCGTTAAGGTCGATGTCAAAACCGAAGGCCCTGCCAATAATGCACAAGCCAACCTTTCCCAATCTACCGTTTCCAATTTAGGCGATGAGAAAGTAACCCAGAAAGGTCCATCTCAGCAGCAGATAGCCGAAGCAAATGCGAAAGCGGCAGCAAATCAGGCACGACAAGCTGCTGTACAGAGCGAACAGCAACAGGCAAATAACCAGGCGACTGTTCAAAATGCAGCTCAGAACACACAAGCTCAAAACGCGGCAGCGGCAACACAAGGTAAAGGCGCGGCACAAGCTGGGGCAACTCAGACAGCCCCAACGGCTCAACCGACATTAGCGGGAGCAGAGTCCTCTGCGAACGCTGGGCCCGCGAATGCGGCAACCCAGGCGGAACAAGCTCAACATGCAAAAGCAACCCAAGCACCTAAGCCAGCACAGACCTTTAGACCAACAACCGTTGTCGATCAGGTTTCTGTTCAAATTTCTAAAGCTCTCAATTCAGGCGTGGATAAAATTTCCATTCAACTCCGCCCAGAAGCTTTAGGCCGTATTGAGGTGCAAATTGCCACCCAAAAAGATGCGCCCACTCAAATTACAGTGATTGCAGATCGACCAGAGACATTAGAAATGTTGAAGAACGACTCAAGAGAGCTCGAAAAAGCTCTTAAAGATGCTGGTGTCGACTCAGGCAGCATGGAATTCAACCTCCGCGAACAACAAAGCGAACATGCTGAAAAAGAGAGCAAAGGCTCTCGCGCATCAGCCGAAGAGGAAGAAGAACTCACACTTGAAGAGCAACTCGGCCTTATTCAACCAGATTCCGGAAGCGTTCTTAACTACCGTGCCGTTGGCATGGGCGGTCAAGGCGTGGATGTTCGGGCTTAAAACGGCTCATTAAGGAGATTTAACAATGTCAATGATAGGCGGAGCAGCCGCATTAGATCCCGTAGCAAATGCCGAAGCTGGTAGTAAATCTGCGATTGCCCAAGAAAAGCTGGAAGATGAACTAAGTAGCTTCATGACCCTGCTGACCACGCAATTGCAGCACCAGGATCCACTGTCTCCCATGGACTCTACCGAGTTTACAAGCCAGTTGGTCGCCTTTGCTTCTGTTGAACAACAAATTCACCAGAACTCCAACCTGGAAAGAATGATCGATATGCAGGAAACCAGCCTGCTCTCCGGCATTGTCCAATATGTTGATAAGAAAATTGAAGTCCCAGGCAACCAGCTCCCTCTTGAAGAAGGTCTTGCTGAGTTTAGCTACACCCTCGATCGGAAAGCTGAATCAGTTACCATTTCTATTTTGGACCTGTCTGGGAGAAGTGTTTACACCGCGCAAGGTGAAGGCGATTCAGGCGTCCACCGTGTCGATTGGGACGGAACAGACATGGACGGCATTCAACTGCCAAACGGCGAATATAACGTTATTGTTTCCGCCCTCGATTTCCATGGTGATCCAATTGAAACACCTCAAACAGTCATCGGCACCGTAACAGCCGTGACGCTGGAAGAAGGTGAAGGGGCCGTCTTCATGGGATCTATCATGAAAACACTTGAAGATATTATTGCCGTGAAAACAGCAGATGATTTTGTCGGAACCGGTGATGGAACAGACAACACAACGACGGATGAAACCACATCAGACGGCACAACTGACGATACAACCGATGACACAACGACATAAAAGATAAACAAAGTTTTTTTTAGCGGGAACATCAGAATGAACCGTTCCCCAGCTATGAAAGCGGAAGGCATAAGAAGCGCTTACCGCCTATGTGAAGGAGAGTAAAATGAGTTTGTATGGTGCATTATTTTCAGGCGTTTCGGGCCTCCAAGCCCAATCAAGTGCCATGGGTGCCATCGCGGATAACGTCACCAACGTTAATACCATTGGCTACAAAGGGACGAAGGTTAACTTCCAAACCCTGATAACCAAACAGGTGTCTTTGACCCAATATTCTGCGGGTGGTGTGCAAGCGAAGCCTCGCCAAGGCGTCGATATTCAAGGCCTGTTGCAATCTACGTCTTCGGCGACAGACGTGGGTATTTCAGGCCAAGGTTTCTTCGTGGTTAACGAAGCAGCCCAACCGACGACAGGTAACATGTACGGCTACACCCGTGCCGGTTCCTTTAAAGTGGATAAAGAAGGCTACCTGCAAAACGTGGGTGGCTTCTATATGCAAGGTTGGCCCCTTCAAACATGGGATAGTAACGCACTTGCCGCCCAAGTTGAAATTGGCAACAACACTTACATGAAATCCTACACCAACTCCTCTGGTGAAACGGTCTATATGAACGATAACATCGTTGACAGTACCAACCTGCAACCGCTGAACCTTAATACCATTGGCGGTACCGCAAGTAACACCACCACATTGTCGTTTGGTGCCAACCTGCCCGCTGATGATGATGTTGGGGCGACTCAACAAGCTAACATGTTGATTTATGATACCCTTGGCAATGCCCACAACTTGGATTTCACCTATGTTAACCGGGCCACCAACTCCTGGGATTTAGAAATCATGCCGCCTGAGGGCTCCAATGCCTTGGCACTAAAAGACCAAAATGCTGGCATCTATACGTCGGCCGGGCGTCTCGATTTTCTTTCCACCCCGGACGATGGCGATACCATGACGGTAAGAGCCTATAATGAAGCCGATGGTTCCTTACAGACCTATACCATTACTTTCGAATCTTCTACAGCCGCCACTGATGATTCTTTTGTCAGAGGGCTATCTGGTGACGACTTGGCAGCTCAGGTAACGACCAATGGCCGCACGCTCAGCCAGGTGATCGACCAGGTCGCAACCACCATTGATAAAATCATGCAAGATGCAAGTGGTGTCTCAACAAGCTCCAACTCCGCACCAACCCATACCACGACAACCGATGGTGCTGCCGCCGCAACCGAGGTCAACGATGTAACTTGGCAAGATTTTTCCGGTCCGGGCACTCAAACATTTGACGACATTGTTGTCACGGCAACAGCCCCGGCAACAGCAGCAGAAGTAGCGGCTGTCGTAGCTGGTGGTACTGTTGCAGGCTTATCTCTTGTAGATGGCGGCAACTGGACAATTGGTGCTGCGGCAGGGGATGTAAATACCCTGACCTATGCAGCGGGTAACGGTGTCGTAGCGGCAATTACGCCAACATCGACAACCACCAATGGCACCACACCAACCTCTTCCAGCAAATGGGCTGAACGCATCTCTGGTGAATCATCGATTGTTATGCGTCAATTTACGTCAAACGGGGCGATAACAATCGATGCCTCTAACCTCATGACTGGAACAGCAAATTCCCTGCAACAATCGTCCTCGTATTCTATCAGTGCCTTAGACGCCACACATGGCTGGGTCACTGGCGGATCATCATCGACGACGGACACAGAGCGTCGCTATGTTGCCTTCAACGGTGACGGCACACCTTCTGAATACTTTGGCTCTGATGAGACGGAAGCCGCAGACCCTCGTGGATCAATCAACATTGATTGGGCCAACGGTTCTTCCGATATGGATGGCTCGACTGAACCAGAAATTTCACTTTTCCAAGGAAACTACAATGTGGCTGATGGCATCACTCAATTTGCGGGTGCTTATCAAATTAACTACATTTCACAGAACGGCGCGACCTTCGGCAACTACGCTGGGGTGAGTATCGGCTCAGACGGTGTTGTGACTGCCTTGTTCGATAACGGGGTGACCATTCCAGTCTTCATGATCCCGGTCGCCACTTTCGTCAACCCGAACTCCATGGAATCCATCTCAGGTAACATGTGGATTGAAACTGACTTCTCCGGTCAACCTACAATTCGTGAACCGGGCGAAGGGGGGGCGGGCTCGACCAACGCCGCAGCTCTTGAAGCTTCCACCGTTGATTTGGGTGCTGAATTCACCGACATGATCACCACCCAGCGGGCTTATTCCGCCGCAGCAAAGATCATCTCTACCTCCGATGAAATGCTCGAAGAGCTGATCCGGATCAAGCGATAACGCTTTAAAACTCTTTCACATCCTAAAAAACGCCTCGGCAGAATGCCGGGGCTTTTTTGTTTCATGGTTTGGAAAGGAAATTTTGGAATAATGGCGCAGTTTTAGACCTAAGGCCCTTATTACTATTCAGGCAAACAATGCGCGATCAACAGTCCCAAACGAAGATACTTAACTCGAATTCAGGCAAAAAGGATGTAAAAACTCTTTTTGTTGATGCCTTAAAAAAACACCAAGAAAAAGATTTCAAAGGGGCTCTTAAAGGCTACGACAAGGTGCTTAAGATCACGCCTGATCTGCCTGAAGCCCTAAACTTTCAAGCAATGGCCCATCACGAGCTTGGAAGGAATGTTAAGGCGCGGGGCATTTTGGAAAAACTGCTGAAACAAAAGCCTGATTTTCTGGAGGCAAAGAACAATCTGGGAAACGTCCAGATGGAGATGGGCAACCTAGACGAAGCTTTGGAAATTTTTACAGAAATCTTGCAAAGTGGTCATGAAACTGCAGAGATTTATTATAACCTCGGCTCGGTTTTGTTCCAAAAACAGAGTCACCCAAAAGCCGCCATTGCCCTAACACGTGCCGCAGAAATAGACCCAAAACATGGCGATGCATTTCTCCTTCTAGGCGATTCGTTACGAGAACTTAACGACAGTCAGGGAGCCATTGAAGCCTATGAAAAAGCGATTGAGCTAAAACCTGAAGACTACTCCCCCCTTGCTAAGCTTGGCAGGATCTCAATTGTTGCCGGTGACTTTGATATGGCCAAAGAAGCTTTCACGAGAGCATTGGCAATAAACCCCGATGTCCCAGAAGCCCGCCAGGGTCTCCTAAAAATCGGAGATTCTTCAACTCCTGAAAAAATTGAAGAAATTAAGGACCAGTTGGACGATGCGACTGACGACCTGAGAAAAATGAACCTGAGTTTTATTCTTGGCGATGCCTATGCAAAAAACAAAGATTACGATAGCTCTTTCAAGCATTATTGTGAAGCTAACGCCTTAGCGCAACAGGATATTAATTATACTCTTGAGGGGAACTTGGCATTTCTCGACGCTGTGGCTGAGGTTTTCAACCCTGAATTTCTAGAGGAAAATTTTGGGAAAGGGCATGATAGTCTTGCTCCAATATTTATCCTTGGCATGCCCCGGTCAGGCACCACCTTAACTGAACAAATTCTCGCATCCCACCCTATGGTCGATGCTCGCGGCGAAATGAAAATTTTGGGCAAATTTGCCAGTGGTCTCAATATTGAAATTGACAGACCCGTCTCTTTTCCCTTTTCGCTCAAGCTGTTGGGTGATGAAATTTTCCAAAAGCTTGGAAAAAATTATCTGGACGTTGCCAACTTGAACAAACAAGGTAAGTATCGGCTAACAGACAAGATGCCTTCCAACTTCCAATATGTAGGCTTGATCCATCTTATCCTTCCCAATGCCCGCATTATCCATTGCAAAAGAAATCCCATAGATACCTGCATCTCCAACTTCACTAAAAACTTCCGCAACGGGCAATATTTTTCCTATGATCTTGAATGGCTTGGTAAGTATTACCGAGGGTATGACAAGCTTATGACCCATTGGGAGACCGTTCTCCCTGGTAAGATGCTCTCCGTTCAATATGAAGAAACTGTCGGAGATATCGAAGCTCAAGCCCGAAGAATACTTGCCCACTGCGGCCTCCCTTGGGAGCCTAGTGTTCTTGATTTTCATAAAACCGAACGCCCCGTTTGGACAGCAAGTGCCGAACAGGTCCGCAAGCCTATCTACGATAGTTCTGTAGAGCGGTGGCGGCGTTACGAAAGACACATTAGCCCCTTACTGGAAGCCCTAGGGCCCCTCGCTAAGACTTAGCCTGCCCGCCGACAGTAATATTTTGTTCTCGCTGATTATTTAAGGTAAAACGGTGCCCGAATAGATTTATCTCTAAGGCATGATTGGGGCCTTCCCCAACAGCCCGATAGCGGTGCAGGAACTCATCCTCAGTCACATCGTGGGGAAGTTGGCAAAGAGCCTCAAAATCCTTCTGAGTATTTTTTTTACCGCTCCACCCTTGATCAATCGGCTCTAAACGTCCTTCAGAAACGAGTCTAGGCGACAACTTACTGATTAAGGTCAAGGCTGACTGGAAGCTTAAGAAATCGAGCGTTTGCCGATCGACTCCTTCCGGCATAGCAAAATAATCCACGGCAACAATAGGCCCTGCATCAACAGCCTCCGTCATCTCATGAACCGTAGATCCAAACGTTTCGATTTCGTTATAAATGGCAAAAACCGAGGGGTACCGCCCCGGACAGCTCGGTGGTCCAGGGTGTAAATTATAGGCTGGAGACGGCAGAGCATCGAGGAATTTTTTGGGAACAATGATGTCGGTACCGAAAGAAACAAGGCGCGTTTTGCTGAGGTCACTTTGGAAACAAGCCTTTAAGGACTCAACATTTAAAACGGGGTTTACTTTTACTCTGGGGTCAACGGCCTCTAGCAAGGGCTTAACAGCCCCCACCAAAGAATCATCCGTCAACAATATAATTTGGTCTAACATACTCTTAATCCACAGCCTTATTTATATATTGGATAGAATATGCTAATCTATTCTTCTTCAAAGGGATAGAGCGTGACTTAAATGATTGAAGGTATTGCCGCTTATAATATTCTGGTTAATGCCAGTTCACTTACCGTTTCGCCAACACAGCCGAGCGGAAGCGCAGAAACGTATCAAACCTCTAACTCCCCGCGCGTCATAGAAGATTTCGTCACTCTCAGCCCTGAAGCTCAACAATTTTTGGAGTTGGAGTTGCGGGCGAACACAGCCAGCGACCCATCGGCCTCCCTCACCACCCATGGCAACTTGATCGGTAGTGGTTTATCCGGGCAGGATTTAACTGGGACGGATTTAACCGATATGTATCTCTTCAAGGCCGACCTTAGCAGTGCGGTCTTTGACCAAGCAATCCTCAATGGTGCCTGGCTTAAAGAAGCTAACCTGTCGGGGGCCTCATTCATTGGCGCAGACTTAAGAGGGGCAAACTTAAGCGGCGCAACGGGTTTGACAGCCGAACAGCTCGCTTATGCCAGAGTAGACAGCAGCACGGTCCTTCCCATTGGGGTTGCTCTCGAATAATTGACAAATATTTGGCCCAATTCCAAAAATGTGTTAATATTTGGTTAATCAAAGCAAGAACGCTTTTTTATGTTAAGGGCCGAAGCCCTTTTTTTAGGCTGGAGAACCAATAGCCGCTCATGACGATTTTATCGCCCATAAACCCGTCGGCATACGCAAACTTTATTCTGCAGCAGCAGATGGAGCGTTATAATGTCGCCCAACTGGCGCAGAAACAACGCAGCATACAATCCAGTTACGGGCAAAAAATCAACTCTGACAACCGAGAAATTGAAGCTTGGAACACCTTCAAAACTGACATCTCCGATGCTCAGAGTTTTCTCAATCAAACGGTTACCCGAACAGATGATATTCGTTTAAAAATCAATGAGATGATCAGCCTTGCTTATGAAGCAGGGTTTGAAGATATTTCTGATACGGACACATGGAATACCCTGGCCCTCCAATTCGATACCTTGCTGAAAAGCTGGAACAGCACAGCTAATTCAAACGGCAGGGCTTTAAATCTGATTGGGGAGCAATCAGTTAGCGATTATGTCTTTGAAACCGATATCTACGGCGAAAAAGCCTATGTCAACCACTCTGATTTAACCACCGGATATTACATCGTCGATTCCGGGAGCAACACCTGGAAAAAAGAAAGCGATTACAGCTCCTTTCTTACCCAATATGATTCTACCGGAGCTCCAACTGGGGAATATGCTTTCATAACTGATGGCCTCAAGCTTGACAGCTTATCGGGTTCAGCCATTACTTTCAGCGTTTATGCCGACACGGCGGATGAAACTCAATATACAGGCACTCTCTATACCAGCGGCTTAGAGGTTTTAGATGCTTGGCTCTATGAAAACCTAGAGACCAGTTCTGGGCGCACAAATGCCATAGCAGACCTGGAAGAAGCCATTGGCTGGGTTACACACAACCTTACCCGGTTCAAACTAGCCAGAACTCAGGCTAACTACAGCCTTGATCAATCTGTGGTTTCGAGTGACGCTTTACAAAACAATATCAGCGACCTATCCCGGCTACAGCTTTTAGCTTTGCAAGAAGTTGACAATCAAATTTCAAGCCGGAACGCCAACTCTCTTGCCATCATTAATCAAGCCCAGGTCGTCAATAACCAATACGCCTCGATGTTCGGTACAAACTCAAACAGCGACTTTATCGGCGCATTGCTCAACGTTGTTAGCTAGCCACCAAAATCTTTCAAAATTTCATTCTTAAAACTAGGCAATAGTTGCCGGGTAATTAACCTCTTGTTTAGTTTAGCCCGTTAATCTGATCCCTTGAGTGGAAGTCTGTGAGCTATGAGCAGGCTAGATCGGTCACAGAGCCGATTGGGTGGATAATTAGCTATTAAAGGAATGTTGGTGTGGGCGCTTTAGTTGAGACCCTGAAAAACTTAGGGCCGTTTCGTTTAGCCGTAATTGGCGGCATGGCGATAGCCTTGGTTGCGTTCTTTATTTTCATCATGACTCGCATAACGACTCCGCAAATGGAGTTATTGTACGGTGATCTTGACACCAGCGATGCGGCTGAAATCACCAAACAACTTGATGCCAAAAACATTCCTTATCAAATTGGCAAAAATGGTACTGAAATTAGAGTCCCTGCCGATAAAGTAAACCAAAGTCGCCTTAGTATGGCAGCCCAAGGCCTCCCCGGTGGGGGCTCTATTGGCTATGAAATTTTTGATGATTCTGATTCTCTTGGCAGTACAAACTTTGTCCAAAATGTAAACCTCGTCCGCGCCCTAGAAGGTGAACTTGCCCGGACAATCCGCTCCATCAAAAATGTAAAAGCGGCCCGTGTTCATTTGGTTTTACCAAAAAGGGAACTCTTTAGCCGTGAAAAACAAGCACCAAGTGCCTCTATCGTCCTTAGGATGCAAGGCAGTAACCGCCTGCCCAAGGAGCGTGTGCAAGCCATCCAGCATCTGGTCGCCGCAGCCGTCCCCGCCCTCACCCCCACCCAAATTTCAATTGTAGATGACCGAGGTAACCTTTTAGCCAAGGGCTTTGAAGAAGATAATGAAAACGGCTTTGACATGGATGCAGATGCACGTCGTGTCGCTTTTGAATCCCGGATGAGCCGGACCTTGGAAGAACTGCTCGAAAAATCCGTGGGGTTTGGCAAGGTTCGCGCAGAGGTACGGGCCGATATGGACTTTGACCGAGTCACCACGGCGGAAGAAACATACGATCCCGAAGGCCAGGTTGTTCGCTCCACTCAATCCGTAGAAGAAAGTGCCGCATCGAAAGAAAGTGAAGGCGAACTTCCGGTAAGCGTTGGGAATAATCTCCCGGACGGTCAAGGGGAAGCCAATACCGCTGGCAGTTCTCAGAACGAAAACCGTACCGAAGAGACCGTTAACTTCGAAATCTCCAAAAAGGTGACAAACGCCATTCGTGAATCTGGTGTTGTTCATCGTTTATCGGTCGCCATCTTGGTTGATGGTAACTACACCGTAGACGAAGAAGGTGAAAAACAATATACAGCCCGTTCTCAGGAAGAAATGGAACAACTCGGAATTCTGGCCAGAACCGCAATCGGCTTTAACACAGACCGTGGCGATAGCCTTGAAGTTATCAACATGCGGTTTGCCGATGCGCCTATTCCTGAGGAAGAACCCCTTGAGCTATTCTTCGGAATGGGCAAAAACGACCTCATTCGCATTGCTGAAATGTTGGTCCTGGCGATTTTGGTTATCTTAGTCATGCTGCTAATTGTTCGCCCTCTTATCTCTCGTGCTTTCGAAGCTGTTCCATCAGCCGCACAAGCCGCAGAGGCTGCCCTGTTCTCAGAACAATCAATGGCCCCGGCGATTGCAGGGCCTGAACCTGGGCCCCCAGGTGGCGATGATGACGGCATGGAAGAACTTATCGATATTGACCGTGTTGAAGGCCGCGTAAAAGCGTCCTCTGTGAAAAAGGTTGGTGAAATCGTCGAGAAACACCCAGAGGAAGCTTTGGCTATTATTCGCACCTGGATGTACCAAGAGGGTTAATGAAGTATGGCTGGTAAAGTCGATGACATAAGAAGTCTATCGGGGCAGGAAAAAGCCGCTGTCTTTCTTCTTGCGTTAGGTGAAGAACACTCTGCCCCTCTTTTTGAGCGCATGGATAACGAGGAGATTAGAGAACTCTCCTCCGTCATGGCCTCCCTCGGCAGCATTAACTCCAAAGTCATGGAGAAGCTTTTCGTCGAATTTGCCGATCAGCTTTCTTCCACAGGTTCCCTCGTTGGTACCTATTCCAGCACTGAACGTTTGCTCATCAATTCTCTGCCTAAAGACCGGGTTGAGCAGATTATGGAAGAAATCCGTGGCCCGGCCGGTCGGACCATGTGGGACAAACTCAACAACGTGAACGAGTCCGTTCTCGCCAACTATTTCAAAAACGAATACCCCCAGACTGTAGCCGTGGTGCTCTCTAAAATTAAATCTGACCACGCGGCCCGCGTGTTGAGTGTACTGCCGGAAACCTTCGCCATGGAGGTCATCACCCGTATGCTTCGCATGGAAGCGGTACAGAAGGAAATTCTTGAGTCTGTTGAAAAAACCCTCCGTACAGAGTTTATGAGCAACTTGGCCCGCGCTGCTAAGAAAGAACCTCATGAAATGATGGCGGGTATCTTCAATAACTTTGATCGCAACACCGAAGCCCGCTTCATGTCGGCCTTGGAAGAACGTAATCGTGAATCGGCTGAGAAAATTCAGTCCCTGATGTTCACCTTCAACGATCTCATCCGCATCGATGCGGCTGGCATTCAAATGATGCTGCGCCAAGTCGAGAAAGACCGCTTGGGCATGGCCCTTAAAGGGGCCAATGATGAGGTTAAAGACCTGTTCTTCAACAATATGTCTGAACGCGCTGGCAAGATGATGAAGGAAGACATGGAGGCCATGGGGCCCGTTCGCCTCTCCGATGTGGATGAAGCCCAGGCCGAAATCGTCGGCGTTGCCAAACAACTGGCTGACTCCGGAGAGATCGTTATCTCCGAAGGCGGCGATGAAGATGAGTTGGTCTTCTAATGAATACTGCAGAGACAACAGAGTTCACCAAATTTCTTTTCGATACCACTTTCGAAGAAACGGTAAAAGAAAAGCACGATTCTGAAAATGATTATCAGGCTAAGGAAGAAGTAATTGAAGAAGAACCGGAAGAGCCCCCTGCCCCAACATTTAGTGAAGAAGAATTAGCAGCAGCTCGTGATGAAGGCTATAAATCAGGCAAAGAAGAAGGCCTAAAGGAAGGCCTGGAAGATTCAGCCCGCGTCCTTGCTGATATTTTGCAACGCGCTGGCGAAAAAATTTCTAGGCTCATTGAAACCCAATCAAATGTTGCTCCTGCCGCAGAACAAAAGGCCGTTGAGGTCGCCGTAGCTCTGGTTAAAACTCTTTTCCCCGATCTCAATGCGCGCCATGGGACTGACGAAGTTATCGCCTTGGTCAAAGAAACTTTTGAAAGCCTCTTGGACGAACCGAAGGTCACCCTACGCGTGGCCATGGAACATCGTGAAGAGATGGCCGCAAAGATAAAAGAAATAGCTGAGCAATATGGCTTTGAAGGCAAGACAATTGTTATCTCAGATGAAAACATGGGATCAGGCGACTGTCGTATTGAATGGGATAGTGGCGGGGCTGAAAGAGATGCCACGAATGTTTGGGAGAAAATAGATCAGGTTATTAAGCGCAACACCCCAACATTATCAACATTAGAAAGTTCTCCTGAACAACCGGGGCAACAAGAAACCGAACCTCCCCAAGTTTCAGACACCGCCCCCCCGGAGGCCCCTGTACAAGAGGTAGGGGTTCAAAAACCAATATCAGGCTCCGAAGAAGTTATAGCAGATCAAACCGCACAACCCGTTCCTCCATTGACGGAACAAGGGGTAGAGTAGGACACGACCATGGCTGAAATAGAAAAAATCTCTCTCAAAGAACTTGAAGACGCGCCAGCACCAACGGGAGCTTTACTTGCTCTTGACGATAGTATGGAAGACCCGCTGGACATTATCCACACTGCCAAGGAATTGGAACCGGTTCAGGATATCCCCGTTCAGGTTGCTGCTGTTTTAGGCAAGGCGACCATGCGGGTTAACGAACTCCTCAACCTAGGGCGAGGAGCCGTCGTAGAGCTTGACCGCAAAGTTGGGGAGGCCATTGATATCTACGTTAACAATCGGCTTGTCGCCCGTGGGGAAGTGGTTGTGGTCGAAGACAAGCTCGGCATTACCATGACAGAAATTATTAAAAACGACCAAAAATAGGCGAGAAACAAATGGCCGGCGGCTCGGGAAAATCAGGAATAGACTTAGCGACCCTATCGGGACTTATCGCCGGTTTCGCTTTGGTGATTACGGCTATTATTCTTGGTGGCTCCCCTGGTTCATTCATCAACATACCTTCAATTTTGATTGTTGTTGGCGGCACTTTAGCCGTTACAACCATGTGCTTTTCCCTCTCAGATATGGGGCGCAGTGTTAAGATTATTCTCAAAACAATTTTCCACACCAATCCCGATCCAGGAGATGCTGCGGTTAAGGTTCTCGAAGTTGCTGTCCAAGCACGCAAACAGGGCGTCCTGTCATTGCAAGGTTCTCTTGATGCTTTAAAAAGCGAACCCTATCTTCACAAAGGCCTCGCCATGGTGGTTGATGGGACACCAGGAGAAGAAGTGGAAATAATCATGCGACGCGACCTCAGCGCGACCATGCAACGCCACGCCAAAAGCACCAATATTCTCCGCAAAGCTGCAGAATTTTCACCCGCCATGGGACTGATCGGAACCCTCATTGGTTTGGTCCAGATGTTAGGCAATCTCGATGATCCATCAACAATCGGCCCCAGCATGGCCGTTGCCCTTTTGACCACCTTCTACGGGGCCGTTTTGGCCAATATGGTTTTCATGCCCATGGCCGCTAAACTTGAAAAAAATTCATCGGAAGAAGCCTTGGTAAACAGTGTTTATATGATGGGTGCCAGCTCTATTGGGCGCCAAGAAAACCCTCGCCGACTTGAAATGCTACTGAACAGTATTTTGCCCCCGGCAAAACGTGTTCAGTACTTCGAGTGACTTTGAGCGGGAAGGAGAGAAGTTAGAATGCAGTTACTCATTATCGGAACCCTTGGAGGTCAAATTGGCGCAGCCAGCAAAATTGCCATTGAGCGCGGTGCCAAGGTCGCTCAGGCTGACGACATATCTGCTGGCCTTGAAGCCCTTCGCTCCGGGCGAGGTGGCGACCTCGTTATGGTCGATGTTTCCCTTAATGTCAGGCAATTAATCGACGCTTTGAAAGCCGAACGCATTAACACCCCTGTAGTTGCCTGTGGTGTTGAATCGGATACTCAAGCTGCTGTCGCTGCCATTAAAGCCGGTGCAAAAGAATACCTGCCCCTGCCTCCAGATGCAGAACTTATCGGTGCCGTCCTTGCCGCCATATCGGATGAAAGCCACAAGCTTATCTACAAAGATCCCGCCATGGGGGATTTGGTTCGTATGGCCGAACAAGTCGCCGGGAGCAATGCCAGTATTCTCATCACCGGAGAGTCCGGGACTGGTAAAGAAATTATTGCCCGCCATGTCCACCGCAACAGTCGGCGCAAAGATAAATCATTTATTGCCGTTAACTGTGCCGCTATTCCAGAAAACCTCCTTGAAAGCGAACTTTTTGGGCATGAAAAAGGGGCCTTCACGGGTGCCGTAGCCAAACGCATCGGTAAATTTGAAGAAGCCAATGGCGGCACCCTTCTCCTTGATGAAATCAGTGAGATGGACGTGCGCCTGCAGGCTAAATTACTTCGGGTTGTTCAAGAGCAGGAAGTCGACCGTGTCGGCAGCACAAAACCAGTCAAAGTCGATGTCCGTATTGTTGCGACCAGCAACCGTGATCTCCAAACTGAAGTACAAAACGGCCATTTCCGTGAAGATCTTTATTTCCGTTTAAATGTTGTCAATCTGATGCTGCCTTCCCTCAGGAACCGCCCTCAAGACCTGGAAGTTTTATCCGCTCATTTCATCCGTAAATATGCCGAAGCTAATGATGTTCAGGCTTTGCCCATAACCCCTGAAGCTATGAACAAGATCAAATCTTACACATGGCCGGGGAATGTTCGGGAACTTGAAAATGCCATGCATCGGGCCGTCTTGATGGGGGGGCCGGAATATATAGATGAGCGGGCGATTATTATTAATTCTATGCCCAACCGTACAGACACCACGCCTCCCCCCCCGCAACCTGCGCCTCAACCAACTAAAATGGCAAGCGGCTA
Organism: uncultured Thalassospiraceae bacterium; assembly: GCA_965368165.1. Classification (GTDB taxonomy): domain Bacteria; phylum Pseudomonadota; class Alphaproteobacteria; order Rhodospirillales; family JAPHRK01; genus JAPHRK01. The sequence goes on along the minus strand of CBDULT010000001.1, from coordinate 106,876 downwards.
TGGGGCTTCCGGAGCGGCGACAGGCGGAGGGACAACCCAGATGGTAGGTAGAACCGTAGCAGAGGTCGAACAAGAACTAATCATTGATACCCTTCAACACTGCATTGGCAACAGAACCCATGCCGCAAATATTTTAGGAATATCAATCAGGACGCTCCGCAACAAATTGAAGAGTTATTCTGAACAAGGCGTCCCCGTTCCTGCTCCCGGTGATAGCAGTGGGGCTGGTACTTAATAAGATGGTAAATATAAGGAAATCAGCCAATGGCTGAAGCCCAAAGCAAAACAACAGGAGAAGCAGGGGAAACCACCACCCAGTGGGACTTCTTGCCTGGCTTAACGAAAAAACTCCTGCGTGGCGATATTGCCATGGCCTTTGGGGTGACAGCAATTCTTGTTGTCTTGATTTTACCCATGCCAGCCTGGTTGCTGGACATTGCCCTTGCCTTCTCTATCACCTTCTCCGTTTTGATTTTGATGACGGCTTTGTTCCTTGAACGGCCCCTTGAATTCACGTCTTTTCCTACTGTCTTGCTCCTGGCAACCCTCATTCGATTGTCCTTGAACCTTGCTTCTACACGCCTGATTCTTGCCCATGGGCACGAGGGAACCAGTGGGGCCGGGCGGGTTATCGAAGCCTTTGGTGGCTTTGTGATGCAGGGTAATTTCGTTATCGGGATTATCGTTTTTGCCATCTTGGTCATTGTGAACTTCGTGGTTATCACCAAGGGTTCTGGCCGTATTGCTGAGGTTTCTGCTCGTTTTACTTTGGATGCTATGCCTGGCAAACAGATGGCAATTGATGCTGATCTTTCCGCAGGTTTGATTGATGAAGACGAAGCAAAGGTCCGCCGTAAAGAACTAGAAGATGAAAGCGCGTTCTTTGGGTCCATGGATGGTGCGGCTAAGTTTGTTCGTGGTGATGCTGTTGCTGGTATTCTCATCACTTTCATCAATGTGGTCGGCGGCATCATTATTGGCCTTGCCCAAAAGGATATGTCATTTGCCGACGCAACCAACAACTATACCCGTCTGACAGTTGGTGATGGTCTAGTCTCGCAAATTCCCGCCCTGATCGTCTCTGTTGCTGCTGGTATGCTGGTTACCAAAGCTGGTGTACGGGGCGCGACAGAAAAAGCCCTCTTTGGGCAATTGGTTTACCGTCCCAAAGCTTTGGGTATGGTTTCTCTTCTTGGCTTAGCACTCGCCTTCCTTCCTGGTGTTCCTGCCATCCCCTTTGTTGCTATGGCCACCATAGCCGGGGGGATTACCTGGTACTTGATTGATAAAGAGGCGAGAGGAAAGAAAGAAAAAGAAGAAGCCGAGGCTGCGGCAGCAAAGTTGCCAGATGCCCCTGTATCTGAAGAACCCATTAGCGCGGCCCTAAAAATTGACATTCTGCGACTTGAGCTTGGATATGGACTGCTCTCCTTGATCAACAACCCGAGCCAAGGTCAACGCCTTACCGATCAAATTAAAGCCCTGCGTCGACAAATTGCCGCTGATGTGGGCTTTGTTATGCCCTCTGTTCGTATCCAGGATAATATGCAGCTTCCTGCGAATGCTTACGTTATCCGCTTAAAAGAAATCGAAGCTGGGGCTGGAGACCTAAGGCCGAACATGCTCTTGGTCATGGACCCCCGTGGTGAAGAAATCACGTTGACGGGTGAAAAAACCGAAGAGCCTACTTTTGGCCTCCCTGCTATTTGGATTGATGAACCCAACCGAGAAGAAGCCCTCTTCAGAGGCTATACGGTTGTGGACCCTTCAACGGTCATCACCACCCACCTGACCGAGTTGGTCAAAGACAACATGTCTGAGCTGCTCTCCTTTGTTGAAACTCAGAAACTTCTCGATGATCTGGACAAAGAGCATCAGAAGCTTGTTGCCGACCTGGTGCCGAGTCAAATTACCATTGGCGGTATTCAAAGGGTTCTGCAAAATCTCCTCACCGAGCGCGTATCAATTCGCGACCTGTCGACCATCCTTGAAGGCATCGCCGAGGCATGCAGTCATACCCGCAATGTCTTGATGATCACGGAGCATGTCAGAGCCCGCCTGGCACGGCAAATCAGCAATGCATATTCTGATGAAAACAGCGTTCTTACTTTGATAGCTTTGTCACCTGAATGGGAACAAGTCTTCTCTGAATCATTGGTTGGGCAAGGCGATGATCGTCAGCTTTCCATGGCTCCAAGTAAGATGCAGGAATTCATTGGAATGGTCAGACAAACCTTTGAACGCCATGCCATGATGGGGGAAGCACCAGCACTGCTTTGCAGCCCAGTCGTTCGTCCTTACGTCAGATCAATCATTGAAAGGTTCCGGCCGAGTACGCCTGTTATTTCGCAAAATGAAGTTCACCCCAAGGTCAAGATTAAGACTGTTGGACAAATTTAACCTCCATAGAAATCTATGGACATATTGTTTGGAAACTAAGCTCACAAATGCCAGTTAAGACCTACCATGCTGAAGATACACAAGCCGCATTGCTGCTGGCTCAGGAGGATTTTGGCGACAATGTCGAAATCATCTCCAGCGAGGACGGTCCGGGTGGGCGGGGCGTACAGGTGACCATTGCTTCTGGCAATGACGATGATGATCCATTTGGGTTATTTGGCGATGTGGAACCCGAAACCAAAAAACCTACAACAGCCAGTTCAGTTGAAACCATTCAGCAGACACTTATTTACCACGGGGTCCCCCGCAGCCTTGTGAACCGAATTATGAGCTCTGCAGAAACCATCGAAGAAGACCTTCCAGCCGTTGCCTTAGCTGCAGCCTTTGATGCTCTTCTTAAATTTGAAACCCTTCCCTTTAAGCGGGGGCATAAGCCCTTGCTTTTGATTGGCCCGCCCGGCAGTGGCAAATCTATGAGCGCGACAAAGTTAGCTTGCCAAGCCGTTTCAGAGGGGAATAAAGCGGCGATTATTCGGTGGAGTGAGTCAGGGGCCAAAGCGGGCATTAAGATACCTCCCCTCAAATCATCTTCTGATAATTTAGAAGAAATACGGGCCGTTTCTTCTCTAAACTATGCCCTTGGCTCTGCCAATTCTCGCGCCTTGAAGATTGTTGATTGCGAAGGGGTTAACCCTTATTCAAAAAGCCATCTCAACCGTCTTGAAGACCTTATCAAATCAGCAGACACTCTCCCGGTGCTCGTTCTGGCCTCCGGGGCTGAGCCGAGAGAGAATGCAGAGGTTGCATCTATTTTTTCGAAACTAGGGACAAAGCACCTCCTGACAACCCGCCTAGACGCCTCTCGCCGTCATGGTGGGATTTTGGCGGCTGCCGATATTGCTAATTTAAAAATTTGTGAAGCTTCTTCTTCAAATCGTCCAGAAGAGGCAATGATGAAAATGAATGCCGTTGCCTTGGCGCGATTACTCATTGCTGTTTCATCAGATCAAGGCAACGGATTAACCGACCCCCTGGCAGCCGTGCGAGGGAAGTTATGACCTCAGCCAACCCAGCCATCCGCCCCAATGCCCAGCCTAAGGGTCGCAATATGATTGCTGTCGCCTCTGGAAAAGGGGGGGTCGGCAAAACCTGGTTCTCAGTTACCCTATCACAAGCCCTCGCGAAACTTGGCAAACGCACCCTCCTCTTTGATGGCGACCTTGGTCTTGCCAATGTCGATATCCAACTTGGTCTTATGCCGAAGCATGACCTGGGAAGTGTTATCACCAACAGAGTAACCCTCAACCAAGCCGCCCTACCTTACGAAGAAGGAGGGTTTGACATTATCTCAGGAAAATCTGGAACGGGTAGCCTCGGCAACGTTCCGGCAAACCGTTTGCAGGTTCTCAGCGAAGATTTAACCCTGATGTCGGCAACTTACGACCATATTATTGTCGATATGGGGGCTGGTGTTGAACGGACAATTCGTTACCTGATGCAAAATGTTGGGACTTGTTTGGTGGTGGCAACCGACGAGCCAACCTCCCTGACTGATGCCTATGCCTTTATCAAGATCAACCACCTGGAACGCCCTGGCACGGATATTCAGATTGTTATCAACATGGCTGATACGGTTAAAGAAGGTCAAAAGACCTACAATACCTTACTTAAAGCCTGCCAGGGTTTCCTCAAGATATCCCCTTCACTGGCAGGGATTATTCGCCGTGATAGCAAAGTACGAGATGCCATTCGTTCTCAAACCCCAATCTTAACATGTTTCCCCTCAAGTTCCGCTGCAACTGACGTGGAAAACATTGCTAAAAAACTCTTAGAGTAATGTGAGATGAGTTCCCCCGTCGTCCCACCTCCCCTGCCACCGACGACGGCTCCCCCTTTGCCTCAATCTTCGGCAATCGCAACCGTTCCCAAGCCCCCCCCTGTTCTCGCCCAGCTTCAACTCTCAACGATCTTCTCTGCTCAGGTAAGTGGCGATGCGCCGGGTAAAGGCATATTTGACATTAAATCCGAGTTTGGCAATTTTCGTCTTCAATCAACTTTAAACCTACAGGCTGGTGCTAAAATAGGTTTTCAGGTTCATGGCCTTGCTCCTAAGCTCACGCTTCTCATTACCAGCCTGAATGGCAAACCCTTGCAACAAGGGGCTCCTGCTTGGAACAGAACAGCCGAGGCCCTTGGCTCTCAACCTAAAACAGATACGGTCCAAACCACTCAATCTGGTCAGCTAGCCAATAAAGGCGCGCCAATTTTGGCGACGGTCATGCGAGGGACCCCTTTAGCAGGACAAGGGGGAAAAACGCCCCAAACAATGCTCCAACAAGGGCAAGGGCTTAAACAAAACACCGGACTTCAGGGCCACTCCCCAGTAAAAGGAGGAGTCAGTGGGCAACAAGGCCCCCTAATGCAGCCGGGCATGGTGCAAACTCCGACTTCTTCACAAACGCCGAGCGGTCAACAAATTCAAATAGCTTTTCAGACTCTGATGGCGGGAAAAGGAAGTCCGCTGCCTCCGGGCATGCAAATGCAAGTTCGCATTACTAATATCACCCAACCAACAGAGACATCCGGGGCGGATGTCCAGGGACAAAGTAAAACAGCCCCAACAGGTGCTCAAGGGGTTAAACTAACCTCATCACCGGCTCCCTCTGCCCCCCCTGGAACACAAGCACCCGTCCTGCTCAATGGGCAAGTATCCGGCTCAACGCCGCAAGGACAAACACTCATTCAAACGTCTCTTGGGCTTCTGGCTTTGGAAACCAAAACCCCCTTATCAGTCGGTTCTCGGGTTAGCCTGGAAATCAGTGCTCAACAAGTTTTACAAAAAATGGCACCCCTCCCCTCTGCCGCTCAGGCCGCGAATGTCAAGATGTCGGGGCTAGGTGAAGCCCTCGATGTACTTCAAGAAGCAAATCCAGCCCTCGCCCGGCAAGTAATAACAGCTTCAATACCACGCCCTGATGCCTCATTAGGCAATACCATGGTTTTTTTCCTTACAGCTCTTCGGGTAGGAACTTTTAGAAACCTCATTGGTGAATCCGCATATCGGGTTCTCACAGGCAAAGGGAAACCTGGTTTAGAAGGGCGTCTTGGTGACGAATTCAAAGGGAGTATAAAGAAAGTTAGCGACCCTCTCACCGGAGACTGGCGCGTCGCTTTTGTTCCCATATTTAATAATAACCAACAAAGCGAAATACGTATCAGTTTCCGCGAACACGATTCCAATAGCAGTCATGATGGCGATGAAGATAAGGAAGGGACTCGGTTTATTATTGATGTATCTCTCGAACGATTTGGGCGTATCCAATTTGATGGTTTAGCAAAAGAAAAGAAGAAACATTTTGATTTGATCATTCGAACTGAAGAAGCAATGCCTGCCGATGTTCGAAAAGACATCAACAAAATTTTTACCAATAGCTGCGAAGCTCACGGGATCACGGCGCAACTGCTCTTTCAAGTTACCCCTACATTTATCGACCTTGGGGGAGTTGAAATTGACAAAGACACCCTTGGCCTCCTTGTTTGATTCTGGAAAAAATTATGGACCCCATATCAAGAAGAGAACAGCTAAAAACAAGCAATAACCCTCAAACAAGAATAGACTACGTAGTTACTCTGGGCGGGGAACTGGTCCATGACGAAGACCATCAAGCCCCTTCTCAAGTGCGTATCCGCTACATTCCCGACAACCTTATTCTGATGCCGGAGTCTCTAAACCTTTATTTAGAACGCTTGAGTGAGGAAAAATGGGCTTCCCTTGAAGCTGTTGCCACAGCCTTGGTTGACGATTTTAATAACGAAGTTATTCCGCGATGGGTCCAGGTCCAATTAGAAATCACCCAACATCCTGAAGCCCCGACACACTTCCATTCAGTCACCTTGGAAGACAAGCAGCCTAAATGGGACAACCAACCCTTATTGGCTAGGTTAGGGGGATAACGCTTACATTTCTTGTTTCAAGCGATGGGCGTTGAGGCCAATTTCATCCAAGCTTATTTGTTCTTTTTGGGCCTGTTCTAAGGCTTCTTTTTTGTCTCGGTTGGCCTGACTTATTTCATAGGTTTTGAGTTCTTTAAAAGCTTCACCGAGGCGTTCTCTGGCTTGTTCCACTTGCTTCTCTTTCGCCATGATCGCCATTTCAAGATGCTGGCGTTGTAATTTAGCTTTTTGCGAGAAAGGGGCAAAAGCAGACATGACAGTCAAATCTTCAGACTTCCTGGTGATTTCTTCTTCCCGCGCAACTTCAGCGATCAAGGCATTTAGCACACCCTCAAGCTGATCAAGCTCCTTCTGCTCATTTGATAACTCACGGCGACGTTCGTCGAGTTGCCATTCGTGAAGACGAATAAGGTTTTTAAGGCTCTTAGCCACTTAGTTACCCTCTATCAACAAGCTACTGCCGTAACCGTTGATTTTGTTGCATAGGTTGCTGTTGCTGTTGCTGCTGTTGGGGTGGTCTTTGGGGCGGCGGTTTAGCAGCAAGAATATTTCCCAGCGTCGCATAGCAAGATTCTAAGGTTGCCGGATCGCTTTTTTCCTGAGCTAAGAAAGCTTCAAGCAATGGGTAATAATGAATGGCTTCATCCACTGCCGGGTCGGTACCACGCCGATAGGCACCCAACCGGATCAACTCCGCCATATCTTCATAAGTCGCCATTATTTGACGGGCCTTACTAACCAGTACATTTTGCTCAGGGGTATTACAAGCCGGCATGGTTCTGGAAACACTGCGTAGAATATTAATCGCCGGGTAACGGCCCCGTTCGGCAATGGTCCGATCTAAAACAATGTGTCCATCAAGGATACCCCGCACCGCATCGGCAACAGGCTCATTATGGTCATCGCCTTCCACAAGCACAGTGAACAGGCCTGTAATGTTGCCCTGCCCTTCTTTTCCGGGCCCGGCACGTTCTAACAGCTTCGGCATTTCAGCAAACACAGTTGGTGTATAACCCTTACTGGCGGGAGGCTCCCCTGCTGACAGGCTAATTTCCCGCTGTGCCATGGCAAAACGGGTCACACTATCCATAAGGCAAAGAACTTCATTTTTTTGATCCCGGAAATACTCTGCAACCGCCATGGTCATGTAAGCGGCTTGGCGGCGGACAAGAGGGGGTTCATCTGATGTTCCAACAACGACCACGCTCCGCGCAAGCCCTTCTTCACCCAAGTCATCTTCAATAAATTCTCTGGCTTCACGCCCCCGTTCTCCAATTAGCCCGATCACACTCACTTCCGCATTTGTATGGCGCGCCATCATGGAGAGGATGGATGATTTACCAATACCTGAACCAGCAAAAATACCCATCCGTTGCCCTTGGCAACAGGTCAGGAAAGTATTTAAAGAACGGACACCCAGATCAATTTTACCGCCAACCCTTTGGCGCGCATGAGCCGGAGGCGGTTGATTTTGAATGACATAAGGTTCATTGCCAGAGGGAAGGGGGCCTTTACCGTCAATCGGTTCACCCAGCGAGTTTATAACCCGCCCCAGCCAGCCTTGATTAGGATAAATCATAGGATCAGAGACGCCAACCTCTGCCCGACACCCCAAACCAATCCCTTCAAGGGAGCCAAAAGGCATCACCAAGGCAACGCCGTCACGAAAGCCAATGACTTCGCATCTTAGGCGACGACCATTTTTAGCGACAATATCGCAGTGATCTCCAATGGTTAGGCTCCCCTGGGTTCCACCCAGTTCGACCAACATGCCTTTAATAGCCTTAACCCGACCATAAATTTTAACCGGAGAGACCCGATTTAATTCCGTAATAATGTTCTGAGCAGTGCTCACTTTAGCCAATCCATGCTTAAATTTGGAATATTTAGTAGTTTAGCGCGCAAAATTACACAAGAAAGCTTGAATCCATAGTTTAAGCCACATATTGTTAACAAAGATTAACGGGTCTCGGAGAAAGACAATGCGGGTTCTTCTTGTAGAAGATGATACGACGACAGCTCAAAGCATAGAATTAATGCTTAAATCAGCCGGAATGGTCACGGATACCACCGAGCTTGGCGAAGACGGTTTGGAAATTAGCCGCCTTTATGATTACGATATTATTATTCTTGATCTCATGCTGCCTGATATCGACGGCTATGAATTCTTGCGCCGACTACGGTCTGCCAGAACAGAAACCCCTGTTTTAATCCTTTCAGGACTTGGCGAATCCGAACAAAAGGTCAAAGGCCTTGGTACAGGTGCCGACGATTACCTGACTAAGCCTTTTAATAAGGATGAGCTGATCGCCCGTATCCAGGCTATTGTTCGCCGCTCTAAAGGACATGCCCAATCAATTATTTCTACTGGCAAACTTGCGGTAAACCTTGATACCCACACGGTAGAAGTTGAGAGCAAGCCTCTGCATCTGACCACTAAAGAATATGGCATCTTAGAATTACTCTCTTTGCGCAAAGGCACGACCTTGACCAAAGAAGTCTTCCTTAACCACCTTTATGGGGGCATGGATGAGCCTGAGTTGAAGATTATTGATGTTTTCGTCTGCAAACTTCGCAAGAAACTTTCTAACGCAACTGGCGGTGCAAACTATATCGAAACTGTTTGGGGGCGGGGATATGTCCTAAGAGACCCTGAACCTGAAGAAAAAGGCGCCAAGACTGCCAAAGGCTAATAGCCTTTTAACGGAATCAAAAAAGGCCGCAAATTAGCGGCCTTTTATTTTGGGCTATTTCTGCGATTAGGCGAGTTGGTAAACGCCGCGTTGATCTTTTACTGGTTTAAACTTATTGGAAATACCCAACACGGTTTCTGCACCACCTAGGTACAACAAACCATCAGGGGGCATCAGGGCTGCAATTTTTTCTAACACGGCGGCCTTGGTGGGTTGATCGAAATAGATCAAAACATTCCGGCAGAATACAACATCAAATTTACCAAGATTTCTAAAATCAGACAATAAATTCAATTCTTTATATTGAATCATCGCCCTCAAGGCCTGATCAATTTGCCATTGATCATTTTGCTTTTTAAAATATTTCACAAGCAGATTAATCGGCAGTCCACGCTGCACTTCAAATTGAGAATAGAGGCCCGCTTTTGCCTTTTCCAAAATTTCTTTAGAAATATCCGTCCCAACAATATCGTATTTCCAGCCCGGCATCTTCGCGGCGTTTTCCTTAAGGATCATTGCAAGACTATAGGGCTCTTGCCCACTAGATGCCGCTGCGCACCAGATACGGAAGTTTTTCCTGTCTTTCCGGGAGTCGATAAGATGGGGGAGTGTCTTATCCCTAAAGAGATCAAATGGCTTTGTGTCGCGAAAGAAAAATGACTCATTGGTGGTCATTGCTTCCGTCACGGCATTGACAAGAGTAGGGTCTCGCTTGGTCTTTAAGGCAGAAACAAGGCCCTCAAGATCCTTTAAGTCCCGCTTCCGCGCGACAGGCATCAACCTACTCTCAAGAAGGTATGCCTTATCCTTTGATAAGACGAGGCCTGATTGCTCTTTAACAAGCTTACTTAGAAAGTCGAAATTTTCAGGCTTCATCTCGCGCCCTTTGCAACAAACCTAGATACGAAATTCGGCAGTTCCGCAATAGGTAAAACAGCACTGCACAATCCCGCCGTTGCCACGGCGCCTGGCATGCCCCAAACTACACTCGAAGCCTCGTCTTGAGCGATCAATGTACCGCCCGCACTGACTAAAGTTTCTGATCCTTTTAAACCATCCTGGCCCATACCCGTCAGGATAACTCCAAATACATTCCCATTATAGGCTTTAACCAAGCTTCTAAACATGGGATCAACAGCTGGACGGCAGAAATTTTCCTGGGGACCTTGGTTCAGCTTAATTTTTTTGCTGGTCCCCTCAGATACAATTTCCATGTGATAATCACCAGGCGCGATATAGATCTGCCCTGATTTAAGTATATCTCCGTTTTTACCCTCAGCCGCTGGCCACCCCGTCATCCGAGTAATATGTTCAGCTAAAATCGTCGTGAAAGTCGCTGGCATATGTTGGGTGATCACAATAGGTAGGTCAACTTTACCTTTGAGGCCTTTTAAGAAGGCGAACAAAGCTTGAGGACCACCAGTGGAGCTTCCTATAGCCAAAATTTGCGGTACGTTTTTTCCTGGCGGCCTGATTTTAACTGGCCCAGGTCTAATTTGAACCGCGTCTGGTTTCTTCATACCTTCACGATTACGTACGGCAGGCAGGGGTTTGCGTTCTGTCGCTGGCGTTGCCCGTAAGGGGCGCCCAAATCCTGTGGTGCGATTACTCCCCGTCGTTTTCGCTCTCCTGGCTTCAACGCCCAAGGCTTTTACTTTTGAAATCAGTTCGCGCTTAAAATCTTCACCCGCACTGAGCTCTCGTGAAGATGTTGGTTTCGGCACATAATCCGCAGCCCCTGCTTCCAATGCTTTCATGCTGATTTCAGCATTCCGCAAGGTGAGGGTAGAAGCCATAATAATTTTCAGGTTTGGGTCTTTTGCAAGAAGCAAGGGAAGTGCCGACAAACCATCCATGACAGGCATTTCAATATCGAGAATAATAACCTCGACATCATGGCGATCTAACCCGTTGACGGCGGCTTGACCATTGCCAACAGACGCAATCACATCAAGGTCATTTTCAGCCTCTACCATGCGAGCAACCAAACCACGCACGACAGCAGAGTCATCAACAATCATGACTCGATATGGATCAGAGACTTTATTTTGTGCTGATCTAACCATGTTTTGCTGTGTATTAATGGCCAACTTGAGACCCCTTTAGCAAAGAAGGCCTAAAGCAAACCGACTTGAGTGAATTTTGCTTGGATAATTTCGCTATCAAAAGGCTTCATGATGTATTCATTAGCCCCAGATTCAATAGCTTCCTGGATATGCTCAATATCATTTTCTGTCGTACAGAAAACAACAATTGGCTGATCCCCGCCATCCATTTTCCGAAGGTCTCGAAGGAATTCGATGCCGCTTTTCACCGGCATATTCCAATCGAGAAGAACAGCTTCAGGCATTGCCTTCACACATGCATCTAAGGCCTCTTGGCCATCTGCTGCTTCTACGGTTGCAAATCCCAATTCTTGAAGAATTTTCCGCGCAACCATGCGAATAACTTTAGAATCGTCTACAATTAAGCAAGATTTCTGCTCAGCCATTGTTCACCAAAGCCTTTGTTGGTTTCTTCCACTTCGGACAGCCTAGCTGTCACTCAAGTCATTGTAAATTCAAAAATAGTTTTAAACGCGAAACTATCTCCAGACGCAAGCCTCAAGAATGAGGCATTTTCTAAAATCACATATCAATTGAGTGACTTCATTATTTTAAATATTCAGTTGAAGAGAAGAAGCCCCGAAAAACAGGAGCTTCGTATTCCTCCCCTTTAAACTTCTTCTTCCTCAGCATGGGCGGCCTTGTCCTGTTCGGAAAACTTAATTACCTCAGCAAGGGCAGAGACCAGACCGTCCCGGTCTGATTTTGCAACATAATCTGTGAAGCCTACATCACGGCCCCGATCAAAATCAGAGTCAGAAGCGTGAGATGAAAGTGCGACCATTGGAATTGAACCCCAACGCCCATCAGAGCGGACGGATTGTGCAAATTCAAACCCTGACATACCAGGCATCTCAATATCACTGATAATCACATCAAATTCCGCACCGTTATCTCTCAACTCCAAGGCTTCTTCAGCATCTTCAACAGCCGTGACATTATAGCCCGCGACAGAAAGGAGCGGTGTCAGAAGGTTTCTGAAGAAAGGACTATCATCTACCAACAGGACCGTTTTGGGGTCACTGCCAATTGAAGAGCTGTCTTGGTCTTGCTTACCAAACCAATCTGCGAAGGCTTCTGTAAGGTAATAGCCAGCATCAACCATTTCAGTTGCTTTGCCATTAATTACGGCACTCCCCATGAGGCCAACGCTATCGCTAGATAGTTCGATTTTCAATTTGTCTTCAACGATGTCAACGATTTCGTCAACGACCAGCCCCATAGACCGATCACTGTCGGTAAAGACGAGGATTGGTTGACGACCTTCTTCTTCCCAGACATGCCCATGATTAATGGTTACCAGAGGCATAAGTTGACCGCGGTACTGAACCACAGGACGGCCCCCAGAATGTTCAACAGAGGCAAGGTCAACTTCTTCAAGTCTGGCAACCAGACCAAGAGGAACAGCTTTAAGATCTGGCGTACCTGCCCGGAAGATTAAGAGGCTTGTGTAGTCATCACGAGACACGGCTTTTGCCGCTTCATCTGTCGAATCATCACTACGACCAGCACCCCCCGCTTCACCTGTATGCTGAGCAATTCCATTTGGATCAAGGATCATAATAACGCTACCATCACCAAGAATGGTGTTACCTGAGTAAACTGGAATATTACGTAAAATTGGCGCGACAGGTTTAACAACAATTTCTTCCGTATCGAAGACCCTGTCGACGATAATACCGAAGCTGTAAGTCCCGACCTGGGTAACAACAATGAAGAGTTCGTCTTCAAGGTGGTTTTTCTTCTCACCATCTAATTTCAGAAGATCGTGGAGGGAGACCAAAGGCAGCAAACGGTTTCTTAAGCGCAGAACCGCCGCTTCATTAATCATCTCAACAGACATTTCTGAATTAGCAGAAGCCCGAACCAATTCGACAACGCTAATCTGCGGAATGGCAAACCGCTCTGTAGAGGCAGCAACGATCAAAGCAGAAACAATCGCCAAGGTCAGGGGGATCTTAATGGTAAAGGTAGAGCCCAAACCTTCTTCAGATTTCAACTCGATTGTCCCACCAATTTTTTCAATATTGGTCCGCACAACGTCCATACCCACGCCACGACCAGAAACACTGGTCACTTTTTCGGCTGTCGAGAAACCAGCCCGGAAAATGTATTGCTGGATTTGACGATCCGACATGCCCTCAAGTTCACTTTCCGTGGCCAAGCCATTGGAAATAATCTTATCGGTAATCCGTTCCATATTTAGACCGCGACCATCATCGGCGATCTCAATAATAATATGTCCCCCTTCATGGAAGGCGCGGAGAATGACGACACCTGTCTCAGGTTTTTCAGCTTCCAAGCGGCCTGCCGGGTCTTCCAGGCCGTGATCGGCTGAGTTCCGGACCATGTGGGTCAGAGGGTCTTTGATCAATTCGAGAACCTGACGATCAAGCTCTGTATCGGCACCAATCATTTGCAGATCGATTTTCTTACCAGATTCAACCGAAAGGTCACGAACAATACGAGGAAGCTTGGCCCATGCATTACCAATCGGCTGCATCCGGGTTTTCATCACACCTTCTTGAAGGTCTGAAGTGATGTGGCTCAACCGTTGAAGGGGAACAACAAATTCATTGTCATCACGCCCCCGAACAATTTGCATGAGCTGGTTCCGTGTCAGCACCAATTCACTGACAAGGGTCATGAGGTTCTCAAGCAACTCAACGTTAACCCGGATGGTTTGGTTGGCAACCGACGTCTCTTTCCCTTCGGCTTTTTTAGGTGCGGGTTTCGTTTCATTGCGTTTGGCTGGCACACTTCTCTTAGGCGCAGGCTTAGCGGCAGCAGGTGCCGGAGCAGGTGCCGGAGCAGGTACTGGCTCTGGTGTTGGCGTTGGTGCCGCTGCCTCAGCCGGTGCTGACGACGCAGCAACCTCTTCCAATAACTCAGCAGCAACAGGGAAACCTTGGTCGTTCAAAACGGGCCCCCCCCCCGCATCACCGCCACCAGTTGAGGCGGCGACTTCATCCAGTAATTCTGCCGCAACGGGGAAACCTTGATCATTTAATACAGGGCCGCTACTTGAAGCTTCAGCAGGGGCCGCCTCAGCAGCAGGGGCCGGAGCGGATCCATCTTCAAGGCCATCAGCCAGAGCATTCAAACGTGCTCTCAACTCATCATCATGCCCTTCAGGCTCTTCTTCTGTTTCTTCGAGGATACCCAGCAAATCTTTAATTTTATCAATACACTCAAGGATCAGGGTCACGGCATGAGGTGTTACCTCAAGAGAGCCATCCCTGAATTTACCAAGAACATTTTCACCAGCGTGGGCTACTTTCTCAAGTCGGGGCAGACCGAGGAAGCCACAAGTTCCTTTAATGGTATGAACAAGTCGGAAAATATTACTGAGAATTTCAGCATCATTAGGGTTTTGCTCAAATTTCACCAACTCAACGTCAATGGTGGCGAGGTTTTCGGAAGTTTCAGTTAAAAATTCAACTAGTAAATCATCCATTCTTTTTTTCTCCGACCTTCTCTTTTGTGAACCGCTGCCCTGGAACTGTTATTCCAAGCCTCCCAACGGGTGCCGTGTAAATCAATTAAAGGAACTTTATATTAAACCATAAAAATAGAGTGTGTATGACATAAATTTCTAACAAAATTCACTATAAGTCAAAAGACCTTAGCTTTATGATCACCTATTTCACAACATTTGTTGATCAATAAGAGTCGCTATCTCTACAGTATTGTCTTCTGGCACTGAAATTTCAATGACTGAATTCAACCGACCAGCCAAACTCATTACGTAATATGCCTGCACCGTTCTTGCTGATAATGAATTGATATCACATGTTTTATCCATGGCTGAACGTAAATCATCTCGAAGCTGGGCTTTCAAACCTTTGGCGGAAACCCCCACACCAAGCCCTTCAGAAAGCTCAGCAATATGAACTTCCAAATCCCCCCCACTGGGCAAGCACTCCGCCGCAAGTAAAATCAAATTAATGATCAAACGAGCCAATTCTTTTCCCATAGGTTCCGATTCGAAGCTGCCGCATCGCGCCCAGACCAAATTGATCTTTTTATATTGCAGATAATCCTGCCCCAAGGATTTCAACTCTTTCCAATCTGCAGGTGCCCCCCCGCTGCCAAATACAGCCCGGAAAAAGGACAAAAAATGTTTCGATTGCTCTGCACTTCTCCCCACGAGGGGAAGGGCATCATCCAGAAACTCCACGCCACTTTCTTCCAAAAGCTCTAACCCAGAATTGATGGCTGAGACCGGGCTTATAAGATCATGACAGAGGCGGGAACAAAGGAGTTGGGCAATAACCAACTCGTTAGTCTTATCCATAAATAGAATCCCTCATTCTCTTGACAATTTTAAGTCAAACGACTTTCGCTGTTTTTTGTGAGCATATTGTTAAAAAATGGAAACAAAAACAGCAAACGGCTTTCCCTCTTGTTTTTTTTCTCAAAAAAAGCGATTTAATGTCCATGTCTACATCAAGCAAACATATTCGAATCGGCGGTGTCCTCTATACCCATGACACCAATCACCGATCTATTTTAGGGGACTTCGCCAAAGAGATTGCGCGTCGGGGCTGGAAGGTCGGTGGCGTCGTCCAAGAACTTCTCTTTGATGAAAAAGGCGAACGTTGCGGCGTCGATGCAGTTGAAGTTGATACCGGAGAAAGATACCCCATCTCTCGGCCCACAGAAGAAAGCATGATCTCCAAGACCTGCACCTTAGACCATGCGGCTCTAACTGATGCCACCCGACCTTTAAGAAATGCGGTCAATAATGAAGTCGACTTAATGGTGGTCGAAAAATTTGGAGAGCAAGAGCGCGAAGGAAGTGGCCTCGCTGACGATATCTTAACCGCCGTCGCCGATGGCATCCCAACCTTGGTTGCCGTGCCTGCTGCTGAAGTTGAAAAGTGGAATGAGTTTTCTGGTTATATGGGCGATCTTCTCCCTTCTTACACCGAAGCTCTTTGGCGCTGGTGGGGACCCCATAAGCTTTATCAGGAACTCGCCAATAGTGTTGCAGATGAGCCCGTCAAACGGGTCGTTATCGGCCTCAACTGGACCTTCGTTGAAGGCCCCAATGGGTGCGGCATGGCCCAAAGCCCCTCGAAAGATACACCGGGGTGCAAATCACTTCCTCAGGCGGGGGATTTTGCCGGTAAGTCCTTGAAAGAACTTGCCCAACTGGCAACCTCATGGAATCCTTTTGAAACAGCCATTGGCATTGCGGCGGTGAATGCTTTCTGGAATCGCTCCGATCTTAAGGGCAGTGATGTAAATGGCCTGGACACCCTCAAAGATGTCGATGGCCCTATAGCCGTTGTTGGTCGTTTCCCCGGAATTTCAGACCGCCTTCCCGGAGCCAGCATTATTGAACGGGTGCCCCAAGATGGCGAATACCCTGAGCAAGCGGCTGAAAACTTAATAAGTGAAAGCGACGGCGCGATCATTACCGCTTCAACCCTGGTCAATCGGTCACTCCCCAACCTGCTTTCTGCTGGAAGAAATTCCAAAATCTGTCTCGTCGGCCCCGGAACCCCTCTCTGCCCAGATCTCCATGTCCACAGTATTGACGTGCTTTCCGGCCTCGTCATCACCGACCCCGACGGTGCTGCCCAAGCTGTCGCCGAAGGCGGCGGTGCCAAAGCCCTCAAAAAGTTCGGCAACTTCGTCACTTTAAAGGCACCTGAAGCATAAGAAAATTCTTAAGTCAGAGTCTTCGCAAGTGTCAAAACATCGACTGACTTTGCTCCGAAACGCTTGAGGATTTTCGCACAAGCATTGGCCGTTGCTCCTGTGGTCATGACGTCGTCGATAAGGAGAACCCGTTTTCCCGAAAGCATCGCTTTTTTCTTGGGGTTAACAGCGAAAGCCCCTTGAACATTTTTCCGCCTTGCAACTGCGCTTAAGCCCACTTGGGGCGGGGTTCTTTTGGTGCGTTTGAGGAGGTCTAAAACCAACTTCTTATGGGAAGTTTTCGCCAATTCAGAAGCCAGCAGAGCTGACTGATTATAGCGGCGTTTGAAAAGTCGAGTCCAATGAAGGGGAACGGGGGCGAAAAGGTCGGTTTCGTTCAACAAAGCCTTGCCAGAGCGTTTCAGCCAAAGCGCCATGGCTGGGGCTAACTCTGTTCGATCAGAGTTTTTGAAAGGCAAAATAAGTCGACGACTGAAGTCATCATAAATCATCACCGCCCGAGCACGATCAAATTGAGGTTTCTCCCGCAGACAACGCCCACAAAGAGAATCCCTATTTTCTACGGTTTCGAAAGGCAAACCACATTTCTTACACAACGGATCGGCAATGAAGGTGATTTGCTCCCAACATCCCGGACAAAGGTCTCCTGCTGTCCCGACGGCAATGCGACAAACGGGGCAGATCGGCGGCAGGATAATATTGAGGGAAAGGTTGGACAGTCGTTTCATTGCACTTTTATATTTGAAGGAAGCAGTGTATGTCACATCTTACGTATAATAATCTTCAAGAAGCCAATGGAAATTTTTGATCGCCAAATTGTCCGCCGTCATCGTGATCGCGCCAGCGCACAGATAGGGGACTATGATTTTTTATATAAGGAAATCGCCGAACGCCTTCTCGACCGTTTGGATGATACGACCTATCGCTTCCCCAAAGCCCTAGACCTAGGGGCTCGAAACGGCACCCTTGCCAATACGCTAAAGGGACGCGGCGGTATTGAGACCTTGATACAGGCCGATCTTTCTCAGAAAATGCTCTCCCAAACTACGGGAATGAAACTGGTTGCCGATGAAGAAGTTTTGCCTTTCAAGGAAAAATCCTTCGATCTGGTTATGAGCTGCCTCAACCTCCACTGGGTCAATGACCTCCCGGGTGCCCTGATACAAATCCGTAAAGCTTTAAAGCCTGATGGTCTTTTCCTTGGCGCCCTCTTTGGCGGTGAAACGCTAAAAGAACTACGGGACGCCCTTGAGCAAGGGGAGCTTGCAGCCGAAGGCGGAGTAAGTCCTCGTATATCTCCCTTCGCCCGAACCGAGGATATCGGACAGCTTTTGCAACGGGCCGGATTTAGCTTACCCGTGGTCGATATCGATACGATAACGGTTTCCTATGGGGAAGTCTTCAAGCTTTTGAACGACCTTCAGGGCATGGGGGAAAGCAACGCCATAGCCAAACGGCGCAAAGGTTTCACCCCCCGAAAAACTTTGATGGCCGCCGCCAAACATTATGTGGAGACCTATAGCGACCAAGAGGGGCGTCTGCCCGCAACCTTCCAGGTTCTCTTCATCAGTGCCTGGTCTCCATCACCTAAGCAACAACAGCCGCTCAAGCCAGGAACGGCCGAAATGTCATTCGGTGAAGCCTTTAATACAAAACCATAGTTGAAAACCAATATCTAATTCCTTAGGTTCTGCTTATGAAATTTCCTGACCCCCTTATTCGCGGTACACTCATCAAACGCTACAAACGGTTCCTCTCTGATATTGAGCTTGAGAATGGTGAAGTGGTGACGGCCCATTGTGCCAACTCTGGCTCTATGTTGAATGTTAAAGAACCGGGTTCTGAAGTCTGGCTTTCCCCTGCCCGCAACCCTGACCGGAAGCTTCGCTTTACTTGGGAGTTGATTAAGGTTGGCGAGAGTTTTGTCGGCATCAATACCGCCCACCCGAATGGGTTGGTTGAGAACGCGATCAAAGATGGCACGATTAAGGAATTACAAGGATACGAAGACCTGCGCCGCGAAGTTAAATATGGCAAAAACTCACGCATCGATATTTTGTTGGAAAGCCCGGATAAGCCAGCCTGTTATGTGGAAGTTAAAAACGTCACCTTAAAACGGGAGAGTTCTGCTGCTGAATTCCCTGATGCGGTCACGGCGCGCGGGGCCAAGCATTTAGACGAACTAGGGCAAATGGTGGATGATGGTCATCGGGCTGTGATGGTTTATTTAGTCCAGCGGGAAGACTGCGACAGCTTTACTCTGTCAGATGATATCGACAGTGCCTATGGCAAAGCGTATAAACATGCCCTAAATAAAGGGGTGGAAGCAATTTGCTACACTTGCAAAATTACGACGACGGGAATTGATGTCACCACATCCCTTCCCATTACTTTTAAAGGTTAAGGAGCACCCTCGTGGACGCCGAAAACAGAAGCATAAAAATTCATACGGAAAAAGATTTCGATGGGATGCGCAAAGCAGGTCGCTTGGCAGCAGAAACCCTCGATTTCATCACCCCGTATGTTGTTCCCGGCGTGACCACAGAAGAGCTAGACCGCCTGTGCCACAATTACATAGTCGAGCATAATGCAATCCCGGCACCCCTAAATTACAAAGGGTTTCCAAAATCTATCTGCACCTCAGCCAACCATGTGGTTTGTCACGGCATTCCCAGTGAGAAGAAACTGCAAGAAGGCGATATCATTAATATTGATGTGACCGTAATTCTCGATGGCTGGTACGGTGATACCAGCCGGATGTTCCCGGTCGGCAAAGTTAGCGTAAAGGCGACCCGCCTGGTTGATATCACTTATGAATCTATGATGCGCGGCATTGAAGTGGTTAAGCCGGGTGCCACAGTTGGTGATATTGGCCATGCCATTCAAACCTTTGCGGAAGGCAAACGCTGCTCCGTCGTCCGTGATTTTTGCGGTCATGGTTTAGGCCGTGTCTTCCACGATGCTCCGAATGTAACCCACTATGGCAGACCTGGCGAAGGACAAAAACTCCATCAGGGCATGTTCTTCACCATTGAGCCCATGATTAATTTAGGAAAATACAGCGTCAAAGTGCTCAACGATGGCTGGACTGCTGTGACCAAAGATCGCTCCCTCTCTGCTCAATTCGAACATTCTATAGCCGTTACTGCTGACGGGTATGAAATCTTTACACTTTCCCCTCAAGGTTTAGACCGCCCTCCCTACGATACAGATCAATAGATTAATTTCCTTGGTTTACAATCTTTATGGCAGGGGAGATAATTGCGGATAAAATTTCCTGAGGGGGAAACAATGGGTAAAAGCCCAGATGACAAACACGCCGCAAAAACCGAAAATACAAAAGGGCTGGCTGATTCTGTAAGCCAGCAAAAACCCCATTATCATGGTCACCGCCAACGTCTACGAGAACGTTTTATGGCTGATGCAGGGGAAAACCTCCCCGATTATGAACTGTTGGAACTTTTGCTCTTCTATTCGATACCTCGGGTAGATGTTAAACCTCTGGCGAAAGATTTAATCTCCCGTTTTGGCAGCCTCGGAGGGGTTTTAAACGCAGACCCCAAACAGCTTGAAGAATTTGATCGCGTCAAGCCCAACACAACCAGCCTGTTGGCTGCCGTTCGCAGTGCCGGTCTTCGATTAGGACGTGAAAGTATAATGAACAAAGCCGTGCTCAACAGCTGGGGTGCTTTATTAGACTATTGCCGGGCCGCCATGGGATATAACCAAACAGAGCAGTTCCGGATTTTGTTCCTGAATCGTAAAAACGTACTCATCGCTGACGAGTTGCAACAAGAAGGAACCGTTGATCATACGCCCGTCTACCCACGGGAAGTCATAAAACGAGCTTTAGACCTAAATGCCACCGCCCTTATTATGGTCCATAACCACCCCAGCGGTGACCCCACACCAAGCAAAGCCGACATTGCCATCACCAAAGAAATCGCCGAAACCGGAGATCGTTTAGGCATAGCCCTGCATGATCATGTCATTGTCACAAAATCAAAAACATTTAGTTTTAAGAGAGAGCATCTGCTTTAGGTTCAACCAAAAATTAAAAGTATATTTCTCCAGCAACGGTCAGGTAAGTGGCAAAACCATAGAATTATCCTTACGTATATCCAGTGCCCTTATCACTTTAATTGATGACATTGCCGTGCTAAGCAAGTTGGTGGTAGGACATTTTATGAATATTTATTTAGATCATCGAACAAATTGGGGAGGCTGATATGGCCTTGTTCGAACATTTGACTGTGTCGTTGAATCTGTCTTCAGATCAAGCGGTACATTTGCTTCACCAAGGACCACACTCGGCTTATTTACGGCGCCATAGAGCCCGACAAATTTATAGTCGCGTCCAGTTGATGGCAGCTATTTTTGCAGTCCTAACGCCTCTTTGGGCAATCATTGACTATTACCTTTTTGATTATTCCACATGGTTTTATCTCACGACTATTCGCATGGGTTCCACAGTGGTCTTCATCCTCCTCGCTTTGCCCTGGAAGAGTGAAAAATCGTCTCTGGCAGCCTATGGTTTTCTCGTCGCGCTCACAGCAGCACCAGCGGTATTTTATCTCTTCGCCCTCAATATGTTCGATGGTTGGGAATCTTTTGATGGCGCATCCAAAATCGCCGCCAACCTTTACTCCTTATTACCATTTATTATTTTAGCCGGGTTAAGTATTTTCCCTCTGACATTGGTCGAGACTCTTCTTCTCGGTTTCCCAAGCATTGCCTTCTTAGCTTACGGTGAACTTTCTACACCAGATTATAATCTTTGGTCATATGTCGGGACAATCTGGTTGGCTTTCCTCATTCTTGGAGCCTCAACTTTAGCCAGTATAAACCAGCTTCGCTATATGATGACTCTGGTCAGTCGGGCAAGTCTAGACCCCTTAACCGGGGTGTTCACCCGCCGCAGCGGCACCGAAATTATTGATGTTCAATTCCGTGTTGCCGCCCGCCAGGAATCTCATTTTACCGTTGGCTTTATCGACTTGGACAACTTTAAATCCATTAACGACACCTACGGTCATGATGAAGGGGATAAAACCCTTATCATGCTGGTTGATAACCTGCGCCGTCATCTGCGGCGGGCCGACAACATTGTTCGTTGGGGGGGAGAGGAGTTTGTTTTCGTTCTGCCAAACACGGATATTGAAGGAGCAAAAATTGTTGTTGAACGGTTCCTTGACGAGTGGTTTGGCACACGCCCTGATGGCAACCCCCTAACCGCGAGTATTGGCATTGCCGAGAGAGTTGCCGATAACATGGAAGATTGGCCTCATTTGGTCGAGCTTGCTGATGCGCGCATGTATAAAGCCAAAAAAGGCGGCCGTGCTCGCGCTGTTATCTGTGGCGACATAATGATGGCAAATGACACCGCCCCAACTCCAGGCGACCGCGAATAGCTTTACAAGCCATCGGTCTCTATTTTAACAGCTTCGCCACAATGCTTGCAGTGAATAGCATCTGGGTCATGTTGTTTGAGACCACAGGTTGGGCATTTATAATTGACTTTCTGAGGCCTAAAGATGGTTTGCACCAACCTCAAAAATAGAGAAATCCCAAACACCATAATAATAACCGACAACATGTGGCCCGTATCCCCTTGCAGGGTGATATCGCCAAAACCAGTGGTCGTAAGAGTGGTGACAGTGAAATAGAGTGCATCAATATAATTTTCGATATTTGGGTTTATATTGACCTGAAGCACATAAACCAAAGCTGTGATAAAGAAAATAAAGACCATCAAGTTGAGTACACTTTGGATGATCTGCTCATTCCTTTTAAAGAAATTATACCGTCCCCGTAAATCCCTCAAAACATGGTAAGAACGCAGGAGCCTGAGAACACGCATCACCCTTAAGAAAGCAAAATTTTCCAGGAAGGCCGGGGCCAGCAGGGTGATGATCACCACAATATCTGCCCAGGTAATGGGCTGCATGAGAAATCGCCATTTGGCCCGTGATATCCAAAGCCGGGCCAGGAAATCCAGGGTTAAAACAATGGCAATAAAGTAGTCGAGAACAAGAAAAATTTGACCATGGGCAATAAGAGTTGAAATGACAAAGAAAGCAACGGTACAAATATCAAAGACCAACAGGCCATACCGGAAAACAAGCGCTGGCTTACTTTGTCCATTATAAAGGCGGTTAATCCCACTTCGTAAGTCCATTTTAGTGCCCCGTTAAGAATTGGATTCACGACTGTAAAACGAACAGAGATTAATTTCTATATTTTTCCATCCAGTCATAAGCCTCTGATTTAGCTTCACGGATAGCTAAGTAGGACATGTGACCTTTAACTATTTTCAGATTAATCTCAGCTTGGCGCATGCCATTTTCAGCCCCAATAGCGAACCATTTGTAGGCTTCAATCAGATTAACATTAACCCCTGTTCCCCTCTTATACATACGGCCCAAGAGATAGGGCGCATCACTATTTTCCTCAACTGCGGCACGCTTCAACCATTTCGCCGCTTCGATAGGGTTTTTTACTTCCCCCAATCCATTGAGCAAAAACAGGCCCCGATAATAGAAAGCTGGTTGAAAGTCTTGTTCCGCTGCTTTGCGGTACCATTTCGCCGCAACTTTAAAATCACGCTCGACCCCAGAGCCACGACGATACATATGTCCCATCTCTAACTGAGCCGCAGGGTCCCCTTTTTCAGCGAGGGGCCGCCACTCAACCATAGCCACTTCATAATTGCCATCACGATAGGCTTTTAGACCATCTTCAAAGCTTTCAGCAAAGGCAGAGTGGGCAGACAGGACGACAGCAAGAATCGTCGCAAATAGGCACGTTTTTTTCATCTGAGCGTTTCATCTTTCTGGTTTTCTTTTCCATTCAAGAATCTACACTGAGCGGTCCGTTGAAGAAAGAATTGCAAAAAACAACATCAATATATTGATGTTATTTGCAATGCTACATTGCTACCGGCGGACAAAACCTTGAAACTTCACTCCATTTCCATCCAGTGCTTTGCCTCTTTGCGGGTGTGAAAAACGCGAACGAGTCGTCGTTCAAAGTCTTTGACCAAAATCTCATACATCAGCCCCAGCACGTGACGATCATTTTCTGGCCCCGTGACAAGAGCCGTCCGCCCGGATCGTTCTTCATTTTTATGAAAAAAAGCGGTGATTTCGAGAAGATCATCAGGCCCCACAGCCATATCTTCTATTTCCGTGCAGTCGGCAACAATATCAATATGTGGATTTGCTCGTTCGATCTGATCACATATCGCAATTATCTGTTTTGAAACTTCAACATCCAAACGCCCGGAAGCTTCAACAAGGGCCCATTTTTTGCCCTCATCAGTCACAATGCTTTGCTTAATCATCTGATTTTCCCATAACTTAGATACAATGTTATGGGAACACCCGCATCTAGTTTAACATTACTGCATGCAATAATGTTATCAGATAATTATTCAGAAACAATAGGATTTCTCAGGATTCCAACGCCCTCAACTTCAACCTCAACCACATCCCCCGGCATCATAGCCCGCGTACTGCCCGGCGTCCCTGTGTAGACCACATCGCCCGGAAGCAAGGTAATGTATTGGCTGATATGGCTGATGATCTTAGGTATATCGTGAATGAGAGCCCTGGTGCTTTCTGACTGCCGCACTTCCCCATTCAGACGCGTTGTAACCTGAAGGTTGCTATAATCCAATCCGCGAACAATCATGGGGCCTAAGGGTGCAAATGTGTCTCCCCCTTTGGCCCGTAGCCATTGGAGGTCAGAAGATTGCCAACTGCGCTCGCTGACGTCATTGCCCGCCGTAACCCCAAACACAACTTCATAGGCCTGGTCAGGGGAAATCTTTTTCGCTTTCTTGCCAATCACCACAACCAACTCCCCTTCGTAGTGGGTGGCGGTTGATCCCTTCGGAACAACGACCGCTTCGCCATGCGCGACAATTGAACTCGGCAGCTTGGCAAAAAGTTCCGGCTTCCCTGCCCCACTCATTCCCGCATGGCTTCGATAATTGAGCCCAACGGCGATCACCTTAGAAGGTTCTACCGGGGCCAGCAGTTTGACCTTTGACAGAGGGACTGTCTGTCCCGTTTTTTCTCTCATACCAAACAATCCACCAGAGAGATGATGGACCGTTTTGCCAATAACTTGGCCATAGGTCTTTTTTCCGGCGACTTCGAACCTTATATAACGTTCAACATCTGCAGCAAAACTGCTTGTGGAAACGAAACAGAGGGTGAGGAGCAGTAGAATGGTTTTTTTCATCATTTGACCTAGCTCAAATATCTTTCTTGTTAGGATGATTATACAGGCATTCAAATACCTGATTAAGTTACTTGGTTATCACCAAAGGAAATTACCATACCCATGGCTTCTCAAATTTTGTTGAACATTAACGAACCCGGCTCAGATTACAAAGGCCCCCTTCTCTTGACCTCAGGGCACCGGCCTTTCTTTTTGTTTGCGGCAATCTATGCGGTGATGGGCATGTTCCTGTGGGTTTTAGCCCTGCATGGTTTTGTGCCTATGGACCCCACATGGCACGGACATGAGATGGTTTTCGGCTTTGCAATTGCCGCCCTTACCGGGTTTTTACTTGCCGCCTCCCCTAAATGGACCAACACTACACCGATCCATGGCAAGCAACTCGCCCTTCTCATCGTGCTGTGGCTCATCGGGCGGGTCGCCATGTGGTTCGAAGGCTTTGCCTATCTTGATTTGCTCTATCTCCCAGTCTTTGGTTTTATGATCATGCGGGTGGTCCTCAGCGTGCAAAACAAACGCAATTACCAGGTTTTTGCTTTGATTTATGGCTTAGCCTTGGTGAATGCCCTCTATCATTTCGACGATCCCAGCCTCGCTTTGCGGGCCGGGACTTATTTGATTATCGCCATGCTTACCCTGATCGGCGGCCGGGTTATCCCCGCTTTCACCCAAAACGCGCTTCGTATGCAACTGGGCCAACCTGTTGCTTGTGATACGCCGCCCTTACTGGACAAGCTGGCCGTCCCAGCAGTGGTTCTCGTCGCCGCAACGGAGTTGATGTTCCCCGACACTCACGCCCCCGGCGGCATCGCCCTGCTGACCGGCATCCTTCTCTTCGTGCGTATGCTCGGTTGGCACCCCTTAAAAACTCTCAGCATCCCCATCGTCTGGATACTTCATGTCGCCTACCTATGGATTCCTCTCGGCTTCATCCTAAAAGCCGCCGGGGACTTTGGTCTCATGGACCCTTCCGCTGCTCTCCACGGCCTTACCAGCGGTGCCATCGGCGTCATGATTCTCGCCGTCGGCTCCCGGGCCGCCTTAGGCCACTCAGGCCGTCCTCTCATCGCAACAAAATCAACGATAGTGGCTTATATCCTCGTTATCGCCGCCGCCACAGTTCGCGTCTTCCTCCCTCTAGAAATTGCCCCCCTTCTAGCTGGCAGCCTCTGGACATTAGGATGGGGCGTCTTCGCCATCGCCTACTGGCCCGTGCTGGCAAAACCCCGCATTGATGGCATGCCGGGGTAACATGAAGGGTGAGGGGCAGCGCACGGAAATTCTTTGCTACTGTAGTTAGAGACAGTATAAGCTCCCCTCATGACAACAAACGCCTCCTCCTCAGGGAAACTTCCCCTTTCCATCCTGCTGCGGATTTTTATTCCTTTTGCTTTGGGGTATTTCCTTTCTTATTTGTATCGAGTGGTGAATGCGGTTATTGCACCGGACTTGATTTCGGAACTGGGGTTAACGGCGACTGATTTGGGGTTGCTGACCAGCACTTACTTTCTGACCTTTGCCGCTTTTCAAATTCCTTTAGGGGTTTTGCTTGATCGCTATGGCCCACGTAAAACAGAAGCGACACTCCTAGTGTTTGCTGCGATTGGGGCGACGGTATTTGCCACAGCGGAAACGCGTACTGGGTTGCTGGTCGGGCGGGCGTTGATTGGGTTTGGGGTTTCGGCTTGTTTGATGGCGGCTTTTAAAGCCTTTGTGGATTGGTTTGAGCCTGAAAAACTTCCGTTAGTGAACGGTATACAAATGGCCTCTGGCGGCTTAGGGGCTTTAAGTGCCACCAAACCCGTTGCCATGGCTTTGGAATTTACTGACTGGCGCGGGGTGTTTTTAGTCCTTGCCGGACTGACTTTTCTGGTCGCCATTATTGTTTTTCTTGCCGTGCCACAAAAAGAACGGGAGAAAACCAATGTCACCATTGGCGCGCAACTACAAGGAACTTTCCAGATTCTTCGCAACCCTATTTTTTGGGGTGTTGCACCACTAACCATTGCGACCAATTCAGCCTCAATTTCATTCCAAAGCCTGTGGGCTGGCCCTTGGTTGCGCGATATTGCGATGCTTGACCGAAGCGAGGCCGCTTCCTTGTTATTTTTGGTTGCCGCAGCTTTAGTTGCTGGCTTCCTTTTGATTGGGGGCATTGCTGAGAGGCTCGGGCGTTATGGAATTAAACCAGCAACCATTGCCTTGGTTTCCTTAACCATTTTTGTCACTCTGCAAATCCCCATCATTATGGGATGGACCGACCATATTACGCCGATCATGATTTGTTGGGGATTTTTCAGCTCCGCAGGCATTGTCACATATGCAGCCCTTTCCCAGCAATTTGCTCCTGAGTTAGCAGGACGGGTCAACACCAGCCTCAACCTATTGGTCTTCGTCGCCATTTTCGCCACCCAATGGGCGATCGGTGCCATTATTGATCTCTGGCCAACCACGCCAACGGGGGGATATGCACCGGAAGGATATCAAGCGGCTTTGGGGAGTCTTTGGGTTATCCAGGTCCTGGCAATCCTGTGGTTTGTTTTTTCTATGGTGCGGCTTAAGAAAGCAAGATAAAGCCCTCGCTGTTTCAGGTTCTTTGGTCTATAAGCTTGAGCAAATTTTGTTGCCTTTTAGAAAATAAGGACCAATCATGATTCCTCGTTACTCCCGCCCAGACATGGTTGCCATTTGGGAACCGGAAAATAAGTTCCGCATTTGGTTTGAAATTGAAGCCCATGCTTGTGACGCAAACGCCAAGCTTGGCGTCATCCCCAAAGAAGCTGCAAAGGTGGTTTGGGAAAAAGGCAATATCCCTTACACCGCTGAGCGTGTCGCCCGGATTGATGATATTGAGGCGGAAGTAAAGCATGACGTCATCGCCTTCTTGACCGAGCTTTCAGAGAACGTCGGCGATGAAGCCCGGTTTGTTCACCAGGGCATGACTTCTTCGGATGTACTTGATACCTGCCTAAGTGTACAAATGGCTCAGTCGGCTGATATTTTATTGGCTGATATTGACAAGGTTCTTGCCGCCCTTAAAGAACGCGCCATGGAAACGAAGATGATGCCTTGCATTGGTCGTTCCCACGGCATCCATGCCGAGCCGATCACCATGGGTCTAAAATTCGCCCGGTTTTATGCCGAATGGCAGCGCAATAAAGAGCGTCTTTTAACTGCCCGCAAAGAGATCGCCACCTGTGCGATTTCGGGTGCAGTCGGCACTTTCGCCAATATTGATCCCAGTGTTGAAGAATATGTCGCTGAGAAAATGAACCTGGAAGTCGAACCCGTTTCCACTCAGGTTATTCCCCGTGACCGTCACGCCGCTTTCTTCGCCACCTTGGGGGTTATTGCCGGGTCACTGGAAAATGTCGCAACGGAAATTCGCCACCTGCAGCGCACTGAAGTTCGTGAAGCTCAGGAATATTTTGCCCCGGGACAAAAAGGCTCTTCTGCCATGCCCCATAAGCGCAATCCTATTTTGACTGAAAACCTCACAGGCCTTGCTCGCTTGGTGCGCTCTGCAGTGGTTCCCGCCCTGGAAAATGTTGCCCTTTGGCACGAGCGGGATATTTCCCATTCATCCTGCGAACGGATGATTGGCCCCGACACCACCATTACTCTCGATTTCGCCCTTAATCGGCTTGCGGGTGTTATTGGCAAATTGGTGGTTTATCCACAAAATATGCTGAAACAACTCAACGAATTTGGCGGCATTCACGATGCCCAACGGGTTCTGCTTTTCCTCACCCAAAACAATGTCAGCCGGGAAGACTCCTATCGCATTGTTCAACGCAACGCCATGCGGGTATGGAAAAGTTTCGGGATTGATCCTGACAACCCAGACACCCCCGCAGTTCTCGATGAGGTGGAAAAAGAAGCCCAAAACCACGACAACCGTCTATTCTTCTTCCTGTCGAAAGATGAAGGGTTAACTGACGTTTTGGATGTGAAGCAATTGGCAACCCTTCTCGACGAAGAGTCCCTAGATTATCACTGCAAGCATGTAGACACGATATTCAAACGCGTCTTTGGTTAAGCGAAACAATGGACGGGAACTTCTGGTTTCCGTCCTTTTTGTTATCCCCTAGATACTATCAACTGGTCGATTTATAACTTTTACCCGCCAACAGGGCTGTGATCATTACCAAGAGGCTCTGGGAACTCGTGTCCCAAGGCTTCCAGGGCTTGAGCATAAAACTTGTCGACAGCTTTTAAGAGGTCGTCTCTTGAAATCGTTACATTACGATCATCACAATCTTTGTCGATTTTGCGAATAACGTCTTCAATTCCTGGTTCTTCAAAATCTGCATCAACAACTTCAATGGCATATGCTTGAGCTTCATCCCCAGAAAGGCCAAATTTTTCAGCTACCCACAAGCCCAACAATTTATTGCGTTTAGCTTCGGCTTTGAATTGGTTTTCCTGGTCGAGTTTAAATTTTGCTTCGTAGCTTTGCTCTAGAGCTCTAAAGGCATCAGTCATGAATATGAACCTAATAATGTCAGATTAATCAAAGGAAACCTCCCTTCGGTAAAAGGCATAAATTTCCATAGGCGATATCTAGTATATCAACTAGGTGTGGTCAAGTTGCTGGAGGGCAATTAGGAGGTTCAACGACTTCTATGCCGGAGCTGCAAATGGAGAGGTTGTAGATTTTATCTCTTTGCATCTTTTTTCCCAGCCCGTAAACTCCCCCCATGTGTACTGTTATTATATTAAGACGACCGGGCCATGCATGGCCCCTCCTGATGGCTGCTAATCGGGATGAAATGCAAGGGCGCCCTGCCAAAGCACCAGCGCGTCATTGGGATGACCGTCCCGAGGTAACCGCAGGATTAGACGAACTTGCCGGAGGAACTTGGCTGGCCATAAATGAGTATGGTGTTGTTTCAGCCATTCTTAATCGCCGCAATTCCTTAGGCCCTGCAGAGGGCTTTCGCAGCCGGGGGGAAATCCCCTTAGAGGCTGTTGACCACGCTGATGCCAGTGTTGCCGTTGAGGCCCTGAGCCAAATTGAGCCAACCAGTTATCGCCCTTTTAATCTTGTCATAGCCGACAGCCACGATGCTTATTGGCTGCGCAATACCGGAGACAAAATTGAGAGCACAGAAATTCCCATCGGCTTGTCGATGATTACGGCCTACGACCTTAATGACGACGAGTCTCCCCGGATTAAAACTTTTCTCAAACGCTTTCGCGATGCCCAGCGTCCAGACGTTGATAAAGGCGAGTGGTCGGCCTGGAAATCTCTGATGGGCAACCGATTGCATGATGTAAATGGACCGCCCATGGGCGACTCCGAATCTGGACAGTTAAGTGCCATGAATGTGGTCACAGATATTGGTTTTGGCACGGTTTCCTCCTCCCTGATCGCCTTACCATCCCTCGATAGTGAAGGGGTAAAGCCTGTTTGGCTCTTTTGCCATGGAAGACCAGATGAAAATGAGTTTGTTCCATTGTCCTTGTGAGGGACTCCTGCTATACGAAGCCACCGACAGACGTGCAGGTAATTTGGGCGCGTTTTTCATCACCGGGATAGGCTCATGGCGAGACGCAGACAGATATACGAGGGTAAGGCGAAAATCCTCTATGAAGGGCCTGAACCACAGACTGTCGTTCAGCATTTCAAGGATGAGACTTCGACCCTAAGAGGGACCAAAGTCGGCGTTATTACGGGCAAGGGTGTTCTTAATAACCGTATCTCAGAACATCTGATGAAGCACTTGGACCAGATTAATATCCCCAACCATTTCATCCGTCGCCTCAACATGCGTGAACAACTCGTCCGTCAGGTCGAGATTGTCCCTGTTGGTATCATTGTTCGCAACTCAGCAGCGGGAGCTTTTGCCGAACGGTTTGGCATGGAGGAAGGTGAAGGCCTGCCCCGTACCATTGTTGAATATTACCTTAAAGCTCATGACCTGGACGAACCCTTAATCACCGAAGAGCATATCGCCGCCTTTGGCTGGGCCGCGCCCCAAGAGCTAGATGAAATGCTCAGTCTTTCTCTGCGCATAAATGACTTCCTCTCAGGAATGTTCATGGGCGTGGGAATTAAGCTTGTTGATATAAAGCTTGAGTTCGGACGCGTTTGGAACGACGACCAGGTGCGGATTATTCTCGCGGACGAAATCAGCCCTGACAATTGTCGCTTGTGGGACGTTGAAACCAACGAGCGTATGGATAAAGACCGCTTCCGCAAAGACCTTGGCAGTGTTGCTGAGGGCTATCAGGAAGTGGCAAGGCGTTTAGGCATTTTGCCAGAAAGCGGCCCAAGTGATGTTCAAGGGCCAGACACCTTACAATAAGTTTTATGCAGTTACTTCAATAGAGGACGTTTTAAAGTGAAAGCAAAAATTCATGTAACCCTGAAAAACGGCGTACTTGATCCCCAAGGAAAAGCCATTGAGCATTCATTGGCTTCCCTTAACTTCGATGGTGTTGATGCCGTTCGTCAGGGTAAGTACTTCGAAATCGACCTACACGGTACCGACAAGGCCACCGCAGAGAAAAATGTCGATGAGATGTGTAAACGCCTGATTGCCAATACGGTGATTGAAAACTACGTCATTGATATCGAAGAGTAGGCTCTCCGAGCCCCTTTTAGTTTTAATCTATTTCTTAAATTATCCGGCGGATATTCCATGAAAGCAGCCGTTATCGTATTTCCCGGTTCCAACTGTGACCGAGACATGAAAGTTGCCTTAGCCAAGAGTATGGGTAGTGACCCACTGATGGTTTGGCACGGAGACTCTAACTTCCCCGATGTGGACCTAATCGTCCTTCCCGGCGGATTTTCTTACGGTGATTATCTCCGCAGTGGTGCCATGTCAGCCAACTCCCCTGTAATGCAGGAAATTGTCAGGCGCGCCAATAAAGGCGTTCACGTGCTTGGGGTGTGCAACGGTTTCCAAATCCTCACTGAAGCCGGATTGCTGCCGGGTGTGCTGATGCGCAATTCCGGCATGAAGTTTATCTGCAAAGACGTCAGCTTACGGGTTGAAGCGGTGCATACTCCTTTTACTCAAGGATATGACAAAGGCCAGATCGTCACCTATCCGGTTGCCCACCATGATGGCAACTATTTCATCGATGACGATGGTTTCAAAGAGTTGGAAGACAACCGCATGATCGGTTTCCGGTATGCCCACCCCACGGGCCAAGTCGACGATGCTTCCAACATTAACGGCTCTCGCGACAATATTGCTGGTGTCTTCAACAAAGGGCGCAACGTCATGGGCATGATGCCTCACCCCGAACGATTGATTGACCCTGCCCTTGGTGGCACGGATGGCAAGCCGATGTTTGATAGCCTTGTGGAGGTGCTGTCATGAGTAATATTACGCCAGAAATGGTCGCCGAACACGGCCTGAGCGAAGATGAATACCAAGAAGTCCTCAAGATCATGGGTCGCGAGCCCAACATCAACGAGTTGGGTATTTTCTCCGTGATGTGGAGCGAGCATTGCTCCTACAAATCATCGAAAAAATGGCTCAAAACTCTGCCGACCGAACAACCTTGGGTCATTTGTGGCCCCGGCGAAAACGCGGGGATCATCGACATTGAAGATGGCGACGCCATTATCTTTAAAATGGAAAGCCACAACCACCCTTCCTTCATCGAGCCTTACCAAGGCGCAGCGACAGGCGTGGGCGGTATTTTACGCGATGTCTTCACCATGGGTGCCCGCCCGATTGCCAACCTCAACGCGCTTCGCTTCGGGGAACCCGACCACCATAAAACCCATCATTTGGTGGCTGGTGTGGTTGCGGGAATTGGCGGCTATGGCAACTGCGTTGGTGTCCCGACGGTTGGCGGCGAGTGTGAATTCCACAAGTCTTACAACGGCAACATCCTGGTTAACGCCATGAATGTTGGTTTGGCAAAAACCGACAAAATTTTCTATTCCGCAGCGGCGGGTGTCGGAAACCCGATCATCTATGCCGGGTCTAAAACCGGACGTGATGGTATCCACGGTGCCACCATGGCCTCAACCGAATTCAGCGAAGATAACGAAGCCAAACGCCCCACGGTTCAAGTTGGCGATCCTTTCACCGAGAAACTGCTGATTGAAGCCTGCCTGGAACTGATGGCAACTGATGCCATTGTCGCCATTCAGGATATGGGCGCGGCGGGCCTGACCTCCTCTTCTTTTGAAATGGCGTCTAAAGGCGGTATGGGCGTTGAGATGGACTTAGACATGGTTCCTCAACGTGAAGAGAACATGACCCCTTACGAAATGCTGCTTTCAGAATCTCAAGAGCGTATGCTGATGGTTCTGGTACCGGGTAAAGAAGAAATGGCCCGTAAGATTTTCGAAAAATGGGAGTTGGATTTTGCCGTGGTTGGCAAGCTGACCGATAGCGGCCATATGGTCATTACCCACAAAGGCGAGGTGGTTGTTGATCTGCCCATCGATCCTTTGGCACTCGCCAGCCCTGAATATGATCGCCCTTGGGAGCCAACCCCAAAACAGCCTGAAATCACCCCAAGCGATATCGATAACTCTAAAGATGTTTTTGCCTCACTAAAAACCATGATCGGGGGGGCTCACCTCGCTTCTAAGCGTTGGATTTGGGAACAATATGATCACATGGTGATGAGTGATACCCTTGGTATTGGTCGTCCGGGTGGCGATGCCGCCGTGGTGCGTGTTCATGGCACAGAAAAAGCGGTTGCTATGTCCTCGGATTGCACCCCCCGCTATGTCTATGCCGACCCGGTTGAGGGTGGCAAACAGATTGTGGCGGAGTCTTGGCGCAACATCACCGCTGTTGGTGCCCAACCATTGGCAATTACCGACAACATGAATTTCGGTAACCCCGAACGCCCCCGCATTATGGGCCAGTTTGTCGGCTGCTGCCAAGGCATGACCGAAGCTTGCAATACCTTGAGCTATCCTGTGGTTTCCGGCAACGTATCGCTCTACAACGAAACCAACGGCGAAGGCATCTTGCCCACCCCGACCATTGGCGGCGTCGGCTTGATCAAAGACTCGTCCAAAACCATGGGCCTCGCGCTCAATGGCGAAGGCGAAGACTTAGTCTTGGTTGGTGACACAAAAGGCTGGCTCGGTTCCTCACTTTACCTTCGTGAAATTGATGGCCGCGAAGAGGGGGCACCGCCGCCTGTAGACCTGGACACCGAACTTAAAAACGGCAACTTGGTCCGCGAGTGGATTTTAGCGGGCAAAGTAACCGCCTGCCATGATCTGAGTGATGGTGGCCTGCTGGTCGCTGCAACTGAGATGGCCATGGCCGGAGAAATCGGTGCAAAAATAACCGTCCCAGAAGGTGCCAACCCTCAAGCCTACCTCTTCGGCGAAGACCAGGCCCGTTATCTGGTGAGTACCAAAGACGGTGCCGCCCTGATCGTTGAAGCCCAAAAAGTCGGCGTATCCGCGAGCTTTATCGGCAAAACAGGTGGTAAAGATGTTGCCGTAAACAGCATCGGCTCGGCCTCGATCGCCGAACTCAAAACCGCCAACGAAGCCTGGATGCCCGAGTTCATGGCAGGACCGGACACCAACGACTAAGAATCTCATGAAACCTACAAAGGGGCTTAGCCCCTTTGTCGTCCTGTTGAGGAAACACAATGCGATCTCATAGGCATTTTGAAGATCAAGTATTCGAAGATCATGATCTTCCAGATAAATCAATCTTTGATTGGAGCTTTACAGATTGCCAGTTTAAAAATTGTAATTTCGCGGGGGCAGCTTTAAAGCAATGCCAGTTTGATAGTTGCGCCTTTGACAGGTGTAACTTGAGTAATATCAAACTTGGGAACTCTCAATTCCTTTTGTGTAATTTTCATAATTGTAAGCTAATCGGCATTGACTGGCAAAAAGCCTTTAGCCCAATTGAAGTTTCATTTAAGGAAAGCATTCTCGATTATAATAATTTTAGCCATCAAAATCTTGCAGGATTACGATTAGAAGACTGTATAGCTCGTGAAGTTATTTTCCTGGAATGTAATTTAAGTAAAGCAGATTTTTCGGGCAGCACATTATCTGGCAGTAGTTTTGAAGATTGCGATCTTAGAAAAATAGATCTGTCACGCGCTTCACATGTTAACCTTAACCTAGATCGTAATAATCTAAAGGGAGCTAGGTTGTCGGTAGAGGCCGCACTTTGCATTTTGAAAGACTCATACAACATTACTGTTCAATGAGAAAATAGTAGGGGCATTTTGTCGCCCAACGACCCAGGCGTTTCAGCCCGTTTTAGCCCATCTTCGCCTCAACGCTGGCGACTTTGTCTTCTAGGCTTTGGTTTTTGTCGGTGCGGGTGGCCATTTTGATGAAGGAGCTTACGCGGGGGGAACCCAGTTTGTGCATTTCTTCGTGGCAAGCCTTAACCGCTGCCATGACCTCTTCCCATTCGCCCTCAATATTGGTGCCGTAGGCATGCAAGGTGTTCTTGACCCCACGCGCATTCAGAATTTTTTGGCAGGCCGCCACATAGGGAGACAGCGACACGCCTTCTATCTGGGGCACCACACACAAATCCATCAAAATCTTCATCCGTCTTTTCTCCTATCGATATTCATGTTGACCTGCCCCCTCAAGGGGCAGAGCCATAGAAGTGCCTTAGCCCATACGGTGAAGGACGCAAATTTTATTGCCTGAGGGATCACGAAGGTAGGCGAGGTAGATGTCGCCTTTAACGCCTTTCCGAATGCCTGGGGGGTCTTCACATGTAACGCCGCCATTGGCCAGACCAGCAGCATGCCATTTATCGGCGGCCTCGGTATCTTGTGCCTCAAAACCTATTGTGCTGCCATTGCCATTACAGGCGGGGTTGCCATCGATAGGTTTGCTGATCGAAAATATGCCCGTTTTTGTAAACCAGAAACATCGGCCTTTTTCGTCAATCACACCGGGTTTATGCCCCAATTCCCCAAGGATCGCATCGTAAAAAACTTTAGATTCCTCAATGTTATTCGCGCCGACCATAATATGACTAAACATTCTAACTCCGGTTTTTTTATATATGTGCATTCTAATGATTAGCCGGCATGGTATCGGGGAGGAGCTTTGAATGCAAACCATCTGCATCTGATAGCAAACCAATTTTATGATTATCACACTGCTAACCTTCTCAGCCAATCACCAGCACATCTTTGTAGCGATGGAATCCGTTTTAATTTAACTAAAATTGTATCTATGTGATCACGGTCACTGTCCAGCGGTAGGTTTGCTTTTATGCTTAGAGAATTAGGCTAGGTGGTTGCTTTTCAATCCCGGTTTGGCGGTCCTCAGAACGCCCTACTCAACCAGCTAACTTAACCAATTCTGGCTACTAGAATGGCTAGTTTGAATTGATAACTGAGTTTTAATAGGTGTCTTATGGATGACAATATTTACAACAGAAAGTTGGTGTCTCGTCTGAAAAACATGGCGCAGGTGGCTTGTGAAAAAGTAATCAAAAAGCCTCAATGCAAAAAATGTTTAAACCATCGAAAGTGTTCAGGCAGAAACTTGTATTTTCGAGCCTTATACATCGAAAACGGAATTAACAGAGCAGCCTGACCCGGAATTTATTGAAAGTTTCGGCTGCTTATCCCCCCTCATACAGCCGTCTCTTTCCATTTGATCGGTGTTACATGGACGGTCTCGCTCTCAGCGTTCACCATCACGTCACCATCCTGGATGCTGACTTGCAACTGCATGTTGCGATTGGCTAATTCTGCCAGAGCTTTGGTTTCTTTTTGGACGAAATTAGTGACCTGAAGGGTTTTGAAACGGCCCGTAGTGCCTTTAATTTTCTCCCACCAAGCCTCAGCGGGGTTACCACCATAACAATAGATAATGGTTTTATCGGCCTTGGCGGCAGATTGACGAACACGCTTTTCGCTGGGGAGGCCAAGATCAATCCAAAGTTCAATTTCGTCACTCAAGCTTTTTTGCCAGAGGTCGGGTTCATCATCGGTTGAAATGCCTTTAGTAAACTGGAGGTGTTCATGGGCATTCAAGGCATAGGCCAGAACCCGCACCATCATACGTTCATCGGTTTCTGAAGGATGTTTGGCAATGGTCAAGCTATGGTCTTGGTAGTAATGACGATCCATATCGGCAATGGAGAGCTCTGCTTTATATATAGTGGCTTTAGGTGCCATGAACTATCCTTCACAGGGGGGGAGGAGGTAGAGTTGTTTAGTCGATTTTAAGGTCTTGTGAAAGCAAAATGCTCTTGCATTTCCCCCTATCGGTGAATACGCGCTTGACGTAAGACAATGTTTCATCCGATTTGAACCTCTATTGCTATTCACAGCATAAAGCTATTTACCCGCCCACTTATCTCGGCGGAATTTTATTGAGTATGATGGAGTTGAAGAGATTATGGAAGCTGTACAAGAAAACGCAGAACAAGAAGCAAAAGCTAAACTTGCTGCAAAAGCAGGTGATCAAGCTGAGGCCCAAGCAGACGAAAAAGCTGCGGCTGAAAACAAGAGCGACAACATTTCCTGCTGTGGAAGTTGCTCCGACTAAGCCCCTATTTATATACCAGACGACGTCTCTTTAAGGAGGTTTCGTCTGGTATAGCTTCTCCTAAGCCAAGGCTACCGCGCCGCCTGCTCCGATAAGCACAGCCCCCGAACCTTTGTTCATCCGCCTAACTGCCGTAGTGCTTTTTAGCAGTTTACGGGCTTTCGTTGCTGCAAAAATATAAGGTGACAAGGCGAGAAATAGGGCAAAGATATTGACGGTATTCAGCAAAGCTACATCAGCTAAAACAAGGCCGTTCATATCAATCACCATGGGCATTACCCCCATATAAAACACTATGGTTTTTGGGTTGCCGAGAGTGGTGGTGAAGCCAAAAAAAGTCGCTCTATGGAGTTGATTAGTGTTTATAGCCTGAGTTGACGTTTCTGCGGCCTTATCAGCAGAACGCCAAAGAGAAATACCCAGAAAAATTAAATAAGTTGCCCCGAGTAACTTTACGACAAAGAAAGTGTCGCCCATGGTTTGAGCCAAAGCCGCCAACCCAGCTACTGCGAGGTTGAGATAGACCATATCCCCAAGGATCATCCCGATCAGGAATCCAAAGGCCATTTTCGACCCTTTCCCAAGGGCGCAGCCGAGCAAAGCTAGAATCCCTGGCCCAGGAATTGCGGCTGCAATAATAATTGCACCTGTGTAGGCAATGAGAGATTCAATAGGCATAGTAAATTCCGTGATTACTTTTTGTTCGTTAACTTAACGCCCGCACCAAAAGGAATGCAAGCCGCTTTAAACGAGAGATTGCCAAAACCAGAGCCACAATGATAATAAATGGGCGATAAAATGATGGCAAAGAGACTATTTGGGGCCTGTAATGAATGCCACGCAACGTATCGAATATAATCGCAGAGTTGTACAATGGGTTAAACGGTTTATATAACCCTAAGCGGAAAAAACTGAAGGCAAAAATTATGACGGATAAATCGTTTACTGTTTTAAAAAACCGTGGCTTGATTTTAATCTCTGGTGACGATGGAAGAGCCTTCCTACAAGGGGTCATCTCCGGCGACAGTGAGAAGGTCACACAGACCCAAGCTATTTATGCAGCTTTCCTGACGGCCCAGGGAAAATATCTCCATGATTTCTTTGTTGCTCAGTTGGGTGATGCCCTCGTGATCGATTGCGAAAAAGAGCGGCTCCCTGATTTAAAAAAACGCCTCACGATGTACAAGCTCCGCGCGAAAGTCACTCTAGAGGACATCAGTGATAAATACGAAGTGCTGGCCCTTTATGGCAAGGGGGCGGCAGGATCATTCGGTGAGCCTGGTGAAACACAAATTTGGGCATCAGGAATCGTCTTTGCCGACCCACGCCTAAAAGAGATTGGGGGGCGCGTTATTGTTAAAGCTGGTACGGGCCCTGGGCGCGCCCAAGTGGAAGGCTATAGCATGGGTTCAGAAGAAGAGTATGATTCTCTGCGTATAAGTCTGGGCCTCCCTGACGGCAGTCGCGATTTGCGCATTGATAAATCAACTCTTCTGGAAAATGGTTTTGATGAACTCAGGGGAGTTGACTGGGATAAAGGCTGCTACATGGGGCAAGAACTGACAGCGCGAACAAAACATCGCGGCCTTGTGAGAAAACGCCTTATGCCTGTCACCTTCGATGGAGACGCACCCGCACCTGGCAGTAAGATTGTTGCCGATGGAAAAGATGCCGGGGAAATGCGTTCTGGCATCCCAGGACAAGGTCTCGCCCTAATCCGTCTGGAAGCCCTGGAGAAAGGTGCTCCCCTGGTATCAGAAGGCGTGACCTTGCAAGCGGTAAAACCCCACTGGGTTAATTTTTAAGTCCTTACTTAGAGAAAACCTTCTGCAAAATTTCTGTCG
The DNA here is from genome assembly GCA_965368165.1 of uncultured Thalassospiraceae bacterium. Classification (GTDB taxonomy): domain Bacteria; phylum Pseudomonadota; class Alphaproteobacteria; order Rhodospirillales; family JAPHRK01; genus JAPHRK01. The sequence continues at coordinate 67,470 of CBDULT010000001.1, read as the reverse complement.
TCCGTTTCATGGGGTCTTTACGGATCGCGGCTTCTTCCGCTGCCAGATAATGGAGCAAACCCTCAAGGGCTTTGTCGGTCGCATGGGTGGCAAGGTCATTGCGGACATCGGGGACAAAAGGCAGGCTTTTGTATTGCCCCATCAGTTGGTCATAAGCACTGACCGCACCAACTTCCTGCAGACTTCGCTCGACAACAGGACGAATAATATTTTTCAAGTCAACGGAGTTGGTTTTTTCAAAATAACGGGTCGCAGCATCCTGAGGGCCGTTATAAATTTGACTGGCATCAGAAATTGTCATTTTCTGAATGGCATTCCAGAATAACTCTTTGGTCTTGGGCGCGGCGGCTTCAGCGGCACGGTTGAGTTTGTTTTCCACATCGTCAGCTAAAGAGTTAAGGCCAAACTTTTTCAAAAAGCTTTGAACATTCTGGAGGCTTTTTGGCAAAGGAATGTGAATGGCTGGGTCTGCGAGATAACCATCAGTCTGCCCAACCTGGGAAACCACCCGCTCAGTTCCTACTTTGAGAGCTTCTTTCAACCCGGCAATAATATCCTCTTGCCCTAAAGTTTGAGTAACGGACGAAGCGGCCTTGCTTGTTACAACCGTATCCATGACCCCTTTCAAAGTTTTAAAGAGATCATCGCTGGCAAAGGCATGATTCGGAAGGGCCATCGACCCAACTAAAAAAAAGGCAAGATATAGGGCATTTTTCTTTTTAAAAATATTCATTTTTAACCTTTCCAATAATATAGTGCCATTGTGCGATAGACAGAGGTTCATTTCACCCCCTAATTTAGCTATTTCGCTTATTATTTAAGCAATTACGCCAAAAGGTTAATTTTACAAAGATTCTATAATAATAAATTTCGTAAATTAGTTAACATTGCCTATGGAAGAGTCGGGCCTCTTGTGTGTATATAACGCGTCAAATCCCTACGGAGGTGACATGGATATCCAGGAAGCCCTAACATTTGACGACGTATTGCTTTTGCCTGCCGAGTCAATCGTTCTTCCCGCTCAGGCGAATACAGCAACTCAGTTGACAAAATCTATCTCATTAGGAATCCCTTTGATTTCGGCTGCCATGGATACGGTGACCGAAGGCAAGTTGGCTATTTCAATGGCACAGATGGGGGGGATTGGGGTTATTCACAAAAACCTGACCCCAGAAGAGCAAGCCGCTGAAGTCCGAAAAGTTAAGAAATTTGAGTCAGGCATGGTGGTTAACCCCCTGACCGTTTATCCGGATCAAACTCTGGGCGACATTCAATTGATTATGGAACAAAACCATTTTTCTGGTTTCCCTGTGGTTGAACGCGGCTCCGGCAAGCTGGTCGGCATCATCACCAACCGGGATGTTCGCTTTGCAACGGACGCAAACCAACCTGTCCATGAGTTGATGACCAAGGATGGTTTGGTAACGGTTCGCGAAGGCGTGGAAAAGGAAGAGGCCAAACGGCTGCTTCACAAGTACCGCATTGAAAAGCTGTTGGTGGTAAATGGTGATTACAAATGTATTGGCCTGATCACCGTAAATGATTTGGAAAAAGCCCAACACCACCCCAATGCCTGTAAAGACGACCAGGGCCGTCTGCGCGTTGCGGCTGCAACGGGCGTTGGCCCTGATGGGCATGAGCGGACAGAGGCTCTGCTTGATGCTGATGTTGATGTGATTGTTGTTGATACAGCCCACGGCCACTCTAAAGGGGTGCTCCAAGCTGTCGAAGACATTAAAAAACGTTCCAACTATATTCAGGTGATAGCAGGTAATATTGCCACCGAAGAAGCGGCGAAAGCTCTTATCGGTGCAGGTGCCGATGCCATTAAAGTTGGCATTGGCCCTGGAAGTATTTGCACCACCCGTATGGTCGCTGGTGTTGGCGTCCCTCAATTCACCGCCATTCGCAACTGTGCAAAAGCAGCAAAAAAATCTGGCACACCTTTGATTGCTGATGGCGGGATTAAATTCTCTGGCGATGTCGCCAAAGCCATTGCAGCGGGGGCCGATTGCGTCATGATCGGCTCTCTCCTGGCGGGTACCGACGAAAGTCCTGGAGAGGTTTTCCTCTACCAAGGGCGTTCTTATAAATCCTATCGCGGCATGGGTTCCTTAGGGGCTATGGCACGGGGGTCTGCAGATCGTTACTTCCAGGCTGAAGTATCTGAAAACCAAAAGCTGGTTCCTGAGGGTGTCGAAGGCCGGGTTCCTTATAAAGGAGCAACCAGTGGCGTTATCCATCAGTTGGTCGGTGGTCTGCGCGCCGCCATGGGTTATACAGGCAACCCAGACATCAAATCCATGAGAACAAAATGTAATATGGTTCGCATCACCTCAGCCGGTCTGCGGGAAAGCCATGTCCATGATGTAACCATCACCAGAGAAGCCCCTAACTATCGTGGCGGGGCCTAAACAAAGATGACAATTTCATGACTCCCGGAGCCCGTCTTCAGGCGGCGATAGACTTATTTGTCAAAGCCGAAGCTGATCGCTTTCCTTTTGATGTGGCCTTAGACGGTTTCTTTAGAAGCCGCCGATATGCGGGGTCGAAGGACCGTCGCTCCATTTCTGAAAGGGTGTGGGGTATCTTACGCCGTCGTGCCCGTTTGGATTGGTGGGTCGACACCGTTATGGGGCAAAATACGCTCCCTGCAACTGGCCTTGAAAGAATGCGGGCGCGGATCATTGCCGACGTTATGATCTTTGACCAGGTCACTGTCGAGGAAGCTCAGGTATTTTTCAGCGGCTCTCGCCATTGTCCGACAGAATTAAGCAGCAGCGAACTTTCCCTCGTCTCAGAACTTGCCGGAAAAAGCCTTGATCATCCTGATATGCCCGCTTGGGTTAAAGGGGAATATCCGGAATGGCTACATGAAGAACTGGTTGCTTCTTGGGGGGATCAGCTCCCTGCCTATGCAGAAGCCTTAAATCAACCCGCTACCCTTGATTTTCGGGTAAATTCCCTGAAAGCCGATAGAAAATCTGCCCTCAACGCCCTTACGGGGGAAGGTATTTTAGCTCATGAAACCCCCCTTTCTCCCCTTGGTATTCGTGTAACAAACCGAATGCGTCTTGGCGGTATTGGGGTTTTCAAAGAGGGCAAAGTCGATGTCCAAGAAGAAGGTTCACAAATCCTTTCGTTACTAGTAGATGCACGGCCAGGAATGACCGTGGTTGACTATTGCGCTGGGGCCGGAGGAAAAACTCTCGCCATAGCGGCTCAAATGAAAGGGAAAGGCTCCCTGATTGCCTGTGACATTTCCTCAAAACGTTTAAGCAGGATGACCGGGCGATTAAAAAAAGCCGGCGTCGATAATGTGAAACTGGTTGAGCTTGCACCACGCAAACCCCAACCAGCCTCCTTACAGCCTAAACAAGCTGATCGAGTCGTTCTTGATGTCCCTTGCTCCGGCACAGGCACCTGGCGCAGAAGTCCTGATTCCAAGTGGCGGCTAAAACCAATCGATCTTGAACGCCATGTGGAACGCCAAGCCCAAATTCTGCAAAAAGCATCCGCATTGGTGAAACCCGGTGGGCGCCTTATCTATATGACATGCTCTCTTCTTCAGGAAGAAAACGAAGGCCAGATAATCAAATTCCTTCAGCAAACACCTGATTTTACCACCATTCCAGTGGCGTCTATTTGGGAAAAAATTATCGATGCCCCCTGCCCAACCGATGAACCTTTCCTTAGGTTAACCCCAAAAGATAACGGAACCGACGGCTTCTTCTTCGTCGCCTTGGAAAGAAAATCTTAAGCTCATATTTCCTGTGAATTCCTTTTATATTGATATTTTTTTCTTTCATCTCTCTGGCAAACCTTGACCTCAAGGGACAAGAAAGGCACCATAGGCCCCTTCCAAGGGGCGTCTAGTGACTGAGATTCTGCAAAAGAGGCGGGGGACCCTTTGAACCTGATCCGGTTGATGCCGGCGGAGGGACTGGAAAAGGCAAAACTAGCCTAAGTTTACTGTCTCATCTCGCCATCTTCACTCTGATCACTTTTGAAATTTAACAGCGAGTTGGCTTATGTCCTCTACCGACGGTCTTAACATCACCACCGGCCCCATTGCGGGCTCCCGTAAAATCTACACCAGCGGCACTTTGCATCCAGAAATTAAAGTTCCCGCCCGTGAAATTGCCCTTCATCCCAGTGCCGAAGAAGAACCCGTAGTCGCCTATGACTGCTCCGGCCCCTTCACCGACACTGATGCAAACATCGACATCAGCAAGGGCCTCCCTGCTTTACGTAAGGAATGGATTGAAGGTCGCGGTGACGTTGAACGCTATGAAGGCCGCAACATTAAGCCCGAAGATAATGGCTTGAATGAAGGCGAAGAATCTGACGTTGTCCCCTTCCCCAATACCAACAACACTCCTCTCAAAGCAAAAGGTGGTAAAGCTGTCTCCCAGCTTGCCTACGCCCGTCAAGGCATCATCACTCATGAAATGGAATATGTCGCCATTCGTGAAAACGAAGGCCGCAAACAAAACGCAGAGGTCAATCGTGATGGAGAAGATTTTGGCGCGGCTGTTCCAGATTACGTAACCCCCGAATTTGTCCGCGATGAAATTGCCCGTGGTCGGGCTGTGTTGCCTGCCAATATTAACCACCCAGAAGCCGAACCCATGATTATTGGTCGCAACTTCCTGACCAAGATCAACGCCAATATTGGTAACTCTGCCATTTGGTCCTCGGCGGGCGAAGAAGTCGACAAAATGGTTTGGTCAATCCGTTGGGGAGCCGACACGGTGATGGACCTTTCCACCGGCAAAGGCATCCACAACATCCGCGAATGGATCATCCGCAATTCTCCAGTTCCCATCGGAACCGTTCCTATCTACCAAGCCCTTGAGAAGGCCAAAGGCATTGCCGAAGATCTGACATGGGAAATGTTCCGTGACACCCTAATCGAACAAGCCGAACAAGGGGTTGATTACTGGACCATCCATGCGGGCCTCCTTCTCAGCCACGTCCCTATGACGGCGAAACGGGTGACGGGCATTGTGTCTCGTGGCGGCTCCATCATGGCGAAATGGTGTTTGTCTCATCACCAAGAAAGCTTCCTCTACACCCACTTCAAAGAGATTTGCGATATCGCCAAACAATATGATGTTGGCCTTTCCCTCGGGGACGGCCTGCGCCCTGGTTGCCTTGCCGATGCCAATGACGAAGCTCAATTTGCCGAACTTCGGACCTTAGGTGAATTGCAAAAAATTTGCTTTGCCAATGATGTTCAGTGCTTCATCGAAGGCCCTGGTCACGTGCCCATGCACAAAATCAAAGAAAACATGGAACTCCAATTGGAAGTCTGTGGCGAAGCCCCATTCTATACGCTTGGCCCCCTAGTGACCGATATCGCTCCTGGCTATGATCACATCACAAGTGCCATGGGCGCAGCAATGATCGGTTGGTACGGCACCGCCATGCTTTGTTACGTTACCCCGAAAGAACATTTAGGGCTGCCAAACCGGGACGATGTGAAAGTAGGTGTTGTCACCTACAAGATCGCCGCTCACGCAGCCGACTTAGCCAAAGGCCATCCTGGAGCAATGCTTCGCGATAACGCCATGGCACGGGCACGGTTTAGCTTCCGCTGGCAGGACCAGTTCCACCTCAGCCTAGACCCGGATACGGCCCTGCAATACCACGATGAAACCCTCCCGGCTGAAGGCGCAAAACTGGCTCACTTCTGTTCCATGTGCGGACCAAAATTCTGCTCGATGAAGATCAGTCAGGAAATTCGTGACCAAGCGGAACAAAAATCCGGCATGGAAGAAATGTCAGAAAAATTCCGTAAAAGCGGTGGCGAAATTTATCAGGAAACTGACAAGCCTGAAGCCGCTGAATAAGAAGTTCTTTAAGAGGTGATGGTCTAGTTGGCCGTCACCTTATTCCCCAAGTGCCTCTGAAATTGCTGTCAGTGTTGTCTTAATATTGATAGGTTTCGTTAGGTAGGCATCAAACCCGGCGTCCATCCCTTTATCGATATCATCCTGCATCGCAGCAGCACTAAGAGCTAGGACTGGTGTATCTTTAAGCCCTTGGGTCGCCTTGAGTATTTTCAAAGTTTCAATCCCGTCGATACCCGGCAAATTAATATCCAATAAAATTAGATCAGGATGATGGATTTTAGCTTCTTTAATTCCTTCTTCCCCTGTTTCAGCAGTAACCATTTCCACATCGGGAATTCGGTCCAATACCGTTTTCATCAATCGCAAATTTGCCGGATTGTCTTCCACATAAAGAATAAGCTTTTTACCATGGGTTACCAAATCAACAGGAGCGAGTGATGGTGCCTGTCCAAAATCAGCAAACATATCAGAATTTTCTTCACTGACAGGAAGATCGACCCAGAAAGTCGAACCTTCTCCAAAGGTACTTTCCACCCCTATTTTTCCACCCATCAATTCAACAAGTTTTTGGGTAATGGCAAGACCGATTCCTGTGCCTTCCGAAGCTCCACCTTGAATTTCTAATCGGGTAAAGGGATCAAAAACAGTGCTTAAGCTTTCTTCAGGAATACCAAGCCCTGTATCGCTAACCTTAAAACGATATTTTGTTGTTCCAATTTTTTCGACAGCTAAAATAACCGAGCCATGGACACGATTATATTTTATCGCATTGGAAAGAAGGTTAACAGCAACCTGCTTAAATCGTGTGCGGTCTGCGTGAACATTTAAATCCAAATCTTCGGGAACAATTAAATTTACAATGCGGATGCCATTTTTATCCGCGAGGGGTACCACCATGTCGATAGATTCATTCATAACGGCAACGGGATCAAATGACTCTAAGGAGACCATTAAACCGCCAGATTCGATCTTGGCAAGGTCCAGAACCTCATTTATCAAATCGAGGAGATGGTCCCCAGCTTTTCGAATGTCCCCGACAAATCGAACTTGTTGATCCGACAGAGCATGTTCGTCATCAAGCTCCAACAACTGAGCAAATCCTAGAATACCATTTAAGGGGGTTCTGAGCTCGTGGCTCATCCGTGAGAGGAATTCCGATTTCGCGCGGTTGGCTTGATCCGCAGCCTCTTTTGCCCGTTCCAAGGTAAGGGCTGCTTCCCGTTCTTTTGTGATATCTGAGCCAACGCCCCGGTAACCTAAAAACTCACCGTCCCCAGAAAAGAATGGGCGCCCACTAACACGGAAATAAAGTTTTTTGCCATTTGGTACATGATGAAGATATTCGAAATTGCTAAAAGGCCTATGCGCCTCTAGATCAGCAAAATGGTCATCCCATTTTTTTGGTTCATTTTGCAGATCAGCGAGAGCCCCAAGGGTTTTCCGATTAATCCTCCGAATTTGCTCTTGATCAATGCCTGTAATTTTCTGAAACACTAAGGATACATGGGTATAATAATGATCCGGCCCTGTTTCCCAAAACCAATCGGAACCAACTTCGGCAAAATCCTTAAAACGCTGCTGACTGATTTCCAATTCTTGGGTCCGTTTTTCAACAATATCCTCAAGCTCGTGCTGGTGCTTTGCCAATTCTTGTTCTGCTTTTTTACGATAGGTAATCTCAGTTACAGACCCCCCTATACGTATCGCCTTCCCTGTTTCATCTCTCTCAGCAATTCCCCGGTCTTCCACCCAGGTTATCGACCCATCTTTTTGGATTACCCGGTATTCAAAAGCGAAGAAATCCGTTTCACCTCGCATGTGACGCACGATTTCATTGGTCAAACCATCGCGATCTTCATAATGAAATGCGGAAAAAAGTTGTTGAGAAGTGATTCCTTCCAAGGGGAAATCAGTACCCAGAATTTCATTAATACGGGAAGTAATTTTCACCTCATCTTCTATAATGTCCCAAACCCATAGCCCATCACTCGCCCCTTGCATCGCAAGGAGGAATGTCTCGACAGGTTTATCTTTGGGGTCAACCTTGAGGCTTTCAAAACTCGCGAGAAGGAGAGTTGATATTGTAACAAGAGCAACAAGTGAAAAGACGAAAGGCAGTCGCCCAAATTGATGGATAAATGTCGTCAAACTTTCACTTGGAAGGGCGATTAGGACAGCAGAAGTACCTACACCCAGAAGTGCTGCTATCCCAAGCCGTTCCAATAATTTAGTTTCTGCCACACTGGTACTCGTTGAATAATATCGTCATCTGTTAATCTATAATGTATGTCAAAAGCACTTGCTTTCGCCAAGCAAAAGGATATGCGCAATGATTGATGGTATAGCAATGATTAAAAACAAAAATACTCTCGTTGCTCATTTATCGACTTCAAATTTTAAATCTGTCTTTACCCCAGGTCCTTATGTCACGGCACACCCTGTAGTTAGGGTGTTTAACATAATCTACAACCCATCACACTGACTTCACCACCATGTGAATAGCCCCTAGACGTCAGTTGGGCTATTCTTTCCGACATGAGAAATTTTACACCGCTCCTCCTCGCCGTTTTTATGATCTCGTTGATGAGTGTTCCAGCCTCTGCAACCACTAAATCCCTGACGGTTGTTGAACTCTTCACCTCACAGGGATGTTCCTCTTGCCCCCCCGCAGATGAATTTGCAGGGGAACTCGCCAAGCGCGACGACGTCCTACCATTATCATTTAACGTGGACTACTGGAATTACATCGGCTGGAAAGACCCTTTTTCAAGCCCAGATAAAACCCAACGGCAAAGGGATTATGCGCGCAATTTAGGTCTACGTCATGTTTATACCCCTCAAATGGTCATCAACGGCAAAACAGAAGCTGTTGGATCAAAAAAACGAACGGTCCTAAACCTGATCACCGAAGAAGCAAAAAGCCCAAAGGTTGACATCCAACTTTCTAGTCAAGGTGATAACTTGACTGTATCCATTGGCAGGGCAGTCCAATCCGATAAAGCTTTAGCCAACATACTGCTAGTTGTTTTTGATCGCAAAAAAGAAACGATGATTAAAAGAGGCGAAAATGCAGGCCGCAAACTTGCTTATTTTAACGTGGTCCAATCCTTTGAATCCATCGGCAATTGGCGGGGTGATATACAAGAGATCAAGTTAAGTAAAACCAGCTTGGCACAACATGGAAATGGATTTGCCATCTTGCTTCAGCAAGCTGCTACAGGGACAATTTTAGGCGCGGCATCAAGCTCTATTCACTAACAGGGGTTGCAATGTTTGGGTTTCGAACTAATTAAAGCTTGTCCTGTCATAAATTCTTCAACAATTTTTCATATAACAAAGAAGATAAAACTTGCTGTGCAGGATAAAACCGCAGGGACAGTTGACATAAAAACAGACGATTAAAGGAAAAATAATGACTATCTATAAATTTGGGGCAGCACGTTCTGACAAGCCCCTTTCACCTCGACCATTGGATGGAGATTATGCCGAGGGCTCGGAGCCTTCTTTGGCAGAAATTCTCGCCGACCCAATCCTCCACGCGGTTATGAACCGTGATGGCGTGACCATGGACGAATTAAACAACCATATTGGACAGGCTCAGGACAATCTGGCCTCCCAAAAAGCAGATCCGGCTCTGGAACAAACAGCCGCCTGAAAGCACCGATAGGAGCAGCCTAGGGCTTGCTCCACCCCCCCCCTTTCTATAACTTTATTAAAAACTTGACCCCATTTACGAGGAGCGATCCCCTTGATCCGCGCTGTTATTTGGGATTTTGGTGGTGTTTTCACCACCAGCCCCTTTGTTGCTTTTCGCCGTTTTGAAACCGAAAATAGCTATCCCCAGGACATAATTCGCAGGGTTAATTCAAAAAATCACCATGACAATGCCTGGGCAAAGTTTGAGCGCAACGAAGTTGATCTGGATGCATTCGATCACCTTTTCAGGCAAGAGACCGCCGATGAAGGCTGTGAAATTTCTGGCAAAGCCGTTATTGAGCTTCTTGCCGGAGATTTTCGCCCCACAATGGTTGAGGCCCTGCGACGCTGCCGCAAGAAATTTATCACTGCCTGCATCACCAACAATGTCAATGTGGGGGCAGGTCCGGCCATGTTCATGTCAGAAGAACGAGAGAAACAGGCGGCTGAAGTCATGGCAATGTTTGAACTCGTTATTGAATCAAGCAAAGTAAACTTACGGAAACCCGACCCCCGTATTTACCAATTAGCCTGTGAAAAAATTGGGGTCCGTCCTGAAGAAACCGTTTACCTCGATGACCTTGGGGTCAACTTAAAGCCTGCCCGTGCTCTGGGTATGAAAACCATTAAAGTCGTCGACCCGGATCAAGCCATTATTGAACTTGAAGGGCATATCAACTTAACCTTGAGAAAATAAACAAAAAAAGGGGTTGGAATGGCGGGTGTGACGGGCTAGGTTCTCCTTACGACGCCCGCAGTGCTTATTTGAAATAAGCGGAGCAAGAGGTCTTTTGGGGTAGCCGAAATAGACCAAAGAGGCGTTTTTTGAAAATCACCCATATACCGGGCTTCTTGTCTAACTGCATTGAAGCACCTGTAAGCTAAAAAGAAAGCAACGAGGCTTTCTTGAGTGTAAGTGACATGGGTGAAAAACTTAAAAAAACGGCAAATCAGGTAAGATGAACAGAAGTACCAAACCTCACCGCCCAAGAGGCCGCGGCCCAGGCGGACGTAGTGGCGGCAGACGCAACCAAGGTCGTCAACAAAACAACAATCGCAACAACGCTGGTTCTGAGGCTAGAATCCGCGGTAACGCGAAGCAAAACCTTGATAAATTTCTGGGTTTGGCTAAAGATTCTGTTGCTGCCGGTGACCGCGTAACGGCTGAAAATTATTATCAGCATGCGGATCACTATTTCCGGGTGGTTCAGGAAGTCGATACGGCCCGTGCCGCTCGCACAGAGCAACGCAAAGAGCATGCAGCCGAAACCACAACAACTCCCGCCCCTGAGGAAGAAGCCGTCCAAGGCCTCCCAAGCGGTGCCATTGAAACCACACTCCTTGACCCAACCTTAGATGAAATTGCCGATGGGAATACGCAGGTGGACGATAAAGACGTGGTTGAGGCCTCACCAGGAACCGAGGTTAAGGCAGTACCAGAGGTTAACGTTGAAGCTGAACCTAAAATTAAAAAACCTGCCCCAAGAAGAAGAGCCCCTCGCAAGCCTAAAAAAGAAGCTGCACCAGTCTAGCTTCTAACCTTCCTATCACATATCCATAATCAAGCGGGCTCGTCATATAAAGGCAGAGCCCCTTTTTTATGCCTGACAAAATATAAAAGCCCCTTGCGTTAACCTTTTTTCGTAATAAATCAGGGTAATAGAGAAGTCTCTGATTGCCTAATACTGGGGTTTGAGGCTTTGTCGCACGAGAGGAAACATTATTATGGATTTTGAGAAATATACCGAGCGTTCACGCGGGTTTTTTCAGGCGGCGCAAACCTTGGCGACCCGCAGTGGTCATCAACAGCTATCCCCTGAGCACCTTTTGAAGGTCCTTCTTGATGACAAAGAAGGATTGGCCGCCAATCTTATCAAAGCTGCTGGCGGCGACCATGGAAATGCATTGCAAGGCGTAGAGGCCGAGCTCGCAAAACAACCGAAAGTCGGCGGCAAAGGGGCCGGACAAGTTTATCTAACCCAAGAACTTTCCCGGGTTATGGAACAGGCTGAAACCCTTGCTGAAAAAGCAGGAGATAGTTTTGTCACGGCTGAACGATTGCTTTTAGCCTTGACCCTTTCCCAAAGCACGGCAGCAGGCAAGGTCTTAGCGAAAGCGGGGCTGACGGCCCAAAACCTTAACCGGGCCATTGAGGATATTCGCAAAGGGCGAACAGCCGATAGTGCTTCAGCAGAAGACTCCTATGATGCGCTCAAAAAATATGCCCTCGATCTGACCCAGGCCGCCAAAGACGGCAAACTTGACCCTGTGATTGGGCGAGACGAAGAAATTCGCCGGACCATCCAGGTCCTCTCCCGACGCACCAAAAACAACCCCGTTTTAATTGGTGAGCCAGGTGTTGGCAAAACTGCGATCACGGAAGGGTTGGCTTTGCGGATCGTAAATGGCGATGTCCCGGAGACCCTCAAAGACAAAAAATTGATGGTGCTCGATTTAGGGGCCTTAATTGCGGGAGCAAAGTTCCGTGGTGAATTCGAAGAAAGGCTCAAAGCGGTTCTCAACGAAGTGATGTCTTCCAATGGCGAACTCATTCTTTTCATTGATGAGATGCACACCCTTGTTGGGGCGGGAGCAGCAGAAGGGTCGATGGACGCCTCAAACCTTCTGAAACCTGCCTTGGCGCGAGGGGAGCTCCATTGTATTGGTGCCACCACATTGAATGAATATCGCAAGCATGTTGAAAAAGATGCGGCTCTGGCGCGGCGTTTCCAACCCGTTATAGTGAATGAGCCAACCTTAGAAGATACCATTTCCATTTTGCGCGGTATCAAAGAAAAGTATGAACTGCATCATGGGGTGCGCATTGCCGATTCTGCTTTGGTCGCCGCCGCGACTCTCTCTAACCGTTATATTTCTGATCGCTTCCTGCCAGACAAAGCCATTGATCTCATGGACGAGTCCGCCAGTCGACTCCGCATGCAAGTCGATAGTAAGCCGGAAGAAGTTGATGAATTGGATCGCAGAATTATCCAACTTAAAATCGAACGGGAAGCCCTTAAAAAAGAAAGCGACAAAGGATCTGCTGACCGCTTGGTAACCCTTGAGAGTGAACTGGCTATTCTCGAAGAAAAATCCCAAAAGCTGACAGCACAATGGCAATCCGACAAAGATGGCTTAGCCGAAGCCCATAAGCTTAAAGAGCAATTAGATCAGGCTAGGATTGCCGCTGACCAAGCCAAACGGCAAGGGGAGTTTGAAAAGGCTGGTGAGCTTCAATACGACCTCATACCCCGCCTTGAAGCAAAGTTGCTAGAAGCAGAAAAAGCCGAAGACAAAACCATGTTTGAAGAGGCGGTGACGGAAGAACATATAGCCACCGTCGTGTCGCGTTGGACCGGCATCCCTGTCGATAAAATGCTCCAAGGTGAACGGGATAAACTTTTGCAAATGGAAGACGCCCTTAAACAAAGGGTGATTGGCCAGGAAGAAGCTGTCGTTGCTGTATCTAACGCCGTCCGTCGCGCCCGTGCGGGGCTTCAAGACCCCAACCGCCCCATTGGTTCATTCCTCTTTTTAGGCCCAACTGGGGTCGGCAAAACAGAACTAACCAAAGCCCTGGCAGCTTTCTTGTTCGACGATGAAACCTCCTTAACCAGGATTGATATGTCTGAGTATATGGAGAAACATGCGGTGGCGCGCTTAATTGGTGCCCCTCCTGGGTACGTCGGTTATGACGAAGGTGGCGCACTGACAGAATCTGTCCGGCGCAAACCTTATCAAGTTATCCTTTTTGATGAAGTTGAAAAAGCCCATCCTGATGTGTTTAACATCTTGCTGCAAGTTCTTGATGATGGTCGTTTAACCGATGGTCAGGGACGAACCGTTGATTTTAAAAATGTCATCATTATCCTCACATCAAACTTGGGAGGAGATATCTTATCGCAACAAGAAGAAGGGCATGATTCAACAGAACTCCGTGGACAGGTTATGGAGGTGGTTAAAGCCTCATTCCGGCCTGAGTTCCTTAATCGCCTAGACGAAACAATCCTCTTCCACCGACTGTTCCGCGAACATATGGAAGGTATCGTTGATATTCAAATGGAGCGATTGAAAACCCTACTTGTTGATCGAAAAATCTCTATCAACTTGGATAGTGCAGCAACAAATTGGGTTGCTGACGCTGGATACGACCCCATTTATGGGGCACGCCCTCTAAAACGGGTGATCCAAAGAAACATTCAGAACCCTCTCGCAAATATGATTTTGGAAGGGGCTGTATGCGATGGAAATACGGTCACAGTCTCAGAACAAGATGGTGTCTTAACCCTTAACGGTGAGAAAGTTTTGGATTCTTAAAACCATCTCATTCGATTTAGGGCTCCCCTTTTACCCAAGTTCATTAAACTGACCCGAGGTTTAAAAAATATGGGGGGGGCAATCCAGTGACACGGGCAACAATTCATTTGGCCTTCTATGGCCTTCTTGTTGCCCTGTCTTTCCTCAGCCTGAACAAATACATTTCGGTTACTCAAGAAATCGAAAACCAGCGGGCGGTTGGAGTCGCCGAGCAAACGAGCTCCCCGAGGCCATCCTTGCCGATCACCGCTTGCAAGAATCACGGACCGCATTCAAGAAATTTCGGCCAATGGCTTTATCTCTCAAAAACAACAAAAAGACTCTTTAATTTGTCTCTTTATAAAATAGCTGTTCAAAGCAGCCTTATGAGTTGCTACAGTTAGATTCTAAAGGAATAAAAAAGAAGAGTTCACATTTAGACAATGGCAGTTTTTGACTTTTCAGCGCACAAAGTGCTCATGGTGGACACGGACCGTCAATCTATTGATCGGACGAAAGCTATCTATGAGCTTAAAGGCTTATCCGGTTTTAAGGGGGTAAGCTCTGCAAATGCAGCAATGGCTGCTATAAAAAACTTCCATCCGAGTTTGGCTTTTATCAATGCTGACCCTGGTTCTGGCGGTGAAGAACTCATCCAGATGCTGCGCGACTACCCAGATGGCCGGTTTAACGACCTCCCCATCTTGGTCATGCTTAAAAAGGTTGATACCAAACGCCTCAGGGCCCTCTGCAAAATTGGGATTGAAGGGGCTTTGCGAAAACCAATTGATCCTGTCAGGCTCCTTCGATTAACACGATTAACCATCCGTCGCCCACAAAGATTTATCAGTATCCGAAGTTATTTCGGCCCCAATCGCAGACAGAAAAGCAAAGCTCACTTTGATGGGTATGATCGCCGAATAAAACATGATGGCCCGGAAAATTTTGTCCCTAAAGAGAAAAATGAAACCGAGATTAAAATGGTGCCGATTGAGCACCACGGAATCAATAGAGACGGCATTACCATGGTCCCTATTAAAGGGGTAGGTATCAATAAAAAAGATATAACCATGGTACCGATTGAAGGCCATAAAACCGATAAAGACGGGGTCACCTGGATACCCATTGAGGGCTTTGAAGGAAAAGACGGTATCACCATGGTCCCGATCGAAGGGAGAGAAGGAAGAGATGGTGATATATCCTTTGTCCCCATTGAAGGGTTTGGCGACAAAGGGGGGCTCAGCTACATTCCCATCGAAGGAGAAGGCAACTCAGGCGACGGCATTACCATGGTGCCGATAAAAGGCTTTGGGAAAAATGATAATGAACCCGAATACAAATACGCCGACCAGGAAGAATTTGCTGCCGACCTTGAAGTAACCCCCGTCGGTACCCTTAGTGATAAAGGCGAACTCTCCACAGAGGCAATACAATCTTTTGAGGACAAAGGCGAAATTGCTTTTGACCAACTCGGACCCGATGATGATACGCCCCCCCCTCCCTACCGTGAAACTTCCATTTTAGGCCAATCCTTTGAAGAGGCTATGGCCGAAGCAAAAGGCATGACCGCTGATACCGGAACGATTTCTCATACTGATCTGTTGGGCAATCAAAGTAACGGCGAGATGGAAACCATCAGCTCGGGTGATCTGCTAAAAGGTGAAAGAGGGGGAATTAAAGACAAGAAGGGCAAAACCCCTAAACCGCCACAAATCAAACCTATTGATCTTGATTTCAGTGACGACGAAACGCCCAAAAGATCGACCCCTGAACCAGATGATTCTGGCATGGTCGATTTTGGTTCCCTTGATGATATCCTTGCCCCACCAGCAGAGACCGAAAACAAAGGAGGGCTAGATATTTCAGCGGCCTTAGAAGCCGCAGAAAGTGCTAAAGTAAATCTCTCGAAAGAAAAACGCGAGAAAGAAAAACGCGAGAAAGAAAAAGCAATTCGCATTGCGAAAGGTAAAGAAAAGGCCGCAGATGCTTTAAAACAAATAGATGAAAAACAAGCCAAACCTAAAAAGAAACCCACGCCAAAAGCATCCGGAAAAGAAACCACGAAAAAAGCCCCAACACCTCCCAAGCCTGTAAAAGTAGCTCCTGTAAAAAAGAAAGCCCTTCCAAAGAAAACCAAGCCGGAAAAAGCTCCCCCCCCTGAAAAGGTAAAAGCTGAACCTAAGCGGAAAAAACTTCCCGGTGAGGACGCTTCAGCCCCTGAAATACAAAAAGCCATACTCACCCACAAACTTTGGCTGGATAGCGGTGGCAAGGAAGGGAAACAATGTATCCTTCCCCGTGGGGATATGCGGGGCCATGAACTTGCTGGTAAAGATTTCACCTTATCAAGAATTCCTGGCGGGAAATTTAATGGAGCCGATTGTTCTGAGACAATCTTCCGGAAGTCATTCCTCAGCCGTTCAGACTTTACCGACGCCAAGCTGACAAAGTGTGATTTTGCTGTTTCCAGACTCAAACAGGTTAATTTAAGCAATGCCAAGCTAAGTTTTTCTAATCTCCATGGAGCTGACCTGGCGAGAGCCAACCTCACAGGTGCTAAACTTATGCGCTGTGATATGAGTGCGACAAATCTTGATGGCACGAATTTAATCGGCGTAAATCTTAGCTCAGTTAAAGGATTGCTACCCGATCAGTTGCTGCGGGCAAAAATTGACAACACAACCAAACTTCCTTACCACTTGCGAAACAATGACAAGCTTATAGCGGCAACCACAGCTAAGAAGAAACCAACTCGGCGTCGAAAAGCAGCAACAAAAAGCGCAAAAGCTAAAGCGTCATAATCCGATCAGCCTGTCGGATTTTTTCAAGAACATCATCCCAATGGTCCTTCTCATCAACGGGTTGCGAAAGATCGAGGACTTCCCACTCAATCGAGCTTTCGCTCAAACTTTTTAGCGCGAACTCACTTTCAACGAATAGCGATGTTTTAAGAGCTAGAAATTTCATATGCTTAGCACATGGTCTGCGCTGGAAATAGCTTGGGCGAGGTCGGACTGGGTTTGAAAAAGGGCAATATCATCAAGACCAGACAATAAGGTTTTTGGTTGAATTTCCATCACCTCAAGCATCTCTAAATTAACGATACGCCCTCCGGCATCTTTGACTGGGGGGACCAGAAAGAAAAAGGTGAGGTGGTGGCCTCGAACGGCCAATCCAGCCGTCACACGCATGGCTTCACGAGGGTCACGGCGCGCCAGCATAAGAATATTTTTTTCTTTCATTTTAAACCAATCCCTACAAACTTATGACTTTGTCTGCACGGGCTATTAAACCTGCATGGTCAAATTGGCTGCCCACTTCAAGTGGGCAGGGGGCACCGTTCATATGATCTGTCCAAGATTGGGCACATACGATTGCCTCTGCGGCTATTTCTTCTAAGAGGTCACAAAAAATTGGGTCCGTTAGAGACTTCACGCCATCATTAGTAAAGAAACACCCCCAAGATACTTTATTACGCACACAAGCAGCCGCTAACGGCTTGGCGATTCCTGCCCCGTTCTCTGATGAAACAACAAAAAGTAACTCCATAAACCACCCAAAAAAGACAAAATTACCTTCTTTGTAGATACACCACCCAACAACCCTCTGGCAACCAGGACGAAAATTCGTTAATTAGTATTCTATAATTTACCAACAAAAGGTCCATTTGCGATGCAACAAATTGTTATTTCCCTTTTTATTCTTGTTCTCACTTTCAATGCATTACCGAACACTGCCTCAGCTAAGGGGCTGGAAGTTACGGATGTAAAAGTTGGCGATGGAGCGGAAGCCTTTCAATTTTCAAAAGTGACAGTTCATTATACTGGCCGGCTTATGAATGGGGATAAATTCGACTCGAGCAAAGACCGGGACCGTCCCTTCGTTTTTATGATTGGTGCCCAGCAGGTTATCCCAGGATGGGATATGGGTGTGCAAGGGATGAAAGTCGGGGGGAAGCGCGAGTTGGTTATCCCCCCAAGGCTTGCCTACGGTTCTCGTGGTGCCGGGCCTATTCCGGCAAATTCTACATTAAAGTTTGAAATTGAGCTGTTGCAGGTTGAAGGTCCCAATTATGGTAACTTGAGCAATCAACAACTCAAAGAAAAGATCAGCCAAGGCGTCACGTTGATTGATATTCGTCGTCCGGATGAGTGGAAAAAAACAGGCGTGATCGAAGGCAGCCATCTCATCACAGCCTTTTCAAACCGAGGAACGCTAATGCCTGATTTTTCTGCAAAATTGGAAGAAATTGTCAAAAAAGATGAAGAATTTGCCATTATTTGTCGCACTGGCAACCGCACCTCAGCCCTTGCGAATGCCCTTAGCCAAAGAGCTGGTTATACAAAAATTCAGAACGTTTCAAATGGGATTGTTAATTGGATTAGTAAAGGCCTACCCGTTTCCCCTTACAATGGCTCATAGAACAACCCTTGCGTAGGAAGATGATTATTTTTTAAGGTTTGTCCTTACCCATAACATCATGAAGGACCTCCATAACTTGTTTAACATTGATCGGTTTTGGGAGGTAGGAACAAAAGCCTGCCTCCAACCCTCTTTCGATATCTTTTTCCATAACAGCGGCACTGACAGCCACAACGGGGATTCTTTTGGTCTCATCCATTCCCTGGAGCACCTTCAGGGCTTCAACCCCATCCATACCGGGGAGATTAATATCCATTAAAACAAGGTCGGGTTGGTTTTGTTTTGCCAATGCAATGCCTAGTTCGGCATTCCCTGCACAGATAAGCTTGATCCCATCCATCCGACCAATCATCATATTCATGAGTTTGAGATTAGCGGGGTTATCTTCAACGTAGAGTATCTTCCCTTTTACGTCGACCATACTGGAATCTGAAACCAATTCCTGAATTTCAGAAATGACAGCCTGCTGTTCTTTCGGAAGAGATAAGGGGATATCGATCCAAAAAGAGGACCCCTCTCCTTCAACACTCTCAAAATCAACCTCACCATGCATGGCTTCAATAAGGCGTTTCGTAATTGTCAGGCCTATGCCTGTACCTTCAACTTCAGATTTCTCTGCACCGAGGCGATTAAAAGGCTCAAACAACTTATCTTGATTTTCAAGTGCCACACCTTGGCCCGTATCTTCAATCAAAATACGGACTCTACTTTCGTTATGTTTTCTCCATTTGACCCAAATAGTTCCATCATCAGAGTTATATTTAACCGCATTGGACAACAGATTAATAATAACCTGCCGCAAGCGGGTATAGTCCCCTATAACCATAAGATCCGCCTCACCAATTATCTTGATAGCGACGTTTTTACGTTTAGCCATTCCCCCAATCATCGACAGACAATCAGGGATAAGGGAATCTACTGAAATATTATCTAGAGTAAGACGAATTGTCCCTGCTTCAATTTTTGAAAGATCAAGAATATCATCAATGAGATCTTTTAAAAGGCGACCACCTTCAATAATTTGCTCGACACAAGTTGCTTGTTCTCCATCAAGCTTCTTGTCTTTATCCATCTGCAGCATTTGTCCAAAACCCAAAATGGCATTGAGGGGAGTCCTTAACTCATGACTCATTGAAGATAGAAATTCTGTTTTCACCTTATTGGCAGTTTCTGCAGTTTCTTTGGCAGCAAGGAGTTCTTTAAGGACTCTTTTTTGTTCTGTTATGTCTTGAATACTTCCCATGACATTGACAGCTTTTCCATTTTCATCAAACTCAGACTTCATGAGCAAGTGAGATATACGTGGGCTACCATTAACTGGCGTTATTTCCATTTCTAGCCCTTCACTATACCCAGGGTTTGCCAATATATTACGGAAATGCTGTTTGAGAATTATTTTATCATCAGTACTGATAAGCTCATAAATTGTCTGCATGCTTAAATCGGTGTTTTCTCTATTTAAGCCTAAAAGATGGAAAAGTTCATCTGACCAAGTGACTTCACCTGTCATAATATCCCAATTCCAGCTTCCAATTTTAGAAAGTCTTTGCGCTTCAACTAAACTCTGTTCACTAACCCGCAACCTGATTTCAGTATTGATGGTATCCGTTACGTCTTTTCCTGTCCCCCGATAACCAATAAAATTATTTTCGGCATTAAAGACGGGTTTACCGCTGATATTGATATGGTGATTGTTTCCATCTTTGTCTTTGATAGCATATTGAAACCCTTCGAAGGGTTTTCTAAGTTCCAAGTCTTGTTGATGTTTAACCCAGTTGGCGACATCTTTTTCAATCACAGCAGGCCCTAAACGTTCCCACCGGGTGTGACCAATGATACTTCTCCTCTCAATAGCAAAATTAGCAAAAAATCGATCTGAAATTGATGAAAAACAGAGATTTTCATCCATCTCCCACACCCAATCAGATGCCGTATCAGTAAAATCACGAAACCGTTCATTACTTTCTTTAAGAGATTCCTGAATTCGTTCTAACTCATTAAGATAGACGTTTAGTCGCCGGATTGCCGGAGCAAAAACAGCCAAAGCAGATAAAAACAAAAGGCACAATGTGGCAAAAAGAAAACCGTTTTGCATTCGTATCAAAGAAACAATTTTTTGCTCACTTTCTCTTTGATACTGAGTAACGATATCATCAAGTAACTTTAAAAAACCAGCTTCCCTGAAACTATTGAATGCAAATTGGTGATTATAGTTTTCACTTCTTGCTTTAGCACCGTGAGCATGAAGGGCAAGGAGACCTTTTGCTTTCTTCAAAAAACCTTCAACTCGCGCATTAATATTGGGTTTGTCACCAAAATACATTTTCTTGATGGTCTCGGAAGGGGGGGAGAAACCCCACTGTTTATTACCCGTAACTAATGCTCGGTGTGACTTTTCCATGGTATCAATGACGGCTATAAATTCTTGTCTAACCCATTCTCTTTCACGCCCTTCTTCCAGGCGATCTAATTCTAAACCAAGAAGCATGGCGCGTTGGGAAAGCATCCGTTGGCGGCCAGCTACATTGATTTCAGCCGCATCGGTTTTTTGAGTTTCAATAGATTGTTTAACAAAGAAATTACCAGCCAACGCCAAGCTAGCCAATCCAATAAGAACAGCTAGATAACGGAACGTCAGCCCTTTAACAAAGGGAATACTCATCCTACCTTTTTCACCCTGCCACCCAACGAAACTAACCATTCCCCAACGGCCTCTATGGGTGATCTACTGTCGTATTTGTCGGAAAAACCCCTACGGTTTT
The DNA here is from genome assembly GCA_965368165.1 of uncultured Thalassospiraceae bacterium. Classification (GTDB taxonomy): domain Bacteria; phylum Pseudomonadota; class Alphaproteobacteria; order Rhodospirillales; family JAPHRK01; genus JAPHRK01. Next base: position 46,436 of record CBDULT010000001.1, on the reverse strand, counting down.
TTCTCCATTATGAATACTATTCTTTGAGGTATATAAAATACATAACCTTCGCTAATTTGACATCATTATTCAGCGATATTAGCAAACCGTTTCATATGATGGTCAACGCTGCCAAAAAGAGTGTTAATCATGGTTAAACGTTTAAAATAGTGACCTGCGCCCAACTCGTCCGTCATCCCCATGCCACCATGAATTTGGATGGCCTGTTGACCAACAAAACGTCCGGCAGTGCCGACTTTGACCTTCAATGCTGACACAGCTTTTGCAGCATCCGACTCCCCTTCTGATAACTTCATCATAGCCAGATACAAAAGAGATTTCGCCTGTTCTGTTTCCATAAACATTTCGACCATGCGATGTTGTAAAACCTGGAACTGACCAATTGGCACACTGAACTGTTCCCGCGTTTTGGTATAGTCTACAGTTGCGTGATAAAGAACCTCCATCGCCCCAACCGCTTCTGCACAAACGGCAGCGGTTGCTTCATCGATAACCTTTTCAATAATCGGTAAAGCCTCCCCGACATCTCCAAGCAAGGCATCCGAGGAAAGGCGCAGGTTGTTAAATGAAATATCTGAAGCACGGCACCCATCAACTGTTTGATAATTTCGGCAAGAAAGCCCTTCTGTCTGGGCATCAACAATGAACAAACTAACGCCATCTCCATCCATCTGCCCTCCAGATGTCCGAGCACTAATGATAAACTTATCTGCAGAAGGCCCCCCAAGGACAACACATTTAGCACCATTCAGGGTCCACCCACCCCCTTCTTGGGTCGCCGTCGTTTTGAGGTCTGAAAGATTATAGCGTCCCTGGGCTTCCGCAAAAGCAAAGGCCATCATAGCAGAGCCATCGACAATTGAAGAGATAAGTTCCCTTTGCTGAGACGGAGAGCCCGCAGCTTTAATCAAACCGCCAGCGAGAACCACCGTCGCCAAATAGGGTTCAACTATTAGCCCCCGACCAATACCATCCATAACAACCATGGTTTCTAAAGGCGTTCCATCAATGCCGCCCATCTCTTCGGAAAAGGGCATGGCCAACCAGCCTAGTTCAGCAAAAGTTTGCCAGTTTTGTCGACTGAAGCCTTCCTCGCTATCAACAAACTTACGGCGTTTTTCAAACTGATACTCATCTTGCACGAAGCGGATAATGCTGTCTTGTAAAAGAGTTTGTTCCTCAGAAAGTGAGAAATCCATTACTGCCTTCCTTTCGAAACCTACTGCATCTAAAGACGCAGCACGGCCTTTGAAATTATGTTCTTTTGAATCTCATTCGACCCCCCATAAATGGAAGTCTTTCGCATATTGAAATATCTGGACGCCGTCCCGACAGCCTCTTCCGGTCCAATCGGGTCACCGTTCCAACCAGGTTCCAAACTCTCCGGAATAAAAGGCATGGCGTAGTAACCGGAGGCTTCCATTGCCAGTTCGGTAAGAGCCTGTTGAATCTCAGTCCCTTTGATTTTCAGAATTGAGGATTCAGGTCCGGGCGCCCCCCCAAGAGAAACAGCCGCCAGCGTTCTTAAATCTGTCATCTCCAGGGCCATAAGCTCAATTTCAACTTCAGATACGCGCCGTCTAAATGATTCATCCTCAAGAAGAGGAAGCCCCCCATTGAGCTGTTTCGCAGCAAAGGCCTTTATCTTGGCAAGGGACCTTTTTGACCTTGCAACCGCCGCAATACCCGTGCGCTCATGGGTCAGCAGAACCTTCGCATAAGTCCACCCTTTGCCTTCTTCACCGACTAGATTTTCAACGGGGACCCGAACCTCTTCAAAATGGGTTTCGTTGACCTCATGACCGCCTTCAATGGTAATGATTGGTCGAACCGTAATCCCCGGCGATTTCATATCAATTAGGAGAAACGAGATGCCTTCCTGTTTTTTCCCAGAGCCATCAGTTCGAACCAGACAAAAGATCCAATCGGCGTGCTGAGCAAAGGTGGTCCAGGTTTTTGTCCCGGTGACGACATAGTGGTCACCCTCTCGAATTGCTTTCATTTTTAAAGAAGCTAAATCTGACCCTGCTCCCGGTTCGGAATACCCCTGACACCACCAAACATTACTGGCCAAAATATCAGGCAAAAATCGCTTTTTCTGCTCTTCATTTCCAAAGGTATAGATCACTGGCGCGACCATACTAAGCCCAAAAGGAACAAGCGGTTGAAGATCAACTGCGGCAGCCTCGTCTTCATAAATATATCGTTGAGTTGGAGACCAGCCCGTCCCTCCATACTCTACAGGCCAATTAAGTGCCGCCCATCCTTTTGCTGCAAGTGCCTTCTGCGACCGGACAATATCTGCTTTGCTCAAGACCTGTCCTTTAGCTCTCATTTGCAATAAGTCTTGGGGGTATTCTTCTTTAAAGAAACAACGCACCTCTTCTCGAAAGGCCCGCTCCTCAGCACTATATTTTAAATCCATTGAACCCCTCCCTATAGAAGCATTATACAGCCCCTCAAGAGGCCCTAATTTTACCTTATCATATCTATATTTACTTTTGAGTATAAATAATCAATTTAGCATTTAACACTGATATCTATATATCAAATAAAATAGCTCAAGTTCATACTAAAACACAGCCCTTACAAGATTAGAGCAAGTTGAATGAAACACTACCTGCATGCAATTTTAAAAAACTGCACATAATGACACCAACTCATAAAGATGATCATATATTGCTGATAAATTTTACTTTGATAATTGTCTGCCTATACATTTTTAAACTAGCCTTTTTACTATAACTGTATAAAAATACCCTCCGCATCGCATAGGCTTAAATGAAAAAAACAAAGCTAATCGAATAGATATCTATCGATAACAAGCATAATCATACCACAGGTGGTAACGACGGCCTTGGTTTGTTTGAGGGTTACAAATTGGTAAAGAAAAAAAGCATCGACACCAGAACCAAGATGATTTTGGTTGCCGAACGTATGTTTGCAGAAAGGGGTATTTACGCCGTTTCTCTGCGGCAAATAAATATTGAAGCTGACCAACGCAACGGCTCGGCCCTTCATTATCATTTTGGCTCACGCGAAGGCTTAATATCTTCTATTTTTGAATATCGTATGGAGCCCATAAACCAACTCCGAATGGAAATGCTGGAAGAAATAAAAGATAAGGCAACGCCAGACCTTCCAGACATTCACTCCCTTATAAAGGCTCTTCTCGTTCCAGCTATTGCTCATCTGAAAATTCCAGGCGAAACAACTCATTTTAGTCGTTTTTTGTCTCAAACAGCCTGCACCTACACTACCCAACCCCAAAGACTGCTTGATAACAAACACAATTCGGGCCGCCGCGAAATCAGAAGGCTGATCTACTCCGTTCTGCGTGACACACCAGAACCCATTATCAATCAACGTATTGCGATAATGGAGAGGACATTTTTTCAATCTACAGCAGATTTTGAAGCTCAAAAAGAAGAGCTTGGGGATGCTATTGAGCCCTACGCTTTAGATTTGCTTGCAAACAATATGGTCGATTGTATCTATTCAATACTCACGGCCCCAATATCTGAAAGTACAAATTCAGCCTTACAAAACTATGCCGCTAAAGCTGCGGAGTAAGTGCATCCCGGATTATGCTTGGGCATCGGCACCGAAATCTCCGCTTTGGTCGCCGCTCAAGCCGTTATTGAGAAGTTTGGGGCTGTTTTTTCTGTAAGTTGCAATAATCTCTTCATAAGGGACATCGGCAAAAGACCCTCGGTCTTTTACATATTCCATATGTTTACGATCATCGGCATCGTAAGGGTGAAAAATTGAATCCTCTAACCCATCAAACTCCAATGGCTTGACTCTAAATTTCTCACAGAGTTGCTTGTTAAATGCGGGCGTTGCTTTGACCCATTTTCCTTCCAGAAAAAACTCTGTAAAGGCGTGCCACTGCATCAAGTCTCCCCCATTCAGGTCCCGCAGCCGGGGGGTATTGAGGTGGTTTTGCACATCGGCAAACCCGACCCGCGAAGGGATGCCAATTGCCCGACCACAAGCTGCCAGAAGGGAGGCCTTTGACGCACAAAAACCCCACCCCTGTTGCAACACAGAACTGGCTTGATAAACCCGTTTTTCACCAAAATCTAAATAAGGGGTATAGCGAATGCCATCACGGACTTTGTAGTAAAGCTTAACTGCTTTTTCCAAATCTGTAGTGGCCCCTTCAGCGGCCTTTTCCGCGTAAGCTTTAATCACTTCAGAATCGCTATCAACAAATTCAGTTGATTCCAAAAAAGTTGTGTTGCTCATAATTATACCTCTCCAAGACCCTTAAAGAATTGATTGACCTGTTTTTTTCCAGTCTTCCAAAAAGGCAGCTAAGCCACTATCGGTCAGGGGGTGTTTGAACATCTGCCAAAGTGCTTTTGGCGGGGCCGTTATAACGTCCGCCCCCATCTTCGCTGAATCAACAATGTGCAAGGGACTGCGTACTGATGCAACGAGCACCTGGGTATCGAAGTCGTAGTTTCCATAAATCGTGACGATTTCTTCAATCAACTGGAGTCCATCGAAAGAAAGATCATCTAGACGACCCACAAATGGTGAAATGAACGTCGCGCCAGCTTTAGCCGCTAAAATAGCTTGAGCCGCTGAAAAACAAAGGGTGACATTAACCATGGTCCCCTCATCGCTCAAAGTTTTGCAGGCTTTGATACCGTTTTCGGTAAGGGGGACTTTGACCGTCACATTATCAGCAATCTTCGCGAGCTTACGGCCTTCGGCAATCATGCCCTCATATTCGGTTGCCGTGACCTCGGCACTTACGGGACCATCGATGAGCTTACAGATTTCTTTTACCGTGCTGACAAAATCACGACCTGTTTTTGCCACCAGGCTTGGGTTGGTGGTGACACCATCGACAAGCCCGACATCATTTAGTTTGGCAATTTCATCTAAATCAGCGGTATCAACAAAAAACTTCATTATCCCCTCCGGATATGGATAGACTATACACGTAACCCATAAATCCCATACTGTAGCTTAACAAGCAAAAGGAAATAACGGCGACACCATGTTTCTCAAGCCAACTCCCCTATTCTTTCGAGCCGATGAGGGCAAAAAAGCGGAAACAAAAACACGCACCAAACCGAGCGCCAAACCGGAAGAAGAAAAACTATTCTGCAAAAACTGTGGTCACTGGATCACATCTGGTCCTTGGCGCATATCTGTTCATAGCAGCCATCAGCATATTTTCTTCAATCCGGCGGGAGTCATCTATAAAATTGGCTGTTTCAGAGAAGCCCCCGGCACCCAAATTATTGGCGTGCCGAGCAATGAATTCACCTGGTTTCATGGTCATGTTTGGCAGGTTGCTCTTTGCCAAGAATGCCGAACACACCTTGGCTGGCTTTTTACCGGAGAAAAAATTTCCAATGCCTTTTTTGGCCTTATCCTCCCGAAACTTACACCTAAAGCCCCATAACCTTTTCAATAATTTCAACAGTCATGTTCACATTAATCGGCTTAGTTAAATAGTCTGAAAAACCAGCAGCCATTCCTTTTTCAATATCAACAGCTAGAGCGTTGGCACTAACTGCAATGACAGGAATATCACGAAGATCTTCACGGGTTTTTATAATTTTTATAGCCTCATAACCATCCATCCCCGGGAGATTAATATCTAACAAAATCAGGGCGGGCTTAAAATCATCTAAGATTTCCAAACCTTTTTCAGCCGTATCCGCAATGACGATCTTGCTTTTAAGTTTTGCGGTTATAATTGCTTCCATCAATTTTTGATTGGCGAGGTTATCTTCGATATAAAGAATATCCCCGACCCCTTGGCGGGGCTTGCTTTTATGTTTTTCAACTTTAGCTCGCTTCTCCGGAATGAGTTCCACATTTTTTGCGACAGCAAGCTCAACCCAAAAAACACTTCCTTCTCCGACAGTACTCTCAACCCCCATCTTTCCATCCATGAGCTCTGTAAATTTCTGGGCAATGGTCAACCCGACCCCGGCACCTTCAATAGAAGAGCCTTCCGCATCCAGGCGGTTAAATGGTTGGAAAATCTCAGATAATTTTTCTTTTTCAATGCCATAACCCGTATCGGAAACAAAAAATCGAACCCGGTCATCACCAACTTTTTCTGTGCGGACTTCGACCTGGCCTTTATCTTTGTTGTATTTAATGGCGTTGGAAATCAGATTGACAAAAATCTGTTTTAACCGGGTAGAGTCACCATAAATGAGAGGCAGCGCACCAATAGTCGGCCAATCGAAGACCAGATTGATGTTTGCCTTATCGGCTATGGGTGAAACAAGGCTTAGACTTTGCTCTAAGACTGTCTTTGCATCAATAGCTTCTAAGCTAAGCTGAATGGTTCCTGCTTCAACCCTGGACAGATCAAGGATTTCATTAACCAGCTCTAACAAATGGTCGCCCGCAGATAATATTTGCGAAATATAGACTCGGTTATCTTCCGGTTCTGGGTTGCTCTGGCTAATGTCCAGCAATTGGGCAAAGCCTAAAATACCGTTTAACGGCGTCCTGAACTCATGGCTCATACGGGAAAGAAATTCTGTTTTTGCCAAGTTAGCTTTTTCGGCATCAAGTTTGGCTGCTAAAAATTCCTGTGTCCGTTCTTGCACTCTCTTCTCTAATTCATCATGAGCTTCTTTCAGTTCTTCCTGAACCTGCTTAATGTGGGTAATATCGGTTTGAACACTTACCCTGTCACCTTGGATGGTGCTACGCTCTCGAACAAGGATGTGCCTTCCATCAGCCATTTCAACAGCAAACGTATCTTTATTATTTTTTGCACTACCAACGACACGATCATCATAATATTCTTGCTGTTGCTGATCACCTCCGGCGATCACTCCCCGCTCAATATCAAGACGCCCTAGCTCAATAAAATGAACCCCAACCTTAACCTCTTCATCACGATACTGATATAATTCCTTAAAACGATCATTACACAAAACCAGTCGCCCATTATTGTCATAGAGAACAAAGGATTCAGGGATGCTTTCGACAGCTTCTTTCAACCTATTTTGATTCCTCCTGCTTTCTAACTGGCTTTGTAAGACAGCCCGCAAGGCAAGACTGAAGCTAATAGTCGCCAACATAGCGACAATGAAGGCATAATTTTCAACCCGAACAAGACCGCTTGGTGTGAGCTTAACTACCCAACTTTGCCCGGCAATCAAAAGGGGCATTATGACTGAAAAATCATCTTTACCCTTAAAATTACCGATCTCAAAAAATACTTTCCCCTGGGCCTGTATCGACAAGCGATACTGCCCTCCCATGCCTGTAATAAACAGTTGGTTCATCAAACTCGTCAGGTTAAAGACGGCGTTCACATAGCCTTGAATTTTATCATCTCGAAAAACAGGATAATAAATAACAAAACCTTCAACTCCCTGAGCTAACTCAATAGGGGGGGTCGCCACGGGTCCTCTTTTTTGGAAAGCCTCTTCAATAGTTTTTGCCGGAACAGGAAGCTTTTTGATATCGAGGCCGATGGCAGCTTTATTCTTTTCCTCCGGGACAACAAGCCGGATAACCCTATCGGCATCAACCCAATTCAGTGCTTGAAAACCTGGGAACCTTTGTTGCAAAAAAGCGGAATGTTTTCTGAAATACTTATCTCTGTCGATTTTATTTTCATCTGCCATCTCTTCGACAAGAAGTTCAATACCATTTGTCCTAGCCTTAATGAACTCTTCTATTCGAGCAGAAAATTGCTTGGCAGCAAAGGAGGTCTGCACCTTAATTGAAGCATCATTTCGCTGGCTGATATTTTCCCATGCACCCCATACAAGCAAGGTCAATATGGCAAAGACAAACACTGCTGTTCGACTGGGATTGCTGAGCAATATGGAATACATACAGCCTTACCGTGCCTTTGTTAATTCTGTTAAAAAGAATACCTGTTCGATACTCAGTTACTTGGTTGGCCCATACTGCCCCACCTCTTGCCATAGTTCAAAAGAAAAACCCCGCTCTTAAAAAAAGAACGGGGTTTCGAAATAAGAGTAAAGTCGACGTTATTTTGGCAATTTGCCTTCAACACCTTCGACATACCAGTTCATCCCTAACAATTCTCCATCAGGGATAATGTCACCGGCTTTCACTTTTGGGCTACCATCTTGTGCATTGATAGGCCCGGTAAAGGGGTGAAGTATTCCGCTTTTAATCGCCGCTTCAGTTTGCATGGCGAGTTGGGCAACATCTTCGGGCATATTGGTATATTTTGCCATGGAAACCATGCCCGATTTTAATCCACCCCATGTATCTGAAGACTTCCAGTTGCCGTTTTTAACCATATTGGCACGGGAGATATAGTAACCATCCCAGTTATCAATAATAGCGGTTAATTGAGCTTTAGGGGCGAAGTGGTAGTTGTCAGAGGCTTGCCCAAAACCAAGAACTCCCCGGTTAGCTGCCACTTGCAAGGGGGCTGGGGAATCCGTGTGCTGGGTGATGACATCCACCCCTTGGTCGATCAAGGCTTTAGCCGCATCGCCTTCTTTACCAGGATCATACCAGCTATTGACCCAAACTGTTTTAACAACAGCTTTTGGATTAACCGAACGGGCTCCAAGGATGAAGGAGTTAATCCCCCGAACCACTTCAGGAATGGGGAAAGAGCCAACATAGCCAAGGACATTAGACTTGGTCATCTTACCTGCAATAACACCCGCAACATAACGGCCTTCGTAGAATCGGCCGCCATAGGTACTCACGTTACCACTCCGTTTGTATCCGGTGGCGTGTTCAAATTTAACGTCCTTAAATCTCTTCGCCACTTTTAAGGTTGGATTCATGAAACCAAAAGAAGTTGTGAAGATCAGCTTGTGCCCAGAAGAAGCCAGCTTTTGGATAACCCGTGCGGCATCAGGGCCTTCTTTGACACTTTCCACATAGGTGGTTTTGACATCTGCACCCAAAACTTTATCAATCGCCAAACGACCAACATCATGACGATAGCTCCAGCCATGATCCCCGATGGGGCCAACATAGACAAAGCCAACCTTTAGTGGTTCAGCCTGTGCCCCTGTTGCGGCAGTCAATGCCAAACCTAAGGATGCGACCCCTAAAGCCAAGGTCTTTACAGTTTTACGAAACATAAGTTATCTCCCCTTTTCCTTTAAAATATTCTGCTAATAAGAATGCCTATTGAGGCGGATGAAAATGCTTGCCCAAACAGGCAGGCGCATTAAGTCTAATTTTTGCTTTATCCCGTGATATAAGCACAAGAACCAGGATCGTTGCCAAGTATGGCAACATGGACATCACCTGCGAAGGAATATCGATCCCCGCGCTTTGAACATGAAGCTGTAAGACCGTAATCAATCCAAACAAGTAAGCCCCCGCCAGCAACCTTCCTGGTCGCCAGGTTGAAAAGACGACTAAGGCCAGAGCAATCCACCCTCGCCCCGCCGTCATGTTTTCAGCCCACATGGGGGTATATACCAAGGATAAATATGCCCCGCCCAACCCAGACATAGCCCCGCCGAACATTACGGCGAGATAGCGAGTTTTAATCACCGGATGGCCGATAGCATGGGCTGATTCGTGAGCCACCCCAATAGCCCGCATGATCAATCCCATGCGGCTATACTTGAGGAACCAAGCGATTGCCCCCACCATGAAAAAAGAGAAATAAACCAGAAAATCTTGACTAAAGACAACCGGACCTAAGACCGGAATATCTGAGAGCAGAGGGATATCCATTTTTGGTAAGGGCTGAAGGGCAACCCCAACAAACCCGGCCCCGACAAGAGCACTTAAACCAAGTCCAAAAATGGTCAGGGCCAACCCAGTCGCGACTTGGTTCGCCAGAAGGGTCAAAGTTAAGAAGCCAAACACTAGGGAAAGTAAGACACCAGCAGCGGCACCAGCAATGACTCCTAATGTCAAACTGCCCGTCATCGTAGCAACGGCAAAAGCCGCCATCGCTCCCACAATCATCATCCCCTCTACACCCAAGTTAAGTACACCTGATTTTTCTGTCACCAATTCCCCGGCGGCAGCAAAAATCAAAGGGGTTGAAGCGGTAATAACCGTTAAAATAATGGGAACAAAATCCATCCTTAACTTCCCTTCTTCATGAAGGACAAACGAATATGATAACGGCCAAGAACATCACAGGCTAACAGGAAGAATAGCAAAATACCCTGAAAGACTCCCGTGACAGCGGCTGGCAAACCTATTTCAATTTGCGCTGTCTCTCCCCCCAAATATGTCAGGGCCATAATTAGTCCAGCGAAAAGAACTCCAACTGGATGCAAACGGCCCAAGAAGGCAACAATGATTGCAGTAAACCCATAGCCAGGAGAAATAGACGGGACCAATTGTCCAATAGGCCCCGCGACTTCACCAACACCAGCGACGCCGGCGAGAGCACCACTCAAGAGAAGGGTGAACCAGATCAGCTTATTCTCTTCAAATCCAGCAAACTTAGCCGCTTGCGGCGCAACCCCAATCACTTTGAGCTGAAAGCCAATCACCGTTTTGGCTAAAATAATCCAGCCACCGAGCACAGCCAACAGAGCCAGAATAGTTCCCATATGGACCCGGCTTTGTTCAATCAGAATAGGCATGGTTCCGGCGTCTGGAAAAATGCGCGACTCAGGAAAATTATATCCGTCTGGGTCACGCCAGGGCCCATGAACCAGATAGCTCAACAAGAGTACAGCGACATAGGTCAGCATGAGGCTGGTCAGGATTTCATTAGCGTTAAAGTGGGTCTTGAGCCATGCAGGGATCATGGCCCACAAGAGGCCCCCGATTGCCCCGGCGAGTACCATTGCTGGCAATAGGAAAACGCTTTCGCTGTCATGGAAATAGATGGCAAGCCCCCCGCCAAAAAGAGCCCCGATGGTCAACTGCCCTTCAGCTCCAATATTCCAGACATTGGCTCGAAACCCTAAGGCTAACCCGATGCCGATTAAGACAAGAGGTGTCGCCTTAACGATCAGCTCTGTCACCCCATTAAAAGAATTCACAGGCATAATAAAAAAGGTATAGAGTGCCTGAATTGGATTTTTATCCAGCAAAGCAAAGATCGCCATGCCAACAATCAAGGTCAAGATCACAGCGATGATCGGCGACAGGTAAAGCATGGCCTGGGATTGTTGTTGCCGAGGAACCAGTTTAATCACGCAGCGGCCCCTTCTTTGAGGTCGTGCAGCCCCCCCATAAGCATACCAATCTCTTCGATGGTAACCTCTCCGGTCGGGCGGGCTTCTGAAAGTTTGCCATCGCAAATGACAGCAACCCGATCACAAATAGAGAGAATCTCATCTAAATCCTGGGAGAAGATCAAAACAGCAGCCCCCTCTTTCGCCAATTTCATCAAGGCTTTGCGGATCGCCATGGCAGCGGCAGGGTCAACCCCCCATGTGGGTTGGGCCGCGATGAGAACACTAGGGTTTTGTAATATTTCACGACCCACAATATATTTTTGCAGGTTGCCTCCGGAAAGACTTCCGGCATCAGCCCCGGCCCCTGTCGTCCGCACATCAAAATCTTTAATCACTTGTTCAGTGAATGTTTCCGTCGCGCCAAAATTAATAATCCCTTTTAAGGCTAACCTGAGTTTTTTATAGGCGGTAAGGAAACCATTATCGGCAAGGCTGAGGTTTGGGATAGCCCCATGACCATTACGTTCTTCCGGAACAAAAGCCATACCCAAAGTACGGCGGCGGTTAGGGCCAATATTTGCCACCCCCACACCATCAACAAGAATTGACTCGTTCGGAATGGTTAGCCTTTCTTCGCCCGTGAGGAGCGCCATCAGTTCTTTTTGACCATTCCCGGAAACACCGGCAATTCCAACAATCTCACCTCCTTGCACTGAAAAGGAGATGTTTTGTAAAGGGTGCCTGATTTCCGTACCGACAACAGTGGAGATATTGCTTACCTTGAGACGCTCTTTTCCAATTTTGGGTGTTTTCTCTTTTTCAAGTGATCGAAGCTCCTCTCCCACCATCATTTCAGCCATATTCCAGGCCGTAACTTGGCGAGGGTCACATTCCCCCACAACTTTGCCTTTGCGCAAGACCGTAGCCGCTTGGCACAAGGCTTTCACCTCATCTAGTTTGTGGCTGATATATAAAATTGCACAGCCTTGGCTTGAAAGCAGTCGCAGGGTTTTAAAAAGCTTATCAGCTTCCTGGGGCGTCAAGACGGAGGTTGGCTCATCAAGTATTAAAAGCTTGGGATCTTGCAATAAACAACGGACAATCTCGATTCTCTGACGTTCTCCAACAGAAAGTGTTTCCACATATCGATTGGGATCAAGGGGAAGGCCATACTCTGATGAAACTTTAACGATCTTAGCACTCAGGATCTTCATATCCCGCTCATCGTCTAAAGCCAGCGCAATATTCTCAAGGACAGTCAAAGATTCAAATAATGAGAAATGTTGAAACACCATACCGACGCCCAAACGTCGCGCATGGGCAGGACTCTTTATTTTGGTTTGTTTGCCTTGCCAAAAAATGTTTCCAGAATCCCCTTGAAGCACCCCATACATAATCTTCACTAAGGTGCTTTTGCCTGCCCCATTTTCCCCAAGGAGGGCATGGATTTCCCCTGGTGAAATGGTGAAACTCACATCGTCATTAGCCAGACACCCTGGGAAAGCTTTAGATATGTTACGGATTTCCAGCAAGGCAGACGGGTTGCCCTCTTCAACACCTGTATTCGATGGGTCGTGCAGTTGCCCCAAAGTGGTCACCCTTTATTAGATTTACTTATAACCAGAACAGCTCTAATAAAATCAATAACCCATTTTCTCCCCAGAGTCTCGTCGATGAATCCATAGTTTGCATTGGAGCTGTGGAAAACCGACGCTATGATAGGGTAGTCCGTCAAGTTTTAATGAAAGAAACCCTTTTGGTTCTCCCTCAACCCTATGTTTCACAAAGAAAACGCCCCAAAAGAAGGAATCGTCCCTTTTGGATGATGCTGGCCTTCCTTGTGGTCATTGCCGGGATAAACTTTACTGTGGTGATGTATTCAACGGGCAGCAAAGACCTTAAAATGGTCCCTGAACCTGTTTTTTACTCTGAAGGCAAACAGGGCGATTCTTATAAAGGACGCTTACGCCTGTCTTATAAAACACAGCAGGGAGAAATCTTAAAGGGGATGAGAATCATTGCCGTCTTTGCCCTGCCGAGCCGCAACAACCTTACTTTCGAACATCGTATCCCCAAGATAGAAAGTGGTGTTTATGAAGCAAAAATTGATTTCCCTTATCCAGGCGAATGGGAAGTCCGTCTGTATGGATCAAAAGGCATGGCAATGTCAGAAAGCATCATGACCTTGGACATAAAGTAAAAAGGGCTTATAACCCCCGACATGAGCAAATCCCAACCAAAAGTGGGCATGGTTAGCCTCGGCTGCCCTAAGGCCCTCGTAGATTCAGAACATATCCTTACCCAGCTCCGCGCGGAAGGATATGAGATTGCCCCTTCCTATGACGGGGCCGATGTTGTGCTGGTTAATACCTGTGGGTTTATTGACAGTGCCAAGGCCGAATCCTTTGAGGCTATTGGCGAAGCTATGGCAGAAAATGGTAAGGTAATTGTCACCGGATGCATGGGGTTGGATGAGCAAGCCATTCGTGAAGTTCACCCAGGCGTCCTCGCCGTGACCGGACCGCAGCAATACGAGAACGTGATCAAAGCGGTTCATCAATCGGTCCCACCGCTGCACGACCCTTATATGGATTTGGTCCCGCCGGGAGGGATCAAACTCACACCCCGCCATTATGCCTACTTGAAAATTTCTGAAGGCTGTAACCACAGTTGCTCTTTCTGCATTATTCCTTCCCTACGCGGAAAGTTAGTCAGCCGCCCTGCCGGAGATATTCTGGCAGAAGCCGAGAAGCTGGCTATTGCCGGCGTGCAAGAACTCTTAGTGATTTCTCAAGACACCGGAGCCTATGGGCAAGATCTCAAACATGCAGAGAGCGACTGGTACGGCAAACCCGTCAAATCTCGCATGACCGAGCTGTTCCGTGCTTTGGGTGACCTCGGTATCTGGATACGCCTCCATTATGCCTACCCCTACCCCATGCTGGATGAAATCATCCCCCTCATGGCAGAAGGCAAAATCCTGCCTTACATTGACGCCCCTTTCCAGCACGCCAGCCCAAACGTTCTCAAAGCCATGAAACGCCCGGCCTTTGAAGCTAAGACTTTGGAGCGGATAAAATCCTGGCGACAAGCTGTCCCAGACCTCACGGTGCGATCAACTTTCATCGTAGGGTTCCCTGGCGAAACAGAAGCCGACTTTCAATACCTTCTCGACTGGTTGGTCGAAGCACAGCTAGACCGTGTTGGCTGTTTTAAATACGAAGCTGTTGAAGGGGCGGCGGCTAACTATATTGCGGGAGCCATACCGGAAGAAGTCAAACAGGAACGTTGGGAACGCTTCATGGCGGCCCAACAGGAAATCAGCTTGGCACGCCTTAAAAAGAAAATCGGGAAAACTTTAAGCGTTCTGGTTGATGAAGTCGATGATGACGGGGCCATTGCCCGTTCCTATGCCGACTCTCCCGAAATCGATGGCTGCGTCTTTATCAATGGAGAGACCGAATTGCTTCCCGGTGATATGCTTGATGTTGAAGTGACTGAAGCAGACAATTACGATCTTTGGGCAAAACCTGTTAAAGATGAGGACGATTGGTAAGGAAAGGGAAGTTATGGCAATTAAAAAAGAAAAGACGCCTAAAGATTACTGGCTGCTAAATTGAAAAAACACGCCTTGAAACAAGCTCTCATATGACCGTCACTCTGGCCCCCATGGAAGGGGTTATTGACGTTTATATGCGTGATATTCTGACTCAAATCGGCGGGTACGACCTCTGCGTGACCGAATTTATTCGGGTCAGCAATAACCTTTTCCCCAACTCTCATTTTTATAAATACTGTCCTGAACTACGCCACAAAGGCAAAACCCCTGCCGGGGTCCCTGTTCATGTTCAATTTATGGGGGCCGACGGTATGTTGATGGGGGAAAATGCGGCTTATGTTTGCGAACTAGGTGCCCCTGGCATCGACATTAATTTTGGCTGCCCGGCGAAGGTGGTTAATCGTCGCAATGCGGGAGCAGCTCTGTTGCAATGGCCGGAAAAGGTTCACAAAATTGTCTCTACAGTTCGCAGAGCGGTTCCAGACAACATTCCTGTCAGTGCCAAAATGCGCCTCGGCTTTGAAGATACCAGCCTTACCCTGGAGAATGCCCAAGCCATCGAAGCTGGCGGGGCCGGAAAACTAACCGTTCACGCCCGAACCAAGCTGGAAGGTTATAAGCCCCCGGCCCATTGGGATTGGCTGGCCCATATTCGCGAGGCCATCTCCATCCCTCTTGTTGCCAACGGAGAAATCTGGACTGTGGAAGATTACAAACAATGCAAGCAGGTGAGTGGCTGTGAGCATATTATGGCCGGGCGCGGCGTCATTGCCAGGCCAGATTTGGGACGGTCCATCAAGAGTTTTGAAACCGGCGAGAACCCTCTACCTCTTTCCTGGGCAGAAATGCTGGTGATCTTACTAGACTACTACCATCTCATAAAGGATACTCCCCTTCCCGCTGGAATTTCCGGGCGTCTCAAACAATGGATAAAGTTGCTTGGGCGAACCTACCCGGAAGCAAAAGAATTCTTTGCAACCGCCCGCTTGATTCAAGAACCCAGCGACATTGCCAGAGCCATTGAAGAGGCACGGACAAAAAGATGAAAGCAAAAGTCGAACGACTTAGTTTACGCCCCCAAGGCAAAAAAGGGGAGATAGCCATGGCTGTCATTCATAAACTCCCTCCATCCTTAAAGCGAAAAGCCACTCACTTCTTTTGGAAAATTGGGTGGCTCGTTCAGGGATAGGTTTCAATCTTCACAATTTTCACACGGCAATGTTACTTAATTCTTTATGGATTGGTGCTATATTCGCTTCAAATTTTTTAAAGGAGATATGGTAAATGGTCATGGTTGACAGCCCGTCAAAGCGCGGAGCAGTTCATTATCTGGTCGCCGCAGCAACTCTTGCCGTCTATGGCATTCAAGTTTGCCCGTTCTTAGAAACTCTGACCCCAACCCAGTTGGCTTTGCCTATATTCGTCACCCTTGCAGCTCTTTATCTTTTTCGGCCTGTAGCCCGGAAAATGTGGGTGTTAAGTGCGCCTCTCAAAGCTCAGGTTAATAAGGTGCTTTGGGTTGAGTTGAGTCTTTTCCTTGCTGGCGGGGTCGCCCTGCTTATTTACAACAGCATCGTCCATGATTTTCCCGTAGTTAGCGGGCTTAAAGTTATTGTCGGCATGTCAACGCTCGGTTTCTTCGCTGCCGTTGACCTTTCCCTGGAATGGCAACGCAAAACCCTCGAACACCTGAAATCTACAGGGGGGCATATGGAAGTTGATCAAAGCTTTTTCCCCCTCTCTGGCAAACTCGGTATTTTTGCCGCCTCCTGTGTGCTGTTTTCAACCGGTGTTATCTTCCTGCTCATCAACAAAGATTTACATTGGCTGCTAAACGAAGGCAGTCAGGTGAGCCATAAGAGCGCGCAACTTTCCATTTTGGCAGAAATCAGCTTTGTTGTACTGCTTCTCCTGGTTCAAATTTCTAACGTCATTCATGCCTACACCCGAAACCTGAGTGCTTTCTTTCATAGCGAAAACAGCGTTCTTTCAACCGTTACCCAGGGAGATTTAAGCCGTGCCGTGCCTGTGGGGTCCAATGACGAATTTGGCTTGATGGCGGTCCATACCAACCAAATGATTAAAGGCTTACGCGAAACTACCGAAGAGGTCCAACGCACGCGTGATGTGGCGATCCTCTCCCTCGCCTCCTTAGCAGAGACACGAGACAATGAAACCGGGGCACATATCCTTCGCACCCAACGCTACATCAAAGCCTTAGCGATACACATCAAAGACCAACCCAAATATCAAGGTTATCTCACGGACGAAACCATCGATCTGCTTTATAAATCCGCCCCTCTGCATGATGTCGGGAAAGTAGGCATTCCCGACAATATCCTGCTTAAACCTGGTAAACTGACAGACGAAGAATTTACCATCATGAAAACCCACACCACTCTGGGGGCCGAAGCTTTAACTGTGGCTGAAAAAGAATTAGGGACCACATCGTTCCTTCGCTTTGCCAAAGAAATTGCTCTCACCCACCAGGAGAAATGGGACGGCTCAGGCTACCCCCAAAGCCTCGAAGGCGAAGACATTCCCCTCTCAGGCCGACTTATGGCCGTTGCCGATGTCTATGATGCATTGATCAGCAAGCGGGTGTATAAGCCCGCCTTTAGCCATGAAGAGGCCTGTAAGATTATTATTGAGGGAAGCGGCAAACACTTTGACCCTGAACTCGTAGAGGCTTTCGATAAAATTTCCAATCAATTTGCCTCCATCGCTCAACAATTTAGCGAAACAAGCCACGAAGAAGCCGCTTGAAATTTTGGGACAGGAAGAGATGGTACGTAATTTTTGGGGGCTGCCTACCTTACTGTTTCTAGGGTTGGTCACAAGCATTTCGGGGGTATCTGCCCAAGATGATTTTAAGGTCAGTAATTTCAAATCTAGAAACCTTGAAGGTTGGAATGAACAGTCCTTCAAAGCGAAAACCCAATACGAGTTTGTTGAAAGCAGCATCGGGACCGTGCTCAAAGCAAAAAGTAATGCCAGTGCCTCAGCTTTATATCGTGAAATCACCATTGATTTAGAGAAAACGCCCTGCCTCACCTGGTCATGGAAGGTGGCGGGAGTCCTTGAAGGCTTAGACGAGAAATCTAAAAAAGGAGATGACTACCCCGCCCGTGTCTATGTTGTTTTTTCTGGCGGTCTTTTCTTCTGGCGCACTCAGGCTTTAAATTATGTTTGGTCAAACAAACAACCTATAGGCACCTCATGGCCCAACGCTTATACAGAGCAATCAATCAATATTGCGGTTCAAAGTGGGCCTGGGCGTGTCGGTCAATGGGTGGAGCAAAGCCGGAATATTCGGGAAGATTTCAAGCACCTTGTGGGCAGAGATATCACCCAAGCCGATGGGCTCGCCTTGATGACAGATACAGATAACTCCGGCAGATCAGCAACCGCCTATTATGGTGATATTCGTTTTACTTCTTCTTGCTCTTCTTAAATTTCATATTATTTTCAACTGAATCTTGATATAGTCAGGGTGCTTTTGAATGTTAATAGGTTTATAAATGGTCCGCTGGTTCAAAAAAAAAGTAGCCCCGGTTACGGATGAAGCTGAAGAAGGCCCCAAAGATTTCTTTGAAGAAATCCTTGAACTTTCTCATCTTGAACAAAACAAGAAGGATGATCTCCTTTACGAACTCGGTGACTTTAAAGATACAAATTCCGTGGAAAGTGAAATCCTATTATCCAACGTAAAGTCGAAACAAGGTGATAATCCCTGGCAAGATTAATGCCGTTTTTTATAGAGTCGGCACTCGGCTTTTTTTCTCACTTTTTCAGTAATAGCCCCAGGGGTTAAGGTTATTTCCCGATAGGTTTTAAAACGTTCTTCCAATAGCCTGGTAATGTTTTTCCCGTCATTGCTCCATCCTTTATCAGTCGGCACAACTCGGTTTTTAGTATTTACCACCAAGAGAGAGCCTCCTGGCTTTATGGCACTCCAAAGTAACTCAATGTCCTGCTCTGGCTCAGCGCTATGCTGTAAAACCCAAACCACATAGGCATGGTCTACTTGAAGACCATGTCTGACCAAGGCGATGAGACCATTTCGACTGGTACAGGAGAATTCAGGGCGTTCTACATATTGGTGCGCTAGAGAGCGCATGGAATTGCTAATATCCACACCCAGAACAGCTCCTCCATTTTTGCCGATAAGTTCCTTCGCAATTCGCCCAACCCCACATCCAAAATCCAGAACCAACGAGCCCGCAGAAAGCTTGAGAGCTTTTGATACATCTTCAGCAAGGAGGGGCGTTTCCTTCATCCAACGCTGTTCCGGTGAATAACCATCCTCAGGTGTGAGAATGATCGCTTTAGCCTCATCGATGGTTTTAACATCAAAAATTTCAGGCTTATATTGCGCGAGTATTTTTTTAGTTTCTGGACTCACAGGTTTCTCATTCCCATATATCTAAACATAGCAAAGTAAAGAATGCCCTCAACCTTCGAGGTGCTGCAATGAAAATAATCGAGACACAGGCGGTTTCGGGGGTTAATATAGGGAAACTTTAATTAAAAATCGGACTATAAAAAATGGATCAAGACCCCTTCCGCTACGACAAATGGATTGAGAATGCCCTTAGGAGCGTTGTCAAACAAGCCTTGGAGCAGGTGCGCGACAGTGGGTTATGGGGAAACCACCATTTTTACATCACCTTCCAAACCACCTTCCCTGGCGTTGAAATGCCCGAAAAATTACAGGCACAATACCCGGAAGAAATCACGATTGTTTTACAGTATGAGTTTTGGGATATGCTTGTTGGTGATGAAGAATTTAATGTAACCCTTAGCTTCGACAATGTTCGCAGCCCTTTAAAGGTACCTTACGCTGCAATCACTGCTTTTGCTGACCCCGCCGTCAAGTTCGGCCTTCAGCTTAAGATGGAAGGGGTTGAGGACGAAGAGTTCTTAACCGATGAATTGTCTTTTGATGAAGCTGTCACTCCCGTTATGGCAGACCCATCTGAGGAAGTTGAAGAAGCTCCTGTGGAAGAAGAAAAAATGGGGGAAGTAATATCCCTGGAAGCCTTTCGCAAAAAGTAATATCCCCTCGTTTTAGATTTAATATCTAGCGCAACAGTGTCATGACAAGTATGGCGCATGAGCAAATTCTTGAGAATAGAAGATAATTAAAAGGTGTGAACCATGAGCGAATTTATTTACGAAGATATGTTCCAACAGGGAGAAGATACCACCCCCTATCGGCTGGTGACCAAAGAAGGGGTTGAGACCCTTGAGGTTGATGGGCAAACGATCGTCAAAGTTTCTGCTGAAGCCATTCGCCGCCTCACCTTTGAAGCCTATAAAGATTGCTCCCACCTGCTGCGCCCTCAGCATCTGGCCCAGGTCAGAAAAATCCTCGACGACCCGGAATCCTCTGATAACGATAAATTTGTCGCCCTGGACTTGCTCAAAAATGCCAATATCTCTGCGGGTGGCATTCTCCCCATGTGTCAGGATACGGGCACAGCCGTGATCTTAGGTAAAAAAGGCCAGTATGTTTGGACCGACGGTCAGGACGGGGAGGCTCTTTCGCGAGGGGTTTATGACACCTTCACCGAAACCAATTTGCGTTATTCCCAAGTTGCGCCACTTTCTATGTTTGAAGAAGCCAACACCGGCAATAATCTGCCAGCCCAAATAGACCTCCTTGCCACACCGGGCAATGCCTACAAGTTTATGTTCATGGCAAAAGGGGGCGGGTCTGCTAACAAAACCTTCCTCTATCAGCAAACCAAAGCTCTGCTTAATCTAGAAAACCTGGTTAAATTCATCGACGAAAAGGTCCGCACTTTAGGAACAGCCGCTTGTCCACCTTATCACCTTTCTATCGTCATTGGTGGCACCTCGGCTGAAACCAACCTCAAAACTGTTAAGCTCGGCAGCGCCCATTATTATGACAATCTGCCGACTACTGGTAGCATGGCAGGCCGTGCTTTCCGTGACCTGGAAATGGAAGAGAAAGTCCTTAAAATGACCCAAAAGATGGGTATTGGGGCTCAGTTTGGCGGTAAATATTTCTGCCATGATGTACGGGTGATTCGTTTAGCTCGCCACGGTGCTTCCTGTCCGGTTGGGATTGGGGTCAGTTGTTCGGCGGATCGACAAATCCTTGGCAAGATTACCAAAGACGGAGTCTTCCTTGAGCAGTTGGAAAAAGACCCTGCTAAGTACCTCCCCGAAGCCACCAGTGAGTCCTTGGGAGGCGAGGTGGTCGAGATTGACCTCAACCGCCCCATGGACGAAATCCGCAAGCAGTTGAGTCAATATCCCGTCAAGACCCGCCTCAGCTTGAGTGGTCCCCTCATTGTAGCCCGCGACATCGCCCATGCTAAACTGAAAGAACGCTTGGATAACGGCGAAGGCTTGCCTCAATATATTAAGGACCATGCCGTCTACTACGCGGGCCCGGCAAAAACACCAAAAGGATATGCTTCAGGCTCCTTTGGCCCCACCACGGCGGGGCGCATGGATAGCTATGTAGACCAGTTCCAAGCCGCGGGCGGCTCACTGCTCATGCTGGCCAAAGGCAACCGATCCCAACAAGTGACTGACGCCTGTAAAAAATACGGAGGGTTCTATCTCGGCTCCATCGGTGGCCCAGCCGCCCGCTTAGCTCTGGACTGCATCAAAAAAGTTGAGTGTCACGAGTACGAAGAACTGGGCATGGAAGCCGTATGGAAAATCGAAGTCGAAAATTTCCCCGCCTTCATCGTCGTCGATGACAAAGGCAACGACTTCTTTGCTGAGTTTGGAGTGTAAGTTTTTAAATTGAGGAGGATGTAATATCCTCCTCTTTAACTCAACCTAAACAAACAAATCCGGTTCATTTATTATTTGGTGACGAGGTTTAGGTTTTTCTTTTGGTTTATAGTTCTCTTTTTGCAATTCACTTATTGCAAGATATATGGGGTTGAAAAACTCTGATAACTCATCGTCACTCCATATTCTGGCATCTTCAATGCAAAATTCTCTAAGTTGTCTTTCACCATCTTCACCAGCAGAAAGATCAATTATACGAAGATCAAATTCTTTATAATCTGGGTCTCTCAAATAGAGCATTGAAGCTACCGAAAAAATTATTTCTGATGCAAAATTTGATACTGGCGCTGTTTTTCTAAAATTGGGCCAATATAAACAACCCGTACTTCCATTATGAAGAAGGCCCAGCATCTTCACTTGGCATGCATAGTCGGCACTGTATCTATAGTATTCTTTTTCGGTTGGATAAAATCGACCGTTTTTTGTTGAAAAATACGGGTGCAATAACTTTATGGCACTTGAGTTGGAGTTACGGGCAAGTTCAAACTTTAAAGAACTCGCACTTTGTAAGGCCTGATTGTAAGAAAGTTCTCCTCCAGGAGATTTGAAGCAAACATTTCTGGCGGTGTTGTAATTAAACAAACCGCTTTTTTCTAGCTTTACTTTAACTCTCTTTTTAGTTTCAGTTACACTCTCTCCTTGCACCTCAATAAGGTCCTGGAGATAAAACCTTTCGACCCACGACATTTAGCAACATGCCTCATAATTAACACTCTATATATGATTACGTTAGCATATTCACTTTTTGTTTCCGAGTCGAGTCAGAGTTATCCACAACGACTTTAGCTTGTAAAAAACCCAGACTTATCTTTCACAAAAAAGTCTTTAATAGAGTTATTAGGAATTTTCATTCCTGCAACAGCCTGCCTTTTAGCTGCAGACCAAATCAATTCCCAAGGGCCATCTTTAACATGGCTTATTTTCCTTAATTCGCTAGCCGTATATTTAGAATAACCTTCGAGGACATGCTCAAGAAATAAGCTAGTTTTGTCATCGAATTCATAACCAACTTCCTTTTCAAAGCCTAAACTAAAATCCATTTTCTTAGCCCGAAAAGAAATTGGTGTTCTCTTTGCTTCCTTGAAACACCTATAGACCGACCTAAACACAGGACCATGCCCCCAAGCTTCTGGAAATTCACTGACAAGAGGAGCATTATGAAAAGCTAAAAACCAGCCATGACAAAAGTAGATTAGCTTCTGAAGTTTTAACTGAGTTATCGGGCGATTGTTCTTTTCAGAGTAATCAAGTATGAAGTTAGCTACAGCTCTAGCGTCAAAACCTTTGAAATCATTTTCAGTTTGAATTTGAGCCACGTAACAAACTTTCATAAGAAATAGATTTCGTTGCTTATAACTCATTATTTCGGATGCATCAAAATGAATGATACCCCTGTCTCCTTCCTTACCACTGGCCCGGACGATGCGGCTGTCACCCTGGTTCTGGCTCATGGGGCCGGAGCTTTGATGGATAGCCCTTTTATGGAAAAGTTCGCCAATGGGCTGGGGGAGAAGGGAATACGGGTGGTTCGCTTTGAGTTTCCCTACATGGTCAAACGCCGGGAGGACAGCAAGAAACGCCCCCCCGACCGTGGTCCCATCCTGATGGCAACCTGGCGGGCGGTTATTGCTCAGTTGGGCGGCCCGGAAAACCTCTATATCGGCGGCAAATCCATGGGCGGTCGCATCGCCTCTATGGTGGCGGCAGAGCTCGAAACCGAAGAGACCCCGGTCAAAGGCGTCATCTGCCTCGGGTACCCCTTCCACCCCCCCGGCAAGCCCACCCGCCTGCGCACCGATCACTTCCACCACATAAAAACCCCCGTCCTGATCATGCAGGGTGCAAGAGACACCATGGGCTGGTATGACGAGGTGGTCGAATATAACCTCTCCAAAGCTGTAAAATTCCACTGGTCCGAAGACGGCGACCACGATCTAAAGCCCAGAGCTTTGTCCGGTCGAACCATGAAACAAAACCACGAAGAAGCCATAGAGTTTTTAGCCGAGCATTTATTGACGGAATAAAAAAACATTCATCCCCTTTCCCTCACCAACGTCATGCGCGGGCTTGATCTGTGAGGCGGGAGATAACAGAACAAAAAAAGGCCGCCCCAATGGACGGCCTCTTCTCAAATATATCGAAGATATTAGCTGGCAGGGTCTACGCCGGCTTTTGCGAAGGCCTCTTTTAGCTCTCCGGATTCGCCCATTTCGCGAATAATATCGCAGCCGCCGACGAATTCACCTTTGATGTAAAGCTGGGGAATAGTGGGCCAACTAGAGAAAGCTTTGATGCCTTCACGGATTTCAGGGTCCATCAACACGTCGATGCCTTTAAACTTAACACCTTCATTGCTTAGCACTTGAACCACGGCAGCGGAGAAACCGCATTGGGGGAACATAGGAGTGCCTTTCATAAAGAGAACGACGGGGGCTTCATCAATTTCCTGCTTAATGCGGGAGAATACTGGGTTGTCTGACATATGATTTAATCCTGTAACTGTTTTATTAAATTAAAGGCCCTTAGGCCCCTTCTGGAACAGTGGTTTGCAGGGCAAGAGCATGCAGCTCATTCCCCATCCTACCCTTTAAAGCGCTGTAAACCATTTGGTGCTGTTGTACGCGAGACTTGCCTTTAAAAGCCGCTGTCTCAACATAAGCCGCATAATGGTCGCCATCACCCCTTAAATCCTCAATCTTCACATCGGCATCGGGTAATGCCTCTTTGATCAGAGTTTCGATCTCCTGGGCATCCATGGCCATATTATTCGTTCCCTCTTTACTGTTTCCCCCGTTTCAAAGGAGACGTTAATTCCAAGCTTTCTTGGATATAAGACGCACAAGTGCGACTGTCAACTTGTGGAATCTTTTAAAAAGAACTTCGAGGCGTCCGTAATTTTACTTTTCTAAAATAGTTTTCTCCTTCATCTTTGCCCAAACACCTCTTTTGGAGCATTCCCATGTCTGATTACAAAGTTACCCCACGTACCAAACTTAATCGCCTCCCCAAAAAAGGGGTTTATGATAAGGCGCTGATCAATGACATGATTGATGAAGCTTATGTTTGTTATTTAGGGGTCAATGGCGAGAACGCTCCGCAGGTTCATGCCACCAACCATTGGCGGCAAGGAGATGAACTATTTGTTCATGGCTCGACAAAAAACAGCTTGTTTCAGTCCCTAATTGCCGGGCAAGAGGCTTGTATAAACATCACTCACCTTGATGGTCTTGTCTTTGCCCGTTCCGCTATGCACCATTCTGCAAACTTTCGTTCCGTGATGATATTTGGCAAAGCGCGGCTTGTTACTGATGAGGCTGAGAAGTTTGAAGCTTTTAAGCATTTCATCAATAAAGTTTCTCCTGGGCGTTGGGACGATGTTCGTCCCCCCAATGCAAAAGAAATGAAGGTCACCATGGTGCTGGCCTTTAAGCTCGATGAAGTATCTGCAAAAACCAGAACAGGGGGGCCAAATGATGACGAAGAGGATTATGCCCTCCCGGTTTGGGCTGGTATCGTCCCCTTAGAAACAGTTAAGTCATCACCTATTGATGACAAAAGGCTGATACCGGGGACCCCCTGTAATTTATCGATAGTGGAATAACACTTTGCCAACAGTTCATCTCATATGCGGTTCCACAGGAGCCGGAAAAACTACCTATGCCATGAAGCTGGAGGGCCTCCTTAATGCCCCGCGTTTCTCCATTGATGAATGGATGGAACGGCTGTTTTGGAAAGACGTCCCAGACCAGCCTAGTTTCGATTGGGCCTGGGAACGGGTGCAACGCTGTGAAGATCGCATTTGGGCCGTCGCTAAAGAATTTCTTGCCCGCGACTTAGATGTGGTCCTCGACCTGGGTCTATCAAAAAAGCTCCATCGCCAAAGGTTTTATAAACTCGCCCAAGACGTGGGCGCTGCCCCTGCTCTTCACTATGTCACAGCCGATGTGGATGTACGGCGAGAAAGGGTAAGGCAACGAAACAAAGGCGACAGCGAAACTTTCGCTATTGAAGTGAGCGATGAAAACTTCAATTTCATGGAAGGATTCTTTGAAGCCCCAGAGGGCAAAGAGCTTGAAGCCGCGCAGGTGGTGGAGACCTAACAAAAAAAACGGGAGTGCTATAGAAGCACACCCGTTTTAAATTCTTGAAAGGACCCCAAATTCCTAGTGGAATTTTTCAGGGAGTTCCTTGATAGCTTCATCGATCAGCTTATTGGCTTTAGGGGCCGTAAGCGTCTCTTGCAAAATTTTCTCGCTGGCTTTCAGAGCGATTTCCGCTGCCATGTCACGAACCTCATCAAGAGCAGAGGCTTCGGCCTGGGCGATACGGTCTTCGGCCAGTTGCTGGCGACGCTTCAAGCTACGTTCCATTTCCACTGTTAAACGTTCCCGGACACGTTCAGCTTCTTCCTTGGCCCGCTCCAAAAAGAGCTTGGCTTCGCCTTCAGCTTCCTGCTGCTTACGTTTGGTAACAGCCAGAAGTTCTTGAGCCTCTTCCCGAAGCTTTGCGGCTTCATCAAGACGGGTACGAATGGCATCCGAACGCTCATCAAGAGCAGAACCCGCCATCAGGAAAATCTTTTTACCAACCAAAATGATAAGGACGATAAAAGCAAGAGCGACCCAAAAAGCGGGGTCATCAATCATACTATGGCTCTCGGCGGCACCGTGAGCTGCGTCTGCTGCGTATGCAATCATGAGCCTTGCTCCTGCAATGCGGAATCAACAGCTGCGCTAACGGCCTTATCCGTTACCGAACCATCGGTCAGCTTACCGGCGATTTCCTTGGCTACTTCAACGGCTACGTCACGTAAACCTGCAACGGCAGTTTTTTTAGCGGCGGTAATCTTTGCTTCAGCAGCTTTGACATCGGCAGAAAGCTTTGCAGCAAGTTCTTCCGATTTCTTAGCAGCCTCATCGTTGATCTGATCAGCCGTTTGTTTGATTACGGCCTGAGCTTTAGCGCGAGCTTCTGCGAGAGACTTATCATAGGCAGCAGCAGCCGCTTCGGCTTCTGCTTTAAGAGAGCCCGCCATTTCCAGATTGTCATCAATCCGGTTTTGACGTTCCTCAAGGACCTGTCCCACACGTGGCAACGCAACCTTAGACATCAGGATGTACAGCACAACGAACGTAATCGCGAGCCAAATCCATTGGGTCGGGAAAGTGCTGAAATCGAGTTGCGGCATAAACGCTCCTCCAGTTAATGCATTACCCGAGGTGATATCCTAAAAAAGAAACCACCTCAGAATGAAAAATGCGGAGGTCTTCTTAGGTGAAGAGGATCAGGAAGGAGATCAGCAACGCATAAAGCGCAACAGCCTCAACCAAAGCAAAGCCAAGCATGGCTAAGCCGAAAACCTGTCCACGTGCAGCTGGGTTGCGAGCAACTGAGCTAACGAGAGAGGAGAAGATACTACCAATACCAGCACCAACACCGGAGAGGCCGATTACGGCAAGACCAGCACCAATCATCTTTGCGGCTGCAAGTTCCATTGTCAAATTTCCTTCTTAGGGTCGTAAGTAAACGATTAAATTCAAAAAAAACGCGTCGTCTTAACTCTGCATCACCTTAGTGGAGATGCAGAGAGTCATTCAGATAAATGCAGCTCAACACAGCAAAAACATATGCTTGCAAGAAAGCCACAATAAACTCAAAGCCCGACAAGGCTACATCAATAGCGAAAGGAGCCCAACCGCCAAGAATACCAAGAGGTACAATAAAGGCAGCAAACACTTTCATCATGGTGTGGCCGGCAGTCATGTTGGCGAACAAACGAATCGACAAACTGACTGGACGAGACAAATATGAGAGAATTTCGATAGGCACCAGGAGAAGCAGCATAACGGCTGGAACGCCTGAGGGAACAAACAAGCCCAAGAATTTCGGGCCATGCTTGATAAAACCAACGAGAGTAACACCAACGAACACGGTCAAAGCCATACCTAAGGTAACGGCAACGTGACTGGTGAAGGTAAAGCTATATGGGATCAGACCCAACAAGTTACCGAAAAGAATAAACATAAACAGAGAGAAGATGAACGGAAAATAGGGCCGGCCAGCGTTACCCACATTATCGCGAACCATCCCCGCCACAAATTCGTAACTCAGCTCAGCCATAGATTGCCAACGACCCGGCACCAAGGCCCGCCCGCGCATACTAAAGGTCATGAAAATAGTTACCACAGCAACCGTAATCACCATAAGCAGCGATGAGTTGGTGAAAGAAGCGTCAATCCCGCCAACTTCAATAGAAGCAAGTGGCTTAATCGTGAACTGTTCCAGTGGATTATTTGACACGTTCGCTCTTCCTTAATTCAATCCAGTTAGGACTTATCGTCCTGATCTTAAACATCTCGGTCTTCTTGGTCTTTTAGCTTGTTTTTAGCCTTCAACCCTGGCCCGAGAACTTTGTTTTGTTCACTGAACCCTGGCGTCATCCCAATTCCTTCTGAGGCGCGGTATACATTTAAAATGCCCGCAGCGGAACCCAAAAAGAAAAAAACAACCATCAACCATGGCGTCGTTTCTAACCAACTATCGAGTAGATAGCCTATCAACACCCCAACTGCCAAGGCCGCAACAAGCTCAGAGCCGATGCGCAAGGCCAAACCAAAACCCTGACTCGATGTGCTCGGAAGCTCACCCTCATCAGATTCGGTCTTGCCGGAGCTCTCTTGAGCTCGCCGTAGTCGGGCGTCAAAGTCATCTAACTCATTGGGATCATTATCATTACTCATGCAAACCTTGCTCCGAGCAACAACACGAAGGAATTCTTCGCTTTCCGCCCCCAATTTTGGTCGGACATACGCCAAATGTGCGTCGCAACATAATGATCACCCCGATCACTGTCAAGGGGGAAAACCAGCCTTTTAAGTTGTTGATTTTATTAGTGAATATTGGTCATACCAGAGGCGTGTTTTCAGACTAGTGTTGTTTGCGATTAAATGGCATCTTGAGATTGTTCTTGGCCTGCGACTGCGGGTCCGCCAATCGTTTGGCGTGAGCTGCGTGGCGTTTGAACGCAGAATCAAATCGATTTTACGATTTGATCACAAAGAGTATTATACAGATACCGTCAATTCCTCGGCCTTGCGGAGATCAACGGATACAAGCTGCGAGACGCCTCGTTCAGACATGGTGACACCAAACAGTCGATCCATCCGCGCCATGGTCATGCGGTGATGCGTAATAACCATAAAACGAGTCGAGGCCGAACGAGACATTTCACTGAGAAGTGTACAGAATCGGTCAACATTGGCATCATCTAGCGGGGCATCAACCTCATCCAGCACACAAATGGGAGCTGGATTGGTCATAAAGACCCCAAACAATAGAGCCAAAGCAGTCAGAGCCTGTTCACCACCAGAGAGAAGTGATAGAATTTGCAGGCGTTTGCCTGGGGGGCTTGCCATGATCTCAAGCCCGGCATTCAAAGGATCGTCGGATTCTGTTAATTCCAAATGGGCTCGACCGCCGCCAAATAACCGCACAAAAAGCTCTTGAAAATGGCGATCGACTTCTTTGAAAGAAGCCAGCAGTCGTTGCCGTCCTTCCCGGTTTAATTCAGCAATGCCGCGCCGTAATTTATCTATGGCTTTCAACAGGTCTGCCCGTTGGCTTTCCATGGTATCCATCTGCTCGCCAAGCTCGGCAGCTTCCGCTTCGGCCCGCAGGTTAACCGGACCCATATTATCCCGCTCCCGCTGCAAACGCTCACATCGTTTTTCGATTTGGTCCAAGGGCGGCAGGTCGGATTCTTCCGCAAGACCAGCAATTTCGCCCACCTTATCAGGGGTGCAATCCAGGGTTTCGGAAATGCGCTCGGCAATATTGCGACAGGTCTCTTTACCCTGGTTAACCGCAGCTTCTAAGCGGACTCTCTCTTCCCGCGCTTCGGCTAAAACCGTCTGATGCTCCCGTAAATCACGCTCAGCATCTGCCAAGCGTTTTTCATCAACCGACAACCGATCCATGGTTTCGTTGCGAAGGGTTTCCGCTTCTTCAATGGTAACCAGAAGGCCTCTGCGCTGTTCAGCAATTTGAGCCGGGCGGGCCTCAAGAATAATCAATTCTTCCTGAGCCGCTTCCTGACGGTCTTCCCGATCTTCCATATGGCGTTGTGCTGAGGCCTTCCGCTCGAGCCAGGACTGAAGTTCATCAGCGATTGTAGCGAATCGACGTTGCCGGAGTTCGCCATCTCTGAGCAAATTATCATGGGCACTTTGCAACTCTAATTGTTTCGCCCGGTTCTCAGCCAACTCGGCCCTTACTTGAGCCACTTTTTCACGTCCGGTCCCTGGCGCGGGAAGCGACTCAAAGGCGTTTTTTGCTTCTTCTGCCTGAATGCCAGCCTCTTCGACCTCGACCGCTAACCTTTCAACATTTTCCAAAACTGATGCCAGCCTTGTTGCTTGTTCAGACGCGCGTTGCCGTAAGTCCATCCGGGCTTCTCGGGCCTGGGCGAAAGCCCCATCCGCAACCCGAACTGATTCACGGGCCAAGCGTTCTTCCTCGACGGAATCAGCTTCTAATTCACGGATTTCATCCAACCGACCTTGAGCCGCTTCGACATTGCTTTCAGCCGTTTCAATTTTACCCCGAAGGACATTTAGGCGATTTCGTTGTTTAAGCCGAATGGCAGCCGGCGTCGGGGCTCCAGGCGCCATGGTCAATCCATCCCAACGCCACAACCCGCCATCGCGACTAACCAGCCGTTGCCCTAGTGAAAGCTGACTGGCACAACGCTGCCCTTCATCCTCAGATTCCACCACCCCTATTTGTCTGAGGCGTGCGGCAACCAAATCAGCACCAGAGACATAATCAGATAGAGGCGTTGTCCCTTGAGGGAGGTCTACTCCTGCGTTCAAAGACTCCACTGGCAGCCAATGTAAAGGCGCGTCTTTATCGGTTGAGGCGGAAAGGTCTTCTCCTAAAGCTGCTCCTAAGGCTGTTTCGTAGCCTGGGTCAACTCTCAGCAGATCAACAATTGGCGGCCATTGATCTTGTCCTGTGTTTTCCAATAATTCTGCGAGGGCCGCTTCTTCAGCTTCGAGTTTCGTCAGGATTGCCTGGGCTTCTTGGACGTTACCAACTGCATGGCTGGCACGTGCAGCAGCTTCTTGGCGGGCGGCTTCGGCCTGTTCGGCCGCCTCGCGGGCATTTACCAAAGCTTCCTCGGCGGCTTCCATAGCGGCTTCGGCCTCAGCCAAAACCGTCTCACCAACCGCACTTAATTCCAAGGCAGCATATTGACTGCGCGCTTCTTCGAGTCGATCCGAGGCCCGTTGTCTGCGATCAGCTAACTCCCGCACCCGACGGTCCAGGTCAGTTCGCCGGGCTTCCCCTGCCGCAACGGCATCAGTTAAGTCTGCCAATTGGTTTTCAAGCTCTTGGACTTGATCATTTATAATAGCGAGTCGCTCCGCAGATTCTTCGGCTTGCGCCTTAGCCCCCTCATGCTCGGCCTCCATCACTTGACGCTCTTCTTCTAGCTTAGCGACAAACCCGTCGGCATCCTCAGCCAGGCGTTTTTCCCGCTCCATGTCGGTTGCGATTTGCTCTAATCGCCGCAAACATTCTTGTTTAGCCGATTCGATCCGACCAGTTTCCTGGTCGAGGGTTTCCCGTTCCAGCAATAACCGTTGCAATCGAGCCGAGGCCTCCGCTTCAGCTTTGCGAAGTTCCGGCAAAGAAGCCGCCGCTTCTACTTGTCGTGTTGTTGCTTCTCCTGCGGCACCCGTTAGCTCGGCTACCCGGGCTTCGGCTTGTTTAAAAGCCTCCCGGGCCGCATCCATGCGCTCAATGGCTTCGTTCCAGCGCAAAAGATAAAGAGTAGCTTCGGCTGTGCGGATATGTTCAGAAAGATTACGGTAGCGGGTGGCTTGGCGGGCTTGTTTACGTAATCCAGCCAACTGAGCTTCCATGGTAATCAACACATCTTCAAGGCGGGACAGGTTATTCTCAGCCCCCCTCAACCGCAACTCGGCTTCATGACGGCGTGAGTGCAGACCTTTAATTCCAGCCGCTTCTTCGAGAAGACTGCGACGTTGGGTCGGTTTGGCGGCAATGATTGCCCCAATGCGGCCTTGGCTCACCATCGCTGTAGAGCGTGCGCCAGATGCCGCATCAGCAAAGAGTAACTGAACATCACGGGCACGCACATCTTGTCCATTCACCCGATAGTTAGAGCCCTTTTCCCGTTCAATACGGCGGCTGATTTCAAGTTCGGTGAGGCGATTAAACTGGGCCGGGGCGGCATGATCATCATTATTTAGATGAAGAACGACTTCAGCCACATTGCGCGGAGGGCGATTGCGAGTCCCGCCGAAGATGACATCATCCATCTCACCGCCCCGCATTTGTTTCGCCGAGGTCTCTCCCATGACCCAACGCATGGCTTCGACAAGGTTAGACTTACCGCAACCATTGGGGCCAACCACACCCGTGAGCCCATCTTCAATATGAAGCTCGGTGTTGTCGACAAAGGATTTAAACCCTGACAATCGAAGTTTGGTGAACTGCACCAACCCCGTTTACTCCCCTTTTGTTAGGATTGGTCATTGACCAATCCGCGTAACTTAACTCGCTTCGCTGCGTTCAAATGCCCACTTAAATCTTAGGGAGTGTCCCTAAAACCCTCGGGCTTACGCCAAACGATTGGCGGGGCTGCAGTCGCAGTCCTATGAAACCTCCTCGATCAAATTACTTCAGGGCGGCTTCAATTACTTTTTCAAATTCTTCGAAAGGTTGGGCCCCTTCGACTTTTTCGCCGTTGATAAAAAAGGTCGGCGTTGAATTTACCTTATAATCCTTCTCGGCTGTAATGCGACGCGCCAAAATTGCATTAGCCAGTTCTTCATTGGCAAAACAAGCTTGCAAATCTTTTTCCGACAAACCTGCCAAACGGGTTATACGCCCAATTGCTCCTATAGGGTCTTTGTCTGTGGCCCATTTACGTTGTTGCTTAAACAAGACTTCAAGCAAACCGAAGTAGCGTTTTTCATCAACACAGCGTCCTGCAATGGCTGCACTAAGACCAACCCGATCAAAAGGGAAATCACGCATCACTAAACGGACTTTACCCGTGTCAATATACTTCTCTTTGATTTTCGGCAGGGCCTCGGCATGGAAAGTGGCACAATGGGGACAGGTCAAAGATGAATATTCTATCATGGTGACAGGCGCATCCATGCTGCCTTGCACCCGTTCGCCCAATAGACCGCCTGCTTCAATCTTCTCGCCTGCCAGACTTAATCCTGGCAAAGCAACGACGGCCCCTAGTGCAAACGCTAGACCTAGTAGTAATTTACGCATAATTCCTCCAAATACCCTATATATAGGTAACTATAGATTCCAAAAAGGGACTCTCGCAAGTCCCATAAAGAGCAAGTTATCCACCGTTTCATTACTTTGTGGCAGATTCTTGAGCCCCGTTTTAACTTTTTACGATTTTTTTCCCGCCTAGGGAGGTCCCAAGTCCCTCCAACGCCTCTCGAAGCTCCGGGTCTTCAATTTCTGACAGCTTCGCCTTTAAGCTCTGTTTTTGTTCCTTATCCAAAACAGGTTCTTCACGCTTAATTTTCTTCTTTTTCTCTGGCAAAGGGCCCTGGATAATCTTAATTTGTTCCACGGCGTTGTAGCCATAAAAACCGTTTATCCGTTCGATTAGTTGCGGTTCCTGGTGGATCAACTGCGTCGCATAAGCCCCGTTTGCCACCCGCAAATGCAAGATAGCACCTCGGCCTTCTTGACGAGATTTCGCCAAACGCTCCGGACAGGTAAAGTGCGCCACTTCCGGGCCGACAACCGTTTCCCACTCGTGCAGAATCGCGGCCTCACCAAACCCTCTTTTGCGAAAGATCGGTTTGGTGACTTTATCCGTTATTTTCGAAATTCTGCGCGGTCCGTAACTTTTGGCCATCTAAAATATGTATCTTACTGTTAAAACCATTTGTGCCTTGCGAGACACAATCTGTAGGTGGACTATGGCAGGGTAATGGCAAACTGCAACCACTTCGTGGACCTCCTTGATTGGTACGATAAAGAACGGCGAGACCTTCCCTGGCGTGCAGCCCCTGGGGAAACGTCCAACCCTTACCACATCTGGCTGAGTGAAATCATGCTCCAGCAAACCACCGTAGTCACGGTTATCCCGTATTTCCAACGGTTTCTAGCGCGCTGGCCCACAGTCCAAAAGATGGCAAATGCCAGTCAGGATGATATTTTGGTCGAGTGGCAGGGTCTCGGCTATTACGCCCGCGCCCGTAACCTGCATAAATGCAGTCAGCAGGTTACCCATGAGTTGGGAGGAATCTTTCCTGATACAGAAATCGACCTGCTAAAGCTCCCCGGAGTCGGTCCCTACACCGCCGCCGCCCTTACCGCCATTGCCTTTGGTAAAAAAGCCACCGTGGTCGACGGCAACGTCGAACGCGTGATGTCCCGGATCTATAAGGTTGAAGCCCCCCTGCCTGGGGTAAAGAAAGAACTGAAAGAACTTGCGGAAAAATTGACCCCAAACGTCCGCCCCGGCGACTACGCCCAGGCTTTGATGGACCTTGGAGCCACCATTTGCACGCCGCGCAATCCCAAATGCAGCTCTTGCCCTTGGCAATCCATCTGCAAAGTTTTTAAAGAAGGAACTCCAACAAATTACCCAAAACGCTCCCCCAAAAAGCCAAAACCCACCCGCTATGGAATCGTCTTTTATTTAGAGAATAACAAAGGCGAACTCCTCCTCAATCGTCGCCCCGAAAAGGGATTACTTGGCAGCATGATGGAACTACCGGGCAGCGATTGGCGGGAAAAGAAGTGGGGATTGGCCGATATTGAAAGAGAGGCCCCCTTAGCTGAGGACTGGGAACTATTGCCTGAAACGGTACGCCATACTTTCACCCACTTCCACTTAGAACTGACCGTGGTGAAAGGAAAAACCGAGGACACCAACCGAACAAATGGAGTTTGGTGTCCAAAAGAAGAGCTAAAAGGACAGGCTTTACCGACGGTTTTTAAGAAGGTGATTGGGATGGGGGCATAACCTTCCCCGTTTTATCATCACCGGGCAAACCCGGTGATGATGTTTGATGGGGGTTACATCGCTGGAATAAGTCCTTTTTCCATGCTGGATTCGAGCACGGCTTTTTTGACTTTATCGAAGGCGCGGACCTCTAATTGGCGAACGCGTTCACGGCTTATGCCGTAGTGTTGACCTAGCTGTTCGAGCTTTTGCGGCTCGTCGCTGAGACGGCGTTCGCTGAGGATGTGGCGTTCGCGTTCTGGCAAGGCTGCCAAAGCGTCTTCCAGAACGTCAGATTTCCAGTTGGCATCTTCAGCTTTCGCCGCGAGAACTTCAGGGTTGGGGCGGTCATCAGCTAACAGGTCGATATATTCCATGCCTTCTTCACTTGGGAGAGGGGCATTAAGGGACATATCCCGCGAGGACAGACGACGGTCCATATTGGTAATTTCACGCTCAGACAGCCCCAAATCTGTAGAAAGCTGCTTGGTATGCTGATCTGTCAGGGCACCCCCATCGACGACACCTAGCTGTTTCTTCATCTTACGGAGACTGAAGAACAATTTTTTCTGAGCGGCAACCGTGCCAAGTTTAACCAAGGACCAGGATTGGAGAATATACTCCGTCACTGAAGCCTTAATCCACCACATGGCGTAGGTAGACAGGCGGAACCCTTTTTCGGGGTCAAATTTCTTGACCGCTTTCATCAAGCCGACATTGCCTTCAGAAATTAGGTCGGACATAGGCAAGCCGTACCCGCGAAAACCGAAAGCGATTTTGGCGACAAGGCGGAGATGGCTGGTAACGAGTTTGTGGGCAGCTTCTACGTCGTCGTTATCACGCAACTCGGTAGCCAACATATACTCTTCATCGCGACCTAGAAGAGGAAATTTGCGAATTTCCTGTAGGTAACGGCCGATGCCTCCTTCGGAGGAAATGACGGGTAATGTGTTGACGCTCATATTAGTACCTTCCTTTCTATCGCACATCCGACCCCACCAGTGGGCTTTCGGATATTTGAACCTTGCTCATGCAATGTGGCAAATTTGTGGATGCCGTTATTTGCTGTCAATTTTTTTGAGAAGAGGTTTTTGATAAAGCCGACCAATTAGGCTTTGAGCGCATTCCCTTCCCAAGGTCGCTCACCCTAACGATGGCAAAAACAATGGCAAATTCTGTTATCCTGAGTATAACTGTGGCGTTTCATAGCCATGGTCATATCCTCCACATCGAAGCAACATGACATCGAATAAGTTAATTATCCGATGGCCCCCTCCCAAAGAGCGAGGCATTTATTCTAAGCAGTCCCAACCTTTGGCAACTGCTTCTCATTAACTTAAAAGCATATTAGACGCCCCTAATAACCAAGTCAATTAGTGAGTTATTTAATTTGTGGAAAAAACGGCTGTTTTTGGGGGTTTATTGCCGATAACGCCTTAATTTTCGCGCCTCTCCGGGTCGATCACGAATTCGTGAACCTTGTTTTTTAGGTAATCCAGCCTAGAGTTTTTCTGGTCAAATGCTTCAATATCAATCAGAAAGACTCTAAGGTGCGAGCATGTCAAAAACGTCAATTGCTGTTCGGTTTTCTCTCTTTTATGGGGCCTTCTTTTCCGTTCTAGGAGTTTACGGGCCTTTTTGGCCCGTTTGGCTGCGGGCAAAAGGGCTAAGCGCAACAGATATAGGCGCATTGATAACAATCGGCTTAGTTTTAAAAGTTATTTTAGTCCCCCTCATAACTCAGCTCGCTGATCGCCGTGGGGACAGGAAAGGGATGGTGTTGCTTTTCCTTGTAACTGGATTGAGCATTTTCTCTTTATTTCATTTCACCCAAGGGTTTTGGTCAATCGTGGCAATCTCCCTGCTTTATTCTGCCGCTTGGTCAGGGGTGATGCCCTTGGGAGAAGGCCTTGCTGTTGTCGAAGCAAAAAAACACGGCCTTCATTATGGACGACTACGGCTTTGGGGATCGGCGAGTTTTATTTTAGGCTCCGTTGGGGGCGGGTGGCTTCTAACCGGGAGGAGCGAAGATATTATCTATTGGCTGATGCTCGGGTGCCTCGGAGCCACGGTCGCCGTAGGTTGCCTCTTACCTAATGAAAGCCCCAAGCCTGAAACAAAAGAAAAAACGCCTCTCATTGACCTGCTCAAAAACCCCGCCTTCATGACCTGTGTTGCGGCTGCCACATTGATTCAGGCCAGCCATACAGTCTATTACGCTTTTAGTACCCTCCATTGGCGAGGGGTAGGGCACACGGAAACAATTATTGGCTTACTCTGGGGGGAAGGGGTGCTGGTTGAGATTGCTCTTTTTGCTTTTGGGGCTACCTTTATCACGCGCATGGGACCTGGGAAACTGTTGATGATTGCCGGTTTAGCAGGGGTGGTTCGCTGGGGGGCCTTAGCAAGTACCACCTCTGTCGAATTCCTTATCCCAATCCAACTCCTCCATGCTCTCACCTTCGGCATTACCCACCTGGCAATCATTGATTACGTTATGCACCGAGTTCCTGGCAACAACGCAGCCACGGCCATGGGGGTATATACCGCAACGGCTTTTGGTATCGGTAGTGGTCTCTCAATGTATGCTTCAGGGTATCTCTTTGAGAGCTTAGGGGGGGCTGCTTTTTGGGGGATGGCAATAATGAGTGGGTTTGGGTTTCTTATGGCTTTGTATCATCAGCTAAAAGTGTCAATTCCACCCGGACGCAGCCCTCATCACTAGCCGCTTTGTATTGCAAAATATTCAATTTATTACGCATTCGCAATATTAGTAATATCTGCCTCTATAAATGCTAAAATAACCTGGAACATAGCCTTCACCAATAATATTATTACGTTATCGTAATATTTGTTACCTTATCAATTTTCAAATCATAATACATTGATTATATACACATATGTACATAACAACCATAAAAGTTCATCAAAAGTTAGAAACAATATTTTAGAAAAACCCGCCAAATGTATTTTTCATTACGAAATCGTTACATTCAGGTTTGATGGCGGGGTTTTCTGGTTAAATTAGGCTGAATATTGATCAAAAGCTTTTAGAGTCAAAGAGCCATAAATCATAGAAGGCCCCCCTCCCATATAGATTGCCATGGCAATGGTTTCAGCAACCTCCTCCCGCGAGGCCCCGTGGTGGATAGCCGCCTTAACATGAAAGGTGATACAGCCATCACAGCGTGTGGCAATAGCAATACCGATTGCAACCAGTTCTTTGGCTTTGGGGTCCATAGCCCCATCGACTTTTGCTGCATTTCCCATGGCAGAAAAACCAGCCATGGTTTCTGGGATTGCCTCCCTTAAATTTTTGATATCCCCATTTAGTTCTTTGGCAAGCTCTGGATAATTATGGCTCATGGTCCCTACTCCTTACATTAGACCAATCTACTTTATCGGCTTTCGCAGGGAATAGGAATAGGGATTTAGCGGATTTCGACTTTACGGGTGATCGAATAGGTTTTTTCTTGCTCCGTGCCTGAATTTTTAACGATAGTCAGAGAACCCGTATACACCCCTGAATCCCAAAACTTTTTCTTCTTAGGTTTGCCCGCATAAATCAGTTTTCGCGCACTATTTTTATTTATCGTTGCGGCATAATCGAGCAGAAATTCCCCAGAGGGGTCAATAATTTTGACCACTACTTTATCATCTTTTGCTAACCCAAAAATATCCGCCCAAAGGATCAATTTTGGCGACATGCGGCCTAAAATATCATCTTGATACAACCCTTTTCTGACCGCCCTGGGTTTTGGTTTATCCGGAGCAAATCCAGCCATGTAGATTGAAGGTCCATAATCAAAGCCAGAAATTGCTTTCTTATCCCACAAAGGCTGAACCTCTTCTCCACATTTGCCATCGGCAATATCGCCTTGGAAGGGGTCGATAATCTTCTTTCCCTTGGAGACCTGGAAATGAACGTGGGGGAATTGCGTCCTCCCGGAAAGACCGACAAGGCCAATAGGTTGACCACGCGACACCTTTTCCCCTTTTTTGACAAGGACACTGCCCTTTTTCATATGGCAATATTGGGTGCGCCAGCCATCGGCATGCTGAACAACGGCGCCATTGCCGCATTCACGCCCCCGAATGGTTTTGGGGTCTTTTAAGTCTTCGAGGGAGATATCTTCCATACCGTCGCGCATACCAAGAACTCGCCCCGGGGCAGCCGCCAGCACTGGCACCCCAGCTTTCATGGTGGCTATGTTCTGGATACCGAAATCAACCCCTTTATGTTTGTCGTAAGTTCTCCACCCACATTTATAGTCTGCCGTAGCCTTAGGGGCTTTATCTAAGTCAACATAATTAACAATCCAGCAGCTTTCGCCCGCCACACAGTCGATGGGCAGAGTAAAAGCCGGCCCCTCAGCTTTTGCATCCGTGCTGATGACAACCATCAGGCAGCTAAAGAGGCCGATCCAGGGCTTCGGGTAACGAAATATCAAAAGGACGGCTCCCTCACTAAAAATTATAGCTCAACAGATTAACCATTGAATGGTAATTTACAAATATGAATGAACTAACAAAATTATCAGCACGAGAAGCCGTTTCTTTGCTTAAAAAGGGAGAAATCACTCCTTTAGAGCTTATAGAAGCCGCAGAAATGCAAATAAAGACGGTTGATACCCCCCTTAATGCGCTGCCCACATTGTGTTTTGACCGAGCAAAGGAGAAATCCCTACTTCTTGATCAATCGAGGCAAGGTGAGGCCAATTGGCTTGGTGGATTGCCCATCGCGGTGAAGGACTTAAACAACGTTGCGGGGGTTCGCACAACCTACGGCTCCCCTCTATTTACCAGTAATCTCCCGACATCTTCCGATGTCATGGTCAAGACCTTAGAGGACAACGGTGCTTTGGTTATTGCCAAGAGCAATACACCAGAATTCGGCGCGGGGGCCAACACCTTCAATGACGTTTTTGGGGAAACCCGAAATCCGTGGAATTTGGGAAAAACCTGCGGCGGTTCCTCAGGTGGTTCAGCCGTTGCCCTCGCCACCGGGCAAGTGTGGTTGGCGACAGGTTCTGATCTAGGAGGGTCGTTGCGAATCCCAGCCGCTTTTTGTTCTGTTGTCGGCTTACGCCCCTGCCCAGGTCGTGTAGCGCGCCATCCCACTCCCCTTCCATATAACACTCTCAATGTGGAAGGCCCAATGGGGCGAAATGTCGGGGACGTTGCCCTTATGCTCGATGGCATGGGAGGGCAGCACCCCAAGGACCCCCTTTCACTGGAGGCTCCAGTCACCTCGTTTCAACAAGCCGTTGACCAGCCCGTTAAACCAAAACGTATTGCTTTTACCAAAGATTTAGGTGGGTTGGTCCCTGTTGATCCTGAGGTCGCTGATATCTGTCAAAAAGCAGCCCTCAAACTGAGCGGGATTGGTGTTAACGTTGAAGAGCGTTCTCCCGATTTGTCAGGTGCTTTGGATTGTTTCCAAACCCTCCGTGCCGCCCAAATGTCCACCAGCCTAAGGGGCTTATATCAAACTAAAAAAGACCGCCTAAAACCTGATCTTGTTTGGAATATCGAAAAAGGCATGGCTTTAACGGCCAAAGAAATAGGCAAGGCAGAGGTCAAAAGAGGCCAAATTTATCAACGCATGGTCTCCTTTTTTGAAGACTATGACCTCCTGCTATGCCCGACAACCATCGTCCCCCCTTTTAATGTCGAGCAACGCTATATCGATGAGGTTAATGATTATAAATTTAATAATTATGTGGACTGGCTCGCCATCACTTTTGCCATTACTCTCACCTCATGCCCTGCGCTTTCTTTGCCCTGTGGCTTTACTTCAACAGGGCTTCCTGTTGGCTTACAGATGGTTGGCAAACCAAGAGGAGAGGCTGGTTTATTATCTGGGGCCTCCCTTGCTGAAGACCTTTTTGGATTGGCCTCAAAAGTACCATTTGACCCGGAAAAACTCCCCGCCACCTCTTGACGCAGCCTTTTATAAAAGGCATTGGAGGGTATCTCTATTTTTGAAAAGGACAAATTATGGCTGACCAAGTCAACGCTTCACATATCCTCCTCATGTACGCAGGCTCTTCCCGCTCAACAGCGACCCGTACCAAAGAGGAAGCTTTAGAACTGATCAACAAACTCAAAGCCGATATTGATGGCGGGGCTGATTTCGCTGATATCGCCAAAGAAAACTCAGACTGCCCTTCCGGCAACGATGGCGGGAATTTAGGCCTGTTCGGTCGGGGCCAAATGGTTCCAGAATTTGATGAAGCAGCCTTCAATCTTGAAGTTGGTGGCCTGAGTGACGTTGTTGAAACCGACTTCGGTTACCACCTCATTACAAGGACAGAGTAAAGACAGCAATGTCTTCCTTGTTGTACCTGGATGATTTTAAGCCAGGACAAATCATTGAGGTTCCGGGTCGGACGATTACGGAAGAAGAAATTATTAATTTCGCTTCTGAATTCGACCCGCAACCCTTTCATACCGACAAAGAAGCCGCCAAAGACCATATGTTTGGCGGCCTTGTCGCTAGTGGCTGGCACACCGCCTCCATCATGATGCGCGCTCTTGTCGATGGCTATATCTCAAAAGCCGCCAGTCTTGGCTCTCCTGGCATCGACCAACTTCGCTGGCACAAGCCCGTTCGCCCAGGTGATTGCCTCAGCGTCCGCATTGAGGTGCTGGAAGTTAACCCTTCTAAAAGCAAGCCCCATTTAGGTATCCTTCGAACCAAAACGGAAGTCCATAACCAGGATAACGAAGTGGTGCTCTCAATGTTGGGTATGGGTATGTTTGAACGCCACCCCGAGGCTGAGGGTTCTTAAAAATATGGAAGAACAAAGCCTACCTCGCCCTGTTGACTTGGTTAAAGCAGCTCTTGAAAACCCGGCCGTAGACAAAGCTTTGCGCCCCCTTTTAGGCGATTTAGAGACCATTAACTGCTGGTTTGATGTGACGGAAGCTCTGTCAAAATCAGGTGGCGTTCAAGAAATGGCAAAATCTTTTCTGGGCAACAAATCCGAGCGAATTATTTTGGCAGCGGTTTTAAGAAAAGCCGATTTTGCCCATGTGGCCCAAGAGATCAGCGAAAACTTCTGGATAGCCTGGGGCGGTCTTGACCAAATCAACAAAGGCCTTGTTCTTGATATTTTAGACGACGAACGAGGCTAGGTTTCAGCCTATTGCATCCCGGTAACCGGGAAGCAATCGACCCCAACAGCTTTAAGCTTCTGGCATAACCCGGTTGCCTCTCCGCGTGTGGTTAGGGGCCCGGCGCGAAGGCGATAGAAGGTTTTGTAGCTGCTCAACTTGTGGACAACGTTATCGAGCAAGGGAGCTGTCCGTTTTACGATCTTAGTCCATTGCTTATTGGCCCAATCTTGATTGCCAAAAGCCCCTAGCTGAATGGCGTATCGCCCTTTCCCCATTGCTTTCTTCACCGGGGGCAAGGGGGTTTTCACCAACACCATTTCAGGTTCTTTAGATTTAGCTGCCATCACTGGATTTTTCTCATTTAAGAAGTTGGTAAGCCCGGTTTTGGTACGGGGGATTAAAGCGTACATACGTAGATTATGGTTTACCTTGCGCGCGAGGTTTCCTTTCGCCTCTCCGCGTCCCATATAAAGATCGGCACGAACAGATCCCTTAATGGCTCCACCAATATCTTGAGCAATGGTGAGCTTGCGGATCGCACCAAAATCATTTTCACCATCTATCCAAACGGGCGTCCCTAAGGGGATGTGACGGTTATCAACAGCAATTGAACGTTCATTTGTCAGGGGAACCTCAGCCGCCCCCCTTACCTGATCGGTGGGGGCCACTTTATAGAAAACATAGCGGGGAAAACCATTCATCATATCCACAGCCACGCTTGGTTGATGAAGAACAAGAGCTTTCAACACCTCCCGATTAAGCCCTTTCTTGGCCGGACTTTGCCAAGAGTGCCCATTGGTGCCCTCCACTTCCAATAAAACCTTGGAACCATCTTCCATAACAATTTCCCCGGCACCCTGGATTTGCATATAAAAAGCATCAACAGGGTTGTTGACCCAAACAATGGTGTCAGCAGCAGGGATCGCTCCATCTGCAATGGCCTGCCGACTATAGCGGGCCTCGCCCGGTTGCAAATCTTTCGGCATGGGATAGAGAGGGGCTGAATAAGGGGTTAACCGAGTCCAACTCCCTTTAATTACAGGCGTGTAGTAGGCCGTTAGCTTTCCGACCTCTCGATCATCACCCGCAACGACTTTAAAAGGCATGAAAGCTGTCTCGAAGAATGCTTTAGCTGCTTGTTGGGGAACTTGAGGGGCTATTTGGCAGATATCTTTCCACGCTTTTTTCATTCCCTCTTGCGAAAGTAACTTTTCAACCCAAAGGGCTTCACCCGCTTCAATAGATTTGCAGGTTTTGCCTAGTGAGATCAGCGCTTCTCCATGATTATCACCATTCCAGCCTTGTAATTCCTCATAGGCAACAGGCTGGTAGCGAATATCAGCCACAATTTTTTTCTCACCATCGGGCAACGCTGTGTCCTGCCCTTTCGGCAGGGTACACGAAGCAAGTAAACTTCCACCTAAAAGCATAGCCAGAGCTATTGATAATGGTTTAAACATCTTCATTTGTGGCATGATCTCTCCCATTTGATGATAACCATACGCTGACAATCTATGATTAGAAAAGAGGGAGTTTAAAAAAATCTCCTTGGCGTTTGCTAAAGTTAATTCTTATATGGGGAAAAACCGAGAGCTTGATAACTTGGAAAGGACCACATCATTTCTCCCATGGACACAAATCATTTAACCCAAGACTTATACCCACCTATCGAGCCCCATGATTGTGGGCGGCTGGCTGTAGATGACCTGCATAGCCTCTATTGGGAAACCTGCGGGAATCCAAATGGCATTCCTGTTGTCTTTCTTCACGGAGGCCCCGGTGCTGGATGCCAACCGATCCATCGCCGTTTCTTTGACCCTAAACACTACCGCATCATCCTTTTTGACCAAAGAGGTTGCGGACGGTCACGGCCCCAAGGGGAGTTAAAAAACAATACCACCCCTCATCTGGTCACAGATATGGAACAGCTTCGAAAACACTTAAAGGTCGAAAAGTGGTTCGTTTTTGGCGGGTCATGGGGGAGCACCCTTGCTTTAGCTTACGGCGTTACCTTTCCAAATCGATGCCTTGGCTTTGTCTTGCGCGGAATTTTTTTGTGTCGTGATTCCGAAATTGACTGGTTCATTGACGGTGTAAAACAAATTTTTCCAGAGGCTTGGCGACGATTGTCCCAATACCTGCCTACAGAGGAACGAGGGGATTTGTTGAGTAATTATTACCACCGCCTCACCCACCCCGACCCTGATATTCATGGTCCCGCGGCTCAAGTGTGGTGCCAATTTGAAAGTTCTTGCTCAACATTACAATCAAACCAAAGCACAGATCAAAACAGCAGTGAGTTTTTAAACATTGGGATCGACAGAGGCCTGGTCGCCTTGGCTAAATTAGAAGCCCATTACCTCATCAACAAAGGCTTCATGGATGAGAACCATATTTTATCTAACATGGACAAGCTCGCCAACATACCCGGAGAGATCGTTCAAGGACGCTACGATATGGTTTGCCCCTTAATTACGGCTGATGATTTAGCACAAGCCTGGCCAACCGCTGAGTACACCATCATTCCTAACTGTGGTCATTCGGCCCTAGAACCAGAGATAAGATTAGCTCTTGTTAAGGCTATGGAGCGTCTAAAATTCATAAGAGCTTAAGAATGTTAATCTATCTATGTGAGCGATGATATAATTTATAAAAATTCTGCTCGAGGGGGAGCTCAGTGAAAAATCGTGCCTTTTTGAAAATTACCATCCTTGCTTTGGCTGGTTTATTTTGTTCAGCAAACTCATATGCTAATGATCCCCAGCCGCTAAAAGATACCCCTTTGCTAAAAGGCGGCATAGGTT
The DNA here is from genome assembly GCA_965368165.1 of uncultured Thalassospiraceae bacterium. Classification (GTDB taxonomy): domain Bacteria; phylum Pseudomonadota; class Alphaproteobacteria; order Rhodospirillales; family JAPHRK01; genus JAPHRK01. The sequence goes on along the minus strand of CBDULT010000001.1, from coordinate 1,997 downwards.
ATTTTGATTTTAACAAACGCGATAATACTGCTGCTGAACTCCGCCTGGAATATCAAGGTAAAAAGTTCTTTAAGGCAGCGCGGCCCCTTGTTGGAATTTCAGCTACAACCGATAAATCGTTCTTTGCTTTTGCAGGTATCGCTTTTGATTTTGGCCAAGATGGCTATTACTTCACACCTAGTTTTGCACCTGGATATTATCATAAAGGCGATGGCAAAGATTTAGGCCATGACCTCGAAATCCGTTCCCAAGTTGAGTTAGGGTATGAGTTCGAAGATGCCAGCCGCTTAGGCTTTTCAATCTCACATCGATCAAATGCCAATATTGGCGACAGCAATCCCGGAGCAGAAACATTTAATTTTTATTATTCTGTTCCCGTAGAAGCCCTCTTCTAGAACTGCCGCAGGGCGTTGGCAAAACAGAGCAACCTTTCTAAAGACCCCAACGCCCCTACACCTAAGATCAATTCGTTGATCAGAGTTTCGATATTAGTATTCTCTTAGCAAATAGCTTGATAAAATACCGTCAGTTTTAATCCCGATCTTAACAGAGAGAGCTATAGAAATAATAGTTCCGATAGCGAGAAATGATGGCTGACAAAAATAACAATAACCCCGAAAACTCAAAAGTTGACGAGTCCGTTTTTGATGAGCTTACGGTCCTCCAAGAAGGACTTGAAGAAGAGCAAACAAAGCAAGATGGTCCTGTTGAACAAACGGCGAGCTCAGGGGAAAGTGGTGATGATCCAAGCGTCTATTCATCCATTCAAATGGGTAGCCGGAACTCGGAAGCCAGCGTTGCAACAAACCTTGGCAAAGAGAATTCAGCAAAAAAATCAGGCCCTAAAGCTGAACACTCTGAACAAGGTAATGACGACGGTGACGAAGGTGCCGATACCCTTGGGGGAATCCAAGAGAACAACGGCAATGGGTTCGGTCGCCGAAATTCAGAAGAAAACCCCGACCACGGCAATAAGGCTGAAGATAAAAAGGGGAATAAGTCTGAAGAAGCCAAAGACGCAGCAACTGAAGAATCTGCTGATAACAGCCAGGCTCAAGACCAACAGGAAGCCCAAACTCAAGAAGAAACAGCCGAAGAAGCTGCTCCAGCAAGCGCATCTAGCGGCTCTTCAAACAGCTCAGGTGATAGCGATGATGGTGAAACGGAAGAGGAAGAAGAAGTTGTTGAGACCGCTGAAATTGAAGCTGAAATAAACTCAGCCCCTGAAGCTGAAGATAGTTCAGCGACTTTATCTGAAGACACTTCTTACAATGGCTCCGTCAGCGCAACAGATGCAGACGGCGATCCCCTCACCTATACTCTCGATTCGGGCCCTAGCAATGGCACCTTAAGCTTTAACGATGACGGCACTTATACCTATACACCAAACCATGACTATTATGGTGCTGACAGTTTCTCTTACGAAGTCAGTGACGGGCAAGGTGGAACAACAACGGCAACCGTAAACTTAACGGTCAATGATACGGTCGATAATGTTATTATTGATAGTGCTGCCAGCCATACAGTCAACGGCACCGACTCGGCAGATACCATCTACGGCAACGCAGGCCATGATAATATTTACGCCGCAGGTGGAAACGACGTCATTTACGGCGGTACAGGCAACGATAACATGTACGGCGGCTCTGGCGATGACACCTTTGTGGTTAACTCAGGTGACGGGGCTGACGACTTCTTCGGTGGCGAAGGAAACGACAAAGTGGTTTCCGAAGACGGTAGCGGTGTGACCATCGACGGTCATTTCAATGCCAACAACTCTATCGAAGAGATTGATGCCAATGGCGGGGCTGTCAATGGTGACGGCTCAAGCCAAACCCTCGACTTCTCCAACACCACCCTGACCGATGTTTCTAGCATCGACGGCGGTGCCGGACATGACAACATCACTGGCTCTGCTGGTGACGACGTTATCCGAGGCGGCACAGGCAACGATAACATGTACGGCGGCTCTGGCGATGACACCTTTGTGGTTAACT